>NZ_QGDB01000023.1 GCF_003149535.1 Falsochrobactrum shanghaiense | reverse complement strand
CGCAAGATCGATCGCTGGGGCAATGTTTCCACGCGGGCACTGGAACCCAGTGCCGTCAACGCCATCGTCAAGCGGCGGGCACAAATGGCCGGTCTCGACCCGGCGGAATTTTCTGCCCATGGCCTACGCTCCGGCTATCTCACCGAAGCCGCCAATCGTGGCATTCCCCTGCCTGAAGCCATGGAACAATCCCGCCATCGCTCCGTGCAACAAGCGTCGGACTATTACAACAATGCCAAAAGGCGTAGCGGGCGGGCGTCACGGCTGCTTTAAAGCCTGTGCCGGTCACTACAGAGCAAGGCCGCTTACATCTGTTATGGGGTGGGTCCTGCCCGACCGCTTCTAAACGGCAGAGTTAGGAAAGCGGCCATCCAGTGTTGTCATTCTCGAGCTTGCAGTTGAAAAGAGTAATTTGCTCAGTCGGCGGCTCGATTTTGCCCTCACTTTCTTTAAAGCCAGCGTCGCGCAATGCTTGCCGCAAGCCGTCAAAGGCCGCTTGCAACTCCTCTTTATCCTTCCCTGACAAGCAGATATTATCCATGAACACGGACTCTTTCTGAAAACAATCTATTACGATAAAGTTTGTATAATCTTGCTCGCGGCACGATGTACTTTCTCCCGCACTTCACCTTCGCATTGTTCACGAGGCAGAATGTCCACGATACCGCCACAGGTAAGTACCATCAGCGGCGATCCGTCCCGAGGAAGAAGCGGGATGCCAACAGCGTTGATATAGCTGTACCAAGTGCCGAAAGTAGTTACACTCCCATGCCTGCGGAACTCTTCGAGCGCCTTCTCCACGTTTTGCCTGATGATTGCCTCCTGTGCAGGTTCAGAGGCAATAAGACGCTTCAACATACGCGCCCGTTCTTCCGTGTTTTGCGCAGCCATCCAGGAAAGTCCCATCGCTGAACACCACATCGGCAGGCGCGAACCGGTGTTAAGACGCAGCGAAACCGGCCCCGCCGCACGCGAATTAACGAGATAGATCATGTCGATGCCTTCCCGTCTGCCGATAGCAGTTGACCCGCCGGTCGATTCAGCCAGTTCATCAAGAATAGGCTGGGCCACCCGCACGATCGGCATCGTGCTAAGAGCACCATAGCCAAGCGCAATCGTTGCTGCCCCGATCGAATAACGCCCCAGATTCTCATCATAATCCAGATAACCCAGAGCAGTCAGCACCGCGGTCAGGCGCGAAACCGTCGCCTTTGGCAATCCGGTACGATCAAGTAAATCTTGATTTCCTAGAGACTTGTCTGAAGCAGTAAAGGCACGAAGAATATGTAAGCCGCGAACCAATGCGGTAGCAGAGCCTGGTTGAGCACCTGCATTCCGTGTGGAGGGTGACCGTTTTCTCAATTGTAATCCACCTCAGACAGAGACTTGATATGAAAGTTGTCGCTCATCCATTTATGGAGGAGATAATTTATCAATATTCAACTGATAAGACACCTCCGGATTTATTTCGAGCAGCTGAAATGCTGTATTCCAGATCATCAGCGAAAGTTTCCATGTGTCCTTCATGGGAAATATTCAGCATGATCTGAATTCCCTTTGGTTCAAGCAGCAGATTAAGAATCCAGCCACGCTTGGCCATCTCGTCCGATACGATGGCAAGATCGGCGTTGCGTGGGCAGATCGCAATGAGCGAGAGTTCCGGTTTGCCGACGAGTTCACAGTCTAGCTTTTCAAGCCGTAGAATCAGATCATCCCGCATCGTCATGATACGGCGGTTAAGTGCTACATATCCCTCATATCCAAGATAGCGCATAACAGCCCACGCCGCAGCGATAGGGCCGCCCGAACGGGTGCCGGAAAAAGAATCCGTCATATAAAGGCCGCGCGGCCAGTCGGTGAAACGGAACAGTGTTCGCTCACGCATTTCCTCGTTACCGAACAGGACGACCGATGCGCCCTTGAGTGTGAATCCATATTTGTGAAGGTCCGCCGAGATTGAGCAGACACCTGGAACGGTAAAGCCAAACTCTGGAATATTATATCCCAATAACTTGACGAACGGTGCCTGAAAGCCGCCGATGCAGGCATCGACATGCATCCACACATCATGCCGTACGGCAATCTCCGCAATCTCCGTGATCGGATCGAACAGGCCGCAAGGATAGCTCGGAGCGGACCCAACGATCATCATCGTATTTGGCCCAATGGCCTTTTCCATGGCCACAGGATCCGCGCGGAAATCTTGCCCCACCGGAACCCGTATTGCCTTCACACCAAAATAATGGGCATGTTTGTTGAAGGCGGGATGAGCAGTTTCGGGAATGACAAGTTCGGGCCGGGCGTCAGGGTTGCGCAGACGAAAACGTTCAAGCGCGCCCAGCATGGCCATAAAGATACTTTCGGTCCCGCCGGATGTGACCGTGCCGCATTCACCGCCCTGGCCGCCCATCAATCTCACTGCTGATGCAATAATCTCATCCTGCAAGCGCCCGACGCTTGGAAACGCGCGACGGCTGACAGGATTGGTGGAGGAGAACACATCGTAAGCCTGCTGCGCGACCTCAAGCACGTCGTCGCCACCAAAATGGTTCAGCCCCTGTAGGCGTCCGTTACGCCAGTCCACATCCCCTGCAAGCATCTGCTGTAGATCCCGGTGGACCATGTCTGCAGCGCCACGTTTTTCGCCCAGTGCCTGCCCAGTCATCTCAGTCATTTCTCTTTCCTTGCTGGTGCTTGCGCATTCAGTAACTGTGTTCATCGTAATCGGCGGTGGCTGCGGTCGAACGAACATGGGCGACCGCTTCCTTGACGGCCTCGATGTACTCTTCCACCGTGTCCAGATGGGCAGGGTTAACCCCCTGATGGATACCAAGAGGTTCTCGCATGCGTCCGCGCATCCATCCCTTCGCTTCCAATCTATCCGCAACAGCCATGATGTCGATTGTCGGATCGGTAGCAACGTAGACAAACAGATTGCTTTCCAGCTTCTGGTCAACGCAGGCCAATCCCTTGATTCCGTTGATGCCTTCCATTAGAAGACGAGTCGCTTCCATCGTCCTGCGTGTCGCCTCCAGATAACCCTGCCGCCCCATATAATTGAGAACAGCCCACGTCGAAGCGACGGAACCAGCCGGTTTCGATCCCATAAATGTCGGTGTGGCATAGGTTCCGCGCGGCCAGTTGCCAGATTCAAAACCTTCATAGGCCTGCAAAGCCTTGTCCGCATAGATTGCGAGGCTGGCGCCTTTGGCTGTATAGCCGAACTTGTGCAAATCGACCGAGATGCTGGTAACGCCTTCTACTGCGAAATCCCATTCGGGAAGTTGATAGCCAAGCATGGTGGCAAAAGGAGATACGAAGCCCCCCCAGCAGGCATCGACATGCAGCCACAGGTCTCGCGACTTCGATATTTCTGCAAGCTCTGTGATCGGATCAATGCGTCCATGCGGATAGCTCGGCGCGGACGAGTAGATCATGATCGTGCGGTCATCAATTGCAGCCGTGATTGCAGCCGGGTCGGCGCTGTTTTCCGGTGAAAGCGGTGTGCGGCGAATTTCAATGCCAAGATAATGGGCCGCTTTGTCGAGGCACGGATGAGCCGCGTAGGACGTGACGATGTTAAACGTGCCCTGTGCCTCATTGCGCTTTGCGCGGGCCCTGTCGCGCGCAGTTTTTGTGATGATGAACACGCTTTCGGTTCCGCCAGATGTGAAGGATGCACCGGCACCTTCCGGCGCATGAAACAGCGGAAGACACATCGCAAATATGTCCTGCTGCATCGCAGAAAGGCTCGGAAACGCACGACCTGCCCCAAGGCCGTTTTCGCCAATGAACATGGCATAGGCCTTTCGTTGAACCTCAAGCGTTTCTTCATTGAAATAGTATGTATAGCTTGGAAGACGGCCCGCTTTCCAATCGAAGTCTTTTTCCTTGAAACCCTCCAGACGCTGTCTCAGTTCTTCCCACGAAGACCCATTCTCAGGAAGTTCCGTTATCTGCTCATATGTCATCTGTGCCTCCTCCGGGGACTGGCTGTTGCGCTGCGCGATCAATGAAGCACCTGAGACAGGAACGTACTCACCCGATCATCCTGCAAGTCGGGGTCGAAAAATTCGGCTGGCGGGCGCACCGTTATGATGCGACCGGCTTCCATGAACACGATACGACTGGCTATTCGACGGGCAAAACCCATCTCGTGCGTAACAGCGACAATGGTGATGCCGCTCCTCGCGAGATCGCTCATGACATCGAGAACCTCGCCCACCATTTCCGGATCGAGCGCTGATGTCGGTTCGTCCATGATCAGGATTTCCGGTTGCATGCAAAGTGCGCGTGCAATGGCCACGCGCTGCTGCTGTCCTCCCGACAGGGTGTCCGGATATTTCGACGCATGACCGAGCATGTTGACGCGGGCGAGAAACTGCTCAGCTCTTTCCCGCGCTACATTGTCGTTTTCACCGAGCACCGTCATCGGACCGAGCATGCAGTTTTCCATCACCGACAGATGCGGGAAAAGGTTGTAGCGCTGAAAAATCATGCCGACCGACTTGCGCACATCATGCGCCGTGCCATCTCGCTCGGAAATCTTGATGCCGTTCACCAGAACACTTCCCTGTTCATAGGGCGCAAGGCCGTTAATGCAGTAGGAAAGAGTGGATTTTCCGGACCCCGAAGGCCCGCAAAGCACGACGCATTCGCCCTTGGTAATCTCAAGGTTAATGTCCTTCAGGACATGCAATGGGCCAAACCATTTATGGACGGCCTGAAACTGAACAATAGCGCGATGATCATCCATTTTTTGTGTCTCTCTGCCCCGTTTGCAGACGCTTTTCGATCCATCGCCCGTAGTAGCTCATGGATGCGCAAAGCATGATGTAGATGATCCCGACGAACAGATAAGCTTCGAGAAAAAGTCCCTGCCAGTTGGCGTCGGCCTTCGCGGCATTTGCCGTGCCGAGCAAATCGAGCATGGAGACCACCATGACCAGTGAAGTATCCTTGAGCCCGGAGATCGATGTATTGATAAGCGATGGCAGCGATATCCTTATCGCCTGAGGGAGGATGACCAGCTTCTGCGCTTGCCAGTAAGTCATTCCGATCGCCTTAGCCGCCGCATACTGGCTTAGCGGCAGGGCCTGTAGACCGCCACGAATATTCTCGGCCATATAGGCAGAGAAAAACATCACATAGGCAACGATTGCGCGCAGAAGCGGTGGAATGTCCCAGTCGCTGGGAAGGACAATTGGCAGAACGAAAACCGCCAGAAACAACGCCGAGATCAATGGAATAGCGCGAATGAACTCGATATAGCCCGTACAGATCCAACGAAACAGCGGCATATCGGATTTCCGGCCAAGCGCAAGCAGGATTGCCAGCACAAAGCTGACAGAAAGGCCGACCGAAGCCATGAAAAGCGTCATCGGCAATCCGCTCAAATTACGTAAAGGAACGCTGGAAAGACCAAACCCGCCGAAAAGAAGCCACCAGATGAGGGCGAAGCAGGCAACGCTGCCTGCTGCCAGGGTCCGCCGACGCGATCTGGTCTGCCAAAAGACCGGCATTGCAAGCGTTGCAACCAAACCCAGAATAAGAATGGTGGCGATCGCTGCGCGCCACTGCTGATCATATGGATAAAGACCAAAGAGGATCAGCCGCCACTTATCCTGTAGAAATGCGATGCAGGCGCCACCTGCGTCGCGGCACTCGGCGTAAGTAGCGGGCGCTGTGACGCTGCTGAGAACCAGCCAGTCGAAGACCATGTAACCAACGGCACAGAGGATAACAAGACGCAGGATGCGTCCTGCAACAGCAACAAGAGAGGCTGATCGCGGCGTCTCGATTTCAACAGAGCTAAGCATCAACGAACGCTACCCTTTTGTTCAACCAGGTCATGAGTGCGGAAAGCAGGAGATTGATGACCAGGAAGCTTGCCATGATGATCAACGTGCACTCGACGATGCGGCCCGTGTCGACGCTGGCTGCCATACTGATCCGTACAACTTCTGGATAAGCAATCAGCACACCAAGAGAGCTGTTCTTGATAAGCCCTCCAAACTGGCTGATCATCGGCGGCACCATGATACGCAATGCCTGCGGCATAACAATCAAACGAAGGGTTCTGGCCTTGCTTAAACCAAGACTGGCAGCAGCTTCACGCTGCCCTCGATCAACGCCCATAATGCCGGAGCGCACCGTTTCAGCGAAGAAGCCAGACTGATAGATCGCCAACGAAACCAGAAGCGCAATAAACTCGGGAGTAACGATCCAGGCATTGCGGAATCGCAAACCAGACAATTCTGGCCACGCGGCGCTGGTGCCGAAAAGAACGCCTGCAAGCAGTGCCGCTCCCCCACAGAGTTTAAGGTTAAGCGAGAGACGTGCCGATTGTTCACGTTTTACCCATCCCACCGCCAGCAGAATTAGACCGGCAACGCTCAGGCACCATACGAAAGGCGTGGCTTGGAAATTGAATTCTGGAAGGACCAGCCCGCGATTGGTCGCAAATATACCTGGCCATACCGCTTCTGCATGTCGCGGCGATGGAAAGCTTCGACAGACCGCATACCAGAAAAGAAGGTGCAGCAGCAGCGGAAGGTTACGGTTGATCTCGATATAAAGCAGCGCAAGGTTAGACAACCATTGGCGATGGGATATTCGAGCCAACGCAATAAAAAACCCCACCACCGCACACACGATAATTGCGACAACCGAGACGATGATCGTATTCATCAAACCGGCAAGAAACACCTTCCAGTTCGGATCGTCGGGGGACACGCCAAAGACGTTCTCGCCCATTTCGAAACCACTCGGCTCGAACAGGAACGCGAAAGAAAAACCACGCGTCCCGATCGTCGGGGAATTCATCGCATTGTGGATGAAGAACCCGGCGACACCGATAATCCCGACGACGAGCACGAACTGATAAACCCGGGCTCGAAACCAAGGTTTTTTCCATAAGACCACAGCTGACAGCATAAGATTCCAGACCAAAAGGCTTTGGTGAAGACGCAAAGGATGCAGGAGCGGTAAAGAGTACCGCTGTCTTTATGCTGTCATCTCAACGCCATGTCGGCGACCAGAGCAGGCCACCATTGGTGTAGAGCTCGTTCATGCCGCGCGGTAGCTTCATTGGCGAGTTAGCACCGAGGTTCCGCTGCCAAATATCGTCATAATTTCCCACTGACTGAAGGACCTTGACCATGAAATCATTGGGAATACCCATAGCTTCCCCAACATTGCCCGCAACACCGAGGAACCGCTGGATTTCAGGGTCTTCAGACTTCTGCATCTCATCGATATTGGCCTGATTGATACCCAGCTCTTCGGCTTCGATGAGCCCGTAATAGGTCGTGCGCACAACATTGACCCATTTCGGGTCGATCTCACGTGTGAACATACCGGTGAAGGATTTCTGATAGACTTCTTCGAGGATATCGTGAGCGGTGGGGTCTTTCAGGCGCTCGCGGGTGGCGGCGAGGATCGGGATTTCTGTAGTGTAGACATCGCAGCGATTACTCTCATAAGCTTCAAGCCGCTGAGCGCTTTCGGCGAATGCAACTGGTTTGAACGTAATGCCTCTCTGGCGAAACACTTCTGTAATCAGCGTGCTATGGTTGGTGCCTGCCGATATGCAGATCGACGCACCGTCCAAATCTTCAAATGTCTTCGCTTCCAGATCCTTGTGAACCATAAAGCCAAGGCCGGTGAAAACGAGCGGGCCAATGAAATCGAAGCCAAGGTCGGTATCACGCGAGATATTCATAGTAATTGCGAGGCCAGCCAGGTCGACCTCACCAGTGCTTACTGCGGTAACGCCGGTGGAGAATGTGGAAGGTACGAACTCGACCTTGTCGGGAGAGCCAAAAACGGCTGCAGAGACTGCGCGGCAGAAATCTACCTCCAGCCCGCGCCATTCGCCCTTGCTGTCGATCGTGGAAATGCCGGCTACATTTTCATAGCTGGCGCATTTGAGGTGTCCACGCTGCTTGATTGTTTCAAAAACGGTAGCGTTGGCAATGATCGTCCCATTCAAAAGCACGCCAGCCGCTACGGTTATTCCAACAGATATTAATGTGCGAAGTTTCAAGTTTCCCTCCCAAGGTCCGTCGTGTTGCGGATTGGGCTGAAGTTAGATATTTCAGCCGGTTTGTGTCAAGAAATAAATGGAATTATATTTTACTTTAGATCGAAGGCTGTAAATCGATTGCGACGCAAAAGCTGCCACTACGCAAAGCAGTGCGTTCGCCACGATGATGAGACCTGTGCTCTACGTGGGAGTTTGAATAGGAAACTGTTCTTCTTGCGCTGACGCGGTGGCCGCACCCAAAAGGAAATTATCAAGGACCTGCTGAGATCAGCACAGAGAGCTATATTGGTGATTGCGTCGCCATGCCCAGTCATCAATGCCGACCACACTCGGTGGCGTTGGCGGCGGACGATCATATCAGCGAACGGTTCGCAGCAGGGTATCATTGCTAATCGGGAAGCCACTGCCAGCATCACGCTCGCCGGCATCGAACTCATTCACATGATGCGAAAGCTACAAGGCAGTTACGGCTCAACGGCACCGCTTTCACTCAAGCAACAATTCACAGCGCTCACAGCATAATTGCGCCTGCAGTTAAGCTGCGCCCCGTGCTAAACCAATGTTTGCAACGGAGCCGTTTTCCGCCCATGCATGCAGAAAGATGAGGAAAGCCCAATCTTGAGCAGAGAAATTTCGATCATGCGCCTTTACCGGTGCCAAGCAGATCCAAGAGAATCATCTGCATAGTTCGTTTCCTTCTCACATATTCGGGTAAACCGGTCCTTCGCCGACATTTCTTCCACGGCGGTCGAAACGGACACGGTCCTGAATGTAAACATTACATGTTTACATAGACCGGTCCTTCGCCGCCTTGGGGCGGAACCCAGTTGATGTTCTGGTTCGGATCCTTGATGTC
>NZ_QGDB01000022.1 GCF_003149535.1 Falsochrobactrum shanghaiense | reverse complement strand
TCGGTCCGTACCTTGACAACAGCCATAGACTAGTACCCCACCGGCGCTATTATCTTTTGAGCAGTAGAGCAACGAGTTCCGCCTGTCTGCCAGTTCCGGTTTTCTGGAATATATTTCGCATATGAAAGGCAACGGTGGATCGAGAGACACCGAGATCAGACGCGATCTGAGTTAGGTTCCTGCCTTGTGTGAGCGCTTGCGTGATCCTTATTTCTGCGGGTGTGAAGCCATAGGACCCCGATAGTGTTGTAAAGTCGGGGCTAGTTGGCTCCATTGAGCGTGCTGAACGGATACGTCCGATCTGGCGCAGTCGCGCTTCGACGGTCGCCAACAAGAGATCATAATCGATCGGTTTGACGAGGTAATCATCAGCACCAAACCGCTTGCCATCAACAATGTGCCTGGGATCGGCAAGGGCCGAGAGGAACACAAACGGAATTTCGGCATAATCCGGCCCCTTTTCCTGCAGCGCCTCAAGCACGCCATAACCGTTGAGTTCGGGCATGGAGATATCGCAAAGAACCAGATCGGGGCAGACACAAGCCAGCCTGTCGAGCGCCTGCTTACCATTGTCGGCTTCAACCACATCATAGCCAGTCTCGACGAGTTCATCCCTGATGTCACGCCGAAGCTGCGCTTCATCCTCAATGCAAAGGATCACAAAAGGCTTTCGGTTCGGAGACGGTGCAAATGTCATGCCGACTCCTTTCGTAGCGCCATGTCTGTAACAGAGGGGGAACCGGAGGCACCGCTGGGCAGCAGCATCGCCAGCCGAACCATGCCCGGTTCCGAATTTCGCAATCGCACGTCACCTCCCTGCAAACGGGCAAGTGCTCTGGCCATATAGAGGCCGACGCCGATACCGGGACGGCCTTCCGTATTGCTGCCTCGATAATAGCGTTCGAACAGCGCTTCCTGTTCAAATGATCGCTCCGGAGGTCCAATGTTAGACACTACGCATTCTATCTGCGTGCCGGTGTCGGCGAGGACAATGCTTATGGGTGTCTTTGCCGGTGAATATTTAACGGCATTGGACAGCAGATTGTTAAGGATGTGTTCTGCATGCACGGGATCACAATAGGCAGCGGGAGAAGCGCCGTCGGGAAGCGTGACAGTTATCCGCCCTTCGCCCGTATCGTCGGTCAAGCGGCTACAAATATCCGCAACGAGGTTGCCGAGATCGCAAAGCTGACTGCGGACTTCGATCTGGCCTGCATCGAGGCGTGCGGCGTCGAGGGTACTTTCCACCAGCCGCACCAGACGCGCGATAGCACCGCGGGCTTCTTCGCCCCGTTTCAGGAGTTCGTCCGGCGTTAGTTTGTCACGTCGGCGCATCAGGCGCTGAAGCGCGGAATCGACGAGGGCAAGCGGGGTGCGGAACTGGTGCGAAATCATGGTGCCGAAGTTCCGATAAAGATCGGCTGTGGCGCGCTCTCGGGCCAGGGCTGCGTCAAGCTCCTGCGTACGTGCCTGTACCATTTGCTCCAGATGATCACGATGATTGGCAATCTCCCGCTGGGCTGCCCTGCGTTCTGTCACGTCAGACACCAGCAGGATCGTGCCAATGATACGGCCCCCGTCACGCAGCGAGAAACAGCGCAAGTCGACATAAAGCGGTTCGGACTGTTGAGATGGAAAGAACGGTTGGTCCAACAGTGCAACAGCTTGCCCCTGAAGGGCATCGCTGATTGCCTGCTCGATCCTGTCCACCGCAAAAAAGCCGGAGAGTTCGTTCAGCATCGCGCCCGTGGCCCCGTCAGCGCCGAGGCCAAATAACCGCTCGGCAGCTTCATTCCAGACCGTGCAGCGTCGATTCATATCTACGGCGATGATGCCTTCGCCGCTGGAGCCGATCAAAAGCTCGGAGAATGCTTTTTCCTTGTTTAGCAGGCGAGTCCGTTGCCTTGCATCGCGGATCGCCAGCAAAAAATGGATGCAAAGCACAGTGCCCGCCAGCGATATGCTGATCATGGAGATGATGATGTGCCAGAGTTGTTTTCGTGTTGCGTCAAGTGTAGCGCCAAGATCTTCCCATTCGGCCACCATTGCCTTATTGGCGGCTTCCGTAAGTGCTGCATTGTAAGGCACAAGCAGAGCTTTGATATCGGGTACTATCTCTGGTCTGGGCCTCATCAGCAGCGCTTCAAGCTCAGGCAGGCTTTTACGCAAGGCGTCAAGCGCCGCAGTAGCTTCAAGTGCTTCCATCCGGCGGCGTTGCGGTCCATCATTAAGCAAGGCAAGTCGGCTGAGAAATACGTTATAATGCAACTCCATCTGCGCGGGATCAACTTCTCCAGCAACGCTGCCCGCCAAGGCCTCGCTTAATTGAAGGCTGGAAATATGCGCCCGCGAAATCACCCACAGCATGTTTTGGGTGGCTTCAATACGCATATCCCGCTCGGTGTTTAACAGGCGCATCAGTGAGAAGGCCAACAGCGCGACGAATACGACGATGGCCAGAACCGGCAACGCAACGCCGACAAATGCACGCGCAGGCTGGCTCATCCAATGTCCAGCCATCGCAATTGCCAGACCCAGCGATAATCAAAGCGAATATCCTGCAATTCGGCATGCTGGTCACGCGGATAGACTATCCATAGCGGCCCCTTGTCGCTCGGCGATAGCGGTTCTCCGTCCATTTCATAGGCCACGAGAACGTCGAACCGGTTGAACTCCTCGATTTCTATTTCAATCACGTAGTCATTCAGGGCTCTCGCCGTCACACTTGTGCCCTGGGCGCCGACATGTGCCAGAAGATCGCGCATCAGAAAGCCGTCAAAGCGGCGCACGCCATCTGTGACCGCCGTCGTTGTTTCCAACCGGGCTGCAGGCAGCGCCCTCAGCATCGTCATGTCGAAATGCGCTGCCCCTTCCGCATTGGTCCTCGAGACAGCGCCACGCACTTCAAGTATGAGGGGTGACTTGGGAGGTAACAATACTGACTGATCCTGGCCATGAGTGGCGGACGTAAGGTAAAACAACGTGGCTGTCAGAATAGAAAAGAAAAATACCTGCAAATCGACGCGCTGCCCCCAAGCTGTGTCCCGTCCTTTGTGTACCCGCTTAATTTATATGTTTTTCTCTCCTGGGTAAAGCTTGCCCAACTATACTCACATTTTCCGGCATGTCCCTATTCAAATGGATGGGGCATGTTTGCTTTGCTTCTGCTAAATTTTCCCGGACAGATGTGGAAGGCGGGGTAGAGCATGTGGGATTTTAGTGTTAGCGGCGCGCTGGCAATGATGGCGCGGACCATGCAGTTCATCGTGCTGCGGATGGCCGTCTATTTCGGTATTGCCGTTGGCTACGTTCTGGTGACCGGAACCGGCGCGGGCATCGGCTATGGCGTTGGCGGCTTCGGTGACGAAGGATTTCAGGCCAATACGACCATGTGGGGCGGCATCATGGGGTTCGGCCTGTTTGGCGCCATCATGTACTGGGCGCGCGAATACATCCTTTATATCGTCAAGGCGGGTCATATAGCGGTGCTGGTCGAACTGATCGACGGCAAGCCGATGCCGGACGGAAAGTCACAGGTCAGCCATGCGACAGCGGTGGTAAAGGAGCGTTTCGCTCAGGCCAGCGTGCTGTTTGCCATCGATCAGCTGGTCAAAGGCGTGATCGGTGCGATCACGGGGCTGGTGCGCGGCATCCTGACCATTCTGCCGATACCGGGCGCAAGGCAGGTTTCCGGCATCTTGCACGCCTTCCTGCGGGTTGCCGTCGGCTTTATCGACGAAGTTATCCTGGCCTATGCAATCCGCACCGGCTCGACCAACGCCTGGGGATCGGCACGGGAAGCGCTGGTGCTTTACGGGCAGAACTACAAAATCATGCTCAAGAATGCCGCCTGGCTGGCGATCATCGTCTATTTCATGAGCTTTCTGGTGTTTCTGGTCATGCTCGCGCCGGCTGCGCTCGTCGTCTACTTGATGCCGGGTGCGTGGGCGGCCGGTGGCTTCGTGTTTGCGCTGCTGTTTGCCTGGAGCGTCAAGGCGGCATTGCTGGAGCCATTCGCCATCGCCTGCCTGATGCAGGTGTTCTTCAAGACCATCGAAAATCAGCAGCCCGATCCCGAATGGGATGCGCGGCTGGAGCAGATGTCTGCCAAATTCCGCAAGCTGAAGGCGCGCGCCATGGGGGCGTCGGCTGGGTCCGGCATCCACGGCAACGGCGATGTGCGGCCAGCATGAAACAATCTACGGAACGAAACATCATGATGAAAGCTCTGAAGACAGCACTGGTCGCGGCCACCGCCATCACCACGCCCTTGTCGGTCGCCGCAGCGGCGGAAGATGTGGTCATCGTCTATGACGCCTCCGGCTCGATGTGGGGCCAGATCGACGGCACCAGCAAGATCGAGATCGCGCGCGACGTGATGGCCGATCTCGTGACCGGCTGGTCCGACGACATCAATCTCGGCCTCGTCGCCTACGGGCATCGTTCGGAAGGCGACTGCCGTGACATCGAGACCTTGATCGAGCCGGGGCCGCTCGACCGGGCAAGCTTCATCAGCACGGTGAACCGCATCCGCCCGAAAGGAAAGACGCCGATTTCCGCCGCGGTTCAGCACGCGGCGGAACTCCTGTCCTATCGCGACAACCCCGCCACTGTGGTGCTTATTTCCGATGGTCTGGAAACCTGTCAGGCCGACCCTTGCGCGCTGGCCGAACAGTTGGCCCGGCAGGGCGTGAAGTTCACGACCCATGTCGTCGGCTTCGACCTTGAGGATCAGGCCCATGAAAGCCTTGCCTGTATTGCCGAAAACACCGGCGGCGTCTTCGTTCCGGCGCAGAATGCCGATGAATTGAAGGCCGCACTGGCCCATGTCCAGTCGGTGATGGATTTGCAGCCAATGACGCCGCCAGAGGCCGAAGTGGCGCCTGAGCCGGAGCGGGAGCGGCAGCCGGAGCCACAAGCTGAAGTAGCGATCCAGGCGCCGGAACAGGTGACGACTGGATCAAGCTTCAAGGTAACCTGGTCGGCTTCGATCCATCCGGAAGACTATGTCACCATCGTTCCGGTCGGAGCCGAGGAAGGAAAATACACCAACTATCAGCGCGTGCGTGATGTCACCGAAAACAGGTTGATCGCGCCCGCCCAGCCCGGTCTGTACGAGGTACGTTACGTCACACGGAAAGATGGCCATACGCTGGGGGCAACTCCCGTCGAGGTTGTCGAGGCCGAAATCGGTATCACTGCGCCGCAACAGGTGACCACAGGCGCAAGTTTCAAGGTGACATGGTCGACGTCGATCCATCCGGAAGACTATGTCGCCATCGTTCCCACCGGAACCGAGGAAGGAAAATACACCAACTATCAGCGCGTGCGCGATGTCACCGAAAACAGACTGACCGCGCCGGCAGAGCCCGGCCTTTACGAAGTACGCTACGTGCTGCGCGAAGGAGGCCGCACCATGGCGTCTACGCCTGTGGAGGTCGTTGAAGCCGAGATCGGGGTCACCGCGCCGAAAGAGGTGACCACCGGTGCAAGCTTCAAGGTGACCTGGTCGGCGTCGATCCATCCGGAAGACTATGTCACCATCGTTCCAGTGGGAGCCGAGGAAGGAAAATACACCAACTATCAACGCGTGCGCGATGTCACCGAAAACCGATTGATCTCGCCCGCAGAGCCGGGCTTTTACGAAGTACGCTATGTGCTGCGCGAAGGGGGCCGCACAATGGCGTCCGCCCCGGTGGAAGTCGTTGAGGCCGAAGTGACGGTGAGCGGCCCCGATGTCGCCAGGGCCGGAACCAAGATTCAGGTGAGCTGGTCGATCTCGATCCACCCGGAGGACTATGTCACCATCGTTCCCGCCGGGACCGCCGAGGGAAAATATGCCGACTATATCCGGGTTCGGGACGCACGTGCCGGTGAGATGAAGGCGCCAGCTGAAACAGGGCTTTACGAAATCCGCTATGTGTTGCGCGAAGGGGCCCGCACTCTTGCCAGCCACCAGCTGGAAGTGGTGGCGCAAGACGCGTCGCTGGATGACGGGGCCGGCCTGGCGGCACCGGCAGAGGCCGGGGCCGGCGAGACGATCACCGTGTCGTGGCGCGCGGAAGCCGGAAGCGCGGACCAGCGCGTTGCCCTTGCCCGCGCCGATCAGGCCGATTTCAGCTGGATTGCCGCGCACAAGGTCGGAGGGGAAAAGTCGCTGGAGCTGCAAATGCCGGCACAGGCCGGAACCTATGAAATCCGGTTTCTTGACGTCAGCGGCCGCAAGGTTCTGGGCCGTGCGATCGTAGAGGTGAAATGACCATGACACACACATTCAAGGCCGCATTGCTTGTCATGGCGCTCGGCCTGGCCGCGTCTGCCGCCCATGCCGAAATCGATGGCCACGGCCCGGATGCCTGGCGCGTCACGGGCGTCTCCGGCAACGATGTTCTCAATGCCCGGATGGGCCCCGGCACCAACTATCCGGTGATCGAGACATTCGCCCACAATGAACGCAACATGCAGCAGATCACCTGTGTTCCGTTCTACACCGCGGCCCACTACATGGCGATGACGCAGGCGCAGATCAGCGCGCTGCCGCCCCGCTGGTGTCTGATGCGCAACAAGGCGATGAGCAAGGCGGGCTGGGTGGCGCAACGCTATATCACCCCCGATGGTAGCGAGCCCATCGCCGCAGCGACGAAGTCCCGCCCAGCACAGCCAGCTCCCGAACCCTATGCAGCAGCCCCCGGCATCGATCCGGTTGCTCAGGCGCAGGACCTGGTGCGTGAGCTCTACGAACGCCAGTTCCAGTCGGAAAACAGCAATCTGCCGAACGCATTCGATCCTGCCGTATCCAGAAACTACTTCACCGACGACATCGTCGCCTGGCTAGCTTCCGGCAATGTCGGTGCACATCCTCTGTATGGCGCGCAGGACTTCGACGGTGCCATCGAAGACCCCATGCCCGACCCCGACCAGCCGATGCTGCGCGGCATGATCACCATCAATGTCGACTTCACCAATTTCGGCAAGGACCAGCGCGCGGTCTTTTACCTGCGCGCCGACACCACCAAACCCGGCGCGCCATTGAGGATTTTTCGCGTCGAGCACGACGGCTGGTCCTATCCGTAGGCAATGGAGAAAGAAGTGATAACGAGAAACTTTGGAATGGCCGAGCGTAGAACCGGATTCGTTGTCATGATCGGCTTGTTTAGCAGCTTGATACTGACAGGTTGCAGCGCGGAGGCGGAAGCGCCAACATCAGAAAGTACCGCCGCCGTCGCAATAAGTGCTTTGGAAACATCGACAGGTCACTACGAATTTACGCCGACGACATGCGCCATCTATAGCCAGGATGGTTTCGACGATATTGAAATCCAGGGGCCAGGGACGACGCCAGATGGAGAAAAGTTCTTTTTTGAACTGTCGTCCACGGCAAATGCGATGACCATCGGTCTCGGCGTTGATGGCCCGTTCACTAGCCCCGAGCGGCAGCTCAAGGCCGGACGCATCTATTCGCAGGAATTCACCATTGTGACTTCCGGGCGGCAACTGTCCGTTACCAACCTGATGCTGGTAGATGAAAATGGTGCATCTATTGATGACCATGCCACCCTGAACATCGATTGCGGTGTACATTAAGGAACGGAGTTTGGAATGAAAAGGACTGCCGCGGCACTAATGATTGCTGCATATTTTGCTATACCAGCTTTCTCACAGGAACTGCCTGTGTATGCCGAGACGGGAACCATCGACATCACATTCGGCGATGAGCGAATAACTCACTACACAACGTGGAATACTGTGCCGAATAATCCAGATCGCGAAGTGCATACCGCAAGCTGGCTGATCATGAAGCCGCAACTCATGGGCGGTGTTAATATTTCCCCGGATGATGTGTTCGTGCTGATCACATCACGTGACACTCTGGACCCGAAACCTGGGCAGTCGTCATTGCGGGTAGAAATTTCCCTGAACCCGGAAACGCTCGAGCTGAAGTCAAAGCCTGCCGCCTCCATTCGCTTTCATCCCAAAGATGATGACAGTTTCTATGCACTGACCGAAGGCGCACTCAAAATCGAAAGTCTGGCCAGGATTGATGCCAACAGTTTCGCTATCGTAGCCAATGCCGAAGGCGTGATGACGGGGCAGAATAGCGATATAATTGCTCATAATCCTGAGGACGCGGTGAAATTCAGCGCCCGCTTCGATCTGCAGAAAATTGTCAATAGGGGGACTATTCAACTACCTTGAGCTCGGAACACAGATGTGGACCCTCTTCGCTGGTTATCATCCCAGCCAGCGGCCTCTGAAAATGCAGCAAGACCGCACTCGATCACATGAGCCGGAAGTCAAAGTCACTTGCGCAAGCAGGCAAATTCAGAAGGGATCCCTCACTGAAAAGCGCCTCTGATCGTCTGGCCAGTGTTCGTCGCTTACCTTCGTTGTCGTTTATGATCAGCGGTTTCGCCAATGACGTATTTGTGGGAACCCCGGTAGCGTCTTGTGTCAGCCTCGACTGAGTGATGGTGTTTTCTGCCTTCTTCAATTCCCGTCTTTTGGTCGATAGCCTGGATTGTGCTGCAGTAAGCTCTATTTGCCATTCACCTGTAGCTACTGGATCATTGCAACCAAAAATTCTTGCCAGCCAACGTATGCTGGTGGCACTAATTCCTTTCTCATTCTGGCCTTGTTGCATGGATCAGTTTGCGGTCACGATACCCCTATCCCAGGCCCCATTTATGAGATGCGAACGACCTCTGCACGTCCCAATTCGGTCATCCGGTCGAGAACACAGACCCCGATCATTGCTGCTGTTTCTGGTTGTCGAAGGCTTTTGCTTTAAGTTTGGGTCCGATCACAGTTTTCCATCGGCCCATCAGTGTCTCGCCGCGACTACGCTGATTATAGCCGGTGGACTTTTGCCATGCCAATCGCCCACAGGTGTTGATTTCGGCAATATGCCGGTCTCGCACTGATGGAGCGAGCGCCGATTGCAGGCTGGGAACTGCTGTTCTGGGCGGAGGAATAATAACCTCAGCATTCTCACCAAGCCGTGTTTTTAACAGATCACGCGATGGCGCTCGATCGTAAACGCCATCCGCAATAAACCTGTCAACACAGCCATCAATCTGAGCAAGAAGATCGGGCAAAGCAGTTGGATCGCCAACATCATCCGCAGTCAGCTCAGAGCAAACGATCTCTCCACTGACAAGGTCCAGACCCAGATGAAGCTTGCGCCATCTTTTTGCGTTTCAGCTTGGTCCTGCGCTTGTTTTCCAGCCATTCACCCGCACCGAAGACCTTCAATCCCGTGCTGTCAATCACCAGATGATAAGCGGAACAACTGCTTAGAAAGCGTGAGAATACTTCGCTAATGTCCAAATTAAAGCGCAAAGCGGTTTGTCAGCTTCGAGGCCTAAACGGTCGGTCGGTTTTCGGCAGCGCAGAAGAAATAGTCGCGGTGGAACTAAACAGACATCTATAACCGTTTCCGCCCCATTTCTGT
>NZ_QGDB01000021.1 GCF_003149535.1 Falsochrobactrum shanghaiense | reverse complement strand
CGCAAGATCGATCGCTGGGGCAATGTTTCCACGCGGGCACTGGAACCCAGTGCCGTCAACGCCATCGTCAAGCGGCGCGCGCAAATGGCTGGCCTCGACCCGGCGGAATTTTCTGCCCATGGTCTGCGCTCCGGCTACCTCACCGAAGCCGCCAATCGTGGCATTCCCCTCCCCGAAGCCATGGAACAATCCCGCCATCGCTCCGTGCAACAGGCGTCAGACTATTACAACAACGCCAAACGGCGAAGCGGACGGGCATCACGGCTGCTTTGAGACCCGAAGCACCATAGCAAGATTGATTTGCAGATGTCAGAAGTTAGGTTGTTATCGGTCTGGCGGGCTTCCAGCAATCGATCCCAAACGCCGACAAGACGATATCGAACAAACCGATTGTGCAGGTCATGGGATTTCCCAAGTAAACAACTATCCTGAAGGCCTTTCTAGTGACCACCATTTCCTGCAAGTCCAATTCCAGCAATCAGAGCGCCCCATACCTTCAGGCGCAGGCCAACAGCCTTTATAACGCCTGTAGCCGCAATGAGGTGTCCTGTAAATCCACCAAGATTGTTGGTATAGGTTTGAACAAGGCAACCGGTGCCGTCGAGCATGATCTTCTCTTGTTCTTCATGCTCGAGCTCAAGGTAAACAAGCAGCGATCCGCGTGGCGCTCGCGCATTAAGTTCAACCAGTCTTCCTCCCGGCACGATCTGACCTGTTGAGATCGCTGGCTGGATGTGAGCGACCCGTGCAGGCAGAACTGTGTTGCTGAAGGACAAACCGATATTGCTGTCACACGCGATTTCTGCGGGCATCCCCTCATAGATTGTCGAGCGCGTCACTTGCGAAAAGCCCGCTGTAATCCTGAGCGGCAGATCGTCGGGACGGTCGGGAATGATCACCATCGCTGGACTCAATATGAGAGTTGACGCGGGACTTCCTACGCTCAAGGATAATTGGGTTACGACACCGTCGGTGAACGAGCGAACCTCAGTCATGCTTAGCGCGACCCTGGCACTTTCGACTGCCGTCTCGGTAACTTTGCGTTGCGCGGGAAGCGATTGAGAGATTTCCAATTGTGCCAGGCTCAGCTGGGCCTGTGCCGCCGCTAGATCTGCTTCGCCAATCTGGAAAGCCGATTCTGCTATGCGCACAGTATCCTTCGTGCCCGCGTTCCTAGCGAACAAGGCCTGCGCGTTCTTGAGATCACCTCTTAGCTTTTCGAGCGATGCGCCCGACTCGACCACACTTGCCTGCGCAACCTTCAAGGCGTCAATTGCTTTCGATTCTGCGGCGGCAATTCGGTCGAGCTCAGCTTCGGCTTGCTTCAGCGCCGCTTTCTGGGCGCTATTTTCAATCCGGAAGAGTAAGTCACCGGCGGAAACCCTCTGCCAGTTTCGTACGGCGATTTCGGTTACGGGACCACTGGTTTGCGCCACGATTGACGCGGTACGGAAGGGTACCAGGCCAGAGTATGACTTGGGATGGAAGTAGAAGATCACGACAAAAAGGAAAAAGGCAAGGACGGCCCACAAGAACACCGCGGTCCGCATGTTCCATACCGTCATGGATTCGCCACGACGTCTTAATTGGTAGTACCGGATAATGACCGGAAAAGAAGTAAAAAGAAGCTCAAGCATTCTGGGGGCCCTCTGGTGTGGGAGGACCAATCAATTCCGGGGAGACTACCGCCGGCGAAGCAGTGGCTTCAGACGCTACTTCTTGAACACTGGGCAAATGGAAGCGCGACCAGTCCGCCAACAAGGCAAGAAGGATCGCCGTTAACGGAAGGAAAACGTGGAAATGCTCAAGCGGAAAGATCTCGTAGAGTAGGGCAATCGTCAACAATGTTGGGATTGTCTTAGCCAGGGGGGTGCCTTTCGACCTGTGCTCGGCCCAGCGATCAAACACTGCATAAAGCGTCACAATCCCATAGAGAGCGAGGCATATCAGCGTCAAAGCCACCCACGCCAGCATGTCCGTATCACCCGGAGCAGTAAACCAGGATGGACTTGCATGTCCGAGGCCATCTTCAACCCCCATCAATCACCTCCCCAGTAATCAATCGTCGGAATTAGTATCGAGTAGCAGGACAACCATTACAATACTAAGATTGGCTTTGAAAGTCGCGATCGAGTTTTTCTATCGACTGGTGCGGGATATTTCCCAAGCCACAGCGATACTTTTTTAGATATCTGCCCGGGCTACAAGAGCCAAAACGTGTTTTCATGCGCTTTAAGCGAAAGTCGGGGAGCATCTCCTTGTCGAGAATACAAGCGATTAGCCATTCTTGACTATTCATCAGAACAAACTGGCGGTTTCCCGACAGAATAGACCTATCATCGCCTATTTTGGTTGTGATCACCGTCCCCTAATTGTCGCTTCGTGCACCTGCCGCCCAGCTCGATCAAATGGAGAGCGGCCGGCGAGTGACGGACGCAAATGGCAGCCTTCGTCCGTTCGCTACCTCCCGGATGAAGCCCAACGCTTTGGTCTCATTTTTTGCCAGCAACCTGACGGATCATTCTTCCCAAGCAATCGCCTTCAATCACGATGGCGGACAACCGTCCATCCTACGGGCTGTCGATAATGCGGTAGAACAGACGGTTACAGGTACCGCCCGACGTCCATACGTCCATGCAGAATACGCACAACAATGAGTGAGTTCGCATCCTCCCAAAAATAGATGACATGGGATCCAACGGCATATTTGAGATAGCCAGAGCGAATGTCTGTCGGCCGATCACGCTTGCTGCCATCCCTTAACCCTTCAAAAGCATCAATCACATTATTAATATAACTGTTTGCCTGCTCCAACGACCATTCGTTCAAGGTGTAAACCCAGATCTCTTCGAGATCAGCCTCTGCCAGCGGTGTAAGCTGATAACCGTCAAAGCGCATGCTTTGTCTTCATTCTATGCAGGAAGCTCGCGCGCTCCAACAGCTTCGGCTGACCAGACGCTTCACCTGCGATCAGCGCCTCCTGCAAAGACTTAACACGCGTTTCATGCTCCTCCAGAAGACGCAAGCCTGCACGCACGACATCACTGGCCGAGCCATAGCGCCCTCCCCTCACCTGAGAATCGATGAAGCTGGCAAAGTGATCACCAAGGGTAACTGATGTGTTCCGTGACATGTATCTACTCCTTTGCGCCATTGCACCAATATTTGGTACTAACGCAAGATCAACGCCAGCATAACACTCCCTCCCCTTCCATCCCGAGGGATCGAAAGCCAGTGACAATAAACAGGAGGAAATCATCTATCTGACCGATCGCCCTGTCGACGCCCTCACCCGCTGGCTGGAAGCAGCCAGGATCGTCAAGGACAGCGTGTTTCGCAAGATCGATCGCTGGGGCAATGTTGCGGCACGTGCGCTCGAACCCAATGCCGTCAACGCCATCGTCAAGCGGCGCGCGCAAATGGCAGGGCTTGACCCGGCGGAATTCTCCGCGCACGGCCTGCGCTCCGGCTATCTCACCGAAGCCGCCAATCGGGGCATTCCCCTGCCCGAAGCATGGAACAATCACACCATCGCTCTGTCCGGCAGGCGTCGGACTATTACAACAATGTCAAAAGACGTAGCGGACGGGCGTCACGGCTGTTTTAAGTGAAGAGAATTCCGGTTTGGCCGAAGGAGATGTTCTACGCGGCCATCGTTCCTTCGCCCCGCAGAACGTTTAACGTCGGCGTCGTCTGGATTACGCTGCAGGTCCGATTCCGCCCCGCGCTCTTGGCTTCGTAAAGCAGCTTGTCAGCGCGTTCATAAAATGTCGCGAAACTTTCATTGCCAACAAGATCGGTCACTCCCATACTGGCAGTTACCGGTCGCTCGAGACCTGAAACTCTGTGGGCGACAACTGCTGGAATCGCCTGACGCCGAAGCTCGGCCTGGACACCAGCGTCGGCGCCGCGCAAGAGAAGCACGAACTCTTCACCACCAAGGCGATATGCGCGAACGCTCGGGCCGACTTGGAGCGCACTGGCAATAGCCTTGAGCACCTCATCTCCAACCCCATGCCCTTTTAAGTCATTGATCGCCTTAAAATGGTCGATGTCAATGACAGCAAGTGCGGCGAAGCCTTCACTGCGAAGCTGCTCGAACTGCCGTTCAATAGCCCTTCGATTGAGCAAACCCGTCAATGCGTCTGTTTCGGACAATCGTTCAAGTAACTCCGCTTCGGTGCGGGCGCGATCTCGCTCGCGCTTCATGATCACGAAACGGTCCGCCACGCCAAGAGTCGTAAAAAGGACTTCACACATGCAACCGAGGTAGAACAGGAGCATGGCGTCGATGCTGTGCAAACCGGGGACCACCCCCGACACCAGACGGATCAATCCAACCAGGACGATTGGCGTGTAGCCAATAGCTTGAAACCGCGCCGCGCGGCTTCCGCGACGCAATGCATCGATCATTGACAATATGAAGACAACAAGGACCGGCGTGAACGCTGCCGTGTATGCGGTCGCCTGTATGAAGCGTGCAACAAAGGGGAGCGCCGCATGAAACGTGCTCAAAAACATCGCCCATATCGCGCAATAAGGGAGCAGGCGTCGCAGAAGCGGATGCATCAACCCGGGCTCGATAAAGCTGTGAGTGAACATCGCAGCGGATGCGACCGTCATCCCGAAGATCAAGGTCGTCATCCAGCTTAGTGTCATAGCAGGGGGGTCGAAAAGCACGACCGACAGACCGGATGAAACCAGAATGGTCATCAGTAGCGAGAATGTAAGCGCCGAGTGCCAAAGAACGAATGGTTCATGCAGAGCCCGGTAGAACGCTGCATTAAAGATCAAGGGCATGACGAGCATGCCCACAAGCCCCGCCAGAATCAGGAGGAATCGCGGACTACTCATGCCGCCAACTGGGTCTGTCGGAGCAAGATATGCCCTCTCGAGGGTCATCCGGTGGCTGGGCATATCAAATGCGACGACCACATGCTGGGTCTCGCGGGTCACGTCCGGCAGGGAAACCTTGAAGTAGCCGCCAGCCATTGAACTAAGCAAGTCGGCGGCGGGAACGGAAGATTGCCTGACCACGCCATCTCGATTGATTACGAGCAGATGTACCGCCTCAAGAGCGCTCCGCCTTGAGAGTATATACCGGGGAGGGATGCGGTCGGGAGTAATATCGAAGCGAAGCAGCACGCGCTCGGCATCGATAGAGAACTTTCGGCCGCTGCAAGACCATCGCTCCCCATCTTGAGCTGTCGCAACCACATCTTCCGACCGGCTTCCAGACGCCCAGCAGGAACTGCGAATATCGGAAGAATCCATCGCGCTGGCTGATGCGGCACTGAATTGCACCGACATTACCAGGAGCAAAAAGACGGTCGTAAATCTTTTTCGCACTCTGCTCGAAATCATCGCTCATCATTACAGCAAAAAGCTTTTGATGCGGTTAATCATCCAAGATCAGCATGCGCCACAGGCTTAAAACCTACTGAGGCAGTAGATAAAGTCGGCGGAAGAAGAAGCAAAAACTGCGCTCCTCTTCATTAAGCAGCGGGTGACTGGCCCCCGACTATGCATCAGCGTGTCGAGTTGCGACCAGTTCGGTTAGCCTCACCTATGAACCAGCTTAATCATCCTGCTTTTGTTCTCAACTGAGAACACCATATTGCATATACTTGGCCCGGCCCACCTGACTCGACACCATCTCCCACGGATCAATAGCCATTAATTGAATTTCGCGGCCGGCTCCTTTAATTTCAGCCACAATGGCATTAACCTATCGTTAACTTTAAAGTTGTTGACGACTCACATCATTGCCGTCATCCTGACGCTCAATCCTTATAATATCCTTGTTGAGCGATGTTAATGATCCAAAGCGCCAATGCCACTAATTTCACGCAAGCCACCAATAGATCGCTAACCCGGCTTATTGAAGCTGATGCCGACACGTTAAGCGCTCAGCTTCAGAATCTCCGTGCCCGTGCCTTTCCGCCAACAGCGCAGAAAGAATTACGGAAATTTGCTCCACGCGAAGCAGCAAAGCTGATTGGAATCAGTGATGTTTATCTACGCACACTGGTGAACGAAGGAGTTATAGGCGAAGCTGAAAAGAACTCTGCCGGAAGGCGCCTCTACTCCCTGGACCAGATTCACGCTATTCGGAATCACCTCAGCAAGAATAAAAAGACCTATGATCAGCGTCGGCAGAAAGATGATAGGCTTCAGGTAGTTGCAGTTACGAACTTTAAGGGCGGCTCGGGCAAAACAACAACAGCAGCGCACTTGGCCCAGTATTTTGCGCTTCGTGGTTACCGCGTTCTCGCCGCTGACCTTGATCCTCAGGCTTCACTCTCTGCTTTGTTTGGAATACAGCCGGAGTTTGACCTTGATCCGAACGAAACACTTTACGGTGCAATTCGGTACGACGAAGCCCAACGTCCACTCAAAAGCATCATCAGGGCCACTTATTTCAGCGGGCTTGATATCGTGCCCGGCAATCTGGAATTGCAGGAATTCGAGCACGAAACGCCCCGTGCTTTAACATCATCATCGCGATCAACTGATAAATTATTTTTCACGCGAGTGGCGACAGCGCTGAAAAGCGTAGAAGACGACTATGACATCGTGGTTCTCGATTGCCCACCATCGCTCGGCTATCTGACTCTCTCAGCGCTCTGCGCAGCGACGTCTGTACTTGTTACAATCCATCCTCAAATGCTGGATGTAGCATCTATGAGCCAGTTCCTCCACATGACCGCCGGCCTTTTTGATGTCGTCGAAAGGGCCGGGGGCAATGCTAACTATGACTGGTTTCGTTATGTGCTCACACGGTACGAACCAAATGATAGCTCACAGTCACAGATCGCGGGCCTTCTTAAAGGTTTGTTCGGAGATAGGGTGCTGACTAATTCAATGGTAAAATCTGCAGCAATATCAGATGCAGGAATCACGAAGCAAACCCTTTACGAAGTTGGTAGAGAGAATTTTCATCGACAAACGTATGATCGCGCGATCGAAGCTCTTGACGCTGTCAATCATGAACTGGAAGAACTCGTTAGAGACGCGTGGGGTAGAAAATGAATAAGCGCCGTGATGCTTTACGAGATTTTTTAACACCGATAACATCTAACCACCAGTTCTCAGCTGAGAACACACCAAGGCGACCACAGGTGTCTTCGGGCGCATTACAAAGCATGAATGATGCGATCACCGGCCTATCTCATGAAGCGGACGAACTCCGGAGAGCTCTCGCAGATGGTCAGGCCATTGTAGAGCTTGATACCCATCTAATTGATGCGTCCTTTGTCAAAGATCGCCTTGATGATTATTTAGGCGCAGATTTTGATGCTCTGTTAAATAGCATCCAAGAAAACGGGCAAGTCGTTCCGGTACTCGTCCGGCCAAATCCTGAACAGCCTGATCGTTACCAGACTGCATACGGCCATCGGCGCATTGCTGCCCTCAAACAACTTGGCCTGAAAGTCAAAGCATTCATCCGAGATATGTCTGACGATGAGTTAATCATAGCGCAAGGTAACGAAAACCTTGAACGCAAAGATTTATCTTTTATTGAGAAGGCACTATTCGCTCGACGCTTGGAAGACCGTGGGACGACCAGAGCAGTGATCATGGCGACGTTTGGCACTTCATCCAGGGGCGTTCTATCAGAAATGATTGCACTGGCTCGAAAGTTACCAGAAGAATTTATACAGGCTATTGGTGCAGCTCCCGGTATTGGACGACCAAAATGGGATTTGATGGCTACGATGCTGGCCGAAAAACCGTACTCACTGGAGACCGTTCTTAATTCTGATGCCTTCCAGAAACTAAACAGCACTGAACGCTTTGACACAATCTTTGCACTGCTCAAGCAGGCAAATAAGGTGTCGTCCGGCGCGACACTTCAAGGCTGGCGCTCCGATGACTCTTTATTACGAGTGGTGTCTAAATCAAAGTCAAAGGCATATGCAGTTGAATTCTCCGAAGCCGAAGGAAAGGCTTTCGGTGAATGGATATCCGATAATATGACACGCCTGTATGAAGAGTATAAGAGCGTTAATCAACGCAACAAGGAGTCTTAACGCAAAAGAAAAAGGCCCCCCAAACATTACCGTCGTGGAAGCCTCTCTCAAAGTTCTAGCAAACTTAGAATCGCATTTCCATGAATCAGTGTCAAGAGTCATTGGCGTCATTTTGGCGGGTGGATTTCTTTTGCCTTTAGAAAGGTGAGAGGGAATGCAAATTCTGGAAACTGTCACGTCCACGCTTCGTGGGCGAAAGCAGATGTTTGCCCAAAATTCTGATCTGCACAAAAAGCTGCAGGGCAGGGGAGTAAGCAGATGGGTGATTTATAAACAGCTCTGTGTGGCAAAGTCAGCTTTCGGTCTCAATGATCGATGCCTTGCCGTGCTTAGCTCGCTTTTGTCTTTTCTCCCGGAAGATGACTTGAATGAGAAAACCAGTCTCGTCGTTTTCCCGTCCAACCGTCAGCTTTCATTGCGTGCCCATGGCATGCCGGAATCAACACTGCGTCGCCATCTGGCTTCTCTGGTCGAAGCCGGGATCATCGCACGTAAGGATAGCCCAACCCGTAAACGCTATGCGCATAAGGACAGGGAAGGGGCCGTTGAGCTTGCTTTTGGCTTTTCCTTCGCCCCATTGCTCGAGCGTGCCTCAGAAATTGCTGCTCTCGCCGAGAAAGTTCTCTCAGATCAGAAAGCCCTGAAGCGGCTTCGCGATGAGGTCTCTGTCATTCGTCGCGACATTGCATCTGCTTTTTCAGAAAACAGTGATGCATCCGGCCGTCTTTGCGAAAATCTTGACACGCTGTTCATGCGCTTTCGCGAAGTGGTGGATGCCATTCCACGCCGGGCATCGCTCAACGAACTGGCAACGATCAAAACCAATCTTGAAGCCCTTCGCGATGAATTGGCTATTGCTTTGAAAAATATAGAGATTGTTCCGGAAATGAGCGGCAGCGTCGCTCAAATTGAGCGGCAGCATATTGAATCCCTGCCAGAATCCCTTTTTGAATCTCAAAACGGTAAAAAGATTGATTTGAAAGAGCCTTGTTCGGAACCGACAGCACCAGTCTGCTTGGAAAGCAATCCGTCTGTTCCGGATTCTGCTTCCCTTTCTCTCGATCAGGTACTTCGGACATGTCCCGATATTCGCGAGTATGGCGCAAACGGCATCAGCACATGGCGAGAGCTTCACGATGCCTCACGAATTGTCTCGGGTTTCCTTGGGATTAGTCGGTCAGCCTATCAGGAAGCAGTCAGTTTCATGGGGGCGGAAACCGCATCGACAGCAATTGCCTGGATTTTGCAGAAACTGGCAACCATTAACTCGCCCGGCGGTTATCTGCGATCGCTGACACAAAAGGCAAGGGCAGGGGGCTTTTCAATCAGCCAGCTACTGTTCTCGGAAATGAGGGCAAGCGGGTGTCTCGGTTCAATATGAGTCTGCTTACATCGGCAGCCTACAACAATCTCTCATCAATCAGAAGTATTTCAAAAACCATAGAACGCTAGGAGCGACGAACTTACTTAATGTCATTCAAGGCCGAAACGAGCACGAAAGCAAAGCGTGGTACGATGCGGTGAAGGGCTACGACCTTGAAGGCTGGGCTTTTGCAGGTGCGCACCAAAGCTCATTCACCATGCTGCTCAATCGTCTGATCGACATGAACAATGATGGATTCCTGGAACGTGCCAAGTGGATACATGTGCTTGACGTTTCGAAGTTAACAAACGCTTATCTGTTCACGACGTTCCTGCGATGTATCTGCAATATTGGCCTGCACCTGAAGCAGCTGTATGGCCACGGCAGAACGGACCCGCTTCAACGCCAATGGTGGCTATTCGGCCAAGCGAGTGTCCTTGTTGATTGTCGCTGAGAAGTGACCCGGTGGGGGTGCGGACGAAAACTTGGACTATCAGGGAGGTAGTTCATGTATTCCTACGAAGACCGGATGCGAGCAGTTGC
>NZ_QGDB01000020.1 GCF_003149535.1 Falsochrobactrum shanghaiense | reverse complement strand
GATGGTGGCGGCATAATCGCGGCGGAAATCCACTTAACGAAACGCCCGAAACTGTTCAGACAAACCGAACCACCTCTTATAACCGCAGAGGCAAGTCTACGCTTTCCAAAATTGATGGGATATTTAATGGTCCATATTAGAACACAAAAAAAGTGCTTCCGCGATTGTCGTTAAATCGCTCTCCCGATTACTCAACACAAAACCGGAAAAATCTGTTGTATCGAGGTGCGGATTGTTTGAAAAAGCAAATATAAAAGGCACAGATATATCATCAAGTTTTGTTATGAGTGGCAACACCTGATTAATATCAAGCGATATATCGATTATCACGCCATCAATATTAGCTCTTTCGAGAAAATCAAGCGCGCCCTGTATGGTATTGACCGGTCCCAACACCGTCGCTCCCATTTTCACAAGCTTATTTTGGGCCTCTTGCGAGAGTAAAAAGAGAGCTTCAAAGACCAGAATTTTCCGGTCAACGAATAAGCTCTTTCTATTATTATATGATTGGGCCATACCCGTTATTTGGCCATGGTTTGCAATGAAAAACAAGGTACTCTGTGAGTTAAGGCTATTTTTTAAAGAATATTATGAAAACTTTGATTTCGGTGCAGCAAAAATAATTTCATATCCCCTCAATCAATGTACTCAATTTACGGCGCGCACGATGCAGCCGACTTTTTACTGTTCCAATCGAGCAACCACAAAGTTGTGCAGTCAATTCATAGCTTTTTCCTTCCAGCACAACAAGCGAAAGGACATTTCGATATTTGACGGACAGAGATCGTAGAGCAATCTCTACATCCTTTGCTTCCATTGCCACCTCCTGTGAAGCATTAACGGTCGCTGTAAAATGTTCTCCCAGACCGGGTATTTCCCGCTGCTGCACGCGATAATTTGTGCAAAATGTATTGCGCATAATGGTAAATAACCAGGATTTGAGCGGAGAGAATGGTATATATTTCTGTCGGTTTGCCAATGCTTTTAATAAAGTCTCCTGAACCAGATCTTCCGCGTCTTCTTTGTCGCGGTAAAACGAACGGGCAAAAGCACGCAACGCAGGAATCATGGCAACAAGATCGTCTGGTTGTAAAGCGGCGTCTTGAATTGTCGCATCTTTACGAGACATCGCGTCGTGTTGATGCAATGATGTGACGATGAATAATATGGCCGCAGGGTCAAGCGTGTGGGCAGCGGGCTGGCTTGACGTTACGGTCCGCAGGCGCTGCGGATATAAATTGTTCGATATGATTTGCTCAGTTTTATCCTCGCGGTCTCGTTTTGGGGCTACCTTATCGGATCCCTGGCTTGGTTGAGTTCTCGTTAGGTGGAAGTTTGATACCTGGCCTCGTGTATGGATCTGTGCCATTTCTCTTCCTTTAGGGATTGCATGAATTACCAGTTGGCATACGATATGGACGCTAACCCATCATACCGACCGAGGTTCCGCAAAGATTTTGTAATAGTGATCACTTTTACCGGGGAAGTTAGTCCTGTGTTTCACCCGCCCCGTATATGGAGCGCGCTTGGTGAGACAAAAGAAGGACCCCCGAAGCGCTCGCGGCGTATGTCAGGATGGGACAGATAGGGTCGGCAATGTCCACTTCGCTCCGTTGCAATTGGGGCAGTGCTGTATGTCAGGCGATGGGCGCGAAATAACCATTCCACAACATAGACAACAATGTGGTTCATCTTCAGCAGGCGAAGGAAAGTTTGGGCGGCGGGGTACCAAATCGTGGGGAGGTACGATCAGCAACCCGGGCTTGGGACTTTGATATCGAAATACGCTGAGATTACCATTCGCTTCCACAAAGGCCCATTCAACCTCGCCCAGATTTCGGATTCCATGCAACCGAAGGCGCTCCATAACCTCCATTTCATTCATATCCCGTCTGGAACTGCCAGCTTGATTGATAATTCCCTCGTGCACCAATGTCGTAGGAGAATTATCGAATATCGATTTAAGCGGAGCCCAATTATGAATCCACCGATCCAACAATTTGGTGATGGTAATGATTACCGTTATCACCATCAGGGCATGAAGGATCGGGACATCGGCATAAAATGCAACATCTCCCACCGCTGAACCCAGAGCAATAATGAGGACAAAGTCCAACAAGGACATTTGCGCTACTGCCCGTCCACTTAAAACGCGAAGGAGAGCAAAACAATAAATATAGGAAAGAACACTGCGGAATATAATCTCGACAAAGAATAACAAAGGTTCTTCGCCCATCCACATACGAATGCTTTCAAAAGCAATCACGGGATCTTCCAATTGGCTCCTCCTTCACAGCAAACCGCGCCGGATTCTCCTGTCATGTTCAAACCGGCTTTAACAAACAGCAGGGCATTTGCATCTTTGCGCCCGACCGATTGATATTCAAACAAACTTGCAGGATGGCCTGAAGGTTCCAATAGCTTAATTATAGGTCTTGGGAACCTACAACCTGATCGATTGTTATAAAGAAAGAAATCCCGGCCCGGTCGGAAGCGCTCGTTCAGTCCGTCAAACAGGAATATTCAATGCCGCAACAACAGGGGATTATTCACGGTCCTTTAACGACGGGCGTTCTCCATTTATGCATCGACATGCAAAATCTCTTTGGAGAAGATTCACCCTGGAACGTTCCGTGGTTCCGCTTAATCATTCCTCCTGTTGTGGAAATATGCCGCCGCCATGCACAATCGACTATATTCACCCGTTTTATCCCCCCAGCATCGCCGCTGGACGCTGTAGGAGCCTGGAAGCGCTACTATAATAAATGGGCCGATTTAACGCTTGAACATATCGACCCGATGCTGCTTGAACTGGCCCCTCCGCTGCGCGAATTTATTCCACCTGCACGCGTTCTCGACAAAAGCGTCTACTCCCCTTGGACGGAAGGGAGGCTGCAAGGATATTTGCAAGGAAATAGAATACATACATTGGTCATTACCGGTGCCGAAACAGATCTTTGTGTCCTTGCCGGCTTATTGGGCGCAGTTGACCGAGGCTATCGGGTCATCATCGTGAGCGATGCCGTTTGCAGCACCTCCGATCAGTCTCATGATGCCATTTTATCACTTTGCCATAAGCGTTTCAGCGAGCAACTTGAGGTCATTTCAACGCAAGAGCTTTGCGCTGCATGGCCGTAAATGTCATGAATAGTAAATTAAACCCAATGGCCATAGGCCAATAGCCCCGCCGCAATTGGATTAACTTGATATAATATGACAACGACTGTGAAGGGAGAACGCTATTCCTAAATTTCCCCATGGCACCGTTCACAAAGCTCAAGAAGATCTGGAAACCGCCATCCGATCAAATCCAGATGTGTTCACATTGTGGGAAAAGCTGACGCCTCTCGGGCGCAACGAATTCATTTGCCGGGTTGAGGATGCCAAACAATCCTCCACACGACAACGACGCATTCAGAGAACCTGTGAAGAGTTGCTGGAAGGGAAAAAGCGCCCCTGTTGTTGGCCCGGTTGCACACACCGTACCGATAAAGCTCCGGGCCCTTGGCAACAGAGCACCCTGATTGATCGAAAGCCAAAGGACTCTGCTTAAACTGATGCGGATATTTTCTCTGTTTTTCCAGAGAAATCGTCTGCCGCGTTCGTTTCCCCTCCAGTTTGCCCTCTTTTGGGAACTATCTGATGCCAGCCCGGTTATGCTTTTTCTTGCGAGGGAAAAGCCGTGCCGCACGCTTTCTGGAAGGGCTATCTTAAACTTTCGCTCGTCACATGCGCTGTCGAGCTTATGCCCGCGACGAGCGAGAGCGACAAGATTCGTTTCCATATGCTCAATAAAACAACAGGCAACCGCATCGTCAGCCGCTATGTGGATTCGATGACGTATAAGACGGTGCGCGATGAGGATCAGGTGAAAGGTTTCGAGAAGGCCGAGGGAGATTACGTCGTTCTCGAGGATGAAGAGCTTGAGTCTGTCGCACTGGAAAGCACCCGAACCATCGATATCGACAAGTTCATTCCCTCTGACAGCATCGGCTGGATCTGGTATGACAAACCGCATTATCTCACCCCGTCCGACAAGGTGGGGCAGGAAGCATTTGCCGTTATTCGCGAGGCAATGGAAAAGAGCAAGGTCTTCGGCCTCGCCCGGCTCGTCATGTATCGGCGCGAAAGGGCGGTTTTGCTGGAACCCCGCAGCAAGGGGATTATACTTTGGACATTGCGTTTCGGCGATGAGGTGCGCAACCCCGATGATTATTTTGCGCAGATCGAAAAAAGCGAGCCGGAAAAGAAACTGGTCACCATGATGCGTGAACTCATAAGGGAACGCACCGAAGGCTGGGATCCGGACGTGCTGCAAGATCCAGTACAGAAAAATCTCAAATCCATGATTGCAACGCGCAAAAAGAAACGCAAACCGGCTGCCAGACCCAAGACCGAAGTCGCAACTCCTTCAGGGGGCAATGTCGTCAATATCATGGATGCGCTGCGCAAAAGCCTCGCAAGCGAGAAAAAACCCTCCTGAATTTATTTTGCCTTCATTTTTTGCAGCGGGACTTCCGCCTTGCGAAAATCCTGCCAGGGATCGCTTTCGAGCGCGGACAATCGCGTCGGGGCATTCAGAACGGTAAAATGCGCCGGACCAATCGCCGGGCTCAACTCGTTCCATGCAAGCGGCATGGACACCGCGGCCCGCGGCCGCGCACGCGGCGAATAGGGCGCCACTGCCGTCATGCCGCGCTGATTGCGCAGATAATCAATCAGGATTTTGCCCTTGCGTTTCGCTTTGGAAATCGTCGAGACGTAACGTTCAGGACTGTCGGCCGCCATCTGATCGGCAATGGCCTTGGTGAAGGTCTTTGCAGCTTGCCAGTCGGCCCGGGGTTTGAGCGGAACCACCACATGCAATCCCTTCCCGCCAGAGGTTTTGACAAAGGCGGCAAGCCCCTGCTTTTCCAGCCGCTCCCTTGTTTCAAAGGCCGCTTCAATGACGCGCTGCCAGGCGACCCCCTCCCCTGGATCAAGATCCATCGTCACCATGTCGGGCAGTTCCCAGTTTTTGAGCGTCGAACCCCAAGGATGGATTTCGAGCGATGCCGCCTGCACCAGTCTGATCAGCCCATCGAAATCCTTTATACTGATAAAGGGCTCCTCATCTTTGTCAGATGGGTCCTGTACTTCAACAATATGCTCATTCAGCCCTTTCCATCCATGTTTCTGGAAGAAATGCTCGCCCCCGATCCCCGTGGGGCAGCGCAGCAAGGCAAGCGGCCGGTTGATGATGAAAGGCTCGATAAGGGGCCAGATTTCGGCATAATAATCCGCAAGCCCCTGTTTCGTTACGCCTTCCTTGGGCCAGTAGACCCTGTCGGGATGGGTAAGCTTTACATCGGTCTCAGGCGTGTCGACATCAGACGTGATAGCAGGCACAGCTTGTTTCTCCCATTTGACGTCCTGAGCGGATTTATCGTCACGCAGGCCGCGAAACGCGGCATGGCGCAGCCTTTTGTCTGCCGTCCAGGCGCGAAACTCGATTTCCGCAACAAGTTCCGGCACAACGAATTTCACTCCGCGCTTTTCATCCGCTGTAAGTGGCGCCGCAAAGGGGGTTTCCTCCTGCCGCATGGTATGGAGTCGTTTATAAAGTTCCTTTGCGCTGCTGACCGAAAAGCCGGTGCCAACCCGCCCGACGGGGATCAGGCCCTTTTTGTCATGAATGCCAAGAACGAGCGAGCCGATCGCACCACGCGTCGCGCTTGAGGGTACAAAACCAGCAATGACAAACTCCTGCCGACCAATGCATTTTGATTTGCGCCAGTCCATGGTGCGGCCATTACTATAGGCTGCATCCTTGAGTTTCGAGACGATGCCTTCCAGCCCCAGCCCGCAGGCATTTTTCAAAACCGCTTCGCCAGCCGCCTCAAAACCCTCGCTGAAACGCACTGCCGCAGATGGTTGTGAAATGAGCTTTCTGGCCAGCACTTTTCGGTCCGACAGCGGGACGGCGCGAAGATCGCAACCGTCATAATAAAGAAGATCAAAGATGTAATAAACGAAACGGTCGGTTCTCCCTTCGCCCAGATCACTTTGCAGCGCCGAAAAGTCCGACAGGCCCGATTGATTTTCAACCACGACTTCGCCATCGAAAACCGCCGTTTTCACATCCGTAGCGAGCAGGTCTTCCACGATGGCCTGCCCGAATTTGCTGGTCCAATCTAGCCCGCCGCGTGAAAAAAGCATCACATTACCGTCAGCCAGATGCGCCTGAATGCGATAACCGTCGAACTTGATTTCGTGCATCCAGCGAACCCCCTCCGGCGCATCCGCGACAAGGGTGGCAAGTGCTGGCTCTATGAAATCCGGCATCTTCGATTTGACGGCTTGCTCGGGAAAGGACGCCGCTGCAGGCAGAGCCTTCTTTGCAGTTGCTTTCTTGCGGATCGGCCCGGTTTTGGAGGACCAGCCCGGCTCTTCATGTTCAACTTCGGCGATTACGCGTCCGCTCTTCACCGATTGCGGTTGCTCATTGAGAATATCGGCATCCTGGCGATTTCTCGCAAATTCATCATCGCCCTTGATGAGCAGCCAGTTTTCGCGCTTTTCACCCAGCTTACCATGCATACGCACCAGATGCCAGCGTCCCTTGAGTTTTTCGCCCTTCAGTTCGAAGACCAGATGGCCTTTTTCATATTGCTTGTGCGGATCGCCCCCGGGCTTCCAGCGGCCCCTGTCCCAGACAATCACCGTGCCACCGCCATATTCGCCCTTGGGTATCGTGCCTTCGAAACCAGCATATTCCAGAGGATGATCTTCGACATGCACGGCAAGGCGCTTTTCATCGGGCACAAGGCTCGGCCCGCGCGTGACAGCCCAGCTTTTGAGGACGCCATCCATTTCCAGGCGAAAATCATAATGCAATCTGCGTGCATCATGTTTTTGCACGACAAAGAGATTTCCCTTTGTGCGCAAAGTGCGCCCACGCGGCTCTCCGGTCAGGCTGAAATCACGCTTCTTGTGATAAGTATCAAGCGGCTGTCGCATGATCAGCCCGCCTTTCGGCTTTTCGCGCTGCGCCTGCCCGTTTCCGCGGATTTGCCCTTCAAAATACCAAGCTTTGCGCTTTTACGAAGCGCTTCCTTGAGATCGATGACCTCTGCGGTCCTGTGCGCTACCAGTTTTTTCAAGGGCTTGCCTTCAATCTTCGCCTTTATGAGTTCGGCAAGTGCTGCATCATAGCGATCATCAAAACCGGCCGGATCGAATGTCCCCATCTTTGTTTCGATAATATGTGTGGCGAGCGCCAGCATTTCCTTATCGAATTGAAAAGCCGGGAGTTCGCCGAAAACCTCGGCGGCAGAGCGCACTTCATAATCGAAATTGAGCGTGGTCGCGATCAGCCCGCCATCATAAGAGCGGATAAGCAGTTTGCGCGCCCGTCGAAACAAAACGGCTTCGGCAATTGCCGCCACCTTTTCCGCCTCCATGACTTGCCGTAGCAGCGCGAAACTTTCCGCGTCGCCGATCGGCGCAAGATAATAAGGCCGGTCGAAATAGACATCATCGATCTCATTGCATTTTACGAAACGCGTCACGTTCAGGGTCTTGTCGTTCTCGGGTATAGCCGATGCTATTTCCTCCGGAGCGAAGCTGATATAATTGCCCGAGGAAACTTCATAACCCTTCACCTGATCCTCTCGCGCCACCGGCTTGCCTGTATCGCTATCGACGAATTCACGGCTCAGCCTGTTGCCGGTTTTACGATTGAGAAGATGAAAAGAAACGCGTTCCGATGTGGACGCTGCCGTATAAAGCGCGACCGGACATAAAAGCTGATCAATTTTCAGCTGGCCCTTCCAGTTTGCCCGCATGGCCATCGGCTGCTCCTTTGGTCAGGTGCCGTCCTCGCTGGAGCTAGTATCGCCCGTGTGCTTGAGATAACGCGCATAGAGAAAGCCGCCAATAAGAAGCAGGGGTAACCCGACCAGTACGATCCAGAAAAAGAGTCCTCCCATCTCGTGCTCCATCGCTCTTTGTTATGCAGGAAAACTCCCAAAAACGCGGTATGTTCCATAGAACAGGAGCTGACATTCTGGCTCGCCTGAATATGTTGGTTCAGAAAACTGGCCGCTTGACCATTTCTTTGCCTGGACCATATCAAAAACTCCTCTATTGCGAGTTTCGCTAACCGCCAAGAGCTGGTCATGTTCCTTTTCACTTGTCCGTCACAGCTGCTAGACCGCAAAGTTTCGCGTCTAATGATGGAACAAAGTGTCTGCGAGCCGATTCGGAAGCTCGTTTACCCATCAGATATTCCCAACGGAGGAAGCATCATGTGCTACACTCCCACAGCGCCCTTCAAACATCAGATTACCCTTTTTCAACAAAGATCGCTTCGGAACGGGCGAACCGTCCCAGGAGATGAAGATATCGGCAAAATCCAAAGCACAGCAACAGGCTGCTGGCGCGGCTGTGGCTACGAAGCGCGGGGATAAATCAAAAAGCGAGCTCCGTGGAGCATGCAAGGAAATGGCCAAGTCCATGAGCGAGAAGGAACTCGAGGAAATGGCTTCTACCAAACAGAAGGGAAAGGCGGAGCATAAGTCAAAGTCCTGACACCCAGCCGTTCCATTCCACGACGCAGCCCCGACCGAACTAAGCTGACCGTCTCGATTTTTTTGCGACAGTGCGAAACAAAATTATTGCTGGTGGGTTGGGTGCACCGTTGTCGCAATTTTCAGTGGCACGACAAGAACAGTTCAGAACCATAAGGAGGAGCCGGAAATGGCCAGCACCAAGCAGCGTAATCTTGACGATCTTTTCTATGACACGCTCAAGGACATTTACTATGCGGAGCGCAAGATTCTTAAAACGCTTCCCAAGATGTCCCGTGCAGCCACAGATGAAAAGCTGAAGAGCGCGTTCGAAAAACACCGGGAACAGACCGAAGGACACGTGGAACGACTGCAACAATGCTTCGAGATTCTCGGTAAGCGTGCGCAGGGCAAGACCTGTGACGCCATTGAAGGCATTATTGCTGAAGGTGAGGAAATCATCGAGGAGTTTGCGAATAGTCCCGCCCTCGACGCCGGTTTGATATCCTCGGCACAGGCGGTCGAACATTACGAGATCACGCGTTATGGCACATTGAAACGCTGGGCTGAAACCCTGGGCCTGAACTGCCCCCCATTTCGACCGGACAGGTCGGCATAAGCAGAAAGGCTCAAGCACAGGCTTGAGGACAGGCTTATGTCTAACGAGTATCGACACGTTGAATTGCTGACGGGTGATGTTCGCCGCAGGCGGTGGACAACCGAGCAAAAGCTGACGATCATTGAGCAGAGTTTTGAACCAGGCGAGACGGTATCGTCTACCGCTCGCCGCCATGGCGTTGCGCCCAATCTGCTTTACCGGTGGCGCAGGCTCTTGAGTGAGGGAGGTGCTGCAGCCGTGGATTCTGACGAGCCGGTTGTCGGCAATTCGGAAGTGAAGAAACTGGAGGATCGCGTCCGCGAGCTGGAGCGCATGCTCGGCCGTAAGACGATGGAGGTCGAAATCCTCCGCGAAGCCCTTTCCAAAGCGGACTCAAAAAACGTATGGCCCGCCCCGTTTGCAATAGGATTTTTACGATGTTCTGATCAGTCTGCGTCAACGTATACGGTCTCATGAGCACCCCCATGGCCAAGATGGACATCCGCACGTTCAGAGCCCCATAAGCGGATCGGCAGTTAATGCCATTTTTTTGACCGGGCTTTCCAAACGCCGTTCGACTGTCAGGCCATCTTCACGATCCTTCCTGCAAACCTCATAGGCTAAGCGTTCTTATTGCCTAGCCGGTCTGATTACGCTACCGCAGGGCAACTGCGATCAAAGCCTGTTTCCTTACGCAAAACGGCCCATGCTATCCGCGCCAATTTGTTTGCTAGCGCTACAACCATGACGTTGCGGTGAACACCACGCTCCATCATTGCCTTGAGCCAACGGCCCGTTGGCGTATCACTCTTTGAGAGCGATGGCAGTGACGCTCGAGCGCCATGGATGAGCAAAGTGCGTAAATAGGTATTGCCACGTTTCGATATCCCAAGCAGTCGGGGTTTACCGCCGGTGCTGTACTGTCGAGGTACCAGTCCGAGCCAGGCACCCAGATCGCGCGCTTTGGCAAAGCTGCTAGCATTACCTACAGCGGCGACCAAAGCCGTGGCATTGAGTACGCCTATACCGGGGATAGTCGTCAGTCTACGCGTGGCCGCATCATTGCGTGCCAACTGGGTAAGCTCAGTATTCAATGCTCCGATCTTTGTGTCGAGTTCTTGCCACTCGGCGCGTAATTCACGAACCAGTTGTTGTACTCGCGACGATAATAATTTCACATCTTCGGCTAGCATGCTGTCCACGCCGAGTTCCAGTTTCCGCCGCCCGGCAGGAAAGATCACCCCGCGTTCCAGCAGAATTGCGCGAAGCTGATTGATGAGGTTTGTTCGCTCTGCCACAAGGCGAGAACGCACCCGATGCAGTGTCTGGATGTCCAGTTGCTCTTGGCTCTTCAGATCGACGAAACGCATCGTCGGTCGAGATGCAGCTTCGGCAATACCCTCAGCATCCCGATCATCATTTTTCTGGGCTTTGATATACGGGCGAACATATTCCGGCGACATCAGCCGGACCTCGTGACCTCGTCCCGTAAACAAGCGGCCCAGATGATGAGCTCCGCAGCAAGCTTCCATAGCAACTATGCAGGCGGGGAGTTTCGTTACGTAATCAATCAGTGTCTGGCGACGCATCGTTCGACTTGTAACTATTGCGCCGGTAGCGTCGACACCAACCACGCAGCAAGAGTTCTTGCCCAGATCAATTCCAAGGATCATTATGCTCATAGGCCCGTTCCTTTCTTTTTTCGCACCACAGCATCATAACAGACGCTGGGGATAGGGGCGGGCCATTCCATAAACGGATATCGCGGCCGATCTTGTTGCCGAAGGACGGTTCCCGATGAAGGCTGTCGCCGAAACTTTGGGCGTCTCCCGTTCCAACCTCATCGAGCGGTTGAAAGGTAGATCAAAGCCGCGCGGGTCCTATCATAAGGCCGAGGATGCGGAGCTCCTGCCCGTCATCCGCAGGCTGGTAGATGAGAGGCCAACCTATGGCTATCGGCGGATCGCCGCGCTCCTCAATCGCGAGAGGCGAGCCGCCGATAAGCCTGTCGTTAACGCCAAACGGGTCCATCGCATCATGGGCAACCACGGCATGTTGCTGGAGAAGCATACGGCCGTTCGCAAAGGCCGCATTCACGACGGCAAGGTCATGGTCATGCGCTCGAACCTGCGCTGGTGCTCAGATGGGCTGGAGTTCAGCTGCTGGAATGGCGAGGTCATTCGTCTCGCTTTCATCATCGACGCCTTCGACCGGGAGATCATTGCCTGGACGGTAGTCGCCAATGCGGGGATCTCCGGCTCCGACGTGCGCGACATGATGCTGGAGGCGGTCGAGACACGCTTCGGAGCAACGCGAGCTCCGCATGCTATCGAGCATCTCTCCGACAATGGCTCAGCCTATACAGCGCGGGACACGAGGTTGTTTGCCCAAGCGCTCAATCTGATGCCCTGCTTCACGCCGGTCGCCAGCCCCCAGTCGAACGGCATGTCAGAAGCATTCGTCAAAACCCTGAAGCGGGATTATATCCGCATATCAGCCCTACCGGACGCCGAAACTGCGCTCCGGCTCATCCACGGATGGATCGAAGATTACAACGAAATACATCCTCATTCCGCGCTCAAGACGGCTTCCCCTCGGCAGTTCATCAGGGCTAAATCAAACTAGCCGACCTGTCCGGTGAAATGGGGAGCACTCCACAGACCATCGAAACAGTCGATGATGGGTGAGAGATACACCTTGCCAGCCGGGATTTGGAATTCAGTGATATCGGTCAGCC
>NZ_QGDB01000002.1 GCF_003149535.1 Falsochrobactrum shanghaiense | reverse complement strand
TGTTCCCGGCATCTAAGCCGAAGTCAGGCAGAAATTCCACTTATCTCCGCTGTCCAGATTTCCCGAACCACTTCTAAATGACGGGCCCCAGACCATGTTCCTTGTGATCAGAGTTGAGATCGAATGGGTGCCATTCGGGCGAGCCGCCAAGGACGCCAATAACTAAAGAATTAAAAAAAACGGCTTTCCGTTGTGAGTAGATATTCAGAAATGTCACGTGCGCGGCGGTCCTCGTCTAAACGACGCTGGATCAGTTGGCTCAACCGTTCATTGTGTTGAAGCTGGCGCGCGTATCCGACCCGCTCTACGAGGTCGGAGATTTCGATAAGAGCGGTGTAGTATGTCCAGTTACCAAAGGACCCTTGCAGCGCTGGGAGATATAACAGATTGCTCATGGAAAAGCCTGCTTTTTTGGTGCACGCCGGTGCTAAACCCGATATCGCTGTACGGGGGCATTAGCGCATCATGTAGTTCCGTCTCGGCCGCCCTGCGCTGCTGCGGATTGCCCGGGAAAGGCGCGCAAGAAAACGTCAATTCTCCGTGAAAAACGGTTAAAATCTTGCGGATGCGCTTCCGACCGCCGGGATCGTTCTTCTCAGCGAGGTATTCGGCGAACCTCTTCCTCAGCGTTCTGTCGGTCTTCCAACGTATAAGGGATAGCCAATAGGTGGGAGAGTCGCAGGAGGCAAATCCACCAAGAAACAGTAAAGGCCCGGCTCGTTGGGCACGTCCGCCTGATTAGCAGCTGTAGTGGCCCCCTAAATCCCCGGACACGATCTCCCACTTGTTAAGTGTTAGGAGTAATGTGCCCATTATGACCAGTCACATACCTAAGATAGAAGTGCTGTCCGGTCCTGAGCGCGCGCAGGTCAATCGGGATTGGGTTTTCGGTAACTTCGCGGAAGAATTTTTCAGAAAGCGTTACCGTGCTTTCCCACAAAGCACCCTGTTCAGGCGATTTTGGCTTCCACCATAAATTCGCACTGTCTGCGATACTTATATTCTCCAATAGAAAGGGCGTGTTCGCTCTCCCATGTACAAGAGATCGAGCACGCCATAAGGCGTGTCACTTGATCGCGCAGGCGTGGAATAGAACCCCAACGTCCGCCCGCCGCGTCCAATCCCAATTCCGACATAAAGCGGCTAAGGCTTGTACCGAGGACGATTTCCCGCTGTTTCTGCTGCACCGCCTCGGTGGTCAAATAACCAACAAAAGGCGCGGAATGCTGCCATAGGGAAGGCCGATGCGCGACGGGGCAAGCATACTTAGTGTGTACGCGCCATTGGTGCAGGTAAATTCATTACCGTCAGCCTTGCTGTGTGGCATGGTCGCCTGCACCATTGCCCGCGCTATGAAACCAAGCGCCCCCGCTTCCTTGGCGGCTTCCGCCTTCATCGCAAAGCTGGCGGCGCATAAAGCATCAATCTGACGGAAGCGGCGATTGTCGTTGGCGGTCGAAGCATCGAAAAATGAGGTTACATCACTACGCCACCAATTTCAAACCACGCCTCCGCGTAGGAGGCGACATGAGGGTGACACAACGGGCGTGGCGCTGGCAAAGTTTCAAACCACGCCTCCGCGTAGGAGGCGACGATCGGGACGTTGCAATGGTTATGGGATAAATACACGTTTCAAACCACGCCTCCGCGTAGGAGGCGACTTTCTGACCGGCTTGCCAGCAGGAGGAGTTAGTTGGTTTCAAACCACGCCTCCGCGTAGGAGGCGACCGGAACAACGGAGCCAGGACCACATGCCAATACCGTTTCAAACCACGCCTCCGCGTAGGAGGCGACATGTCGCCGAAAGCACAAGCCGAATACAAGGATGTTTCAAACCACGCCTCCGCGTAGGAGGCGACTATTTTCGGGCAGCGGATCTTGCGTCGTTGCCGCGTTTCAAACCACGCCTCCGCGTAGGAGGCGACGCGTTACGATGAGCGCATGAAAAATGTTGAAAGCGTTTCAAACCACGCCTCCGCGTAGGAGGCGACAAAAATCCGATAATTGCGAACACCGCATAAATCAGTTTCAAACCACGCCTCCGCGTAGGAGGCGACATGAGGGTGACACAACGGGCGTGGCGCTGGCAAAGTTTCAAACCACGCCTCCGCGTAGGAGGCGACAGGGCCGCGATGGATTTCATGCGCCGGGTGATCGGAGTTTCAAACCACGCCTCCGCGTAGGAGGCGACAAGACCGTGCCTGGCAAACTTGTCGAAAGCTTCGGTTTCAAACCACGCCTCCGCGTAGGAGGCGACCGCGCGTTCATCGATGCGACGGATTGATGTTGTGGTTTCAAACCACGCCTCCGCGTAGGAGGCGACAGGCAGGCGAGGCGTTGTGATGGACTGGATACCGTGTTTCAAACCACGCCTCCGCGTAGGAGGCGACCCTCACCCATGAAGAATACCGGGATCGACAGGATGTTTCAAACCACGCCTCCGCGTAGGAGGCGACAAAAGCTGTTGGTCGTTAAAGACGGACTTGGCAATGTTTCAAACCACGCCTCCGCGTAGGAGGCGACCCCGTCGATCGACAAATGATAAAAACCAGCGCTACGTTTCAAACCACGCCTCCGCGTAGGAGGCGACAATATTGCCTCGACATGCTGGGCGCGGTTTCGGCGTTTCAAACCACGCCTCCGCGTAGGAGGCGACGCGTGACCGTGTGGGATCAGTTGAGGCAGAGATTGTTTCAAACCACGCCTCCGCGTAGGAGGCGACAGCAGACGTTTTTGCATTCCCGCGCCCCAGACCGGTTTCAAACCACGCCTCCGCGTAGGAGGCGACACAACGGGCCGACGATTTCATGGCGGTTCTGATCGTTTCAAACCACGCCTCCGCGTAGGAGGCGACGATCTTTACCCGTCATGATTTCCCTCATCGAAATTGTTTCAAACCACGCCTCCGCGTAGGAGGCGACCCCGAAGTCTGGCGATGTCGTGGTCGTAGAGGTGTTTCAAACCACGCCTCCGCGTAGGAGGCGACGTGCGGCCATGTGTGATTGCATCCAGAAAATTGATGTTTCAAACCACGCCTCCGCGTAGGAGGCGACCGCGTCACTGCTGATCGATGGGCCGATTTGTTGGTGTTTCAAACCACGCCTCCGCGTAGGAGGCGACGCAAGAGGCGGAAGAGCGGGCAAACCGGTACGCGGTTTCAAACCACGCCTCCGCGTAGGAGGCGACGCGAGAGCGGCGTTGCAACGGGGTAATCATGGTTGTTTCAAACCACGCCTCCGCGTAGGAGGCGACTCGAAGGCGGTGATGTACCGCGCATGCAGATGCAGTTTCAAACCACGCCTCCGCGTAGGAGGCGACAAACACCATGACGACAGCAGTTGCAGCAATGACGTTTCAAACCACGCCTCCGCGTAGGAGGCGACGCCATGAAGGTTGCCCACCTTGTCCTTCCCATCGTTTCAAACCACGCCTCCGCGTAGGAGGCGACTGCGCAAGCGAATGATCGTGCGCACAACCTTGCTGTGTTTCAAACCACGCCTCCGCGTAGGAGGCGACATCTACACCGAAGAGGTTATCCTAAGCCAAACCCGTGTTTCAAACCACGCCTCCGCGTAGGAGGCGACCATCCTGAAGGGTGGTGTTGCCAACGCGCTCGTTGTTTCAAACCACGCCTCCGCGTAGGAGGCGACGGGCAGCAGCGGGCACTGGCACCGCTACCAGTGGTTTCAAACCACGCCTCCGCGTAGGAGGCGACGACTATGACGTGGCGATGGAAGTTGCCGCGCATGTTTCAAACCACGCCTCCGCGTAGGAGGCGACCAGGCGGCACGAAAGCTCTCATGTTCGATGAACTGTTTCAAACCACGCCTCCGCGTAGGAGGCGACCTGGATTTCCATCCGATGCTGCGCGTCCCGATCGGGTTTCAAACCACGCCTCCGCGTAGGAGGCGACTTCAGGACATCGGCATGACGGCGGCCATGGGCATGTTTCAAACCACGCCTCCGCGTAGGAGGCGACCCGCTCTCCTGGACGTAAAAATCCTTGGTGCAAAGTTTCAAACCACGCCTCCGCGTAGGAGGCGACTCCCACCGCGTCTGGTCAATGCCATGCAGGCCGAGTTTCAAACCACGCCTCCGCGTAGGAGGCGACGGGCTGCGATCCGATTGATGTGCTCAAGGTACAGGCGTTTCAAACCACGCCTCCGCGTAGGAGGCGACATCATCCAGCAGCTGACATCGTGCCATTGCAGGAGTTTCAAACCACGCCTCCGCGTAGGAGGCGACCGCCGTGGAAGTACGGCCCTTATGCCACCACAGAAGTTTCAAACCACGCCTCCGCGTAGGAGGCGACTCGGATACGAGAGCTGTCATTCGCAACATCTGTCGGTTTCAAACCACGCCTCCGCGTAGGAGGCGACTTCCATTCGAAAGGCTAAAAATATCCCGCGCGGTGTTTCAAACCACGCCTCCGCGTAGGAGGCGACGGGCAGTGGCACGTGGCTTTCTGCGCCGTTGATCGTTTCAAACCACGCCTCCGCGTAGGAGGCGACAGTTCGGCTGCCTTCTCATTGAGAGGCTTTGGTTGTTTCAAACCACGCCTCCGCGTAGGAGGCGACGAACTCTGCCATCCGCGCAGCTAATGCCAATGGTGGTTTCAAACCACGCCTCCGCGTAGGAGGCGACCATCTATCGCGCATTGCTTAAGGCTCTGGTTGATGGTGTTTCAAACCACGCCTCCGCGTAGGAGGCGACGCCAAGACTGCGAAGGTTGCTACCCTCAAGATGGTTTCAAACCACGCCTCCGCGTAGGAGGCGACTACGGTAATCGGGTTGCTGCTTTTGCCAAATGAATGTTTCAAACCACGCCTCCGCGTAGGAGGCGACCCGGAAGCCCATTCCGGGTAATCCGTGTTTACCGGTTTCAAACCACGCCTCCGCGTAGGAGGCGACAACTTTGGCAGACAGTGGCGATGCAGGCTTCTGGTTTCAAACCACGCCTCCGCGTAGGAGGCGACACCGGCAGTTTAGCACCTATTTTATGGTGGAGGGGTTTCAAACCACGCCTCCGCGTAGGAGGCGACCATTCAGAATTAAGCTATCAAAGATAAAGACTGGAGTTTCAAACCACGCCTCCGCGTAGGAGGCGACCAATCGCATTCAGCCGTCATCCGGTGGATTGGATGTTTCAAACCACGCCTCCGCGTAGGAGGCGACACCGCAGCCGCCCCTTATATGTCCGGGGTAAAGGTGTTTCAAACCACGCCTCCGCGTAGGAGGCGACAGGGTAGCAGTGTCACCAATGGATAACCTAACGCCGTTTCAAACCACGCCTCCGCGTAGGAGGCGACAGACAATTGCAGTTGGTACTTGTTTGGGCGCGATGTTTCAAACCACGCCTCCGCGTAGGAGGCGACTCCGGCAGCCTAAATCTGAGCTATGGCCTATATGGTTTCAAACCACGCCTCCGCGTAGGAGGCGACACGTAACAGTGCCATTGTTTGACCACTTGCCATCAAATTCAAACCACGCCTCCGCGTAGGAGGCGACACGCAATATGCTGCGCTAGAGCCTGCGGTGTCACATTAATTCAAACCACGCCTCCGCGTAGGAGGCGACACTGTCCTTGTCTAATCAATTGGCGCAGAACAAAAAAGTTAGAAAATTGCGCGCATATAACAAAAGTGGTGACAGCGATCGCTCCGGCGAGGCCGATATTTAAAATTCTTATACGATTTCAAAGAGCTAACCGAGTGCGAACCTGACGGCATTTCGCGACACGCTTATGGTTCGCACCGATATTCGCCAATATTGCTTCTGCGTCAGACGATCAATGTACCGCCAAGGTCCGTGGCGGGTTTGGCGCCGACATGTTCAACCCGTCTCTGCCAATTGGAGCCGAGATAGTAGTAACGTAGGCTGTCGAATTCCGGTTTGATGATGCTTTCAAGTCGGGCCTTGAGTTTCGCCCATTGTGCCGGATCTACTTCGATTTCGAAAACGGAGAACTGCACACGCTGCCCATAGTCGCGGCAGGCTTTGGCTACTGCGCGCAGTCGTGCGGTGCCCCGCGCCTCAGTCGTATTGACGTCATAGGTGACTAGAACTAGCATTCCGGCTTTCCATTGCTTTTGCTTAGCGTTTCCGAAGCGATTTATCCGATTTGAGAATTTGGATCACAGTTCGCCCACTAGAACTATTTCCAAAGCCAGGGCGGATAGGCGTCCAGATCGCCGCGTAAATGGCGCGCGAGCATTTGCGCTTGCAGATAGGGTGTCAGGCCCAGCGGAGCTTTCTCTTCGAGGAAAGGATGGATTCGTTCGTCTTTTTTGCGCTCCTGCCAAGCCGTCAGTACCACTTTGCGCGCTTCATCGGACATCATCACTGCGCCGCCATCGCGCGTCTCGAAATCTTTCGCACGCAACTGTCGCCGATTTATGAGCGACAGGGCCAGGCGATCGGCGAGAATCGGCCGCATTTCCTCCATGAGGTCGAGCGCCAGCGAAGGACGACCTGGCCGGTCGCGGTGCAGGAAACCGACGGCTGGATCGAGTCCGACACTCTCGCAGGCGCTGCGGCAATCATGAGTCAGTAGCGTGTAAAGGAAAGAAAGCAATGCATTGACCGGATCGAGTGGTGGCCGACGTGAGCGTGCCGTCCAGCGCATTTCCACGTCCGGCGAGCGGATAAGATGATCAAACACGGAAAAATAAAGATTGGCCGCCTCGCCTTCGGAACCGCGCAGCCGATCCAGCGTGTCATCGGAAAGTTCGACGCGGCGTAGGATGCGAGCAAGACGATCAGTCACAAAAGAAATCGCATCGCGCGCCTCATCGGAATAGTCCTGACCATAATCTCTCAAGGACCGCATCAGGACCGAACGCTGGTTTGCCACCTTGCCTATGATGATCGAACGGACGATTTCCTCCGGTTGGTCGGAAGCACGATATTGCGCACGGCGCAGCAGAACGTTGCCAGTGACAGCGCCTTCGACACGAGCTTGAAACCGGCCGTTTCGGTCGAGCAGCACGATGGTGATGCCTGCTGAAGCGCAGGCGGCCATCAGCGCAGGCGAGATGAAGATAGCTCCGAACAAAGCGACCGAAGCAAGCATATGAAGAGGAACGCGGGCGCGTTCCGTTCCCTCGACTTCAGCCACGAGGTTTTCGCCGTCCTTGCGCAGTGCGGCGTTTTCCGTGGTGACATAGAGGGTATTGAGAAGTTTTTTCATGGCGATCCATCATCCGCAAGCAGCCGCGCCAGCATGCGGCTGCGCCACGCTTTGGCGGGCCTTGCGACCGCATCCGGGCGGCAGAGTTCGATCAGCGAGCAGGCGCGGCAACGATCCTTGCGCACGGTCGGCGGTGGCGTGCGACGGTTTGCGAAGACGTCGGCCAGCGCCGTGATCGTTTCTTCTGTCAGGAGGCGCAGTTCAGCGTCGAAGGGCACGCTAAGCCGACGCTTGGTTTCCGCATAGAAAAGCGCGCCTTCCGCAACCGGGCGTCCTGTCATTTCTTCAAGGCAAAGCGCCTGTGCGCAGAGTTGCACCTCGTCGGCGCGGTGGAGCTTGGCCTTGCCGCGCTTGTATTCCACAGGGTATGGCGTTTCGCCATCATCACCCGGCAGGAACTCGACAATGTCGGCAACGCCGGTAATGTTCAGCCGTTTCGAGGCCAGCGGCAACGCCATCACGCGCCGCACGCCGCGTGCTTTACGCATCCCACCCTTGTCGGCCACCTGATGCAGCACCTGCCCCTCGGCCGTGAAGCGGTTTTCAGCCCAGACGCGCTCCAGATGAATCAGCGCCGCCTGCCGCATGCAGTAGACGGCGTGCTGGAGCGCAGAGAGCGGGATCGGCTCTGTTTCACCAACGCTATCGGTTGCCGATCCCTGCATGGCTTACAGCTTTTCCATGATCTCGACGCCTTCGGGAAGATTGTCGCGGTCGATCGTCACCATGTAGTCGGAAAATTTGCGGGCCGGCGGCAGATTGTCGAGACGCTGGTCAATGGTGCGGAATTCTCCGTCCACATTGCGACCGATGCCGACGCGCTCGAAGAGCTTTCCGGCGGGCGCGTTGCCGAGCGCATTTTCATGTTTGAACACGATCAGCTTGCGCGTCGTCATCTCGCCGCGGGCGGCAGATCGGTCATGCTCGAACATGGTCGTCAGCGCCTCGAAAAGCAGATCGAGGTCGCTTTCCGAAAAGCCGGTGCGCTCGGCGAATTTGGCGGAGATAAAGCCATGCGCGACATAGAGGCCGTAGGGCACGATATGCTTGCGGCCCATGGTGCGATTATCGATCCGCTCATTCGCGTCGTCGCCTTCCGTCTTCTGCTTCTTTTCTGCCTCGTTGGTCGCCGCCATGCGGGTGATGGAGATTTCCACCGGAACGATCGGCTCGACGGAGCTTGCGAAAGTCAGTTGCACCGGGCCTTTGACCTGTCCGGCATTAATGCCGGTCGACATGACTGCTCCAAATGTGCGCACGTCGAAGAAATTCCGGCACATGAAATCGCGCAACTGGATGGCTTCCGCATCATCCTTTGGATTGAGCTTGGCCTCCTTTTCCACTTTTTGGTCGCCGGGGCGCAGCGCCTTATAGGCCTGGCGGTGCTTTTCGTTCAGGATCGCGCCTTCCTGCACATAGATGTGAAAGCCCTCCTGGCCTGCACGGGCCAGTTCGACATAATTGCGGATCTTGCGCTTGAGGCTGACGTCGGAAACAAGGCCGTGATTGGTTTCGGGGTCGAGGCGCGGGAGATTGCCGGCGTCGGGGTCTCCATTGGGATTGCCGTTGGTGACATCGAAGATGAGGACGAAGTCATAGCGGTTGGCGAGCGTGGTCATCAGGCGTTGTCTCCGGTTTCAGTCGTGTCGGCGGTCTTGCGCGATTTGAAGAATTCACTGTGCTGGTGATGGTAGCCAAGGCCGAAAAGAGCCTGCTCGTTGGCCGAAAAAGAAGATGGGTACGGGTCCTTTCCCGGCTCCATCAGATCCATGATCTCTTCCTGCAATCGCACCAGATTGATCTGCCGGCCCTTGCTTTGCTTTCCGATTTTGGACAGATGGTTCGCCGAACCGGCGTCGAGCATCGAAAAGACCTTGCGCGGCGTGGCCGATGCGGATGCGTAGAATTTGTCCTTGATCGTCGCATTGACATTGTTGCCAAGCGCGGCGCGCTGGATTTCTTCATAGACCGCGAAAAGCCGGCCTAGCAGGTAGCCTTTATTTCGTTCCTCCGGATCGAGCGCCACGGGAACCTCCATCTTGTAGTTTCGCATCAGAACAGCTTTGAGGATGCCGGTCCGCAAGGCGTTCACCTCGCCATCGGCGCGGATACGCATCAGCGTGGTGGACAGAAGCGTCAGCGGGTAATTCGTACCGGCGAGGATCGAACGCATCCAGTCTCCGGCGAGATTAGGCGGCACGTTCTCCCGCTTGCGGAGCACGGCCAGTTCGACCAGATAGCGCCAGAGCGGCGGGTAATCGTCGCGCGGCGGCGGCTCGACGCGCATTTCCGAGACGAAACGCTGGTAGCGCCTGGTCAGCGTCTGGAAACTGCCCTCGTAAAAGAAGCGGATCGAAAGCCGCGCCGCATTGGGCGCGAGCCCGAGAACATAGAAATCGACCTTGTCGGCGAGCTTTGGCTCGACTTCGCTTAAGGAGTCGCCCCTGCGGATGCGTTCGATCTGGATGCCGATCGTCTTCGTGGCTTCTTCGTCCGCAGCCTTATCATTATCATCGATAAGGGCGGCGAAGAAGCTTTCAGCGGCGTTCGCGGCTTCCACATTCGATGCATCCGCCCAGAATACGGTCGACGTGTCGCCGATCTGCACGCGGTGGCTGCTGTCACGTTCGAGGAAGTGATTGAGGACGGTTGTATATTTAGCGGCTGCCAATTCCGATATGGGAGCGTTGCTTCCCTGCTTGTGACCATAGGATGCGAAAGCGTCGAGATTGAAGGAAACAAGCGCCGCACCGGAAGATTGCGCGCCCCAGACGCCCTTGACCGAGGGATGCAGACGGGCAACGGGACCCGTTTCTCCAGTCACAAGACAAATCTTTGCCGACTTGTCCGCCGCCGAAGATTGCTTCTCCCAAAGCTGTTCGGCTGCTTCACGCTCATGCAAAAGCTGTTGCCGCCGCTCACTTTCCAGCGCAAAAACAGCATTCTGGTCCTTCAAATCCTCGGACCATTCAGGTGGCAGAAGATATTCGGGCGACCAGTTTTTCAGAAAGAGCAGGAGTGCGCGAAGTCCCGCATCCTGCGTGCCCTCTAGAGCTTCCACATGTCGTTTAACGAAGGCGGCGTGTTCGTCTGCTGTACGCTTGCCTTCACCGGCTGTAACGCCAAGAACATAGGATGTCTTGTCCCACAGAAAATTCGGTGCAATGCCAGCCGTACGCTTGACCGGCTGCGGCACCAGCAACATCGGCGGCTGCTTCTTCTTGCCGGTTCCATCGCGCAAATCGGTCACGCTGGCGACGCTGCCGTCTTCGTTAAGACCGATAATGAAACCGATCTTTTCCATCGAATAGCCGAACGGCGGGGCGTCTGGCAGGCGCCCATAGGCCCTGACCAGTGAAGCGAGAATGCTCATCTCAGAATCTCCCCCGAATGAGGGGAGGGCACCTTCATGACGCCGCTTTCCAGCTTGGCGCGGAAAAACAGCGCAGGTTTTCCTTGCGCCTGATGGTCGATGTCCCAGAGCATAAGTCCGAGGTCGCGGGTTTCGTCTATCGCGACAGGCAGAGGTGCATGGGGGTCGAGCAGTTCAAAATGCGCAGCGAATTCTCGCGTACCGAGGCATGGCTGGTGGAAGCATTGCCCGCGTGCCGCGCGCCGGTTGAAAGTGTCGAGATGCTTGCCCTCATTGTCGTCCGGTCCCGCCTTTCCGGTCATTTCGAAATGCGCTTCGATGATATAGGCGGGCTTGACCAGCACCGTCGAAGCCCGCTGTTGCCGATCTTCATCTACCAGCAGTTGCAGGCCTTCGAGATCGCCGCGCTTCATGGCGCTCTTGACCTTGCTTGCCGGTATCTTGCCGCCAACTTCGTTGCGGCGGATCGATTGAAAACGGATCGGCTCAAGCACATGGATCGCGTCGATGATCCAGCGGATAGCCGGTTTCCAGTGGATTGCGTCGAGAATGCCTCGTGCCGCCGATGGCGTCAGAACGTCATAGCTTACACGCTCGACCTTGAGTTCAGGTCTGGTGAAGCAGGCGTAATCGCCAGAAATTTTTAACTTCACACCATAGGGCATGGTGGCTCGCCCCTTTTTAACATTAATATTTCAACTCGTAGCAGTCTTGTTTCTATCCACGCCATCAAAAGAGAGCGACGAGGCGAGCCTCAAGGATTATTACACAATCGCACCAACTTAACCAAGACATAGACGGTTATAATGGCAACGTTAGACCAGAACTCCGGTTCTTTGAGTGGGGGCAATCGCATAGAAACCTCCATCGAGCATCTTCCCATAAGGTAAGGTGCTTTGATAGAAAGTTCAAGACAGCTACTAGTTAATTTCCTAAATTAACGAATTTTCTATCGCCAGATAGTCCGCATCCTCCCATAGCAATCCAACATCGGGTTTATAGAGACTCGAATTCTGCAAAACTGCGAACTGGTCCCCCCGCAAGTCCGGATAAACGAAGGCGACGTGACCGTTATCGATTAACAGATCGCGGGCCTTCGGCGGAACTTGCACAATATAAGTCTGCAACTCACGCGCGATTCTGCCAGACGAAGCTTCCTGAGCTTTAAGTTTGCCAACAGCGTTTTTTGCAACCGGATCTGTTTGAATAATCACAGGCTCCATGCCGCTTTCGATCATGCGAAATTTGTCGGCCACCGTGCGGAAGGCGAAATCCGTGCCTGCTGGCCCCAAGCGGAAATCATCGAGGATTTTCTTGTGGTCGCGCCCGTCCGCGCCCACCCGCCAATAGACCTCGCCGAAATAGTCCTCGATGGCCTCAAGCGATTGCAGATCGATGTGATTCTTGCGCATGCGTCCCAGATCGCCGATCAACCCCTTGATCTCCGCGGGCGGCGGATAATCGGGCGCGGAAAACACAGTGACGATACTTTCTTCTACGGGTCGCCGGCCCTCGCGGTTTACGCGGCCCGCAGCCTGAATGATCTGTTCCAGCCCGGCTTCCGCCCGCCAGGCTTTCGGAAAGTCGACATCGACGCCCGCTTCGATCAGGCTCGTGGCGATGACCCGGCACGGTTTTCCGGCTTTCAACCGCTCACGCACATCGGCGAGTATCTTCTGTCGGTGCGCTGCATATTGCCGCGTGGTCAGATGCACGAGGCCGGAAAGACCTTCCGCATTCGTCTGCCGCCATAGTTCCAGCGCATGTTTGCGGCTGTTGACGATAACAAGCGCTTGCTCCGTATCCCGCAAAGCCGCGACGAGCGCGTCGTTGTTCATTTCTCCGGCCTGAACGATTGTAGTGCGCCGAAGTGCGGATGAAAGGGCTTGCGGATCGGGCGCAAGCTCGCGTCCCTCCAGCGGAAGGCCGTTGGCAAGCTTGCGCTGGTCGAAGGCCGGCTGCGTCGCCGTACACAATACGATGCTGCAACCGTAATTGAGCGCAAGTTCATCCAGCATGCGCAGGCACGGCATAAGCAATCCGCGCGGCAGCGTCTGGGCTTCGTCCAATATAATGACGCTGTTCGCTATATTGTGGAGCTTGCGCGCCCGCGAAGTTTTTGCGGCAAAAAGGCTTTCGAAAAGCTGCACATTCGTCGTCACGACGGCGGGCGCGGACCAGTCCTCCATCGCCAATTGCAATTTGCTCTTGCCTTCTCGCGCCTTCGAGCCTGTCTTTTCTTCATCGATTGCGGAATGGTGCTCAAGCACATTTTCCGAGCCCAGAATGTCGCGGAAAATCGCCGCAGTCTGGTCGATGATCGACGTGAAGGGGATGGCGTATATGATGCGTGAATGGCCATGCGCTTTGGCATGGTCCAATGCGAAGCCAAGCGAGGCTAGCGTCTTGCCTCCGCCTGTCGGTACGGTCAGTGTGAACAGGCCCGGCGCTTGTGTGGCGTTTGACCGGACATGGTCGAGGATATGGCCACGCAGGCGATTGAGTTCGGTGTCGCTTCTGCTTTTCGCCGCCATATAGGCGTCGAATTGGGCAAGGAAATTTGGCAGGCAATCCTGGAGCAAAGGCCAGTCGCGGTCGGGCTTTAAGCCTTCGAGCGCCTGGTAGAAATGTTCAGTGTCCTTGTAATCCGCATCCACCAGACACGAAAAAAGCATCCGGGTCATGATGGAAAGTTGAAAGGGCGCGCGCTTCTTGTCGGGCTTGCCGATATTCGCGGCAAAGGCAGGCATGAGGCCCTTCGTGTCCGCAAACAGCTCTTGCTTCCAAATATCGTCCAACGGTTCGAGTTGCCGCTTCAGCCGGAGATTGAGGCAGGACACATTGTCCGTGTGACGATCCGGCAGTCCGGCATGATGGCCGGCGATGCAATATGCGATCAATTCGGCGATGGCCTTGTTGTCTTGCCCGCTCACGAAATCGCTGAGCATCAGATGCGCGCCGGCGGTTGAATGGTCAACCGATGGGCCGCTTCCGTCCAGTCGCCTCTGGAAAGCAGCAGTGTATTTACCGAGATCGTGAAATAGCCCCGCAAGAAGTGCGGCTTTTTCCAACCCCAAAGGCGCGGCCATTTTTGCGGCCAGTTCAGCGACAGCGAGAAGATGATCTCGCAGCGTTTGCCAATCGTTTTTATCCGAAAGTTCTACCGAATGCGCGAAATAGCGCATACTGTATCCCCCCACTTGCCCCCGTTACAGTCGTAACTTATCGAGATTCGCCGTGAATGCCACCTTATATTTTGTACGGCGATATTCGAACCTTATCCAAATGTCGGTTTCACTCTCCCGTATCAATATGGATCAACCCACATCGAGCAGTGTTCATTGTTGCGTTATTTCTAGTTAAACAAAGTGCTTCGGATAAATAAGTAGCCGCAATTTTGTCGATCACCAACTTCTCCTGAAGCGCGCTCGGATTAAAGTTGCGTTCAATACGTCTTCAGGTTCGCTCTTTGACATTGTGAATCTGTTGCCACGCGAATTTGCGCGCTACAAATAGCCTGCGCAGAGATTAATGCTGCATCGGGGCATTAGGACACCGTGTCGAGCAGTGGCTTTAAATCGAAAAAGTGAATATTTTCAGTGAGTTAACTGGTGCCGCTTGCGTGACTCGAACACGCGACCCCATCATTACGAATGATGTGCTCTACCAACTGAGCTAAAGCGGCGGAAGAACTGCCTGTTGCAGCCCTTGGAAAGTTTGTCCGGTTTGTTACCAGACGGTGCGCTGATAACCAAAAGCACGAGGGAAAGCAAGGTCCAAATTGAACAATTCTCATCTTGCTTGCAGACTTACGGCTTCATGGCAACAAACCTATCCTGTCGTGAACACGCTGCCCTTGCCGTACCGGCTTATCCGGAAGAGCAGAGCCTCTCGCGTGCCTGTGCATATTCGCGCGCGAGGCGGTCGACCAGATCGGCTGTCGGCAGAATTTCCTCTACCGCAGCAATCCCCTGTCCGCAGCCCCATATATCTTTCCAGGCTTTCGCGCCTTCTGGCTGCGCTGCAGCAAAATCCATTTTGGAAGGATCTGCATCCGGCAGTTTATCCGGGTCTAGGCCGAATCTGGCAATGGAAGGCTTGAGATAATTGCCGGCTATGCCTGTGAAATAATTTGAATAGACGATGTCGGCGGAATTAGATTCGATGATCATCTGCTTATAATCGTCGGGCGCGCGGGCTTCGGTCGTCGCAATGAAGGGCGAGCCGATATAGGCAAGGTCGGCACCCATGGCCTGTGCGGCAAGAATGGCGTTGCCATTGGCAATCGCACCGGAGAGCAGCAACGGGCCATCGAACCATGCGCGAATTTCCTGGATAAGTGCGAAAGGCGATAGCGTACCGGCATGGCCGCCCGCGCCCGCCGCCACTGCGATCAGGCCATCGGCGCCTTTGCGGATCGCCGATCTGGCATGGCGGTTGTTGATAGTGTCGTGCAGGACGATGCCGCCATAGGAATGGATGGCCGAATTGACCTCTGGTACAGCCCCCAGAGAGGAAATGACGATGGGGACCTTGTATTTTACACAAAGCTCCAGATCATGTTCCAGCCGCCTGTTGGTGCGGTGCACAATCTGGTTGACCGCAAAAGGCGCAGCCGGACGGTGCGGATTGGCCGTATTATAGGCGGCAAGCTCCTCGGTAATTTCTGCCAGCCATTCATCGAGCTGGGCTTCGGGTCGGGCATTGAGTGAGGGAAACGCGCCAATAATGCCCGCCTTGCATTGCGCGAGCACCAAAGCCGGATGCGAAATGATAAACAAGGGTGCCCCGACGACCGGAATCCGCAAATTGCCTGTCAAAATATCCGGCAATGCCATTCTGTCCTCCGTTTAATGATCTTTACGTAAACGTCATAGAGCATTTCCGGCAAAAATGGAAATCACCCTTGTTGGAAAATCAGCTTGTTGGACCGATTTATTGTTCCACTCCAATGTGTCTGAAAATATAGTAAAATAGAAAAGCAAAGGGGTTCCGGCAATTCCGCTTGAAGATGAGTTGCGGCGGCGGCAAGGGTGAAATCAGGCAGGCAGGCCGGTGTCGTTGGAGCCCGCTTATGAAAGCATGTCCTGTGAACGGGCCTGGGTTTTATGAGAAAACCACGTATAAACGAAGCAGGCAGAGCCGTTTTAGTCATGAAATCATAAGCTGACATGTATTAAATGGCCGGGGAAAACTGCTCAAAGGACGATATTTGACCGGTGCTGCCAATCATACTGGCTAGCCAAGCCATGGATTGAACAGGTAAACATCTTGATTCAGACAAGAATATCGCAGAGTCTTAATTAAGGATATTCGGAGATAAGGTTTTGGCGCCGCCATGCTGGTGCAGCCAGAATACGCGAACGAGGGAAGATCGGCCTTTTGGAAAGCATCGAGCGCGCAATCAGGAACGCATTTGCAAAAGCGGAGGCGCATAACCCGGCGACCCGCCAGCGCATTTATGAAGCTGCCTGGGGCGCGCATGAACGCGCGCTTGCAACGAATACGGCATTGAATGCCGAGCAGAAGACGCATCGGCGCGAGAAGCTCAAGGAGGCGATCTCGCGCATTGAGCAGGAATTCTCGCCCCGGCGGGAGACTCCACGCCAGCACGAGCCCTCGCTCGATGCGCCAGATATGATCGATCCCGTTCTGAGAACGGCTGATTCTGGAGCCGGTCCGGTGCTGGCGGCAGAGGATATTCGCCCGGCTGCGGACAAGAGCGGTCGCGGCACGCAGCCGGGCTATGACACGGATACGCGCCGTCGCAAGCGTTCGAAAAAGCGGCATTCGCCATTTTACACTTACGGCATTCCGGCTTTGGTGCTGATTGTGGCAGGCATGGTCGGCTATTCATTGTACAATAGTTTTGCCGATTTCACGCGCGGGTCCTCTTCGCCGCTGCATGCCGATAGCAGTCTTGCGCCGGTCAAGGAGGGCGAGGATCCGGAGGGGCGCGAATGGATTACCATTTTCACGCCGCAGGATGCAGTGCGCGTGTCCGTGCAGGGGCGTGCGCAGGTGGAAATCATGAACGAGGGCAATAATAGTTTCGCGCGTATTCAGTCTCCGGCGACGGAAGATACGATCACCGTCGATGTGGGCGAGGGCGTCCTTGCACAATTGGCGGGCAAAAAGGCCACTTTCGACATTGTGGCGCGCAGCGAAGGCGAAGAGAGCACGCAAATGTCGGTGAGCTGTGATTTCGCCGCTATGGGTGACTGCGGGAATCGGCGTTATAATGTTGGCGACACGATCAATGATTTTCTTTTCGATGTGGAGTTCCCGGTTGACCAAAAGGCCAATGGCGCGGGTAAGATCATGATCAATTCGGACCTTGAGGGCAAAGGAAAGCCCGTCGACATCTATGCCATTCGCGTTACGGCTGTACAGGCGGGCGAATAAGCTATCCCTGTTGAGACTTTGCCGGAGTTCTTCAGGCTTTTGTTTAAACGCGCATCTTTTCTGAAAACCGTCTCACACTTTTCGGGATGCACTCTAGGTCGTGGTTACGATCTAATCCTTGCGGAAAAGCAGGCGGCCCAGCCAGCCGGTGGTGATTGCCAGAAAAACGGCGAAAAGGCCATAGAGCAGGCTGTTCTTATGGGCTGCGTCGTAAATGCTTTGCTCAAGGCCAGCCTTGACGATTTCGAGACTGGCATTGGCCTCGCGCAGAAATACGCCATGGCGAAACAGCAGCGCGCGTGCGCGGTGCCGTCCGACCGGTACATTGGCTGATAGGTTCAGTGTGGCGCGAAACAGCGTGCGCGATACGAATTCGACGCCGCCGATAGACTGGCTATAGAGACCCTGACGAATTTTTATGGCGCGCAGCTCGTCGGCGAAAGCGGGAATATTTCCCGAGAGGGTCGACGGGTCTTCGGGCACCAGATAGAAATTGTTCACCCCCACCGAGAGCTGGCGAAACGTCTTTTCGTCCGCAATATCCTGCAAATTACGTGTGGATGCCAATGAATAAGACAGCGGGACGCCCATAAAGGTCTCTGAATCCGCATTGACCCACACGCCGAGATAGCGCTCTTTCTTGCGCACGACCAGATCGCGAGAGGGGCCTTGCAGCACGACGATGATGTCATAGCGGCCCTGCCGCTGGATGAGCGGATCGGCATTGTCGAGCGCGCCGAAAATCGTCAGCCGGGTGCCGCCATAATTCGAAGTGATGGCGATGGTTTCGGTCGAAAGGCCGATCTCGATGGATTCCTCAGCAGGGTTCTGCAATTGCGGCATGCCGTTGCTGTCGCCGCTGGAATTGATCTGCGTGGCGGCTGGCAGGGCGGAAAGGCAGAGCGCCGTTAAGGATATGAGTGCGCGCTTGCTCATGTCACATATCCGCAAGCGATATGGAAAACAGGTTGTCGGGCCGCACGAACAGGCCGAAGGCAAGGCGCAATCCCACGGCAAGAACCAGAAGCGCCAGCAGCAGTCGCAATTGCTCGCCGCGCAGCTTCTGGCCCGCGCGTGCGCCATATTGCGCACCGATAACGCCCCCCAGCATCAGCAGAAAAGCCAGCACAATATCGATCGACTGGTTGGCGGTCGCCTGCAAGACGGTTGTGAAGGCAGTGACAAAGGTAATCTGGAACAGGGAGGTTCCCACCACGACATTGGTGGGAACATGCAGCAGATAGATCAGCGCCGGAACCATGATGAAACCGCCGCCGACGCCCATGACCGAGGAAAGAAGGCCGATGAAAAAGCCGATGCCGAGCACTGGAATGATGCTGACATAGATGGTCGAAGTGCGAAAGCGCATCTTGAAGGGCAGTTTGTGAATCCAGGTATGCTGACCGGAACGTCGTGCGGCGCTGGCTTGCCCCTTTTTGCTGCGACGCAGGGCACGCAGGCTTTCGATCAGCATCAGCCCGCCGACAGTGCCCAGAAAGAAGACATAGAGGATGGAGACGATCAGATCGAGCTGGCCGAGATCGCGCAGCCACGAAAAGACGAATATGCCGAAGAGAGAGCCCAGAAGGCCGCCGGCAACAAGGAACAGTCCCAGCTTGATGTCGAGCGTGCGGCGTTTGAAATGCGCAAGCGCACCTGAAACCGAGGAGGCGATGACCTGATTGGCGCCGGTCGCAACGGCAATTGCTGGCGGAATGTTATAAAATATCAGTAGGGGTGTGATGAGAAAGCCGCCGCCGACGCCGAAAAGCCCGGAAAGAAACCCCACGGCAGCGCCCATGCCAAGCAGAACCAGCATGTTGACCGACAATTCTGCAATGGGAAGGTAAATACCCAATTCCGAACCCGGTTGTACAACGCATGACACGCAGCCGCTTGCGGCTGCGCCGGGCCGCAAGGTCTGTCCATACGGTCTTGCGCTTTCGAGGCGGCGAAGTCAAACCCTGATTGGAAATAGAGTTACCATGTGGAAACTGTGTAACTTTCCTGCAATAATCCACTAGCTGAAAAATTGGAAAATTTGCACAAAAGCGCTATGCGCTTTTGCTGGAATGCTTGTCTTGCCTGCCGCGATCTTTCAGATTCGCTCCTTACGCTTTTGTTGTTTTAACGCGCATCTTTTCCTAAAACCGTTTCACACTTTTCGGGATGCGCTTTAAGTTGTTGTTTTAACGCATGTCGTTATCCCGAAACCGGTTCCCACTTTCGGGCGACATGCTTTAGCCATTCATCTTCAGAAGCAGTTGCACGAGTTTCTGGTCGACTTCGCCTGTCGGGTTCTGGCCGTTCGCCTTCTGGATCGCGGCAATGGCATTGCGCGTCCGGCTGCCCATGATGCCATCCGCACCGCCGACATCATAACCATTCTTCTGGAGAATGAGCTGAATATTGCGCACCGCCTTTTTCATATCTGCCGGAGCCTCAGTTACGCGCGCATTTTCCGACCAGTCTGCCGGGACGTCGAGAGAATTGGCCGCTTCATTCAAAGGCTTTGCCTTCCAGAGCGTCACTGCGCCCTCGGCACGCTCACGCTGTATCGGTGTGAGTACGACTTCGATCTGATCGCGTTTTTGCGCTGAATCCTTGTCGCCGGAATTGGCGGCAAGGGCGAACCACTTGTAGCTTTCTTCAAGGCTGACCGGCATTCCGAGGCCCTTCGCGGCCAATATGCCCAGATTATACTGGCTGTCGCGCACGCCCAGTTCCGCGGCTTCGGTAAACCAGCGTACCGCCGCTGCATTATCGGGCGAACCATTGGCGCCCGAAGCATAAAGCACGGCGAGATTATGCATGGCGCTGGCGTTGCCCTGTTTTGCTGCAAGCTGATACCAGTCCTTTGCCTTGCCGATGTCGCGGGGCATGCCAAGGCCTTTTTCATTGAAATTGCCAAGGCGATATTGCGCCGGGGCGAAATTCTGCGCTGCCGCCTGTTCATACCATTGTGCGGCCTGCGCGTAATCGGCGGTTACGCCCTGACCTTCCATATAGCGCGTGCCGATTGCAAACAGCGCACGGGCATCGCCCCCGGATGCGGCATCGCGCAATGCCTGCGAGCCTATATCTTGCGGAATATCGAGATGTACTGCTTCCGGCCTGGTTGCGGGTTGTTCACTCTCACCGGCCTGGGCTTCATCCATGTCGCTCGTCGATGTCGCCGAAACCGGGCTTTTGTGCAGGCTTTCAGCACGCGGCTCGGTGATCTGCGGGGCAGGGGCAATGGCCTCCGGCATTTGCGGCAGTTCCTGCATTTGCGCCTCGACGGGAGCAGCAGGCTCGTGGGCCGCTTCCGGGATTGATGCGGTGACTTCCGGGTCAACTTCCTGCTCGCGGGAATGCAAAAATGCAGGGCCGATCTGTAAACCGGCTATGGCGATCATGACCGCGCCAATGCCCATCAGGATCGATTTGCGCTGGCGGTGAAAAAAGCTGCTTCGCGGGCCTTTGTCGCCTTCGATGCCTTTGGTCAAAGCTTCTTCGAGCTGTTTTGATTCCTCGGCGGCCTGCTGCGCGGCGCGGCGCGCGGCAGAAATAAGATCGGCCTTACGTTCGGTCTGCTTTTCGCCCGCTTCCTGCTGGCTGCGTTCTTCACGGACACGGCGCATGATCGTGTTAAGATCAAGCACGCTGTCACTATCGGGCTGGGGCGAGGCGACCGACGGCACGGGCGCAGGCTCACTGGCCACCTTCGGCCTGAGTTGGCCGAGTGCCTCATCGAGCTGCGGATATTCGGCTCTCATCCTGCTTTTCTTGTCGGCTGGCAGGGGAGTTGGGCTGGCGACCGCGCGTGGTGCTGCGGCTGGAAGATTGCCCGTAACCGGCGGCTTGCGGTGCAAATGCTGCTCAAGATGCGTCAGGCGGTCCACGACCTTGACAAGTGCCTCATGCACCGCCTCGAAGGACTTGCCGTTGCGTTCTTCTGCTGCGCGCGCAAGGCTTTCAAGCGAGCTGATGTCATGGGAAAGCTGACGGGCCAAGGCGCTGTCGTTCTGCGATCCGCGTTCGCTCAAGCGGGCGATGGCGCTTTCGGCAGCTTCACGCGCCACATCGAAAACGGCTTCCCGACCGGAAGCCAGCGCCCGTTCGATTGTATCGAGGCGCGGCTCGAGTGCCACGAGTTCGGGAGACGGCTGCGCCAGATGCTGTGCGATCATGGCAATCTGGCTTTCCAGATTATGGATCGCCTCGTGGTCGGCGCGATGGTTCGAGAATTGTGCATCGAGCCTGCGGGTCAGCGCCGCAAAATGCTCGTTCATTTTATCGAGAACGGCGGGACCGGCTTCCTCTGCCTGCTTTTCCATAGCGGCGAGCCGGTCGCCGATCTGCTCAAGACGAGTGTCGAGCGCGGCATAATCGGACTGGCGCGGATTATCGATGAGTTTGCCCAGATGCTGCGCGAGCAAGCCGAGTTGACGGGTGAGCGGCGCAATCATCTGCTGGGGCAGGTCAGCGGTCATATTGAGCGCATCGACGCGCTGCGAGAGATCGTCAAGGCGGCGAAGCAGGATGTCGAAGTTCTGCCCGGCCAAAGACGCATCAAGCTGCATGCCCAGTTCGCTCAATTGCTTTTCGATCCGCTCCAGCCGGATCGCTTCATCGTGGTGCGAATGAGGACTGCGGCCTGAAGCCGTGGTTTCATCGAGGCGCGTGAAATATTCGTCCGGCTGCAACCACGATTCATCGGCCCCATAGCTCGTGTTTTCGGTCGATGGATCGAAAGGAGTGTCGAATTGCGCCAGCCGTTCTTGAAGTTCGCTCAGGGTGCGGCGCAGTTCATCTGTCCTGTTCGATGCGGACTGGCGTTCCCGCAGGGCGTTGAGTTCATTTATTATGGAATGTGAACCGGAAGCCGAAAAGGAATTTGCCATGAGAGCCACTTTTCCATCGATAAAACAGTCGTTGCATCGGCCTGAAATCGGAAAGCGCGATACATAGGTTCAACACTCGGAGCGTCCGGTCCGCGTGTTGATGGGCGATGGCGTTCACGAATACGCCGCTGCAATGATTTCCTGGCTCCATATTCTTACGAACATGGTAAATAAGTCGTTAAACCGCTGTAAATGATGGCCTGCAAAGCGCGAATGAAATCGCCCGGGAGAATATTAAGTGACAAAATTTTATGAATTTTGGCGTTCATCCGCCGCTTATAGAGTTCGTATCGCGCTCAATCTGCTCGATCTGCCTTACGAATCGGAAGCCGTTAATCTTGTAGAGGGGCAGCAGCACAGCGAGACCAATCTTTCGCGCAATCCGCAAGGTCTTGTGCCGACGCTTGAAATAGATGGCGTATCGCTGACGCAGTCGCTTGCAATCCTTGAATATCTCGACGAGACGCGCGGGCCGGTTTTCTTGCCATTGGACGCTGCCGGTCGGGCGCGCGTGCGTGCGCTGGCTTATGCGGTGGCGATGGAAATCCATGCCGTCTGCAATCTTCGCGTCGGCTCCTATGCGGCGCAGAATTCAGACGGCAATATAAGCATGAAAAGCTGGCAGCAACATTTCATCGCTTTGGGATTTGGTGCGCTGGAAAAGATGCTCGACCATCCCGACACAGGGCGCTTCTGCCATGGTGACAGCATAACGCTTGCCGATATTTGCCTTGCGCCGCAACTCTATAATGCACAGCGCTGGGAAGTCGATCTGAGCCCATTTGCAAATATCCGCCGCATCGGTGCAGAGCTTGCGGGCGTGGAGGCGTTCAGGAAGGCTTATCCAAAGGATCCTTCAGGCGCGAACTGACCATATGGCAGCCTTGCCGCCAGACGCATGATGCTCTGGCTGCAAGGCTGTGTCGTGCGTAGCTTACGCCAGAGGCTTGTATGCGATCACGTCCATTTCCACCCTGGCGTCGATCATCAGCGGTGACTGCACCGTGGAGCGCGCGGGCGGATTGTCGATGAAGTGTTTTTGAAACACGGCATTGAAGCTTGAAAAATCGCGGGCGTCATCCAGCCAGGCATTGACCTTCACCACATCGGCGAGGGTGCAATCGACCAGCGCCAGCACGTCCTTGATATTGGCAATGACCTGCTCCGTCTGGGCGACGATATTGCCGGCTACGACTTCGCCATCGACGGTTGGAACCTGTCCGGAAACATAGACGAAATCGCCTGCGCGGACGGCCTTGGCAAAGGGACGGCGCTGGCCGCCTGCCTGGCTGTCGGCGGTTTCATAACGGATCAGTTTTTCATTGCTCATGGGTAACTCCTTCATTCGATACGCGCCGTCGATAGCATAAAATCGTCGTTCATGCTGCGGAAAGCCGCTCGTCCTGCTCGGAAATTTCATGCACGAAATGCCCCGGCGACACTTCGATATAAGTGCGCTTGACGGGGACATAATCGAGCGGACGCAGCGGGCTTTTGATCTCCGTGCTCAATTTGGGCCGCGCAAGGCCGCGCAATTTCGGGTCGGGAATGGGAACGGCGGAAATCAGCCGCTTCGTGTAAGGATGCTGCGGGTTGTTGAACACCGCTTCCCGCGGTCCGATCTCGACAATTTCGCCCAGATACATCACCGCGACCCGATGACTCAGCCGTTCCACCACCGCCATGTCATGACTGATGAAGAGATAGGCAAGATTGTGCTGTTCCTGCAAGTCCAGCAGAAGATTGGCCACCTGCGCCTTGACGGAAACGTCGAGCGCGGAAACCGCCTCGTCCGCGACGATCAGTTTCGGATTGAGCGCAAGGGCACGGGCAATGGAAATGCGCTGGCGCTGCCCGCCGGAAAATTCGTGCGGAAAACGATCGGCCATGAATGCCGAAAGCCCGACCTGTTCGAGCAGTTCCGCGACGCGATCCCTTGCCTGTGCCTTGCCCATCAGCTTATGCGAAAGGATGGGTTCGGCAATTGCAGCGCCGATCTTTATGCGCGGATTGAGCGACGCAAACGGATCCTGAAAAATCATCTGCGTATTGCGGCGCATGGCTCGCAGGGCGGAGGCGCCAAGACTGGTTATATCTTCACCGTCAATGATGATATTGCCCGAAGTCGGCTGCTGCAACCGCATGATCGCACGCCCGGTGGTTGATTTTCCGCAGCCCGATTCGCCTACCAGTGCAAGCGTTTCACCGGGGCGAAGATCGAAGGATACGTCTTCGACGGCGTGAATACGGCCATGGGGCAGATCGAACCGGACCACGATATTGGAAGCCTTGAGAATAGGCTCCCGCTCTGCCAGCACCGGCTTTGTCTCCGCGCCATCGGTGGCGTTGCCCGTTTCGGGATCGACATGCGGAAAATGCTTTGGCGCTTTCGCGTCGCCCATCGTTCCCAGCCGGGGAATGGATGCGAGAAGCGATTTTGTATAGATGGCCCGGGGGGCTGCAAAAATTTCTTCCGTTTGTCCGGTTTCAATCATGTCGCCGCGAAACATGACGACAGTGCGGTCGGCCACTTCCGCAACCACACCCATATCATGGGTGATGAACAGGACCGCCATATTCTCTTCGCGCTGCAATTCACGAATGAGATGCAGGATTTCCGCCTGAATGGTGACGTCGAGCGCAGTCGTAGGCTCATCGGCGATCAGCAGCCTGGGCCGACAGGCCAATGCCATGGCGATCATCACGCGCTGGCGCATGCCGCCTGAAAATTTATGCGGATATTCGTTCAGGCGCGTTCTGGCGGCGGGAATACGCACGCGCTCCATAAGGCGCAAGGCTTCGGATTCCGCCTGTTTCCAGCTTAGTTTCTGATGGAGAACAAGCGCTTCCGCCAGCTGGTTTCCAACCGTAAAGACCGGGTTGAGCGAGGTCATGGGCTCCTGAAAGATCATGCCTATGGAGCCGCCGCGCACCGAGCGCATTTCCTTTTCCGAAATCTGAAGCAGGTCGCGCCCGTCGAGCAATATGCGCCCTTCGGATTTCGACTTGTCCCTGGGCAGCAGTCGCATGGTGGAAAGGGCGGTCACGCTTTTGCCCGATCCGCTTTCGCCGACGATTGCAACGGTTTCGCCCGCCTCGACATGAAAGCTGATATTACGGATGATAGAGCGCCAGTCATCTCCCGTCTTGAACGAGGTCGTTAGATTTTCAACCGACAATACCGGCTGCGAGGTTTCACCAATACCAGTCATGATCAGCTTTCCTTCGCAAGTCGCGGATCGACGAGATCGCGCAGGCCGTCACCGACAAGTTGCAGCGAGAGAACGGAAAAGACGATCGCCAGACCCGGAAACAGCATCAGCCACGGCGCATTGTTCATATATTCGCGGCCCGATGCCAGCATCGTCCCCCAGGTCGGCATGTCAGCCGAGACACCCACGCCCAGGAAGGAGAGGCTTGCTTCGGCAAGCATGGCGGAGGCAAAGACGAATGTCGCCTGCACCAGAATGGGGGATGCCAGATTGAGCAGCACATGCCGCAGCAATATCTGCCATGTCGGCAGGCCGAGCGACACGGCGGCCTCGATATAAGGCATTTCACGAATAACGAGTGTCGAGCCGCGCACGATACGCGCCAGACGCGGCGCATAGGTAATGCCAAGCGCGATAATCACCGTAATCAGCGATGGCCCGAGGGCTGCGACCAGCGCGATGGCCAGCAGAATGTCGGGAAAGGACATCATGGCATCAAGCAGGCGTGAAATCGGCGTGTCGAGCTTGCGGAAATATCCGGCTGCGACTCCTAGAATGACGCCGATGATCGTCGAGATGACGACAACGCCGAGGCTGACGAGGAGCGATATGCGCCCGGCATAGATCGCGCGTGAAAAAATATCGCGCCCGAATTCATCCGTGCCGAAAAAATGGGCCCAGGACGGTTCCTGCAACTTGTTGACGATGGAGAGCTTGTTGGGCGCATAGGGCGAGACCCATGGCGCAAGCAATGCTGCCAGCACCACGATCAGCAAAATGAGTGCGCCAAGAAGAATGGCGCGATTGCCAAACAGGCGGCGCAGGCTGCTTGCGAAGGGCATGGAGAGAGAAGCGAGTGTCACAGGCGTACCCTCGGATCGACCAGAATGTAAAGCATATCGACCAGAAAATTGATCAGGACATAAATGGCTGCGACGACAAGCAATGTTCCCTGAATAACGGGATAGTCGCGCCGCAATACAGCCGAGACGACGAGATTGCCGATGCCCGGCAGGCCAAACACGGTTTCGGTGACGACAGCACCGGCCACCAGCATGGCGATCGACAGGCCGATGACGGTGATGATCGGCACGAGCGCATTCTTGAACGCATGCTTGAGAATGACGCGCGCTTCGCTGGCGCCCTTGGCGCGCGCGGTGCGCACATAATCGTCGCCAAGCACATCGAGCATGGCTGCTCGCGTAAAGCGCGTAATGAGGGCCGAATTGACCACGCCCAGCGCCCCGGCAGGCAGGATGAGATGCTGGATGCGCACCAGAAAGCTTGTATCAGGCCCGCCATAGCCGGATGCGGGAAGCCAGCCATATTGAACGGCGAAAACCTGAATGAGTATCAATCCAAGCCAGAAGCTGGGCACGCTCGCTGCAATCATGGTCAGCGTGACGACCGACTGGTCGAACAAGGTGCCGCGTTTTACCGCCGAAAGCACACCGACCGGCAGCGCGATCAGCACCGCAATCAGGATGGAGAACAGCGTGAGGAAAAAAGTCGGCTCCGCACGCGAGGCGAGTGCCTGGGTGACAGGCTGGTTGAGAAATATCGACTGGCCCAGATCGCCCTGGAATATCCCCAGGACGAACTGGCCATATTGTACAAGAAGCGGTGCGTCGAGGCCCATTCGCGCGCGCAGGTCTGCAATATCCTGCGGCGTCGCGTCGGACCCGAGCATGACTGCCGCCGGATCGCCGGGCGTGACCCGGACAATGACGAATACGACTGTCACCACGAGAGCAAGCACGACAACCATGCCTAGCAGACGGTGTAACAGTGCCCGGGCGATCCTGTGCATATCAGCGCCTCACTTTGCCGGAGTTACATTCCAGAAATGCGGCCAATAGGTCGGGGTATAACCTTCCACCGAATTGGCCAATCCGGTCAGCGCATTGAAATTGCCGACCTTGTAGAGCGGCGCATCCTCATAGATGACGGTCTGGATGCCTTCCCACGCCTTCTGCTTGGCTTCGTCGGTCGTCGCTTCCATATAGTCGGCAACGGCCTTGGCCTTCTGATCCGAGACGTACCAGCCCGGATAGGTGTCCGTGATGGTATTGATGGTCGTCGGATCGCCGGGGAAGTTGGAATGGGTGATGAAAATATCCCATTCCTTGGGATCGGCGCGCCGCGTCGTCAGCGTTGCCCAATCCACCACCTGCAAGTCGACCTTGAAGCCGGACGCTTCCAGATAGGCCTTGGCTACTTCACCGATCTTGTAGTGGAATTCATACTGGCGGCTGGTCATCAGGCGAATGGGCGTGCCGTCATAGCCGGCTTCCTCAAGGAGTTTTGCCGCAGCTTCAGGATCACCCTCGCCATAACGCGCAACACCGGCTTCCGTATGCCAGAAGGAGCCATTGGGGAAGATCGAGCCATCGACGGTGTAGAAACGGTCATCCGAAAAGGCTGCAAGCATCATGTCGGACGCATTGAGCGCTGCCTGCACCGCCTGGCGCAGTTCCTTTTTGACGAGCGGACCTTCCTTCATATTCATGTTGAGCGATGCCCAGCCGGAATTCTCGAAGATAACCGGCTTTGCCTTGTCGCTGGCCTCGATACGCTCATAAGCACTGACGGGCAGGGAATCTGCGAAATCGAACTGACCGGAAATCAGGCCCTCGACACGGGTATTGGCGTCCGGCACCGGCACGAAATGCAGCTCTTTTGCAATGGCTTCGCGCTTGCCCGCATAATTGCTCGGCTCGCCTTCGGGCGATTTATAATCCTCGAAACGCACAAGCTGGGTATATTGGTCGGGCTTGCGTTCTTTCAGCGCATAAGGGCCGGTTCCGATAAATTGCGTCAGCGTGTCTTCCACGGTTTCCGATGGAATGATGACGGAAGCTTGCGAAAGGGTGGCAAGAAGCGGCGCATAACGCGATTTGAGCTTGATGATTACCGCATGGTCGCCATCTTCGCTCATATTTTCAATGATTTCCGCGACCTGCTTGCCTTTGGAATTGATTTCCGTCCAGCGCTTGAGCGAGGCCACCACGTCCTTTGAATCGAAATCGCTGCCATCGTGGAATTTCACGCCTTCACGCAGGGGAATGCGGTATTCCAGCCCGTCTTCGGATATTGTCGGCATGTCGGCTGCAAGGAGCGGCACCGACTTCCATTGCTGATCATAGGTATAAAGCGTTTCGAAAATATGCTGATCGATCGTCAGGACGATGTCGGTCGGCGTCTGCATCACGTCGAGCGTGGGCGGCTCGCCGATGGTTGCAATCGTCAGCACGCCGTCGGAGGCCTGAGCCATCGCCAATGCGCTTGAACACATGAGTGCCGCACCTGCAGCAGCCAGCAAGAAACCTTTTTTCATATCAACTCCCCTTGAAAGCAGACACTCCACAGTCTGCGCTGTTAATCCAGTCCCAGCGGATCGGCCACACGCGGCCAAAGCTCAAGGCTTGCCTTCCGGTAGGGCGTAACCGCTGGATTTGTCGGATAGGATGTCGGCGCGGCGATATAGACGATCTCGGAGGAGATCGGTTGAAAGCCCGCCTGGAAATGATTGGTCGATTTGACGAGCAGCACATCCCTGGCTGCAAAATCAATGTCGAGATTGGAAAAAATATCCGGTTCGTAAGTCTGCGAACGGCTCGTGATGAGAATAATGTCGATCTGCGTACCGATGGGCCGGATGACCGCCACGCGGCCTAGATTGACGCGGCTGTTGCGGAAACTCTGCCAGCCTGCCTCCACCACCTTGCGGATCGTCACCCGCATGTCGAGCGGTTCGCCGCCCTGCCATGAGGATTTTCCGCCAATACGAATTTCAAGCTCCGCGCCTTCTCCCGCCGCATGGCAGAAGGAAACGGCCACCGGATCCCAGATGGTGGCAACCGCGAAATTGTCCATTCCGCGCTCCATCATGCGGCGCAGAATATAGGTCGCGTCACCCGCCACGCCGCCGCCCGGATTGTCCCATATGTCGGAAATCACGACGGGGAGGGAAGGGTTCTGTTCGCGTATGGCCAGAACCCGGTCGAGCCCAGCTTCCGTCTCCAGCATCGGCATGGCGGTCAGTTTGCGCATATGGTAAAGTTCATGGCCCAGTTCCTGCGCGAGCCGGTCGCCTTCCACCTTGTTCCCATCGCTGACCACGACGATGCGCGTGCCCATATCCGGCACGTCGCCCGCCATGAAGCCATGAATGACCGAAATCGACAGGATGCCATTCTTGCCCTGCATGGCTTTCAGCCGGTCGACGAATGAACGCATCGGTTCGCGGCTGGTCGGGTAAATCGTGATCATGCGGCAATCGAAAGTCGATATTAAAGGCTTTATTTCGCCGCGCAGCGTCCGCAATGCGAGATCGACCACATGCTCGCCGCGTTCTTCGAAATCGGTATGCGGAAATTCGAGAAATGCCGCCATGAGATCGAGATTGGCCAGCCGTCTTGCGGTCAGATGGCTGTGCGGGTCGAACTCGGCGGCAATCAGCACCTCCGGCCCGACCATTTCGCGAACCCGGCTCAGGAGGTCGCCTTCTGGATCGTCATAGCCCTGTGCGACCATGGCGCCGTGAAGGCCGAGAATGACCGCGTCGACCGGCAAGGCGGCCTTCAATTCGTCAAGAATGGTGTCGCGCAACGTCTCATAGGTCTGTTGCTGGATGAGGCCGGCGGGCTCGGCCCAGCACGAGGTGCCCTCAATGACCGTGAAGCCTTCGGCTTTGCCGCGGCGGCGCAGGATCGGCACGACCGAAGAACACAGTGTCGGCGTTTCCGGATGCTGTCCCGGCCCGGCATAAAAAGCAGCCTTGAACGAATCCATGTCTGTGGGGACAGGCGAGAAGGTATTTGTTTCGGTTGCCAGAGAAGCCGTGAAAATCCGCATGTTTCAAATCCGAATGATACAGTCCGCGAATGAGATGGAAATTGCCATGTTCTCCTGTCCGCTCCGGCAGGTGAACCCGGTTTCCGGGTTGGGAAGCCGCATCACGCGCAAATGGCCTGAAACCGGACAAGCTTGCGGTGCAGCATGTTGTAAAAAGGAAATAGGATCAGTTTCTGGATGTTCGCCCTGTTATCATTCCATGTAAATTATTTTCTCATTAATGCGGGTAAACTCAATATTGTCAACCGTAATTGCGGGTAATCCCTATGCACACGGTGCGCAGTTGAAAATTGATGAAATTGATTTTCAGGAAACGTTTGGGGCTGTGGGCTGTCGTTGAAAGCAAAAATATGAAGAGCCTCAATGGTTTCGCGATTATGGGTCGGGCAGGAATGATCGTGTCCGCCCTTGTGGAAATGAAAAAAAGAGCGCGAAAACCGCGCTCTTTTTCGTGGATTTCACAAAGAGGCTTGAGCTTCCGGCAGGGAAACTCCCGCCGTTCACCAGACAGTTCCGCGCGCGGCGACTTTTTCCACGCGGGTCACACGGCCATTGCGATGAAAAACCATATAATCGAACAGGTTGCTCACCACGCAGGTATGGTTTGGAATGACGTGGACGATCGCGCCCACAGGCGCGAATTCTGTGGTGCATTGCGAAAGATCGACCACCGCATGTTCTTCCGAAAGCGAGACGATGCGCGCCCCTTCATAGCCTTCGATAAGGCCATGATCGGCAAAGCCAAGCAGATCGGAGGTCAGCGCCTTTGAGCCACAGTCGAGCACGGCCCTGTCCGGTGCAGGTCTTGAAACGACCGTCGCCAGAACATGCATGGCGACATCATCGAGCGTGCAATGGCCGGCGCGCACCATGCTGCGGTCGTTATAGACATAAGTACCGGCGCGATGTTCCGTGGCCGAGGGCACCAGATGCCCCTTATAAAGATCGGGCGAGCCGCCATTGGAGCGGATCGGGCATTCAATCCCTTTTTCCGCAAGCTTTGCCATCGTTTCGGTGATGAAAGCCTCGACTGCCGCTGCACCCGCAGGGGCGGGATAGGTCAGAATTCCGGCAAAGCGCAGTCCCGGCTGCGCCGCAATCAGTTCGGCCAGCTTGACGGCGGCCTCCGGCGTCTGAACACCGCAGCGCTTGCCGCCGGTGTCGCATTCAATGAGAATCGACAATGGTCGCGCGGCATCGAATGTTTTCGCAAGACCTTCTATGACGGTTTCATTATCCGCCGTGACTTTCAGGCCGCTGATTTTGTCGTTGAGCGCCTTCAGGCGTGCGAGTTTGGCCGCTCCGAGGATGTTATAGGTGATCAGAATATCTCCAAAACCTGCATCGGCGAAGACTTCGGCTTCCGTGATCTTCTGGCAATTAATGCCGGTTGCACCGGCCTCCTGTTGCTGATGCGCTATGGCCGGGATTTTATGTGTCTTGATATGCGGACGGAAAGCCTTGCCATGCTCGTCGAAATAGGCCTGGGCGCGGGCAATATTGGATGCCAGCCTGTCTTCATCGATCACAGGCATCGGCGTGGGAATATTTTCGACCGGTGTACCCGTTTCTGGCCAGGGAAATTGCATTTTATCGCCTTTCTGCATGAAAACTCAGAAACCAATCAATATGTATATTAATTTCTTGATTGGTGCATTTATAAAGCTACTATCTATTCAGATGCATGAAATCCTTGCAAAAGTGAAACTTTTTTTCACATTCTGCGGTTTGTCATGTTTTGAGCCATGCACACCGGAGCCCATATGGACGTTATTCATGCCTTGTCGGATAAGGAAGGCAAATTTTCCGGACTTGAGAAAAAGCTTGCCGCCTTCGTGCTCGATAATGTCGATCTTGTCGTCAATTCCTCGATTGCCGATCTGGCAGGGCAGGCGGGGGTTTCTCCGCCAACGGTGACGCGCTTTTGCAGGCGTCTGGGGTGTCAGGGCTATTCCGACTTCAAGGTGCAGCTTGCAAAAATCACCTATGTCGGGTTGCGTTATCTCATGCCGGAAACCCAGACCAATACGGTCGAGGAAGTCGCCGAAGACATTATCACCAAGGCGCAGAATGCCCTTTTCCAGCTACATCGCCAGCTTGATCTGAAGGCTATGGAGCGCGCGGCCTATCTGTTGCGCGGGGCCGAGTTCATTCAGGCCTTTGGCGCAATGGGCAACTCGGCCATGATCGCAAATGAATTGCACAATCGCCTGTTTCGTCTGGGATGCCGCGTCAATGCATCGACCGATCACAGCATGAATCACATGCTTTCGGCCGCAGCCCAGCCGGGCACCGTCGTGATCGGCTCGTCGATCACCGGGCGCGACCGCGACCTGCTTGAATGCATGAAGCTGCTGCGCGCGCGTGAAATTCCCACGATTGCGATCACGCAGAGCAATTCACCAGTGGCGCTGGCTTCCGACATCGTCATTGCAATCGATCTCGAAGAGGGGAAGAATATCTTCCGGCCCACTTCCACGCGTTATGCCTATCTGGCCGCCATCGATATTCTGGCCAACATGGTCGCTTATGCGGATCGCAATCGCGCGGTTCATGTTCTCAGGCAGATAAAGCAGGAACTGGTCCGCTCGCGCGATGGCGACAACCGGCAATTGCTGGGCGATTAGAGTGGCTTCTGTTTAAACGGAACCGCTCTATCTATTTGTTTTACGCATTATCCTGCGCATCGGAACAGGAAAAGAAATGAGTCCAAAGCCTGCTCCCGTGGTGCATCGCAAAAGAAAAAATGTTTTTTATATTTCGTCTGCCAGCGCGCGAAGCTGCTCGTAATGGGCGATGCGCCTTTGCCCGTCTTCACCCATCTGCGTTATCAGGCCGCTGATGATGGATTCGATTATGGCCAGCAACCCCGTATAACGCGCGAAACTGTAACTGCTCACCATCGTGGCGACGATGGCTTCATCCGGGGCGAGGCGATGCATCGCCACATCGGAATCCGTAATCGTGACAAGCCGCGCCTTCGCGCGAACTGCCTGTTCGCAGGCATAAAGGATGCTCTTGCTGTAGGGGGCAAAGGTGATGGCGATGAGCAGGTCGTCAGGGCCAATATCGTTGAGGTCCTCGATGGGGCTGTTCATATTGGACGGGATTAATCGCGCATTGGGCCGCAATATCTTGATGATATAATGAAAATAATAAGCCATCGCATAGGTCGCGCGCAGTCCCGTCACATAGACGGTGCGGGCATTGATGATCAGATCGGCGATGCGTTCCAGGCGGGCGGTGGAAATATCATTGAGCGAGCCGCGCACGACGGTGAGCGTATTGCGCACCGTGCCGGCATGGGCCTGTCCCAGCGGCGAGCCTGTATCGATCCTGCGCAGCCATTCGTCATCGCTGCCGAAGGGAAATTCCGACGCCAGGGCGCTGCGAAAGGGATTGCGCAGATCATCAAAATTTTCAAAGCCCAGATGATGCGCAAGCCGGACCAGCGTGTTGGTCGAGACACCACATCTGCTGGCCGTCTCGCGGATTGAATCCAGCCCGAAACGCGATGAATGATCGAGCACATATTTCGCAGCGATTTGCAGCTTTTTCGGCAAATCGTCAAAGCTGGCCTTCAACTGGTTTTCTATCCTGGTGCGGTCGGTCGGGTTTGCGATGACCATTTTCCTTGTCGTAACAAATGTTCTTTTTTTGTCAAACTTGAAGGAAATTGTTTTTCGTGTCAACAATCACTCGCTGGGCTGAACGAAATGCTGAATGAGGATGTCGAAATGGGTGATCTGGCTGCTCACAAAATCGCCGACTGGGCGTGGAATGTCATGAATTCTGCCTTGCCCGCGCAAGTCGCGCATCAGGCACGGCGCTGCATCATCGACGTGACAGGATGTGCTGCAGCCGGAAAGGGTGCGTCGGCGGTCGGCGCTGTAGCGGCAAGCGCGCCTGTCCTTTTCGGCGCAGGCGATTGCACGGTCTGGTACAGCGATATGACGCTTAGCCCGGTCGGAGCGGGGATGGTCAATGCCACCGCCGCCATGATCCTCGATATTGACGATGGCAGCCGTCAGGCATCCGGTCATGCCGGTGCTGGCGTGGTGCCTGCGGTGCTGGCGCTGGGCGAGTTTCTCAAATCGGATCGCGACGCGATCCTGAAAGCCGTCACTATTGGCTATGAAGTCGCGGTCCGCGTCGGGCGGGCTGAAAAGCGCCGCTCCTATCATTCCGCCAACTATACGGCTTTCGGCGTGACCGCTGCCGCCGCAGCGCTCAAGGGGCTGGACGCCGGGCAGATCGCGCATGCGCTGGGTATCTGCGCCTATTATGGGCCGCGCGTGTCGGATCTCACGCTGAGTCAGGAAATGGGCAGCGATGTGAAGGAAAGCCTGCCATGGGCGGTCGTGGTGGGGATGTCCTGCGCGGAACTGGCGGGCAATGGATTTCTGGGCAATCGGGATGCCCTCAATATCGAGGAGCGTTTTGATTCCGAATGGATGCTCGATGGTCTAGGCAGTGAATTCCTGATCCTCTCCACCTATTTCAAGCGCTATTCCTGCTGCCGCTGGACGCATACGGCGGTTGAAGCGCTTCTGACGGTCATGCAGGAACACGATCTCAAGCCGGAGGAGGTCGAGGCAGTGGACGTCCAGACCTTCAATCAGGCGGCGTGGCTCAACAATCGCTATGAGCCGCAAACGCTGATCGACGCGCAATTCAGCGTGCCCTATGTCATGGCGATTGCCGCGATCAAGGGAGAGCAATCGCTGATGCCTATGACATCGGACGTTCTCGACCAGCCGGTGATCGAGGCCTTTGCGCGCAAGATCAAGCTTCATATCAGTGAAGAAATGAATGCGCAGTATCCTGCAAGGGTTCCTTGTCATGTCGTGGTGCACAGCCGTCGCGGCGAATTTGAAGCCGAAGTGAATGCGCCATGGGGCGAGCCTTATAACAAGCCGTCGGATGCCGAATTGATCGAGAAATTCGTCCTGATTGCGCGTGCGAGGCTGGAGCGGGAAAAAGTCATGGCGATTGCCGATGCGATACTTGCCGATGAGGCCGGGTTTGATAGTCTATATGCGGCCTTGGCGGGAGCGGATGAGGGAGTGCTCGAATTTCCGCGGCAGGTGACAGGATGAAGGATCATGATGGATTTCAGCGCTATCTCGGAGGCTTATGACCGGTTGCAAGGCCGTCATGTCCGGACCCCGCTTCTTGAATACGGGCAGATCAACGAATTGCTCGGCGGCAGGGTATTGTTCAAGGCTGAAAACCTGCAACGAACCGGTTCCTTCAAGTTTCGCGGGGCCTATAACAAGATTGCCGCTCTTGATCCGCAATTACGCGCGCGCGGCGTGGTGGCTTTTTCATCCGGCAATCACGCACAGGGCGTTGCGGCGGCGGCAGGCGCTTTTGGCATAGCCGCGACGGTCATCATGCCCGCTGATGCACCGCAACTCAAACGCGAAAATACGCGCCGGCTTGGCGCAGAGCTTGTCCTTTATGATCGCCAGAGCGGAGATCGCAAGGCGATGGCGGAAAAGATCAGCGCCGAAACGGGCGCTGTTCTCGTTCCGCCCTATGATGATGAAATGGTCATCGCCGGGCAGGGAACCATCGGACTGGAAGTCGCCCAGCAACTCAAGGAAGCAGGCGCGCATGCCGATCTTCTGCTCTGCCCCGTCGGCGGCGGCGGGCTTGTCGCGGGCATTTCGATTGCGCTCAGGGAACTGCTTGACGGGGTGAAAATCTATGCGGCTGAGCCCGCGGGCTTTGATGATACATGCAGATCGCTTGAAAAGGGCGAGCGTGTCGCCAATGCGCCGGGCGCGACCACGATCTGCGATGCAATCGTGACGCCTGAGCCGGGCGAGGTGACTTTCCCGATCAATCTCGCCAATCTTTCCGGCGGCTTTGCGGTCGATGATCTGGAAGTCGCGCGCGCGGTGCGCATGCTTTTTGAAGTGACGAAGCTGGTGGTGGAACCGGGCGGCGCGGTGGCTTTTGCGGCGCTGCTTGCCAAAAAAATCCCGCTGGAAGGACGAACCGCCGTGGTCATTCTGTCCGGCGGCAATGTCGATCTGGAAGCGTTTCAGAATAATTTCGGACTGGATGTGACAGGCGCGTAAAATCTTATGCGAGGCAGCTTTTGAGCTCGCCGACGATGTTCTCGATCCAGCTTTCGGTCATGAGTTCCAGCGGCGCGGTAAAGGAGATGGCTATATCCATCTCATACATGCTCGTCGCCTTGATCGGCAGGCCGATCCCACCTTCTCCCGGCAAATAATAACCCAGATTGACGGCGTATCCGCGTCGCCGCGCATCGGCTGCCTGAGCAGCGACGACCTTTTCGTCCACATGCTGCACAGCCGGGTGCTGCGCATAGCGGGAAGCATTGCGTTCGATAATCTGCCGCGCGTCGGCTTCCGGCAACATCGATAGCAGCGCGAGACTGCCCGCCGCCACGCCCATCGGGACGCGCGCCCCGATTCCCATCCATAATTGCTGCTGGGTGAAGCGGCTGATCATTTCCGCGCAAACCGCATCCACGCCGGCCTGAACCATCATATAAACGGTGAAGCCCGTGCGGCGGGCAAATTCCGTCATGCCGGGGCCAAACTTGGCGATCAGCGGCTCAAGCCGCGCCTGCCTGCGCGCCAGCAGGAAAATGGCCGGGCCCAGACGATAGTGCCCCCGCTTGCCCGCTGATTCGACAAAGCCGCGATGCAGCAGTGATGTTATGCTGCGATGGACGGCCGGTTTCGTTTCGCCAAGCTGTTGGGCAATTTCCGCCAATGCCAGCCCATCTTCGTGGGCATTGGCGATGACCAGAAGAATGTCCAGAGCCCGAACTGCATTGGAAGACGCGTTAGCAAGCAAGGTAAATACCATCATATTCTAATTATTGGAATAATATCACATTTTTCATTTTAATAAAAGGAATTCTTGACAGGACTGCCGCTGATAAGGAAGATTGGCGGTTCTTGAGTGCTCTTGGGTGGTGAGACGGCTCGAGAGCGGGGAGCGAATATATCTGGCATCTTTGCTGTTTTCACTTCCTGACTTCTGTTCTGATTACGTGACGACGCAAGAGGAGGTGTGCGGTGGTCTCATTCCTGATAAAGCGACTGGGCTTTGCTGCCCTGACGCTATTCAGTGTCCTCACGCTGGTTTTTTTGATTGTCAGAATCCTGCCGGGCGATCCGGTGCTGGTTATTCTGGGCGATCAGGCGAGTCCGGCCAGTGTCGCCGCATTGCGCGAGCGTCTGGGACTCGATCAGCCGCTGCTGGTTCAATATGTCCAGTTTCTCTGGAACGTGGTGCAGGGCGATCTTGGCACTTCGATGATTACGGGGCGCCCCATCAGCACGGAAATCCTGTCGGTGCTGCCCTATACGCTGGAACTGACCTTTGCGTCCTTGCTGCTTGGCGTGCTTCTTGGCGTGCCGATGGGGGTCTGGGCTGCGGTAAAGCGCAACAAGTTTCCTGATTTTGCGCTGCGCCTCATTTCGCTGCTGGGCCTCTCGCTGCCTGCATTCGTCGCGGCAATCATTCTGTTGATGGTGTTCGCCATTCAGTTCCGCTGGTTTCCGGTGATCAGTGCTGGCGGCGGTGACGGGATTGTGGACCGGCTGCGGCAGATGACGCTGCCGACCCTGTCGCTCGCCCTCATCATGATGGCCTACATCACGCGTGTGACGCGCTCGGCGATGCTGGAAGTGCTCAATCAGGATTTCGTGCGCACGGCGCGCGCCAAGGGGGCTTCTCCCTATGCGGTGATCTGGCGTCATGCGCTTGGCAATTGCCTCATTCCCATCACCACGGTGGTCGGGCTTTATCTCGGCATTCTGATCGGCAATTCGGTCCTGACCGAGATCGTCTTCTCGCGTCCGGGTCTGGGCAAGCTGATTCTCACGGCGCTCACCCAGCGCGATTACACGCTCCTTCAGGGCATGATCGTGATTTACACATTGATGGTGGTCGTGGTGAACCTGCTCACCGACCTGATCTATGGCTTCCTTGACCCACGGATTCAGTACAAATGACAAACGCTGTACCTGCTGCCGCAGATAAAGCGGCGTCACTCAATGCTTTTCGCGCATTTCTGGGCAGGCTCAACCTGTCTACATGGTTCGGCATCGTGCTGGTGGCGGCGTTGATCCTTTGTGCGATCTTCGCTCCGCTGCTTGCCACGCATGACCCCAATGCGCAGAACATCCTTCTTTATCTTTCGCCGCCGAGTGCGGAAAATATCCTCGGGACGGATCAGTTCGGACGCGATATTTATTCCCGCCTGCTTTTTGGCGCGCGCTACTCCCTGACGATCGGCTTTCTGGCGATTGTCGTAGCGCTCATCATCGGCTCTGTCATCGGCATGGTGGCGGGCTATGCGGGCGGGCGCATCGACATCATCCTGATGCAGATCATGGATGTGGTGCTGGCATTTCCATCGCTGATTCTGGGTCTGGCGCTGGTGGCGCTGATGGGCGCAACGCTCACCAATATCGTGATCGCCATTGCCTTTACCGCCATTCCGGCCTTCGCACGTATCGCGCGCGCCGGGGTCATCACGCAGCGCAACCGCGAATATGTGCAGGCATGTCATGCGATGGGGTTCTCCAATTCCCGCACGCTCTTTCGCCATATCCTGCCTGCGATCCTGCCGGAAATCATGGTGATGGCGTCGCTGTGGATGGCCACCGCGGTTCGTACCGAGGCGTCGCTGGCCTTTATCGGTCTCGGACTTGCGCCGCCAACGCCGACCTGGGGCGGCATGGTGCGCGAAGGCTTCGACAATATTCTGAGTTCTTTTCATCTCGCACTGTTTCCGAGTATTGCGATCCTCATACTCGTTCTCGCCCTGAACCTCATCGGCGACGGCCTGCGCGATGCAATTGATCCACGTTTGAAGGATGCGAGCTGATGCGTAATGAGCCCGCTATTAGCGTTGAAAACCTGACGATTTCGTTTGGCAGCAGAACGGTTGTCCATGATCTGAGCTTCAGCATCCAGCCGGGCAAGACCCTCGCCCTTGTGGGCGAGTCGGGTTCCGGCAAGAGTGTGACTTCGCTCGCCGTCATGCGGCTGCTGCCTGAGCATATCGCGCGGACGCAAGGCTCGATCCGTCTGGACGGCAAGGAGCTTCTCACCCTGCCTGAAAAGCAGATGCGTGCAGTGCGCGGCGACAAGATCAGCATGATCTTTCAGGAGCCGATGACTTCGCTCAATCCGGTGCAGACCGTAGGCGACCAGATCGGCGAAGCCATTCGCATCCACCGCAGGCTGAAGGGCGCGGAACTGCGCGAAGCGGTGCTGGAAATGCTGCGCAAAGTGCGCATTCCGGACCCGGAAGAGCGGATCAATCAATATCCGCATACTTTTTCCGGCGGCATGCGCCAGCGAGTGATGATTGCAATGGCGCTGGCCTGCAATCCGTCGCTGATCATTGCCGACGAGCCGACCACGGCGCTCGACGTGACCGTGCAGGCGCAGACGCTTGAACTGCTGAAAAATCTTCAGCAGGAATCTGGTACCGCCGTCCTCTTCATCACGCATGATATGGGCGTCGTGGCGGAAGTGGCAGATGACGTTCTGGTCATGCGCCATGGCAAGCTCATCGAGAGCGGTACGGTACACGAGGTCTTTTCCAACCCGAAAGATAACTATACGCGCACGCTCATTGCTGCGGTTCCAAGCCTTGCGGGAAAGCTCAAGCCCAATACGGCGCCGGCCGAGCCTGTCGGGGCCTTGCCGATCGATCTGCGTACAGAGCCGGTTATCGAAGTCCACGACATGATGGTCCGCTTTCCGGTGCATGGGGGTCTTCTTGGTCGCGTGAAAGGTAATGTCCACGCGGTGGAGAACGTCTCCTTCGCCATTGGTAAGGGGGAGACATTGGGCCTTGTCGGCGAGTCCGGCTCGGGCAAATCCACCATCGGCAAGGCGATCATCAATCTTGCGCCGCTCGAATCGGGCAGGGTGCTGGTCGGCGGACAGTCAGTCAATTATGGCGATGCCAGAAGCCTGGCCCATATGCGCCGCAATGTGCAGATGATTTTTCAGGATCCGTTCGGGTCTCTGGATACAAGACAGACCATCGGCTCGGCGATTATGGAGCCGATGCTGGTGCATGGCATAGAAAAGGGCCCGGCAATCCGCCAGAAGATGGAATGGCTGCTGGAACGTGTCGGCCTCGATCCCGCGCGTGCATCGAGCCTGCCGCACGAGTTTTCAGGCGGCCAGCGTCAGCGCATCTCCATTGCGCGCGCGCTCGCCATGTCGCCACGACTGATCATTGCGGATGAGGCGGTTTCCGCGCTCGACGTGGCGATCAAGGGGCAGATCATCGAACTGATGATCGATCTTCAGAAGGAATTCGACGTCTCCTACCTGTTCATCAGTCACGACATGGCTGCGGTCGAGCGCATCTGCGACCGGGTGGCGGTGATGTATTTTGGCGAAATCGTCGAAATCGGTCCGCGCGAGGATGTCATCGGCAGGCCGGGCCATCCCTATACGCAGCGCCTGCTTTCCGCCATTCCGATCATGCATCCGGACCAGCGCGAGACGCGCACGCGCATAAAGATCGATCCGGGTCCACCCCGCAGCCCCATGAAGCCCCTCAACTATCAGGCCGAACCCGCTCGCTGGTCGCGTCTGTCAGAGGGGCATTTCATCCGGCAGCCGGACTGAAACGGGAGAGTGAAAGTTGCACGCGATTGTCGAACTCGCCGAATTCATTGCCAGGCATCCTGAAAATGTCCTGCCCAGGGATACAAGAGATACTATCTCGCTGCTGGTTCTCGACCTGATCGGCGCGACGGCTGCGGGCCTGAACTCGCCGCTTGCGCAGACAGCGCGCGAAGGGGGGCTTGCGGTTTTTGGCGAAGGTTCGGTCGATGTCTGGCTGACGTCGCAAAAAAGCAGCATTATTGGAGCCGCAATGGCCAATGGCGCTGCGGCGAGTGCGCTCGACATTGATGACGGGCATCGCGGCGCGGCTGGTCATGCAGGGGCGGGTGTCATTCCTGCCGCTCTCGCCGTTGCGCAGGCTGTCGGTGCGAGCGATGCGCGGATTGCCGATGCGATCGCGCTGGGCTACGAGGTTGCACTGCGCGTGGCAAGCGCGCGTCCGGTGCCGACGATCATAACCTATGCCAGCGGCCGCTGGGTCGGATACGGCGTTGCCGCAGCTGCATCCCGCCTGCTTGGGCTTAACGGAGCACAAACGGCTCATGCGCTGGCGATTGCAGGGGCCGAGAGCCCCGGCATGTTTGCGTCCGGCACGTCGAAATATCAGGGCAGCACGGTCAAGGAAGGCATTCCTGCCGCCATAGTTGCCGGCCTTGCCGCAGTTTATCGTGCACGCGCTGGCGGGACAGGACCGCTCGATCTGCTCGACGATGCGCAGCTTTATGATCGCAGCATGCTGACCGGCGATCTTGGGGACGCATGGGCGCTTCAGCAATGCTATCTCAAACCCTATGCCTGCTGCCGCTATATGCATGCGGCAGTGGATGCCATTCTTGAGCTTCGCAAGCCGGGACGCGATATTCGCAGCCTGCGCATCGAGACCTTTCCGCAGGCTCTGCGTCTGGCCAACGAGCGTGCGCCGCGCTTTCTGGAAGGCGGGCAGTACAGTTTTTACTTCAGTTGCGCGCTGGCGGCGCTGCGCGGTCGCGAGGCTTTGCAGCCGGTCTTGCCGGAGAGCCTTCACGATGCGCAGGTCCTTGATCTCGCAGCCCGCATCGAGCTGGAAGTCTCGGAAGATTTTGCAGGCTCGTTCCCCGCAGGAACCCCGGCACGGGTAATTTTCGATCAGGGCGAGGGGCGGCAGGAAATGGTCGTGTGGCATCCGCTTGGCGATGTCGCAAACCCGATGAGCCGCGAGCAAGTGGCGCAAAAATTCAGGAATATCGCAAGGCACACCCTGCCGCCTTCATGGCAGGACGAGATTCTGGCTGCGACAGACGGACTGGAAACAGCGGGCTTCGCCCCACTCTTTCAGGCGTTGATACAGCCTGAAGTTCAATCTTCAAAAGGGAGGACTGTGGAATGTCATATATGAAATTCATGAAAGCGGGCGCAGCAGCGGCTTTGCTGGCCTGTACTTCATTGGCGGTAACGCCAGCCTTTGCCGAGCGGACGGAACTCAGGCTGGGCGCCGCCGCAGCCGATATTGGCAATCTCGACCCGCATTTTGCGGCAAGCACTTCTGACCGCACGCTGGTCGCCTGGATCTATGGTGCGCTTGTGCGTTTTGCGCCCGGCACGACCGACCCCGCGACTATCGAACCCGACCTCGCCGAGAGCTGGGAAGCCAGCCCCGACAATCTCGAATGGACCTTCAAGCTGCGCAAGGGTGTGCAGTGGCAGCATGGCTATGGCGAAGTCACCGCCGATGACGTGGTATTCAGCCTTGAAAAGGCTGCCGACCCTGACCGTTCCGGTTTTTCGAGCGACTATACCGCTATCGAAAGCGTTGAAGCCGTTGATCCTTATACGGTGAAGATCACCCTGAAAAGCCAGGTGCCCAGCATGCTGGGGCTGCTCGCCAATTATTCTGGCGGCTTCATCATCAGCAAGAAGGCCTATGAAGAAAAAGGCGACAGCTTTTCGCGCAATCCGGTCGGCTTCGGTCCTTTCCAGCTTGAATCGATCGAACCAAGCGTTGCGATCAACTTCAAGTCGCATGACGACTATTTTCGCGGCAAGCCGAAGATCGAAAAAGTCATTTACCGCTTCCTCAATGCCGCCGCTGGCCGTGACCTTGCCTTCGCATCCGGTGAAGTCGATGTTGCCGCCGGCACCACGGAACAGCGCTGGCTTCAGCGTATGCAGAACACGCCCAATACAATGGTCGACATTTTCGATCCGTCCGAACTGGCCGTGCTTCACCTGAACAAGAACCAGAAGCCATTTGACGATATACGCGTGCGACAGGCTATCGGCTATGCGGTCAACCCGGCGGAGATTGCGCAGTTCCGCGGCAAGGAATTCACGCGTCAGGCGGTTTCGGTCATCCCGTCCAACAATCTTGGGCTCAACCCCGAACCGGGCCTGCTGCCGCACGATGTCGAGAAAGCCAAGGCTCTTCTCGCGGAGGCTGGCTACCCCGACGGCATTACGATCAAGATGATTTCAAGCCAGATGCCAAGCTATGCCACGATGGACCAGATCCTTCAGGCGCAGCTCGCCAAGGCGGGTATCAAGCTCGATCTTCAGCCGGTCGAACATGCAAGCTGGCACCAGATGATCCGCCAGGACCTTAGCCCGATCGTCGATTATTCGGCGGCGCGCTTTCCGGTCGCGGACACCTATCTGACACAATTCTATTATTCGAAGAGCGCAATCGGTGCCCCTGATCAGGTAACCAATTTCAGCCATTGCGACGTTGCGGACAAGCAGATTGAAGAAGCCCGCGTCGAAACCGATCAGGAAAAGCAGATTGAACTCTGGAAGGAAGCCCAGAAGCTGATCGTGGATGAGGTCTGCGCTGTTCCGCTGACCGAAACCGCACAGGTCTGGGCACGCACCGACAAGCTCGATTGGGGCTTCGAACTGAAAGGGTCCATGTCGCTCGGGCCGCTTCTCACCGAACAGGCCTCTTTCAAGGAATGAATTATCTTTCGGGATCGCACTTCGGTGCGGTCCCGTTTTTCCCGGAAACTCCCGAAATGGCAAAGCTGACTTATCCCAAATACTCGAATTCCTGCGGCTGGAATGCAATGTTGCCGCCGCGAACCCCGCGCAAGGCACTGGGCGAAGATATAAGTGTCGATCATGCGATCATCGGCGCAGGCTATACGGGGCTTGCAATCGCCCGCCGCCTGCAAGAGCTTAATCCCGATGCCCGCATTGCGGTTGTCGAAGCTACCACGGTGGGCGAGGGGTCGTCCGCACGCAATTCGGGCTTCACCGGCGCACATGTGCTCCCGCGCGGCGCATCCATAGAAATGGCGGAAAAGGCCAGATTGCAGTCCGGCTTCTTTGCCGAAGCCTTCGACTGGCTGACGAACATCATCCGCGACAATAATATCGATTGCGAAATGACGAAGGCTGGCGCGATACGTGGCGCTGCGACCGAGCGGGGCGAGGCCTCGCTAAGAAGCGTCGAAGAAGTCGCGCGCGTCAACAAGCTGCCACATGAGATTTTGAGCCGCGAAGATATTCGCCGCCGCATCGGCTCCGACTATTATCGCTTTGGCATTTACCTGCCCGATACCTGGCTGCTCCAGCCCGCAGCACTGATCCGCGGGCTTGCGGATGCGCTGCCTGTTTCGGTCGAGCTTTATGAGAATACGCCTGTGACCGGTCTTCGCAAGGAGAATGGCTGGATTCTCGAAACCGCTGGCGGCAGGATAAAATGCAAATCGCTTGCACTTGCCAATAATGGGTTCATTCCCAAATTCGGCTATCTGAAATCGCGTATGGCTACGATCTATACCTATGCGGCGGTAACAGAAGAAATCAGCGAACACCGCCTTTCCTCGATCGGAGAATCGCCGGACTGGGGCCTGCTGCCATCGCATCGGCTTGGGACGACCCTGCGCCGGATCGGCCATAACCGGGTCATGGTGCGCAGCCTTTATGCCTATGAAACGGAGATCGGCCAGAAAGAGGCCACGCGCGAATTGCGCCAGCGTTTTGAACGCCGCTGGCCCGATCTCAAAGATGTCCAGTTCGAATATGTCTGGGGCGGAACGACCGCTTTCACCATGAACGGCTCCCCCTGGTGGGGCAAGTTGGATAACAGCCTCTATGCGTCGGGCGGCTGCAATGGCAGCGGCATTGCCAAGGGGACGATGCTGGGGCGGCATCTGGCCGAATTCATGCTTGGGCATGGCGATCATCAGGCTATGGCTGCAAGCATGGGCACGGCAAGCTGGATCGCACCGGAGCCATTCCGCACGGTCGGGTTTCAGGTGATTTCCAATATGGAAAGCCGAAAGGCCGGTCTCGAAATCTGAACTGGTGTTGCAACAAGCCGGATGGCCGCCATGCATGAAACACGAAGCAGATCCCGCACGGGTGCTTCTTTCGACAACCTGCAAAATCAGGAATCATAAGATTGCGCTACTCAGCTTTGCAGATATTGAAGGAAGCCCTTACCGGGCATCACGGATGGCGACCGCTCTGGCGTGACCCCGACCCGCAGCCCGCTTATGATTATGTCATCGTCGGCGGTGGCGGGCATGGTCTGGCCACGGCCTATTATCTCGCCAAAACCTTTCACAAGGCACGCATCGCCGTTCTGGAAAAGGGCTGGCTTGGTTCCGGCAATATCGGTCGTAACACGACGATCATTCGTTCAAACTATCTCCTGCCCGGCAATGAGCCGTTCTATGAATTCTCCATGAAGCTCTGGGAAGGGCTGGAACAGGAATTCAACTTCAACGCCATGGTAAGCCAGCGCGGCATCGTCAATCTGTTTCATACCGATGGCCAGCGCGATGCCTATCGGCGGCGCGGCAATGCCATGCTGCTGGCGGGGGCGGATGCCGAGCTGCTCGACCGCGAAGCGGTGCGGGCGATGATCCCCTTCCTCAATTTCGACAATGCGCGCTTTCCCATCAAGGGCGGGCTGCTGCAACGCCGCGCGGGGACTGCGCGCCATGATGGCGTTGCATGGGGATATGCGCGCGGCGCTGATCTCCTGGGCGTCGATCTGATCCAGAATTGCGAAGTGACGGGATTTCGCATCGAAGAGGGCCGGGTGCGGGGTGTCGAGACGTCGCGCGGATTTATCGGGGCCGGAAAGATCGGGATCGCGGTCGCCGGTTCCACGGGCCGCGTGATGGAGCGCGCCGGAATGCGCCTGCCCATTGAAAGCCATGTGCTGCAAGCCTTTGTAACCGAAGGGTTGAAACCCGCTATTCCCGGTGTCATCACTTTCGGCGCGGGTCATTTCTATGTCAGCCAGTCCGATAAGGGCGGGCTGGTCTTTGGCGGCGATATTGACGGTTACAATTCCTATGCCCAGCGCGGCAATCTGCCCGTCATCGAGGATGTGGCCGAGGGCGGAATGGCGCTTATGCCGATGATCGGCCGCTCCCGTCTGCTGCGCACCTGGGGCGGTATCATGGATATGTCGATGGACGGAAGCCCGATCATCGACCGCACGCCGGTCGATGGTCTCTATCTCAACGCCGGCTGGTGTTATGGCGGCTTCAAGGCCACTCCCGCTTCCGGCTATGCCTTTGCCCATCTTCTGGCGACCGACACGCCGCACGAAACTGCCCGGGCCTATCGGCTGGATCGTTTCGAGCGCGGCTATGTCATCGACGAGAAGGGCGCAGGCGCCCAACCGAACCTGCATTGAGGGCCTTGGCCGATGCTTATTCCACACCCACTTCTTGGTCCGCGCGATGCGCAGGAATTCACCTATTTGGGCGACGCCGCCTTGCTAAACCGTCCCGACGGTCTGGCGGAGGAGGCGCTGAGCGCCTTTAACGATTATGTCTATCTGCGCGACAATCCTGCTGGCGTGCATCGCGAATTGTGGTTCCATGAGCAGGGCGACCGCTCCTGGCTTGTCGTCACCCGCAATACGCTGACCCATGAAATCCTTGGCGCGGAGCTTGCTCGCGATGTGGCGATGGGCGCAAGGAAGGGCGGTGCGGCATGAGGCTTGAAGGCGGACTGATCGACCGCAGCCGGACGCTGCGCTTCAGCTTCGACGGCAAACAATATGAGGGCCATCCCGGCGACACGCTCGCTTCGGCCCTGCTGGCCAATGATGTGCGCCTGATGGGGCGCAGTTTCAAATATCACCGCCCGCGCGGCGTCTTTTCCGCCGGTTCGGAAGAGCCGAACGCATTGGTGGAACTGCGCTCGGGCGCGCGGTGCGAGCCGAACAGCCGCGCTACGGTCATCGAGCTTTTCGATGGGCTTGAAGCGCGCAGCCAGAACCGCTGGCCTGCGCTTGGCTTTGATGCATTGGCGGTCAATGACTTCTTTTCGGACTTCCTGACTGCAGGTTTCTACTACAAGACCTTCATGTGGCCGAGCGCCTTCTGGGAAAAGCTCTATGAACCGGCCATTCGCAAGGCGGCAGGGCTTGGCACTCTTTCGATGCTGGCCGATCCCGATGCCTATGACAAGGGCTTCCTGCATTGCGACCTTCTGGTCATTGGCGGCGGTGCTGCGGGAATGGCTGCGGCGCTGAGCGCGGCGCGCGCCGGTGCGCAGGTTATCCTTGCGGACGAGGATTACCTGCTTGGCGGACGTCTTCTGGCCGAAAGCGATCATCTTGATGGTGCTCCGGCAAGCGAATGGATTGCCGCTGTCGAGGCGGAATTTTCAAGCCTGCCCAATTTGCGCGTGATGCGCCGCACCACGGTTTTCGGCGCTTTCGATCATGGCATTTATGGTGCCGTGGAACGGGTGAGCGACCATCTCGCTGAACCCGGCGCAAACGTGCGCCAGACGCTTTGGCGCATCACTGCCAGACGGACGGTGCTGGCATCCGGTGCAACCGAACGCCACATCCCGTTTCGCAATAACGACCGTCCGGGCGTCATGCTGGCAGGCGCCATGCGTGCCTATGCCAATCGCTGGGCGGTCAGTCCTGCCAAAAAGATCGCTGTTTTTACCAATAGCGATGAAGGGCATCGCACCGCGCGCGATCTTCTGGCGAAAGGCGTCGAGATCGCCGTTGTGGTGGATTCCCGTAACCATGTGGCCGCGTCTGGCGATTATCGCCTGATTGCCGGTGCCTTTGTCTCCAACAGCAAGGGTCGGCTTGGCCTGAAATCCATCGAAGTGACACGCGGCGGCAGCCGGGAATGGATTGATTGCGGGGCGCTTGCGGTTTCCGGCGGCTGGAACCCCAATGTTCATCTGGCCTCGCATCATCGTGGAAGGCCGGTCTGGGATTCCGAGCGGCATATTTTCCTGCCGGATGATAATATACCGGCGGGCATGGTGGTGGCGGGGGCTGCCGCAGGCAAAGGCGCTACAGCCGCAGCAATGGCAAGCGGCGCCGAAGCGGCAATCACGGCGCTGGATGCACTTGGCATTAAAGCGACGCTTCCTGCCCTTCCGCAGAGCAGCGACAGCGAAACGAAGGTTGAACCGCTCTGGCATGTGCCGGGCAAGGGCCGGGCATGGGTTGATTTTCAGAATGACGTCACCGTCAAGGACATCAAGCTGGCCTATCAGGAGAATATGCGTCCGGTCGAGCATCTCAAACGCTGGACTACCCTTGGCATGGCGACGGATCAGGGCAAGACGGCCAATGTCACGGCGCTGGCCGTGATGGCGGAACTGACCGGAAAATCCATTCCGCAGACCGGCACCACGATCTTCCGTCCGCCTTATACGCCAGTCTCGCTCTCGGTTCTTGGCGGCGGCAATAGCGGCGAAGATTTCCGTCCGCGCCGCCTCACACCCAGCCATGAATGGGCGAAAGCGCAAGGCGCGGTTTTCGTCGAGGTTGGCCAATGGATGCGGGCGCAATATTTTCCGCAACCAGACGAAACAGATTGGCGTCAATCGGTCGATCGCGAGGTGCTTGCCACCCGAAAGGGTGTGGGTATCTGCGATGTAACGACACTGGGCAAGATCGATGTGCAGGGCGCGGATGCTGCCGAGTTCCTCGACCGGCTCTATTGCAACGCCATGAAGAGCCTGAAAGTGGGCATGGTGCGCTATGGCCTCATGCTGCGCGAGGATGGCCACGCTTACGATGACGGTACCTGTGCGCGGCTGGCGGAAGATCATTATGTCGTGACGACCACGACGGCGCAGGCGGGTCCTGCCTATCGTCATATGGAATTTGCACGCCAATGCCTCTGGCCGGAGATGGATGTGCAGCTCATTTCCACCACCGATGCATGGGCGCAGTTTTCAGTCGCCGGGCCCAACGCCCGCCGGCTGCTGGAAAGGCTAGTGGACGGCTTTGATCTTGCCAACGAAGCCTTCCCCTTCATGGCCTGTGCCAGCCTGAGCGTGTGCTCTGGCCTGCGCGCACGGCTTTTCCGCATCTCGTTTTCAGGTGAACTGGCCTATGAGATCGCGGTGCCCGCGCGCTATGGCAATGCGCTGATGGCGGTTCTGATGGAAAAAGGCGCGGATCTGGGCGCTGTTCCTTACGGAACCGAGGCGCTGGGTGTGCTTCGCATCGAGAAGGGCCATGCCGCTGGCAATGAACTGAACGGCCAGACCACAGCGCAGATGCTGGGCATGAGACGGATGGTTTCGATCAGGAAGGATGCCATCGGCACGGTGATGTCGCGGCGTGAGGGACTGGTTGCGGAAAAGCGCATACTGGTTGGCCTCCAGCCGGTCGATGCCGCCGACCCGGTGGTTGCGGGTTCGCATCTTTTCGCAACAGGTGCCGCGCAGAATACGCATGCCGATGAGGGCTGGATCACTTCGGCATGCTTCTCGCCCCATATCGGCTCCGCTATCGGCCTTGGCTTTCTTGCCGATGGGCAGGAGCGTCTTGGTGAGGTGATTATCGCCGCTAATCCGCTGCAAAATCAATCCGTTCAACTGCGCGTGGTCTCGCCCCATTTCATCGATCCCGAGGGAGTACGTCTTCGTGCCTGAACTAAAACCCACCACTGCTTTGGGCGCAGATAAGGCCCGCAATGCGCGCCACGGCGTTTTCACCATCGAAGAAAATACCGGCCTTGCCCTGGCTTCGCTCGCATTGCGCCGCGATAGCATACAGCCCGCACCCTTTGGCCTCGATCTGCCCGGACCGGGCCTTTGGACAGGCAATGACCGCGCTGCGGCGCTATGGATGGCACCTCATCAATGGCTGATCGAAGCCGAGGGGCGTGCCGAAAGTGATTTCGCAGCTGAGGTGTCGGCAATCTGTCCGGGTTGTTCCGTGACCGAGCAAACGGATGGTTTCGTTGCTTTCGAAATCCATTCCGCAAGCGGCGAGGCGCCAATCACCGCTCTCATGGCGAAGCTGGTGAATATCGATACGTCACGCTTTGGGGCAGGTTCGGCCACACGGACCAATCTTGAGCATTTAAGCGTCTTCGTGATCCGCCGCGCACCTGATCGCCTTGCTATCCTGGGCATGCGCTCCGCTGCTGGCACCTTATGGCATGCACTTGAAACGGCAGCTTCACGCATATCAGTGAATGTTTTTCAGGAACCATCGCAGCGTTGATCCGTTGAATATCCGGACACACACGATGGAGAAAATAATGTTCAAAGGCGGTCTTCTCTGGCTGATTGGCATCCCCATTCCAATTATCATTATCCTATGGCTGATGGGTTATTTATCCTGACCATGTGAGGGGGCCGACCCACTGTCATATCGAAAGGCAGGCAGAGCAGTTCATTTGCTCTGCTTCTGCGGATGCGACTGAATGCTGCCAGCAGATAAATCCGCCACTGCGTGCCAAGATATTGCTTTAATGAAATAATTGAGCGGCGAACTTTATTGGAAAAGTGAAGTGGCTCCCCGGGCCGGATTCGAACCAGCGACCAACCGGTTAACAGCCGGTTGCTCTACCGCTGAGCTACCGGGGAATAGGCGCTCGTTGCGTCAGCGAGATGGCGTATAGCAAAAGGGTTTCGCTTTTGCAAAGGGCTAAATTGTTTTTTTTGTACTTTTTATATTCCATTCGTGAAACCTTGCGTTCTCTGATACATTTCAACAGGGAAACCTGTGTTGCAATAGCTGAGAACGCTCCGGTGAACGACGAATACACCTCCAAACCACACAAACACGTCATAGTGATTCTCGGAAGACGAATCCCTCTGCCGCAATCCATAGTGATGCGGAGAACACTGGGCAGTTCGCTTATCGTCGGGGGCACCTTGGGGTTCCTTCCCGTGCTGGGCTTCTGGATGCTGCCGCTTGGGCTGATCATATTGTCTCACGATTCGCATCGCGTGCGCCGGTTGCGTCGCAGAAGTGAAATCCATATCTGGCGCAAATGGCTCAAGCGCCGATCACCCTCGACAATGGCCTAAGTTCTGTAGAACGGGTATTAATCAAGTGTGCGGCGGAACCGCAAAAGCGCCAGCCCCGCAAAGAGCAGCACGAACAGGATAAGGGCATTTATCTCGGAACTTATGTCGGAAAACCCGGCTCCTTTGAGCATGACCGCGCGGACAATACGCAAAAAGTGGGTGAGCGGGAATATCTCGCCCAGCAATTGCGCCCAGACGGGCATTCCCAAAAATGGAAACATGAAGCCTGAGAGCATCAGCGAAGGCAGGAAGAAGAAGAAGGTGAGCTGCATGGCCTGCATCTGCGTTCTTGAAGCCGTCGAGATCGTGTAGCCAAGCAGCACCAGAGACAGCACGAAGATCAGCACACAGCTTAAAAGCAGTGTCAGCGACCCGGCAAAGGGGATGGAAAACAAAAGTCTTGCCGCGACGAGGACGACCACGACCTGCACAGCACCGACCACCAGAAACGGCAAGACCTTGCCCAGCATGATTTCAATGGGGCTGGCAGGCATGGCCAGCAGGTTTTCCATGGTGCCACGTTCGACCTCGCGGGTGAGCGCCATGGCGGTCATCATCACCATGGTCATCTGCAAGATCACGCCCAATAGCCCCGGCACGATATTATATTGCGAAATGCCTTCGGGATTATAGCGGCGATGCACAACCACCTCCAACTGGCTCTGCGCGGCATCGCGCGCCTCCGCCTGCCTGCCCTGTTCGCGCAGCAGCGCCTGATTGGCGAGCGTTCCCAGCGTTGAAATCGCTCCGCTTGCGACCGACGGATCGGTGGCATCGGCTTCGATGAGTATCTGCGGTCTGTCGCCGGCATCAACGCGCCGGGCAAAGTCGGAAGGAATGGTTACGACGAACGACACCGCCCCGCTGGCAATAAGCGCTTCGGCTTCTGCGGCACTGCGAACCACATGGTCGAAACGGTAATATCCCGTCGCTTCCAGTGCGGAAACCACGGCGCGCGTATAGTGATCGCTGCTGGTTGCAACCAAGGCACTGGGCAGGTGTTTGGGATCATTGTTGATGGCAAAGCCGAACAGGAGCAATTGCATCAGCGGCACGACGAGCATCATGGCGAAAGTAATGCGGTCACGCCGCATCTGGATGAATTCCTTGCGCAGCATGGCGCCAAGGCGCGCAAACGAAAACCAGTTGCCCTTCATGCCGTGCCGTTTCCGGATTTGCCATCCCTGGTCATATTGTCCTGCGCCTGCGCCTGCGCCATGAACTGGATAAAGACGTCCTCAAGGCTGGTTTCGCCTGCGCTGACAGTGATTGCGTCATTATGGCTTATTCTTGCAAGCGCTGTTTCGAGCTTTGCCTTGTCAGAGCCGACAACGTGCAATGTGGCGCCAAAAGGCGCGACCTGATCGACGCCCGGTTCGCCTTCCAACTCGCGTGCAATCTCGCCAAGCCGCTCGCCGCTGATGATGAAGGTCGTAAGCCCCGACCGCTCGATGACGTCCCTGACCGTCCCGGTCGCCAGAAGCTTGCCATAGGAAATATAGCTGATGCGGTGGCATCGCTCGGCCTCATCCATATAATGGGTGGAGACCAGAACCGTGAGACCGCCTTCGGCGAGGCGATGGATTTCATCCCAGAAATCGCGCCGCGCCTTGGGGTCGACACCCGCAGTCGGCTCGTCCAGCAACAGAAGCTTAGGCTTGTGCATGATGCAGGCGGCCAGTGCCAGCCGCTGCTTCCAGCCGCCCGAAAGCGTGCCTGCAAGCTGGTTGCGGCGTGAGGTCAGCCCAAGCTCCTCCAGCGTGCGTTTGACGTGATCCTTTGCAGGTTTGAGCTGGTAGAGGCGTGCGACGAATTCCAGATTTTCGGCAATGGTCAGGTCTTCATAAAATGAAAAACGCTGCGTCATATAGCCGACCTCGCGCTTGATCAGTCCGCCTTGGGTTCTCAGGTCATAGCCGAGAACCTGACCGCTGCCTTCATCCGGGGTCAGGAGCCCGCACATGATGCGGATCGTGGTGGTCTTGCCCGATCCGTTCGGCCCAAGAAAGCCGACGATCTCGCCGGCTGCAACCGACATGCTGACATGATCGACAACCGTGGCATCGCCGAAACGCTTTACCAGCCCGTTTACATCAATGACGTTGGGCATGTGACCTCCGCCTATTCCGCTTGCAGATCGACATCGACGATCTGGCCGGGTTGCAGGGGAGAGGAGGGATCAACAGGGCGCGCCTCAACGAGATAGACCAGCTTCTGGCGTGTTTCGAGCGAATAAATGACGGGCGGGGTGAATTCCGGGTCGGGGGAAACATAGCTTATACGCGCCTGCAGGCCCGGTGCGCATCCGTCGCAGCGCACAGAGAGCAATTCGCCCACTGCAATGCTCGAAAATCTGTCTTCGGGGATATAGACTTTCAGCTTAACCGCATTGTCGGGCAACATGGTGAGGACGGCGGCAGAGGGGCCGGCAATATCGCCCGGATTGCGGATAATGTCGGTTATCCGGCCTGCGGCGGGTGCCTTTATCACCCTTTTGTCCTGCTGCCAGCGGGCTGTGTCGAGTTGAGCCTTCGCGCTTTTGACGGCGCTTTCAGCGGCCTTGATCTCTTCAGGGCGCGCAGGCAATCGACCGACGGCCAGATTGGCAGTGCTCTGGCCGATGGCGGCTTCCGCGACTTCCAGCCTGGTTGCGGCATCGTCAAGCTGTGCCTGCGTGACGACGCCGCGCTGGGCAAGGTCGCGGGTGCGCGCAAGGGTGCGGCGAGCCTCTTCCGCCTGTGCCCTGGCCATGCGGAGATCTGCTTCGAGAACCGCGATTTCGTCCGGGCGTTTGCCGACCTGCAAATTGGCCAGTTGCGCCTCGGCCTGTGCCAGTGCGGCTTCCGCCTGCGCAACCGCGATGACGGCATCCGTATCTTCCATCACAGCAAGCGGCGTCTCGGCTGCGATGTGATCGCCGCGCCTGACCATGACGGCATTGACCTGCGCAATCTGAAGCGGCGCAAGCTGCACGAATTCGCCCTCGACATAGCCAACGGCAAGCGGTGTTGGCACACACGCCGCAAACAGGGATGAAGCAAAGGGAAGAATGCATAAAAGGCTCATCGCAAGGTTTTTCCTTTTTCCGCTTCATCGCGGGCGGCGAACATTGCCAACAGATTCTGCCGCGTGGTGATCGCTACCGCCTGTTCTTGTTCGGGGCCGATGGCGTTCCAGCCCATGCGGCGCTTCACGGCTTCCTGCCCGATGCGAAAATAGATCACCTGACCCAGCAGCGTGAAAACCGTAAGCCGCGTATTCTCGCTTTCGGCGGCTTCGCCTGTCGCCGTTTCCCAAATGGCGCAAAGCCTGCGATGGGTCGGCTCGAATACGCCGGAATAAATACGATCGAGCGCTGCGGTGGGATGGGCCAGTTCACGCAGGAGAAACTGGACGATTTCGCCCGCTTCCGGTTGCGCCACGATGAAATGGACCATGCGCTCCAGAGCGGAAACAAGCTGCTGGCGGGCCGCATCTTTTGTTTCAGGGGCCGTGCTTATCGCCCCGTAATATCCAAAAGCCTGCCCCGCCAGACCCTGCATCGTCTCAACGATATAATCGGCTGTCGCAAGCCGCAGCCCTTCCTTATTGCCGAAATGATAGGCGATGGAACCGATATTGGCCTTGGCAAGATTTGCGATTTCACGCGTCGAAGTCGCATCATAGCCTTTCGATCCAAAAAGATGCAGCGCCGCGTGAATAAGGGCCGTGCGCGTCTGGTCGCTGGATGGGGGCGGCGGCACATCTTGGGAAGGTGGGGGCTTTTTCATGTCTATATTTAATCAATCGATTGATTAAATGTCAAGCCGGACGAAGCCTGCATCTTCCGAATAATACGACCAAAGGATAATTTATTGGGGGGCGGCAGTTCCGCTTAAATAGGGATAGTTCCGAGGCGGGGGCCAAAGCGGAAGGTTGCAGTGGAAGGCCAAGTGGAAGGCCAAGTGGAAGGTTGGTGGGGGGGACGTGACGCGTGTGCCTGATTATCGAGCGCACGCGTCACGATTGCGTCGAGCTATCCCTTGAACGGGCAGGCTTCGCTCTCGGGCCAATGGGCAAAGGTCAGCACGCGCCCGTCGCGGCGACTTTGGGCAACTTTCTCCAACTCGATCTCCGCCTTGACCCAGCCGGGCTGGTTGAGTTCGCCACAAGCGAGTATTCCACTTTCCGGCCAGACGCCATCGGGGGGACAATATATTCCCGCCGCTCCGCAATTTTCATCGACTGCCGGATTCCAGTCCACATCGCCCACGATGGGTGACTGCACAACGACGCATTGCGATTCAAGCGCGCGGGCCATTGAACCGATCTTCACGCGATTAAAACCCGCAATCGTATCGGTACAGGAGGGAACCAGAATGATTTCGACATGCTGTTTCGCCAATATGCGGGCCAATAGCGGAAACTCGCTGTCGTAGCATATCAGAATGCCAATCCGTCCGAGCGGCGTATCGAACAGTTTGAGGCCGGGCGAGCCGACCACGTTCCAGTCTTCGCGCTCAAACCGCGTCATGATCTGCTTGTCCTGAAAGCCGATGCGGCCTTCGGGGCCGATCAAAACCGCACGGTTGACCGGTCGCTCGCCTTCAAAAACCGGCCCTGAAGCCATCAATATGTGGACATTGAAGCGCCGGGCCAGTTCGATATGGAGTTTCTCACGCGCTTCTTCATGCCGCGCGACTTCATGCAGTGATGCTTCCAGATCGGCTGCCACCTCGCGCCCGCCCAGAGAGGCAAGCTCCATCGAACCATATTCGGGGAAGACCAGAAGGTCACAATCGGAAGCCTCTTTTACCCATTGCGTTATCTTGTCTTCATAGGCGGCGAAACTGTCAAACCAGCTTAGCGGGTAGGCGGCGGTGGCAATTTTGGTGCGGCTCATAGTTCTTTCATCCAGAATTGCATGGGTTTCTTCGAGCTCTCGCTCTCGCCTATATCTTTCCATGGAAATTCAGCCACGACCTGCGGCAGCGGCGCATAACCACGCTTGCGCCAGAAATTGTCCAGCGGGCGATAATCGGCGGGGCGGGCGGGATGGTCATCCGGGCGGGAGACGCTGCAAAAAGCACTGTATTGGCGACCGAGTGCACGGGCGTGCGCTTCACGGCTGTCGAAAAAAGCATGGCCTATTCCGCGTCCGCGATAGGGGGCCAGCAAGATTGATTCCGCACAATAAAATATCCGGTTCAGCGGTTCCGCCCGATGGGCGAAGGCCGCGCCGAAATCGTCGGCATGATCTTCCATCGGCGTGCCGGTTGCAGCGCCGACCATCTGCTTGCCGTCATAAGCGGCAACGATGATTGCCCCTTCTGAACGATAGTTTGTCAGATATTCCCGCTCGTAGTCCAGACCACCTTCATAAAGATAAGGCCAGTCGCGAAATACCGCGATCCGAAGCTGCGCCAGTTCATCCAGCGCAGCATTCACCTCATCTCCGGTCAATATATGAACCGTAATCATCCCACGACCTGTCTGGTCCATTCATTGAGATTATAATAAGTCGTCACCCGGCTGATCTTGCCGTCCCGAAGCGCGAAAAATGTGCCGGCAGGCAGACGATAGGTCTGCCCGTTTGCTTCCGGCAGTCCTTCATCGGTTTTAAGATAGGTGCCATTCACGATGAATTCCGCTGCCGCGCGATCGCCGCCTTCATTCACGAAGATCACCATATCTGTCAGCTCTTCCTTGTAGCTTTCAGTCATATGGCGATTGAACCGGGCGAAAAGTTCCTTGCCGCGGCGAACCTCGCCTTCATTGACATGATGTTCCACATCCTCATGCAAAAGAGCCAGCATATCGTCCGTCTGTCCGGCATTGAACGCAGTGTAATATGCCTGAATGAGCGCTTTTGTATCCATTATTCTCTCCACGATTCCAGACCTTTAGAGGGGTTCGTTTGATCATATAGGTGCAAAACCAAACGCAAACGCGCCAGTAAACGACATTCAGGGACGATTATCGCCATTCAGGAAAGCCAGAATGAGCTGGTGGACATTGCCGCCATTGCCCATTTCCACCCGGTCGAAATCGCGTCCTTGCGCTCGTTGTACATTGACCATATCGGTAATTTCCTTTGCCAGAACCTTGCGAATTTTCTGGCATTTCGGATCGTTGGGGACTGAAAGCCCAACCGTTTTGCGCACGATCTCGCGCGTCATGTCCTTGGCTATGTCGCCGTGCACCAGTTCATGCGTGCGGATGCCTTCATAGAAAGTGTCCCAACTCTCCTTGACGGGGGAGGCGAGCTTTTGCGACGGTTTTGGCAATGTATAGGTGATCTTGAGCTTCGGGGTTGCGGAAATCACGGTGCAGGCATTGTTGCTGCGGTCAAATTTCCGGTCCCATGTCAGCACGTAACTTGTATGCGCAATGACGCGGATTTTGCCAATTTTCGGGCCGCGGGCGCCGATGGATTCATAAAGATCGGGCGCTGTGCGTCCGGCGATGGCATAGGGCTGGATAATCTCGGTGGCCTGCCAATTGTCGCTCGCCTGAGCCGACATGGTTGTGAATGCTCCAAGAATTGCCAGCAGAGCTGCTTTGTTCACATCTGCCCCATCTGTCTGAAAATAAATTCGAAACTGTCCCGGACAGCCCATAGCAATATTGGCCTGTCGGGGGCGACTGTCCTGCGGCTTTGACGCGCGCCGCACAAGATCTGCTTCTTGTTATCGTTCCGGCATGATAGGAGCCTTTGAAGCAAAGTGATCCGGTATCTCACGCATTTGCAGCCATGCCATCTTCTAGATCAAGAGCCGTTCAATGACAATCTCGACCGAAACCATGCCGGATTCCAAACGCCGTCAGCTAAAGCTTGCGCTGATTGCACTTTTTGCGGGCGGAATAGTGATCGGCTGCTCGCCGATTTTTGTGCGGCTATCGGAACTCGGCGCGATTTCGACCGCGTTCTGGAGGCTGGCGCTGGCATTGTTTCCGCTGCTTCTTCTGACGCTAAGGCATCCCGTGCCGAAAGCCGCGCGGCCGCGTAGCGCGCGTGACATATGGCTTGTGGTTCTGCCCGGCATCGTGCTCGCCGCCGAACTGGCCGCATGGCATATCTCGCTGCACATGACTTCGGTCGCGAATTCGACGCTGCTCGTCAATATGGCTCCGATTTTCGTCACACTCTATTGCTGGCTCGTCTTGCGGCAGGCGCCGCGCCGCTTGTTTGCAGCCGCATTGATTATCACGATTGCCGGCGTGGTGATTCTGAAAGGCGGCCCGCAGGCTTTGGGTGGCGGCGACCTGAAGGGGGATGCCGTCGCAATCTTTGCGGCAATGCTTTATGCCGCCTATATTCTCATGCTCGGCAAGGCGCGTGAACGCTTCTCCACGCCGGTGGTCATGATCTGGAGTTCCAGTGCTGCGGCGCTCACCATTCTGCCCTTTGCCTGGATTTCGGAGCCGACGCTCATTCCGGTCACATTGGCGGGCTGGGCGGTCCTGTTCGCTCTGTCATGGTTGAGCCAGGCCTCTGGGCAGAGCCTGATTGCCTATGCCCTGGCATGGCTCCCGGTGACGTTTTCATCGCTCACACTATTGCTTCAGCCCGTTATCGCAGCGCTGCTGGCATGGCTGATTCTGGGCGAGGCCTTGACGCCCTGGCAAGGCGTAGGCGGCGTGATCGTTCTCGTGGGAATCTGGGCAGCGCGCCGTGCGCAGAGGTAAGGCCGGGCAAGCTATCGGCCTCGTGTATCGTATTAAGATGCAGCTATAACGTCTTGATTTAATGGTGAGCGCGCAGGGATTCGAACCCTGGACCTACTGATTAAAAGTCAGTTGCTCTACCGGCTGAGCTACGCGCTCCCGAAACAGACAAATCGTCTGTGGAAGTGCGGCGGAACATAAGGGCGGCTTTCGCAATGGTCAACACCATAAAATCACCTTTCTCCAATATAAATTCGAAAATAGGGGATGGGCTGTAAAAATTTTCGATGCGCGGCCATGTTTGCGGCATTGGTGCAGGGATTTGTGTGCCTGATAGCCTCCGAGGCTGCGTGACGGAAGATAAGTCTGGAAACAAAACAGCCGCCCTTGGCGGGGCGGCTGGCTTTTTCTGGAATGCTTTAGCGATAAGGCGAATAGCACTGCCTGCGCGGACCGTTATAGGGCTGGAACGTGTTGTCGGAAGCCCGGTAGGACCGATAGCGGTCATAGCACCATTGCACATGAGCATTGCTGGAGCGATGAGCCGGGGCGCGGTAGACCGGCGGCGGCGGTGAAGCAAGCGCCCCGCCAAGGACCGCACCGGCTCCGAAGGCTGCAAGCGGATACCACCAGCCATCGCTATGACGACGATAGCCCCGACGATACTCCCGATAGCCGCGATGGCCATGCCAGTGACGAGGGCCTGAATGGCGGCCGCGCCAGTGCCGGTCGCCATGGCGACGCCGGCGATCGTCACGCACATGCTCGATACTGTTGTTGCCCGTAATCTGGGCGGAAGGCATGATGGGAGCGGCGGAGACGGGTACCATGGTGCCGACCATCAAAGTTGCGCCAACCACCCCAACCATAAGTTTTTTCAAGGTGTTAATCATCGTCTTCTCCAGTTCAAGTGCCGACATCATGTCCGATGCAAGATGAACGTGCGCTGAATGATAGAAAAACATATAATGCACATCTGCTCTGCGGCAAGCCTTGCATGGTTGCGCAAGCTGGCGCGGTTGCTGTCTGAGGAGAAGTGCCGGAAATGCCCTAATCTTTATATTCAATATGGCTAATAGAATTTCCTATATTAATTCGCGATAATAGCGATAATGAGCTAAATTCAAATGCTCTGGATTGGTTTGTGTTTATAATGCCTTGAGTATCATGGGGGTTGCAGTGGCACCAGATTTCGAACCGTCCAGTCCCTTCTCGGAAAATTCCATTCTAAAACCAGTTGATCCATTTCGTGCAGCGGTGGAACATACGCCGACGCCTATTCTCATCACCGATCCGCGACTGCCTGACAATCCGGTTGTTTTCGTCAACCGTGCCTTCCTGCAATTGACCGGATATGAGGCGGAGGAGGTGATGGGGCGCAATTGCCGGTTTTTACAAGGCGAAGGCACCTCGGCTCGGGATGTGGGCGCCATCCGGGCGGCTTTTGCCGCTGAATCGCCGATCGAGATCGATATTTTGAACTATAAGAAATCGGGTACGGCCTTCTGGAACCGGCTGCATATATCGCCGGTCAAGACGCCCGACGGGGTTTTGCAGCATTTTGTCGGAACGCAACTTGATGTGACACAGGAACTCAAGCGTTTCGCCGAATTGCAGAAAGAGCGCGATACGCTGAGCATGGCGACCGAGCGGCACGAGGATCAGCTCAATTATATCGCCGATGTTGCCAAGATTGGCTTTTGGGTTCGTGATCAGCGAAGCGGAACGATCAATTTTTCTGCCGAGTGCCGCCGCATTTTCGGCCTGACGGATGACGAGCCGGTCCATTTTGACCAGATTATGGACCAGATTGCCCTGGAGGACCGGATGGCGGTTATCCAGCAGACCCAGAAAGCCTTTGCATCCGGCGGAGCCTATTCGATGGAGTACCGGGTCATCAGTAAAACCGGCCAGACTGTATGGGTGGAAACGCGCGCCAAGGCCCTGCTGGGAAAAGAGCCGACGCTCATGGGTGTCATGCTGGACATTACCGACCGCAAGAAAGCCGAAGCCGACAAGGCTCTTGTCGCGCGGGAAATAGCCCATCGCTTCAAGAACTCGATGGCCATGGTGCAGTCCATCGCCAATCAGACGCTGCGCAATGCACGCGATCCCGCGGAGGCAGGCAGGCTGTTCAACGAGCGCCTTCGAGCGCTCGCACAGGCGCATGACATGCTGCTCCAGGATGATTGGGGCGGCGCTACGATCCAGCAAATCGCCGATACGGCGCTGGCCCCCTTCAACAGCACTTTCGGGCATCGCATTCGCATGACGGGACCGTCATTATTCGTCAGTGACCGTGTGACGGTTTCATTGTCGCTGGGGCTTTTCGAACTGGCCACCAATGCGGTGAAATATGGTGCGCTGGCAAATGATCGCGGAATTATCGAGTTTGACTGGAAGATCGTCGAGGATCACGGAGAGAAAAAATTCCAGATGCGCTGGGTGGAAACGGGTGGTCCCGAAGTTGCCCGCCCATCGCGCCGTGGTTTCGGCCAGAGGCTTTTGCGTCTGGTGCTCGCCGAGGAACTCAAAGCGCGCTGTGACATCGAATTTGCGCCCACCGGCTTGAAAATCGATGTACTGGCCCCAATCAGCCCGGATGTTTTTCCCGGTTTCGATTGTCACAAAGGATCAGGACACCTGATCGCCTGACGCTTTTATTGTGGCCAGAGGCAATTTGACATCTGGAAGCGCGTTCAGAAAACCGCCATATGCATGCGATCATGACCGACAATTCCGCACCTCTTTCGCCTGCTCTCAATGGGAAAATGCAAATTTCGCGAGAAGATACCGCCCGGCAGTCGCGTTTTCTGCCGATGGCTGCGGATGCGCCGCCGGTCGAATGGCTTATCGCCGACGGGCTGACGGATTACGACGAAGCGCTGCGCTTCATGGAAGAGCGCGTGCAGTCTATCCGCGAGGGCACGGCCAGCGAGCTGGTCTGGCTCGTGGAGCATCCGCCGCTTTATACAGCTGGCACCAGCGCGCGGGCGCAGGATCTTTTGACGCCGGACCGTTTTCCGGTTTTCGAGACCGGGCGCGGCGGCGAATATACCTATCACGGTCCCGGCCAGCGCGTGGCTTATGTCATGCTGGACCTCAAGCGCAGGCGCGAGGATGTGCGCGCTTTCGTGGCGGCGCTTGAAGAATGGATCATTGAAACGCTGGCGCAATTCAATGTGAAGGGCGAGCGGCGCGAGGATCGCGTCGGCGTCTGGGTGGTGCGGCCCGAAAAGCCGCGGCTGGCCAATGGCGAACCTTGCGAAGACAAGATCGCAGCCATCGGCATCCGGCTGCGCCGCTGGGTCAGTTTCCACGGTATTTCAATCAATGTGGAACCGCAGCTTGAGCATTTCAGCGGCATCGTGCCGTGCGGTATTGCCGAACATGGCGTCACCAGCCTTGTCGATCTTGGCTTGCCGGTCACGATGGATGATGTCGATCTCGCACTGGGCAGGGCATTTGAAACCGTTTTCGGAGCGCGCGCCGCTTAGAGCGCATTTCGATCTGACGGAATCAGATCGGCGCTCTAACGGTTTGTTTTTACCGCGCATCTTGTCCGAAAACCGTTTCACGCTTTTCGGGATGCGCTCTAAACGGATGCAGCTTTGCTCTTTATCTGCCGCTCGCGCATGAAGACATAAATGCCCGAGCCGACAATAATGCCGATGCCCAGCCATTTCGACGGCGTGGGAAAGTCACCGAAGAGAACCAGGCCGACAATCACGGCGGTGACGATTTCAAGATATTGAAAGGGCGCGAGCAGAGAGGCGGGGGCGAGCTTGAAAGCCTGCACCACCATCAGATGGCCGATGGTGCCGATTGTCCCGAGCAGCAGGAGCAGCACCCAGGGAAAGGCGGTGTGCGGGAGGCTGAACTGGAGGTTTTCAATTCCCGTATTTCTTGTTGCGAATATGATGACGGCTGTCAGCAGTCCACCGCCGATGCCTGCATAAAATTGCATGACGAGCGGAGATTCCTGCACGCCGTATTTCCGGTTTAACGTAAGATAGGTGGCAAAGCACACAGCCGATAACAGCGGCAGCAGCGAAACCGCGCCGAAAATTTCATAGCTGGGCTGGATGACGATCAACGTGCCGATAAGGCCCACGGTTACAGCGCTGTAGCGGCGCCAGCCGATCTTTTCCTTGAGAAAAACTGCCGACATCAGAATGAGGATGAGCGGTTCGGCGAAGAATACGGCCATAGCGTCGGCGAGCGGCATATATTTGACCGCCATGAAGAAGCACAGGCTTGCAAATCCGATCAACGCGCCGCGCACGAGATTGCCGGTCAGATGCGATGTGCGAAATCCTTTAAGGCCCCCCATGGCGAAGAGTATGGCGAACATTAATACGCATTGGACCGCAAAACGCAGGAAGGCTATGGTTGCAGGCGGAACATCGTCCATCATGGCCAGCCACTTGCCGATGGCATCGATCAGCGGAAGCATCAGAACCGCCAGCACCATGATCACCATGCCCCGCACATGACTGCCGGATTGATCCGAATGTATCTCCGCCTTGTTCATTGCCTGTGTGTTCATTCCTGGCTCCTCATCCCGTCCAGAAGCTGTAGGACAATTGCCCGGCGCTTGCCATCGTCATTATCAAAAAGGCGTCGTTGATTTGACATTCGCGCCCATTCCGGTGCAAATCGTACCATCAATGTGCAAAACCCTTTGATAAAAGCGTATGAGGCAGAACGTAAGGCGAACTTTATTCGCCTTTCGCGATTTCCCGTGGCATCATTCATGTGATTCGCAACAGGATATTCGGGCGCGTAAGCCGACAATACGTGGTCTTGACAGTTTCAGACAGAAAGCTTTTCGGACAAAGATGGACGACAGCAACGATCTCTTTTCAAGAGTAGTCAACAATGCCAGGGAACGGCAGACCGAGCAGCAGGCGAATAGCCCCGCTGCGCCGCAGGCCGCGCCTCGTCCTGTGTCCGCTCCGTCCATAGTTACGCCGAAGCCCGCATCGGTCCCCGCAGCGGCCAAGGTCGCACCTGCTGCGGCAGGGAATGACGATTATAATGCATCGTCCATCCGGGTTCTGGAAGGGCTGGAACCCGTGCGGCTGCGCCCCGGCATGTATATTGGCGGCACGGATGAGAAGGCGCTGCATCACCTTTTTGCCGAAGTCATCGACAATTCGATGGATGAGGCCGTTGCCGGTCATGCCAATTTCATCGAAGTCGGCATTGATGTGGACGGCTTTGTGACGGTTACAGACAATGGCCGCGGCATTCCGGTGGACGAGCATCCGCAAATGCCCGGTAAATCCACGCTTGAAGTCATCATGACCAAGCTGCATGCAGGCGGTAAATTCGACGGCAAGGCCTATGAGACTTCCGGAGGCCTGCATGGCGTCGGTGTGTCGGTGGTCAATGCGCTTTCGGACGTGCTGGAAGTGGAGGTCGCGCGCAATCGCCGCCTTTATCGCCAGCGTTTCTCGCGCGGTCTGCCGCAGGGCGGGCTGGAAGATCTGGGCGAGGTGCATAATCGCCGCGGTACGCGTGTTCGCTTTCATCCTGATCCGGACATCTTCGGCAAGGCGGCGCGTTTCGATCCGCACCGGCTTTACCGCATGGCGCGCTCGAAGGCCTACCTGTTCGGCGGCGTGGAAATCCGCTGGAGTTGTGATCCGCAACTGCTCGACCCCAAGAAGGAAACACCGGAAAAGGCGGTTTTCCATTTCCCCGGTGGCCTGAAAGATTATCTCTCCGCGTCATTGGGCAAGGAACATCAGGTCACGCGCGAAATTTTCGCTGGCAAGACCGAAAAGCAGGGCGGGCATGGCGCGGTTGAATGGGCGGTGTCATGGTATGGCGGCGATAGTTTCGTCCATTCCTATTGCAACACCATTCCAACGGGCGACGGCGGCACTCATGAAGCGGGCCTGCGCATTGCACTTACGCGCGGGTTGAAAGCCTATGCGGAACTGACCAATAACAAACGCGCTTCCATCATCACCACGGACGATGTGATGATATCGGCTGCGGCAATGCTTTCGGTCTTCATTCGCGAGCCGGAATTTGTCGGTCAGACCAAGGATAAGCTCGCGACTGCCGAAGCGCAGCGCATCGTGGAAAACGCGATCCGCGATCCGTTCGATCATTGGCTGGCAGCGTCGCCGCAGGAAGCGTCGCGCCTGCTCGACTGGGTTGTCGATCGTGCGGAGGAACGGCTGCGCCGTCGGCAGGAGAAAGAAACTGTCCGCAAGAGCGCGACACGCAAGCTGCGCCTTCCGGGCAAGCTCGCCGACTGTACTCAGACCGCGGCTGCGGGCGCGGAACTTTTCATTGTCGAGGGTGATTCGGCCGGCGGCTCGGCTAAGCAGGCGCGCAACCGCGCCACGCAGGCTATTCTTCCGTTGCGCGGCAAAATTCTCAATGTGGCGAGCGCGGGCCGCGAAAAACTGACCGCCAACCAGCAGATTGCCGATCTGGTGCAAGCGCTGGGCTGCGGCACGCGCAAGAATTATCGCGAAGACGATCTGCGTTACGATCGCGTTATCATCATGACCGATGCGGACGTCGATGGCGCGCATATTGCGTCGCTGTTGATTACATTCTTCTATCAGGAAATGCCGGAACTGATCCGGAATGGCCATCTTTATCTGGCCGTGCCGCCGCTATATCGCCTCAGCCAGGGCGGCAAGGTCGCTTATGCGCGCGACGACGCGCATAAGGACGAATTGCTGCGCACCATGTTTACCGGACGCGGCAAGATCGAGATCGGGCGCTTCAAGGGCCTTGGCGAGATGCGCGCCGAGCAGCTCAAGGAAACGACGATGGACCCGGCCAAGCGCACGCTTTTGCGAGTGCAGGTCGATGAAGATTATATCGATGAAACCCGCAATACGGTCGATGAACTGATGGGCACCAAGCCGGAAGCGCGCTTCCGCTTCATTCAGGATCGTGCGGCTTTCGTGGAAGAACTCGATATTTAAGGAACACCGAATCCGCTCTAGCTTTTGACGTCGATGCCGAGCTTGGTTTCGATTTCCTCGATCGACTCTTTGACGAAAAAGGTCAGGTCGGTGCTGAGCGTCACGATACGTGTACCGGTTCCGTAAGCATTATAGGAAAGAACGTGGTTGAAATTGACCGCGACCTTCTCTCCGCTCACATCCGTCAGCATGATCCACATGGTTGCTCTCCTTTAGAAAACCGGTTCTTTGGCGGAGGATAAAGGCTGTGCCGGAAATGGCAATGCGGTACTGATTATGGGCGGTACTGATTGCGCTGCTTGCTAGAGCGGCTCCTGTTTAAACGGAATCGTTGGAACCGCTCTATCTATTTGTTTTTACGCATTATCCGGACGTATCGGAGCAGGAAAAGAAATCAGTCCAGTGAACTGATTTCCCTGCGGAGGCGTTTCACACTTTTGCTGGAAATGCTCTAAATGCGATCCATCAAGGCGTACCAGGACAAGGCGAGAAACAGAAGCGGCGCGCGGAAACTGCGCCCGCCGGGGAAGGACGGCACGCGCAATTCCTCAAATAGCCTGAGTTTCTCACGCCTGCCGGTGACAGCTTCGGCATAGAGCCGCCCCATATAATTGGCCAGCATGACGCCATGGCCCGAATATCCGCCCGCAGAAATGACACCGGGCATGATCTCGCGAACAAAAGGCTGGCGAGGCATGGTTATGCCGACCGATCCGCCCCAGGCATGTGTAATTTCGATATTTTCAAGAGCCGGGTAGATTTCCGCGATCTGACGGCGGATATGATGGCTGATGTCGCGCGGATTGTCAGCGGTATAGGCTTCGCGCCCGCCAAACAGCAGACGCCCATCCTTTGAGCGCCGGAAATAACGCACGACGAAGCGCGAATCATCGACTGATTCACCACCGGGAATGACGGAGCTGTCACGGCCCAAGGGCGCGGTGGCACCGATGAAGGAACGGATCGGCATGACATGCGAAGCACTGATCGGTTCCAGATTGCCGCCATATGCGTTCACGGCAATGAGGGCTTTCGAGGCTGTGATCGTGCCGCGCGTCGTTTCTACTTCGACACGCCCGCTTGCCGTGCTGATTTTGGTGGCGCTGGTGTTTTCATAGAGATGCGCGCCAGCCTTGTGTGCGGCTTTGGCCGTGCCGATCAGGAATTTCAACGGATGAATGTGGCCGGTGCCTGAATCGTAAACGCCGCCGTGATAGCGGTTTGTGCCAAGAAGGCCTTGCATTTCGTCTCGCCCGACATAGCGCATATGCGGATAGTTGAAGCGGCTTGCCATCAGTTCCGCGTGGCGCTCGTAACCCTTGAGATAGCGCGGCCTGTGTGCGGCGGAAATCTGGCCCGGCACATATTCCATGTCGATGCCATGCTCATGAGCAAAGGCCAGCATATGGGCCTTGGCTTCTTCCGCCACATCAAACAGCGCCTTGGCACGTTCAAAACCATATTGCTTTTCAAGATCTTCCGCCCATGCGCGCTGGCCGGTGCCGAATTGTCCGCCATTGCGCCCGGATGCGCCGTCGCCAAAGCGCGCGGCTTCAATCAGGGTCACATCCACGCCTTGCGCGGCCAGATGATAGGCTGCGGAAATCCCTGTATAGCCGCCGCCGATGATGACGACATCGGCTTTGCGAGCGCCATCCATTTCCGGATATTGCGGTCGGTCGGCTATGCTTGCCTCGTACCATGACAGGCCGGGCGCGATTGGGCTTTGATAGGGCATCTGGAACCGCTCAGACGTTGAGCAAAAGGAACTCGCGTTCCCAAGGGCTGATGACTTCCATGAAGGTTTCAAACTCGGCGCGTTTAATCGCTGCATAGGTGGTGACGAAGGAACTGCCGATCAGATTGCGCAACTCCTGATCGTCTTCGAAAAGCTCCACCGCGTCGATCAGGCCGCGCGGGAGATCGATTTCCTTGGTGTTGACGCTTGTCGAGGCGGGCCGGTCCGGCTCGATCTTCTGGATAAGCCCGATCAGGCCGCAGGCAAGCGAGGCGGCGAGCGCCAGATAGGGGTTGGCGTCGGAAGAGGGAATGCGGTTTTCCACACGCCTGCCGCCCGGTTCCGAACGGGGTACGCGGAACGCCGTGGTGCGGTTGTCATAACCCCATTTGACGTTGACGGGTGCGGACGCATCCGGCGTCAGGCGGCGATAGGAATTGACGTAAGGGGCGAACATGACCAGTGCATTGGGCACATGGCGCTGCATACCACCGATAAAATGGCGGAATGCATCGCTCTCGCTGCCATCTTCATTCGAGAAGATATTGCGCCCGGTTTTCTTGTCTACGATCGACTGATGGATATGCATGGCCGAACCGGGCTGGCCCTGAATGGGCTTGGCCATGAAGGTGGCATACATATCATGCTTGAGTGCCGCCTCGCGGATCGTGCGCTTGAACATGAATACCTGATCGGCCAGTTCCACCGGGTCGCCATGGCGCAGGTTGATTTCAAGCTGCCCTGCGCCTTCTTCGTGGATCAGCGTGTCGATTTCCAGTCCCTGACCTTCGGAGAAATGATAGATGTCGTCGATCAGTTCGTCGAATTCATTGACGCCAGCGATCGAATAGCCCTGTCCGCCGCCAATAGCGCGGCCTGATCGACCGACGGGCGGGACCAGCGGATAATCCGGGTCGGGATTTTTTTGCACAAGGTAAAACTCGATCTCCGGGGCCACCACCGGCTTTAATCCGCGCTTGTTATAGGCGGCGACGACATTGCGCAGCACATTGCGCGGTGTGAATTCCACCGCACGCCCGTCCTGATAGACGAGATCGCAAATGACCTGCGCCGTGGGGTCGGATTCCCATGGCACGGGTGAGAGCGTTGAAAGGTCGGGCAACAATTTCAGATCGCCATCGTCTTCGGGATACTGGAAGCCGTGGCCGTCTTCGGGATAGTCGCCGGAAATCGTCGTCATGAACACAGCCGAAGGCAATGCCAGCGATGTATTGGACGTAAATTTCTTGGACGGCATCATCTTGCCGCGCGCAACCCCTGCCTGATCGGGGGTAATGCATTCAATGTCTTCGATGTCACGCCATGCAAGCCATTCGGTCGCCTGTTTCCAGTTTTTTACCCCTCGTGCCGCCTTGACATAAGGAGGAGTACGCCGACGCGGAGTGCGCGTAGCCTTTTTTTCCGTCGTATCAGCTGACATCAAACACCAAAAAATGATTTCGTATATTCGGCATGATAGCTGCACCGGGCGTCGTTGACAAATACAGCTTTGTTAAAAAAATCGGCTGGCAAAGCCAGCCGTAAAACATTCATTATTGGTGGTTTCGGAGTCTATCTGTTGTTGTTGACGATAACGGGGATGAGCAGATCACCCCAGTTGCCGCTGCCGCCATGATGACGCGCGGAGCGGACCAGTTCGACGGAGACGCCGGCTTCGACCGCATTCATGACTGCCTGATTGAGGCGGTGCAGATCGTTGGCCAACAGGCGGATTGCGCTTTGCTGGTCGGTATTCATCGAGGAAGATTGCTCTTCCGCTCTTTCCTTAACGCGTGAAATCGAAGCCATTATCGTTACTCCCGTTCGATTGGTTGGCCGGTTTTATTCAGCAGCCGGTCTGAATTGGGCTGTTTCCGTTGATTCCTTCATGGCGGTGGTCGAAGATTGTCCGCCGGTGATTGCGAGCGACACGGCATCGAAATAGCCGGTGCCGACTTCGCGCTGATGCTTGGTCGCCGTATAGCCGTTGGCCTCTGATGCGAATTCCGCCTGTTGCAGTTCGGAATAAGCTGCCATCTGACGCTCCTTGTAGTCGCGCGCCAGTTCGAACATGCCGTGGTTGAGCTGGTGGAAGCCAGCCAGCGTGATGAACTGGAACTTGTAGCCCATCGCACCCAGTTCGCGCTGGTATTTGGCAATGGTTGCATCGTCGAGGTTCTTCTTCCAGTTGAACGACGGCGAGCAATTATAGGCGAGCAGTTTGCCCGGATGCGCCTTATGCACGGCTTGCGCGAAGCGGCGTGCCTGTTCGAGATCGGGTTTGGATGTTTCCATCCAGATCAGATCGCAATAGGGCGCATAGGCAATCGCCCGCGCGATGCATGGCTCGATGCCGTTTCTCACCTGATAGAAGCCTTCCGGTGTACGGCCTGCCTCGTAATCGACAAAGGGCTGATCGCGCTCGTCGATGTCCGATGTCAGAAGCTTGGCGGCTTCCGCATCCGTGCGCGCCACGATGAGCGTAGGCGTGCCCATGATGTCGGCTGCAAGCCGTGCCGCATTGAGATTGCGGATATGCGCCGCAGTCGGGATCAGAACCTTGCCGCCCAGATGGCCGCATTTCTTTTCGGATGCAAGCTGGTCTTCAAAATGTACGCCTGCCGCACCGGCCTCGATATAGGCTTTCATGATCTCGAACGAATTCAGCGGGCCGCCGAAACCTGCTTCCGCATCGGCTACGATAGGCGCGAACCATGTGTCGACCGAAAGTCCCTTGCCTTCGGCGGTTTCGATCTGATCGGCGCGTTGCAGCGTACGGTTGATGCGCTTTGCCAGTTCCGGCCCGGCATTGGCCGGATAAAGCGACTGGTCGGGATACATGGCAGAGGCGGTGTTGGCGTCTGCTGCGACCTGCCAGCCGGAGAGATAGATGGCCTTCAGCCCGGCGCGGACCATCTGCATGGCCTGATTGCCGGAGAGCGCGCCAAGCGCATTGATGAAATCCTCTTCATGGATCAGTTTCCACAGGCGATTGGCGCCCATTTCGGCCAGCGAATAGCGGATTTCCACCGAGCCGCGCAGCCTTTTTACATCTTCGGCCGTATGCGCCCGTTCGATGCCGTCAAAGCGGCCCTTGGGTGCCGAAGGGATAAGGCTGTAAAAATCTGTCATTTCGGTGTCTCCTCACACTGGAAGCTGGATTTGGAAGAACGTTGATGTACGTTTTCTCTATGACTGAATTTACAGTTCTTCCGGCCTTTCACCAGAAAAACCGTATTAACTGGCCAAAAATTGAGGTAACGCTGTCTCAAACTTGACTGACCTGGAATGTAAAATTGTAAATATTGTCAAACGTCTTATTTGCAGCTATCTTGTCACGAATTGTAAAAGCGATAGCGCCACGGAGGGGAAACGGGTGAGCGAGCGCAAGATTTTTGCCGGTCCGCGCATAAGGCGCATTCGCAACGAGCGCGGTCTGACCCAGACGGCGATGGCCGAGGCGCTGGGCATTTCGCCCTCCTATCTCAATCTCATCGAGCGCAATCAGCGCCCTTTGACCGTGCAGCTTCTTTTGAAGCTGGCGAGTGTCTACAAGCTCGATCTGGACAGTCTTCAGGCGGAAAGCGGCGTGACGATTGCGGGACTAAAGGAAGTGTTTTCCGATCCGCTTTTGACAGGGGAACTGCCCGGCGATCAGGAACTGGTCGAAATCGGCGAGGCGGCGCCGAATGCGGCAGGCGGCATCGTCAAGCTTTACCGTGCCTATCGCGAACAGCAGCAGCGTCTGTCGGACCTGTCGCAATTGCTTTCACACGAGGGCAGCGAAGCGCAGCTTGTCGCCGCGCGCCTGCCTTTGGACGAGGTGCGCGATGTGATGGCGCGGCGGTCCAATCACTATCCGAGGATCGAAGAAGAGGCGGAAAGCTTTTTCAGCCTGCTTAAAGTCGAAGGTGATCTGTCGTCCGCATTGAAGGAATGGCTGCGGCGCGAGCACGGCATCACGGTTCGCACCTTGCCGGTCGCCACAATGCCCAACTGGCGCAGGCGCTATGACCGGCATTCGCAGCGCCTTTTCATTTCCGAGCGGCTGTCGCCTTTCGACCAGTTGCAGGAGGTCGCCATGGAAGCGGCGCTGATCCGCATGCAGGTGGTGATCGGTGCCGAAACGGAAGGGCTGAAACTTTCGTCGGGTGAAGCGCGCCGCATCGCGCGATTTGAACTGGCGCGCTATGCAGCGCACGCCCTGATGATGCCCTATCGGCAGTTTCGCGATGCGGCGGTGCGCGCCCGTTATGATGTGGATGTGCTGCGCTCGCGTTTTGGTGTGTCGTTCCAGCAGGCGGCGACCCGTTTGACGACATTGCAGCGCCCCGGCTCTGCGGGAGTGCCATTCTTCCTGATGGAGATCGATCACGCGGGAAATCGCCTGCGCATGGCGGGGGCCGAAGGCTTCCCCATGCGCTTTGGCGGCCAATGCCCCAAGCTGCCGGTCTATGCGGCTTTTGCGCAGGCGGGGCAGGTGCTGGTGGAGCCGGTGGAACTGCCCGATGGTGCTGCCTATCTTGCGATTGCGCGCACCATCGAGGGGCCGCAGGGCGCTTTCAACGAAAGGCCGCGGCGAACGGCGATGCTGCTGGCCTGTGCACTGGAGCAGGCAGGCGAAACGGTTTACGGCGCGGGAACATCGATCAACACTGAAATCGGGCCTGTTTGCCGCTTATGCGAGCGGCAGGGATGCATTACCCGCGCCGAGCCGCCGCTGACCCGCCCGCTTGGGCTGGATGAGATGGTCGCGGGCCTGTCTGCCTTCGATTTCCAATGAATATTTCATGACAGTAATAATTTTCGTGTTCGTCATGGCGTCAGCCTGTTGACGAATGCGGTGCAATCTAAAAAAGTGGAAGCTTGAATTATCCACCCTTAACCTGCACCGGAAATTGTCGTGCAGAATGGAGTAGGCGATGAGGATCAAATCCTTTCTTCTGGCGACAACCATGGCGGCGGGTCTCATATCCGTTGCCGCAATCCCGGCAAGTGCGCAGGAGCGGGTGGTCAATATCTATAACTGGTCGGATTATATCGACGATTCCATCCTTACGGATTTTACCAAGGAAACCGGAATCAAGGTCGTTTACGACGTTTATGATTCCAATGAACTTCTTGAAACCAAGCTTCTGGCAGGCGGCAGCGGCTACGATCTGGTCGTGCCGTCGGGCGAGTTTCTGGGGCGTCAGATTCCAGCGGGCGTATTTTTGAAGCTCGACAAGGAAAAGCTGCCCAATATCAAGAATATGTGGGACGAAATTTCGACCCGTGCTGCGACCTACGATCCGGGCAACGAATATTCCATCAACTATATGTGGGGCACCACCGGCATCGGCTATAATAAGGCCAAGGTGCAGGAAGCGCTCGGCACCGATACGATTGACTCATGGGATGCGCTTTTCGACCCGGAAAAATCGGCCAAGCTCAAGGATTGCGGCATTTATCTGCTCGATTCCGCAAGCGAAATGCTGCGCCCGGCGCTCAATTATCTCGGCCTTGATCCGAACTCGCCTTCGCCGGACGATCTTCAGAAGGCGCAGGATCTTTATCTGAAAATCCGCCCCAATATCCGCAAGTTCCACTCGTCCGAATATATCAATGCGTTGGCCAATGGCGACATCTGCATGGCGGTTGGCTATTCGGGCGACGTTTTCCAGGCCCGCGATCGTGCTGAAAAGGCAAATCAGGGTGTGGAAATCGGCTATTCGATCCCCAAGGAAGGCGCATTGATCTGGTTCGACCAGATGGCGATACCGGCTGATGCGAAGAATGTCGACGAAGCGCTTGAATTCATGAATTATATCATGCGCCCGGAAGTTGCGGCCAAGGCATCCGATTATGTTTTCTACGCCAATGGCAACAAGGCGTCGCAGGAATTCATTAACAAGGAAATCCTCGACGACCCGGAAATCTATCCGAATGAAGAAGTAATGAAGAAGCTGTTCGTGCCGACGCCATACGACACCAAAACGCAGCGTGTCGTCACGCGCGTCTGGACCAAAATCGTCACAGGACAGTAATACTCGGCCTATAAGAGCGGATTGCAATCGGCTCCCGCATGGAAGTAAAGCTTCCTCTGACATCGTAAAGAGCGGCCCACTGTGCAGACAGGGGGCCGCTCTGCGCCTTGTAGCGTCAGGCCGGTTGTTTGGCGTTTGGGTTCCTGAGCAGCAACAGGGGAACGGAATGGAATCTTTTGGCAGCTTTCGCCGCACATTCGCACCATGGAATGATCCGGCTGCGAAGCCATTTATATCATTCGAGAATGTGACCAAGATTTTCGGCGATTTTACCGCGGTCGATGATCTGTCGCTCAATGTCTTCAATCGCGAGTTCTTTTCGCTGCTGGGGGCTTCCGGCTGCGGCAAGACCACATTGATGCGTATGCTGGCCGGATTTGAAGAGCCGACTTCAGGCCGCATCATGCTGGATGGTCAGGATTTGCGCGGCATCCCGCCCTATAAGCGACCGGTCAACATGATGTTTCAGTCCTATGCGCTGTTTCCGCATATGACGGTCGAGAATAATATTGCCTTCGGCCTCAAGCAGGACGGCATGGCGAAATCGGAAATCGATGCGCGCGTGGCCGAAATGCTCAAGCTGGTCAAACTGGAGCAATATGGCAAGCGCAAGCCGCATCAGCTTTCCGGCGGACAGCGCCAGCGCGTGGCGCTTGCCCGCGCCGTTGCCAAGCGCCCGAAAGTTCTGCTTCTCGATGAGCCGCTCGGTGCGCTCGACAAGAAACTGCGCGAGCAGACCCAGTTCGAGCTGATGGATTTGCAGGTCAAGCTGGGCCTTACCTTCATGGTGGTGACGCATGATCAGGAAGAAGCGATGACCATGTCCGACCGTATTGCGGTGATGGACAGGGGGCGCATCATGCAGGTGGCGACGCCAGCGGAAGTCTATGAAGCGCCGAGTTCCAAATTCGTGGCCGACTTCATCGGCAATGTGAATATTATCGAAGGCGAAGTGGTGAAGGCTGCCAATGGCGAAGCGGAAATCGCCACCGAAAAATTCGGCTTTCACATCCAGACGGAAACCCGCAAGCAACTCGAAGCGGGCCAGAAGGTCTGGTATGCCGTGCGCCCGGAAAAAACCCGCATCACGCGCGATAGACCGGAAGAAACTTCGGTCAATGCGGTCGAGGGCGAATTGTGGGACATTGCCTATTTTGGCGATATGAGTGTTTTTCATGTGCGGCTCGACAATGGGCGCACGATCAAGGCCGCAAGCCTGAACGCCGTGCGCAAGACGGATAACCCGCTGACTTATGACGAGCGCGTCTGGGTGTCCTTTGACACAGACGCCGGTTTGGTACTGACAGCCTGATGAGGAGTGCCCCATGCACAAGCTGATCGCTTCCATCACCAGCCGTCTCGTTATCGCAGTGCCTTATCTGTGGCTGCTGGTCTTCTTTCTGGTGCCGTTTTTCATCGTCTTCAAGATTTCCCTGTCGGAAGTCACGATGGCGATTCCGCCCTATATGCCGACCATTGATCTGGGGCAGGGCTTCGCACAGGCGTGGGAAAGCATAAAGCAGCTTTCCTTTGCCAATTATCTGTGGCTGCTGGACGACCCGCTTTATTATAAAGCCTATCTGTCGAGCGTGCGCATTGCCGGTATTTCAACCGTTCTGACGCTCATCGTCGCCTATCCGATGGCCTATGGCATCGCCCGCGCGCCAGCGAGCATTCGCGCGACGCTGCTGATGCTGGTGATCCTGCCCTTCTGGACGTCTTTCCTGATCCGCGTCTATGCATGGATCGGGATTCTGAAGCCTGAAGGTCTGCTCAACCAGTTTCTGATGTGGCTCAATATCATCGATACGCCGCTCACCATCCTCAACACGGATACGGCGGTCTATATCGGCATCGTCTACTCCTATCTGCCTTTCATGGTGCTGCCGATCTATTCCTCGCTGGAAAAGCTGGATTATTCACTGATCGAAGCAGCGCAGGATCTGGGTTGCACGCCGATTGCGGCTTTCTGGAAAATCACGTTCCCGCTGTCGCTTGCGGGCGTTGTGGCAGGCTGCTTCCTTGTCTTCATTCCAGCCGTGGGCGAATTCGTCATCCCCGATCTGCTGGGCGGATCGCAGACGCTGATGATCGGCAAAACGATCTGGAGCGAGTTTTTCTCCAATCGCGACTGGCCGGTTTCGTCTGCGGTGGCGGTGGTGCTTCTTCTTCTGCTGATCGTGCCGATCGTCATCTTCCAGCAGATACAGGCGCGGCAACAGGAAAAGGGGAGGTAAGATGCAAAATAGCTGGTCCCGCTTCAATATTGCCTCGGTGGCGCTCGGTTTTGCCTTTCTCTATCTGCCGATCGTGCTTCTGGTCATTTATTCGTTTAATGAATCCCGGCTGGTCACTGTCTGGGCGGGCTTTTCGACCCGCTGGTATGGTGAGTTGTTCAGAAATCAGGCGCTTATGGATGCAGCCTGGGTGACGATCCGCGTCGGATTTTTATCGGCAACCATTGCCACGGTACTGGGAACGTTCGCGGCCATCGCGCTCACGCGTTACACACGCTTTCGCGGTCGTATCCTGTTTTCCGGCATGGTCTATGCTCCGCTGGTCATGCCCGACGTCATTACCGGCCTGTCGCTGTTGCTTTTATTCGTGGCGATGAATTTCGACCGTGGTTTCTGGACGGTGACACTGGCGCATATCACATTCTCCATGTGCTTTGTTGCGGTAGTCGTGCAGTCGCGTTTGCTCAGCTTCGACCGCTCTTTGGAAGAAGCGGCGATGGATCTGGGCGCGACACCGGTAACGACCTTCATGAAGGTCACATTGCCGGTCATCCTGCCTGCCGTGGTGTCGGGCTGGATGCTCGCCTTCACGCTCTCGCTCGACGATCTGGTGATTGCAAGCTTCACATCGGGGCCGGGGGCGACGACGCTGCCGATGAAAATCTATAGCCAAGTGCGTCTTGGCGTAACACCTGAAATCAATGCGATCTGTACCATCCTGATTGCTCTGGTGACGATAGGCGTCATCATCGCATCGGTTATCAACAAGCGCCGCGAAGTGCAGCGCCGCCGCGACGAGCAGGCGGCGTTCCGCATGACATAAATAAAAGTAAAAGGCCGTTTACTGCACTGGTCCCGATGGCGAAATAAAGGGCCGGTCCCATGAGCCGCCGACGAAGAAATGCAGCGGCGGCTTTGCCGCAGGCGTTTCGGCCTGCTGTCCTTCGGCAGTGTCGGGCTGTTGCTCGGGCTGGGTGCCGGGAAAGATCACTTCACCGCTAAGTGCGAGGCTGCGATCCACGAAAGGCACGATACCGGCCAGATTGAGCGTGCCGTCCGATGTGTCGACGCGGGCATTTTCCAAGGTTGCCACGCCTTCGGAAAGATTGGCCTTCAGGTCCAGCCGGTTAAAGGCGAGCGCGACATTTTCCTGCCGTTCAAGCGCGAAAAAGCGCTGGCTCTGCGCCTTGGTCAAGAAGTCCTGCACCGAAAAACCCTGCATCTGGCCGTTGTTGAGCTGCACGGATACATTGCCTTGCGCATTGGCAAGCAGGCTGGACCAGCGATTGGCCGGTCCTTTCATGAACAGCGAGATATTGCCCTTGCCGTTGATGAATGGCTTTTCATAGCCCAGCGCTGCAAACAATTGCGAGCTGGCGATGTCGGACGCATTAAAGCGCAATTCACCCGTGGCTGATTTCAGATCGCGTACGATTTGCAGATTGGCCTGCACGATACCGTCGAATGCCCTGGCATCGCCAATATCGAATATGGCGCGTCCGCCGCGTATCTGCACGGCGGCGGCGACACCTGTCAGCGTAATCGGTCCGGCAGTCGCATTCTGGGCGGAAAGACGCAAATCCAGCTCGGCACGGTCGATAAAGCTCGTATCGATCATATCGCGGCTGTTCTGGTCGCGTTCGTTGGGCGAACGGGGGCGGTTATCGGGCAATGGCACGAATATGGAAAAGAGCCGGCGCAAATCCAGTTTCTCGAAAGCCAGCGTTCCCGTTACGGCAGGCTGCTCGCGCTCGAAGCCGATTTCGATCACGCCTTTGGCCGGGCTTTCGTCTGTGGTCATTTCGACATTGGCGAATTTGAGCCGGTGTGATGTGGAGGTGATCGTTGAATCAAGCGAGAAAACGCCGATTTCGGTGCGCCCTACCACCGACGGCAAGCCCAGCCAGCGCACGGCGCCATGCAGGGAAGGGGTTTTTATACCAAGGGCGCCCTCAAAAAAGCGATCATCGGAAATATTGGCCTTGCCCTGAAAGCTGAGATTGAGAGGGGTTGCATTGAAGCTTGCGCTCACATCCGACATGCCGCCGGCAAGAAGCGGCAGGGCCTGCGCTGCACTCAGGCTGAATTGCGTGCCTTCACCGCGCCATTGCCCACTGCCCTTGAGAGTTGCCGGACTGGAGGTGCGCGGCCATTCGAGTGTGGCATTCAAAGCGGTGATCTGCTGTTGCGGATCGGGCTTATCTTCCGCATCATTTTCGGCATCGGGACGATTGAACGAGATCGTGCCGTCGCGCACCACGACGCGGCCAAAAGGCTGCGATGCCAGTTGCGCGGCAAGCGCCTTGTCGTCATTGGAACCTTGCTTCAACAATGCGCGCTGCGCGCGTATGGCAGTGCCAAGGCGTCCGTTGGAACTGGCTATGGCGTTGAGAAGCTCCGAAAAATTTTCAACCGGGCCGCCAATGTTGAAATGGGGCCGCACGATTTGCGTTTCGGAGAATGAAAGCCGCCCCATGAGCGCGTCAAAAGGCGAAAGCTCCACATCGATGCGGTCGGCGCTCATCAACGGCCCTGCGCCATGACCGGAAACTTTGCTTAAAGTTACGCCGCTGAGCGAAGCGCGCAAGACGGGAAAGACCCGCAGGCGCGGGGCCTGCCGCAATTCGACGCTATATCCGGTCCAGGCACTGATCTCCTGCGCCACGCGTATACGAATTGCATCTGTCGAAACGATGAAGGGCATCACCGCGAGCAGGGTTGCCGCCGCCGCCGCACCAAGAATGACAACCGCAATAACAAGGCGCATAAATTTAGGCCAGCGCATCAACCATCCGATCAGTGAAACATATTTCCTGCTGCAACCAGTAAACCATCATGACAGCAAGGCAAACTGCTGACGGTACGAAAACGGCATTCGTTACAACGTTTCTCCAGCAGGATGCATTATATCAGTCCGCCAGAACGCGTGTAGGCGGAAAGACGATTTCGACCACCGTTCCCTGTCCCGGTGTCGAATCGATGGCGAACTGGGCGCGGTTTGCCTCGACCATCGCCTTGGTCAGCGGGAGGCCGAGGCCCGTACCCTCGTTGCGCCAGTCTTTGTTGTTTTCCAACTGGCGGCGCTGCATGGTGTTGACCTGCCGGAAAGGCTTGAGCGCCTGTTCGACTTCTGCCTTGCTCATGCCGACGCCCGTATCGCGCACCCGCATGACCACATCGCCGTTCAGTTCGTAATTGGTCGAGACGATGACCTGTCCGCCTGTCGCGGTGAAGCGGACAGCATTTGACAGCAGATTGAGCGCCACCTGCTTGATGGAGCGGGCATCGGCGACAATATCGGGCAGGTTGGACTGGAAGCTGGAGCGGATGATCACGCGGTCGCGATTGGCCTGCGGCTGCATCAATGCGATGGCTTCACCAATGGCGTCATTGAGTGAAACGGCCTCGAACTGCATGTCGAGCGCGCCAGCTTCGATCTTGGAAATATCAAGCAGATCATTGACCAGCGCCAGCACATGATTACCGGAGCGGTTGATGTCGCGAAGATAGTCGCGATAACGCTCATTGCCGATGGGGCCGAATCTTTCATCGGACATCAGTTCCGAAAAGCCGATGATCGCGTTGAGCGGCGTGCGGATTTCATGGCTGATGCGCGCAAGAAATTCGGTTTTTTCAGACGAGGCACGTTCGGCTTCCTTGCGCGCATTGGTCAGTTCTTCCTCGGTGCGCTTCCACTGCGTGATGTCGCGCAGGACAGCGCAGAAACCGCGCGCCTGCGGCAGCTTGCCGATGGTCATGAACAGCGGAATGAAGCCGCCCTTTGCCTCACGACCGATGACTTCGCGCCCGTCATTCAGAACGCTTAACACGCCATTGTCGGAAAGCCCGTGCAGATAATCCATTGCGGCACGCTGGCTCTCAATGGCAAAAAGCATCGAGAAAAACTTGCCTTCCGTCTCCTCGTTCTCATAACCGAAAAGAGCAGCAGCGGAATGGTTCATCGAGCGTATGCGGCCTTCCGGATCGATCAGGACAACCCCGTCGGTCGCTGTATCGAGGATGGTTTTCAGTTCCTCGACCTGTGAATCAAGGGCCTGTTTCTCGGTATTGTCTTCCTTGGCTGTTGCTTCCACTGCAACCGGCGTCGCTGGTATCAGGCTGAGCATGAGCGCACGGCCGTTGCGCCATCCGATGATATTCAGATGCGCGTCCACCGGCTCTTCACCGCCATCGGCATGGCGCAGCATCATGCTCTGGTGCTTTTCGCTGTCGTCAGGCTCGCTGTTAAACAGCACTTCCACGCCGCCTGCCTCGTGTATTGCGTCAAGAGTTTCATAACCGCTCAGGTCCAGAAACGCCTGATTGGCATAATGAATCTCATCGCCCGCATGAATGAGCACCGCCACAGGCAGATTGGCCAGCAGCGTGGTTTCGTCCGTCGTAATGCGGTTGCCGCCTGTAGCCGTAACTGCTGGGGTTTTGTCGGCTTTTGGTTCCTGCGAGACCGGCGTTCCTGCATTGACGTCTTCAGGTGCGGGGGACTTTACCGCGTGGCCGTCCTGTCGTGAATTGGCAAGGCCCTGCCTGCGCAGACGATCCGCAATTTCGCGAAAAGCATTACGCTCGGTTGCAGTCAGGCCACCTTCGGGTCGCGGCTCTGCGTGTTCCTCTTTCTTGAGCAGCCTTGCCTGATCGGCAGCGATTTTTTCCCGCGCGGCGGCATTGAGAAGCTCGATGACCTTGTCTGAGTCGCGGCGCCCTTCATTGGGCGTGAGGTTGAGTGGCGGTTGCGGGATGGTCGCTTCCGGGCGGTCGTCATTGGCGACTTCCTCGGTAAGAGCCAGCGCATCATCCATGTCGTCGTCGCTTGCCGAAGGGGTGGCTTCGGGTTCGCGTTTTTGCGGAATTCCGCCTGCCAGAACCAGACCAATCGCTTCGGGGTCTTCCTCGGCCTCGGATGGACGCACAAGGCCAAAGCCACGGAAACCTACGAATTCGCGGTCGCGCGACTGGACAGGCAGCGCGGCCAGTTCCACCGGAACGCGCAAATTTGTCCCTTCGACGGGCCAGAACAGGCGTTTGCCCGACCAGGTATCGCGTTTCTGCAAAAGCGCGGAGATCGCCCCATCGGTATCAAAACCGAAGACGGTCGCGACTTCTGCAAAACGCCTTCCGATCACGTCTGCGGCATTCGGGCCGATGATGACGCCCAGTTCCGGCGAGACTTCGGTAAAAGAACCATCCGCGTCTGTCTTCCAGATAAAACGGGCAGGCGGGCCATCGCGGTCGAAGGCGAAGGCTTTCGGTCCCGATTCTACGATAGTCTGCTCGCTGGAAACCGCTTCTTGCGTTTCATGTGCGGCAGAAGCTTTTTCAGGCGTGGGGGAGGTCCGCGCATTTGCGGACGTTTCGCCAATCACGCAAAGAAGATGCAGGGCCGGATCGTCAGACAGGCGCGCTATCGCGCCCGGAACCGAGTGTTTGCCTGCGCGAATGCGGCGTTTGACGATACGATCGGATGAATCGGCAGCTTCGACGATCAGGTCTTCAAGCGTGCTTTCAGAAATATCGAGAGAAGCAAAATGCTGATTGGCGGCAATGAGCTGAGCCTTTTCATCGAGCAGCGCCACATGGGTGGCGTCGCTCGCCAGACCTGAAATAAGCGTTTGGGGCCGCTTATCCTGCTGCGAGGCTGCAAGCAGCAGCGCTTCGACGCCAGAGGGAAGCGTGATGCGGGAAATGTGCAGGCGGGTGAGTTCCGAACGCACGCCGCCGCCAAGACGAACGGCCACCATGCGGGCCTGATTGCCTGCCTCATCGCTGGAACTGGCAATCTGGCGGCGGGTGGCTATTGGCAGATCGGGTTCGCGGCCGATCATATCTTCGATATGGCCAGAGCCAAACAACGCAGCACCGGGGCCATTGACCCACAATATCGTTGCAAGGTCGCGCGTGAGTATGAGCTGCGCGTCGCCCTTTACAAAACCTTCGCGGACATCATCCAGCGCGGCAATATCGATGAAGGGGTATGATTCGGACATACCGTTCCTTTACCTGTTCGTTCAACCGCCCTTGGGCTTCTTAACTTACTGTTAATAAGCCTATCGAGGCATCGGGTCCATATTGGCCTTTGATATGGACCCCACTTTCTGTTCCATTAGTTAATGCGTGCCGGGCAATTTTACGTGTCCGGCGAATATCCGTATTTGCGCACATTCATGCGTAAAATATGGTAAGCAAAACCCGAGCAATTTTAATGATCCGATCATTCTGGCGGTCAAATGGGGATTTCTTGCTGAAAGGGCGTTATAATCTCTTGCAATATGAACCGATTCTCCGTATGTGACCCCCTGTCAGCGAGCGCTCTAGGCGTAAAACTGCTGATAGCAAGGTACGCGGTCGTAGCTCAGTTGGTTAGAGCGCAGGATTGTGGCTCCTGAGGTCGTTGGTTCAACTCCAACCGACCGTACCATTAATTTCACGCTATTAAACGATAATTATATAGTGATATCAAGCGCTTAGGCGTATTTTATATTGCTGGTTCGATGTTAAACGTACCGTTTTGTGCTACATACTGTGCAACAAAATGCGATACAAAGCGTGCTACTCGGTGCTATAATCCCGTCATGGCTGGATATCGCATTAAATCAGACCCTCATCGTTATTTGAAAGATCGCGACGGCGTTTATCAGTATGTTCGCCGCGTTCCCACGTCTGTTGCAGACAAGGATAGTCGCGCTCCCATCATCCGCATAAGCCTGAAAACAAACGATCTCGCTCGGGCTATGACGAAGCGCAATGAGTACGAATCTGCTGACGACGCGTTATGGGCGATGCTGAAGGCTGGGGCTGATGGCGATAAGGCAAGGGCACTTTATGATGCCGCCATTAAGCGAGCCGACGCTATCGGCATTTCATATGTGTCAGCCGATAGGCTGCTTTCGTTTACAGATGAGGCGCTGGCGGCGCACTTAACACATCGTCGAGATAGTGTGGACGAGAATACCGCTGTTTACGGAGCGGCTGGTGTTCCATCTGTGTCCGTGACACAGGCTTTGAGGATTTACTTCGATGAGATCACGCCCGATGAGCTGACGGGCAAGAGCGAAATCCAGAAAAAACGTTGGCGCGCACACAAGCAGCGGGCGATCGACCATTTTGTGAAAATTGTCTCGGATAAAGCAATCGCTGATATAACCCGCGAGGATGCGCAGAAATTCTACAAGGTCTGGCTCCAGAAAATAACGCGCCCCGAAAAGAACCAAGCAGTAATATCCGCCAGCATGGGCAATCGCATGATGGGCGGAATGCGCGTTCTCTTTGCTGAATACTTCAAGCACATGGGCGATAGGGATCGACCAAATCCTTTCCGCGATCTGAGCTTTGCGGAGAAAGTTGAAAAGTCGCGCCCGCCTATCCCAACGGATATCATCCAAGCGAAGTTCCTGACTTATGGCCCACTCGTAAGCTTAAACCAAGAGGCTCGCGGTATCGTCTTGGCGATGATCGAAACAGGATGCAGGCCAAGCGAACTTTGTAACATTACAGCCGAGCACATATTCCTCGCTGATAAGGTACCGCATATCCTGATTGCACCTCGAAAAGATGCTGCTGATCCGCGTGAGATTAAAACCGCTTCGTCTATTCGCAAGCTGCCGTTGGTCGGCATAGCGCATGAGGTATTTAAGAGGCATAGGAATGGCTTCCCTCGCTACAAAAACAAGGAAGACACGCTGTCGGCAACGTTGAATAAATATTTCAAGGACAACGAACTGTTTCCAAAAGGCGCGGGCTATACCGTCTATTCGCTTCGGCATTCCTTTGAGGACCGCATGAAAGAGGCGGGCCTGGACGATGAATTGCGCCGAATGCTGATGGGCCATACAGTTGACCGCCCACGATATGGCATGGGCGGTTCTTTGGAGTGGCGAAAAGAGCAAATGGAAAAGTTTACGCTGCCGTTTGACGCAGCCGTGATCTGATGCGATCCCGCACATTGTCGTTCGCAACAAGTTTGCGTTGCATCTGCTCTACCCGTTCGTACAACGGTATCAAGCGCGCTTCCGTTTCTGGGTAGGCGCCGATGATGCCGGCAATGTCGCTGAGCCACCGCTCAGTGTCCGCGTAAGTATATGCCGCCATCCTCACTCCCTTTCCCGCAGTGCGGCGCGGCCTGACAGGACTTTTATTGCCGCCTCGTAGCGCATTTTATGGCTTAATTTCAGCGATGATGAGCGCGATGGAGACATATTGTCTTTTATGTCGCCAAGCTTCACTCTTGCTGCGATTGGGTTCTCCCGGCACCGAATAATAAAATCAGAATAGGTTTCGCCCTCTTGGCGGGTGAGCGCACTTACAGCATCGGCCACCGTATCGCCGAACAGAAAACGAATATCGCCCTCCGTGTAGCAAGAGCAGTCCTCAAGAACATCATGCAGGACGGCTACAACCCGCTCATCTTCCGCCTCCATCGCAAGCATGACGCGAAGCGGATGAAGAATATATGGCTGATCAGCTAGGTCAGTTTGCCCTGCATGAGCCACAACTGCCATTCGGATTGCATTGTCTAATCTCGATAGGGCCATCACTCGCCGCCTTTCAGGTCTTGGCGTCCCGCGTCCGTTAGGTGCAAAATGTCTGGAAAGTGCTCTTCAACTAGCCCTAACCGCTCTAGGACTGAAAGAGTTGCCTTATTGATCCAGCTTCTGCGAGGTTCTCCGGCAGGCCAATCGCGCCGCTCCACTTTCTGCAAGGCTAGTATCTGTGCCACTGTCAGCTTCATTCGCTCTGCTCCCCAAGTGCGGAGGCGGAAAGAGATTCTATGGCATCAATCGCATCAAAAAGCCCTTGGTTGTATTCGCCGGGACTATCCACTTGAACTAGATTAACGATTGCTTGGCGGTACGAGGCGCGGATGGTGGAGATGGCGGCCTGAGCTTTTGCGTCATAAAGAATCGAAAACTCCCTGTAATCTTCCATGTCGGCATCAGCTATTGCCCGAGCCATCTTCTCGATCAGTTCCTTACTGGCCATGGTTGGCCTCCTTTGCGCGCAAGATGGCGGTTGAAAGTGCCGAATCTCTGGGTTAAATGTGTTGCATTAAGAGACTAAGCCTATGCCCAGAACACGCTATTTCACTCGCTGCGAACCGGACGGCACATGGTCCGTATTTGACGCCCGAACGGGAGAGTTTCCCAAGCTCGGCGGACAACTGGTATGTGGTCTCACGCAATTTGAAGCGGATGATCTTGCTTTCTATTTGAACCAGCAGTTGACAGACGATTTTTCTGACATCCGCTTCCCTGTCAGGTGCGTCTAGCTTGGAGAGGCGGGTAATGAGGTCGGTCATGGCAAATCCTCGAATACCTGTCGGGATACATCATCTTGATGTGGCCACTTTCCCGTCACTACTCTTGCGGAGACTGCCCGCAAGAATATGGCTGTGAACAAGATAACTGGAATAAGAAAGATGATGGTAATGATCGGCATCATCATAACTTCCCTCCCAGCACGGCGCGGGCTTCAAGAATATCCTTGTGACGGATTGAATAGGCTCCCGCATTACCTTGCGGCTTAGATGGAATTTCAAGTCTGGCAAACGGCTCCAGCGCCTTTTCAGCAGCGGCGAGTTTGGTTTCGAGGGCTTTGGTAGCACGGGCAATTTCCTGCTTGAGCCGCTTGGTTGTGTAACGCGGCTTGTCCTCGTCGTCGCCCATCAGGATGGCGTTGATCTTCTCCAACTCCTTAATCCGCGCTTCCTTCGCCGCGTTGTCGGCTTTCAAGTCAGAGATAATCCCTTCGGCTTTCAACCATGCTGCTTCAAGTTTTCCGTTCTCCGCCCGTACCGCCGCCAATAGTTCTTCGGCATTCTGGCGGGTGACGAGTTCGTCATACCCTTTGTGGGGAATATGCGTAAGATGTGTTCGGTTTACTCGATAGTATGCCACCGTCACCAGTCCCGTATCTGTAGCGGCAGGCGCGGGGCGGGTGTTCCGCTCTTGAGCCTTCGTTCCATGCCACGCGCAATCAGGATGAAATCCTGTGGTTCTTAGGAACGGTCTGCACATCATGCATATTTCACTCGCCATGACGGTCGCCTCCTGATGGGTGGGTTTCTCCGCGAGCTTTTGCGAGCACTGCGTCTATTTCAGCGCAGAATGCGGCTTCCCACGGACCAAATTCATCGGTGTCCATCCACTTTCTGACCTCTGCCAAACATCGGTAAAGACTTGGCGCTGCGGCGATTAGATGGGCGTTGGCGTCTTGGTTTATTAAGAACGTGTTGCCGAGTACTAACCTCTGTCCACCTTCACCAAAAAAATCCAACGAACAATTGCGGTTTTGGCGGAATGACCACGGCCCCGGCGTAAATTCTGGCTTACTCATTCCGCGCCCTCCAAAGCTATACGTTCGAGAACTTCCGTGAATTTATAAACACGGCTGATGCCCTCACACGCTGCATAAATCTTGCCTTGGTCCCCGTTCAGTAAGGTGCGGGCTGCTTCTGCTTCGACCGACTTACCGGCGTCGGCATGGTCCGGGGAGGATAGGGCGCGGATGGCGGCGAGAAGCTTACGGATTTGCCGTAGATCGCGAACGGTTATCATCGCATCCTGAATGTCAGGAAACGGGCCGATCTCATCCGGTTCATCATAGTCGTCAGCGACTTTCGCCAAGCGTTCTAGTACCGATAGGTCCAACGCCTGTTCACGCGCTGCTCCCTGCATATAAGGTGCGGCAGCGGTGAGGGCGGCGAGAGCGTGATCTAAACACTTTTCCCGCATCCCATGACCGATGCTATCAGCCATTGATTTATCTGCCGCCTTCACGGCTTCATCACTCACCATGACCGCCTCCCTCAACAATCGCCAGCTTGCGGCCAAACACCCGCGCGACGGCATCCAGCTTGTCGATGGCTGGCAGGCGATAGCCATTGCGCCATGCGTTAATCGTTGCGTCATTAACACCAGAAAGGCGCGCCACGTCCGACAAGGCTATAGGCGTGGCGTCGATAACGCGGAATAACTCCCGCACCAGAGGGTGGGTAGCGCGGCAATTCACTGGTCTGCGCGAATGGTTGCGGGTGCGGACATTTATCGGTGCGCGGACATTGACGCCGCGCTGCTGGTGGAGGACGGCGTCCATCACGCTGCCCTCCGTACTGGCGTACGGTTGTCATTGGCGGGCTTCGCGCCGCCCTGCGTCAAGCCCCGTCCAAGAGGCTCGCCGGTCATGCGGGCAAGCTCAATTGCCGTCTTGCGCAATTCGTCGGCGGCTCTGGGTGCGTGCAGATTGGCGATTGACAGAACCGCTGCGGCGCTGGTGCCTTGCGCCTGGAACTCGGCGGCGGTCAAGATGCGCTCTGGCGTGCGGTATACTTTGGGCTTTGCCTTACTTGTTCCGTGTCTTCTGGCTCGCGGGCGGTTGGCGTTGTGGTTACGCATAAAAATCTCCTCATGGTCGGGGTGGTGCGCTTGGTGAGCGCGCAAAAAAGAGGGGTATGGGGGGGGCTTTGCCGCCCCGTCGCTATCTTCCGTGCTCGCCCAGCCTTGCCAGCGCTTCTTCCGCAATTCGGCGCATATCGTTGACTTTGCTGGTGCCAAGCGGGTCGTTGTTGCTACGTGCAAAAATCGTCCGCAGCGCGTCGGTGGCTATGGCAACCCTGATCACGCCGCCACCCCCACAGCTACGGCGCACACAGCCACGCAGAAAGCGACAACGACTGTCATTTCAACGGCTTCGCGCAGTGCGTATCTTATCCACGGTTGGGGCTTTGCGTGTTTCTTGGCGCGGTAATCAGGGCGGCGCATTGGCTCTACACTGCCAGCACGCGCTGTGCTGCGTACGTCGTCAACGAGGACTTCTGTGTCAAATTCGCGCTCTGGGATAAGGTCGTGGGTGTAGCGGTTGCTGTGATTGCAGCGGGCCATCATGCTGCCCTCCCTACACTTGCCTGTTGTTCGCTCGCCGAGGTGTTGTCGTTTGCGACTGGTTCCAGTCGATACCATCCATGCTGACCTTGCACGTCGAACGTCTTTGGGATCGTCCAGCCAAAGCCGGGCAGGCGCTTCCGGATGTTGCAAATTTGTGTGCGCACTGATCCCATGGCGTTATCTGGACCGCCATTCGGGTCTAGCGCATAGACGTGGTTGACGAGATCGAAGATATGCATGCGGCGCGGGTAGATCGCTGCCAATGCATCGACTATGTTCTTTTGTCCGCGCGACAGCGGGATGTTCGCAAGTTCTTCTGTGGGGTTCCGCTTCATCACGCTGCCTCCTTTACGGAGATCTCGGCCAATTCAGCCGGTGCAGGCGCATCTACCGGCTCGCCTCGCGCTACAGCGCCGCTCGTCTGGAAAACTTCGAACGTCTCGCCGGGGCACAGGGCTGCTAGGCGCGTCGCTTCTGCCATCGCAGACGCAAACGAGCCGTGTTCGTATGGGAACTTGGTGCGGCCTATGCGGCCAGTCTTCTTGCCGCGGCGAAATACAAAGAATCCGCCGCCGATAATTTCGTTTTTGCGGGTGAACGGTCTTCTTCTCTTTGGTGTGTCGCTCATGTTGAAGTCTCCTCGTGTTTTGGTCTGTCAGCAGATCGGGCCGCGTGGCTGTCTTCGTGCTGTTGAGAAGAGTAGTAGCGAAGAAAGTAGCGATAGTCAACAATAAAAAGTAGCAAGGGTGGTGGTGATAGGGCATACTTGTTGCTGCCAGCAATAGATGGGCGGATAAAAGGAGAATCGGGGTGCAGAGAAATGGCAACAAAAAAGCGGTCCATGAGTATGAACCGCTTTCAGAAGATTTCTGGGATCGCTTACGCGAAACCAGCGATGAATTAATTGCCAGCCTTCTTAAGTGGCTCCAAGGTGGCGTTGATAAATGATTTCACATCTTCATCGTCAATAACTTCAGAAACGCGGTCCAAGTCCGATTTTTGGATTAGACCGCGCGTTAAAGCTATTGAGTACAGCGAAAATATCATATGTTGCTGCGCAACAAACGCGACCTGAGTACGTTTTTCTAAAGCAATATTATCCGGCAATGCCATTTACACCCCCTTATGATTGCTACGATGCCACCCTGCCAAGTTGCGGCCATAAGGGCAAGGGGTTAATCGTCGCCCGCCCCAACGATCCGGTGTACGTCAAATATCTCGTCGCTTGTAAAGGTTATATCTTCAGCCGGATTGAATTGGGCAACGGTCAGTATGTCATTCCATGACTTGAACTGCTTTATAAAGGCGCCTTCTGGCGCGCCAGCACCAACCTGAACAACGCAAAAACAATTTGCGGTTAGAGGCTTCTTCGGGTGAACGAAGACTAGTTCGCCGGGGTAATAGCGCGGGATCATTGATGTGCCATAGACGTAGAGCGCATATGCGCCTTCAACGCCAATTAACTGATATGGTGTATCAATCTGGTCTACTATATCGGCAAGCATCACGAGCCTATCGGGATCGCCCGCCGCGGCATACCCAAGAACAGGTGTCTTCCCCGGTGACACGCCTTTAAATGCCCGGCGCGGCACAATGGGCTGAGCCGGCTGAATATCTGCTGTCAGCTTAGATGCCTTGCCTGCGTCCAGAGCGTCCAGGTTCATCAGTTCGTCCGCCTCATCGATAGGAATATCAAATGCGAGCGCGATCTGCCGCCAATTGTTCGGGCGGACGGTTTCTCCGCGCTCGATCTTTCCAAATGTGGCGGCAGCAAGCCCTACGAGCGCAGCGGCTTTTGCCTGCGACGTATAACCTTTTTCCAAACGAGCGGCTGTGAGCCTTTTCCCAAACCTAGTCATGGCGGATCACTACCACAAAAAAATAATGTCGTGTTGCTACATTTTAATGTTGACATAAAGTAGTAGTGCTACTATTGTAACTCCATACCGCCCCACAGAAAGACGGTGCCAACCGAAAAGGAGGCCAATATGCAGAAGCCGGAGTTACCAAAGCCGGACAGATAGCTAGCCTGAAGATTTAATTAGCCCCAAGACTGACCAGCTAGAAAACACGAGGAGAAACACAATGACAAATTCTGACAGACATTATTTCGCCGACAACGACAATCACCCACCGTAGAATCAACAAGGGACGCTGGCCGCTGAAAACGCGGCTGGCGCGTTTGACATGCTTATTAGTGGGTGCTGGCGGCTACATTATTAGAACTCGAAGGATAATTGATTGGGCCAAGAGCGTGTGTGCTCCCGGACATACTCAATCTTCCCGAACCGTAAGCGAACATAGGCGCGTACGTGAACCAGACGTTCGATAATCTTTTTCATGTGCTTTGCCTCCTCGTGTCGTGGTGGTCGGTTTTGGTGAAAAGGCCGTCTTATAGAGGGCCAATGGTCGCCAACACGACACACAGCGAGCACGCGAAGAAAGCCGCCAGTCCCTTCACATAAGCACGTAATACGAGAATTTTCAACCTATAGAGGAGAATGACATGCAGATTGTACAGGCCAATAGCCGCACGGTCCCCGTTGAGCACCGTCGAAAGAGATACACACCAGAGCGCGCTCGCGCGGAGGCGCTATTCAATAAACCAACATCGGTTCCTAAGCCGCGCATTCTGGAAGATGCGCCGAAGGTGGTAGTTCGCGCTGCCGCTACAGAAGAAACCGAACATGAAAAAGTGTTTCGTCTTGTGCGTGAAGGCCGGTTTGAAGATGCAGCGCGCATCGCCGCTCGCCTTATCAACGCGGGTAAGGATGAAGGCTTTTATATTTACGGTGGGACGCCGGAGTTCACCAAGGCATCGGAATGGCATCAGCGCCTTGTTCGCGATGGCGACGCTCGCGCCAATGTGCATATCATTTCGCCAGAACGCGCGCAGATCCTACTCGTCCATAACATCGGCAACCGCCGAGTTAATGCCGCGAACCTCGCCGCTATTATGCGGGATATTGCGACCCATCGATTTGATTTGAACGGCGAGTCAATCGTTGTATGCCAGGACGGAACGGTGAACGATGGTCAGCACCGCACATTCGGCGTCTTGCTGACTGGCCAGCCAATTGAATCGGTCGTCTCGTACGGCGTCACCAAGGAATCGATGCGCACCGTTAATATCGGTCGTAAGCGCACCGGCGTTGATCGGTTGAATATCGCAAGCATTCCTAACGCCGTGCATATGTCCGCTATCTCAAACCTTGCGTTCGAGATGTACAATGGTCGCGCGGCCACACCTGCAGAAGCGCAAGACTATTATTTCGAGAACCAAGAGCACATCGTTCTTGCCAATTCCCTTATCGGAAATCCACAGAAGGGGCTTGGGGCTGCTGCGCCTGGTGTTGCCGCGCTCCACCTTCTTTCCTTGGGTGCGAACGAAGACGACATTCGTCATTTCTTCACCGCATTCCGTACTGGTGAGATGCTTAAGCGTCGCAACCCAATTTATACGCTTCGCGAGGCTTTGCGCGAAAAGACAGTCAAGTGGACACGCCAGCAGTGGACACGTGGGATCGTGCACCACTTCCTGATCTGGCGCGCAGGGCGGTCCCTAGCTGTAGCTACTTCCCCCGCATCTTTGCCTGAGGTGATCTGACTATGGAGCGTCGGCGGTTATTCATTGACGACATATTTATCGGCAATCGCCATCGTAATGCTGATGGAGATAAAGTTGCAGAGATTGCGAAGAGCATTGCCGAAGTCGGACTAATGAACCCGCCGGCGGTCTGCATCCGTGACGAAATCGTCATGGATGACGGAGAGTTGTGCGACGGGGTGGCGGTTTTGATTTATGGCCGCCACCGCTTGGCAGCACTCAAAATGAACGGTGAAGAATATGTAGAATGCGTCGTTCATGACGTTGACGATCTTCATGCCGAGCTCATGGAAATCGACGAGAATCTGGCCCGTTCGGAACTGTCTCCAGCCGAAGAGGCGGCGCACATTGCTCGGCGTAAGGCTATTTATGAGGAGATCCACCCGGAGACAAAGCACGGTGGGAATCAATCACCGTCTGGCAAATTTTTCCACACGGATAAGGCATCATTCGTCCAAGAAACAGCCTCGGCATCTGGCAAGACCGACCGCGCGATCAGGATGGCCGCGGCGAGAGGCAGGGTGCTCGGCCCCGACATTCACCGCATTGTTGGCACCAGCCTCGATAAGGGTGTCGAGATGGACGCGCTCGCTAAGCTGCCATCGGATGAGCGCGAAAGCCTTATCAGTCGAGCGGAGCGTGGCGAAAAGGTTAGCGCGCGGCCAGCCCCCGAAACCAAACCAATAACCGCCGATAAGGCGCTTGGAATTATCGCCGCTGGCGGAGCCAAGGCGACGGCGTCCAATAAGGACAGAAAGCGTCAAGTGTTCTGGGATGCGTGGGCCGCGCTGGATGAAACAGACCGGCAGGAATTCGCCGCGATTATCTGGTCGCAGTATAAAGCGGCCTAACCCCCATTCTGCCTCACCTGCAGAACGCATGATCTGGCATGTGACCAAACACGAGGAAACGCCCTGCGCCAGATGCCACGCCAAACAAAAAGCAGGCTGTTATGCTCCGGTACCACCCTTCGCCAGCCTGCCCGTACTAGTTCGGGCCACGAGGAGTAAAACTCCAACCCTCCCGTTCCTTGCCGGGTACCACCCCAGCCAGCCAGACAGATGCCGCCAGTCGCGGCATTTGTCAACCACCACCAACCAAACACGAGGAGTTATGCAGTATTCACCACGACAGGAATTGCAGGCGAAAGCCGCCGCGCATCGTAAAAAAGGTGCGTCATTCGGGAAGATCGCGGAAATGATGGGCATTACCAGAGGCCACGCTTGGTCTCTGCTCGCAGACAGAGTGCCCGCACTACCGCCGCCAACGCCGACAGAAAGCACGGTTGTTAAACGCTCCACGCATAACGGTGGATGCTCAACATTATGCCGCGACATGTATATCGCAATGCCGCGCATTACCTTACTGGACGGGCCTTTTATCGGCGCCCCTGCTAGCGCAGGCACAGCCACCGTCCACTAGCCTTTTAAGGCAGGGCCGACCGCCTAGGGAACGGGGCCGAAGATTAACCTCCAGCATGGAGGAACTATGAAATCCCATAAATACACGCGACCGGAAACGGCGCACCAAACGCAGTACACACGAACTGGCACGCGGGACATGACAAACCGCAAGCCTTATCGCACCGCTGCGCAGAAAGAAGACGCCCGGCGCACAGCGCGCTTGGTTGACGGGCGCTATGTGTCCGGCTCGCCGGTTAGCTACAGCAGACAGAAAAGAGGTGCGGCATGACCTGCGATTGTGGAGATTGCTGGGACTTGCCCGGCGAATTTGTACGCCACCGGCTGACAGGCTGGCTTGGCGTCATCATTGGCGACCGTGACGCTGGCAGGATGCTGACTGTGCGATTTTTAGTCCCCGGCCAAGGGCTGGTTGCCGCCGAAGTATCGCGGTTTGAAGTCGAGCCGTTTGATGATGAAGACGGCGGGGGTGGTAGCCAAGCCGAACCAGAAGACAACATCATTCCGGTCGATTTCACAAAGAAGGTGAAGCTGACGGCGAAAACAAAAACGAGGGGAGCCGCCTAATGGTCACGCGAACAATGGAAGCTGCGCAGGTCGATGTGCAGGCTGATGAATACGGCAAGGGCGCAAGACGCGTGAAGGTCGGGGATAGGGTCAAAAGCCTTGTGACTGAAATGGATGTTGTCGCGGGTAAAGAATATGTCGTTTCTGGCGCATGTGGGAACTGCGTGATCATTACTGATGATGCAGGTGAAGCCTATCCTTTGGACACCGGTGAATGGGCCGTGTCCGACGAACCGCGCTTCAAGGTCGGCGACCGGGTGCGATTGGTAAAGGACGGCAAATCCACCATAGGCGCGGTTGGAAAACTGGCTACGATTGAATCGTGGGACGGCAAGCTCATGAACAACGGCGAATACCTGCTGAATATAGACCCACCATATAACTATCAGACGTTGTCTGTGGAGCCCCAGTACACACGTGCAAAGCCTGACTGCATTGAGCCGGTCCTCAGCATCCAATCAGGAAAATACTACCGCACCCGCGACGGGCGCAAGGTAGGGCCGATGCGTACGACAGCAGACCGCGCGACGCATAACGGGGCGGACTGGTGGTGCGATGGGCGAGCCAATAGCACTATGGAAACCAGCGCCGACCTCATCGCCGAATGGGCCGACGAGCCACAGGTTGCCTCACAGGAAGCCGCCAGCAACGATAACGATAATGTTTCGTCAGCGTTTGACGACCTCATGGGCGTTGTTGCAGACGCAACAAAATCGTGGCTGGAGAATACGGTAGACCCCACGCCCCCTACGGTGACTAAGGTCCGCTTCGTCAAGACGCATCGGGGATACGGCTATGAACTGGCACGGTTCGACAAATGGTCATTTGTTGACACCGGAGGCAACCAGCCCGTCATCATCGCAACTAGCAAGCTAGTCGCCGCCTAACCCGCAACAGCAACCACAGCCAACCCTACCAGCCCCGCTGCATTCGCGGCGGGGAACGAGGAGGAATTATGTTTAGAGAACCCAACGAGGGCGGCGGCAGAGCCACGTCGAAGCCCGAAGTCATTATTGTGCACGAAACGGTGCTCAAGTCGTGGATGCGCGATGCAAGCACATTTATCTTGTTCGCTGCGCTCATAGGTATTGGTGTCCTATTGCAGAGCGTAGCGTTGCAATGGGTAGGCGCGATTATCGCGTTTATCACGATCTCGGCCAAGGCCACCAATGTCGGCCGCAGCTACAGCATCCCGCAGGCCCGCGCCAAGCTGGATCAGTTGGAGGTGAGCCATGATTAACCCCTACAAAGACTACGCCGTCAACGACCGCCCCGGCAACACACGCCGCAACAGCCCATGGAGCAAATACCGCGTCGAGGACGACCGCATCCTAATCCAACCCGGACGCATCCCCGGCGGGGGGCGCGTAGGCCGGTCGCTGGCGCACGCTGCCCTTGCCTTGGTGCTCGCCTTCGTCGCCATGGGCGTCGTGTTCTGGAACGGCATTCTGCCCTTTTATGGGCTGCTTTATCTGTGGGGTGGGTGATGACAGCCGGCCCAGACCCCAGCGGGTACGCGCTGGCAGGAACCGTGCTGTTCCTCGTCACCATCTTCATACTGGCTATCATCTAAAAAAGGAGAGCACGATGGCGATCAGCCTATCCAGCTTGAAATCCACAAAGAGACACGACCCACCAGTCATGCTGCTTTATGGCGTGGACGGCATCGGCAAAACCAGCCTTGCCGCCGAATTTCCGAACCCGATCTATCTGGCCACGGAAGGCGAGCGCCCGCCGTCTGACATTGAACTTGCAACGCCGGGCACCATCGAAAGCTTTGATGATCTGTTGAACATCATTGGCGAACTGCTGACCGAAGACCACGACCGCCAGACCGTCATTATCGATAGCCTTGACGGGCTGGAGCCGCTTGTCTGGCGGGCGACGGCAGCGCGTCTTGGCATTAACAGTGTCGAGGACGCAGGGTACGGGAAAGGCTACGTCGAGGCCGACACTGAATGGAATGAACTCATGGCGGCGGTGTCTGCGCTCGCACGTGCAGGCATTTATGTTGTGATGCTGGCGCACCCTGAAATCGTTCGTTTCGACAGCCCTACGTCCGATCCGTATTCACGATACCAGCCTAAGCTCCACAAGCGAGCAAACGCCTTGGTGCGCGAAAAGTCCGATGTGGTTGCATTCATGAATTACCGCATCAGCATCAAAGAAAAGGAGGTCGCGCGCCAAACAAAGGTTACGCGAGCTGAGGGCGGCAAGGAGCGTCAGATTCATTTGTCTGAAGGAGCGGGATTTATGGCCAAGACCCGCTATCCGCATCCAGATTCAGTTCTCTATCGCAAAGGGCAGGGCTTCGCTGATCTTTCCAAGTATTGGTTGCCTAGTAATGACAACGCGGCGCAGAAGGAGGCGGCGTGATGGGGTGGCCACAGATAGTCATGCTGGTTCTGATGGCCACTGGTTTTGGCGCGTCAGCAGCGATGCACGGAAAGCCACGACCAAATTACAGCATCTGGTCGTCACTCATTGCCGTCGGCCTCACAACATGGCTGCTCATTGCAGGCGGCTTCTTTCCTTCACCGTTCTAACCACCACCACAAACACGAGGAATACCTATGGCGAAACTAGCCACAAGATTTAATGCGACAGATCACGATACGACCCAATCCGATTATGCGGAGTTGCCCAACGGCACGTATGTCATGGAAGTTGAAGCGGCGGACGTTGCTGCGACATCGACCGGCAGCGGAACAATTCTCAAGACCACGATGAAGGTGCTTGAGCCGCAAGAGCAGGAAGGCCGCAAGCTTTTCACGAACTACAATATCGAAAACAAAAACCCGCAAGCGCAGGAGATAGGGCAGCGCCAACTTGCGTCGCTCTGCCGCGCGATCGGCGTGTCGGCGGTGGACGACACCGAAGACCTGCTTTTCAAGTCCTTCACGGCTCGCGTTGCACTTGGCCGCCCTTCAAAGGACGGGCAATATCCGGCACGTGCGGAGATCAAGCGCTATTACTATCCAGATGAAGGCAATGTGCCTCCTGCGGAGATCGACGCCACCCAGCCCACCGCGCCGCGCCCGGCCAATGATAACCGGCCTGCGGCTGCTAACAGCAACCAGCCAGCGGCGGCAGCGGAGGGCAAGAAGCGCCCTTGGGGTTAATCTAAACCAACCTGCTACTGGCGCGAAAGCGCCGGTAGCAACCATCGCACCGAACCGAACACGAGGAGATACGCATGGCTTACGAAGCCGAACGAAAACTGATTATGGCGGCAAGTCCGCTGCGCTTTGACGGCGCTTTCATTGCTGGCGGCGCTGTCACGAGCGCGTTCACCAACGCGAAAATCAACGACGTGGACGTGTATTTCAAATCGCGCCGCGCATTCGAGACCGGCGTCTATCAGGCATACGAAGACGGCCTGTGGTGCGTTGCTGCCAGCAAGCGTGCCGTGACGTTCGTCAGCGGCGACACCATCGCACAGTTGATGCACTTTGATTATTTCCCGACCGCCGATGCCATCTTTGCGGCCTTTGATTACACCGTCTGCATGGGCGCGCTGGATTTGGATGTACACCAGAGGGACGGGCACCCCGATTCCGGGTTCATCTTCCACCCCGACTTTTTGAAGCACAATAGCCAGCGTTTCTTGAAGTTCAATCCCGGCACGCGTTACCCACTGGCGTCCGCAACGCGCGTCCTGAAGTACCAGCAGCGTGGATATACGATCGGCAAAGGCGACATGATGAAAATCGCGCTCGCTGTTCGCGGGGTTCGTATAGAATCGTGGGAAGACTTGAAGGACCAGATTGGCGGCGCTTACGGCGACAAGATTGTTCTCGGCAATGAGGACAAGCCGTTTACGCTTGATGCCGCCATCGAAGCGCTGACCGTCGAGGACGCAGAAAGCGAGCCATGGGTGCAGCCGGCGAATGACAATATGCCGGGCAATGCGGAAGATTTGTTGCGGCATATCGCAAACCTGAATGGCGTTGAGTTCGTACCGACAGAGCTTGACGAAGACGGCTGGCCTCTCGCCGATGAAGTCCTACAGGGCAGAAAGGAAGCAGCATGACTTTATCCGAGTTTAAGGCATGGCTGGAAGGTTTCAGCACTTCGTTTATCGATGGCGCACCTGATGCAGAGCAGTGGGCGGCCATTGCAAGTAAGCTGGACCGCGTAATCGCCGAAAAGATTAGCCAGCCGCCCCAGACATTCCCGCCAATCGGCAAGCCGTGGTTCGGCGACCTACCGCCTATGCGCACTTGGTATAGTCACTAACCACCAACAGGCGCGGCTCACCACCGCGCCTACCACTGCCGAACACGAGGAGATTTTCATGCGAGTCACGCTCGACCGCGCAGACCTTGCGCACGCCTTGGCAATTGTGACCAAGGCGATTGAAACAAGAAACACAATCCCTATTCTCGCCAACGCACTCTTGGCAGTCGAGGACGGCCAGTTGCGCCTGACCGGCACCGATCTGGACGTGGAGATAGCGACCAGCCTGCCGGTGCTGGACTGCCAGCCGGGTAGCGTAACTGTTCCCGGCAAAATGCTTGCTGACATAGCCAAGCGTGCGACCGGCGATATATCGCTAACCGCAGAAGGTCATCAGCTTATCGTCAAGTCTGGCAAGAGCCGGTATAAGCTCGACGTCTTGCCTGCAGAAGACTTTCCGTCATTCAGCGCCGGTAAGTTTGACACGACGCTGGAGCTTGATCTGGCTACGCTTGTAGCGCCGTGTGTGCACTGCATCTCGACCGAAGAGACCCGTTATTATCTGGCTGGCGTATATCTGCATGCTGTCGAAGGCCGCTTGGTTGCTGTCGCAACGGACGGCCACCGGCTTATGCGCAACATCGGCCCTGCCGGTACCCTGCCTTCCTCGTTGGAGGGCGGCGTCATTCTGCCGCGCAAGCTCGTAGGATTACTGCCGAAAGGTGCGGTTACGGTCGAACTGTCCCAGAACAAGGTGCGCGTCACGTCTGGCTCGACGGTTATCACGAGCAAGCTGATCGACGGCACATTTCCCGACTATGTGCGCGTGATTCCCACCGGCAACGGCAATGTACTTACCGTCGATCGGCAAGCCCTCATGAAATCTGTGGAGCGTGTCGCCGCGGTTGCTGATGACAGGTCGCGTGCCGTGAAATTCGCCGTCGGCGATGTGCTGCGCCTGTCACTGGCAGACAAGGCCAGCGACGAAGTTGAGGCCACGTTCGAAGGCGAGCCTTTGGAGATCGGCTTTAACAGCCGGTATGTCAACGACATGCTTGGCGCGTTGGATGAACCGAGCGTGCGCTTTGCTTTTGGTGATGCAGGCTCGCCTGCCGTTATCAAGGGCGAGGGCGAGTGGACTGCGGTCTTGATGCCGATGAGGACATGACGATGGACGCCGATGAAAAGGCGTGGGCCGCCCACCCTTACCGAAACCGCGATCTTCAACGCCATTGAATATGCGCTGCGCCGCGAAGGTGTGACCGAAGTCGCGTTTGCAGAAGATGGCGAATACGAAGTAGAAATCCACGAGGCGTCCAGCTTGATGCCGTTCGTCAAATGTCTATTGCGCGAGTTGGAGGTGGTTAAGTGAAAATCAGTATCGAATGGCTTGACGACACTTATGATTGCGAAACATGCGGCTCGTCATGGGCCGAAGGCGCGCTCGTCTATATCGATGGGCTACTTGTGCTAGATTTGCAGCCAAGCGCCCACTGTTACAACGGTGTGTCATACCAAGAAGGTGACGTGTATCAACGCATTCTAGAGCACCTCGGCCATGGCGTGGAGCAGCACTAATGGCCCCGCTCCCTCAAGTCATATCCCCAACCGTGGCCGCGATTTACGCGGCCTATGAGGCGAATAATAATCCGCGTGAAGGCCGGTCCATATCGGTCAGTACGCTCGCAGAAGAATGCGAGCGCAAGCTGTTCTATGAATTCCGCTGGGCATCACACGCGGAGCATATCGGCGGTAGAACACTGCGCATATTTGAGACCGGCGTCATGGAGGAGGAGCGCTGGATTGAAAACTTGCGCATGATCGGCTGCGAAGTGGTTTCGCACGAGCACAATCCGCGCACCGGCAAGCTGGATCAAATCATGGTGGAAGCGTGCGGCAAGCATGTGCGTGGTTATCTGGACTCTGAAATTCTGGGGCTTCCTGAAGCGCCGAAAACAATCCATGTGGGTGAAATCAAGTCGCATAATCTCAAGTCATTCACTGACCTCAAAAAACGCGGTGTTAAGGAGAGCAAGCCTTTACATTACGGCCAGTTGCAAACCTATTGCTATCTGCGTGGGCGGGACCGTGGAATCTACTTGGCAGTTTGCAAAGACACGGACGAGCTTTACGCCGAGCGTGTCCATCTTGATGCGGAATATGTCATGCGCCTGCTAGCGCGAGCGCAGCGCATCATTGATGCGCATGAACCACCGGCAAAGCTGCACGAAGACCCGAATGCAAAAATGGCGTTTGCGTGCGGATGGTGCAAGCATCGCGCCATTTGCCACGAAGATGCATGGCCGCGCGTGAATTGTCGGACGTGCCTATACAGCACACCGGAGGATGGCGGCTCATGGTCTTGCGCCCGGTGGGCGAAGCCATTGTCGCATGATGAGCAACTGGCAGGCTGCCCTGCTCATTTATACCTGCCGGGGTTAATTGCTGGAGAGCAGATTGATAGCGATGAAGAGGCCGAAACAGTCACTTACAAAATGCATGACGGTAGTGTGTGGGTGGATGGGGCGGCGAATGACAATGAACAGCGGAGGGTGGCGTGATTAGGACCAGTATTTCGCCCTTTCATCGTAGATTGCCTGAACATCTCCTAGCGCAAGTTTTGCACGTATTTGTATAAATTGTAATCTCTCATCAAATTGGGAAAGATCAAGTTGGCCAAGGCCGTATCGTACGATGCTGCGATTAATTTCTTCGTTGCACCATAAAATTGCCTCGGCAATGCGTTTGGGGAGGTTGTCTATGATTAACTCCGCTTCATTACCTGAAAGTATAGAGGGTAAAATATTGCCAGCAGTGCATTTCTTAATAATCTCATGTGCTGATAAATTTAAAACGACGATTAGGGATGATTTAGCAGTATTCAGTGCATCAAGTTCTTTCTGAAACGACCTCTTTAATGTCGCCACATGCTGCCTATTACTAGCATCCAACTGCTGTTTAGCTACTAAAACTGCGATCAAAACCGGGATACCGGCAACAATGGCTCCGTACTCTTTTACAAATTCCAAAAAGGCGATGCCAACCGTAGGTTTAGTCGCGACCAAGCCAGCAAAAGTTAAGCAGACAATCGTAATGTAAAGCACAACTGCCAGCGCCAGAATTACGCTAGAAAAACCACCGTCCGCGTCACTTTTCAAAGAAAGCCCCCCCGAATGCTAACCTTACGAAACTATCAAACAGAAGCAATAGCCGGTGTCTTTGATTATTGGCAAGAGGAGGCTGGCAACCCGCTGGTTGACCTCGCGACAGGGACGGGCAAGAGCTTGGTGATGGCGTCCCTTATCCAGCGCCTTGTTGAAGGCTGGCCGGATATGCGCATTATGGTTGTGACGCATGTCGCGGAATTAATTGAGCAAAATTATCTTGAGCTTCTTGGTGTTTGGCCTTTCGCGCCCGCTGGCATTTATTCTGCCGGCCTCGGCAGGCGTGATGCGCGCAGTCAGATTGTATTTGCTGGCATTCAAACGGTACATAATAAGTCTGGACAGATTGGTCACGTCGACGTGCTTATGGTCGATGAATGTCATTTGATACCAGTTAACAACAACACGATGTATCGCCGGTTCATTGATGCATTGCTGGTTATCAATCCAGATATGAAAATCCTGGGCCTCACTGCAACGCCCTATCGCCTTGATAGTGGGCGGCTGGACGAGGGAGAGGATCGTCTGTTTGACCAGATCGTCTATACCTACGGCGTCGGTGACGGCATTCGCGACGGGTTTCTTGCGCCTCTCACCAGCAAGCCGACTGCGACCGAGTACGACGTAAAAGGCGTTGGCCGCCTCGGGGGTGATTATAAGCAAGGCGCGCTGGAGGCCGCGGTCAATCGTGCCGACCTGAATGATGCGGTTGTCTCGGAGATTATTGCTAAAGGCGCGGATCGGCGCTCTTGGCTGTGCTTCTGCGCAGGCGTAAAGGCCGCTCTGGATGTGCGGGATGAGTTCCGTGCGCGTGGCATTTCTTGTGAAGCGGTAACAGGCGACACGCCGAAAGAGGAGCGTCGGCGCATCCTTGAGGATTTTAAGTCCTATAAGCTGCAATGCGTCACGAACAATTCAGTTTTGACTACCGGTTTTAATCACAAGGGTGTTGATCTAATTGCCTTCATGCGTCCGACTCTGAGCTTAGCCCTGTATGTCCAGATGGCGGGCAGGGGGACGCGCCCGCTATACGCAGCAGGTATGCCGCTGAATACGGTTGAAGAGCGCCTTGCGGCAATTGCAGCCGGACCTAAGCCGAACTGCTTGGTTCTGGATTTTGCCAAGCTGGTTGATCGGCATGGCCCGGTCGATATGGTTGCGCCAAAAGCGCCTTCCAAGGGAGACGGCGAGCCGCCCATTAAGATTTGCCCGCAAGAAACTGACAGCAACGGCAATATCGGTTGCGGGGAGAAGGTGCATATCAGCCTGATGAAGTGCCCCTGCTGCGGCTACGACTTCCCCCCAAATGAGGAAGAAAAGCTAACCCGCGTTGCAGCCGACGCCCCTATCGTCAGTGTGGCTGCCGCTGAATGGCGCACGGTAACAGGCCGCAGTTTTACATTCCACGAGGGGAAGGGTGACAAGCCGCCCTCAGTGAAGTGCAGCTACATGACCGGCTACACGTCGATCAACGAATGGTTATGCCCACAACATACCGGCTTCGCACAATCCAAGGCGCATCGCTGGTGGGCAGCCCATGGCGGTCAGCGGCCATTTCCAAAGACAGTCATGGAATGGCTGGATCGCCAGAACGAGCTTGGCCCGACCGCTGAAATCAGCGTCGTTCCGAATGGCAGATATTGGAATGTGAAAGATTACAAGGTTGGTGCGCTTGTGGCGGGTGCTGCCAATGACAACGCGCCGGAGGCTAGCAATGACAATGAACCAGCGGAGAATTATGGCCGCTTGTCTGCCGGACTGGCTGAATTATTGGAAGACGAGATACCATTTTGACACCCCATTAACAGTAACGGCTGCGAGGCGTGTTAGAGTGCATACCGGACTGCCCAACCAACCATCCAAAACACGAGGAGAATCATATGTCCTACAAGATTTACGGCCAGCATGACGACCGCACTATGAAGCAGATGGAGACCTGCATGGCCACGGGTAGTGCTGCTGCCGGTGTTTTGTGTGCGGATGGCCATCTTGGTTACGCCCATCCAATCGGCGGCGTAGTGGGTTACACTGACCATATCAGCATCAGCGGCGTCGGCTTTGACATTGCATGCGGGAATATGGCTGTGAGGCTTGATACCCCCGCTGCGGAGCTGAAACCGCGCGTGGCAACCATCCTGCAAGATATTGCAGCGGTCGTGTCATTCGGCGTCGGTCGAAAGAATGATGAGCGAATCGATCACGACCTATTCGATAGCGACCTTTGGGGGGAGGCAGACGTCGAGGACTTGAAGTCTATGGCCCGCGCTCAACTCGGCACCGTCGGCAGTGGCAATCATTATGTTGACCTGTTTGAAGATGAGGCCGGCGCGACTTGGATTGGGGTCCATTTCGGATCGCGGGGTCTCGGTCACAAGATTACAACCAAATATCTCGCTATGGCCGGGGCAAAAGACGGAATGGAAGTTCCGCCTGCCTTGCTGGAGGCCGACAGTGACCAGGGGCGCGGGTATCTGGCCGGGACCGCGCTTGGCGGGCTATATGCCTATGCGGGCCGTGAATGGGTAGTCGAGAAGGTGCGCCAGATTATCGGCGGCAACGTGACATTCAGCGTCCATAACCACCACAATTTCGCATGGCGCGAGACGCATGGCGGCGTGGATATGTGGGTTGTTCGTAAGGGCGCAACGCCAGCCTTTCCGGGGCAGTATGGCTTCGTCGGTGGCTCCATGGGTGATGACGCGGTGATCTTGCGGGGCGTTGATAATGAAGAAAGCCGCGCCGCGCTTTATTCAACAGTCCATGGCGCTGGTCGCGTCATGTCGCGCACCGAAGCGCGAGGGCGATTTGTTCGCGATCCAGAGACGGGTAAGAAAGTTCGCCAGCCTGGTAAGGTTCGGCATGACGAGTGGCAGGCATGGCTAGCCGACAAGGGCGTCACCGTCCTCGGTGGTGACCTTGATGAAGCGCCGCAAGCCTATCGTCGCCTGCCTGATGTGCTGGCAGAACACGCCGGGACCATTTCGATTGAGCATACGCTACGCCCGTTCGGCGTGATTATGGCGGGCAAGTCAGAAAAAGACCCGTATAAGGATTAACCACTAGCAGCGGCCTTACCAGCCGCTTTACACCAAAAAACACGAGGAGCAATCATGCAGAACAAAGCTGACAACACGAAAGTACAGAACTACCTAGCCTATGACGTCACGGTGCTGGAACGGGAGTTTGCCGACTTGGTTGCGGCATACCCCGAACTGGCCGAAGACGAAGAACTGCGCGCCGACATGATCGAGGGTGAAACCGACGCGCACCGTGTGCTTGGGCGCATCGTGGCAATCGAGCGCGATGCAAACGCGATGGTGCAAGCGATTGGCGAGCGCGCCAAGGACTTGGCCGCGCGAAAGGATCGCTACGCCAGACGCAAGGACGCCATGCGTGCGCTGCTGTTGCGGCTGCTGAAAGCCGCCGACCTGAACAAGGTTAGTCTGCCGGAAGCAACCGTGTCGATAGGCAAGGGTCGCGCCGGGGTTGAGATTATGGACGAAAGCCTGCTGCCCGATAACGTTGTTAAGTTGAAGCGTGAGCCCGATAAGACAGCCATTAAGGCCGCGCTGGATGCTGGCGAAGATGTGCCGGGTGCAGCGCTGCGCGTCGGTGCCGAAACAATTACGGTGAGGGCGGCGTGATGGGTGGATGCGCATGGCTAATGGCCACGTACGAGTATGAGCCAAACTATGACGCGTACATCAATGACATGTACTCTCTGCAAGAAGCAATGATCGACGTCGCCACCTACGACGACTGGTTTCCTGACCTTACCCGCCCAATTGCTGCTGTGCAGCAAGGCGGCGGCGAAAGGATGGCGGCGTGTTTGCAATCTTAGCGAAAATTCGCCCGCGCCATATACTGCTCGCCGTGGCGCTTACTTACGGCCCGCTTTATTTGGCCGACTATTTCTGCGGTCAATGCATCAGTAGCCAGCCGCCCTACTGGCCATTTCAGTAACAACACCCCGCCAGCCACCAACTGGCAGGTTACCACCACGAAACACGAGGAGATTATGATGATGAATGAACCGCTACCGAGCGGCCAATACGGCTGTATCTTAGCCGACCCGCCATGGTCATTCAGAACCTACGCGAATGATAATGTTGCGCCAGCGCGGGGCAAGCAACCCTACGCGGTTATGTCGCTGGATGACATCAAAGCCTTGCCTGTTGCAGACGTCGCGGCCAAGGACTGCTTGCTGTTCATGTGGACGGTTTCACATCTTCAAGCCGCTGCGTTTGACGTGGCGGCTGCGTGGGGATTCCAGCCTGTCTCTGTGGCGCTCGTCTGGGATAAAGGCCGGATGGGCATGGGCTACTGGACCCGGCAGGAAGTCGAAATCTGCCACCTGTTCAAGCGGGGTCGTCCCAAGCGCAAGAGCAAAGGCGTTCGGCAGCTAATCCGTGCGCCTAGGCGGGAGCACTCCCGCAAGCCAGACGAGCAATACGCGCGCATAGAAGCGCTGGTCGACGGCCCGTACCTTGAACTGTTCGCACGCCAAGCGTGGCCGGGTTGGTCGGCGTGGGGGAATGAAACGGGGAAGTATGTGGCGGCTATTTCAGCAGCGGCTAATGACAATCAGGATATGTTAGGGAGGGTGGCAGCATGACCTACAACGCACCTGCGCGCCAAAGCACAGTCCTCGACATTATCGACGAGTACGAGCGCAAGATCGATAACGTCGACGCTGCCATCAAGGCGTATGAGGGCGCCTGCATCGCCGTCGAGATGGCAGGCACGATCATGGGCACATACGTCAATCCCGTCCTGCGTGGGCGCGCGCACGTGTCTGCCAATGAGATGCGCAAGAACCTGCGCGCGTCTGGTTGGAAGACGCTCTATAACCGCTGCCAGATCGACCGCATCGCCAGCGCCAAGGACAAGAAGCTATTCGAGCGCACGCTGGCTGACCCGCCAGAGCTGACCTTTGACAATGCCAAGGCGACGTTCGGGCCATACTTGGAGAATCCGCGCTCGCACATTCTGCGCGGACTTGCCGAGGTCTTTGCCGATCTGGATCCGGCTTACAAGTCTCATAGCAAGGTCAAGATTGGCGTGAAGGGCCTGCCCAAGCGTGTGATTATATCAGGACTTGGCAGTATTCATGGGTATGGCCGCGACCGCCTGCGCGACGTTCTGAATGCGCTGGCAGCCTATCAAGGCAAACCGCTGATTGAGTATCATGAGCTGTCGCTGATCTTGGAAGACGGCGACACACTGCGCGTAACCAGAGAAGTGCCGAAGGGCAACACAGCACGTCAGCGCGCAGGCAGTGACGAAACAGAAACCATCATCGGGCGCGATGTTTGGCTGAAACGCTACGCGAATGGCAACGGCCATCTGTATTTCGGGCCAGACGCACAGCGCGACATCAATATGGCTCTGGCCGAGTTCTACGGCGACGTGCTGCCCGACGCCGAGGAGGATGACGCCAAGCCCCGCGCCAGCACGGCAGTTTCCAAAGACCTGCAATTCTACTGGACGCCAGACGCAGTTATTGACCGGGCGCTGGAGTTCGCCGGTGTTTATAACCTGACGGAATGGCGGCACAATCCACCGGAGCCGTCGAATATTCTGGAGCCGTCATGCGGCGACGGCCGGATCATGGATGCTATCCGCGCTCGTGGACATCATGTCTTCGGCATCGAATACCATGCGGGCAGGGCGGCGCAAGCGAGGGCTAAGGGGCACAATGTCCTGACGGCAAATTTTCTCGAACAGCCTGCTGCTCCAGAGTTCGACACAGTGGTGATGAACCCGCCTTTCTATGGGCGGCACTATGTCAAGCACGTTCGCCATGCTTTGAAGTTCCTAAAACCTGGCGGCACGCTCGTGTCTATCCTCCCCGCCACCGCTCATTACGATCATGGCGAATTGAAAGGCGAATGGCGCGATCTGCCGGTGGCGTCTTTTGCAGAAGCCGGCACGAATGTGCCAACGGGCATGCTCAAGATGCATGCGCCAGCCAACGACAATTTCAGGAGCGCCGCATGACCGACATCTGCCACGTCTGCGCCCGCCATGCCGTAGGCCTGGGGGTGCAGGAAGGCCGCGAACCCATCCGCTGGCTATGCAAGGAATGCGGCGACATTGCCGAACATATCAGGCATCGGCGTCGGTTGGACCCGTACGAACTTCGCGCGCTTGATACAGGCGTCGAGGCGGTTGGGGAATACTTGCAGTCCATCCAAAAGACCGACCTTGCCGACATGGATGAGCTAGAGGCACGCATGCTGGTGAAAGCCGCGTGGGAAGGGTGCGGGCGGGGGATGCGTGCGGCTTTAGCGGAGGCACCGTTCTGATTGTATCACGTACCGACATTTAAACAGCCACACCACTACCACACACGAGGATAACGCAATTGCAGCCTAGCCCAGCCATCACAACCGACCCCATGCTCGACGTCGCCCTCGACTATGCCGCCAGAGGCTGGCCCGTATTCCCATGCCGCGCCGCCGACGAGGAGTTAGTCCATCCACAAACTGGCGAGATGGAAATTCTAGCCACTAAAACACCGCTTACCAGCAACGGCTTCCGCGGCGCCACTCTGAATGAGCGCATTGTTCGTGAACTCTGGCGCCGCAATCCCGGTGCAATGATCGGCGTGCCGACGGGGGCGGCTATCGGCGCGTGGGTGCTGGACATAGACCCGAAGCACGGCGGGCCGGATACGCTGGTTGCGCTGGAAGAGCAGCACGGCCCGTTGCCCGCCACGCTAACCGCTGAAACCACAAGCGGCGGCCGCCATTATTTCTTCAAGCACAAGGCAGGCGTTCGCAATCGTGGCGCTCTGGGTGCTGGCATCGATGTGCGCGGCGATGGCGGTTACGTTATTGCGGCTGGCAGCGTTCCAATGGTAGGCAAGCCCTATAGTTGGCTGGTCGATATGGAGCCAGCTGATGCCCCGGGCTGGTTGCTAGAGCTTGTGCTGCCGCGTTCTTACGACAGCCACACGGTGGCACCATCTGTCTCCGGTACGATCAACGATCGTTATGTCGAGCGCGCAGTGCAATCCGAGCTAGACGACCTTGCCATGGAGCCGATGGGAAACCGCAACAACCGCTTGAACGACGCGGCGTTTCGGCTGGGCACGTTCGTCGGGGCTGCCGCGCTCGCGGAATCCGAAGCGCGTGCCTTGCTACAAGACGTGGCGCGCGGGTGGGCCAGGGACTGGCCGCGCTGCGTGAAAACGATCGACAATGGTCTGCGCGCGGGAATCAGCCATCCCCGTTCGGTGCCGCAGTCTGCTAATGACAACACCCGGCTTGAAGACATCAGCCGCATGATCGAAAACGGGTTGGCAAAAGCGGAGCGGAACAAGGCGACGCAAGATACGCCGACGCAAGACGCAGACCCCGGCGACGCCAGCCCGTTGGCAGTCGCCACAGCCGTCACCAAAACCGACCTTGTTCAAGATGATAGCAATGCGACGCAACCCATTGAGCAAGAACACCAACGCGCGATCATCGCCACGCCGTTCCAGTGGAAAGACCCCTCCACGCTGCCGCGTCGTGAATTTGCTTTCGGCAAGCATTTTATACGCAAATATGTGTCGGTGACCGTCGCTCCTGGCGGCCTTGGCAAGACGGCAAACAGCATTGTGGAGGCCCTCGCCATGGCGTCCGGCAAGGCGTTGAACGGCATCAAGCCGCCCAAACGCATGAAGGTCTGGCTGTTTAATGCCGAAGACCCGCGCGACGAGTTAGAGCGCCGTATCATGGCGGCGTGCATCCATTTCAATTTAAAGCAGGAGGATATTGAAGGGCATCTGTTCCTCGATACCGGGCGCGAGCAGGAGCTTGTAGTTGCGATCGACGATAAGAAGGGCGTCAAAATACAGGAGCCTGTCGTTGAGGCCGTTGTGGCGGCTATCAAGGAGCTTGGTATCGATGTGATGATTGTGGACCCATTTGTATCAACGCACCAGGTCAATGAAAATGATAACGGCGCCATCGACAAGGTGGCGAAGTTATGGGCACAGATCGCGGACCACACCAACTGCGCTATCGACATTGTGCACCACCTTCGCAAACAGCAGGAAGGGCGCGAGGCAACCGTTGAGGATGCGCGCGGCGCGGTTTCCCTGATTGGCGCGGCCCGTTCGGTGCGCGTGCTGAATCGTATGACGGAGGCGCAGGCAAATGAGGCTGGCCTTCCAGTTCCAGACCGCTTTTCGTATTTCAGCATGATCTACGGCAAGTCCAACCTTTCTGCGCTTTCACATAAGGCCGATTGGCGCAAACTTGAGTCTGTAGCGCTCGGCAACGGGCGCGGGCTTACACAGCCGCAAGACCACGCGCCTGTCGTGACGGCATGGGCTTGGCCGACGAGCGAGGAGGTGGCCGACACGCTGACGGTTGAGCAAAAAGAAGCCATACGGGGTACAGTCAACGGCGGTACATACAAGCAGGCTCCGCAGGCCAAGGATTGGGTAGGGCGCGCGGTTGCCTATGCGCTGGGCCTGGACCTTGACGACGATGCAGAAAAGAAGCGTGCCAGCCTCATTACCAAGGCGCTGTTCAAGGAGGGCTTCTTGGCGAAGGTCGAGGAGCGGGATCCGGTGCGGCGGGAGATGGCCACGTTTGTGCGGGCGGGTTAGGACATAGCAGCCGGCAGCACAGCGGAATGGAACCAAATGTTGAGTTCAGCTTTAACTCGATGCCGATATATTAACTGGTGGTATTAATGAAAAAGAGATCAGTACTGGCCTTTACCTTACTGGCAGGAGCGTTGGCCGCATGCCATACGACCAATCGATCGCCGCAGGTCCAAGCAGTCAGTGGTTTTGATCCTGACCGTTATCTTGGAAAATGGTACGAGCTTGGACGTGTCGAGAATCGGTTTGAGCGAGGAATGACCCACACAACAGCTCATTATTCGATGAACACCGATGGAACAATCAAGGTCGTTAATGCGGGGTATGACCCGCAAAAGGGTTCATTCAGGAGCGCTACAGGGAAGGCGAAATTTGCGGGTGATTCAGAAGTTGGCGCCTTGAAGGTTTCTTTCTTCGGGCCGTTTTATGGGGGTTATAACGTCGTCGCACTGGATAGAAAGTACCAATGGTCAATCGTGGCAGGAGACAAACCCGAAAAGTATTTCTGGGTACTGTCCCGTCAGCCCACGCTGACTAAGGAAATTAAGGCCAAGGCAATCAGCGTTGCACGGCAGCTCGGAGTTGACCCAGATTCCATTCTATGGGTGGAGCAAAAACGCTAGCAACCAGGAATAACAAAAGCGGGGCTTCGGCTCCGCTTTTGCTGTAGTGGAGTAGGTGACCATTTGGGGCGCGGATTCTAGCGATCAGCGCTAGAATGATTGTGCCCGCACCTGGAGCAGACTTTGCTGGGCCATGGATGGTAAATATACAAGCCAAAAAAACCCTCGCTTCTGAAAAGTGAAAACGAGCATTTGGGGCATACAAATACGAACATGAACAAAAGGGCGCCGAAGACCAAAACGACTGATCCAATCGTAACGTTGCTCACCCCGATCACATCACCGATGCCTCTGGTCCAGTCAGGGGATGTCATCACGATAACAGACACCATAATCAGAAATAGCCATGCTTTTTTGTAAAGTGTCATAAGCAATTGATGTCTTTATTATTTAACATAGGCCAATTAATACGTCTTATTTATCAGATTGTTGCGGCAAAAGCCTACCCTCAAACTGCATAGAGCTGACCATCATCTGTTTCTGATGGTGTGTGAGGATTTTCGCCCGTTTCAAACCATGCCCCCGCATAGGAGGTGGCCCTAAAGATAACCATTGTTGCGTGCGGTTGGGGCAGGAAAGCGGCAAAATGCGTTCTCGATCTGATCGACCCTCGATAATGTTATTCATTGTCGACGGAATCACTTGGCCAAAATATCAGGACTTGGCTCAAGTCGCGAGCTTTTTAATAAGGAACATATCAGCGATTGTTTCGTTTCGCCTTTCCAACCAGGAGGACGATCATGAAAACTCTGTCTGATATTTTCGAGCATACCTTGCAGGACATTTATTACGCAGAAAATGCCATTACGAAGGCGCTTCCGAAAGTGGCCAAAGCGGCCAAAAGTGCCAAACTGAAGAAAGCAGCCGAGGAGCACCTTGAAGAAACCAAGGGGCAGATCACGATCTTGAATGAGGTGTTTAAGTCTCTCAAGCTGAAGCCTACCGCCGAGAAATGCGATGCTATCGAAGGGCTAATCAAGGAAGCGGATGGCTTGATGGAAGAGGCAAGCGGAACGGCTCTCGACGCCGGTCTATTGGCCGCATGTCAGGCGGTGGAGCATTACGAGATTGCTAGGTATGGCTCGCTACGTGAATGGGCAAAGGAACTTGGACACACCGAAGCCCATACCTTGCTGACACAGATATTAGACCAGGAGAAAGCCGCCAATAATAAACTCACGAATCTGGCAATCAGCCAAATTAACAAGGCATAATTTTTTGTTTCAAACGAGAGGAAGGGCGCCACCTTCCTCTCTTTTTTTAGCCATTAATACAACCGACTGTCACAATTAAAATGCAACTAGAAGTTTGCCCAAGACTTCTTGCACAGTTCTCAAAAAACACCAAAAGACTTGTGCAAATACACGCTGCTTTTCGTGCACAAGAGTTCTTATATAGAAACTTGTGCACAAAGCGTGCAGCGCACAGTTCTAGTAATTTGAGAAGTGTGCGCTTTTTAGGAAAAAAGAGATTTTAAAAATACAACCTGAAAGGCCGGGTTACGCCATCCGCCAAAAAAACACTTGCTAAATCGGTTGGAGTCATTTTCACTGTTTCTGCATACCGCGCAGATCGGCGCCCGTTAACTCCGCGCCACCGGCCTTACCAGCCACGACCATAACACGAGGAGCAGATATGGCACGCAGCAGCGCACGCGCGCTTTCGCCTACGTCCAGACCCACCACCAAAACCCAAACCGTCCGCATCAACGGCGTTCGGACCAAAATCACGACACGCAACGGTAAAGTCACCACCAAGCCAGCCCTGCCGCTGGAATGGGAATTACAAGCGGCGCAGGTTCGCCGCTTGCGCCAGCTACCGCAGTACGGAGGGGAATTTCTCCTTGCTGGCGACATGAACGCAGAGCGTCGCGGTCCCAAGGCTCGCACCATCGCAATAGCCACCGGGATGACAGCCGGAGAGCCGGATTTACGTATTTACGCCAAATTTGGCCGCCTGCTGCTAATCGAGAATAAGGTGAAGGGAAGTCGCCCAACAGTAGCACAACGCGACAGGCACGCGAATTTGGCCCGTTTAGGGCATGTCGTGGAGATAGTCACCGCAGCCAGCGAGGAAGAGGCGGCAGAGAAGGCCGTCGCACTCGTGCTGGCATTCCTCGCGGGGAATGATGACCGGACAGAAATCGAGCGAGCGGAGGGCAACGTATGAGCAAAAACAGACGCGGGTCGATGGCCGATCAGCTTCAGGCATTGAAGGCGTATCGCAGCAGGCCAGAAGAAAAATTTGAGCCATTGCAAACCAACTGGGCCGTGGCCACAGCAAATGACAATGCCGATCCAGAGGAGGTTGCCGATATGCGATATGAGCGGGATTGGAGGCAGACGCCATCGGTACAGGAAATCATGCGGCAGGTTGCAACAGACGACATTGAGCGCAATAGCGATGGTCAGATTGTGCGCATTGGTCGACTGCGCTTCAGCGATGGACGGTTGACAGAGAAGGGCTACGTGACAGGTATCGACGGCGAGGTCATTCAGGCAGACATACGAATGCCAGCGGGTGCGATGATGGGGATGCGAGATAAGCCTGACCGTGTTTCTGGTGGCGATGCGAACCCACAAGAAATCAAGGCCAGCAACCAGTATTTCGAGGATATGTTGAGTACGGCCCCGCACCGTTACATTCCGAATGGTAAAAGGCGCAACGGCGAGAATTACACCGCGGAGCAATCCAAGGCGATATTGGCTGAAGCTTACGCAAATACCGATATGGAGAAAGTTACATATACGCATTTCCCGAAGGGCTTGCCGTGCGGCTCACCGAAGGCTGCTGATAGTTTCCTCGGCATGAGGAAAACAACCTGCGCTGGCGGTGGCGGTGAAAAATGGGAAGACACACTGTCAGCGATGATTGATCGAGACGTCTGGTTTGACGCCTTGCAGGAACTAAAAGACCGGGACCGAGATGCGCTTGATGCCGCACTGGAGGCGAAAACTTACAAGGATGTGGGCCAGTCAATCGGTATGGCTGGAGAGTACTCGCGTAGAAAAGGCGGTAAGCGGGCATTGCTCGCGGCTAATGACAACCTTGCCGCCGCAATAAAAAAATACGCGGCATAGGTCCATAAAACGCGATCTCGTGCGGAGTATAGTGAAGGGGTTCAGCCGCCATTGTGGTTGCCCCACACTGTTTCCGCCATCGAGCGGACCCTGCGCCATGCTGCACTTCGTTGCAGCCGCTGAGTGTGGGGTAACTATTCAGCGGCAGGCGATGGACGCTGCACTTGCAGCACAGTTACCCATGGGCCGCTGACGCCAACAGCAAACGCAGTATCGTTATACGGATGAGCGCAACCCGTCTGCATTATGCGCAGGAGCGGCGACCGTCACATCGTGGTCGGGACAACCATGGGCACCCGGATGCTGAAAAGGCCGTGCACGGTCGTTCGTTTGCTGTCTCTATGATGTGGCTTGGGCGCTGCCACGTTAATCTACGCGTCCACTTATTCATGAATAAGTCGCCGACCCTCCGCGATGCGGAAGTAGCGCAGTCACCGGCCTTTATGGCGCGACGCGTGAAATGGTGTCTTGTGGCTTATCCATTATCCCCGGCGCTGTTTTCTCCTCCAGCAGACGGGATAGCGGCGCGGTTGTAGTCAGTTATTCTGGCTCCCGCGCCGCGGTTAGTTTTTATGTCTGCGGCTCTGCTCATGTCATCCGCGTCTTTGCTCCGGCCTCTGCTTCGATGCGCGCCAGCGCGCGATTACGCGGTTGCGTAGAAGGACGGCGCTCAAGCCTTCTACGTGGAGCAGTCTATTAACAGGGATTAGCTTAGTCTGGTTAAAGTTCGCGGCTTGGACCCGCGAGACGGTGGTTCGAATCCATCATCCCTGACCAGTTCTGCGGAGTGGAGAAGTAGTTATCTCGCCTGGCTCATAACCAGGAGGTCGTGGGTGCAAATCCCACCTGCCGCAACCAATCAACAACACCTGCCCCGCCTCTCCATGGAAGCGCACCCCGGCGGGTTACTATTTGGTGTATCATGTCCAATGACGCTCGCCCTTGGCAGCGCCTTTATAAGCTCGCTCGCTGGCAGCGACTCCGCGAGCGCATCCTAACCGAGCAACCGCTTTGCATGTACTGTCTTCGTGCGGGCGACGTTGAGCCTGCCACCGTTGTAGACCACATCACACCACATAAGGGCGATGAGGCCATGTTCTGGGATGGGTCGAATTTGCAGCCGCTATGCAAGCGATGCCACGACAGCGATAAGCAGCGTGAAGAGCTTGGGCAGAAGATCATTCGGCTCGGCGATGACGGATACCCCATTGAGTGAGCGCCGATCGAGAATCGATATTGTGACATTTTTGCAACGATTTTGAAATGTGTTGCAATTCAGCAACGGTAGGGGGCCTCAAAAGTCTCAAGCCGATGGGGCGCGGACCGGCGGGGTCCTCGACATTTAACGCTAATACAGTTTTTTCTATGAGGGCGCACCATGGCTAAGCGCAAAGCGCGTATTGATAGCGCTGCTGAATCCGTGCGCGTTATGGGTAAGGCGGCAAATGAAATCCCCCATCCTTATAATGTGCCGCTTGATGAAAAAGATATTCCATTTTTTGAAAATGTGATTGCTGAATACGCCCGTTCTGAATGGTCAGCACATCAATTGGAGCTTGCCGCAATGCTGGCCCGCACGATGGCTGACTTAGTGCGCGAGCAGGATTTATTACGGGGCGAGGGCGGTATTGCCTACTCTGAAAAAGGCACACCCGTGGTTAACCCGCGCAAAAGTCTGGTCCAGATGCACGCCAGTTCGATCCTCTCCTTTCGCCGGTCGTTGTCGCTTCACGCGCGTGCGCAAGCGGGAGAAAGCAGAGATGTGGCGAAGCGTCGTGCGACTGCAAAAGAGATCGAGGCAGGCAGCCCGCTCGACGATGATTTATTGGCGCGACCTGAATGAAGCGAAGGACCATGACTCGCGGCGAGCGTGTTATTGCGTTTATCGAACGATATTGCATCGTGCCGGAAGGCACGCTTCTGGGTAAGCCTGTGGTGCTTTTGCCGTTCCAAAAGCGGTTCATATTGGATATTTACGACAACCCCAGCGGCACATCGCGGGCTTATCTGTCCATTGCCCGAAAGAACGGAAAAACGGCGATCATCGCATGCTTGCTTCTTGCTCACATCGTTGGCCCGGAGGCGTATCAGAACAGCCGCATTATTTCAGGCGCTCGTTCACGCAAACAGGCTGCCGAAGTTTTTAACTACGCCAGCAAAATGATTATGATGTCGCCGGAGTTGAGTAAGCTGGCGAAGTGCGTTCCATCCAGCAAAACCATTATCGGTTACGCTAAGAACGTTGAATACCAGGCTATTTCAGCAGAGGCTGCGACGGCTCACGGTGGCAGCCCAATTTTGGCGATCCTCGATGAGGTCGGCCAGGTTAAAGGCCCGCATGATGATTTCGTTGAGGCGATTGAAACGTCGCAAGGTGCCTATGAAGGCTTGGCGCTGTTAATCGCCATTTCGACACAGGCCGCAACCGACAACGATTTGTTCAGTCGCTGGCTTGATGATGCTGAAACTTCCAAAGACCCCCGTATTGTTAGCCATGTTTATACCGCCCCGGCGGAGTGCGACCTGCAAGATGAAGATGCGTGGAAGGCGGCTAATCCGGCGCTTGGTATATTCAAAGCGGTAAGCGATGTTCGTGATTTCGCGGCTCGCGCAGCGCGACAGCCTACGGCGGAAGCAAGCTTTCGATGGTTGCATTTAAATCAGCGCATTGACGCATCCGCCCCGTTTGTGACGCCAGCGGTTTGGAAAGAGTGCGGTACTGCTGATCTGGCAGGTTTTGAAGGTCTGCCGGTCTTCGGTGGGCTGGACTTGTCGGAAGTTAGCGACTTGACCGCTTTGGTGCTGATGGCGCCGAAAGATGGTGTCTGGCATGTGCGTCCGACGTTCTGGCTTCCCGGTGACGGGTTGCGGCAGAAGGCGAAAGATGATCGCGTGCCTTATGATGTTTGGCACGATCAAGGTTTTCTTGAAGCGCCAGACGGCCCAACCGTCGATTACGAATTCGTCGCTCATTACCTGTTCGATCTTCATCAGAAGCTTGACCTGCGTAAGATAGCGTTTGACCGATGGAACTGGCGCCATTTCAAGCCGTGGCTACTTAAGGCCGGGTTCAGTGAGGGCGATCTAGAGGGTGATGAAGCCATATTCGAGCAGTTTGGGCAGGGTTATGCCTCAATGTCGCCTGCGCTGCGGTCCTTGGAGGAAATGATCCTCAATAAGCGACTGGCGCATGGGGAACATCCGCTGCTGAATATGTGCATGATGAACTCCACTGTGAAGGTGGACCCGTCTGGCAACCGAAAACTGGATAAGCAGAAATCTCGTGGGCGTATTGACGGTGCTGTAGCGCTGGCAATGGCCGTGGGCGCGTCGGGCACTTATGAGACCGGGGAGCCGAAAGAATCCGTCTACCGCAAAGGCCGCGGCCTTTTAATTATGTGAGGGCCGCATGGGCTTTATGGATTGGTGGCGCGGCTCGAAAGGGCCGCCGTCTTCTGCTGCGCCACGACGAGAACCGGCGTTTGTGGGGCCTGCTTATAATGCCCAGACAGGGGCGCTTGCCGATTACCTCGCGGGGCAGTCGGCAAGCAGCGCAAACGTGACCGCTGACACGGCGATGAAGATTTCGGCGGTGTGGCGGTGCGTCAACCTGATTTCTGGCGGTGTGGCGACCTTGCCGCTGGACTTGAAGCGGCGCATTGGCGACGAGCGACGTGATGCCGAGGACCATCAGTTATGGTCGATCCTCCGGCGAAAACCGAACCGCTGGCAAACGCCGGCGGAGTTTCGGCGCATGTTGCAGGCATCGGTGCTGCTTCGCGGGAATGGCTATGCCTACAAGGTAACGTCTGGCAAGAAGTTGCTGGAGCTTATCCCGCTCAATGCCGATAACGTTGAGGTCAAGCAGGAGCGCGACCTGTCGCTGATATACACGGTGACGCTACCGAGCGGCCAGCGTCAGATTTTGAAGCAAGATAAGATGCTTCATCTCCGTGGGTTGACAATGGACGGGATCACCGGGTTGCCGGTTATCACCTATGCGCGGGAATCTATGGACCTTGCGCTGTCCACCGAGAGGCACGCTGGCTCGCTGTTCCGCAACGGGACGCGGGCAGGGGGCGTTATCAAGCACCCCGGCAAACTAGATGAGGAGGGGATTGTTGCCCTTCGAGAAAGCCTTGACTATTACCGCAGCGACGGGGCGCTTGAAGGGCGCGATCTAATTCTCGAAGAGGGAATGGATTACCAGCGCCTCACTATGACGTCGGTTGATGCGCAGTTCATCGAGACGCGTGTTCAATCTCTGGCAGAAATCGGCATGTACTTTGGCGTACCGCTGCATCTGATTGGCCTGAACGACAAGGCGTCTAGCTGGGGCACTGGCATCGAGCAGATGGGCATCGGGTTTGTTACCTACACGATGCAGGACTGGCTCACGATGTGGGAGCAGGCGATTGCCCGCGACCTGATCGACGAGAAAGAAACCGACGTCTACGCCAAATTCAACATCGCCGGGCTTTTGAAAGGCGACACGTCAGCGAGGTACGCGGCTTACGCTACCGGCAAGCAGTGGGGCTGGCTATCGTCCAACGATATTCGCGCGCTGGAAGACATGAACCCGATCGACGGTGGTGACGAGTATTTGCAGCCGCTGAACATGGCTCCGATTGGCGCGCAGCCATCAACGGCCAACGCGCCGACACAGGATTAAATATATGAATATGCCAAGAATTGAGGTGCCGGGGGGGGTGTTAGCCCGCCGGCATAATGTCAGTGCGCGCACACCTGAAACTGTGCTTGATCGATGGGATTCTGGCGTCCGTTCTGCTGATGCTGTGGGCGACAATGTTGTCAGTATTTATGACGTGATCGGCGAGGACTTCTGGACTGGCGGCGGCTTCACGCTGCGCAGGCTTGACGGCGCGCTGCGCCAGATCGGGCGTCGTGACTTTGAGGTTCATATTAATTCGCCCGGCGGCGATATGTTCGAGGGCGTCGCGATCTACAACAAGATTCGCGATCACGCCGAGGCACATGGGCTGTCGGTCAAAGTCAAGGTGCTCGGGCTGGCGGCAAGCGCCGCTTCGGTTATCGCTATGGCTGGCGATGAAATCGAGATCGGTGCGGCAGCCAGCATCATGATTCATAACTGTTGGACTGTTGCCATAGGCAATCGGAATGATTTTGCCGAGATGGCGCAGACCATGGAGCAGTTCGATGCAAACATGGCAGCGGTTTACGAGGCCCGCACGGGTAATTCTGCCGATGATGTTGCCGCATGGATGAATGCGGAAACATGGTTTTCTGGCCAAGAGGCAATTGACGCGGGATTCGCGACTGAATTGCTGCCCGCTGACCGCGTGAAGAATGATCCCAATGCCCGCGCCTTGGCGCAGGTAGTTCGGGCCGAAAAGAAAGCTGAGCGCGCTCTGCGCATGGCTGGTGCGTCTGCAAAGGACGCGAAAACTACCATCTCAGACATGAAGAAAGCCGCGCGCGATGATGCCGCTGTGCCGGATTCCAACGCTGATGTTGCACCGTCTGATTACGCCGCGCTTGCGGCTTCACTAACGAAATTAACGTCAGCAATGGAGACTCATTATGACTGACATCGCTACTATTTCTGCTCTGATCGAAAAACAGGGCGCGGCCTTCGAGGCTTTTAAATCTGAACACAACACCGCTCTTGCTGATATTCGCAAGGGGCAGGAAGATGTTGTTCGCACCGAAAAGGTCGATCGCATCAATGACGAAATCGGCAAACTGACTGCCGCCATTGACGACGCCAACGCCAAGCTGGGCGCGCTTCAGGTAAGTGGCGCGAACGAACAGCCTGCGGAGCGCGGCGAGTACGCCAAGGCGTTTGATCGCTTCTTCCGTAAGGGTGACGAGCGTGAGCTTCAGTCGCTGACCAGCGGCCCGAAGGCATCCATGAACGTCGGTACGCCTGAAGACGGCGGCTATACCGCGCCGACCGAATGGGACCGCACCATTGTCGATAAACTCAAGATCGTGTCTCCGATGCGACAGATTGCGACGGTACAGACGATCAGCGGCAACGGCTTCTCCAAGCTGTACAATGACCGCAACACTGCCTCGGGCTGGGTTGGTGAGACCGACGCTCGCCCCGAGACATCCACGGCGAAGTTCGCCGAGGTGAAATTCACCACTGGCGAAATCTATGCAAACCCGGCTGCAACGCAGCGCCTGCTTGACGACTCCGAAATCAACATCGAGTCGTGGCTGGCTGGCGAGGTCGAAACCGAGTTCGCCTATCAGGAAGGTCTTGCCTTCGTGAGCGGTGATGGTTCTAACAAGCCGCGCGGCATCCTGAAGTACGCTGCTGGCGACACTCCGGCGCATCCGTGGGGCGCTATCCCGTCCGTGAAGTCCGGCGCGGCGACGGCGCTGAAGCTGGATGGCCTGATTGATCTGGTCTACGACCTGCCGAGCGAGCGCACGCCGAACGCGCGGTTTGTCATGAACCGCAAGACGCAGGGTGCTATCCGCAAGATCAAGGACGGCAACGGCAACTTCATCTGGCAGCCCGGCCTTCAGGCTGGTCAGCCGGCGTCGGTGCTCGGCTTCCCGGTCACTGAAATGGCGGCCATGCCGGACGTCGGCGCGGGCAATATCCCCATCGTGTTTGGCGACTTCAGCGGCTACTTGGTGATCGACCGCATGGGTATTCGTATCCTGCGTGACCCGTACACTTCCAAGCCTTTCGTCATGTTCTACACCACGAAGCGCGTGGGCGGCGGCGTCACCGACCCTACGATGTTCCGCTATCACACGATTGAGGCGTAAGTAATAGACGCGGGCGGCTCTTGCGAGCCGCCCTACCGCCTATGGAGGCATGAATGGCTGTAGACCTTGCGCTCGCCAAAAAGCACTTGCGGGTGGATTTCGGCGACGATGACGCGGCCATCACGCTGTATCTCGCCGCAGCTGTAGACTGGACGCTGACATATACGAACCGCAGCGAAGTGCCGATAGGTGCTGAGTTCGCGTTTGACGCCGCCGCGCTGCTTATGATGGCGGGCATGTATGAAAACCGCGAGGCGGTCATTACAGGCACCATTCAAGCCGAAGTCCCGACCGCACGCAGATTGCTTGATCCTTATCGCCTGCTGCGCGTGTAGCGCCGGGCGCAGCAGATTGGAGGGCTAAATGGCCGATACTTACGTACCAAAGAATTATAACGCCGACGGCGGTGACACTTCGGTGTTTGGCGGCGTCGTCCAGTTCACAGGGTTGCCGACTTCCGCGCCGAGCGGAAGCGGGCAGCTTTGGAGCGATGGCGGCACTCTCAAAATCAGCGCGGTGCATGTCGCTCCTGCCAATACGGTCGCCCCCGCGATTACCGGCACGGCAACCGTGGGCCAGACGCTGACCGTCACGAACGGCACTTGGACCGGCACACCGACGCCAACCTATGCGCGCCAGTGGTATGCAGATGATGTGGCTATCGAGGGCGCCACGGCGACCACGTACGCACTGACCGCCGCCGAAGAAGGCGCAGTTATCACTGTTGTCGTGACGGCGACCAATGCGGCTGGGTCCGTTACGGCTGCGTCGAACGCGACGGTGCCAGTTGCGACCACCTAATGCACGTCCATTTTCTTGAAAGCATGGACTGGTCGCCGCGCTATGGTGTGACGATAGCTTACCCTGCCGGCTGGTCCGGCAGCGTGACGCGGCGCTGCGGTGAAGCTGCTATTGCCGCCGGCAAGGCCGAGCGGGTGACGACGCCGCGCCGTGGTGCCGATCCAGAGCCGGGCGCAGACCCGAACGCCACGCGAGACGAGGCCAGCGATGGCAACCCGTAGCGCGGGGCCATTGCGTGGGCTGGTGCACTGCCAGGATTGGGTAGAAGGCGACGACGGGTGGGGCGGCACGAAACTAGGCTTTGAAACCAAGGCCACGGTTGCGGCCAGCTTCCTGCCATTGCGGGGCAGCGAGGCCGTCATGGCTTCGCGTTTGGCAGGCAAGCAGCCCTATGTCGTGACAATCCGCTCCAGCGAAGCAACGCGCGTCATTACGCCAGCTTGGCGGCTGGTTGACGCGCGCGCTGGCAATAATGCGCGGGGCGAGCCGAAGCGTGTCTTTGACATTAAGGCGATTTCCGACCCTGACGGCAAAAACGCATGGCTTGAAGTGCTTTGCGAGGAAGTGGTGACGTAATGGCAATGTCGATAATCGGCATGGAGCGATTGAAGCGCAAGCTTGCCCGCATCCCTGACACTGTAAAGAAGCGCGCTCAAACCGACCTTATGCTGGCTGGCCGCGAGATTAATATGCGGCAGCGGACGTTCGTGCCCGTTGACGATGGCACTCTGCGGGCATCCATTCGCACCGAACCGCTTACTGATGGTACGGTTGGCGTATCTGTTGCCGCTGGCGGCCCGACGACAACAAAGCCCGTTCGCAATAGCGAAAAGGGCAACTCGCCCACGTATGATTATGCGCTTGCTATTGAGTACGGCACGAAAGACGCCGCGCCCAAATCATTCTTCTGGCCCGGATATAAGCTTGGCAAAAGAAAAGCTATGAGCCGCGCCAGAACTGGCATTCGCAGGGCGATGAGGGAGGCCGTCAAGAATGGGTAGCCCTAATCTTGCGCTGCAAGCGGCGCTGATCTCCACTATTCGCGGAATCAACACGGCGGCAGGAACGCGCGTCTACAGCTACATTCCAGACAATGCAGCATATCCTTATGTGCAGGTTTGGCCCGGATTTGAGACGCCGATCGATGAAGAATGCTGGGACCGCACGGAAAGCACAATGCAAATCGACGTGTGGGCAGATCAGCTAAACTACATCAAGACCAAAGATGTAGCAGCGGCAATCCGCAATGCATTGCACGAGCAAAATCTGACCATCGCCGGGCATACGGTAGATCGCATTCGAGTTGAAAGCATCGTCTACACCGACGATCCGCCGCTTTATCGCGCGCGCATGTCAATCTCGATAGAAACGCAGCCGTCGTAAACGGCTCTCCCCAAAACATACCAAGCCGCCATGAGCGGCTATTTTTATTTGGAGGCCGTTCATGGCTACGACCAAGAAATTGCTAATTCAGTTCGGCGACGCCGCAACTCCTGAAGAATTTACCCATTCCTGCACCATCAACACGTCGCAGGATTTCTCGATTGAAGCGACGACCACCGACGCCACCGAGCCAAACTGTGAAGATCCGAACGCCCCAGGATGGGTGCTGCGCTCGGTTGATACACTGTCTGCAAATATCAACGGTGCCGGCACAATGGACCCGGTGTCGTTCGGCGTGCTGCGGACTCACATGCTTTCTGGCGAGCCTTTCAATGTACGCGTGACGCTTGACGGCCTTACGTCGGTGCAGGGAGGCGGGCACTTCGCAGGGCGATATGTCATGACCAGCCTCGGGCTTGCTAAGGAAGGCAAGGGTTATGTTACTTCGACCGTTGCGCTCCAGTCTGACGGCGAAATTACGTGGGTGCCTGCAACGTAATGACACAGACATTGACCGAAGAGTTTGGCGGGGTGGAGCGGCAGTTCCGCCTCGGCATTGGCGAGTTGCGCCAGTTACAAGAGAAATGCAACGCTGGCCCGGCGACTATTCTTGGGCGGCTAATGTCGTTTCAGCCACAGGCCGCAGACCAGAAGCGCCCGAACGCCAAGGATTACGAATTTGGCGGCGACGATCCAGATTTCCGAGCGGACTTCAATATTTACAGTATGTTGCGGTCTTTCGGTGGCGATTGGCGCGTGGATGATGTGCGTGAGCCTATCCGATTGGGCCTGATCGGCGCTGGCGCAACGCCTACCGAGGCGAGCCTTGCCGTACAAAGCTACGTCGATAGCAGGCCATTATCGGAGCATATCGGCCTTGCCGCTGCGATCTTAATCAAGTCATTGTCGGCTGATGAGGATGTGGCACCGGGGGAGCAGAAAGTGGAGACGACAGCGACGGACACCTGACGTTCTCCACCTATTACGGGCTTGGCGCGGCTATGGGCTTCACGCCGCGTGACGTAGATACGATGACGCTGTGGGAATTGTCCGTCGCAGCTAAAGGCTGGGCAAAAGCCAATGGCGCCGAAGAAGAAGTTGCGCCGCCGTCCTATGAAGAGCATCTGGCGATGGTGAAGGCGGCGAGGGGAACGGCGGTTCAGTAGGTGTAAATCTCCCTGCCGATCAGCACCATAACCAATCCAATGAGCGTCATTGTTGCTAGGGCTGTCAAAGTGAAAGTTGACGGCCCATGGGTTGGTATGGTGCCGCTAATTTCAGCTAAGCGCTTTTGAAACATAGCCCCGCCTGTGGTTAGCTTTGGCGGCAATGACAGCCATACTGCGAGCGGCGTAGGCGCTACAAACAAAATCGCGCCGATCCATCCCGTTCGCGTCAATCTATATCGTTGTATCGTCATCCCCATCTCCAAGCTCGCCCACGCGGGCTTTTTTCTTATCAGGATTTTCCATGGCCGTCACCGTTGAAGAACTCCGCGCAACGCTGCGCATGGAGATGAAGCCGTTTATGCGCGATTTGCAGCAGATGAACGGCGTAAGTGCAAAAGCCGCGCGGCAAGTCGAGGGAACATGGCGCGCAGCTAATAAGCGCCTCGACGGTATCGGCCGAAATATGGCGCGCAGCCTTATTGCCCCTATGGCTGGCATTGGTGCGGTGCTTGGCGCCGATCAGATACGCCAGATGACAGATACGTGGACCGACCTGAATAGTCGCGTTGCTCTTGCGGCAGGCGGGTTGGATAAAGGCGCGGAAGTAATGGGTAGGCTGGGCGAGGTTGCCCGCCGCACCTACTCGTCGTTGGAGCAGACGGCAGAGGGCTATTTGCTAAACGCCACGGCCATGAAGGAGCTTGGCTACAGCACAAATCAGACGCTGGATTATACCGAGTCCGTCAATAACGCACTTGTAATCTCCGGTGCAAAAGGCCAGCGCGCGGAAGCCGTCATGAACGCGCTGTCGAAGGCGATGGCTGGTGGCAAGCTTTCAGGCGACAACCTCAATACAGTCATTGAGCAGGGCGGAAGGCTCGCTGAAGCATTGGCCGAGGGGCTGGGCGTAGGCGTCAATCAACTCCGCGCACTCGGCCAGCAGGGTAAGATCACGGGCCGTGATATTGTCCGATCCCTGTCTAGCCAGATGGAGGTGCTGCGTAAAGAGGCGGCAGACATGCCCGCCACGATTGGCGACGGCTTCACGCTTCTAAATAACGCGATGCTCGAATATGTCGGTAACGCTGATCAGGCTACGGGAGTAAGCGCTAAAATTTCCGAAGCGTTGGTCATCATGGCCGACAACTTCGATAAGACCGCAGACGTAGCGTTGCAATTGGCTGGCGTTATCGCCGGTGCGCTTATCGGGCGCTCGTTACTCAAGATGATCTCGACGCTGGGACTTGCTGGACCGGCACTGATTAACTTCACGCGCGCCTTAACAGCGGCAAGGACTATGGCGGGCCTCGCCACTGCATTTACCGGCCTCGGCGCTGCTGCTGGCCCTGTGGGGCTGCTTATCGGCGGGGCGGTTGTTTCGTCGCTGATGCTTTACAGCAGCGCGACGGCGGAGGCTAGCGAGGGTGCGCGGCGGTTCGCAGAGCGCCTTGAGGATATTGAAGGTCGCGCGGAAAAATCAGCAGAGAAAGTCGAAGCGGCGGGGCAGCGCTATAACGAAGCGCTCAAAAATGCGCTTGGACATGAGAGCAGTGCGGCTGAACAAGAGTTTGAGGATGCGCACGCCGCGGCATTGAAGCTGCTGGATGCCGCTATCGAAGTAGCTCCGGCGCTCAAAATCGTGACGGATGAGGCGGGCAATATGTCCCGCCAACCTATGGCGTCTCAAGATCAGATGGATGACTTGAATCGTCTGCGCGATGAATTAGCCAAAAATGCAAATGGGGCAGAAGAGGCCAAAAATGAACTCTATGCACTCGCGAACGCGAACCCAAATTTCCAAGCCTTAGCAGATCAGCTTGCTCCCCTTCTTGATCGACTGGCTCTTGTCGCTCAAGGCTTCCGCGAAGTCAGAGCAGAAGTTGCGGCGACTTCTGGCGATGGTCTTGGATCATCCTCATTCAGCCGAGGCGGTCGCACTCGCGCCCGGCAGGAACTGATCGAAGAGCGGCAACTCAATGATGAATATGTCAATAATGCCAAGCAGCGAGCTAGCCTAGGCAAGGCGCAATATGATCTTGAGAGTAAGATTGCCCAAGTTCGAGCGCAGGCTGAAAAGGATGGACGCAAACTTACTGATGCGCAGATTAAGGAAATTGCGCAAGCGCAGCTTGCCGGTGATGCCGCACGATCAGCAGAAGGCAGGAAGCCCAAAGCCGAACGCGACAACGACTATGAGCGCCTGACCAAATCGATTGCCGATCGGACGGCAGCGATACTTGCCGAAACGGAAGCGTTGCGGCAGCTTGACCCGACGATTGACGATTATGGCTTTGCCCTTGAAAAGGCACGGGCTGAGCAAGAACTGCTTAATGCGGCCCAGAAGGCTGGTTTAGAAATTACGCCAGCACTTAAAAAAGAAATCAATCAGGCGGCAGAGCAGTTTGCTCTTGCTACTGTGGAAGCCAATCAACTTGCCGAGGCACAGGATAAAATCAGGCAGCGCGCCGAAGAATGGCAGGACACGCAAAAGGATGCCCTTCGCGGGATCGTGGATGATCTCGTTGCGGGTAAATCGGCAGCGGAAGCGTTTGCGGGCGCGTTGCAGAAAATAGCGGATAAGCTGCTGGATATGGCGTTTGATGACCTGTTTTCAGGCATGTTCAAGAGCGGCGGCGGGGGCGGGATATTCGGCTCTATTGGCAGCATTTTTGGTTTTGACAAGGGCGGCTATACCGGCCACGGCGGCAAGTACGAACCTGCGGGCGTTGTGCATAAAGGCGAATATGTCTTTGACCAAGATGCGGTCAAGAAGGCGGGTGGCCCGGCTGCGCTAGACGCTATGCGGCGCGGCCTCAAAGGCTATGCCGCTGGCGGATATGTGGGCGCGAGCCTGCCTAGTGTGCCGACTATGCCCCGCCTCCAAGCGCCGACCAACAGCAACACGCAATCCATCACCTTTGCACCTGTCATTGACGCTCGCGGTGCGGATAGCGCAGCGGTGGCACGGCTTGAACAGGTTGTTGCGCGCCAACAGGCTGAGTTTAGCTATAGGGTTGTGGAAGCTGTCCGCAACGCTAATAGTACACGAGTAAAATTTGGCCGCTTCAATTGAGGTGATTATGAAACCCGGAATTGACATCAAGCTTTCACGTACCGAAGTGCACGACGATGTAATGTACGTCATCTTCAATATCGATTACGGCGCTGAGGATCGTTATGTGGACGATGCTCAGTATGTCGAAGGCGGTGAGATGACAGTGATCCTTCTCCAAGGAGAGTGGGAAAGTAAGACCATCAAAGAAATTGAGCAGGCAGGGGCAGAACGGCTCGGCAAACTCTTCGGAGCGATTGCAACCGCCAAGGTCTGATCTTCCCGACTAAAACGAAACATTGATGGGCGCTTCGAGCGCCCTTTTTTATGGGCGCATCAATGGCAATCACGTACCCATACGACATCCTTTCCGATTTTCCGGGTTGGTCAACTGACTTTGACCTTGTTTACCGGCAGGAAACCAGCCGAACGGCTATCGGGCAGACATTTGTCAAGGACTTTGGCTCGCCGCTGTGGCAGGCCACGTATCAGTCGCGTAGCATGAAGCCGAACGAACTGGATGCATGGCGCGCACGATTGAAAGGTCTGGAAGGCGGGTTGAAACAGTTTTTCGGCAGGCCGACAAGCCGCTGCTATCCGGTTGCATATCCAAACGGCACGGGCATGGGGAATGTTGCCACCGTCAAGGTCGGCACCATCGGCGCAAATCGCAACACGATGACGATGACCGGACTGCCGGCTGGTTATGTCGTCAACGTAGGCGATTATCTTCAGATCGCGCCGAACAATCTGCACCAAGTCGTGAATGTGGCCGGGGCCGAAATCGAGATCAGGCCGCATCTGTGGCCGACAATCACAACCGGCAATGCCGTGACACTCGTTAAGCCATCCTGCCTCATGACCATCGTGCCGGGCAGCATTAGCACCACGGCGGAACTGGCGACGGGGCGCGGTGTGGTGACGTTTCAGGGATTTGAAAGCCGATGAGAAACCTTTCAGCCGCGAACTACGCGGCATTGCAGGCGCGCGAACTGGTGGCGCGTGACTTTCTCTGGATCGTCGCGCGTGACCGGGCAACAAGAGCGCCGTTCCCATATGGCTTCTGGTCAGATGTAGGTGACGTTTCCGCGCCGGTCCTGAATCCGAATACCGGCTTGGCTGAAACGCGCAACTTTGAAGGCTCGGGCACGCTTATCCAGATCAGCGACATTCCGCTTGTGGCCAACCTGACCGTGCAGACCATCACTGTCACAATGAACCAGATCGATGACGCGGTGCAGAATATCGTGCGCGGTTACGATCTCAAGCAGGCCCCGGTTGAAGTCTATCGCGGCCTGTTTTCGCCCACATCGCGCCAGATCGTTGCTCCTGCCATCAACCGCTTTATCGGCTATGTGGATCAGGTGGAGATTAACACTCCAAAGGAAGGCGACGAGGGCGCGATCACGCTGACATGCGCCAGCCATAGCCATGAATTCACGCGCTATAACCCGGCGACAAGATCGCATGAAGATCAGAAGCTGCGTGATCCGAATGATGATTTTTTTATCGATGCATCGACGGTTGGCGATTGGGAGCACTTCTGGGGCCGCATAAATGGCAAGGTCAGCACAAGCGGCGCGATGCTCAAGCGCATAGCGACGTCAATCAAGGCGGCCAATCAGTGATACGGCGGGCAGCGCAAAGCGACCGCATGGCGATCCTATCCATGGTCAAGCGTTTCCATGCCGAAAGTGGGGTTGGGCTGGGCTTCAGCCCGGCCATGGCGATGGCAACCATAGACCGCGTGATGGGCGATGATGACGCTCTCGCCTTGGTGCTTGAGCTTGAAGGCAAGCTGCGCGGTGTTTTCGCAGCAATCATCCAGCCGCACTTCTTTTCAATCGAACGCTGTGCGCAGGAACTCGTCTGGTGGGTTGAGCCTGCCTATCGCGGTCGTGGCGCGGTCAAAATGCTTGCCGAATACGAGGCGTGGGCGAGGTCCAAGGGCTGTCATGCCGTCAATATGGTCGGCCTTGGTGCCGATCCTGTCACGATGCGCCTTTACGAGCGCCACGGCTACACCGCCCAAGAGCGGCATTTTCTAAAGCGGCTTTAGCTCGCCTATCTCCGAGGTATAAATGGCTGTATTTGGTATAACCGCTGCAATCGGCGGCTTGCTGTCGTCTACCTTTTTGTCGGGCGCTATCGGTGGCGCTATCCTCAAAGCCGCCGTTGGCATCGGCCTGTCGCTTGCAGCGCGCGCTCTGGCAGGCAACAAGACGCAAGAATCGGGCGGCATCAATGGCAGGCTGCAAGCCGGTGGCGACGTCGCGCGGTCCATTGTGCTCGGACGCACATGTACGGCAGGATCGCTCGTTTACGCCAATGCATGGGGCAAATCCGGCAAAACGCCGAACGCTTATTTCACGCAGGTGATTGCGCTTGCGGACCACCCCATCAGGGACATTACCGGCCTTTGGGTGAATGGCGAACCCGTAACCGTCGACATGAACGACGAAGAGCCGATGGGCTATGCCATCCCCGAATATCGCTATGGCAGCTCTGGCAACAATATGTGGATCAGGTGGTATGACGGCACACAGACTGCCCCTGATCCATTCCTTGTCGGTACGGTTTCCAGTGCGCAAAGGCCATATAGCAATCGCCGTATCGGCAAAGGCGTGGCTTATGCAATCGTTACTTCGCAGTATCAGGCCGAGCTTTTCACCGGCTTCCCGTCCTTCAGGTTCGAGGTGCAGGGTCGTAAGCTTTATGACGTATCGAAAGACAGCACGGCAGGCGGCATCGGTACGCATCGCCTGTCTGACCCGGCGACATGGGGCGGCGATGGCGACGACCTACTAGCCGTACAGGTCTACAATCTGCTGCTTGGTATCAATGTTCAATCAACGTGGCTCTATGGCATTCAATCTATTACCACGCCTCGCCTGCCAACCGCTGACTGGATTGCACAGATCAATAAGTGTCGCCAGCAGGTGCAAGGGCCGGACGGATTGGAGCCGCAATTTGTCACTGGCGGCGAAATCACCGTTGATGATACGATTGGCGATGTGGTCGATACGCTCCTAACCGGCGGCAATGCCCGGCTTGTCGAAAGCGCGGGCACATACAAAATTCGTGTGGGCGAACCTGACCCGCCAGTCGGGTCAATCAATGATGAAGTAATCATCTCGACCGAAGAGCAGTCTTTCACACCATTTTTCGGTCTGTCAGAGACGGTCAACGGTATCACCGCGACCTATCCAGAACCGAAAGAAGGCTGGAATACCAAGGCAGCACCGCCGCTTTACAATAGCACATTTGAGGCTGAAGACGGAAATCGCCGCCTGCTGACCGCGATACCGATGGATTATGTCTATAGGCCGGGGCAGGTGCAACGCTTGATGAAAGCGGCTTTGAATGAGGCTCGTCGCGCGCGGCGTCATACGTTTGTTTTGCCGCCCGCATACTGGACGCTGGAGCCTGGGGATGTCATCTCGTGGACTTCCGCGCGTAACGGCTATGTCAACAAGCTCATGCGTGTTGATGGCGTCGGAGATCGGGCAAATCTCGACGTGGTAGTAGACCTAACCGAAGTCGACCCGTCCGATTACGATTGGAACCAATCGACTGACTACACGCCGCCGGTGTTTGCACCAATAGGAACAATATATCCTACGCCGCAGCCGATTGTGGATTGGTACGCTGAACCAGATGCGGTTTACGACAACGATGGGGATGCGCGCAGGCCCGCTATCCGGCTGGTGTGGGACGGCGATCAGGTGGATGTTGTCGGTGTGCAGTTTGAGGTCGCACTGGCAGCAACGCTGGAGGTCATCTATCGTGGGAGAACAGACAGGCCGGAAGTCGGCTCGACCCTAATTTCTCAGGGAATTGTTGCGCTAACGGATTATGTGGTTCGGGGGAAGTATATCCCCGGCAGCTCACGTCCGACATTATGGTCCGGCTGGCTACCCGTAACGACATTCAACATACGGCTGGGCCTGAAAGACATCTACCCAATCGATGTTGACGAACTTACCGCCGACATTAAGCAAGGTATGGGTTGGCTGTTCAATGCGCAGCGTGCCGCGCAAGAAGAGATGGACCGTCTCGGCAAGGTTGGTACGGAACTAGATAGTGCTATTACCTTTGAGGTCAATCGGCTCTATGAGACAGTAACAGCCAGCAGTGAAGGTCTGACGGCAGACTACATGCGAGAAATCGTTGCATGGGTAGGCCCCGGATCGGCACTTGTCGGCAGGGTGGAAAGCCTTGAGGCAACTGTTGACGATCCCGTAACGGGGCTTCGGGCAACCGCAGAAGCAATCGACGTTGTGCTGGTTGAGGTAAATGACCCCGACACGGGACTGCAAGCCACAGCATCGCGCATCACTTCATTGACGGCGACGGTGGATGGTGTAACCGCTGGGGGTTATTTCCGTTCGGAGCAGGTAGCAACGCAGACGGGTGCGCTTTCGACAATTGGCATTGGTGTGTCGGCAACCGCAACGGGCGCAACGCAGACTGCGGCGATCCTATTAAGCGCGACATCATCCGGGCAAAGTCGGGCTGCGATTGTTGCAAACCAGTTTGTGGTGATGAACCCGAACGACAGGGACGAGTTCTACCTGCCGTTTCTGGTGCAGAATGGGGCTATTTATGCAAACCAGCTTTATGTCAATTGGGCCAGAATTGTTGATGTCCAGATCACCACAGCGCAAATAGAAAACGCTGCAATAACCAGCGCCAAGATCGGAGATTTGCAGGTCAAGACTAGCAATATCGATTTCCATAACGTGACGCAGGTTTATCCTAACAGCGGTGCCTTTCCATCTGGTGCCACACCTAATGTATGGACCACAGTCGGATCGCTTGTCACGAGCAATCCGCAGGCTGGGACAGCATTCATCGAGGTTAGATCAAGCTGTGGCTTCACAGGTGCGGCAGGCGGCGGCGGAGGGACAACTTTCATAGCTCAATTAAGGATGATCAATCTGACAACTGGTCATGTTTTTCAGGTCACCGAGAACGGTGTGAGTGGGACAGGCAACCTGAGCTTCACAGTGACGAATAACGGATTGTTTATCGACCCAACTGCCGTCCAAGGCAATAATACATACGCAGTTCAGGTGATACGTACGACGGGATTGTCATTTAATTACAATGGCGGCTCTTGGCTGCTACGCGCGCTCGTCTGGAACCGCTGATTGCTCTTACAATCTCAATCCAATGCAATCCGCGTGAAGAGCGCGGGGAGGTAAATCTATGGCTGAAGATACTAAGCATCAGGTGCAGGTAGAACCGCTGGCGGCTCTGAATGAGACGTATATTTTGGCGGAGTTTTACAAAAACCGAAATCTTATCCTAGCCAACGAAAACATGGCTTTGCGGAAGCAAATAGAAGCCATGCAAGCTGCTGCGTTGGAGGGCAAGCCTTTGGGCGATCAACTACCCACAAGCAAACAGGGGCGCAAATAATGGCGATCAGACCTGATTGGAACATTGGCACTATTACGCTGACCGCGAGCAGTGCCAACTTTACGACAACCGGGGCGTTGCTGGAAACCGCAGCAATAGAACCCGGCGATGCCATAATTACGCCTTCCGGGGCGGTGTTGGTCATTTCCAGTATAACCGGCCAAGACAGCGGCACATTGATGCTGCCATGTCCTGCCGGGGCTGCTGGCACCAATATGCCCCTACGTATTCGCTTCCAGCCAGACGGCAGCAGGTTTCAAGCCGCTTATAAAGCTGCTGCGTACCTATTGTCGGGAGGCAATGTTGATGCTTTGGCTGGTCTTGTGGGGGAGAATGGCAAGCTGCCTATCTTTACAGGTCCCGGAACCATGGACTTGATTGACGAGGGTGACCTCGGCATCCAAGACCCGAATGGCAATCTTGGCGAGTTGGCGGGGCTGACAGATGTTGACAATCTGACCGATCTGGCGGGGCTGGCACTGGCTGCAAGGCAGATATTGCAGACTGATGCCAACGGTGCGTTGAAGACAATCGCGCTGGCTGTCAATAAATTCTTACGCACGGACGCAAATGGCGATGTGTCTCAGGGGGATATTACGGCTCTTGGCGCGGCCCTATTAGGATTGACTGGAACAAACGGCAATATCCCCGTGATGACTGGAACTGGTGCGGTTGCGAGCCGCCCTATTGTTGGTACAGTGTCGCAATCTGGCGGCATACCGACCGGCGCGATTGTTGAGAGTGGGTCTAACGCTAACGGTCAGTATGTAAAATGGACTAATGGAACGTTGATATGTACCAGAATGGTCAGTTACGCTGGTAGCGGATGGAAAACATCTGGGCCGCCATTTTTATTCGCGCATGCATTTTCTGCGCCACCTTCGATACAGCTAACATCCAACCCTCCAGACCCCGGCTATGCGGGGATAGCGGAGGCACGTTACCCAGGTAACAATGGATTTGCCTTGGTTGCTCCAGCAATAACCGACACCGGAACGTCCGCTGCATTTTCTATGACTGCAATTGGAAGGTGGTTCTAATGATTATCTCTTTTTCACCAATCAGATGTGACGCCGACTTGGTCATCTCAAAAAGCGGAGACACTCTCACGATCAATGGAGATCCGCTTGATTTCTCTGATCTTCCAGAAGGTGGGGAATACCCACGCGAAGCAATCGACAATGAATTTGTAGTCGGTGGCATAAAGCGTCTTGATGGCGTGATCCACATCACTGTTATGTTGCCTTACAGCAATCCAGATGCGCCAACAGCGGTCACGTTTCCCGATCCGATCACAGTCACAGGTGACGGTGTTATCGCCTTGCCAGAAGGTCGCACAGTGGAGATTGACGATGCCGCTCAATAAATCGCTTATGATCACACCGGAGGCAAAGCATGCGGATGCAATTGCTGTTGCAGTCAACTCATACCGTGCTGCCATCCAGTCTCTAATCGACGCCAAGGCACAGGAAAAGCAATACGACAGCGGCGCAACGCTTGCCAGTTATATCAATTCAACGATTCCGCAATGGGCGGCAGAGGCAGTGGCCTTCGTCGCATGGCGTGATGCCGTTTGGGCCTATGCGCTGGCCGAACTGGATAAGGTGCAGAGCGGCGAGCGCGAGCAGCCGAGCGTGGAAGCGTTTCTGGCGGAATTGCCGGAATTTGAATGGCCGGTAGAATAATCCTTGCCACAATCTGACTGATCGCACCGCCCTTTGAGGCGGTTTTTCTTATCAAAAAATAACCCCGGCTGGGAGGTCCCGCCGGGGTTGCGCACCGATAAGCGGGGGGGCTTGGGGGCCGGTGCGCATCATGACCATAGGCTGGTTGTCTGGCTATAAGAACCCTGCCGCCCATAACGATATATTAAACGAGGATACAAACCATGGGTAAAACCGTGCCAGCAGGAGCGGTTTATCCGTCACGCTGGATGGGGTGGTTTGGTCATAGAAAACCCCGGACGGGCCGGGGTTAAAAAGCTATTGCCGCAGTCTGGCGCCACAGAAAACCACAGGTATGACACAGGCCAATGCGACGAGGGTTGGGGGATTAAATCAGAGTATACCAATTCATTGGCATTCCGTCACACCGGGATGCGGCCACCGCCATTGTCCAGTGATGTCATCCACGGCATGGCGGCTTCGGGTTTTTCGAGAATGTTGCGTTTGCGAGCGAAGCCTTCAAAGGCTTTTTGCGCCACGATTAGCGGTTTCTGCCCGCTGTGAGCGTCACAACAGGCGCTCCATGCCACTTCATATATGATGTCGCGATCATCCTTTGGCCATTCATAAAGAAAATCAATTGCGTCCATCGGGCCTGCAATTTCCCTGATCAGAAATTCGCCGTCCTTAACGAAAACAGGACTGTCAAACAAACGGTCGCTCATCGAAACCTCCATTTGATCGAACGAAAAGTTGGAATGACGGCTTAAATTTAATGATCGCGTCGGCGGTTTCAATAGCCTTTCCTAAAAATTCAGGACATCCCAATGAACAAAACAACGTTCTTCGCGTATGCGAGGCGCGCGCCTTTTGGTGGGCGTTTAAGCCAAGCGCAGGTCGAAGGCACGGAGGCCATTCTGGCCGAAGCCGCCAAACGACGCCTGCCCGACGAATACACTGCTTACGTGCTGGCCACGGCATTTCATGAGACTGGCGGCAAGATGCAGCCACTGCGTGAAAACATGAACTACACCACGGCGGCGCAGATTAAAAAGACGTGGCCGTCGCGGTTTAGCACCGTTGCTGCCGCCCAGCCTTACGTTCGCAATCCGCAGGCCTTGGCGAACAAGGTGTATGGCGGAAGGATGGGCAACATCGGCGCCAATGATGGCTGGCGGTTCCGTGGTCGCGGGTTGGTGCAGATCACCGGGCGAGACAACTACAAGAAATACGGTCTCGGCGACGCGCCCGAAAAGGCGCTTGAGGACAGCACCGCAGTGCGCATCCTGTTTGACGGGATGATCAACGGCAAGTTCACGGGCAAGCGGCTGGCTGACTATTTCGGCGCCGGTAACTCTGACCCAGTGGGCGCCCGCGCTATCGTCAACGGCAGCGACAAGGCCAGCCTCATCGCCGGTTACTACCGCAACTTCCTCGACAGCCTTGTGGCTGCTCGCGAAATGAAGCCTGCCGCCGCTGAGGATGCCAAACCTGACGATGTGCCGCTGTTGCAGGACAAGACGGTGCAGACCATCGTCGCAGGCACGGGCGGCACGCTTGTGACGGGCCTTATCGGTGCGGTTTCCAACCCTTGGGCGTTTGCGACGGTCGCGCTCCTGCTAGTCGCAGCAGGCGCAGGGTTCTGGCTCTGGAAAAGCGGCAGGCTTGAACTGAAGAGGGTGGCGGCGTGAGCCTCACAAGGATTGCCATTGAATATGACAGCGACGCGGGAACAGCCACGGTGCGGATCGATAACGGCTCGCAGCAGTGGGGCAATGCCAAACTCACAGTCTGCGACGCAACCGCCACAAGGGACGGCTACCTGCTGCCGCTCACAGGGCAGCAGCGCATGCTGATTTTGACAGGAGTGCCGACATGAACCGCATAAAGGTGAAAAAGTTGCCCTTTGGCGACACAACGCCCGACGGGCCATACTATCCGACCGTTGACGGAGCAACTGTCGGCGAGGGTGGGCGTGCATTCTGGCACACGTACGGCGAGGCGTACGCCGTAGCCAAACGGTTCACGGAGATGGTCCGATGACCTGGCTCTTAACCCTCCGCTCCAAGATCACAGGCTGGGCCGTGGCTATCGCTGCGGCATTGGCCATCCTCTTCGGCGCCTACCTCAAAGGCAGGGCGGACAACGCCGCAAGCGCCACCGCCGACCGGCTGAAGGCTGCCAACAAAGCAAGGAAGATCGAAGATGAAACCAGCAAGCTTGGCGGCGCTGATGTTGACGCTGCTCTGTCTCGGTGGATGCGTGACAGCCGGTAACTACTGCGACGTAGCGCGGCCCGTCCGTCCAAGTGTCGAGGACAGCCTGACAGACGGCACCAAGCGCCAGATCCTGGCAGAGAACACGAAACTGGAAAAGCTGTGCGGGGTGCGGCCATGATTGCCGCCAAGCTGTGGCTGACCTGCCTGTGGTTAGCCTGCCTGTGGGCAGGCGTGCTTGCGAATAACATCATAGGGTAGGAGGGCGTCATGCGTGCTTTCTGGATTGCCGCGGCATTCGCTGTCGCTATGCTGGCTGCGTTTACTGTCTTGTCGCCCGCCACGACAGCGTCGCGAGCCGAATCCGTTGCAAAGATTGTTTATGACAACAGCCACGGTTCGGCGGTGCATATCGGCGATGGCTATTTCCTCACGGCGGCCCATGTGGTCGATAAAAACGAAACCGCGCCATTAGTCTTCACGGATGGGCGTGAGGTGCTAGGCGACGTGCTTTGGACGAACCGCGCCTATGATATTGCTTTGGTCAAGGCTAGCGCCAGCGGTATAGCTGCCGCGAAACTGGCTTGCGTCGTGCCCGATGTAGGTACGCACATTCACGCCAAGGGCAATCCTTCCAATATGGATTTCATAACGGTCTGGGGCAGGGTGGCCGGTGCAGAGCGCACGGCAGGCCCATGGCATAGCGTGATTGTCACCGACATTGCCACCGTGCCGGGGCAATCGGGCGGGCCTGTATTTAATGATCAAGGCGAAGTTGTCGGCATAACAGTCGGCGTGATGCTTGCGCCAGCAGGCATGGGGCGCTCGATCGTCGGGATAGGCTACGTCGTACCGGGGCGGGCTGTTTGCGACTTATTGGCACGTTAGCGCAGCGCGAAGCGACCGCGAAGGGCGGCGCGTTAGGATAAAGTATGACAATTGAAGTAGGAATCGCGCTGGCGATCTTCGGTGCTATCGCAACCGCGTTCTGGCGCATGTGGGGCCTGATCGACGCCGCTGGCAAGAAGGGCGAGAAAGCGCAGCACGACTTGGCTGCGCACAAGGTTCATGCGGCTGAAACCTTTGCCACAAAGCAAGGTATGCAGGAGCAGACGGCCCAGTTGCTGCGGGCGATTGAAGGCGTAGGGAGCCGCATTGATGGCCTGCACGAGCGCTTGGATCGGGCGTTTGAGCAAAAGACGGGTCGATTGAGGAGTTAGGCGTCAGCTACTTTTTTGGTGGGTCGATAGATAATAATGCGGCAAGATCATACGCGGGCGCGGGAGTTTTTTGCGCCGGCGCTGGCGATGCAAACCAGTTCCAAGCATGTGTCGGCAATCTGCCGTTCACACCTAATGGGTTAATTTCAGCCACCAGATAATGTGCATTCGAAAAAAACGGAGCGCATTTGATTGCAACCTCGCTAACTGAAAGTTTTGTTTTCACAATAAAGAGCAATGGAAGGTTGTTCCAGTATGTGAGGAAATCAACACTATCCATAATATACTGGCTGAAGGCAGCTATATTGACATGGGAATAATCCCCGTAAATAGAATATGTTTTCACCCCGTTTTTCAAATCAAGTGTCATGCTGATTCTCCAACTGCGGGTTAGAACTCACATCAGTATTAATAACTGACATGGACTGGCTTAATGGATCTCCAATCGTGCCTATCATATACATTTGCTGTATATGAGTTTCAGAGTGCAATCGGGACGGGTCTCTCTTCATAAAATGCAGATAAACGTAGCCGAACATCAGGATAATAAGGGCACCAATACCGAGCAAAATATATGCAGGCAGTTGATTGCCCGACCAAAATAAAAAGCATGCACTAGTGAGAGACGCACTAAAAATCCAAAAGAACGGCGTGAGTACACTTTGCGACGTTTTTACTTTGCCAATTTGGTTCATTCCATGAAACATAAGCATGCCCGCCCATTTGATAGCCGAGTATCATAAAAGGGCATGATTAAATCAATCGATAATTTCAGTTGATTAACAACCAGCACTTGACAGTCGGCTCTGAGTCTCTTTCCATCCTTTGTACGGACCACCAATCCGCGCCGCGAGTCGGCCACCAACCAAACACGAGGAGACTGTATGTCCAATGACAGACAGGGCGCGGGTGCGCCTGCATTCCAGAACACACCGTGGCATGTAACGCAGGCTGGCGTTGACGCTGTTGATGCTGCGGTGATTGCCGACTGCAAGGGCAATGAAGTTATGGGGACGAGCGAGTGGTGCCGGTGCCGGCCCGACTACGCTCAACTTTTTGCTGCCGCGCCTGATCTGTATGAGGCGTTGTATCGCCTATCAGTTGATTGCCGCCTTGCCGGACTCGAAGAGCAAGCAGGTTTCGATTGCTGGCTGAGCATGGCTGATAAAGCCCTAGCAAAAGCGCGGGGTGAGGCATGAGCACGCGCAACGCCGTCATGTTCCCAGACGTTAATCACATTCATGACTGCGCGCAACCGAGCGCGCCTGTTCACGGCATGTCCCTCCGCGACTATTTCGCAGGGCAGGCGCTGGCCGGTTGGCCGGTTACGGACCATGGCCCCGATCTAGCCAGTAAATGCTACGCACTCGCCGACGCCATGCTTGCGGCAAGAGGACACTAAATGCTTCCACACGAAGAACTCATGCGCCGCGCCGAGGCTTATCGCGAGCACGGTACGCTGGTTAAGGCTGCCGCTGCGCTTGGTATCGGCAAGTCCGCCATGGGCGAAAGCGTAAAGCGCGCGGCAGAAATTGGGCTGTTGGGTCCGTCAAAGACCCTGCCCGGATACTCTATCAAAAGCCTGACCGAAACGCCGAACGGCACGTATGTGCGGCAGACGAAAGAGGCTGGCGACAAGTGGCAGGTGCCGGAAGGCCACGCCGTGCGCGGTGTGTCGGCGCTGATTGACGCGGAAGGTCGGGTCATCCAGCAATGGCAGAAGACGGCTGTTGAGCCTACTGCCGCCGACATTGCAGAAACACTAAAGGCCGCCTTTGCCGATTATGAACCCTTCGCCGTGCTGCAGCCTGCGCCAGCCGTTTCCGATATGGACCTTCTGACGTTGATACCCTGCAATGATTGGCACATCAATTTGCTGACGTGGGGGCGTGAGACTGGCACGAATTGGGATCTAGAAACCGCAGAGCGGGTTATCGGGAGAGGCATTGATGACGCTATAGCGCGCAGCCCTTCGGCGGGCGTCGCTATTGTACTTGGTGGCGGTGACTTGACTCATTCCGACAACAGCGAGAACCGCACGGCACGGTCGGGCAATGTGCTGGACGTCGATGGGCGCTACCCAAAAGGCATCGAGGTTGCATGCCGCCTGAAAGTCCGCACCATCGACGCGGCGCTACGGCGCAACCAGCATGTGATTGTGCGCGTTCTGCCGGGCAATCATGACGAGCACACCGCCGTTGCCGTGGCTTATTTCCTGCTTGCCTGGTATCGCAATGAGTCGCGCGTCACAGTTGACGTCGATCCGTCGCTGTTCTTCTATCATCAGCACGGCGATGTGATGCTAGCAGCCACGCACGGACACACCGTCAAACTTCAGAACATGCCACAAATTATGGCGCACCGGCGGGCCGAGATGTGGGGCGCGACGAAGTTCCGCTATTGCCATGGCTTTCATATCCATCACCAGTCGAAGTTCGCGACGGAAGGCGGCGGCGTAATCTGCGAATCGCACCAAGCACCGATTCCGCAAGACGCGTGGCATTACGGCGCGGGCTTCCTGTCCGGGCGGTCCTTGCAGACGATCACATACCATGCGCGCTACGGCGAGATTTCTCGGGTGCGGGTGGCGATGATTGATGATGGGCCTATGGCCACGAATGATAACGAAACGCAGAGGAGGCGGCGTGAGGAAAATCAGCGTTTGCGCGGTTGACGGTTGTGAAAACCCTGTAGGCCGAACAGGCGGGCAAGGTTATTGCAGGAAGCATTATGCTAGGCTGTTGCGTCATGGCGACCCGCTCGGCGGCGGTATCGATTATGGTGCGGCGAATAAATTTGTGCGCGATACTGCTCTGCTTCAAGATGTTGACGAGTGCATTGCATGGCCATTTGGAAAAAACGCCGAAGGTCGAGGCAGGGTTAGGGTCGCTGGAAAATCAATTAATGCGGACGTTGCTGTTTTAATAGCAGCCAAGGGCGATAAGCCAACCCCAAAGCACGAATGCTGCCACTCTTGTGGCAATGGGCATCTAGGGTGCGTAAATCCATCCCATATGTATTGGGGCACCCGGAAGGAAAATGTTGCGGACGCAATCGCGCACGGGACTTCATATACACTTCACGTACCGACAGGTGAGGCCCATCATTGTGCAAAATATTCCGATATATTGATAGATACCGTGATGCGACGGCTGCAAAACGGAGAGCGCCCGTCGCGGGTCGCTCGTGATATGGGCATCCCCTCATCGTATATATACAGCCTTGCCGGCGGCAGGGTGAAGCGTGCACAGGCTTGGCTGGCCGCCAATGATAACAAGTCGATGCAGGCCACCGCCTAACTCCCACCCCCTAACCAACCACCACACCACAAAACACGAGGAGAGAATATGCTTGAAGAAGCAGAAGACCGGGTCGCGAGAGCGGCAATTGAAGGACGACAGATGAGGGCAGGTGGGACAGTTATAAGTTGCCTACCAAAACCTTATCACGACAGCCGCAAGCCACTCGTTATCCTAGAATCCCCGTACGGCGGTAACGTCGCTCGCAACACCGAATATGCCCGCGCTTGTCTTCTGGACTGCTTGCGTCGGGGCGAGGCGCCGATTGCGAGCCATCTACTGCATACGCAAGTGCTGGATGATATGCGGCCCGATGAACGTGAACTCGGCATCGAGGCTGGCCTCGCGTGGTATCGGGTGGCTGAGAAATGCGTTGTTTATGAAGATTTCGGGATGAGCCGCGGCATGGCGGAAGGAACGGCGCGAGCGCGTAGCTATGGAGTGCCGGTCGAGTATCGGCGGCTAGAAGGATGGAGGGTAGCGGCTTGACGATACCCGCAGATATAGAAAATACCGCCATCGAGATATGTGATACGCACCTTGGCTGGACTACTTCCGAGATTGTTATGAAGGCCATCCTCGCAGAGCGCCAACGCTGCGCAGATGTGGCCATCCAGTATTTCCGAAGCGACGAGTACAACAGCAATCAACGATCTGCCGGCGCAATGATCTATGTCGCCATCCTTGCAGGAGAAAACGCATGACTTTCCACGTAGGCCAGCAAGTCGTCTGCATCGATGGCGCCGCAGGCTTCGAACAGACGGTCGAGGTAGAGGAAGGCGCGATTTACACCGTTTCGTGGATCGGCCCGTTCGACCATTACATTCATGGCAATTACATCGGTGTGCGCCTTGTGGGTATCGATCGCGGTGAGTGCCCGCAATTCGGGTACAAGAACCCGCCGTTCGCCGCACGTCGGTTTAGGCCGCTTGTTCGCGATAAGCTGTCGTCGCTGCGCGGTCTGCTTGCCGGCGGGCCAGTAACTGAGAAGTTTGAAGAGCCGAAGCGGAAGGTGAGGGAAGAGGTATGAGTTTCGTCGTCGACAGAACAGCGCCCATTTATGCCGACCTCAAGTTTAAATCAGTCACCTCCGACGGCGGCAGCACGAGCTATTACGAGCTGCCTCCCCATGCGACCGAGCTAAACGACCTGATCGAGCACAAAGGCATGTCCTTCGCGCTCGGCAACATCTTCAAGGCTTGCTATAGGTTCGGTGAGAAAGACGCGGCCAGCCGAATGTACGATCTGAATAAGATTATTTATTTCGCTGAGAGGCTGAAGGCATTGGAAACGAGAAGAAAAACGTAGCCAGTAACGCGGCTCCCTTGGGTTCTTATCTACGAAAAGAACGTTTTCGCGATGAGCCTCCGCACGACCGCCTAAGTATATTGGAAAGTTTTGTCCAATCTTCTGAGGGGGATGACATCTGTTTGTGCGCGTCTTCAATATCGCGCTGCGTAGCAACAGCATTTTTCACCACGCTAAAGTTACTGTTCGGAATGGTAATTCCGATATTCACTTCATGGTTATTCATTCTAATCTCTCTTTCGTGTTGGCTCCCTTGCCGGGCAATAAAAAAGGTCGGGCTATTGCCCGACCCCAAAAGTCAACTTCTTCCGATTGTGCCAGTACATCCGTGGTCACTAGAAAGAAGAAACTTCATTCAAGCCGCCTGCAAATTACAAACGGACATTTTTCCAGACTTGCGATCCTGTTCAAGATCATATGTCAGCTTCTGACCTTCACTGAGCGTATGCATACCTGCTCGCTCAACAGCGGAGATGTGAACAAACGCATCCAAACCGCCGTTTTCAGGCTGAATGAAACCAAAGCCTTTTGCTGCGTTAAACCATTTAACTGTGCCGGTGCTCATATGAACCCCTTTCATAGCAATATTGATATCCGCGTTTGAATTAAACGCAGAGATGAAACGATTTTTTAAAGGGAGTTTTCGTTCGGCGCGCAGTGCTAATCGCGCAGGGAGCAAATCTCAGCAAGAAAATCTCGATTTCTAGCTTCTATCAGCTTAAATAAATTTTGTCAAATTATTAATATCTCACGATCTCTTTCATAGAGAGAAAAACTTAAATCTATTACTATTTCTGTTGTCTTCATATAGAAATAACGAGTTACTTGAGAGGCCCGGTGCGGGCTCCCTCAAATGATGATTGTTAAGCTGTGCCGTAAGAGAATGAGCCATCAGTGTGGGGGCCTGCATTCGCTTGAATGTCGCCCATGACCTCAGCCATAAAGCTATTTAAAATCAATACCGAGTCATTGTAATGAGGACCCGGCAGTGGCTTCATCCTGGCTGTTAGATAACCGGCTTTCATAATCATCTGCTTCAGTATGCGATGGTTTGAGTGAAAATCAATATTATGGATGTTGGAAGACATAGCGTCCTCCTTTCAAATTGCGGGCAAGGGCAGTTCAGCCCGCGTCAGCTGAGCCCGTATTCAATCAAAAGCTGACAACCTATGGTGGACGGACTGCACGCGAATAGCAAGCGGACAATTAAGGTCACTTAAGGGCAAACCGTACTTTGGACCAACGGCCCTACAATTGATTCATTAGCGGAAGTTTAATTCGTATCAAAAAGAACCCCGCAGCGAAAACCGCGCGGGGTAAGGCTACTGAGCCCTCTCTCCCAAGGGCGACAAAAATTTACCCATCTGGTCAAAAAAGTAAAGCCTGACATGAAGTCAGGCTTCAAACTTTCTGCCTTTCAGGGATGTAGGCCGCCTTCTTCGGCGGCTCGATGGCCGGCGGCCAAAGAGGTTGTCCGTCTAGGAAAAAAATCAAAAGGGCCCCGGATTCCTCCAGAGCCCTTTTCGCCTAAGCGGATTGGTTATCTGTGGTAAGATAAGCCACCCCAAATTCTGCCTTCGTCACGATGACGGCCTCCGTGTATGGCTCCGATGTAGGCTGCCACAGCGGCAACGAGAGCAGATGCTGCAAGCAGGAATGCAGTGAGAATGCCAGTTATTCTGGCCTTTTCAGCAGTTTCAGCCGCTTGAGCCTTTACTTCTTCAGCAGCTTTCTCGGCCTGTGCTTGAGCGTCGGCGAGTGCCTTCTTCGCTTCTTCCACTTTCGCCTGAGCTTCGGAGCGCAGGGCCTGAACGCGCTCAACGGTCTGGTTCACTCGCGTCTGGGCGTCATTTTGACTAAGTCCCGTCCGCGTGGCGACTTGGTTTGTGAGCCAAGCGCGGTCAGCGTCAGAAATTTCGCCAGTACTAAGAAGGTTTCCCAGAATGCCGCTTATCTGACGTTGGAAATCCGCCAAGTTCTGTGCTTCCTGACCGGCCACAGAGCTTCCTTGGGCGTCTGTGCGCAGCAGGCTATCTGTAAGATAGTCTAATGGGTTGGTTTTCAGTCCTTGCGGCAACATCTGCTCTACGGATGGAGCGGCCGCTTGCCCTGCGCCTTGCGCAAGCCCCGAGACAGCTTGCCCTGCACCTGAAACGATGCCGCCCGCTAACTGACCGGCGCCCTGAGCGGCGCTGCCAACAACTGTACCAGCGGTTTGTACTGCTGTCTCAGCCGCGCTTCCAACCGCTTTTGCACCACCTGAAATAGCGCTGACGAGTAGTAGCGTGGAAACGATCGTTCCCAAACCCCATACAACCAAGCCGTTCAGGCCGTCCCGAACGGTTAGTTCGTCACGAGTTGTGGTTCCAGCGGGGCGGCGCATTCTTCCGGTGATATATCCGCCGAGCATATAAGAGGCGACCGTCGATATGACGATAAAGAGCGCCGTAATAACGAGCCATACCGTACTTATATCCCCGCCTTCATCGACGGAAAATGAGCTTAAGCCAAGGCCGCCGGCGAATGTGGTCAGGACGGCCATCACACCTGATGCCACTGTAGCGCCAGCAAAGATTGCCGCCCAGTCTACATAGCCGCGATCAGACGTCTTTTCTACGACAGTTGGATCTACCATCAACGTAACCCCAGAAAAGAGAGAATGAACAACACGATGACAACTAGTCCTACTAAATAGATGATAGAGTTCATGTTGATTGTCTCCTTTGCATAGATAAAAAAATGCCCGAAGGTCGGGATTTTAGTGATCGATGGATTGTGCTCTGGAGATGAGAACTCGGCAGCTCTTAAAAAGTTTCATTCAGTATGAATTTTATTTATTCTAAAAATACTTAGTCGGGTCGGTGGGCACTGTCCGAACTGCTTACTTCGACTTTCGTGTCTCGTTCTTCAACGAATTCCGCAAAGTGTCCATGATGTTAATCATAATCGGCTGATTCCATATTGGAGTTTGCGGCGGGAAAATGATCTTCTGGATGCCGGAATTGATATTTCTGGTGTGTCAATTTGGCGGCCAATTCTGACATGTAGCCGAGGTCTCGAAGCCCGCTCTCATAAAGCATGATAATTGTGCCAGAGAGATCTATCCCCACATACTCTCTTTCGCTTTCATCGAGCAGGACAACAGCATCGGAATAAATCCGTCGCATAAAGTTCACTTCCTCGATTGTATAAATGCGGCTTCCCTCGCTAAAAAACGGCATGATTAGCCTCCCTTCAGTCCTCAACCAAAGCAAAAGCCGTGGGGCATTGATTCAAGTGATATAGGTTAATGCGGAACGGCCCAGAAGGTTTCTGAAAAGTATGCCCTTGGCGCAGAAAAGGCTATTCCATGGGTTTGATAGGTTCCATGGTGTCATCGCCAGTGTAGCGACTGTTGTTAACCTGGGGCGACACGCGCCACGCTTGCAGTACGTCGTCATTTGCGGGTCTGAGCAAATCTTCACGTGGCTCTGACAACCAGAGGTGCCAGTCCTTCTCGTCCAAGATGACGGGCATTCGGGTGTGAATTTTTGCCATGAAGTCGTTAGCGGCACAGGTGATTATCGTGCAGCTTTTCACCTCTTCGCCGGTGGTTCGGTCGCGCCATGTCTCATGCAGGCCTGCGAAGGTCAGGGGCTTCCCGTCCTTAGCAGAGATGAACCAGGGTTGGCGCGCCTCTTTCGGGCCTGACCATTCGAAGAAGCCCGTTGCGGGGATGAGGCAGCGGGTGCTTTTGAAGGCGGAGCGAAACATTGGCTTACTGGCGATCTCTTCAGACCGTGCGTTGAAAGTAGCCGGGACACTCTTCAAATCCTTCGACCACCAGTTGGGCACGAGCCGCCAACGCATTTCTGAATAGTAGAGTGCGCCGTCTTTCTGCGTGATTACGCCAACCTGCGTGGTCGGCGCGATATTGTAGCGAGGCTGGATATTCCGAGGCGTAACTGCCGTCAGATTGTACATCGCGTGGATTTCAGCCCACGTATAGGTCTGGGTAAATCGTCCGCACATGCGCGCCTCCGGTTGCTGGAAATGTAGTGCGCTTATTGTTTTCGTCCAGCCAGCGCGAAATACGGCGGATGGCGTATTTAATCTACAAGCCTGAATTGGTTGAATGTACTCCAACCTTCCGCAGGGGAAGGGAATATTGGAGGGTGCTATGAAATTTGCAATTATCGCGATGGCTTTACTCTTGGCTGGGGCATCTACAGCGTCGGCTATGGCTAGCTCGAAGCCAGAAAGTCACTGCCGTACCGGCAAAGGATGCAAGACTGGAAGGTAATTCCAACGGGCGCCTGTGAACGGGCGCCTATTTCTTTCTGCCAGCCAGCGCGTCTTCGCCTTCCTGTTTATGCTCACGGCAAAACCAGAGCTGTCCAAAGGCCGTCTTGTAGCCAAACGAACCCCACGCTTTGCAGCCCTTCGAATCACAGTAGTGCTCAAAAAGCTTGCCGCCTTTGGTTGCGACGGTGTTCTCGCTCTTATATCCGCTCATTTTATCTCGGTGCCTTTGTTATCCCGAATTGAGCATCGCCCTTGGCCGTGCAGGCCTTGCACCGCATTCGAGGGTGCAGATCCACGAAATAGGTGTGAGTACCGAACTTTCGCAGAATGATGGTTCTGTCTACGGACCCGATATGGCCGCATCGGCAGCAATAGCCGTAAAGCTCGTACCAGCCGAACAGATCCATTATCCGTGCTGAAGCAGGCATTTCCTTCAGGAAGGTCGGTCTTATTCTCATTTCTCAAAATACGTCTCCCACGGCTTGGAAGACTTGTCGTGCGGGTTATGTGCCTTGCCGCCATAAAGCCGGATGAATTCTTGCTGGCCTTCCTCGGTCTGGAACATGGCCGAGCTGAAATCTTTCTTATCGTGATACACACTTCTCCATAGCCGATACCCGCCTAATCTCTCCCGGTCGTTCAACATCTGAACGAGGTTTGTTCGGTGCCAATCTGTGAGGTAAAGCACGACTTGAAACGGATATTCTTTGTTGATGAGCGTCTTAGGCGGCTCACCGCGTGACCTGCCGCTCATTTTACGAACACCGTCGGCTTCCATCCGCGGGCAAAGCCCATCGACATTGTGAGGCTAGCATATTCGATTTCCTTCACCAGAAAATCGCGGTCTTTCAGCAAGGTCTCTATTGCAGCTCGCACGTCACCGTCATGGAAGGCGAGTACCAGATCAATTTCGTCCTGGTATCCTTCTTTTTGCGCAAGCGCGTTCATTTGTCGTGCTCCTCATAAGCAGACATCTTCATTTCCAAACCTGTCTGAAATTTTATTACCGGTGCCTGCCCTGTTTTCAGGCGCAGGCTCATTCATTATCGCACGACGATTTTTTCCCACTTGTCGGCAGATGCAGAGCCGCCGAATGGCTTCCCGCCGTGCCGTCGCATAAAGGCGCCCATGAGCCTTTCTGTTGGGAAGCTGAATACGCAGAAATCCACGCCCGACTTTCGCGCCATGCGATGAGGCAAACGGGCGCCAAGACGGTCAGCATCGCGATGCACTTCGCGCCGGGCACATTTCAAAGCGTAAGCTTCAGGAAGAGCGACTTGGAACGTTTTCATCACGCAGCCCTCTTAAAAAGGTCGGCGCGTTGGCCATGTGTTACGGCAAGGCGAGCGAGTTCAACTTCACGCGCCAGAAAGTCGCGGTCTTTCAAAAGCGCTTCAATGGCCGCGTGCACATCGCCACCGTGGTAGGCGAGAACCTGCTGAATTTCATCTTCGTAATTTTGCACAAGAGCGTTCATGGCTTCCTCCTGCTAATTTATATGTTCCTATTTTGTTCTCATTGTACTCCGTCGTCAAGACGCTAAATTTGACGTACTTTAACGTGCAACAACCTGTGCAACTAATTGTGTAACAAACTGTGATACAATTACGGATGCGCAATTAAAATAATATAATAAAAACAATGACTAAGAGGTTAGTTTGATACCAACCGACCGTACCATTTTCCCAAAGCAGCCATCGGGTTAAGCATCTTTCAGATGCGCCGCTAAAGCGTGTCGCGATCTTTCAGATTCGCTCCTTACGCTTTCAGTTTTTGTTTTAACGCATGTCGTTATCCCGAAACCGGTTCCCACTTTCGGGCGACATGCTTTATCCATCATATTTACCCATCCCGCCTTGCATGGAACTATCTCGTTGCTGAACGATTATTCCTGACGTTATGCGGTTCATCGAGACAGGAGGCCTTGATCTATGAAACAGATCAGTCCGAGGGAGGCAAGGCAGGGCCGTGAGGGCAGGCCCGTTCTCATCATATTGCTGGTGAGCATAGTCGCGGCATTTGCCGTGTGGTTTCTGCTGGAGGTTTATGGAGAGATAATCGCACCGGACAATCCGTCCAACAGCGAGGAGACATTGCCGCCTGCTACAACCCAGCCTGTCCCACCCGCCTCTGGCGATGGTCAGTAATTTAAAGGGGTGAGAAAAAGACGGAACCATGTGCCATGATATTTGTTAATCGGCATGGATCAGTTCTGGGCCGAATTCACTCATGATAATGTCATAAGCCTGCCTGTCGTGTTGGCGCGAATGCTGCTTGCCACGATTCTGGGAGCGGTTATCGGACTGGAGCGCGAATGGCGTCAGCGGCCTGCCGGGCTTAAAACGCATATGGTGGTCTGCCTCGCATCCGCGACCTTCACCCTTGTATCGCTCGAACTGGTCAATATCCCGGCATTCGATGATCCGAACATCAGGATGGATCCCTCCCGCCTTATCGAAGCCATTACCAATGGCGTGGCTTTTCTGGCCGCCGGTTTTATCATCTTTGCCAAAGGCAAGATCATGGGTATTACGACCGGCGCCGGCATGTGGCTTGCCGCCTCGGTGGGGCTGGCGAGCGGCCTTGGTCTTTGGCATATCGCGATCATTGCGACCACCATTGTCATCGTCACGTTCATCGTCGTTGGCAAGATGGAACGGTCAGTGGGTTCGGACAAGAGGCCCGGCTGATCGGCATGCATCATATGCATGGCTGTCATGTGCTGGCTGCTCTACCGGAATTCGCAGCCAATACCCATATGGAGGGTGCGGATGCAGGAATGTCCGCGATGGAGAAAACAATGTTCGCCCGTTTCAATAATCGTTTTGGTCATGCTTTTGCGCAGTTCAACAGCGCCGTTCAGGCCGCTGCCGCTTTGCGCGTAGGGCATCAGCCGCGCAAGCGCGATCTTCAGACGCTTGGCATCGATGTGGCTGAATTTCGCAAGATTCATGAATGAGCCTCACGCGGTGAGGCATTTTGCAAAATAGCATTACGGCTGATGAAAGACCGTAAAATCATCGGCTTATATATGATGAGACCGGAACATGATTAAGATGTTCCGGTCTCTTTTGTCATCTGGTGTCTTATTCAGTCTTCATCGGATGCCATTTGCGCAAGCAGAGCACCCTTGCCGCGCTGGCGCAAAATCATCGGTACCACGACCGCTGCAATTGCCAATGCGATCAGCGTTACCGACACCCACGAACTGACCAGAGTGAGCGGATTTCCCTGGCTGATCTGCAGGGCCTGCCGAAGACTCTTCTCAGCCATTGGTCCAAGGATCAGCCCCACGACGACCGGCGCGATCGGGTAGGAAAAACGACGCAGCACATAGCCCAGCAGGCCGAAAGCCAGAAGCAATCCCAGTTCGAACGAGACCGGCAAGCCAAACAGCATCGAAGTCGAGGCATTGGCGCCGATCGTGCCGAGCGTGGCGAAAACAAGAATACCCGCATAAAGCCAATGCCGCGGGATGGTCAGCATTTTGACCCACATGCCGATCATCGGCAGGTTGAGCACCAGAAGCATCAGATTGGCGACGAGAAGGCTGGCAACCAGTCCCCAGACGAGCGGTGCATTGGTTATGAACAGGAGCGGCCCCGGCTGAAGGCCGAATTGCTGGAAACCGGCCAGCATGATCGCGGCGGTCGCCGTTGTCGGCAGGCCGAGCGTGAGAAGCGGCACGAGAGTGCCTGCCGCGGATGCATTATTGGCGGCTTCCGGTCCCGCTACGCCTTCAATCGCGCCTTTGCCGAATTCTTCGGGATGTTTGGAAAACTGGCGCTCCGTCGAATAGGACAGGAAGCTCGATACGTCTGCGCCGCCTGCGGGCATTGCCCCGATAGGAAACCCGATGGCGGTGCCGCGCAGCCATGGCATCAAGGAACGTTTCCAGTCCTCTCTGGTCATCCAGACCGAGCCCTTGACTGCGATGACCTCGTCATCGGGGCTTAATTTTTTGGCCACGACCGCCAGCGTCTCGCCAATTGCAAACAGCGCAACAGCGAGTGTGGTGACGTTGATGCCATCGAGAAGATTGGGCGTGCCCATGACGAGGCGTGCCTGACCGGTCAACTGATCGATCCCGATCAAGCCAAGCGCCAGGCCGATGAAGAGCGCTGTCAGGCCCCTCAATGTGGAATCGCCAAATGCCGCTGAAACAGTCATGAAGGCGAGAAGCATCAGCGCGAAATATTCCGAAGGGCCAAAAGAGAGCGCGAATTTCACCACCCATGGCGCAACGAAGGCCAGCGCAAGCGTGGCCAGCAGACCGGCAATGAAGGAGCCGATGGCGGCGGTGGCAAGCGCCGGTCCGCCGCGCCCCGCACGCGCCATTTTGTTGCCTTCCAGCGCGGTGACGATGGATGCGCTTTCACCGGGCGTATTGAGCAGGATCGATGTTGTCGAGCCGCCATACATGCCGCCGTAATAAATACCCGCAAACATGATCAGCGAGCCGGACGGATCGAGCTTATAGGTAACGGGAAGCAGCAGGGCGACCGTCAGCGCGGGGCCGATACCCGGAAGAACGCCCACGGCGGTTCCCAGCGTGACGCCAATAAGTGCGTAAAGAAGATTGCTGGGCTCCAAAGCCACCAAAAGGCCCTGCGCGAGAAGGCTTAAAGTATCCATGACGCTCTCCCGCTTTTATACGAATTGTTCGAGCCAGCCCGCCGGTAGCGATAATTGCAGGCCGCGTGCAAAAACCACCCAGAGCGCGAAAGCGAAAATGATGCCGACCGGCAGGCTGATCCAGAATTTGCGGTAGCCGAAGCCTCGTGCCGTTGCTGCAAAAAGCAAGCCGGTCGATAATGAAAAGCCGATGGATTTCATCGTCAGCATCTGAAGCGCCAGACCACCGATGATCCACGCCATGGGGGCGATTTCCTGCTGCTCGCGTTCTGGAAAATCACCGCGAAGCGCCTCGATTACCGTCCATATTGCCAGCCCGAAAAGCCCGGCTGCGATAATATAGGGCACGGTTTTGGGGCCGACCGGAGAATAGGACAGGATGGCATTTCCATAGGCAGTCGCCCAGGCGATTGCGATGGCGATGGCCGCCAGAACGAATGCTATGACGAGAGCGGCATAATCCGGTTTGACGTGCTGCTGCGCCGCCCCATCGGGACGGCGCTGTCTCTGCTGTTCAGATCCTGTCATTTAACGAGGCCGATTTCCTTGAGGATGGCTTCTGTCGACTGAATATCCTTGGCGAGTTGCTCCTTGAAGGCGTCGCCTGCGAGATAGGTGTCGGCCCAGCCCTTGTCTTTAAGGTTCTTCTGCCAGGCGTCGGATTTTACCATTTTCTCAATATCGGCATTGATGGCTGCCTGCTGCTCGGCCGTGATGTCGGGAGCCGCGCCAACCATGCGCCAGTTCTGGATGGAGACGTCCACGCCGCTTTCCTTGAAGGTCGGCGCGTCAATGCCTTCCACCGGTTCGTCGCTGGAAATGCCGATGACGCGCAGCGTCCCGGCCTTCACCTGCGGCTCGAACTCGCCATAACCGGAAATGCCGACCGTCACCTGATTGCCGAGAATTGCGGCGAGCGCTTCGCCGCCACCTGAAAAGGCGATATAATTGACCTTGGTCGGATCAACGCCCACAGCCTTTGCAAACAGACCGGCGGTGATGTGATCCGTGCCGCCAGCCGATCCGCCGCCCCAGGAAACCGCGCCGGGATCAGCCTTGAGCTTTTCAACCAGATCGCCCAGATTCTGGATGTCGGAAGAAGCGGGAACCACGATGGCTTCATATTCGCCCGTTAGCCGCGCGATGGGCGTGATGGCATCGAGCGTGATCGGGGAATTGTTGGTGAGGATCGCGCCGACCATCACATAACCGCCGACGATCAGCTGGCTTGGGTCGCCCTTGTTCTGATTGACGAATTGCGCAAGGCCGATCGTGCCGCCTGCGCCGGGTACATTGATGACCTGTACGCTGCCGGAAATCTTCTCGTCCTGAAGCACGCTTTGCATCGTGCGCGCGGTCTGGTCCCAGCCGCCGCCCGGGGCTGCCGGAGCCAGTATTTTATAATCTTCCGCTGAAGCAGCGCCTGCCATGGCCAGTGCGGCGACGGATGTAAGAGCCAGAATCAATTTACGCATAGGTCCTCCCTGAATGCCCGTTATAGGCGCGTTTCCCTCTGCTTTGAGGCAGATCTCCATAAACCAGATTACAGAAGAGAAATCGAAAATGCCAGCAAATGCAGTACGACTTTGGCCGCTATTGACATCGTTCTTCGGCATTGGCCGCAGCAATATTAGTCATGCCTAATGCGCTATCGGTAATCTGTCGCGTGGCACCGCTTTTCTGCGATGTGAGGATGGAAGGCCAATGCGCGTCTCCACAATAAATTGCCATGATTAAATTGGGTAAATCCCAAATTTAACCTAATATAAAATTGCCAGTTACTAATACAGAATTAGACTATGATGGATTTTACTTGAGAATTTTACAAGAAATTGTTTCAACGCATATTTCCATTTTGCTGATTATTTGTTTATAATAAGCACCTCGCAGCCGAGGGTTTTCAGGCTGCAATGCTCCTTCCTGAATTCTCTCAATCAGCAAGGGGCCTATTGGATAACCAGATCGTAACGCATGTTCCGGTCGCTCCAGCGTAATTATCGGGGCATATCGGTAAAATATTTGAAGCTTTATTGACTGTATTATAAAGGCGGCAGCTTCCCGGAATGGGAAGCTGCCGCAATTTTTTGCAATCATGACAGGCGGACAAGCCGCGGCTGCGTCTTTTTCAGCTATCAGCTGCTGCTGAGCGCCTGATTGAGTCGGCGCTGTTCCAGATTGAGACCAAGCTCTTTTGCGCGAGCGATAATCGGTGCAAAGCGGCGCTGCTTTTTTTCCTCGTGATTGGAGGCAATATCGGAAATCCGGTGCTTGAGGAACGGATTAAGAAAGCGTTCACGCACGGAAACCAGATAATCTTTCGCTTCCGCTTCAAGTCCATCAGCAGCGAAGACCGGAATCACTTCATCGTTCCAGACCGCTTCAAGCTCGTCGCGGATGGTTGGATCCTGCATGGCGTCGAGCACGATTTCGTCCTTGGGACGCGCGTTTTTCAGCCATTGCTCGGCAATATAAGTGTGGCCGAGGTTGAGAAGATAGAGTTTCAGGCGCTCGAAACGGGCAAGATCGTGGGTTACGACGATGTCGGCATGTTTGCAGGGCAAGGTCAGGCCCTCGGCCTGTTCGATAGCCCAAAGCGCATAAGGCTCCGCGATTGCGCCGACAGGATCGATCGGCTCGGATACGATGCGATCAACCAGACTATTGGCAAAAATGCACTTGTCCTTGATCCATTGCGTGAAAGCCTCCGGCAAATCCCAGTCCTGCGCCATTCCTAGCAGAATGCTGCGCAGCTTGTCGCCATTATGGGAGATGAGCTCGCACGGGAAGATCGATAAAGGTGCATCGGCATTGACCTGCCAGCGATGGTGCAGCAGGACGAGAAGCTTGGCCGGAAAGCTTTTCGGCAGGCGTTCCGGAGTTGAAATCAGTGTGCGGTCATCGCTTTCATCAAGTTCATAACCCTTGTCGGCGGTGTTGGAGAGAATGACCTTCACATTAGCGGCAAGGCTGCGGATTTTCTCCCAGTCGCGATGCGCCGAATAGGCTGCGGTGACGCTTTTTGCCTGATATTGCGTATCGACCGGCTTGCCGCCCGAGAGGCCGCGGATGATGACGGGATAGCCTTCCCCGCTGTTGAGCGCGGCGATACGGCGCGCGCTATCGGGATTAGCAGTTGTCTGCACGATGGCGACGGTGCCGATTGCATTCCCCTCCGCCAATGCTTCCGAAATGAAAAAATCCGCGTGACCCAGCAGAAAACGACTGGTGCCAAATTGCAGAATCGATGGCTGGTCGCTCATTTTATCTCCCTTGAAAATTCTAGGAATAGCTAATCCAGCCTGTAAAATTGGTCAAGCCAGTCGATTATTATCGCTAAAATAGCGGTGCGACAAAAGTGTAATTTTATGGAGAGTTTATATAAATCAATAAGTTAATAAATATTGCACTTTGTGTCAGTTCAAAATATGGTAAGGCCAGTTTTGGGAGTGACGATGAGTGATCATAATGGCTCGGTTGAGCCACGGAGGCTTTATCAACAGATTGCCGACCAGGTCAGGCTGCTGATCCGGGACGGGCAATTTCCCGTCGGCAGCAGGCTTCCGGCGGAGCGCGAACTTGCGTATCAGCTTGGCGTATCCCGCCCCTCGCTGCGTGAGGCGCTGATCGCGCTCGAAATTGCCGGAAATGTTGAAATCCGCATGGGCTCCGGTGTTTACGTATCTGTCGAGCCTGAAAACAGATCGGCTGGTACGAACAGTTCGATTGGAGAAAGCGCACTGGAAATTACGCAGGCGCGCGCGCTCATTGAAGGCAGCGCCATCGTCATGGCTTGCAGCTGTATAACGTCGGAAGCGCTGGCTCGCCTGCGCGCCAATCTGGACGTAATGGCAGGACAGATCGCGGCGGGCCGCAAGGCAATCGAGCAGGATCGGCAATTCCATATGATCATTGCCGAGCAGTCGGGTAATTCGGTCATGACGCGCATTGTGCGCGATCTTTTCGATGAGCGGCACAGCCCGCTTACGGCGCAGCTTAGAACGCGCTTTGAGACAGTCGACACATGGGTGCAGGCTCTGGCCGAACACGAGAAAATCTATGCCGCACTGGAAGCGCGGGATCCGCTTCTGGCGCAGGCGGCGATGCGAACGCATCTGGAAGCCTCGAAGCAGCGCTGGATGGAAAGCGAGCCGACGCGCGCAGAGGCTGGCGATATGAATTTGAGAATGAGGTCGGAAAATGAATGACAAGGCCCTGTCGACGGTAGCGCCCGTAATCCTTTTGCACCCATCGGATGATGTGGCGGTTGCGCGCGTCTCGGTACGCGCCGGCGATCCGATTGGTCTTGACGATGTGATTGCGCGCGACCTTATCGGGCGTGGCCACAAGGTTGCGCGGCATCCGGTGGCAAAGGGCAAGGAAGTGCTCAAATATGGCCAGGTCATTGGCGTGGCTACGCAGGACATTGCCCAGGGCGAGCATGTGCATCTCCACAATCTCGCCATGCTGCCTTCCGAGCACAAGCATCAGTTTTCCATCGACATCGAAGAGCGTGGCATGCTGCCTGAAGCCGAGCGACGTCAGTTCATGGGCTATGATCGCGGTTTTGGTGGCGTGGGAACGCGCAACTATATCGGCATCATCGCTTCGGTGAACTGCTCGGCCACCGTGTCGCGTTACATTGCCGACTATTTCAATCGCATGGGCGGTCTGGACGGCTTTGATAATATCGATGGCGTGGTGGCATTGACGCACGGTACGGGCTGCGCGCTCAACACCAAATCGGAAGGCTATCGCCTGCTGATCCGCACCATCCAGGGCTATGCCAAACATCCGAATTTCGGCGGTATCCTGATGATCGGACTTGGTTGCGAAACCAATCAGATCGCGCCGATTCTTGAGCATTATCGCATGGAAGAAGGTGATCGTCTGCGCACTATGACCATCCAGCAGCATGGCGGCACCCGCAAGACCATCGATGCGGCGATCGAACAGATCAAGGAAATGCTGCCATTGGTCAACGCGGCCAAGCGGACGCCGCAGCCGCTGTCAAAGCTCAAGGTGGCGCTCGAATGCGGCGGCTCGGACGGCTATTCCGGTATTTCCGCCAATCCGGCACTGGGCTATGCCTCCGATCTGATCGTGCGCAATGGCGGCACGACGGTTTTGTCCGAAACGCCTGAAATCTACGGCGCGGAGCATCTTTTGACGCGGCGCGCGGTGACGCCTGCGGTCGCCGAAAAGCTGTTGCAGCGCATCGACTGGTGGCGCGATTACACAGCGCGTAATGGCGATGAGTTGAACAACAACCCCTCGCATGGAAACAAGTTGGGCGGCCTCACCACCATTCTGGAAAAGTCGCTTGGCGCAGTCGCCAAGGGCGGCTCCATGCCGCTCAAGGCGGTCTATGAATTTGCCGAAACCGTCACGGAGCAGGGCTTTGTCTTCATGGATACGCCCGGATATGACCCCGTCGCAGTGACTGGTCAGGTGGCGGGCGGCTGCAATGTCATTTGCTTTACCACCGGGCGCGGTTCTGTGTCGGGCTTCAAGCCTGCGCCGTGCATCAAGATCGCCACCAATTCCGAAATGTACGAGCACATGAAGGAAGATATGGACCTCAATTGCGGCGGCATCGTCAAGGGCGAGGAAACCATCGAAGAGGCGGGAACGCGTATTTTCGAGCATATCATTGCGGTCGCATCGGGCGAGGAGAAGACCCTGAGCGAGATTTACGACTACGGCGATAATGAATTCGTACCCTGGCAGGTAGGCGCCGTAACCTGATTTACCAAGACAGTATGACAACCGACAGGAAATATTCGATGGTCAAGGCTCTGCGCATCGAGAGCGAAAATATTACCCGCTTCGCCGAGGTCGACGAAGCCCCGCTTTTGCCGGGCCATGTTCGTGTGGCCGTGCGGCATGTCGGGCTGTGCGGCAGCGATCTGAACACATTCAAGGGGCTTAATCCGCTGGTCGAACTGCCGCGTATTCCCGGCCATGAAATCGGCGGCGAAATCATCGAGGCGGGCGAGGGCGTGAGCGCGGCCTATGCGAAGGGCAAGCGCGTCATCGTGATGCCTTACACCAATTGCGGCACCTGCACCTCTTGCCGCAAAGGCCGGCTGAACGCATGTCGCTATAACAAGACGCTTGGCGTACAGCAGAATGGCGGATTGGCCGAGCAGATCGTGCTGCCCGCCGAAAAGCTTATTCTGAACGAAAGCCTGCCCCCGCGTCATCTGGCGCTGGTCGAGCCGCTTTCCGTCGGCTTTCATGCGGTCGAGCGCGGGCGGGTTGCAGCAGGCGATGTCGTTGCGGTGCTTGGCTGCGGCATGATCGGCATGGGTGTGCTGCTTGGCGCCGTCGCACGCGGTGCGAAGGTTATTGCCATTGATCCAAGCGCCGAAAAGCGTGAGCTGGCGCTGAAATTCGGCGCAAGCCATGCACTGGCGGGCGGTGAGGATGCGGTGGCGCAGGTTGAGAAGCTGACCAATGGTGATGGCGTAGACGTGGCCTTTGAAGCGGTCGGCCTGCCGATCACGTTCACGCAGGCGGTGGATATGGCCGGCTTTGCCGGTCGCGTCGTCTATGTCGGCTATTCGAAAGCGCCGGTTACCTACCAGACTCAATTCTTCAATCTCAAGGAACTCGACATCATGGGCTCGCGCAATGCGACGCTGGGTGATTTCGAGGCGGTGATCCAGCATCTCGAAAAGCTTGGTGCGGATGCCGATGGACTGATTTCACGCGTTTTCCCGTTTGAGGAGGCCGAATCGGCGCTCCCATTCTGGGACGGCGACCGAAACGTTCTGAAAATCGTGATCGAGCGAGCGTGATAAATGGGGGCTTATGCAGGGAAGGAAATGCATAAAGCCTCCACATAACCGGCCGTAGGGCCACCAGAACCCTGAAGGGAGGGAATAGCAATGAAAAAACTTGTTACCGGTATGATTGCGGCAGGCATGTTGCTGGCCGGAAGCATGGCTGCCCTGGCGGCCAATGTGACGATCAAGGTCGCCTATGAAAACAATCCCGGCGAGCCTTTCGATGAAGTCATGCATTATTGGAAAGACGATCTGGCGAAGCGCTCCAACGGAGAGATCACGCTCGAACTCTATCCAAGCTCGCAGCTCGGCTCCAAGAAAGACGTGACGGAACAGGCCATGATGGGCCTCAATGTCGTCACCATTTCCGATGTCGGCTTCCTTGCCGAATATGACCCCGATCTCGGCGTCCTTTACGGTCCGTTCCTGAGCGACAATCCGGCAGACCTTTTCAAGGCCTATGACGGCGAGTGGTTCAAGCAGAAGTCGGAAGAACTCAAGGCGAAAGGCATTCGTGTCGTCATGCCGAACTACCTCTACGGTATTCGTCATATCATCGCGAAGAAGCCGATCCGCACCCCTGACGATCTCAAGGGCATGAAGATTCGCGTGCCGAACAACGTCATGCAGATCAAGACCTTTGAAGCCATGGGCGCAACGCCGACCCCGATGCCGCTTGGCGAAACCTTTCCGGCGCTGGCGCAGGGCGTGATCGATGGCGTCGAAAACCCGATCTCGGTTCTTTACGGCCAGAAGTTCCAGGAAGAAGCCAAATATCTGAGCAAGGTCGGCTATCTGACCAATGTCGCTCTCATCATTGGTGGTGAGGCCTTCTTCTCGACGCTGCCGGAAGAGCAGCAGAAGATGATCCACGAATCCGCTTATGATGCGGGCCTTTACAGCCAGAAGCTGACGATCGAAAAAGACAATGAAATGATCGAAAAGATGAAGGAAGCGGGCGTCGAGATCATCGAAGTCGACCGCGCTCCCTTCAAGGCGCTTGCGGAAAAGGTCTACACCCAGTTCCCGGAATGGTCTCCAGGTCTCTATGAACAGATCCAGACCGAACTGAACTGATTCAATCCCAATTCGGATATTGCCATGTCGCGGCTGGCCCGCGGCATGGCATCTTCATGGAATTTGATCCGATGAAACTTTTTGAAAAACTTATCGACTGGCTGGCAGCGGCCCCGCTTTTTATCCTGCTTGCTTTGTTCAATGTGGCGGTCGTCATGCGCTACTGGATGCATCAGCCTTTGCAATGGACGGAAGAAATCGCCGGTCTGCTGATGATCTGGATCGTGATGCTTGGCAGCGTCGCGGCGGAACGCGACCAACAGCACCTGCATATTCCGATGCTTGTTGATGCTTTCCCTGAAAAGCTTCGCGATATAATCAACGCAGTCGTCGGCTTCGCCTCCGGTCTCTTCCTGCTTTATGTCTCCTATGCCGGTTATAAGCTCGCGATAGGGGCACAGTTCAAGGTGACCAGCGTATTGCGAGTCTCCTATTTCTGGATCGACATCGCTGTGCCTGTCGGCTTCGTCATCATAGCCCTTTATATGTTCTCCGGCGCTTTCAAGACCTTGCGCGCCGCTTTTGCGGGAGACAAGGCATGAGCCTGACCACCATCGTTCTCATCATGCTGGCGCTGATCGCGCTCAACATGCGCCTTTATGTCGGCATTCTGATCGCCGTCTTTACCTATTTCCTCTTCTTCAATCCGATGCCGATCGCGATTGCCGTGCAGCGCTTCATCAGCCCGGCGCAGAACACGTCCCTATTGGCAATTCCGTTCTTCATCATGCTCGGCACGGTCATGTCCCATACGGGAATTGCCGAACGTCTGATCAAGGTGGCCGACATTCTCGTCGGTCGCATGCGCGGCGGCATGGCGCTCACCAATATCATGGTTTCCACCCTGATGGGTGGTGTGAGTGCTTCCAATCTCGCCGACAGCGCCATGCTCACCCGCATGATGGTGCCGGAAATGGTCAAGCGCGGTTATGACAAGGCGTTTTCCTGCGCCGTCACCGCTGCCGGTTCGCTGATCACGCCGATCATTCCGCCCGGTATCGCGCTTATCATTTATGGCCTGATTGCTGACGTTTCCATCGGCAAGATGTTCATGGCCGGTATTGTTCCGGGTATTCTGGGTGCGGCAATCCTGATGTTCGCTGCCTATCTGACTTCCGTGAAGCGTGGCTACAAGCCGAGCCGCGAGCACCGGATGTCAGGCAAGGAAGTCGCGTCGACGCTGGCTTCCGCATGGCCTGCCGTGGTGTTGCTGTTTGCCATCCTTGGCGGTATCCGCATGAACATCTTCACACCCACGGAAGCGGGTGCGGTTGCGGTTACGCTGGTGCTGATCATCGGTTTTGTGATCTATCGCGAGATGCGCGTGTCGCATGTGGTGGATTCGCTGATTGAAACCGCGAAATCGACTGCCTCCGTCATGCTTGTCATCATGGCGTCGTCGGCGCTTGCCTGGGTGTTCTCGCTTGAGCAGGCTGGTGTGGCGCTGATGCAGTTTATCTCGTCCTTCACCGACAATCCTTATGCATTCCTGCTGGCTGTGAACGTGATCCTGCTACTGCTGGGCGCTCTGATCGAGGGCACCGCGCTGATGATCGTTCTGGTGCCGCTGCTCATGCCGACTGTTCATGCGCTTGGCATCGACCCGGTGCATTTTGGTATCGTCGTGATCGTGAACCTTTCCATCGGCACGTTGACGCCGCCCGTTGGCACGGTGATGCTGATGGTTTGCAATATCGCCAAGGTGACCGTTGGCGACTTCACGAAACAGGCCGTGAGTATGTATGCAGCACTGTTCCTGCTGCTGGGGCTGGTGACTTACGTGCCGATTATTTCGACATTGCTTACTTACTGATAAAGAAAAGCGCGGGGAAACCCGCGCTTTTCATTTTTGCCCTGCCATGGGTCATTTGACGGCTCCGAGCGCAAGTCCCTTGATGAGATAGCGCTGTAGCCAGATGAACAGGATCGCGACGGGAAGCGTGGCGACGAGGGTCGCGGCCATGACATAGTGCCATTCGACCGTGTAGCGCCCCGCCACCAGAGAAAAGACCTGAATGGGCAGCGTATAGCTTTCCTGACGGCGCAGCATGGTGAGCGCGACCACGAATTCATTCCACGCATTGATGAAGGTGAAAATCGCCGTCACCGCGATTGCCGGCAGGCAAAGCGGCAGGAAGACTTTCACCAGCGTCTTGCCGCGTCCCGCGCCCTCCATCCATGAGGCTTCCTCCAGATCGCGTGGTATGGTGTCGAAATAGCTTTGCAGCATCCAGACCGTGAAGGCGATATTGAAGGCCATATAGACCGCGCCGACCGCCGACACACTTTCGATAAGCCCATAGGCGGCGAGCAGGCGAAACAGCCCAAGCACCAGAACGATGGGCGAAATCATTTGCGAGACGAGCAGAAATTGCCGGAACGCGCCCTGTCCTGCAAAGTGAAACCGCGACATGGCATAGGCGGCAGGAATGGAGACGATGATTGCACCGGCGGAGGCGATTACGGAAACATATAATGAGTTCAGCAATGCCGTACCGAACCCGGTCTGCACCCACATTTCCGAAAAATTCCGCCAGCGAAAGGTGCTGGGCCACCAATGGGGCGACAAAACTTCCTGCGGCGGCTTGACCGCCGTCAAGAACATCACCGCGAAGGGAAACAGTGTCAGCACGATGAGGGGTGCAAGAATGATCCAGGCCAGAACGGTGCGTTTGATCTTTGAGCGGGTCATGCGTTTTCACTCCGCATCGAAAGCCGGATATAGATCGCGGTAAAAACCAGCAATATCGCCAGCATGATGAGCGACACGGCGGAAGCTTCGCCGAGCTTTCCGAGCCGGAACGCCAGTTTGTAAAGATGCGTCACCAGAATGTCGGTGGAGTTTGCCGGTCCTCCCTGCGTCATTACCCAGATGATGGGGAAGGAATTGAACACATAGATTGTGTTGAGCACGATTGCGATGTTCACGAAAGGTTTGAGCAGCGGCAGGGTGATCTCGCGAAATTGCTGCCACGGATTGGCGCCTTCAAGCGATGATGCTTCGTACAGATCGTCAGGAATGGATGAAAGCCCGCCCAGGAAGATCGTGGTCGTAAAAGGCACCGTCACCAGAATTCCGACGAGAATCTGCATGGGAAAGGCGGTGGCGGCACTTGCCAGCCATTGGATATTGGTGTCGATGATGCCCAGATTGCGCAGAGCCGAATTGAGCATGCCGCTTTCGCCATTGAGCGCCCAGCGCCAGACAATCGCCGTCATGGTGAGCGAGACGGCCCATGGCAGCATGATGATGACGCGCGCCAATGAGCGCCCGTAAAAATCCATATTCAGAATGATCGCAACCGGAATCGAGACGAGCATCGCGCCGCCCACCACGGCTATCGTCCAGAAGGCGGTTCGCGACAATGCATTGATGAAATCCGGTGAGGCCATCAAGGCCGAAAAATTCGCTCCCCCATTGTAATCGCGCAATTGTCCGAAGCGGTTTACATCGTGGGTTGCGATTTCAAACAGGTTGACCACCGGCCAGAAGATCACCACCGCTGCCAGCAGCAGGCTCGGCAGAATCAGCAAATAGGGCAGGCTGCGATTTTGCATCGACAATCGGCTCCCTTGGAATAAGCCCGGCACCATTATGCAATGATGCCGGGCGAGGGGAGGTTATTTCTTGAGGATTGCATCCGCCTTGGCTGCGGCGTCCTTCAGGATGGTTTCGGGTTCTCCCTGTCCAAGATAGATGCTCTGCATCGCATTGGACGTAATGTCGGCAATCTCTTCCCAGCCGGGGATCACCGGCGCAAAGCGCGCATCGGGCAGAAGTGCGGTGAAGGCTGCAAGATCGGCATTATTGACATAATAATCCATCTTCGCTTCTTCCTTGTTCACAGGAAGGAAGCCTTCGCCCTGCGTGAACTTGGCGCGCCAATCGGTCTGGAACAGGAAGTCGAGCACTTTCCAGGCTTCGTCCTTGTTCTTTGAATTCTGGAACATGATGACGGAATCAGTCACGCCATAGGTGCCGCGCGCGCCGGTGGGACCGGCGGGAATAGCGGCAACGCCATATTTGAGATCAGGCGCTTCTTCCTTGATCTGGTTGGACAGGAAAGGTGCCGTGATCATCATGCCGATCTTGCCCTGCTTGAAGAGGTTCTGCACATCTTCACGGGCATAGGAGGTGACGCCGGGCTGGGTCAGTCCTTCGTCGATCATGGATTTATAAAGCTTGGCGGCGTCCAGTGCGCCCGGTGTGCTCAGGCCCGACGTGCCATCCTCGTTGAGGATTTCAGTCCCGTAAGACCACATGGCATAGTAATAATAGACGTCGGTCTCGATTTCCTTGCCCTGCAGGCCGAAGCCGTAATTCTCGGCGCCCAGCGCCTTAATTTTCTCCGCACCGGCCTTGAGTTCATCCCATGTCGCGGGCGGATTTTCGATACCCGCCTTTTCGAACAGGTCTTTATTGTAATACATCGCGCGCGCAGAAGCTGCGATAGGCAGGCCGTAGGTCTTGCCTTCCAGCACTGACGGCGACAGGAAAGTCTCGATAAAGCGGCCCTTGAATTCGTCGTCCATATAGCTGTCGAGCGGCTCGGCAATGTCCTGCTGCACGAAGTCGATCAGCCAGCGCGTGCCGATGATGGAAAGATCGGCATTGGTGCCTGCCGAAATATCGGTGGTCAGTTTTTGCAGAAGCACATCCCAGGGGACGATCTCGAAATTAAGGGTAATGCCGGGATTGGCGGCTTCAAAAGCCTTCTTGACCTCTTCGAAATAGGGACCGGTCTTGGAGCTGTACTCAGCGACCGTCATGCGTACTTCGCCCGCCTGTGCAGTCGAGCCAAGCATCAGAATGCCTAATCCGGCCAGAAGGCCGGCTTTCCATTTATTGATTGACATTGTCTCGTTCCCTTATTGGACTTGTCTATGCGAAGTCATTATTTTTAGTATTATTTTCCTACATTATCGGCAATTCATCTGCTTTCAAGCAAAAACGATTATTGCAAACCCGCATTATCACTTCTAGGCTCACGGAACTGGACTTGAACAAGACAGGCGCGACAAGCGTCGGATATAGGGGAACAGTGTGGAGCAGTCAGGCGAATTTGCCGGAAAAGCCGTCCTGATCACCGGTGCAGGCGGTGGTCTTGGTACAGCCCTTGTGCGGCTGTTCGGATCGCGCGGCGCGCGGATCATCGGCTGCGACATCGCCATTGATACGATGTCAGAGGCCGGTTTTCACAGGCGCCATGCTTTCGATCTTGGCAATCGCGCGGCTATTGATGCTGCAGTGAGCGAAATTATCGACGCCGACGGGGTTCCCGATATTGTCATCAATAATGCCGGCTGGACGCGCGCGGAATCATTTGACGGGCTGGATCAGGACAAGATCGGCGCGGAAATCGATCTCAATCTGACAGGGGTTGCGGGATTTTCCACGCTGCTTGCGCGTGCGATGGCCGCGCGGGGAAGCGGCGTTTTCGTGTTTGTCTCCTCTGTGAACGCAGTTTTGCATTTCGGCAATCCTGCTTATGCCGCAGCCAAGGCGGGGATCAATGCATTTGCACGCGCTCTGGCTGTGGAATATGGCCGGAATGGCCTGCGCGCCAATGTCGTTTGTCCGGGGTCTATTCATACGGCTGCATGGGATCATCGCATCGCCCGCGATCCCGGCATATTGGACAAGCTCAGACGGCTTTATCCGATGGGGCGCATCGTCAATGTCGATGAGGTCGCCGAAGCGGTGGCCTTTCTCGCATCGGCGCGCGCCTCCGGCATAACGGGCGCGGTGCTGCCCGTCGATGCGGGGCTGACGGCCGGATGCCGTCCGTTCATAGACGACATTCTCGGAGGAAACTGAAGCAATGAAAGACGTTTCCCTTCGCGGACTGACCAAGACCTATGGACAGCTCAATGTTCTCGATGGGATCGATCTCGACGTTAAAAGCGGCGAATTCCTCGTGCTGGTCGGGCCGTCGGGTTGTGGAAAATCGACGCTACTTCGCATGGTGGCCGGACTGGAAACGATTTCCGCTGGCGATCTGATTATCGGCGGTGAACGGGCAAATGAGCAGCCGCCGCAAAAACGCAATATTGCGATGGTGTTCCAGTCCTATGCGCTGTTTCCCCATATGACGACACGCGAAAATATCGGTTTCGGGCCGCGTATTCGCGGTGAGGATGCCGCCACCACGGCAGCGAAGGTGGAGAAGGCGGCGTCCATTCTCAATCTGCATTCCTATCTCGATCGCTACCCCCGCCAGCTTTCGGGCGGTCAGCGTCAGCGTGTCGCCATGGGCCGCGCTATCGTGCGCGAGCCATCGGTGTTCTTGTTCGATGAGCCGCTCTCCAATCTGGATGCGCAATTGCGCGTCCAGATGCGCACCGAGATAAAGGCGCTGCACCGCCAGCTCAAAACGACCGTCATCTATGTGACCCATGACCAGATCGAGGCCATGACCATGGCGGATCGTATAGTGGTCATGAATCAGGGAAAAATTCAGCAGATTGGCGCGCCGCTTGAGCTTTATGACCGGCCCGCAAACAAATTTGTGGCAGGCTTTATCGGCTCACCTTCGATCAGCTTTATCTCCGGCACGCTTTTTGGCGGCAAATTGTTTCGCAGCAAGGATGGCGAAGAGCTTGCGGTTTCCGCGCCATCGGTCTTGCAGCGCCCGGTAGAAGCCGGGATTCGGCCGGAAAATTTCACCATTGCGCGAGACGGCAAAGGGTTGACGCTGACGGTGGAAGCGGTCGAGCCGACCGGGCCGGAAACACATGTTTATGGCCGGATCGCTGACGAACCGGTGCGCGTCGTGTTTCGCGAGCGGGTTCATCTTTCACCGGGGGAGCGGGTTCCTGTTACTGCCCGGCCAGAGCATATCTATCTCTTCGAGCCGGAAAGCGGCTTGCCACTATGATGCGCAGCGGCGCGCGAGTGCCCTGGATTTCGGCCCTGGATTGCAGGAGGTGCCAATGAAGGAAATCGTCAATCCCTTTAAGGGGGACAAGGATCGCGAGCAGATCTGGGACATGCTGGTGCGGCGCGATATTGAGGCGTTCGTGGCGCAGGATTGGGCGCGTGTGGCCGATGATTTCGACGAGGAGCGCTTTCTGGGTATTCATGCGCATGGAGAACGCGACCCTGATAAATGGGATGCGGCCTTTGCGACATTGAGTGCCTATCGTGCTGAGTGGCTGCGGCAGGCGGCGCAAAGTGCGGCTACGCAATATGCCGAATCCCTGGCGCAAGGCATATATAGGGCCACGAATCTCAGCGCCATCGACATCACGGAAAATGTCGCTGTTGCGCGTAAAAAATTCGATGGAACGATCGCCAAAGCGGATGGATCCTTTGATCGTCTGAACTGGCAGACACTTTATTTTTGCCGCAGTGAAGGCGGGCGCTGGAGGATAACCGGCTTCGTCGGCTACATGGCATATCGCTGAAGAATGGCCGCTCGGGCAGCGGCATCGGGCAGCTCGAAACCGCGGATTCGCGCCTGTTATGACGTTTGGTCAGGCGGGATAGTGACCAAGTATAACCAGACAATTTCTATATGATTATATTTGGTATTCTTATGATAATACTAAAAAGAGCGCATGTCGCAGCTAAATCCATATTTGTCGCAGTCCGCCGATTTAGGATGCTTTCACGGGACTACTATCATTGTCGGGCTGGCCGGTTTTTGCGGCAATCCGCTTGATCGTCAGGCCCCTATATTTTGTCATGCGCCCATCGAAAAATAATTCAGGGAACGGGTGCATAAAGAAGAATTCGCGGCTGTGGGTGGACATGTCGAGAAATGACCTATATAAATTCAGCTTACAAATCGCCAATCATTCTTCACGGGACGTTCGTTTCCCGCAAGTTGTGCATGTCAATTTTGCGCCAGGATGAAGAATATTTAATAGTAAAAAGGAGATTAAGTCCGCCGGCACAGCGGGGTTAAACATAATGCATGGTATTTTATACAAGGACGATAGTATGAAGTCGCCAGCTAAGACGAAAATAAGCTTGAATGGCGTTTTTAAAGTCTTTGGCGACGATCCTGAGCGCGCGATGCAGGAATTGCGTGCAGGTAAATCAAAGGCCCAGATTCACACGGAATATGGCGCAACCATCGGCGTAGATAACGCAAGTTTCGATATTTACGAAGGCGAAGTATTCGTCATCATGGGCCTCTCCGGTTCAGGTAAATCAACGCTGTTGCGCCTGCTCAACCGCCTCATCGAACCAACCTCGGGTTCCATCGAAATTGATGGCCGTGACATCGTGAAAATGTCGAAGCGCGAGCTGATTGATCTTCGGCGCCGCGACATGAGCATGGTGTTCCAGTCTTTTGCGCTGCTTCCCAATCGCACGGTTTTGAACAATGCTGCTTTCGGGCTTGAAGTGGCCGGAATGGGTGAGGCCGAGCGGCATGAAAATGCGCTTGAGGCGCTTGCCGCGGTAGGGCTGGAGCCTTACGCCAACAGTATGCCGGATCAGCTTTCAGGCGGCATGAAGCAACGCGTCGGTCTGGCGCGCGCATTGGCGAGCGAGCCGACCATCCTGCTGATGGACGAAGCTTTTTCGGCACTTGATCCGCTGATCCGCACCGAAATGCAGGATGAACTGAAGCGGCTTCAGGAAAAGAAGAGCCGTACCATCATTTTCGTCAGTCATGACCTCGACGAAGCCATGCGTATCGGCGATCGCATCTGCATCATGCAGCATGGCAAGGTTGTCCAGATCGGGACGCCCAACGAGATCGTTTCCGCACCGGCCAACGATTATGTTCGTTCCTTCTTCCGCAACGTCAACGTGTCGCGCGTTTTCACCGCAGCCGACGTCGCGCGTGAGGACGAACTGATCGCCTTCGACCCCGCGCAACTGGCTTCCGCGCTGGAGCGGCTCGATGCGAGCGGCAAGACATACGGGGTGCTGGTCGATACCGATCATATTTATCGTGGCGTCGTCACGCGCGATGCGCTGGCAAATGGCGGTAGCGCGGCGGGCGCTGATGATGATCTCGATTGCGCGGCGACCATAAAGGCCGATGCACCGCTTTCCGAGCTTTTGATGCGTGTTGCAGAAAGCCCGTGGCCGGTGCCCGTAACCGATCAGCATAATCGTTATCTGGGGGCCATCAGCAAATCCGCACTGCTGGAGACGCTTGGCCGCGCTGGCTGATCTGTCGCGCACTGTCGGACGCTTCCGGCAGATTGATTCAAGGATGGTCCCAAAGGACCGTCCGGAGCATTTCCGGCAAATCGCACAGCGGTTCTGCCTTTGGATAATGCGTTGGAGCGCATCCCGAAAAGTGTGAAACGGTTTTCGGAAAAGATGCGCGTTTAAACAAAAGCTTAGAGCGCGATCTGATTCAACCAGATCGAGACGCGCTCTAAAACAAGAACTTGAGAAGCGGATTGGGTGTTCCCGTTTGAATGGGGTCCGCTCTCATCCAGCCAGAGGCAACTCGATCCGAACTGGACGGTGAACCATGGATTTGAATTTTAGTATCGGCGGGTGGGCCGATGTCGCGGTCAATTATATCCTTGACCATTTCACGCCTGCGCTTGACATGATCGCGGCAACGATCGGCTTTCTGACCGACGGCATTCAGGACACGCTCATTGCTGTTCCGCCATTGGCGGGCACTGCAATTCTCACTTTGCTGGCGCTGTGGCGCGTGGGCTGGAAATTTGCAGTCTTCACTGCCCTGGCGCTCGCGCTTGTCATCCATATGAATTTGTGGATCGGTACGATGGAAAGCCTGTCGCTGGTGCTGGCATCAACGATCGTGGCGATGATCGTAGGCATTCCGCTCGGCATTGCCATGGCGCGCAGCGATACTGTTGCATCGATCATCCGCCCGGTTCTCGATCTGATGCAGACCATGCCGGCTTTCGTCTATCTCATTCCGGCAGCAATGTTTTTCGGCCTGGGTGCCGTACCGGGCACGATCGCTACGGTGATCTTCGCCATGCCGCCGGTGGTGCGTCTGACCAATCTGGGCATTCGTCAGGTCGATGCGGAATTCGTTGAGGCGGGGCTGGCCTTTGGCTGCACTTCGCGGCAGCTGCTGTTCAAGGTGCAGCTCCCCAATGCGATGCCTTCCATCATGGCTGGCGTCAACCAAACCATCATGCTGTCGCTTTCCATGGTGGTTATCGCCTCGATGATCGGCGCAGGCGGGCTGGGCAATACGGTTCTTACGGGTATTCAGCGTCTTGATGTCGGCAAGGGGTTTGAAGGCGGGCTGGCAGTGGTCATTCTGGCCGTCATTCTTGATCGTATCACGCAAAGCTTCGGCAAGGGGGATTCTGGCGGCGTAATGGGCTTTTTCAAGCGGCTGGTCGCCATGAAAAAGGCGTCCGATGAGCCATCGGCTTCGCCATTTCGCAAACAAGAAGCATGAATGTGAAAATGGGAACACGTAAAATAGAAAAGGAGAAGGTATGTTGGGAAAACTGACAAAGTTCGGACTGGCCGCGATTGTCGCTGGCAGCATGACAGCTGGCGCAGCCTATGCGCAGGATAGCACGACCGTGAAAATCGGCTGGGCCCCATGGTCCGACGCGGAATTCGTGACCAAGCTTGCAGCCAAACTGATCGAAGATAATCTGGACCAGAAGGTCGAACTGGTTCAAACCGACGTTGCGCCATTGTATCAGGGCGTAAGCCGCGGCGACATTGATGCCATGATGATGGCATGGCTGCCCGAAACCCATGCGGATTACTACAAGCGCATCGAGGACAAGGTTGAAAACCTCGGTCCGCTTTATGAAGGGGCGAAGCTCGGCTGGATCGTGCCGGATTATATTCCGGAAAGTGAAATCAGTTCTATTGAAGACCTGAAAAAGCCGGAAGTGCGCGAAAAGCTCAAAGGCGAAATTCAGGGCATTGATCCGGGTGCGGGACTGACGCGCCTGTCGCAGGAAGCAATCGAAAAATACGGTCTCGATTACAAGCTCAATATTTCCAGTGAAGCGGCCATGCTCACGACTGTGGACCGCGCAACACGTTCGGACGGCTGGTTTGTCGCCACCTCATGGAGCCCGCACTGGATGTTCGGCAAGTACAAGCTGCGCTATATCGATGATCCGGAAGGTGCGCTTGGCGGCGCAGAGCATATCGATGCCATTGCACGCAAGGGCTTCAAGGAAGACAATCCGAAGGTGGCATCACTGCTTACCAAGATGAACATTCCGATCAGCGAGCTGGAAGCGGCGATGTTCCAGGCACAGGAAACCTCTTACGAGCAGGCTGTCGACAAATATATCGCAGACAATCCTGATCGCATCAAGGAATGGCTGGCTGAATAAGCAAGCCAAGCCTGAAGGCGGGACCTGCTGCTGAAGAGTAGCTGGAAAAACGCTGATCGAGTTTCAGGTAAAGTGCATATAAACGCCAGAGCGGCTCCGGTTTAAACACAATCCGGAGCCGCATTTTATTGCATCATCCGAAAGCATCGGAGCCGGACAGAAACCAGTCCGGTTAACTGATTTCCCTGCGGCGGTGTTTCACATTCTTGCTGGAAAAACAGGCGCTTATCGGAAAGACAGGCAGGGACGGGTTCCTCCCCCGAGAACCCGTCCCTGGATGCATCGCCCCCCGCTAAAGGTTGGCCGATGCGTGACCCGGAAATATTTCCAAGGCGAACCGCGCCTAAACAGGATCGCCTGTTTTTCTTCTCAAATCTTTGTTCTGGTATGCATTTTCAATGCAAACTGTTTCGCAGCCACGCTGGAAACTCTCTAATCAGGCACAGCAACTTTAGCGCACTTATAGTTATAATTGCAACCGCAATCTTGTTCGAAATATGGCATGAAGGGCCAACGGCAGGGCAGGTCCAGATAAAGCCTTGAATGCGTGTCTGCATGCCCGTCTCATCGGGGCAAGTCATTTCATCCTTCATCGGATGAAATCAGGCTGCTCCAGTCCGCAGGCACGCAGAAAAAGCGTGCTGACTTCCTTCTCGATGCGTTCGAGATCGAGTGGTTCCTCAGAGGCCAGTTCCATCATGCTGCGCACCTGTATTTCAAAATCGGCATAATGCTGCGTTACGGCCCAGATGTGCATTTGAAGGAGCAGCGGATCGACCGGCTTTATGCGGCCTTGATCGACCCATGACTGGATCAGCCCGACCGCATTATGGGTGGCGGCGACATGTTTGGCCCAATGACGCTTCAAATAGGGCGCGCCATTGGCGATTTCGGTGGTAAAAAGGCGCGAGGCTTTCGGGTTTTTCTGGCTGTATTCGAGTTTTCTCCGGATATATTGCCGGATTACTTTTGCCGGATCTTGTTCAGCGGTCGCACCGAGAAAGATCTGCTCCCACTCATCGAGGATAAAGACGATAATATCCTCGTAAAGCTCTTCCTTGCTGGAAATATAATAATGCAGTTGCGGCTTGGTCAGTCCGGCGCGCTGTGCGATGCCCTGCGTGGATGCTCCCACAAGGCCTTTTTCAGCAAATTCATCGATGGCGGCAGTGCGGATGGCGTCGAGAATGCGCTGCCTGCGGCCGAGAACCCTGTCCCGGCCGGTCAGTTCATTGTCGCTATTTTCGACTTCGCCGCTCACGACATACACAACGTGGAGGGCTTCTTACTGGCCAAGCTTCTGCTTGATGTCGAGGCCGACGCCCTTATTGACGAAAGCGTCGGTTGCGACCTTGTTCATGTCGAGTTCGTCGCCGCTCACGATGCCGGCATTGCGTGCCAGTTCGTAAAATTCCTTGACGCGGTTCATATCAATGGCGCCGATACCCTTTTCGAGCGTGTCGCCGCTGTCGATAAGCTGGAGTTCCTTGATGCGGGCAAGTTCGGCATCCAGCGTTTCCGTGCTCATATCCGCATTGTCCTTGAGAATCCGCTCATAGGCCTTGCTGCGGTCGCCATAAAGGAAATTGGTCCAGCCCTCGATGGAGGCGCTGACGAAGCGCTGCACCAGATCGGGGTTGTTTTCCACCAGTTCCTGCCGGGTTTCAATCGTGTTGCCATAGGTGCTGTAGCCATGGTCGGCGAGAAGGTAGGTGGTGACTTTCGCCCCTTCCTTTTCGGCATAAAGCGGCTCGGCGGTTGCATAGGCCTGCTGCGCGACCTTCTTGTCATTGAGGAACTGCGCCAGGCTATAGCCATAGGGGCGAAGCTGCTCGTCCTTGAAGCCGAATTCCTTTACCAGCCACGGCCAGAAGGAGAACTGTCCGTCCTTGGAAATCAGGATCGTCTCCGCATTGGTGAGGTCCTGAAAATCCTTATACTCGCCTTCATGCGCCATCAGGGCCTGCGGGTCTTTCTGATAAAATGCCGCCACAACGGTTGTCGGCACATTGTTGGCGACATTGTTGAAAGAGAGCAGCAGATTGCCTGCGAGTAGGAAGTCGAGGCGGCCAGCCGCCAGCATCGGGCGGTTATTGACCTGCGGCCCGCCCATTTCGATGGTGACGTCGAGGCCGTATTTCTCATAAGTGCCATCGGCAAGCGCCTGATAAAAGCCGCCGTGGCCCGCCTGTGCCAGCCAGTTGGTGCCCAGTGTTACCTTGTCGAGCGCATGGGCCATCTGTGCGGAAAGGCCGAGCGATAGGGCTGCCAGTGCTGTAATAAGAGCTTTTTTCATGGATAGGTTCCCCTTGTTTAATCTGTAAGTGCCATGTCGGCGGTCCAGCCGCGTGTCTTGCCCGGATTGAGCAGGCCGTATGGATCGGCGAGTTTCTTGAACTCGATCTGCACGCTGTCGATTTCTTTCATGCCGCCATCCTCGATCGTATAGGCATGCGGATCATAGATGTCGCAGCCATCGATCTGTTCAAGCTCATCAATCAGGCGATACATCGTATCGCGATCTTCAAAACGAACCAGCGGCAGGCCGAAAATTTGCACTTCGCCCTCAAGGCGCGCCATTTCATGATGCATATATTGCGTGTCGCCGTAACGTTCCATCTGCCGCTTGACGAGCGTGGGATCGAAGGGGCGGGGATAGGCGACCTGCAGATAGGTCCAGCCTTCTTCGGCCTTGAGCGCCTGAAGGGTGGTGTGGTTCCAGCCGCATTCATAGGCAGGCTGAAGGCCATTCTTGTGCAATTCCTCCTGCGTCATGCCAAAGGAGACGCTGCCCGAAAATTCGGCTGCAAGCGCTGCGAAACGCTCCTGTTCTTCCGGTGCGATCATCGCGAAGACGGCATCCTTGTCGGATGGAAACAGCGCGCCGAATTTGGTGTAGAAGCGCGCAAAGCGGCGGTCCACCGTGGTCAGAAGATAGCAATCGAGCTTTTCTTCGAGCGCCTTGAGGCAGAATTTCAGCGTCGCCTCATAACTATCGAATAAGGCTGCGGTATGTATCCAGTCGGTTGCCTTGGTCAGCCCGATTTCAAGCTCCAGAATGATGCCATTCGTGCCATAGGCGTGCTGGACCTTATGAATTTCGCGGCCTGTCAGTTCGATGATTTTGGGTTCCGCCTCGACGGTCATAACCTTGACCGAATAGACATTGCCGTCATCGCGCAACATGCCATGGCGCAGCGAACCGATGCCTCCCGAACCGCCGGAGAAAAAGCCGCCAATGGTGGCGATGCGACGGGTGGACGGATACATCAGCAGTTCCTGGCCGGTTTCGCGCACGGCGTCATCAAGACGCGAAATGCGCGCACCGCCTTCCACACGAACCTTGCCCGGTTCGATGGAAATCACGCGGTCGATTTTGGTCATGTCGAGAATGATGCCGCCTTCGAGCGGCACGCACTGGCCATAATTGCCGGTGCCGCCCCCGCGCACGGTAATGGGTATGCGCAGCTTTGCAGCCGCTGCCGCAACACGGCGCACCTCGTCCTGATCCTTGGGGATGACGACCAGATCGCCTAGATAATGGCCAATATCTTCGGTGAGGATGGGGCTGTACCAGAAATAATCGCGTGAGCGCAGTTCGACCTGCTTGGGGTCGTCATAGATGCGAATGCCGTCGATTTCGGCACGGAACGCGGCCCAGTCATATATGCGTTGCGGGGCAACAGAATTCATGGGTTTCTCCGATTGATTTCCGTCGAAATGCCGTTGCGCCAGATGACGCGGCGGGCTTGCGGACGGCTGATGAGATCGTTGAGGTCATGGGCATCGTGCCATATGAAACTGGCGGCGCTGCCATTTTGTGGAACAGATATGCGATCGCTTTTGATCAGGCTTGTGGGAAGCGTGGTGATACTGTCGAGCCACTCATTCGGCTCAATATGGCAGACAGGAGCCGCAAGGCGCAAAATTCCAAGCGGGTCATAATCGCCATAGGGATAGAAGGCATCTCCCACATTGTCGGAGCCGAGCATGACATTCATGCCTGCTTGCCGCGCTTCTTTCAGCGGTGCGACACCGCGCAGGCGCGGCGACTTTCCGCCAAGCCGGTCCTGCAGATAGAGATTGGTGGTCGGCAGGGATACGAGCGCCACACCTGCCGCCGCCGCAGCGTCGAGAATGCGCCGGAGCTGATCCTCCGTGCGCAGCGAGAGCGAACAGGCATGGCCGCATAGAACGCGGCCTTGCATGCCATGCTTTTGGGAAGCAGCAACAATGAGCGAGAAACCATCCGCTTCAGGTTCCAGACCTTCATCGACATGAAAGTCGAGATCGAGATCGTGCTGGACCGCGAGGCGGAATATTTCTTCGATTTTGGCTTCCAGATTGGCATTACGATAGAAGAAAGCGCCCAAGACACCGCCATCGCGCGCCACACGCGCGGCAATCGCCTCGCCAGCATCCAGCACCAGATCGCCATGGATAAGCGCTGCAAGCTGGAGATCGATGCGGCCCTTCCATTCCTGACGCAATTCATTGAGAACGGGCCAGGCGGCAGGCATATCCGGCGTGGTCCAGTCGACATGACTTCGCATCGCCCCGACCCCTTGCGCAAAGGCGGCTTTCAGTCCGCGCGTGGCGCGAGCGCGTATATCGTCGGCGTTCCAGTTGGGCCGGTCGCTTGCCATCAGCTCGATTGCGTCAAACAGGCATTCGACCTTTGCGGGGCCATTTGCGGCAATGCGCGCAAATGTGAAAGTCTTGTCGAGATGCACATGCACATCGGCAAATAGTGGGGTGATAAAACCCCCGCCTGTTGCCTGCGAAGGCACAAGCGCGCCAATATGTTCGCCTTCGATGCGAATATCGTAACGGCCCGGCAGGCCCGCTATGGCGACGCCCTGCAACATTCTAGCGCTCGCGCCGAATCTCGCTTTCGTGCCAACGTCCGAGGACAAGGCGCGACAGCCTGCTTGTGGCCAGAAAGATCACAATGCCGAGCAACGAAACCAGAAAGAGCGCGGCGAACATGCGCGGGATTTCATTGCGGAAGCTCGATTCGAGAATGCGCGAGGCAAGGCCGGTGCTTTGTCCGGCGCTACCGGCCACGAATTCCGCAACCACCGCGCCAATCAGCGACAACCCGCCGGCAATTTTAAGCGCCGCCATGAAATAGGGCAGGGCGCTTGGCGCCAGCAGATAGCGCAGGCGCTGCCATGGCGAGGCACGATAAAGCTTGAAGAGATCGCGCAGATTATGATCGGCGCTGCGCAGGCCGATTACCGTATTCGACAGGATCGGAAAAAAGGCGACGATCCACGCGCAAATCAGCAGCGCTGAAAAAGTGTCGCGCACATAGATCAGGATCAGCGGCGCAATCGCGATCACCGGTGTCACCTGCAGGATGACGGCAAAGGGAAAGAACGCCATTTCCACAGGCCGCGACAGGGCAAATACCATGCCGAGCAATACGCCGCCGACAATAGCGCAGGCAAGCGAGATCAGCGTCAGTTTCACCGTAAACCACATCGAGGTCATCAGGGATGGGCCGTCCTTGAAGAGTGTTTCGGCGATGAGGGATGGCGCGGGGATAAGGTAATGCGGCACCTGATAATAGCGCACCAGTCCTTCCCACAGGCCGAGCGCGATGATGATTGCAAGCGTCGGCATGAGGATACGCAGATTGCGCTCGCGGCGGGCGAGACGATCCTGCTCGGAATTAAGAACGGGCAATTCGTTTTGTATCTGGTTCATCTGCCGGTCCTCAATGGTCTATGTCTTCAGAGGAAAGGGTCGCGGTCAGCGCATCCGAAACCTTGGCGCAATATTTCGCGTAAGATTCGGTGGTGCGGTAGTTTTCGGCACGCGGATAGCTTCCGATAATCGGAATATCGTCAACGACACGGCCCGGTCGGGCTGCCATGACGATGACGCGATTGGAAAGATAGACTGATTCATAAACGCTATGGGTGACGAAAACCACCGTCAGACCATGTTCCTGCCAGAGCCGCAGCACATCATTGTTGAGCTTGAAGCGCGTCATTTCATCAAGTGCTGCGAAAGGCTCATCCATCAGCAGAAGGCGTGGACGGGTGACGAGCGCGCGGGCGATGGAAACACGCATTTTCATGCCGCCCGAAAGCTCGCGCGGAAAGGCCTTCGCAAAGCGTGAAAGGCCGACCTGTGTGAGCACTTCCTCGACGCGCGGCGTGGCTTCCTTGCGGGAAAGACCGGAAAGCCGCAGCGGCAGGTAGACATTATCGAAGACGCTGGCCCATGGCATCAGCGTCGGCTCCTGAAACACGAAACCGATGTCCTGTGCCCCCGACGGGCCCTTGCCGGGCGCGTGTCCGTTGACGTGAATGCTGCCTGCGGAAATCGATTCCAGTCCGGCAATCATGCGCAAGGCTGTGCTCTTGCCGCATCCCGATGGGCCGAGGAAACTTACGAACTGCCCCTGTTCGATCTTGAGCGACATGTCGCTGACAGCCATGACGCCGGTGCCATACTGCTTGTAGACGCCATTGATTTCGATCAGGGAAGAGGGGGATTGCGAGTTGGGGGCCACGCTCATTATCCTTACCAGGCGGGTTTGTTGTCGAGCCAGGAGAGCGGTGCGCGCTCGATTTCCGCCAGCGCCTCGACCAGACGGTCTGCGGCGAAGTCGATGGTCTTGCGACCCTTTTCGGCGGTGGCAAGCGTCGCATTTCCAGCAGCGCCATAGGGATTTATATCGTGCATCTGCCAGGCGGGCTTAGCGCCGCCCCTCAGGGAGAGATATTCGTAATCGCTTTCGAAAACTTCCGTAAGAGCGCGGAAATCCTGCGCTTTCGTCATGTCAACGAGATCGGGGTGCATTTCCAGCATGACCGAAGTTTCCATGTCGCCGGCATGGATGCCGTGCTTTACGTCATAATCGTCATAGACGCCTTCCGGCATGCCCACGCCGAACCAGTTGACGCTGAAAACCAGCATATTGTGTTTGACGCGCAGTTCGCGTGCAACAATGTCCATGACGCTGATCTGGCCGCCATGGCTGTTGAGAAGCACCATCTTGCGGACGCCGCTCGCGGCAACGCAGGCGCCGATTTCGCACCACATGCGAATGATAGTTTCGGCTGAAAAGGTCAGTGTGCCGGGATAGCGGCTATGCTCATTGCTCTTGCCGATGGATTGGGTGGGCAAAAACAGCGTATGGCTTGATTCCGGCAGGCGTGCGATGATTTCCTTGACCATTCCGTCAGCGACCGCTGCATCGACAGCCAGCGGCAGATGGGGGCCGTGCTGTTCGATCGCGCCTACGGGAAGGACTGCCACGATTTTCTCCCGCTCAAGTCGCGAGAATGCTTCGCTGCTGTAATCTGACCAATATCTTTTCAAGATTGCGCTCCCAGGCACGGCTGCACGGTGAAGCAATCAACTTACTAAACAATCTGACCGATCGGTCAAACTAAATGTTTAAAATATAAAAGATGCGTGCAATTAAGATGTGAATCCGTGACGAATAAGCCACGCGATGGCCGTATGGCGTATTTATGATGCGCGAAATTTCCGGAGGTCCTATGGACGACAGATGCATTATCATAGGGGCGGGCCATGCCGGCTCGCAGGCCGCAATCAGTCTCAGGCAGGAAGGCTATACGGGCGAAATCCTCCTCATCAATGACGAGGAGGATATTCCCTACCACAAGCCGCCGCTCTCCAAATCCTATCTCAAGGCACCGGAACATGGCGGTCTGGTGCTGCGGCCTGAAAGCACCTATCGCGACAATAATATCGAACTTGTGTTCGGCCATCGTGTCGATACGGTATCGATTGGCGACAGGACCGTGACGCTCGATGATGGTCGGGTGCTTAACTGGTCGGAACTGGTTTTTGCCACCGGCGCACGCGCGCGCATCCCCGATGTGTCGGGCGTCGATCTGGATGGCGTCGTCACATTGCGTCGTATGCAGGATGCGCGCCGCATCGCCGCGATGATGCCGGAAGTGCAGAATGTGGTGATTATCGGCGGCGGGTTCATCGGTCTCGAAATGGCGCATAGCGCAATCGCGCTGGGCAAGAAGACCGTGCTGATCGAGGCAGCGCCGCGTGTATTGGGCCGCTCGGTCGCAACCCATATTTCCGTCCATGTGGAAGCGCGCAGCCGCTCGGCAGGCATTGCGCTTCTGACTGGGGTGGGCGTGCAGGAAATTGAAGGCGCGAATGGCCGTGTGATCGGCGTCAGGGCCGTTGATGGCAGTATTTTCCCCGCCGATATGGTGGTGATCGGCACCGGCGCGGTTCCGAATGTGGAACTGGCGGAGGCTGCGGGCGTGCTTATCGACAATGGTATTGTGGTGGATGAGCATATGCGCGCATCTACCGAACATGTTTATGCAATTGGCGATTGCGTGAGCTACGACCATTTTCATGCAGGCCGCCGCGTACGGCTGGAATCGGTTCAGAATGCGACCGATCAGGCCAAGCATGTGGCCCGTTCCATCGTCGGACGTGCCGCGCCGTTTCGCGAAGTCGCTTGGTTCTGGTCCGATCAGGGCGATATGAAGCTCCAGACCGCAGGACTGTCATTTGATGCCGACAGGCATATTCTTTCTGGTAATCCCGAAGAAAATGCATTCTCGGTTTTCCATTTTGCAGGCGACAGGCTGGTGGCGGTCGATTCCATCAATCGCCCGGCGGATCATATGATTGCGCGGCGGCTGCTTGCGGCAGGCATCAGCCCGACCGAAGCCGATATTGCAGCCGGTGCTGCGCGCCTGAAAGAACTGATCGCGAATGCAGCAAAAAGCTGAGGAAGAAAGATGAGCGCTTTGAAACATTTGCTGCCGCAGGATATGGCGGCGCCGTTCGCAGCCTATAGTCATGGCGTGAAAGTAGAAGCGGGCGCGGAGATGGTTTTCTGCTCCGGTCAGCTTGGCATTGCGCCGGATGGAAACGTGCCGGAAGATGCCGGCGCACAGGCAGAACTCTGCTTTGAAAATATCCGCCGCATATTGCGCGATGGCGGCATGGATTTCCGAGACGTCGTGCGCATCAATGCCTATGTGACGGATCGCACCCATATGCGACCCTATATGGATGTTCGCGACCGGCTGTTTGCACAGCCTGCTCCCGCTTCGACATTGATGATCGTTTCGGGGTTTACGCGCGAAGAATTCAAGGTGGAAATCGAGGTCGTGGCGGCGCGCCAGACTGCACGGGGAGACAGATAAAATAAAACACCCGTCGCGGGAGGAGCGACGGGTGTTATCGGGAAGACCGGATTGGGAGGAGGAGTTCCGGCCTTTCGATCACCAGGGATGGGAGGAGGAGACCCCGGTGACAACTGTGAAACTGGAGGACCGCACAGCGTTGGAATTGCGGTCCTGAAAGAAGACTGTCTTGTTCAGCAGCCTTCGGGCAGGCGCTTCTTAGCGAGCAGCGGCCTTGCGTGCAATGTGCGGGATCTCGGAAGGCATGATGCCGAGGTCGTTGAGTTCACGCGGGCTCAGGCGGCTCAGTTCGTTTACGGTATTGCGGTAACGGCGCCAGTTATTGTACGAGCGGATCAGGTTCATTTCTCTCACCCTAAGTAAAAATCTTAATCTCTTGTTGCAAACAGCATATAGGTCCGATGCCCGCTGAATTGGAGGGCCATATTTGCATAGCTGCCCTGCGTTAAAGCTTGTCGATTGCACCCCTTTTGCCCAGTTTGGCCATCATGCCATCACAATCATCTGGTCTACTGAATAGATCGCAATTTTTCAGACTGTCCCACCAGTCGCCCCACCAGTCGCGATGCGTGACGACAGGACATGAGAATTCGGCCCGGCTATGTGCAAAATATTGTCGCAAAAGCCCGGGTATTTGTCGGCTGAAGACAACAATTCCGCATGACTCCTCAAGCGGATTGGGTTATGGGACATAAGTCGGGTGCCGGAACGCTGCAATATATATGCGTTCTTGCACTGTCGGTCTGCGGGAGAGAGCTGACAAAATCAGCCGCCGAAGGGGAAATCGCCCGAAATCTCTCAGGTACAAGGAACCGCAGACGGGTAAGACAACTCTGGAAAGTCGGGGGAAACCCCGCGCCGAAGGTGTAAGTGTGGCTTTATATAGAGCCACGCAAGTCTCTCAGGCTTGAGACAGAGGGGCACGAAGCAACCGCATTTCGCGGAAGGCATACGTGCGACTCTGGAGTTGTTATGGGCGATACCGCACATCTGAAAACCCTGCCTTTGCAGGCTCTGCATGAAGCAGCCAATGCGCGTTTTGGCGCGTTTGCAGGCTGGAACATGCCGATCACCTATCCGCTTGGCGTGATGAAGGAACATCTTCATACGCGCGAGCATGTCGGTCTTTTCGACATTTCCCACATGAAGCTGATCGAAGTATCGGGCGCGGACGCCATGGCGCTTCTGTCGCAAACCTGCCCGCTCGATCCATCGGTGCTCAAGACCGGGCAGTCCAAATATAGTTTCTTCCTCAATGATAATGGCGGCGTGCTGGATGACGTGATCGTCACCCGTCTGGGTGAAGACCGTTTCATGGTCGTTGCCAATGCCGGCAATGTCGAAGCCGATATTGAACTTCTCAATGAAGCGGCATCGGGCCGGGACGTGAAGATCGATCCGCTGGAACGCGTGTTTCTCGCCATTCAGGGACCGGAAGCGGAAGCTGTCATTGCTGCTGCCGGACTTGCGGGCAGCGAGCTTGCCTTCATGACCGGCATAGAGCCGAAGGAAGGCTGGTTCATGACCCGCTCCGGCTATACCGGCGAAGACGGTTTTGAAATCGGCCTGCCCATCGATGAAGGTCGCGAACTGGCGGCGAAGCTTCTTTCCGACGAGCGTGTCGAATGGGTCGGTCTGGCCGCGCGCGACAGTCTGCGGCTTGAAGCCGGGCTTTGCCTGCATGGGCAGGACATTACGCCGGAGACCGACCCGGTTTCAGCGGGGCTTACATGGGCGATTTCCAAACCCGTACGCGAAAAGGCTGCTTTTAACGGCGCGAAAGCCGTTCTTGATGCCATCGCCAAGGGTGCTGCGGCAAAGCGCGTCGGCTTGAAGCCGGAAGGCCGTCAGCCGGTGCGCGCAGGCTCGGCCCTTTTTGACGCCGAAGGCCGCCAGGTAGGCACTGTCACTTCTGGCGGCTTTGGCCCATCGGTCGGCTTTCCTGTCGCCATGGGCTATGTCGAGACAGCTCTCGCAGCTCCCGGCACCCGTGTTTTCGCGGACGTTCGCGGCAACAAGGTTCCCGTTGACGTATCAGCACTTCCCTTCACACCGCATCGCTATCGCAAAGGATGATTTCCATGGCCAATATCCTGTTCACCGAAGATCATGAATGGCTCAACGTCGAAAATGGCATCGCCACAGTCGGCATTACGGTCCACGCACAGGAACAGCTCGGCGACCTCGTTTTCGTTGAATTGCCGGAAACGGGCCGTACCGTCTCCAAGGGCGAAGCCATTGTCGTCGTGGAATCGGTCAAGGCCGCTTCCGATGTCTATGCGCCGGTCGATGGCGAAGTGGTGGAAGTTAACGAAGCAGTGGCAAGCGATCCGGCTCTCATCAATCAGGCTGCGGAAGGCGAGGGCTGGTTGTTCAAGCTGAAGCTTTCCGATGAAAGCCAGCTTTCCGGCCTTCTGGATAAAGCCGGTTACGACGCTCTGGTAGGATAATTCAATGACCCAACAATCACCCTTTGTTGCCCGGCATATCGGGCCGAGACTGGAAGACGAGCGCGCCATGCTGGCGGCGCTCGGCCTTCCTTCCATGGAAACGCTCATCTCGCAGGCCGTTCCCGGCTCGATCCGGCTGAACCGTGCGCTCGATCTGCCTGCGCCTTTGGACGAAGCCGAGGCGCTTGCGGAACTCAGCGCCATCATGGGCCGCAATGTGGTGAAGAAGAGCTTCATCGGCGCGGGCTATCACGGCACCCATACGCCGCCGGTGATCCAGCGCAATCTGTTCGAGAACCCGGCCTGGTACACGGCCTATACGCCCTATCAGTCGGAAATCAGCCAGGGCCGTCTTGAAATGCTGTTTCATTTCCAGACGCTGGTCGCCGAACTCACCGGCCTGCCGGTCGCCTGCGCCTCGCTGCTCGATGAAGCGACCGCCGTTGCCGAAGCCATCGGCGTTGCCTGCCGTCACCATCGCGACAAGCGCAGCCGCATTCTTCTGGCGGGCGATCTGCATCCGCAGACAGTCGATGTCGTCAATACGCGTGCCGAACCGCTCGACTGGCAGATCGATATGGGCAGCGAAGTCGATGACAATACCGCAGCCGTGGTCATTCCCTGGCCGGATACGCGCGGCGTCTATGGCGATTTTGCCAAGGTGATCGCCGATGCCAAGGCCAAAGGCGCGCTGGTGATTGCGGTCGCCGATCCGCTGGCGCTGACGATTATGGAAGCGCCTGCCGCGTGGGGCGCAGATATGGCCGTCGGCTCCATGCAACGTTATGGTGTTGCAATGGGCTTTGGCGGTCCGCATGCGGCCTATCTGGCGGTTTCAGAATCGCTCACCCGCATCATTCCGGGCCGTATCGTCGGCCAGTCGGTCGATGCGCATGGCCGTGAAGCCTATCGTCTGGCGCTCCAGACCCGCGAGCAGCACATCCGCCGCGACAAGGCGACTTCGAATATCTGCACCGCGCAGGCCCTGCTCGCCAATATGGCCGCAGCCTATGCCATCTGGCATGGTCCGGCAGGCTTGCAGGCGATTGCAACCCGCGTAGCATCCCTTGCCGCCCGCTTCGCCGCTGGCCTCAAGGCTGCGGGTGTTGAAATTGCAGGCGAGAGCCTGTTCGATACCGTGACGGTCAAGATTGCGGGCAAGGCTGCTGATCTTGCCCGGGAAGCAGAAAAAAGTGACCGCCTGATCCGCGTTCTGGATGCCGATACGCTCGGCGTCACCTTTGATGAGACATCGACCGAAGAAGACCTCAAAGCTCTTGCCGCACTTTTTGGCGCAAAGCCGGGCGACGAGGGCGGGGTGCTTGTTCCGGGCAACGGGCGCGGCGAAGGCTTTCTTACGCAGGACGTGTTCCATTCGCATCGTTCCGAAACCGAGATGATGCGCTTCCTGCGCCGTCTGGCCGATAAGGATCTGGCGCTCGACCGTGCGATGATTCCGCTCGGCTCATGCACGATGAAGCTGAATGCGGCTGCGGAAATGATGCCCGTGAGCTGGAACACGGTTGCCAACATGCATCCGTTCGCGCCTGCGGCCCATAGCGCCGGCTATGCGAAAATGACGGCTGATCTTGAAGCCTGGCTTTGCGAAATTACCGGTTTTGCCGGTGTTTCCTTGCAGCCCAATGCCGGAAGCCAGGGCGAATATGCCGGTCTTCTGGCCATTCGCCATTATCATCAGGCACGCGGCGAAGGCCATCGCAACATCTGCCTTATTCCATCTTCCGCGCATGGCACCAATCCGGCCAGCGCCTCGATGGCGGGCATGAGCGTCGTGGTGGTCAATTGCCGCCCCGATGGCGACATCGACATCGACGATCTCAGGGCTAAGGCGGAAAAGCATCGCGACAATCTCGCGGCCTTCATGATCACCTACCCCTCGACCTATGGCGTGTTCGAGGAAGGCATCAAGGCTTTCTGCGAGATCGTGCATGAAAATGGCGGTCAGGTCTATTTCGACGGTGCCAATCTCAATGCGCTGGTCGGCCTTGCCCGCCCGGCGGATATTGGTGCCGATGTCTGCCATATGAACCTGCACAAGACCTTCTGCATTCCGCATGGCGGCGGCGGTCCGGGTGTTGGCCCGATCGGTGTCGCAAAGCATCTGGTACCTTATCTGCCGGGGCATGTGGAGGTCGGTTCAGAACATGCCGTTTCGGCGGCGCCGTTCGGCAGTGCTTCCATTCTGGCCATTACGTGGATGTATATCCGCATGATGGGCGGCGCGGGACTGAAAAAGGCGACCGAAAATGCGGTTCTGAGCGCCAATTACGTCGCCCATCGTCTCAAGGACGCCTATCCGATCCTCTATACCGGCGCGCATGATCGTGTCGCGCATGAATGTATCGTGGATACGCGGGTGTTGAAGGACAGCGCGGGTGTGAGCGTGGAAGACGTGGCGAAACGCCTGATCGACTACGGTTTCCATGCGCCGACCATGTCATGGCCGGTGGCCGGTACGCTGATGGTCGAACCGACCGAGTCGGAGCCAAAGGCAGAGATCGACCGCTTCTGCGATGCGATGATCGCCATCGCTGCGGAAGCAAAAAAGATTGTCGAAGGCGTCTGGCCTGCGGATGATAATCCGCTTGTCAATGCGCCGCACACGGCAGGCGATACGCTCGCAAGCGAGTGGGCACACGCCTATACGCGTGAGGATGCGGTATTCCCCGGCGGGAATTTCGATACGACGGCAAAATACTGGCCTCCGGTCAGCCGCGTCGACAATGTCGGCGGTGACAGGAACCTGGTTTGCACCTGCCCGCCCGTCGCGTCTTACGACCGGCGCATGGCCTGATCGCAACGATCTGATTTCAAGCAATTGGAGCGCCGCGGAAACGCGGCGCTTTTTTTAAAGCGCTTGGAGGCGACCGCTCCATAGCTTTGCCTGATCGCATTATCTGGACGCAAAGCCTTACGCACTTTTGCTGGAAATGCTCTGCTGCCTGCTTCATGCAGGCGTGATTGAGGCAAAAAAAGAGCCGGACTGAAAAGTCCGGCTAAGTTATGAAGGTGCCATTTAGGCAAACCTCCAGAGGGGAACACTTACCGCGCGTAATGGGAGGAGACGCAGCGGTAAGCACCCGTCATATGGAGCAGTTGACAAGATAGTTCAAGCCCTCGGCTGATAATTTTTTACCATTTCGGAAAATTTTGAAAATTCGGCTGTGGATGGAAAAGCCATATGTCAGAAAAAGACGATATTGCCTTGAATTATCACCGATCTTCGGCAATTCCCGGCTCAAAGCCTTCGGCGGTCTGGCGGATGGCATCGGCCAGCACCTCGGCGCTCTGCGCGCCCATGACGGCATATTTCCGGTCGATGATGAAACAGGGTACGCCGCGCACGCCAATACGATTTGCGGTATCGATCTCTTCGCGAATGACGGCCTTGTCGGCATCGCTCTGCAGCAGACGCTCAACCGCTGCCGCCTCCATGTCCGCAGCGCTTGCTGCCTCGACCAGCACTTCATGATCGCCAATATCCTGCCCCTGCTCGAAATAGAGGGAGAATAACGCGCCGACGATGCGATCCTGCGTATCGGGGCCAGCCTGCGCCGCCCAATGAATCAGACGATGAGCATCGAGCGTGTTGGGTGCGCGGGTAATCGCCTCGAAATCGAAGACGATACCGTTTTCCTCGCCAAGCTGGGTGAGTTGTTTGTGAATGTCGTCGATCTTCGAACCGCTGCCGAATTTCTCGCGCATATAGGTGCTGCGGTCCTTGCCTTGCGGGGGCAGGGTCGGGTCGAGCTGGAACGGTCTCCAGCTGATTTGCGCCTCGATCTCGGGCAGCATGTCGAGAGCCTGCTCAAGCCGCTTGCGGCCAAGGAAGCACCAGGGGCAGACCACGTCTGAAACGACGTCGATAGTTATCTTTTTCTGAGGCATGGAATTGCTCCGCTTGGAGAGGCAGGCGTATTTATCTCCGCCCGATACCCGATTTGAAGATTATATGAGGGGATGTAGGGCAGAATTCGGCCGGATCAAAATGTTTATCCGCCCCGATTCCACCAGGTCGGCAGTTGATAGCCGTAAAGCGACGTCCTGTCGGGATGTCCTATCCTGTCCCAGCGCACCACCCATTGTTGGGGCAGGTGATAGAGCGGGATATAATAATCTCCGGAAATGAGGATGCGATCGAGCGCCCGCACGGCGCTGATAAAATCATCGCGGCTTCGTGCCTCAAGCATGGCATCGATCATGGCGTCCACGGCGGGGTCCGCCACGCCTGCATAATTGAAGCTGCCCTGCGCATCGCGCGATGCCGAACCCCAGCGCATCCATTGCTCATTGCCGGGCGAGAGCGAACCGCTCAAGGCACCAAGGATCATGTCGTAATCGAAGGTTTGCAGCCGCTGTTGATACTGGGCATCGTCGGCGGTGCGAATATCGACCTTGATCCCCAGACGTGCCAGATTGCGCTTATAAGAAAGAGCGATTTTTTCCTCTTCAGCGGAACGCGTCATGATCTCGAACTGGAACGGCTGGCCCGAAGGATCGAGAGCCTTGCCCCCTTCAAGTGAAAAGCCAGCCTCGATCAGCAGGTCATAAGCCTGCCTGGCCGCGGTCCGATCATGGCCGCTGCCATCGCTCACGGATGGATGCCAGAGACCATCCATCACCTCTTTGCGAACCGCGTGAGGGAAAGCGGCGAGCAGCTGGCGTTCACGCATATCTGCGGGCTTGCCTACCGAGGAAAGCTCCGAGCCTTCCCAGAAGCTTTGTGTGCGCTTGTATTGATTGGCAAACAGGTTGCGGTTTGCCCATTCAAAATCGAACAAAAGCGCCAGCGCCTGACGCACGCGCTGATCTTCAAATATTGGCCGTCTCGTATTGAAGACGAAGCCGAACATATTGGCCGGCGTGCCTGTCTCGAAAGCTTCCTTGATGACCTTGCCATCCATGACAGCCGGGAAATTATAGGATTTCTGCCAGCGGGTCGGATTGCCTTCGACAAAGACATCGAGCAGTCCCTTCTTGAAGGATTCAAACAGCGAGGTCTCATTGCGGAAATATTCGATGGTCAGCGTATCGAAATTATCGAAGCCGCGCCGTACAGGCAGATCCTTGCCCCAATAATCCGGATTGCGCTTGTAGGTGATGCGCTGGCCCGGTTGAATATTGGCAACCACATAAGGCCCGCTGCCCAGAGGCGCCTTGAGCGTCGAATTGCCAAAAGTCTCCCGATTGATGGCATGTTTGGGCAAAACAGGCATGGAGGCTGCAATCAGCAGCGGAAATTCGCGGTCGGACTTATCGTTGAAAACAAAGCGTACCGAACGTTCGCCGGTCTTTTCAATCCGGTCGATCCGGGTCATGCGGCCATTATAGGGCGGTCGGCCTTTTTCAGTCAGTATGTCATAGGTGAAAAGAATATCATCCACCGTCACCGGCTGGCCATCGGACCATGTCGCGCGGGGGTCGAGCGTGAACTCGACCCAATGACGCTGGGGATCGATCGCGATTTTTTCGGCCAGCAGGCCGTAAAGCGTAAATGGCTCGTCGCGCGAGCGCTGCATCAGGCTTTCGTAAACAAGATTGCCGAATTCGCCATCGGCGAACAGCCCGCGCGCGGTCGTGCGCATGCTTTTAAGTATGAAGGGATTGAGGCTGTCGAAAGTACCGACCACCCCCATTCTCAGTGCTCCGCCCTTGGGCGCGTCTGGATCGGCATAGGGGAAGTGGGAGAAATCCGGCGGCAGGGCCACATCGCCATGCATCGATAATGCGTAATCGGGATCGGATGAGCCCGCTTGCTGCGCGTAAGCCACGCCATCGGCGTTTGCACTCAAAAACAGCCCCGTCAGGCAGGCAAGGAGCGTGCGGCGGCAAAGGGCAATCAATCCGGTCAAGTTATGTGCATCCTGTTTAAAGTTTTGCTGCTGCAATAAGCTTGAGAGAAAGCATCGATTCGTGTGGCGAAATTAGCATGAACCTGTCATGTGGGGATCAAGAACGTGACTGACGCATGACGCAGGTTAAATTAAATGCGAATTTTGATGGATTCTGGACCAGCATCCCTGTCACCATCTGGATTCGAAGGCTCAAGCGTTGTAACACGGCCCGGATAGGGATTGAAATTTCTGAAAGTCACGCTGTTGCCGCATTTTCTAATCAGTGACGGTCTATCGCTGACTTAGCCAGAGTATGGGAACTACAGATCAAAGCGTTGAAAGGAACCTGTTGATCATGTCCAGCACGAAGACAATCGCTGCCGCATCGGCATTCGCTGGCGCGCTCGCCCTGCTTGCCTCGGCGACGGTGCCTGCGTCCGCGCAACAGCAACAGCCGCCGCAGGGTTGGTTCAAGGTTTGCTCCAAGCAGGAAGACAATGATATTTGCAACACGCAGAACATTGTCACCGCCGATTCAGGCCAACTCCTCACCGCCGTCAACCTCATTGAGATCACAGGCAAGATCAATCGCAAGATTTTTCAGGTCACCGTGCCGATCGGTCGTCTGATCCCGGCAGGTGTCGGCCTTCAGATCGATACCAACAAGCCCACGAAACTCGAATACGGCATTTGCTTCCCTGATCGCTGCATCGCCGAAGCGCCGCTTTCCGACGATCTCGTCAATGCGCTCAAGAAGGGCGGCAAGCTGACGCTTACCTCGGTCAACTATCAGAACAAGCAGAACCCGATTCCGGTAACGCTGAGCGGCTTCACGCAGGCTTTGACGGGTCCGGGCCTCAAGCAGTCCGAGCTTGAAGAGCGCCAGAAGGAGCTTCAGGAAGCAGTCCAGGCGCGCCAGAAGGAATTCGAGGCCAAGATGAAGGCCGAGCAGGAAAAAGCCAAGTCCGGCAATTGATTGCCAGTCTTGTCAAACAAAAAGGGCGCTTCGAGCGCCCTTTTTCGCAAACCGTTTCACAGTTTTTCTGAAAATGCTCTAACGACAGAAACCGTCAGCCTCAGTTTACATGCGCTTTCGAGCGATAGGTGCCGTTGTCAAGCCGTTCGAACATCTGCTTCACATCCGGGTGGCGCAATGGTTCCCCGCTCAGATCGGGTCCGAGATTTTGCTCGGATACGTAGGCAACATATTCGGAGGCCGAGTTTTCGGCCAGCAAATGATAAAAAGGCTGGTCGCGGCGCGGTCGGCTGTCCTCGGGAATGGATTCGTACCATTCTTCGGTATTCGCGAATTCAGGGTCCACGTCGAAGATGATTCCCCGAAATGCGAAAAGCCGGTGTTTGACCACCTGGCCTATCTGGAACTTTGCGTGTTTTATCTGTGTCATAGCCATAAGACTTATGTAGTTTGCGTCCCCGCGAAGTAAAGCCTGCGGGGAATGCAATTTATGTTGCGTGATTGCCGTTATCGCCGGGCCTATTCCTTGTGTATTTTGGCGGGCTGGGAAGCCGCGGCAGGAAATGTGCAAAGCCGCTGCCGGGCCGCAGGCCCTCACGCATGAAGAAGGCTCTGAGCGGTGCGAATGAGCGCAGCATTTCCAATCCCATGCCACGCAGGATCTGCGCGGGCAGCATGGGGGAGAGCAGGGAGCGGTTGAGCGCATCCACCGATCCCGTGCGCGCCAGAATATCGGGCCGTCGTCCCCGGTCGTAAGCGCGGATTACGCGCTCGGAACCCGGATCGGACGGGTCTTTTGAAATGGCATCGAGCAAGGTTTCCACATCGCGTGAGCCCAGATTGAGGCCCTGCGCGCCAATGGGAGGGAAGACATGCGCGGCCTCGCCGACCAGAACGGTCCGCCTTGCGGCAAAGACATGGGGAACGAGGCCCGATAGCGGCCAGGCTTGCGGCTTCGTTTCCAGCGTCACCTTGCCCAGCATGGATTGCATCATGCTCTCAATCCGGCCTGCCAATGCCGTATCGTCGAGCGCCAGCAAGGTCTCGGCCTTGCCGGGATTGATAACCCATACAAGGCTGGAGCGCCTGCCCGTGAGCGGAACCTGTGTGAAGGGGCCTTCCTCGGTATGAAACTCCGTCGAGATATTCTGATGATCGAGCGTGTGGGCGAATGACAGCACCATGGCCGTCTGCGGATAGGACCAGCGCCGGGTGCGGATGCCTGCTGCCTCGCGCGCTGCCGAATTGCGTCCGTCCGCTGCCACGACGAGGCGTGTATGCAGCGTTTGTCCGTCTGAAAGCGTGATCGTTATATGATCGCCATTGTTGCGATATTCGATCGCGGGCAAGTAATTGCGCTCGATGCTGCTGTTTTGCGCCACCGCTTCGGCGAGTTTCTCGTTGAGTACCGCATTGGGAATATTGTAGCCGAAGGCTGTTTCATCGATTTCGCTGGCGCGAAATGTAACGGTCGGGCTGCGGATCAGGCGCTCGGTCGCATCGATAATGCGCATGGAAGCAAGCGGTGCGGTATGCGGCTGGATGGCGTTCCAGACGCCGAGCTCTTCCAGAAAGCGGATTGCAGGCATCATCAGCGCCGTCGTGCGGCGGTCGTTCCTGTCGGTTTCGGGGCCGAGCAGCGTGGTGCGATAGCCTTTACCGGCGAGTGCCAGAGCCGCCATCATGCCTGCGGGACCGCCGCCGCTTACCACGATCTCGATGAGAGATTTGTCTACCGCTATGTCCGTCATTCTGCTCTATCCTTGGCCATCATGCCGCCCCGGAGAGGATGATTCTCGCCGTATAATTTTCTGTCATATTTAAACGCATATAGAAAAAAGGCCAATGCCATGCCTGCTCAACCTCAATCTTTGGTGGAATGAGGGCGGTTTTGTCTCATGACTTACTTGCTCTTTTGATCTTATTCGGGGAAAGCTTGCAGCATGATTGTGGCTTGCGGATGGGCGCATCAGCCGGAGGAGTCATGGCGACCGCCTCTTGTCGTATGAAACCCGTGGGGCCGTGACACAGAGAAGTGGCGAAGGGCGTGAAAACCAAACTGACCGGAAAAATCAAGACCAGGAAAGTGACCGCGCCGCAGGCCAAGGCATTTTCCGTCCATCTTCTGACTGCATCGGGTTCCTTTCTGGCCTTTCTGTCCATCGTGGCGGCCAGTGACGGGCATTACACCGCCATGTGGTGGTGGCTGGCGCTGGCGCTTTTCGTCGATGGCATCGATGGTCCCATCGCGCGCAGGCTTGAAGTCAAATATGTCTTGCCCAACTGGTCGGGCGAGATGCTCGACAATATCATCGATTATGTCACCTATGTGCTGATCCCCGCCTTCGCCCTTTATCAAAGCGGGTTCATGGGAACCAATCTGTCGTTTCTCTCCGGCGCGATCATCGTGGTTTCCAGTGCAATTTATTATGCCGATACGGGGATGAAGACGAAGGAGAACTTCTTCAAGGGCTTTCCCGTCGTATGGAACATGGTGGTCTTCACCCTGTTCATCGTCAGGCCCGGCGAATGGGTCGCCTTCGCAACGGTTGTTATCTCTGCGTTCCTGTCGTTTTTGCCGATCAACTTCCTGCACCCGGTGCGAGTGGTCCGGCTTCGACCGCTCAATCTGTCGATCTTCTTTCTTTGGTGCGCTTTCGGGGTTGTCGCGCTTTACTACATGCTGGATGCACCCAACTGGGTTCGCATCGGGATCACGGTAACGGGACTTTATATCTATTTCATCGGAGCTATCATGCAGTGGTTTCCCAATCTGGGGCGTACGGCCAGCGTGATTGCCGCCGAGGCTGCAAGCGCCAAAACGAATATAGCGGAGAAAGACGATGATTAATGCCATTCGCGTTCATCAGACGGGTGGACCAGAGGTTCTGCAATATGAACAGGTGGAGATCGGTGAACCGGGGCCGGGCGAGGCGAAAGTGCGCCATGAGGCGGTCGGCCTGAATTTCATCGACGTCTATTTCCGCACCGGGCTTTATAAGGCAGCGCAATTGCCATTCACGCCCGGCAATGAAGGTGCTGGCGTCGTCATCGCCGTCGGCGAGGGGGTTGAAAATCTCGGCGTCGGCGACCGTGTGGCCTATGCCGCAACGCCCGGCTCTTATGCGGATGAACGCATCCTGCCTGCCGACCGTCTGGTGAAGGTGCCTGATGCGGTTGAACTCAAGACCGCTGCTGCGATGATGCTCAAGGGCATGACTGCGCAATATCTGCTGCGCCAGACATTCCGGGTCGGGCCGGAGCATACGATCCTGTTTCATGCGGCTGCAGGCGGCGTCGGGCTGATCGCGGGCCAATGGGCGAAGCACCTTGGGGCGAGAGTTATCGGCACGGCAGGATCGGAAGAAAAAATGGCCCTCGCCAGGGCGCATGGCTACGATCATGTCATCAATTACCGCACCGAAAATTTTGTCGAGCGGGTGCGCGAACTGACCGGCGGCGAAGGCGTTGACGTGGTCTATGATTCCGTTGGCCACGACACCTATATGGGGTCGCTCGATGTGCTCAAGCCGCTGGGCATGTTCGCCTGCTTTGGCCAGTCTTCGGGTACGATTCCGCCTTTCGATCTCAACATTCTGGCACAGAAGGGATCGCTTTTTGCAACGCGCCCGACGCTGTTCAACTATGTCGCCAAGCGGGCCGCTCTGGAAAAAACCGCAAACGAGCTTTTCGACGTGGTGGCGAGCGGTGCGGTGAAAATTGAAATCAACCAGAATTATGCGCTCAAGGATGTGCGCAAGGCGCATGAGGATCTGGAAGCGCGCAAGACGACCGGGACGACCATTCTCATTCCTTAGGGTCTGCCAGGCCTTAGTGTCTGCCGGGAACCGGAATTCAGCGAAAAATATACGGCGGTGCATATATGCGCCGCCGTTTGTTTTAAGTCTTTTCAATCAGGCAACCGCTGGAAGACGAAATCATCTGGAAAGGCTGAAGCGTGTCGCGATTTTTCAGATTCTTTGACTGCCGCTGAAAATATAGCGCTTTCACTCGATGGTTCGCTGTCGCTTGCGGACGTGGCCAAACCCGCGCGGGAAGTGGATCGCCTGTTTGAGACGCTGGAACGGCTCAGATCTGAAGGCAAGTCGATCCTGTATATCTGCCACCGTCTGGAAGAGGTGAAGCGGCTTTGCGATCGTGCAACGGTTTTGGGCCTGAATTTCTATGTTGCGGGCGTTGACGACAAGCTGCCGCAATAATCACAAGTCAAAACAGAAAGGGGGCTGAAAAGCCCCCTTTTTTAATGCGTTTTTTTGCAGATTTATTCTGCTGCGTCGGCTGGCGTTGCATTGAGCAGGCCATAACGCTCTTCGCCAATTTTTTCGAGCAGGTCGAGCTGGGTTTCGAGGAAGTCGATGTGGCCTTCTTCATCCGCCAGCAATTCGTCGAAAAGCTGCTTGGAGACATAATCGCCTAATTCGTCGCAGATTTCGCGCGACTTCTTGTAGGAAGCGCGGGCGTCATATTCACCCTTGAGATCGCACTCCAGAACTTCCTTGACGTTCTGGCCGATGCGCAATGGCGCGACGGTTTGCAGATTTGGGTGGCCTTCGAGGAAGATGATACGGTCGATCAGCTTGTCGGCGTGATGCATTTCTTCGATGGATTCCTCACGCTCTTTCTTGGCAAGACGCGTGAAACCCCAATCATTGAGAAGGCGGTAGTGCAGCCAGTACTGGTTTACCGCACCAAGCTCGAGAAACAGTGCCTCGTTAAGCCGCTCGATGACCTTTGGTTCGCCTTTCATTCCATGAACTCCCGAATTTTTCTCGTAGAGAACGCACACGATCCATGAACTGGATTACGTTTTCGTCCATTTGGTTGCGACGAAGATGATATTCTTCAGTCACTCTTATGATCGTTTCTACGACATTTGGGAAGCAGCCACAGCAGCGACCGCGCTTGGACATGGCGTTGTAGACGGTGCCCGGAACGATTAATTGCCAGCAATCCTCATCGAGAAGTTCGATGACGACAGCTTCAATATCTTTGTCCGTAATAACGTTGCAGCTACAGACTAACATACTCAGTATACTCCAGCATCTGCAACGCGATGTGACAGAACAGAATTCACAGTGCGGAGGGGGGTGTTCTTTTCTTTATGGGCATTAATGCCAAAACAACTGCATTTTGAGTGCAATTCGATTTGCATATCGATGCTAATCCACGCAGATCCGAACAAGTATTCCTCCAATTGCAGGGGGTAAAGGCCCGAACATCAAAGGTAGACTTGGACAAGACTTTCTAAAACTATCCAAGCTAAGTCAGGTTATGGCGACTGGAGGCGGTTTCGTCAAATTTTATGTTTTTGAAACGTTCTAAAAATCAATAACTTAGAATTATTCTAAATATGAGTTAACTACCCATCTTTAAAGGTTAATTGGCGATTTACACCGCTTGAAACAGGACAAATTTTGCCCTGTTCTTGCTTGTTGCGATATTTCGCCGCACTTTGTGGAAAACGCTCTGGAAAGAGGTTTTCAGATGCCTTCGATGGCCTCGAAACCTTCGAACTGCGGTGGGCCGGCATAGAGCGACTTGTTGGTTCCCGCATTGCGATGCGCATTGCGGAACTGCTCGGACCTGGTCCAGAAGATGAAATCGTCACGATTGCGCCAGACGGTGTGTGAAGAATAAAGCGTGTAGCCTTCCTCTTCATTGGTGGCGCCGCGCAGCAGATGGAAAGTTTCAAAGCCCGGCAATTCGGCAAGCTGCGAATCCCGGTTTTTCCACACGGCTTCAAAATCGGCTTCCGATCCGATGTTCACCTTGAAGCGGTTCATGGCGATAAACATTGCTGATCCTTTCTGTGAAGATGGGCTGGCTATAGGCTGGCTATCTAAAGCATGTCGCCCGTAAGTGGGAACCGGTTTCGGGATAACAACATGCGTAAAAACAAAAACTTAAAGCGCATCCCGAAAAGTGTGAAACGGTTTTCGGAAAAGATGCGCGTTAAAACAAAAACTGAAAGCGTAAGGAGCGAATCTGAAAGATCGCGACACGCTTTAGGGACAATTGCATAGATGCCGAGGAAAGTCCCGGTGAATGGGAACAAAATTCCGGCGAATGCGGTGGTAGGGTCCGCATTCGCCGCGCCGTATCCAAGCGGAACACCAAAGCCGCGGTCAGAGATGGCTGGTCCCTCTGGATGCGACGATTGTTTTCGAAAAGCAGGTGCCTGCCGAAATTTTTAGAACTGGAACTGCGTCGCCACGAGGAAGGTACGGCCGCGCCCGCCGCCATAAATGCTTAGAGCAGGCGTGTAGCTTTCGTCCGCGACGTTGAGCACCTGAAACGACATATCGACCGTATCGGTGAATTTGTATTTCGCGAACAGATCCACCAGCGTGTAAGGATCGCTGTCGTCTCCCTCCAGCGTCTTCCCGCTCGATACGTGCTGCACGCGCGCACCGGCCTCAAGCTTGCGTTCGAAGAAGCGGGCTCCGGCGGTAACAGTGACGATGTCTTCAGGCAGATACTGATTGCCGCCCAGATAGTTTTGCTCCGGCAGATCAGACTTCGAATGCGTATAGGCGATACCGGCAAAGGCGAAGCCTGCATCATATCTCGCATCAAGTTCGAAGCCTTTAACGGTCGAGGTGCCTTCGACATTGGCAAATGAACTATAATCGGGTGCGAGCGTGATATAGTCTTCCACGCGCATGGTGTAATAATTCGCCTTGATCCGCAGCCCGTCTTCGGCGGTGAGAATTCCATCACGGGCGATGTTGACGCCGAACTCCCAGCCGCGCTGCTTTTCGGGGCGCAAATCGGGATTGCCGTGCATCATGCCGGTCCCTGCATGGGCAACGCCACCAAGAAATGTCTCTTGCAGGGTCGGGGTGCGCATGGAATGCGCATAGGTCACGTAAGGCTGGAGCCAATCCGTAAGATTGTAGGCGACTGTAACTTTCGGGCTGAGTTCACTATCGTCGTTCGATATGGAGCCGTCTTCGTTTTCAAGCTTGAAATGATCGTAACGAAGCCCGGTGATGACCTGCAAGGCGTTGTAGGTCCATGTCGCTTCGGAAAAAACAGCGGCCTTGTCCGAATTGGCATCGACAGGATTAACGCCTACACTGTTACCGCCCGCATTGTCATGATTATATTCGAAACCGTTTTTCCAACTGACAAGAACGTCGCCAAAGGCAAATCGGGACGTGTTCGAAGCGGTTAGCCCCGTTGTCTCTGTTGAGACCTGCCGGCCTGTGAAACTGCCGGTGCCTTCGCCCCAGTTCTGGTTGGTCACATTGCGGTAAATATTGACGTTAAGATCAAGCAGGTCGTTATCGGAGGGGTTAAACCCATATTGCGCGAAGAAAGTCCGGTTCTGCACGAACATATCGTAGATCGTCGCTCTGCCGCCAAAACCTGCCTGATACGTACCGTAATGGTTATTATATAAAATGCCGCCAAGCGTGAGTTTGTGATCCTCTCCAAAACCGAATTCGGCTTTAAACAGCCCCGAGGTCAGTTCCTGTCCGGTCTCTTCGACGGTTTCGCCGTCGCCATTCTTGTAATCGTTGGAATCACGACGGCTGATCGCTGCTGCAAGACCGAGAGAATTCACGCGAGCGGCCCCTGCAAGCATTTCAGAAAAGCCGGTGCCGTTGCTGCCCCAGGACGCGCGCCCCAGAACGCCGGTGTTCTTGCCCTCCAGCAAGATGTCATCGACTCCGAGCGTGCGAAAATTCACGTTACCCGCCAATGCGCCACCCTGCTCAGTCGTTACCGCGCCGCGTTGAATGTCGATGTCAGCAAGCAGATTAGAGTCGATATAGGAATAGCCAGCCGAGCTATGGTCCGTATTGCGATAGCTTTGCGGTACGCCGTCAATCAGCATATTGACACGGCCCGATCCCTCGAAGCCGCGAATATTAACCGCAACGCCGGGGTTGGAAGCATTTATGGATGTAAAGACACCCGGTTCAGAACGCAGGACATCATCGATTTTGGCTCCGCCAAAGCGATTGATCGTCTGGCGATCAACGGTGCTGGTCGGGGCGGGCGTTTCCTGTGTTCTGGGTGTCTGACGGATTGTGATCGTCTTGAGGGCTACGCCACCTTCACTTGTCGCAGCCTGCTCCTGCGCGATCGCCTGCTGCGCTAAAGCAGAAAGAATAACCGCGAGTCCTGTGCCCGCGAAAAATGCCAGTTTGTGACGCCCGTTTGTTGCCCGCATTGCCTTATCTCTCCTGCGTGCCAAAGCACATATCCCGCACCAATGGCGTGATAACTAAAATAAATCAGATGGTTATGGAGTCCTCTCTTTCCGAGGACGATTTGCTGGCTGGAAGGGCGGGCCTTCGGGCTTGCTCGGGAAAAAGCGAGAATTAAACTTGACTCGATTGATCCAGTAATGCAGTGATTATTAAATGTGAGTGTTATTGTCAACTAATGAATCGGGCAAGTAGCCGCTCACTATTGGTGGATTGGAAGCGGTGCAGAGGCAGGACAATGAACAGGCGTATTCATATTGACATGCAGGTGCGGTTGCCGCGAGAGCGCACCGCAAATCATGCTGCTGAAAGCCCGTCACGCTCGGAGGCTGACAATCGTATTGAAGTGCGTCCGCGCGCTTCCATGCTCGAACCCAAACTCAAGACCTATGGTAGCCGGGAACTGTTCAACGGCTCCCACGAAGTAGCGATAGAGCATGGCGGCTCGCTCTATCGTCTCAGGATCACCCGCCAAGGCAAGCTCATTCTGAACAAATAGGCAGATATAGATGACGACCCAGACCAGGCCCTCCCCAGAGCAAATTATCCAGGCACGGGCGGATAACCCGAAAATGCGTGAGCGAGACTTTGCGCAGAGTCTTGCTATATCCGAAGCTGATTTCATAGCGGCCCATTGCGGTATGGATGAGACTTCGGCAATTTCTGCCCGCCGCATCCGTGCCGATGTTGAAGCATTGCTTAAATCTGCGCCGTCTCTAGGTGAGGTGATGACGCTTACGCGCAATGAAAGCGCGGTCCATGAGAAAATCGGCCCATTTGAAAAAACCGGTTTCAACCAGCACGCATCCATAGCGCTGGGCAAGCAGATCGATCTGCGTATTTTCCCGAAACATTGGGTGCATGGCTTTGCTGTCGCCAAGTATGATGGCGAGCATATCCGCCGCAGCCTGCAGTTTTTCGATGCAGCCGGAGAGGCGGTTCACAAGATACATCTGCGGCCCGCTTCAAATGTCGAAGCCTATGAAGAGCTGGTAAGCGAGCTTCTGCTTGATGACCAGACGCCCAGCATTGAAATCACGCCGCCTGCCGCTGCAAAAGCAAAGGTCGATACGTCATTGGTTGATACCGCTGCCTTCCGCCAGCGCTGGAGCAAACTCACCGATGTTCATCAATTCGTCGGACTCCTGAAGGATTTCGGACTGGAGCGCTATCAGGCGGTGCATCTTGCGGGGAATGATTTCGCGTGGCGCGTGGACACGTCCTCGGTCGAAGCCATGATGCGGCATGCGATTCAGGAAGAGCTTTCGATCATGTGTTTCGTCGGCAGCCGCGGCTGTATCCAGATTCACACCGGCCCGATCCATGAGATCAAAATGATGGGGCCATGGCTGAATGTGCTTGATCCGACATTCCATCTGCATTTGCGCGCGGACCACATCGCGGATGTATGGGTGGTGCGCAAGCCGACAAAGGATGGTCATGTCACGTCGCTGGAGGCATATAATGCCAAGGGTGAACTGATTATCCAGTTCTTTGGTGAGCGTCATGAGGGGGAGACGGAGCTGGCCGATTGGCGTGTCGTTGCTGAAAACCTCCCGCGTCTTCCACAGTCGAGCGCTGCGTAAAGGGGCTGAGCCAACTGCCATGTTACGTATCCACGACTTTACGGTCCTTGCATTCATGTCTGCGTCGCTTCTGTTTGCCGTCGGAGCCCGTGCCGATACGGTCGACAGATTGCCGGACACGTCACGTATTGTTTCCGTCGGCGGTTCGCTGACGGAAATCGTCTATGCACTGGGTGCTGGCGACATGCTGGTCGCGCGCGACGAGACCAGCACCTATCCTGAAGAAACGGCAAAACTGATGGACGTCGGCTATATGCGTCGTCTTTCGCCGGAAGGTGTGCTTGGGGTCAATCCCAGCGGCATCCTGCTTCTGGAAGGCAGCGGCCCTCCGGAAACCTTGCAGGTTCTCGAAAAAGCCTCCGTGCCGATGGTGGTCGTTCCGGATGATCATACCGGCGAGAGCGTGATCCGTAAAATCGAGATTGTTGGCAAGGCGCTCGGGCTGGAAAGCAAGGCCAAGGCGCTGGCTGACGATGTTGCGCGCGATCTTGAGGCAGCAGCCAGGATCGCAGCCAATCAAAATCCGCGTAAACGCGTCTTGTTCATCATTTCCGCGCAAGGCGGACGCTTTACGGCGTCGGGAACGGGAACGGGTGCAAATGGCATCATAACCCTTGCCGGCGGCGTCAATGCCATCGACGCCTATCAGGGCTACAAGCAGTTGACCGATGAAGCCATCGAACAAGCCGCCCCGGACGCAATTCTCATAATGGACATCGGCAAGGACAGCGTGCTGAAGGATGAATTGCTGAAAAACCCTCTTCTCGCAAATACGCCAGCCGGGAGAAGCGGAAATATCATTCAGATGGATTCATTGTATCTGCTGGGCTTCGGGCCGCGTACCGGTGCTGCAAGTCGTGAGCTTTCTCAGAAGCTTTATGGTGAGCAAGCCGTGCAATAGCTTCGTCTGGGCATGGAGCGTTTCCAGCAGATGCCGGGGCCGATCCTGCGTCGGACAATACGATAAAACAAAGACTTGAAAAGCGGTTTTGGTGTTTTTCCTTAAACAAAAACCGCTCCACTAAGGAATACCGTAATGAACAGCCAGACCCGCGTGGCGGAATCAGGAAATTCTGTCATGCGTGATCAAGCCAGGGCTTTCCATGTCGGAGACCGTTCGGCACGGGCGCGCCTTGCCATCGTGGTCTTGGCAATTGCCCTTTGCCTGACGGGATTGTTCAGCCTGACGGCAGGGGCATCCGATGCGTCGGCGCTGAGTGTCCTGCGCGCTCTGATTTTTGGCACTCAGGACAGCTTTGAAACCTTTCGCCGCGACCATCTGATAATTATGGAAATCCGTTTCCCTCGTATCGTCATGGGAGTGCTGGTGGGTGCGGCGCTGGCGGTGTCGGGCGCAGTCATGCAGGGTCTGTTTCGCAACCCTCTGGCTGATCCGGGGCTGGTCGGCGTTTCCGCGGGGGCGGGGCTGGGCGCTGTATCGATGATCGTTCTGGGCGGCACCATACTTGCCCCCATTTATGGAATGCTGGGTATTTTCGCCTTGCCTGTCGCAGCCTTTCTCAGCGGGCTTGTTACGACGATGCTCCTTTATCGGGTGGCGACGCGTCGCGGGCGGACTTCCGTAGCAACCATGCTTCTGGCAGGCATCGCGCTTGGTGCGCTGGCGGGCGCCGCGACGGGCGCGCTGGTATATGTTTCCGATGACCGTCAGCTGCGCGATCTGACTTTCTGGGGCCTTGGCTCGCTGGCAGGCGCCACATGGACCAAGATTGCAACCGCCGGGCCCATTATTGCGGCCGTGCTCGTTGCAACGCCTTTTCTGGCGCGCGGCCTGAATGCCCTGGCGCTCGGGGAGGCTGCGGCGGGCCATCTTGGCATCCCTGTTCAGCGCATCAAGCATGTCTCCATCGTGACGGTTGCGGCGGCTGTCGGCGCAACGGTGGCTATTTCAGGCGGAATCGGCTTCATTGGCATCGTGGTGCCGCATATGCTGCGGCTGAGCATCGGCCCGGACCATCGTTATTTGCTGCCTGCCTCGGCACTGTTGGGAGCGATCATGCTCCTGCTTGCCGATGCTGTCAGCCGGACGATCGTGGCGCCCGCCGAATTGCCCATCGGCATTATAACCGCCGTTTGCGGTGCACCGTTCTTCCTCTGGATATTGCTGCGCCAGCGCGGCGTTCTGGACCTGTGAGGCGAATAAGATGATTGAAACAAATGCCTTGGGCGTTGTCATTGGCGGCAAGACGATCATCGAAGATGTGAACTTCGTGGCGCATCCCCGAAAGGTGACTGCAATCGTTGGCCCTAACGGTTCAGGAAAAACGACGCTTTTGCGCGCACTTTCGGGCGACCTGCCTTATACGGGATCGGCCAGCCTCGATGGTGAGAATTTCAGGAATATCAAGCCGTGGAAAATGGCGGCGCGGCGTGCCGTCCTGCCGCAAGCCAATGCGCTTTCCTTTCCCTTCACAGTGCGTGAAGTCGTGCGGATAGGCCTGACGGGCGGGTTTAGCGGCGTGTCGGCACAAGAGCAGGAACGCCTTCCCGACCTCGCCTTGCAGATGGTGGATCTGGGAGGCTTCAGCGGCAGATACTATCAGGAACTTTCCGGCGGCGAGCAGCAGCGCGTACAGCTTGCCCGTGTCTTGTGTCAGGTCTGGAAGCCGGTTGTCGACGGTAGGCCGCGCTATCTCCTGCTTGATGAGCCGATTTCAAGCCTCGATATAAAACACCAGATCGTGGTCATGGAGATTGCTCGTAAATTCGCGGCAGCCGGTGGCGGGGTGATTGCGATTTTGCATGATCTCAATCTGACAGCCATGTTCGCGGATAGCGTCGCTGTCATGCATAAGGGGCATCTTGATACGATCGGCATGCCCGAGGAAGCGCTCACCGATGACCGGCTTGAGCGCGTCTATGAATGTTCGTTGAAGGTCGGCGTGCCGCCAGCGCGCGGTATTCCTTTCATTCTGCCGCAGTCTGCCTATAGTGCTGCGGCGGAATGAGGGCTGAACGGTATATCTGTCTAAAGCATGTCGCCCGAAAGTGGGAACCGGTTTCGGGATAACGACATGCGTTAAAACAACAACTTAAAGCGCATCCCGAAAAGTGTGAAACGGTTTTCGGAAAAGATGCGCGTTAAAACAAAAACTGAAAGCGTAAGGAGCGAATCTGAAAGATCGCGACACACTTTAGCCCACCAGCCGTTCGGCTTCGGGTTCATCGATGCCGAGCAAGGCGCGCACATTTGGGCGCGCCTTGACCATATCGGCGATGCTATATTTCATCAAAACCGCAAAGAAGGCGTTCAGCGCTTCACGCAGTGATGAATTAAGCGCACAGCTATTCACGAGCGGGCAGTCCGAGGCGTCATTCTCAAAGCATTCCGCCATGGCGAAGTTTTCTTCGGTCACACGCACGACATCAAACAGCGAAATATCCTTGGCTTCACGTCCGAGCCGAATACCGCCATTTCGCCCGCGTATGGTTTCAATCAGGCCATTGCCGACGAGGGGCTGAAGAATTTTGAACAGAAACAGTTCTGAAACGCCATAAGCACGGGCGATTTCCGGTACGCGGCTTAGCTTTTCATCATTGGCGGCACAATACATGAGCATTCGAATGGCATAATTCGTCTGACGGGTAAGGCGCATTGAATATTCCTTTCAGCATCTGCCAAATCTTTCCGGCTTTGCGGTGACAAGTCCAGAAAGCTCGCTCTCCGGTCCGGCTCATGATCGCTCTGCTATACCGGGTATCAAGCCCGGAATTTGGACTATGGTAGACTCTGATTCCACTTTAGAACTATTCTTAAAATATATGAAGCCTTTTCTCATCTTTAAAGGGCGAAAAAGCATTTTATCTTTTTATTGGCAAACATCGATCCATTTAGCGGCGACAAGTTCGGCCATATGGTCAGGCGAAATGCGCACGGCGCTATTGGTTGCGCCTGCTGCGGGCACCACTTCATCGAAGCTTTTCAATGAAAGATCGCAATAGACGGGCAGGGGGCTTGGCAATCCAAACGGGCAGACGCCGCCCACCGGATGGCTGGTCTGGCTTAATACGCTTTCTGCATCGAGCATGCGCGGCTTTGTGCCAAAATGGTCCTTGAACTTGCGATTATCGATGCGCGCGTCGCCCCGTGTGACGATGAGTATCGTCTGTTCCTTTGCCGCGATGGAAAGGGTTTTGGCGATCTGGCCGGGTTCCACACCGTGAGCCTGCGCCGCCAGAGCGACCGTGGCGGTGCTGGTCGGCAATTCGATAACTTCAATCTCTGGCGCCTTGTTTGCGAAAAACGCCTTTACAGATTCCAGACTCATCAGCGCCCTCGCGATCTCAACATGACTTTCAACATCAGGCTATCTGCCGCCTTTACAAAGAGCAAGGCATCATCCTTGCAGGGGGCAGGCGGCGAGCCTTTCTCTCGATCTACAGGCCGCTTGACCATCTACCACTTGCGCGCGCACGGTGGGTTTGCGCACAATGGGGTTGCGTGGGGCTGTTCTGTGGAGGACGACATGAACTCGATCACGGGCGGATGCCTATGTGGTAAAGTCCGATTTGGCCTGACCGGCGCACCCTATCGGGTGGGCATCTGTCACTGCATGGATTGCCGCAAACATCACGGCGCGCTTTTTCATGCTTCGGCAATTTTTCCAGAGGCTGCGGTTAGCATTGAGGGCGAGACAAGCGAATATCGCGGACGCCATTTTTGTCCGCTTTGCGGATCGCCTGTGTTCGGCAGGAGTAATGACGAGATCGAAGTAAACCTGGGGTCGCTGGACGCACCTGACCAGTTTATGCCGACCTATGAGCTTTGGACCATACGCCGGGAAAACTGGCTGCCGGATTTTCCGATAAAGCGGCAGTATGAACGAGATCGGGAATCGTCGGGGAGAAGCGAGGATTGAGTGCCGGAATTTCGGAATTGCCACATCAGAGAGCGAAATCACCGCCTTTATATCAAGTTTCCTGATAACTTGACCTTCTCGCGTGCCTCTACCAGATATTTCGCTGATAGGGGGATTTCTGATGGTACTTTCAACACAACAACAAATGCTCATCGAGCAGCGTGTCACCAACGAAGCCAAATCGGTTGGTGCCGCATATTTGCTTTGGTTCTTTCTCTGGTTTTTCTCCGCGCACCGGTTTTATTTGGGCCGTCCCGGTACGGCAGTACTTCAGATATTGTCCTATTTCATTCTTATCGGTTTCATCTGGGTTTTGATTGACGCCTTCCTGATTCCGGGAATGGTGCAGAGCCAGAAAGAGGATGTGCGCCGCCGCCTTACCCAGGACGCAATGATCGGAGCTTCAAGTTAAACCGCTCGCCTGCTGCGTTCTATCGCTATGCCATAGCGCCATACGACTCGGAGAGCCCCTTCTTTATCGGGAAGGGATCGTCCTTTGGCATCCCCGATGGGAGCTGAGATTTGGAATGCGAGCAAACGGATTCCTGCGGACGGCCTTTCGTTATTCTCCTTCCAGTCTTCTTTCCTTCTCCTCCTTATCTTTATCGTAATGCCACTTTATGGCGAAGAACATGCAAACGCCTAACACGACAATCTTGAACGCCATTAGGCCTACAGGAATCCATTCCATCTTTTAAATATTTCCATACTGCTATCTATCGGGACGTGCACTAGCACAATATTTCGGGTTCAGGTGCTCACTTTTTTGTCTGTTCGCGCTTTAAGAGCCTGAATCATAATGAATGTAATGATATCAGGCTCTTGCGATACGCCGTGTGAGGAAGCGGATATTTGCGATGTATATCCACGCTTCGGAAGAAGCGATAGTTTTCTCGAAGTCTTTGGCCAGTCTGCGACACCTTCCCAGCCATGCAAATGTTCGCTCGACCACCCATCGGCGTGGCAGGGCTTCGAAACCGTTGGCCTGATCGGAGCGCTTGACAATTTCCAGTGTAAACTTTCCGACCTTTTCCAGCCTGCCTCTGAGCTTGGGGCCTGCATATCCGCCGTCAGCAAAGATATGTCGCAGCCACGGCCATCGTTTGAGTATGGTTTTCAAGACGTCCGGTGCGCCATCGCGATCCTGAATACCCGCAGAATGGATCACCAGACCAACCATCAAGCCAAGGGTATCAACGACAATGTGACGCTTACGTCCGTTAATCTTCTTTCCCGCGTCAAAGCCCCGTATTCCGCCACTTTCCGTGGTTCTAACTGACTGGCTGTCGATGACGCCAGCCGTTGGACTGGGCTGCCTGTCAGCCTGCTCACGCGCCAGCATCACAAGCGTGTTGTTGATGGTACGCAGCAAGCCTTCATCGCGCCAGCGGTAGAAGTATTTCTGTACCGTCGAGAATGGTGGGAAATCGGTTGGCAGAAGCCGCCACGCACCGCCAGAAGATGCGATATAAAGAAGCGCGTTTACCACCTCACGCAGATCCGTTTTGCGAGGGCGACCAAGGTATCTGGGCAAAGGCATCAGCGGTTCGATCACTGACCATTCCGCATCCGTTAAATCAGTTGCATAGCGCGAATTGCGTCGTACATAGTGGCGGCGAGCGGTTACTGTCCAGGCCATTGTGATCTCCATCGAATGTAAGCAATCCGATTGAATCATAACCTACTGTAATCGCTCAACCCTTTTTGGAACAGGCTCTAAGAGATTTCGTCGTTTTGGCTGGTTGTGGATGCGCTTCATCAAGAAGTTCACACCTTCTTACGCGAAGGATTTATGCTCTCCAGGTTCTTATACAACACAATTATTCGCAACTGGCGTCCAATTAAGGATCGCCAGTCAACCTTTGGAGCATTCTGCAATCGGGATCGCATTCGATCTTTATTTAGATATGATGCCAGGAATGCCCGGAAATGCGGTAGAGCAAGTTGACGCCGCCATAAAAGCTGTTAAGAAAGCGACCGAAAAGTGATTGGTTGCAAATTGGCAGCTTTCGTCGATTTGAAATTTCTTACAATAGAGAATGATAATCGAATCAATTACTTGGAGGGGTGGCCGAGCGGTTTAAGGCACCGGTCTTGAAAACCGGCGTGCAGGAGACTGTACCGTGGGTTCGAATCCCACCCCCTCCGCCATTTTCTCATTCATCCCTATTTGCCGATGACCGCCTAAGTACGCGAATTCATACGGAAAATTTAACCGCGTCAGCCCGCCGCTGTTCGTTGCCAACCGCCTGCAACCACGATATTATGTGGGGAACGGTGTGGGGACATTCCCAAGTGTGGGGAAGGGCAGCCCCAAAGTGTGGGGAAGCGGGCATGGGAAAACTGACAGCGAACGAAGTTAAGGCGGCGCTGACGAAGCCGGGAACCTATGGTGACGGCGACGGCCTTTTCCTGAAAGTGAGCAAGGGCGGCGGCGCAAGCTGGCTCTTGCGTGTCCAGCACGAGGGCAAGCGCCGGGATATAGGATTGGGCAGCGCCAAGCTCGTCACGCTGGCAGCGGCGCGGGCAAAGGCCGCAGAGGCCCGCAAGGCAACCCGCGAAGAGGGACGCGACCTTGTTGCCGAGAAGCGGAAGGTCAAGGCGGAAGCCGTCACCTTCCGGGAAGCCGCTTTGTCCTACATCGAGACGCACAAGGACCAATGGGCCAACGCCAAGCATGGCGATCAATGGATCAGTACACTCGAAACCTACGCATTCCCCTCTCTTGGTTCCAAGCCGGTTGGCAGCATTGCGGCTGGTGACATTATCACGGCGATTTCCGAGGTGTGGACGGCCAAGCCCGAAACCGGGCGGCGTGTGCGTCAGAGAATATGCACCGTATTGGACTATGCTCATGCTCGCGGCTGGCAGACCACCGAAGCCCCCACTCGCTCTCTGGCGGCAGGCAAGGGCCTGCCCAAACAATCAGGTGGCAAGCACCACCCCGCCATGCCCTATGCCGAGGTTTCGGCCTTCCTGACCCGGCTCCGGGCAAGCGGCGGGGTATGGGGAAGGCTGGCATTGGAATTCGCCATCCTGACCGCCGCCCGCTCGCAGGAAGTACGGCTTGCGACATGGAATGAGTTCGACCTTGAAAGCGGCCTCTGGACGGTGCCAGCCAAGCACATGAAGATGAAGCGTGAGCATATCGTGCCGCTATCTGCGGAAGCTCTGGCCGTGCTGCGAAGTGCTGCGGCTGTCCGGCTGACGACAACCGATCTTGTCTTCCCCGGTTCGAACGGTGGCGTCATGTCCGACATGACCTTGTTGGCCGTCCTTCGCCGCATGAAAGAACCAGTAACGGTGCATGGCTTCCGCTCCTCATTCCGCACATGGGTAGCAGAGACCACGAATTTCCCCGGAGAGGTGGCGGAAGCGGCATTGGCGCACCAGAACCCCAACGAAATTGAACGCGCCTATCAGCGAGGCGGCTTGCTCGACAAGCGCCGAAAGCTGATGCAGGCATGGGGCGCTTATTGCGCCAGCGACATGACGCTGACCAAGATCGTGCCGATCAGGCGGGCGCAGGTGGTTTAAATGGATAACCGTGCAGCCATAAGCGACGCCTAAAATATGGAAAATTCTTTTTCTATTTCGAATTTTCCTGTCGCCTCAATTTCATTTATGTATTTCTTCATGATTTTTGTATTAATTTCATTAAAATAATCAAAATTGTTGTTGTGAACCAGCGCCTCTACCGCCCGGAAGCAAACAAGATGGATTTTCTTATCAAGAGACCCGTCCGCCATTTCAATGGCAGTCGCTTTGTGACCATCATTGCGACTGATACTTAATAGCATGCCTGATGTAGTTGCTTGATGAATACCATCAATGAAAATCTGCATCTCTGATGGATTGTGAGCGATGTAATTCAGAATTAGAGAGCCGCATCTATTGGCATTTTCTTTGCTCATCGGTTTCCAACGCGGAAAATGTAAATCTCTCATGAACAAGCCGGGGTCTCTGATGTACCCGTTTAATATCTCTCTATTCTTCTGGCGCGCTTCGTTTGCGCTCTGCTTCGCTTTAGACAAGAGAAAAAAGCAGGCAATCCAGACCAGCAAGGACAGCCCAAATGTTGGAAGTGTCAGCACAAGGGCTATTACAAGCGAAATTATCCATACCATATTTTGTTTCAATCCCCCCGATAAGCGGTCTTTTTCAACGCACGATTTCATGGTGAGCTAATGTGAATGGGCAATGAGAGCGGCCAAATAACCCATGCCAGTTCCAGCATTCGCATTCTATAGCCCCGACGCTTAACACCTGATTATCTGAATTTAAGATAACTGAAAATCAGATATAAATGAAAACCCCATCTGGAATCAGGTGGGGCAACCCGTGGTAAAAACACTCGGAACAGAGCGGCACAAGGAGCTAATAGCGTTATTGATCGAGAAGCGAGAGGCCGCCGATCTAACGCAAAGCGAATTGGCTGCGCAGCTGGGGGAGTACCAATCGTTTGTTGCTCGCATGGAGAGCGGCCAACGTCGTGTTGACGTAGTGGAGTTCCTAGAACTGTCAGAGATATTGGGATTCGATGCGGCATCTGCGGTGCACCGCATTCAGAAATTAAAAGGTTGATGAGCAAATTGGGGCGGTACTGATTGCCCGCTCTCCCTCAAGTGACGCACAGGAACCAAGGAAAAAATTCAGAATATAAAATAATAATATTTAATATTTAAAATATATTATTGATTTAATTTGGAAAGTGACGCCTATCACCCGCGCCCAATTAGGCTTGCAACCCCGACCAGCCGCCAAATCGGGTGCTAATCATCGTGCCAGCGTCGAAAAAAGCGGTATTATTATTTTACGCAAACGCGGATACTTCAAATTATCAACCGACAATCAGATAAAAAATAAATACATTTTATATTAAATTATTTTTATATTTTTCACTGGTTCCCGCCCCGTTCTCCACTCCCGGCTTTACCGCCCCGGCTCCTCGCTGCGCTCGGACCGATGGGGAGCCTTCGTTCCGAACGGGGCGGGAACCAGAAAAGGGAAGAGGGTAGGTTATTTAATTAAAAACATTACATTAAATCCTATAGTAGATTTTCTACGCTATATTTTTCGCATACTGAAAATGCTCATACCTGTTGACGTGGCCCGTGTCTGGGCCTCTGGCCCTACACTTCGGAGACCCCCCCGGTCTCTTACACCAACACATGGGCTGACGCCCCCCATGGTTCTAACCATAGGAGCAAGCACCCATGTCCTCTACCTCTGTCCTTTCGTCCGCATCGAACGCCACCATCAACGTGTTCGATACCGTCAGCAACACCGCCATCGCAGCGACCAAGGTCATCAACGGCATTTCCACCGGTGCCGATATGTTCGAGCGCATGATGAACGACATGGACCAGCGCCATGCAATGCGGTCCAAGCTGGACAATGCGAATTACGAGAGAGAACTGCTTTCTTCGTATGCCGAGAAGATCAGCAGCCGGGAAAGCGCATATCAGCGCAAGATGGCGGAAGACCCGATTTTCGCAAAGCTCTTTGCGGAAAATTATACGGAGCTAAAAGCTCTGCTCAATCCTTCGGCATCTGAATAATATCGAAAACCCTTATCGGAGAAATCCGGTTTGGGTTATTTATCTCAGATAGAAAATAATCTCGTCCATTTCGTCAGACCGCAATTTTACACCCTGCCGGACTTTATCCAGCAACCGCAAAATACGGCTGTTTTCCGTGATGACTTTTAGCTGTTCCTCAGCTTCGGCGGAACGGTCGCCATGCTTCCAAGCATTTCGGTTACCTTTAGGTGCGCCGGAATTGGTGCCGCCGTGCATCCGGCATCGCCGCTTGCCTCTGACAGCAGGAGACCGGCATTCAGCACCAGATCGCGTTTTCGCTCCACAACGCGGCGCGTTGGCGAGATTTTCCGGTTGCATGGGATTGTTCGTTAAATCTTCCAACAGAGCAGTTCCTTCCTTGGTTCAAGGCTATCAGAAGGAACAGGTTTGAACTTTCCCTGCCCCTTCCGGAATTGCCGCCACAAACGCCACACCGCAACAACGCCTGAAATCCTTGGGGTTTCAGCCTTTCGGTTCCGCAACATCTGCATCGTTGCCGCTACATATCGGCAAAGTGGCTTCATCCGCCACATCGGAAGTCTCTGTTTTAGCTAGGCTTTCCTGACTTGTGGCGTCTGTTGCGCTTGTTGCGTCTGTTTCAAGAGGAGGGAGGTAGCATTTCCATGCATCATGGAATGATTCACGCGTGTAGCCCTTCACCGGCGAACCGCCTGATATTCGCATGTTCGAAGAACGAATATCATATTCGCCCAGCATCTTAGCCAGTATGCGGGCATCCAGCTTCTTGCGTCCGAGATCACCCCAAGGGGCTTCCTCATCAGCCAGCAACTTGTCCAGCAGATCGGCGGTCGAAATCCGATCCTTGCTACCGAAGCAGGCCCGAATATCAGCCAGCAGCCGAACACCAAGCGAAGGCTTATTATTGGCCTTCGCTGACTGCACCGCCTCTGTTGCTGCTTGCCGAGCTAAAGCGGGCCAATCGCCACCGGCAAGGTCTGCCACTGCGACCAGCGGTTCCCAGACATCTGCATCCCTATTGGTAATGCCATCTGGCAGCGAAGGCTCGCTTCCTTCTGCCAAGACAATAACGCCTGCCGCCCATGCAGCCAGTTCGTCACGCAGGACACCGGCAGACGGTTCGTGCAGGCGAGGTCGGAAATGTTCTACTTCCTCACCCGGTCCTCGTTTCCTCATTCTGATAATGACCGACCGGCCCATGATCGTATCTGGTAGATTGCCGAGACCGCTGAGAGCAACCGCTGCATAGATTGGGAAATCTTGAGTGAGAACCTTACCTTTTTCCGTGAAGCAACGGCCTACCGTTACCCCCTGTCTATACCCGGCGTTGAACATGCCGCGTAAATCCTCGTTGCCCCTCGCGTTGGGGCCGAAGATTGTGTCAATCTCATCATAAAGGATTGTGGGCCGGTTATTTTGGTCGGCTACCTTGCGCAATATGTAAGCCGCCGAGGAGTTCACCGAATGAGCCGGATTAGGCACAAGCAGCGCCGTGATTTCCAGCACCCGAGATTTTCCGCTTCCCTGCTCTGGGGACAAGACCGCAAGGCGCGGCGTTGTGAACCACGCATTCATGAGATGCGTGTGGGCCATCCACAGCACATGCGCGATGCTCGCCGTTTCAGACGGGTAGCATATGAAGCGACGGGCATAGGCGTGGACACGGTTCAGCAGGTCCGCACCGTCGATGTTGACGACACCGGAGGCATCCCCTTCTGGCGTAACCTCCTCTTTCGTGTTAGGTGAAAATGCCGGGTCGTAAGCTTTGGCATTATCAGGGCCGGTGGCTGGTAGCGCAGCACCGGCTTTTTCGTCTGGGTCCATGCCGCTCATGCTGCATCACCGCGTTCAATCAGCGCCTTGATGCTCTCCACCTTGACCAGCCGCCGTGAGCCGATCCGCATGGACAAGATTTGCCCCTTGGCAAGCATGTCGTAGATTTTCGTCCGTCCGACGCCGAGCATTTTTGCCGCATCGAGGACTGAACATAGCTTTTGATTATTCATGGTCTTTCTTCCTCAGTTTATAGTGGGTCCGCTTTAACGTGGCGTACAGCGGACAAGGACGAATTCGCATGAATCAGTATAAATGTCACTAAGAATCAATAGAAATTGCACAAAAATTAGAATATTATTCGAATAATACTCAGTAAATCATAATAATATTTTGGCGTCGTATTATAATATGATTTTATCACGCATTGACGGAAAATAAGAGGGAAATATTTACTAAATACAATCTATAATATATTAATTAATATTATACGTTGATTTTTCTAAATCAACTTTCGCGGTGTTCTGCCTACGTCGGTTTACGTCCATCTTGATTTTTGGAGCCAGAGAAATCGGTGCGATGGTTTCCGAACTTCCGAAGCGCGCCTACACGCTTACCGTTGCGTCACGATGGGCGACATTTTCAGAAAGTGTGGGGAGGAATGTTGGGAAGAATTTTTCAAGTTTTAAATTTGATAATTATATCAATTGCTTAATTGTATAGTTTAGTTCCCACCCTCGCCATTTGCATTTATAAACCATTGAAATCATTGATAAAATAAAGTTCAGTTGTAGCGCGTCGCTGATTTTCAGATTTTTTACATTGATATTTAGAGCAACCGACCGTGTGCCTTGATTTTGGCTGACATAACCTTCTGTCGTGGCGCTTTCGCTATAAGGCTTTGATTTTCCGCAGCTTTTGCCGACTCCCCACAAAATCCGGCTTGCTGCCATATGATCTTGCGGGTTACAGGCGGGGCGCAAAGTCAAGCGAATAAAATTACAGGTGAATTATCGGTCTAGATTAATCTAGTAATTTCAATGCGGTACAGAATTATCCGCATCGGAAAACTGGAGCGGGCGAAGGGATTCGAACCCTCGACCCCAACCTTGGCAAGGTTGTGCTCTACCCCTGAGCTACACCCGCTCGCGCCAGTCGTTTCCATCAGGCAGGCGCTATATGTACCAATGATTTCAGGAATGCAACAGGGAATTTCATGTTTTAGCCAGGATTATTTCCGGGATTAATGGCGTTCTGCGTGGCTATGGCGGGAAAGGCTGACGAGTGACGCCATTGCGGCAAAACCGGCGGCGATCAGCAACATCCGCGGGATACCGGCTATCCCGGAACTTGCCAGCAGGAAGGCAGTCAGAGCCGCGCCAAGGGATTGTCCCAGAAGTCGCGCGGTTCCGAGCAGGCCGCTGGCAGCGCCGCTGCGTGAACGCGGTGCAGACGTGATGATCATCCGGTTATTGGGGGCTTGAAACAGCCCAAACCCGATGCCGCATAAAGCCATCCGCCAGCAAATATCCTCAACAGTGGGATGGGTGGGCAGCAGGCCCAGCATAGCAAGGCCGATGGCAAAAATAATCAGCCCGAGAAGACCGAGGATTGCCGGAGAATATTTATCGGAAAGCCTGCCCGATAAAGGGGCGACGATTGCAAGCGCTATCGGCCAGGGCATCATGAGCAGCCCCACGGCAATCGGTTCAAAGCCATAGACGCTCTGAAACAGGAATGGCAGTGAGATGAACGCCATCATCTGGGCCAGAAAGGATATGATCGAGGTGCAAAGGGACAGGCTGAATGCAGGGATTCGCAGCAGGTCCAGCGGCAGGAGCGGGTCCATCCGGCGCGAGGAGCGGCGAATCAGGAAAAATGCAGCGATCACGCATCCTGCTACCTGCAAAAGTAAGGGTGCAGGGGGAAGGCCGTTGCCTGCTCCGTCTATCGCGGTAATCAGCAATCCAATTGTCATTGCGGTTAAAATGGCGCTTAAAATGTCAAAGCGCCGGGATGAGCGTTCGTTGTCGGGCAGGCTTTTAAGACCCATCGCGACCGTCAGCACGCCGAGAGGTATATTGATGACAAAGAGCCATGGCCAGCTGGCAACATGAAGAACGAAACCGGCAAGTGTCGGGCCGACACTGGCCGAGAAGGCGACAAACAGCGCATTGAGCCCAATTGCCGTTCCGAATTTAGCTTGCGGCACCGTGTAGCGCAGAAGCGCGGTATTGACGCTCATCAGTCCGGCCGCCCCAAAACCCTGAATAATACGAGCAGCCGTCAGCATTTCCAGCGACCCGGAAAAGGCACAGGCTATAGATGCGAGCGTAAAGAGTGAAACGCCGAGAAGATAAACGCGACGATAGCTGTAAATTTCGCCCAGGGCCGCGAATGGAAGCAGGCTGATGACGATTGCAAGCTGATAGCCGTTAACGATCCAGACCGAGGCTGCGGGTCCTGCGGCGAAATCAGCCGCGATCGTGGGCAGGGCGACATTGGCAATCGTGCCATCGAGCACGGCAAGCGTCAGTCCGAGCATAAGCGTTGCCCAGGCTCGATAAAGGCGAGGGGCGGATAACCCATCAGGCGCTACGAATACGGAAGCTTTGGACGTTGATTGAGAGGTCATGATTACAGTTCGCTGCCGGGAAAAATCCAATGAAGTAAAGAGGTGCGTGAAAAATCTCTATCTATTGGTTAGCTGTTCTTCGCAGCAAATACCAACAATTGACCGATCAAATTTTCATTATCAAGAAGATGGGGCAGGGTTGGCCGATAAATGCACCAAACAAGGCCCGAAGGAAGATGCGTGAGGGCGAATATTAATGCAACTGCGGCTTTTCTTTGCTCGCCCGCTGCCTCTATGATTGTCAGAATCGCAGCTGATCTGGATCGTGGCGCGCGATCTGACCGTTAACCGTAAGGACTATAGAAACCATGGGGAACTTGCTCAAGGCCGGGCTGCTGACAATAACGATGCTGGCTTCGATCAACGGCGCTTTCGCCAAGGACACATTGATTGTAGGCGAGGTGCTTGAGCCGCCGGGGCTGGACCCGACAGCAAATGCCGCGGCAGGCATCAGGCAGGTTACTTATGCCAATCTCTATGAAGGTCTGGTGCGTATTGTCGAGGATGGCACCGTAAAGCCGCACCTCGCCGCAAGCTGGGCTGTTTCGGATGATCAGCTGACCTATACATTCAGGCTCCATGAAGGGGTAAAATTCCATGATGGGACACCCTTCGATTGCTCGGTTGTGAAATTTTCCTACGAGCGCGCGACAGCACCTGATTCCACGAATGCGCAAAAAGGTCTGTTCGAGCCGATCGCCAGAACCGAATGTCCCGATCCGCAGACGGCGGTTGTGACGCTGAAACGCCCGAGCTCGAATTTCCTGTTCAATATGGGGTGGGGGGATGCGGTGATGATCGCACCCGATTCGGCCGCCACAAACCGGACAAAGCCGGTTGGAACAGGTCCGTTCCGGTTCAAGCGCTGGGTGCAGGGTGATCGCGTCGAGCTTGAGCGCAATCCCGATTACTGGGGCGAGCCTGCAAGGCTTTCTGCCGTCACCTTTCGTTTTGTGAGCGATCCATCGGCGGCTGCGGCAGCAATTCTTGCGGGGGATATTGACGCATTTCCAATGTTTCAGGCCCCCGAACTCATCAATCGCTTCAAGAGCGAAGATGAACTTGACGTCGAGATAGGTGATACGGCTGGCAAGGTTCTGCTCTCGCTCAACAATGCGAGAAAGCCGTTTGACGATGTCAGGGTACGCCGCGCACTCGCGCATGCCATTGACAGCAAGGCGCTGATCGAAGGCATTTATTCGGGCTTCGGCACGCCGATTGGCTCCCATTATGCGCCGGTCGATCCCGGTTATGTCGATCTGTCGGAAACCTATCCCTATGATCCCGCCAAGGCGATGCAGCTTCTGGAAGAGGCGGGCGTTCCGGCGGGTACGCAGATCACCATTACGCTGCCGCCTCCGGTCTATGCACGCCGGGGCGGCGAGATCATTGCGGCCATGCTGGCTGAGGTCGGCATTCAGGCAAATCTGGTGCCGATTGAGTTTGCCCAATGGCTGGATCAGGTGTTCACGCGTTCCGATTTCGATGCAACCATCATTGCCCATACGGAGGCGCGCGATCTCGATATCTATGCCCGCGATAAATATTATTTCAATTACCGGAGTCCTGAATATAAAGCGCTTTACAAATCCTATTCAGAAGCGGCCAGTGAGACGGAACAGCTCGAACTTGTGAAGGAATTGCAGGAGAAGCTGGCTCAGGACGAGCCGAATATCTTCCTCTTCGCGCTGCCGAAGATTGGCGTTTGGAACAAGAACATCAAAGGCCTATGGAAAAATATGCCTATTCCCGCAGACGATCTGACCCAAGCTTACTGGGAGAATTGATCAAGCCTGCAAAGAGGCGGGCGCTTTGCGAAAAAATGCTGCATGGCAGTGATGCAATGCGGAATGGAGGGCGGATCCATTCAGGGAGGACGTTATGCTGCTTTACATAGCCGGGCGAGTGGTTTCGCTCCTGCTGACGACGCTTGCGGCCTCCATCGTCGTCTTTTTGCTGATGCAGGTTTTGCCCGGCGATCCGGCAGCGGTGATCCTCGGGATCAATGCGCAGCCTGAAACGCTGGCCGCATTGCATAAGCAGCTTGGCCTCGATCAACCGCTCTGGTGGCGCTATCTGCACTGGATCGGCGGCTTTTTTGTCGGGGATTTTGGCACCAGCTATACCTATTCCGTACCGATCCGCGAGTTGCTGGGGCCGCGTATCATGGTCACGCTGCCGCTGGCCCTTTTATCGATGGCGATCTCTATTCTGGTCGCCATTCCGATTGGCGTTTACGCGGCAGCCCGCCGCGGGCAGGCAGGCGATGTGCTTTCCATGGGCATGGCACAGGTGGGAATAGCGATTCCGAATTTCTGGCTCGGGCTGCTGCTTATTCTTTTTTTCGCATTGCAGCTTGGCTGGTTCCCGGCCTCGGGTTTTGCAGGTTGGGAAAATGGCTTCTGGAACGGCATTCGTTCATTGTTCTTGCCCGCATTGGCGCTGGCCTTGCCTCTTGCAGCCATTCTCGCCCGAATTACGCGTTCGGCGGTCATCGAGACACTGGGGGAGGATTTCATCCGCACCGCGCGCGCCAAGGGGCTGACGCAGCAGGCTGCGCTCTGGCGCCATGCGGTGCCCAATGCGCTGATTCCGATTGTAACGATCATTGGGCTGCAATTCTCGTTTTTGCTTGCGGGAACCATCATCATCGAGAATGTCTTCAATCTCCCCGGTCTTGGGCGGCTGGTGTTTCAGGCAATCGCGCAGCGCGATCTGGTCACGGTGCAATCGCTGGTGACGCTGCTGGCCGCAGCGGTGATCGCGGTCAATTTTCTCGTTGATCTGCTCTATGGCCTCATCGATCCGCGCCTTTCAGGCGGGAGCAGCCGATGAGCGTCACGCAGTTGCTGCCAAAGCCGGGTCTTTTGAAAACACTCCTGATGAGCCGCAGCCTGTGTGCGGGCCTTGCCATAACCATGATCTTCGTGGTCATGGCGCTCGGTTCCTTTGTCTGGACGCCGTTTTCTCCGACGGCGATGAATTTCCGCGACAAATTGCAGGGGCCTAGTGTCACACATTTCTTCGGGACCGATAATTACGGACGCGACGTCTTTTCGATGATCATGGCTGGCGCGCGCAATTCCATCGCCGTGTCGCTTATTGCCGTGCTTGTGGGCGCGGGAATAGGCATTCCGCTGGGCGTCTTTGCTTCAGCACGCGGCGGGCTGGACGATGGCATTGTCATGCGTATGACCGATCTGGCCTTCGCATTTCCAGCACTTCTTACCGCCGTCATCATTACCGCCATATTCGGCCCCGGCGCGGTGAATGCGATGATCGCCATCGGCATTTTCAACATACCGGTTTTTGCACGGCTGACGCGCGGTGCGTCACTTGGCTTGTGGAAGCGCGAATATGTGCAGGCCGCGCGATGTGCGGGGCGGGGCGATATTTCGATCGCGCTGTTGCATATATTGCCCAATATCAATCATGTGCTCATCGTCCAGGCAACGATCCAGTTTGCGCTGGCGATTGTCGCCGAAGCGGGGCTTTCCTATGTCGGACTGGGGACACAGCCGCCAATGCCAAGCTGGGGCAAGATGCTCAATGATGCGCAGACATTCATATATCAGGCGCCGTGGCTTGCGATCTTCCCCGGTATTGCCATCACGCTGGCGGTTCTCGGCCTGAACATGCTGGGTGACGGCTTGCGCGATGTGCTCGATCCGCGCGTCAGGAGACGCAGATGAGCGCACCCTTGCTTGAAATGACGCAGATGTTCGTTGAACTGCCGCTCGGTTTTGAGACGGCGGAAATTCTCGCCGACATCACGCTGACGCTTGATCGCGGTGAACGCCTTGGCATCGTGGGCGAATCTGGCAGCGGCAAGACCGTCATGGCGCTTGCGGCAATGGGATTGCTGCCCGACCGGATGCGACTTCGCGGCATGTTGCGCCTTGCGGACGAGGATATTGCCGCGATGCCCGAAAGGCAATTATGCAGGATGCGGGGACGACGCATGGCGATGATCTTTCAGGAACCGATGACGGCGCTTAATCCCATCAAGCCCATCGGTGCGCAGATTGCCGAAGGCCGCAGGCTGCATCTAGGAGAAAACCGTGCCGATGCGGAGCGCAAGGCCCGCGCCTTGCTTGACCGGGTGGGTTTGTCCGCACCGCGTTTCAGCCTCGATCTTTACCCCCATCAGCTTTCGGGCGGACAGCGCCAGCGTGTCATGATCGCGATTGCCATCGCTTGCGAGCCGGGCCTGCTGATAGCCGACGAGCCGACCACGGCGCTTGATGTGACCGTGCAGGCGCAGATACTCGATCTGATCGATGAACTGGTCGATGAAACGGGAATGGCGCTGATGCTCATCACCCACGATCTTGGCGTGGTGTCCGAAATGACTGACCGTATCGCCGTCATGTATGCAGGCCGCATTGTCGAAACAGGCTCTACCGAGGCCGTTTTTCGCCGTATGGCGCATCCATATGCGCGCGGCTTGTTTGCAGCCTCGCCGCATATTGCGGCACTGGCTTCCAGTCGTTCAGGCCATCGCCAGCGCCTGGCTTCTATTCCGGGCGCGGTTCCCGATCCGCTGGAGCGCCCGCCTTATTGCAGCTTTGCCGAGCGCTGCGCATTCGTGCAGAATGATTGCCGTCAGGCAATACCGCCGCTCGATATGCTCGATAGCGGAAACGGACACCCGCATCGGGCTGCCTGTTTTCATCCGCAGGATGGCGAGGTCATTTTATGAGGCCAGCCATTTTACAGGTGCGAAATGTGGTTTGCGAATATGATCTGGCGCGCGCATCGCTGCTTTCAAGGCCAAAAAGGCTGCGCGTGCTTGATGGCATCAGCATCGAGATCGAAGCGGGACAAAGCCTTGGCATCGTTGGTGAGAGCGGTTCGGGAAAATCCACGCTGGCGCGCACCATAATGGGGCTTGAAAGGCCGCAATCGGGGCAGGTTGTGATCAATGGGCAGGATATTTATGCCCTCGACAGGGCAGGCTTGCGCGAGGCGCGCAAGGGCTTTCAGGCAATTTTTCAGGATCCTTACGGTTCGCTCGATCCGCGGCACACGGTCAGGCGCATCATTGCCGAACCGATCACCTCGCTGGAGCGCGCCACAAGCGCCAGCGAACGCGACAAGCGTGTGATCGAAGTTCTGGAAGCCGTTGGCCTGCCAGTTGCGTCTGCGGAAAAATATCCGCATGAATTTTCCGGGGGTCAGCGTCAGCGTATCGCGATTGCGCGTGCATTGATCACGCGACCCGCGCTGATCGTCGCCGACGAGCCTGTTTCCGCGCTCGATGTTTCCATTCAGGCGCAGGTTTTGAACCTGATGATGGACTTGCAGGAAAAATTCGGCCTGTCCTATCTTTTTATCAGCCATGACCTTGGTGTGGTGCGGGCAATTACTGACCGTGTGGCTGTTCTTTATCAGGGGCACATCGTGGAGGAGGGGCCGACCCACGAAGTGTTCGATCATCCGCGACATGCTTATACGCAAGCTTTGCTGGATGCGATGCCAAAGCCCTTTTCAGGACGCCGCAAACGAGCAAGTCATCCCCTGATGGACCCAAAGGCATAAATCGGGTTATTGAATGCGAAACGAATCCGGGGCAGGGTGAGGCTTGAGTGCCTCACTATAACTCATGAGATGCCATGTCCGTTGAGCGCGCAAGCTTTTACATTCTCCTGACTCTGGTTACCATAGCCTTCGCGTGGCTGCTCATTCCCTATTACTCGGCTGTTTTATGGGGGATCATTCTCGCTATAATTTTCTATCCCGTGCAGCAATGGCTGGTGCGCATGCTGCGTGGCCGGCGCAATATCGCGGCAATGTTGTCGGTATTGATGTGCATTTGTCTCGTCATTATTCCGATGCTTTTGATTTTCGGCTCGCTGGTTCAGGAAGGCAATTCCCTTTATCAACGTCTCAGCACGCGGGAATTTGATCTGAACAGTTATATTTCACGCATCACGGCTGCCTTGCCCGATTCACTGGAAGAATGGCTGATGCGTTTCGAACTGGGCAGCTTTGCCGAGTGGCGCTCGCGTATTTCATCGGCCGCCTTGCAGGCCAGCCAGCTTTTTGCAAGCCGTCTGGTAAGCTTCGGGCAAAATACCGCGCAATTCCTGATCAGCTTCGGCATCATGATCTACCTGCTTTTCTTCCTGTTTCGCGACGGGGCGGAACTGGGATCGACGATCCGTAAAACCATTCCGCTCAGCGATGATTATACACGCCAGTTCCTCGATAAATTCGCAGCCGTCATTCGTGCGACCGTCAAGGGCAATATTATCATCGCGGTCATACAGGGGACGATCGGCGGCGTTACCTTCTGGCTGCTGGGCATAGAAGCTGCGTTGCTGTGGGGGGTGGTGATGACGTTTTGTTCCATGCTGCCTGCCGTCGGCGCGGCACTGGTCTGGGCGCCTGCGGCCACATGGTTCATTCTCAGCGGTCAATGGGGCCGGGGAACAATATTGATCCTTATGGGGGTGCTGGTCATTGGCATGATCGACAATCTGCTGCGCCCGCCGCTGGTGGGCAAAGGCACGCGCATGCCTGATTATGTGATCCTGATTTCAACAATCGGTGGCATATCACTGGTGGGCATTAACGGATTTGTCGTGGGACCAATGATTGCGGCAATGTTTATTGCGGCATGGTCCTTGTTTGGGAATGAACAGGATAAACAGGAAGAAATATAGGGTTTGATGCGCGTGCAATCGGGGCGGTAGCCATCAAAAAAGAACGCCCGCTGCACCGGGAGGAGGAAGTGTGCAGCGGGCTGATCTGGAAAGCGCGATAGGGAGGAGGAGTATCGCGCTTCATGTCCAGTTTCTGGGAGGAGTAAAACTGAACAACCTCTAGATAGGGGCGGTACGCACTACTTGCAACGCCGGATACTGCAATGCAGATATGCATTTGCGAATAGCTTGGAACGCATCCCGCATAAGGATAGGTCTTGCCTTGCTATGAAATCAGGCCATATTCTGATCAGGCAGAAGAAAGCACTGGCTGGCCATGGCGCAAATTCGTCTCAAGAGAATTTATGAAGACCCGTCGCCGGGCGATGGTTATCGTGTGCTTGTGGATCGGGTATGGCCGCGGGGCATGACCAAGGAAAAGGCGGCTATCGATCTATGGGCCAAGGATGTCGCCCCGTCCACCGAGCTGCGCAAATGGTTCGATCACGATCCGGCCAAATGGGACGAATTCCAGCAAAAATACCGCAGGGAAATCGAAGGCAACCTTCCCGCTGTGCGCGAAATTGCCAGCAAGGCCAAGGGCAAGACGCTTACGCTGCTTTATGGCGCAAAGGATGAAGAGCACAATCAGGCCGTGGTGCTTTTTGATTTCATGCAATCGCTTTGATCAGAAATCGTCACCGTGATGGCGATAATGTCTTAAATAGGCAAAAGCACTCCCTGCCAGAATCGGCAGAATGACCAGCGCCATCCAGAATATGATATTGCTCATTTTGTTCCCTCCCTTTTCGCCACTATAACATGACGAGCCATGAGGAGAAACGCGCAGGCCGTGGGATCGTTCCGTAATCGGCCCGTCGCGCCTCGGAGCGCAAACAAATTGAAAAGGCATCGTTTTCTCTTTGCGGGGCTGGCATTGTATGTGCCGCTATGCTCAATGGCCTGTGTGGGAATAAAATTCCACCACGTCAGCCCGGTCTGACGTGCAAGCACTTGTCAGCGCATGTGAATTTGGATAGTAGTAGCGATACATCAAGAGTTGGGGCGACGCCCAACGCCAACCTGCCTCTCCGGGCAAGGTGGTACTTCCTTCAGGAAGGATGTGGCCAGCCGGCAAATAAACGGATCAAGCCACATGCGTCTGCTCTGACATAACGAAGGACTGACGCGACAATGCCCATTAAAATTCCTGACGATCTGCCCGCAACCAGCGTTCTCGAAGCCGAGGGCGTCATGGTCATGCGTGAGGCCGACGCCATTCGTCAGGATATAAGGCCGTTGAGAATAGGCCTCCTTAATCTGATGCCCAACAAGGTGACGACCGAAACGCAGATCGCGCGGCTTCTGGGCGCCACGCCGCTTCAACTGGAGCTGACATTGGTGCGCATCACCAATCACGTCGCTCGCCATACGCCTGCCGACCATATGCTTTCCTTCTATCGTCCATGGGAAGAAGTGAAAGAGGAACGGTTTGATGGGTTTGTGATTACCGGCGCGCCGGTCGAGCGGCTGCCTTTCGAGGAAGTCACCTATTGGGACGAGATGCAGCGGATTTTCGACTGGACGCAAACCCATGTCCACCGCACATTCAATATTTGCTGGGCAGCGCAGGCGGCGGTTCATCACTTCCATGGAATGGATAAATATGAGCTTCCGCAAAAACTGGTCGGTGTTTTCCGCCAGCGCAATCTTGCGCCGTCATCGCCCTATCTGCGCGGCTTTTCGGATGATTTTGCGATTCCCGTCTCCCGATGGACGGAAGTACGCGAAAACGATATTCCGGGCGGGAGCGAGTTGAAAATTCTGGTCGATAGCGCGGAGAGCGGGCTTTGCCTGCTTGACGACCCGGAGCATCGCGCGCTGCATATGTTCAACCATGTCGAATATGACACGACATCGCTGGCGGACGAATATTTCCGCGATATGCAGCTTCAGCCGGATACAGCGCTGCCAGTGAATTATTTCCCCAATGACGATGTGAACCGCAAACCGGAAAATCGCTGGCGCGGTCATGCGCATCTGCTTTTCGGAAACTGGATCAACGAATTGTACCAGTCCACCCCTTACGATCTGGAGCAGATCGGGAAGGGCTGATGGGGCCTAGAATGCCAGCGGCTGGTTGTCCTTGACTTCCTTCATCACGAAGAAAGTGCGGATCTGGCGCACGCCCGGCAGCGAAATCAGTTGCCGGCCGTGCAATGCGTTGAAGTCCGCCATGTCGCGCACGCGCACCTTGAGCAGATAGTCGAAATCCCCGGCCACCAGATTGCAGTCGAGCACTTCCTTCATCTGCACCACCGCATTTTCAAAATCGCCAAAACTTTCCGGCGTCGAGCGGTCGAGCACCACGCCGACCATCACCAATGCGCCCAGCCCGACCGCGCCGGGTGCAATTTGCGCACGCACGCCCGAAATATAGCCCTGCTCGAACAGCCGCTGCGTACGACGATGACAGGTCGCAGCGCTGATGTGAACGCGGGTTGCCAGTTCCGCATTGGTCAGCCGCCCGTCCGCCTGAAGCGCGCGAAGGATTCGCAGGTCGATACGGTCAAGTTCATGCATGAAAGAATCTTTCATTATCATCGAGTAATATGAGAGCAATCTTAGATTACTATTTATATCACGATCTATAAACGAAATTTTTAGATAAAAATAGAGAGCACCTTTCAGCGGCTTTCGCCTATGTTTCGCGCATCAACAACGGAGACAAGCCATGCCGCAGACCAAATCACTTCTTGAAAAATTTGAACGCTATAAGCTGACCTTCGACGGCCCCACGCCTATCGAGCATCTGCCGCGCCTGAGCGAAGCCCTTGGCGGCAAGATCGATATTTACGCCAAGCGCGACGATTGCAATTCCGGCCTTGCCATGGGCGGCAACAAGCTGCGCAAGCTTGAATATATCGTGCCCGACGCCATTGCCTCGGGGGCTGATACGCTGGTTTCGATTGGCGGCGTGCAGTCCAATCATACGCGAATGGTGGCTGCGACTGCCGCCAAGATCGGCATGAAATGCGTGGTCATTCAGGAGAAATGGGTTCCGCATTACGATGCGGTCTATGATCGCGTCGGCAATATAATGATGACGCGCCTGATGGGTGCGGATAGCCGTCTGGTCGAGGACGGTTTCGACATCGGTATCCGCAAAAGCTGGGAAGATGCGATCCAGTCGGTCAAGGATGCGGGCGGAAAACCCTATGCGATCCCGGCAGGCGCTTCCGTGCACAAATACGGCGCACTCGGTTATATCGGCTTTGCTGAAGAGGTGGCGCAGCAGGAAGAAGAGCTTGGCTTCAAATTCGACTATATCGTCGTATGCGTGGTGACGGGTTCGACACAGGCGGGAATGATTGTCGGATTTGCCGCGCAGGACCGCGCGCGGCAGGTGATCGGCATCGATGCATCCGGCACGGTCGAGCAGACGCGCGCGCAGGTGCGCCAGATCGTCGATAATACCGCCGAACTGGTAGGGCTTGGCCGCGAAATAAGCGACGACGAGATTCATATCAATCCCGATTATGCCTATCCCGCCTATGGCGTTCCATCCGAGGAAACCAACGAGGCGATCCGCCTTGCCGCGCGCACCGAAGCGATGATTACCGATCCGGTCTATGAGGGCAAGTCGATGCAGGGGCTGATCGACCTCGCCAATAAGGGCTTTTTCCCGGAAGGGTCGAAGGTGCTCTATGCTCATCTTGGCGGCGCGCCTGCGCTCAATGGCTATAGCTATTATTATCGCGAGGGCTAAACTGCCTTGAAAGCCATGCAGGGGAATCGAGCCTTCAGGCCCGGTCTCCCTGCATGGGGATTGCAACTGCGCAAAATAAGCGGGAACGTAAAGTAACGCTCATGACCAGCTCTTCTCATCTCAAGACCATCGAACAACGGCTCCTCTGGCTTTCTCACTGGATGATCCATCACGCCAATCATATTCGCCCGAAGGTCGACGCCATCAAGATCGGCGGTCATCAGGCAAGTTCGGCGTCAATGGTCTCGATCATGACGGCACTTTATTTCTCAGCTTTGCGCCCGCAGGACCGGGTTGCGGTGAAGCCGCATGCTTCTCCGGTCTTTCATGCGATGCAATATATGATGGGCAATCAGACGCGCGAGAAGATGGAGAATTTCCGCGGGCTTGGCGGGGTGCAGAGCTATCCGAGCCGCACCAAGGATATTGACGATGTGGATTTTTCCACCGGCTCTGTCGGGCTTGGCGTTGCAGTAACCGCATTCGCTTCGATCGTGCAGGATTTCATTGCAAGCAAGCAATGGGGCAGCGATGTGGAGCAGGGCCGCATGGTCGCGCTGGTGGGCGATGCCGAGCTGGACGAGGGCAATGTCTATGAAGCCTTGCAGGAGGGCTGGAAGAACGGATTGCGCAATTGCTGGTGGATTATCGATTATAATCGCCAGTCGCTGGATGGTATCGTCCGTGAGGGCCTGTTTACGCGGATCGAAAAGATTTTCGACGCTTTCGGCTGGGATGTGGTGCGCGTTAAATATGGCGCATTGCAACACGCAGCTTTCGAGGAGCCGGGCGGCGAAAAGCTGCGCGACTGGATCGACCAGTGCCCCAATCAGGAATACTCGGCGCTGACCTTCATGGGTGGGGCCGTCTGGCGCAAGCGTCTCATGGACGATCTTGGCGATCAGGGCGATGTGTCCCGGCTTATCGAGCGTCGCAGCGATGCCGAGCTCTCCGCCCTGATGGAAAATCTTGGCGGCAATTGCGTTTCCACCATGGCGGATGTTTTTGCCGCCATCGATCATGACCGCCCCACCTGTTTCCTTGCCTATACGATCAAGGGTTGGGGAACGCCGATTGCAGGTCATAAGGACAATCATGGCGGGCTGATGAACACGAAGCAGTTCGCCGAATGGCAGGCTCATATGGGCATCAAAGAGGGCGAGGAATGGGAGCATTTCGCCAATGTCCCCGATGCGGCGGCGCTCAAGGCATTTTTGCGTGACGTGCCGTTTTTTGCGCGCGGAAAACGTCGCTATCACGATGCGGACCTCGCGGTTCCGCAGATCGAGATCGACAGCGCGCGCGAAGTCTCCACCCAGACGGCTTTCGGCAAGATTCTCGATGATCTGGCCAAGGGCGGCGGCGAACTGGCGGATCGCATCATGACGACTTCGCCCGATGTGACCGGAACCACCAATCTGGGACCATGGGTCAACCGGCGCAAGCTTTTTGCCCGGGAGGCGATGGCCGATGCTTTTATCGAGCACCGCATCCCCTCGACGGCGAAATGGGAATTTACGCCCAAGGGACAGCATATCGAGCTTGGCATTGCCGAAATGAACCTCTTTTTGCTGCTGGGAGCTGCGGGTCTGAGCCATTCGCTGTTTGGCAAGCGGCTGATTCCTATCGGCACGGTCTATGATCCCTTTGTCAGCCGCGGCCTCGATGCGCTCAATTATGCCTGCTATCAGGATGCGCGTTTCATGATCGTCGGCACGCCCTCCGGGGTGACGCTTGCGCCCGAAGGCGGCGCGCACCAATCCATCGGCACGCCGCTGATCGGCATGAGTCAGGATGGGCTGGCGGCGTTCGAGCCTGCCTTTGCCGACGAGCTTGCGGTCATCATGCAATGGGCATTCGATTATATGCAGCGCGACGGCGAAGGCGATCCCGACGAGCGCACATGGCTGCGCGACGAAACCGGCGGATCGGTCTATCTGCGCCTGAGCACCAAGCCGCTCGAACAGCCGGTGAAGCGCGCGGACGACGACTTCCGGCAGGGTGCCATCGACGGCGCTTACTGGCTGCGCAAGCCCGGCCCCAATTGCTCGGTGGTGATCGCCTATCAGGGTGCAGTCGCCGATGAAGCCATTGCCGCAGCCGGAATGATTGGGGAATTCAGGCGTGACATTGGCGTTCTGGCGGTAACTTCTGCAGACCGCCTCAATGCAGGCTGGACGGCGGCGCAGCGTGAGCGCGCGCGCGGCAATTCCTCTGCAAAAAGCCATATCGAAACCCTGCTCGACCCGCTGCCCAACCATTGCTCCATCGTCACCGTAATCGACGGGCATCCGGCAACACTTTCATGGCTTGGTGCCGTGGCGGGGCATCGCACGATCCCGCATGGCGTCGAGCATTTCGGCCAGACTGGAACCATCGGCGATCTTTATCGCCATTTCCGGATTGACCGCCATGCGCTGGTTGCATCCGTCAGCGCGCTTACGGCAGGAAAGCGCACATTGCAGGTGGTTTCGTCCTGAATAGCTGGCCCATGAACGAGATGCCGCATTGAAAATGTTCAAAGTAAAGTCGAAGTTGCGCTATACAAGCATTTCCAGCAAAAGCGCGTAGCGGTTTTGCGTCCGGATAATGCGTAAAAAAGATGATATGCGTGGCTCCGCGCAACTTCGATTTTTTGAATGAGGTTTTGGTGCTCAGTGTTTCCTATTTGACGGCTGCCGGTGCGGGTGCGCTTTCGTTTCTTTCGCCCTGCGTGCTTCCGCTGGTGCCGCCCTATCTTTGCTATATGGCGGGTGTCAGCGTCGAAGACTTCCGGGGCAACAGCCCGGCGGGTATCGCTGCTGCGCCAAGGCAGCGACGCTCGCTGGCGTTTGCCGCAATTTCTTTCGTGCTCGGATTTACGACGGTTTTCGTGGCGCTTGGGGCAGGCGCCTCGTCAATCGGTGCATTTTTGCGCATGTGGCAGCAGGAAATCGCCATCGTCGCGGGCATTGTCATCATTTTGATGGGGCTGAATTTTCTCGGGCTTTTGCGGTTTTCATTCCTTTCGCGCGAGGCGCGTTTTCAGGCGCGTAATGCGCCCGCTTCGCCACTGGGGGCCTATGTCATGGGCCTTGCTTTCGCCTTCGGCTGGACACCCTGCATCGGGCCGGTTCTGGGGCCGATCCTGACACTTGCAGGCGGCAGCAGCACCGTGGGCGAGGGCGCATCGCTGCTGGCGGTCTACTCGCTGGGGCTTGGCATTCCGTTTTTGATCGCCGCTCTTTTTTCGGGTGCATTCATGCGCTTCCTGTCCCGTTTTCGGGTTCATCTGGGCAAGGTAGAGAAAGCCATGGGCGGACTTCTCATTGTTGCAGGCGTCTTGTTTCTTACCGGCGGCATGCAATCCTTTTCGTTCTGGCTGCTTGAGACGTTCCCTGCCCTGGGCAGGCTCGGCTGACCAATTGTAAGTTTCCATATACGCTTTGATGCTATGGGCGGATAAGCGCTTCAATAATTACGGACGATATGATGACTGACCGTACCTGCCTTTCCATCGTGCTTGCCGCTGGCGAAGGCACACGCATGAAATCGAACCTGCCGAAAGTGCTCCATCGCGTGGCCGGACTGCCGCTGGTTTGTCATGTCGTCAAGGCGGTGCAGGGGACAGGACAAAGCGATGTCGCGCTGGTCGTCGGGCGTGGTGCCGATGAAGTGCGCGGGGCGGTCGAGAAAATTGCCGGAGAAGTTTCTTCCTTCGAGCAGAAAGAGCGCCTCGGCACCGCCCATGCGGTTCTGGCTGCGCGCGAAGCCATCGAGCGCGGCTATGACGATCTGCTGATCGTCTTTGGCGACACGCCGCTCATCGAGGCGCAATCTTTGCAGGCGGCGCGCGCGAAGCTTGCCGATGGCGCCGACGTGGTCGTCATCGGCTTTCGCCCGGACAATCCCCATGGCTATGGCCGTCTGATCGAGGAAAATGGCCGACTGGTCGCAATCGTCGAGGAAAAAGAAGCGACGGAAGATCAGAAGAAGATCGGTTTCTGCAATGGCGGGCTGATGGCGGTGCGTGGGCAGCATGCGCTGGCGCTGCTTGACGCGGTCGGAAACGATAACGCCAAGGGCGAATATTACCTCACCGACATTGTGGCCATTGCCCATGCGAAGGGGCTGAAGGTGACGGCGATTGAAGTGCCGCTCGATAATGTCATCGGCATCAATAATCGCGCCGAACTGGCCGAAGCAGAAGCCATCTGGCAGAACCGCAAGCGCCGCGAAATGATGCTTGCGGGCGTCACGATGATTGCGCCTGAAACGGTATTTTTCTGCCATGACACGCTGATCGAGGCCGATGTCGTTATCGAGCCGAATGTGTTTTTCGGCCCCGGCGCGCATGTAGCATCGGGTGCGGTCATTCACGCTTTCTCGCATATTGAAGGTGCGTATATCGGTAAGAATGCTGAAATCGGACCGTTCGCAAGGTTGCGTCCGGGTGCTGATCTGGCCGAAAAATCCAAGGTTGGCAATTTCTGCGAAGTCAAGAATGCCAAGGTCGGCAAGGGCGCGAAGATCAATCACCTCACCTATATTGGTGATGCCACTATCGGCGCGTCGAGCAATATCGGCGCAGGCACGATCACCTGCAATTATGACGGCTATAACAAGCACAAGACGGTGATTGGCGAGAACGCCTTTATCGGCTCCAACAGTTCACTGGTAGCTCCGGTCGAGATTGGCGATAATGCTTATGTGGCTTCCGGCAGCGTGATTACCGCCAATGTGCCGGCCGATGCGCTGGCGCTGGGGCGTGCGCGACAGGAAAGTAAGGAAGGCCGCGCGAAAATCCTGCGCGAGAAATATGCCGCCATCAAAGCAGCTAAATTGTCATCATAGAACAACCAGACCATTCTTGCCCTTTCAAAGCCGGGCATTTACATCGCTCGCAATAATCCCAAGACGTATCGGAGCAGTCCATGTGTGGAATCATTGGCATCATCGGAAAAGACGAAGTAGCGCCGCTTCTGGTGGATGCCCTGAAACGGCTCGAATATCGCGGCTATGATTCCGCTGGTATCGCCACGCTGCAAAATGGCAAGCTGGATCGCCGCCGCGCCGAAGGCAAGCTTGTGAACCTTGAAAAGCGTCTTGGTGGTGAGCCGTTGCCCGGCACCATCGGCATCGGCCATACGCGCTGGGCGACGCACGGCAAGCCGGTGGAGCGCAACGCCCATCCGCACATCACCAAGCGCCTTGCAGTGGTGCATAATGGCATTATCGAGAATTTCGCCGAATTACGCTCTGCGCTGGAAGCCGATGGTTACACATTCGAGACCGAAACTGATACGGAAGCCGTTGCGCATCTGGTGACGCGCGAACTCGACAAGGGCAAGTCGCCGATTGAAGCCGTGCGCGATTGCCTGCCGCAATTGCGCGGTGCTTTTGCTCTCGCCTTCCTGTTCGATGGCGACGAAGAACTGCTGATCGGCGCACGTCAGGGGCCGCCGCTCGCCGTTGGTTATGGCGACGGTGAAATGTATCTTGGTTCCGACGCGATTGCGCTGGCGCCCTTTACCGATTCCATCGCCTATCTGGAAGATGGCGACTGGGCGGTGCTGACGCGCAAGGGTGTCACCGTCTATGACGAGACCAACAGCCAAGTCGAACGTCCCGTGCAGAAATCGCAAAGCGCGGGTTTTCTCGTTTCCAAGGGCAATCACCGCCACTTCATGGAAAAGGAAATGTTCGAGCAGCCGGAAGTCATTTCCCATACGCTCGCCAATTATCTTGATTTCACAAAGGGCACGGTGCGACAGGAAGCTGTCGGGGTCGATTTCAGCACAATCGACCGTCTGACGATTTCGGCCTGCGGCACGGCTTTTTATGCGGCTTCGGTCGGCAAATACTGGTTCGAGCAGATCGCGCGCCTGCCGGTCGATTGCGATATTGCTTCGGAATTCCGCTATCGCGAAATGCCGTTGTCGAAAGATACGCTGGCCATGTTCATCTCGCAGTCGGGTGAAACGGCGGATACGCTGGCCTCATTGCGCTATTGCAAATCGCAAGGGCTGAAGATCGCCTCGGTGGTCAATGTCACCGGCTCGACCATTGCACGCGAATCCGATGCCGTCTTCCCGACGCTTGCGGGCCCGGAAATCGGTGTTGCATCGACCAAGGCTTTCACCTGCCAGCTTTCGGCGCTGGCTTCGCTTGCTATCGCTGCTGCCAAGGCACGTGGCGTCATTGACGACAAGCGTGAACAGGAACTGGTGCGCGAGCTTTCCGAAGCACCGCGTTTCATCAATCAGGTGCTCAAGCTGGAAGAGGAAATCGCGACTGTTTGTCATGAACTGGCCAAGGTCAATCATGTGCTTTATCTGGGTCGCGGCACATCCTTCCCGCTGGCGATGGAAGGGGCGCTCAAGCTCAAGGAAATTTCCTATATCCACGCCGAAGGCTATGCAGCTGGTGAACTCAAGCATGGCCCGATTGCGCTGATCGATGAAGCCATGCCGGTTATCGTGATTGCGCCATCGGATCGTCTTTATGAAAAGACCGTTTCCAACATGCAGGAAGTGGCGGCACGCGGCGGACGCATCATCCTGATTACCGATGAAAAGGGTGCCAAGGCGGCCAGCATCGACACGATGGCGACCATCGTCCTGCCCGACGTGCCGGAATTCATTACGCCGCTTGTTTATGCGCTGCCGATCCAGATGCTGGCTTATCACACCGCCGTCATCATGGGCACGGATGTCGACCAGCCACGCAATCTGGCAAAGTCGGTAACGGTGGAATAAAATATCATAGGCTGACAACGATGGCCGCAATTTGCGGCCATTTTGCTATCCGGCCCGCAACAGCCGGATGGCCTCGTCCCGTCCGAAGAGATAGAGCAGCACGCGCAGCGCCTGCCCGCGCTCGCTCTCAAGATCGGGATCGCTTGCCAGAATATAGCGGGCATCCTTGCGCGCGATTTCCAGCAGATCACCATGCGCCTCGATGGAAGCGAGCCGAAATCCCGGCGTGCCCGACTGGCGGGTTCCGAGCAACTCACCTTCGCCGCGCAGTTTCAAATCTTCCTCGGCAATGCGGAAACCGTCTTCCGTTTCGCGCATCACTTTCAGCCGTGCCTGGCCGACCTCGCCCAGTGGCCCCTTATAAAGCAGCAGGCAGGTGGACGGCTTGTCGCCGCGCCCCACGCGCCCGCGCAACTGGTGCAATTGCGACAGGCCGAAGCGCTCGGCATGTTCGATGACGATAATCGTCGCATCCGGCACATCGACGCCGACCTCAATGACGGTGGTGGCCACCAGAAGCCGCGTTTCGCCCTGCTTGAAGGCGCGCATGGCCTCGTCTTTCTCCGCGCCATTCATGCGGCCATGGATCAGGCCGATTTTATTGCCGAAGACAGATTTCAGAGATTCAAAGCGTTCTTCGGCGGAAGTCAGTTCAACGACTTCGGATTCCTCGACCAGCGGGCAGATCCAGTAGATTTTCTGGCCGTCGGCTACGGCCTTTGCAATACGCTCCACCAGTTCCCCCATACGCTCCATGGGCAGGATTGCCGTGGTGATCGGCTGCCGTCCGGCGGGTTTTTCGGTCAGTTTTGATACGTCCATATCGCCAAAAGCGGTGAGAACGAGCGTGCGCGGAATAGGCGTCGCGGTCATGACGAGCATATCCGGCGCAGCCCCTTTGGCGGTCAGCATCAGACGTTGATGCACACCGAAACGGTGCTGCTCATCGATGATGACAAGAACCAGATCGTGATATTCGACTTTTTCCTGAAACAGCGCATGGGTGCCGATGATGATGTCGATCTCGCCGCTTTTCAGTCCTTCCAGCACTACATTGCGATCACGCCCTTTTTCGCGGCCTGTTAAAAGTGCTGCTTTCAGTCCCGCCTTTTCGGCCAGCGGCGCAATGGTCGCAAAATGCTGGCGCGCGAGAACTTCCGTTGGCGCCATCAGCGCCGATTGCCCGCCTGATTCGGCGGCATGCGCCATTGCAAGCAATCCTACGACTGTCTTGCCCGACCCCACATCGCCCTGCAAAAGCCGCAGCATACGCTCGGGCGATTTGAGATCGGCAATGATTTCGCGCACCGCCCGGTCCTGACTTGCCGTCAACCGATAAGGCAGGTGGCGCATGATTTCGGCAATGATGCGGCCTGTTCCGTCAAGCGGACGCCCCGAAAGCCGCCGCGTCCTGGCACGAACAAGTGCCAGTGCCAGTTGACCGGCCAGAAATTCGTCATAGGCAAGCCTGCGTCTCGTAATGCCTTCCAGCGCAATATCGCCTGGGTCTTCGGGCAGATGCATCGTGTTGAGCGCTGTGCGAAAATCCGCAAAACGCTCGCGGGCAAGCAAAGGCCCATCGATCCATTCGGGGAGTTCCGGCACGCGGGTAAGGGCTTCCTTGACGGCGCGCGCAAGCGTTTTGGACGAAAGACCCGCGGTCAGCGGATAGACGGGCTCGACCATCGGCAGGCTGGCGGAATCCTCAAGACTGGCGATATAGTCCGGGTGCACCATCGAGGCGCGGCCATTGAACCATTCCACCTTGCCCGAAACCACGACGGTTTCTCCTTCCGGCAGCATTCTCTCCAGCCATGGCACTTGCGCGTGAAAGAAGGTGAGGGCGATTTCACCGGTATCGTCATGAGCAAAGACGCGATGGGGCACATTGTTGCGACCGCGCGGCGCGGGCTGGTGCTGGTCGATCACCACTTCGAGCGTGACGATTGCCCCTTCCTGCGCGAAGGCAATGCCGGGGCGGTTGCGCCGGTCAATGACACTGTGCGGCGGCAGGAAGAGAAGTTGCCCGACTTTCGGCTCGGCACCGGGTACATCGGTTCCCAGCAATTTACCAAGCAAAGCCGCCACTTTCGGGCCAATGCCGGAAAGCGAGCGAACAGAAGCGAAAAACGGATCGAGCAGGGACGGACGCATGACAGGGAGCATTAACTGCTTTATTTCCATGTGCAAGCCCGCGAAATAGTTTTGTACTATTTTTGTTCTTGCTCTAAAACGGGTTCCCACTTGCGTGTCAGATGCTATATACCGGCACTGATTTATCAATGGAGCGCGATGACGATGACTGGCAGCACACTTGCGGGGGAAAATCTCGATGTAAGGCGTCGCAAGCTTCTGTTTCGCGCCTGGCATCGCGGCATGCGGGAGATGGATCTGATTCTCGGTCAATATGCCGACCAGCATCTTGTCGGCTTTACCGATGCGCAACTTGATGAATTCGAGCATCTTCTCGAAGTGCTCGACCGCGATCTTCTCAAATGGGTGACGGGCGAAAGTCCGATTCCCGCCGACTATGATACGCCGTTTTTCCGCGACATCGTTGCTTTCCGCGACCGCATAAAATTCTAAGATAGAGCCGTAATGCCCGTTTTCAGCAAACTAGGTCTCAAGCCCATTGTCGCGGCTGGTGTAAGCCGCCATATCGTGATCGACGGCGTTGCCGATGGTTTCGAGGCGTTCTGTCTCGCGCGTCTGGTGGAAGAGATCGGCGAACGCGGACCTGTGATGTATATTGTGCGTGACGGGCAGCGCATTGCTGATCTCGAACAGGTGCTGGGCTTTGTTGCGCCTGATCTGCCGGTCCTGCATTTGCCCGCATGGGACTGCCTGCCCTATGATCGCGTGTCGCCGGGCGCGGATGCCAGTGCGCGCAGGCTTGCCGCGTTAAGTGCGCTGGCGCATTTGAAGAAGTCGCCGCATCCGGCAATCATCCTGACCACCGCCAATGCCATTTTGCAGAAGCTGCCGCCGCAGGCGGCGATAGAAGAACAGGTCATTTCCGCGCGCCCCGGCAATCAGCTCAATATGAACGATCTGGCGTCCCGGCTTGAGCGCAATGGCTTCGAGCGCGTCTCGACCGTGCGCGATATTGGCGAATATGCGGTGCGCGGCGGCATTCTCGATCTTTTCGCGCCGGGCGCGGAGGAACCGCTGCGGCTTGATTTCTTCGGCGATACGCTGGAAACGATCCGCGCCTTCGATCCGGCTTCGCAGCGCACCACCGGAACGCGCAAGGAATTCGTGCTTCAGCCGATGAGCGAGATCACGCTTGTCCCCGATATGATCAGCCGGTTCCGCAAGAATTATGTGGCCATGTTTGGCGCGCCGCAGCGTGACGATGCGCTCTATCAGGCAATCAGCGAAGGCCGCCGTTTTGCGGGCATGGAGCATTGGCTGCCGTTATTTTATGACGAGCTGGAGACGATCTTCGATCATGCTGGCGGCATGCCGGTGGTCTTTGATCATCTGGTGCATGAGGCGCTGACCGAGCGCCATGCAACGGTTGTGGATCATTATGAGGCGCGGCTGCGTCAGGCAGAAGGCAAGGAAACGGGCAGCGAGGCCGTGCCCTACAAGCCGGTCAGACCGGAAATGCTTTATCTTTCGCCCGAGGAGGTGGAAGACAAGGCGCAGGCTGCGGGTTTGCGCATCGATCTGACGCCCTTTGGCGCGCCGGACGTTACGGGCCGGAAAATTCTGCATGCGGATACGCATAAGGGCCGCAGCTTTGCCGAAGAGCGCGCCGCAACGGACGTCAATCTGTTCGAAGCCGTCGTGAAGCACATTGCCGAACTGCGCGCGGCTGGCAGAAAAGTTGTGGTCGCCGCCTGGTCGGAAGGCTCGCTGGACCGTCTGCTTCAGGTGCTGGACGAACATGGTCTTGAGAAAATCGAGACTGTTGACCGGCTTGCAACCGTCAAGGCGCTTTCGCGCGACAAGGTAACGGCGGCGGTTCTGGCTGTCGAAAGCGGTTTTGATGCAGGCGATCTCGTTGTTGTTGCCGAGCAGGATATTCTCGGCGACCGGCTGATCCGGCGCTCGAAGCGCCGCAAGCGCGATCAGGATTTCATCTCTGAAGTCGCCTCGCTCAATGCGGGCGATATTGTCGTTCATGTCGATCATGGTATCGGCCGCTTTATCGGCCTCAAGACGATCACCGCAGTCGGAGCGCCGCATGATTGCCTTGAAATCCATTATGCGGGCGATGATCGGCTGTTCCTGCCGGTTGAAAATATCGAGCTTTTGTCGCGCTATGGATCGGAAGGCTCCGATGCCGTTCTCGACAAGCTGGGTGGCGGCGCATGGCAGGCACGCAAGGCCAAGCTCAAGAAGCGGCTCTTGGAAATTGCCGGTCATCTGATCCAGATTGCCGCCGAACGCCAGATGCGCGGCGCGCCGGTGATGACGCCGCCAGAGGGACTTTATGCCGAGTTTGCCGCGCGCTTTCCCTATGACGAAACCGATGACCAGCTAACCGCCATTGAAGCGGTCGCAGACGATCTTGCCGAAGGAAAGCCGATGGATCGCCTCATTTGCGGCGATGTCGGTTTTGGCAAGACGGAAGTAGCCTTGCGCGCCGCCTTTATCGCTGCGATGAGCGGCGTGCAGGTGGCGGTGGTGGTGCCGACGACGCTGCTTTCCCGCCAGCATTTCAAGACCTTTTCCAAGCGTTTCCATGGATTGCCGATCAATGTGGCGCATGCATCGCGGCTTGTGGGCGCAAAGGAACTTGCAGCAACCAAGAAGGGACTGGAAGAGGGGACAGTCGATATTGTCGTGGGTACGCATGCGCTGCTTGGCAATTCGATCCGGTTCAGGAATCTTGGCCTGCTGATCATCGACGAAGAACAGCATTTCGGCGTCAAGCACAAGGAACGGCTCAAAGAGTTGAAATCCGACGTACATGTGCTGACGCTTTCGGCAACGCCCATTCCGCGCACCTTGCAGCTTGCACTGACGGGGGTGCGCGAGCTTTCGCTGATTACCACGCCGCCGGTGGATCGCATGGCCGTGCGCACCTTCGTTTCGCCTTTCGACCCGCTGGTTATCCGCGAAACGCTGCTGCGCGAGCGCTATCGCGGCGGGCAGAGTTTTTATGTCTGCCCGCGCATCGCCGATCTTGCGGAAATCGAAGATTTTCTGAAAGAACATGTACCCGAACTCAAAGTTGCGGTGGCACATGGCCAGATGGCGCCGGGCGTGCTCGATGACATCATGAATGCCTTTTACGACGGACAATATGACGTGCTGCTTTCCACGACCATCGTGGAATCGGGACTGGATATTCCAACGGCCAATACGATGATCGTGCACCGGGCGGATATGTTCGGCCTGTCGCAGCTTTACCAGTTGCGCGGGCGCGTCGGGCGTTCCAAACAGCGCGCCTTTGCGCTGTTCACGCTTCCGGCGGGAAAGATGTTGACCCAGACCGCGGAACGGCGGCTGAAAGTGCTGCAATCGCTCGATACGCTTGGCGCGGGCTTCCAGCTTGCCAGCCACGATATGGATATTCGCGGCGCGGGCAATCTGCTCGGCGAAGAGCAATCCGGCCATATCAAGGAAGTCGGGTTCGAGCTTTATCAGCAGATGCTGGAAGAAGCGGTCGCGACGCTCAAGGGTTCGGTCGAGGTCGAGGACAGCCAGTGGTCGCCGCAGATTGCGATTGGCACAGCGGTGATGATACCGGACAGCTATGTGCCCGACCTGCAATTGCGCCTCGGCCTTTATCGTCGTCTGGCCGATCTGGAAGAGCCGCAGGATATTGACGCCTTTGGTGCAGAACTTATCGACCGTTTCGGTCCCTTGCCGGAAGAAGTGCAGCACCTGCTCAAGATCGTCTACATCAAAGCGCTCTGCCGCAGGGCGAATGTCGAAAAACTCGATGCCGGACCGAAAGGCGTGGTTATCCAGTTCCGCAATGCGACCTTCGCCAATCCGGTCGGGCTGGTGAAGATGATCGGCGAACAGGGCTCCATGGCGAAGATCAGGCCGGATCAGAGCATCGTCTTCATCCGCGACTGGGCGACGCCGGAGAAGCGCCTCAACGGTTCTGCCGTCATCATGACGCAATTGGCAAAAATCGCTGCGGAATAGAGCCAGCCATCCGGGCTTGGTCAGGCAGACATTCGCAGCTTGATTTCCGCATTGAGCAGAATGCGCGTGCTATCTGGCGGGTTCGCCTGAGAACCCGCAGCTTCGCCAAGTGTGCGAAACAATAAATCCATGGCGAGGCGACTTATTTCATTATAGTCCTGTGCCACGGTGGTCAGTGGAGGGCAGCAATATTCGGAAAGCGGATTATTATCATGTCCGGCAATACGAATATCGCAGTCTTTAAGTCTCCCGACTTTCAGTCCCGCCTGCCACGCTGCCGCCATGACGCCGAAAGCGATACGATCATTCGCGCAAAGGATCGTGCTGGTGGGGAAACCGCCTTTTTCTCGCAAGATATGCGCCGCTTGCTCAAAGGCATATTGCTCAAAATCCCAGCTATTGGCCGGTTGCAGCTCCACGATGCGCGGTTCTGCCCCAAGTTTTTCCATCGCCGCGCAATAGGCGTGCTGACGTTTGAGCGCATTATTATTCACATCCGGCATCGCGAAATAACAAGGTTCGCTCCCTGAACGGCACAGATAATCGACGATCAGATGGAAGGATTTCAGATTATCGGTTCCGACAAATGGCGAGTTGTTGTCGAGCGGAGAGTCGACGTAGATAATCGGCACATCGGAAGCAAGGCGAGCGAGTGCTGCATGCTGGGACTGTTCGCCAAGCGGTGCAATGATTGCACCGGCTACGTTGAGCGAGCGCAGGGTTTCGATGGCGCGCATTTCGAGTTCCGGCTTGCCGTCCGACGAGAGCACAATGGCCAGATAGCCCCGCTGCTCGGCGAGGCTTTGGAGCTTACGCGTCATGGCCATATAGAAATGGTCAAGCTGGTTGGGGATGATGATGCCCAATATTGTCGTGCGGCGCCGGTTCAGGTTGACGGCGAAAAGATTGGGCCGGAAACCGGACTGTTTTATCGCAGTCTCAATTCTCGCGCGGGTCTTCGGCCGGACGGACGCGGGGTCGTTGAAATACTTGGAAACGGTCGGACGGGACAGTCCGACGAAATCCGAAAAATCTTCCATGGTGCGGATATTCTTGCGCACATCCTTGTCCTGTCTCATCGTCCCGACGCCACTTGCCGCGTATGGTCATTGCATGATTGCCGGTCCCTGCGGCTGCGAAACCTTTTAGCCTGTTTTCGCAAACCATGAAGATCGGCACATGTATTTTTTAAAGATTTCAAGAGTCTGGTAGTCTTGCCAACTCCAGCAAGCTGGCAAAGGCCGGTCGAAACGTCAAGCGCGCAAATGATCAGCATAGTTTGATGCAGCTATATTCGAGATGTGTTAGACTTTGCCGCAAAAGAAGAGGAGGCGGGGCGCGGCGCAAATTACCCCGCGATAATCGGGACGAAGGGCGATCTGCTTTGGAAGGCGAAATGTGTACCCCTGCTTGACAAGCGGCGGATATGCACGCGATAAAGTTTACACATGTAAGGTATTTGTTATGCATTCGTAAAGGAGGAGACGAGATGCGGACCAAATCTCATGCAATAGGGCTGATCGGCTCGGTGGCGGCGCTTGCCCTGATCGCCGGGGCGGCTTCGGCTGAAGAACTGACGATTGCCACCGTCAATAACGGCGACATGATCATCATGCAGAAGCTCTCGCCGGAGTGGGAAAAGGAAACCGGCAACAAGATCAACTGGGTGGTGCTGGAAGAAAACGTGCTGCGCCAGCGCGTGACCACAGACATCGCGACCAAGAGCGGCCAGTTCGATATTCTGACCATTGGCGGCTATGAAACGCCGATCTGGGGCAAAGCCGGGTGGCTTCTTTCCGTCGATGATCTTGGAGACGATTATAATTACGACGATCTCATCAAGCCTGTCCGCGCCGGTCTGACGGTTGATGACAAGCTCTATGCCGTGCCTTTCTATGCGGAAAGCTCGTTCACGCTTTACCGCAAGGACCTGTTCGAAGCCGCGGGCCTGACCATGCCTGACGAGCCGACTTATGAGCAGATCAAGGAATTCGCCACCAAGCTCACCGACAAGTCGAAAGAGCAATATGGCCTTTGCCTGCGCGGCAAGCCGGGCTGGGGCGAAAACATGGCCTATCTGGGTACGCTCGTGAATACTTTCGGCGGGCGATGGTTCGATGAGGAATGGAATCCGCAGATCAATTCGGACGAATGGAAAAAGGCGATCAACTTTTACGTCGAGCTGATGAAGGAAGCTGGCCCTCCCGGAATTACCTCCAACGGCTTCAACGAAAATCAGGCCCTCTTCTCCACCGGCCATTGTGCGATGTGGATCGACGCCACTTCCGCCGCCGGTCGCATCTATGATCCCAATCAAAGCCAGGTTGCCGACAAGGTCGCCTTCACCAAGGCGCCCGTTGAGGTAACGCCGAATGGTTCGGCATGGGCATGGTCCTGGAATCTTGCCATTCCGGCTTCGACCAAGAAGGCGGAAGCGGCCAAGTCGTTCCTCAAATGGGCGACATCACAGCAATATGTCGAACTGGTCGGCGAAAAGGAAGGCTGGGTAGCGGTGCCGCCGGGTACGCGTCAGTCGACCTATGCCAACGAGAAATACAAGGAAGCGGCGCCATTTGCGGATACGGTCCTCAAGGCCATTGAATCCGCAGACCCGACCAAGCCGACCCGGGATCCTGTTCCCTATACGGGCATCCAGTTCGTCGCTATCCCTGAATTTCAGGCGATCGGCACGATTGTCGGACAGGCCATTTCTTCCGCCGTGGCCGGACAGCAAAGCGTTGACGCAGCACTCGACAGTGCGCAGCGCCAGACTGAGCAGATCATGAAGCAGGCAGGTTACATCAAGTAAGCCTGAGCGCTTGACCTGCCGCTCTGTGGAGGCGGCGGCAGGTCTGCTTCTTCGCAAATCTGCATTGCTGCCGGAGGCAATGGCGAACAAGGGAGGAAATATCCATCATGCCGACAAGCCAGATGTTTGCCGCCGGTAGCGGATCGCGGTTTGCACGAAAATCGCGCCGCAATGTTCGCACCGGCCCGCTGCTTGCACCCGCTGTCATCCTGCTGCTTTTATGGATGATCGTGCCGCTGGCAATGACGCTCTGGTTTTCGTTCCAGTATTACAATCTCATCAACCCATTCGTCACCGGCTTTGCCGGATTTTCAAACTACAAGTTCCTGCTGGCCGATCCGGGGCTGTGGTCCGCAATCGTCAATACATTGATACTTGTCATCTCAGTATTGGTCATTTCGATAGTGCTCGGCGTTTTTTTCGCGGTTCTTTTCGATCAGGATTTCTGGGGGAAGAATATAGCGCGGCTTCTGGTGATCGCGCCTTTCTTCGTAATGCCGACCGTCTCCGCGCTGATCTGGAAAAATCTTCTGATGCATCCGGTCAATGGGCTTTTCGCATTCATCGCGCGCAGTTTCGGAATGCCGCCGATTGACTGGTTTGCACAATTTCCCATGGCATCCGTCATTTTGATCGTTTCATGGCAATGGGTGCCCTTTGCGACGCTGATCCTGATGACCGCCATGCAGTCGCTGGACCGGGAGCAGATGGAGGCAGCGCGCCTTGATGGCGCCAAGGGACTGGCGATGTTCTATTACATGATCCTGCCGCATCTGCTGCGCCCGATCTCGGTCGTCATTATGATCGAGACGATCTTCCTTCTGGCGATCTTTGCCGAAATTCTCGTTACCACTTCAGGCGGCCCGGGTATCGCAACCACGACACTGACCTATTTCATCTATCTTAAAGCGCTTCTGCAATGGGATATTGGCGGGGCTTCGGCGGCTGGCGTAATTGCCATCATCCTTGCCAATGTGGTTGCGATTTTTCTCATTCGCACCGTCGCGCGAAACCTGGATAATTGAGGAAAGGAGACTGACAATGGCTGCAAAGCGCAAGATCAACAAGGCCGTAGTCTCCGCCGGAATTATCGGCTGGACCGTGGCTATCCTGATGTTCTTTCCAATTTTCTGGATGCTGCTTGCAGCATTCAAGACGGAAATCGATGCGGTGGCGCCGCCAAAACTCTTCTTCGAGCCGACGCTCGAAAATTTCGCGGCCGTCAACCAGCGTGCCGACTATTTCCATTATGCCATGAACAGTGTGGTCGAAAGCCTTGGTGCGACGATCCTTTCACTGATCATTGCAGTGCCCGCAGCCTATGCGGCGGCTTTCTTTCCGGGCAAGCGCACCAAGGATCTGCTGCTGTGGATGCTTTCCACCAAAATGCTGCCCGCCGTCGGCGTTCTGGTGCCGATCTATCTTCTGTCTCGCGATGCAGGGCTGCTGGACACCCGCACCGGCCTTATCATCATCTTCACCCTTTCCAATCTGCCCATCGTGGTCTGGATGCTCTATTCCTTCTTCAAGGAAGTGCCGCATGAAATTCTTGAAGCGGGCCGGATGGATGGCGCGGGGGTCGGACAGCAGGTACGCTATCTTCTGTTGCCGCTGAGCCTGCCGGGCATTGCCTCCACAGCGCTTCTTTCCATCATCCTGTGCTGGAACGAAGCCTTCTGGAGCCTCAATCTGACTGCCTCGCAGGCAGGGCCGCTCACCGCATTTATTGCGTCATTTTCCTCGCCTGAAGGACTTTTCTGGGCGAAGCTTTCGGCAGCGTCCACGCTCGCCATCGCCCCGATCCTCATTTTCGGCTGGGTTACGCAGCGCCAGCTCGTGCGCGGCCTGACATTCGGCGCCGTGAAATAAAGGGAACCTCATGGCTACACTTTCGCTCCATAACGCCACCAAGTCCTTTGATACGATCAATGTCATAAAGGGTGTGAATCTCGATATTGCAGATCGTGAATTCGTGGTTTTCGTAGGGCCTTCAGGCTCCGGAAAATCGACGCTCCTGCGCATGATCGCGGGGCTGGAGGAAATCACCAGCGGCGAGTTGATGATCGACGGCCAGCAGGTCAATGACGTGCCGCCGGATGAACGCGGCCTCGCTATGGTTTTTCAGACCTATGCGCTTTATCCGCATATGAGCGTGCGCGAGAATATGGGCTTCGCGCTTAAGCTTGCCGGTGTTTCGAAGGCGGAGCGCGACCGCAAGGTCGAGGAAGTGGCGAAAACATTGCAGCTCGACCAGCTTCTGGACCGTAAGCCGCGCCAGCTTTCCGGTGGCCAGCGCCAGCGTGTCGCTATCGGGCGCGCCATGGTGCGCGAGCCGAAGATTTTCCTGTTCGATGAACCCCTGTCCAATCTCGATGCGGCCTTGCGCATACAGATGCGCATCGAACTTGCACGCCTGCATGACCGGCTGAATGCGACGATGATCTACGTAACCCATGATCAGGTGGAAGCCATGACGCTTGCGCACAAGATCGTGGTGCTGCGCGACGGCAGGGTAGAGCAGGTCGGCTCTCCACTGGAGCTGTATCATCATCCCGTCAACCGCTTCGTAGCCGGTTTCATCGGCTCTCCGACGATGAACTTCATCGACGTGAAGGCGGGAGCCGTCGATAAGGATGGCGTTTTCGTTCATCTGGGCAATGGCAAGATGATCAAGGTGCCTGTTGACGGCGAGGGAGTGGCCGAAGGCACGCCATTGGTGCTTGGCATACGCCCCGAACATCTGCATCCTGCCGATGGCGGAGTGCTTGCAGGGGAAATCATGGTGGTCGAACGGCTCGGCGGCGAGACCTATCTTTACGTGCATTCTGAAAATGCCAGCAGCCTGCTTGTTTCCGAAGCGGGAGGCAATAGTGAGGCGCGCGCGCATGAGCATGCCAAGCTAGGCTTTGATCCCGCCGATGCGCATTTATTTAGCGCAGACGGGCTGGCGCTTGAACGGCATGAACGCCATCCGCTTATTCTATCGGAAAAGAAATCACATCTGTAGATATTATCCTGGAGAGTCCCATGAAATTGAAGGACAAGGTCGCGCTTATCACAGGTGCCGCGCGCGGCATCGGGCTTGGCTTTGCGCGGGCCTATGCGCAAGAGGGTGCAAAGGTCGTTATTGCCGACATCAATATCGAGCGGGCCGAAGAAGCGGCGCGTGAAATCGGCCCGATGGTCAAAGCCGTCAGGCTCGACGTGACGGATCTCGCCCAGATTGAAAAAGTCGTGGCGGATGTGGATGCGGAATATGGCGGCATCGATATTCTGGTCAATAATGCCGCAATCTTTGACATGGCCCCGATCAACGAGATCACCGAAGACAGCTATGAGCGCGTGTTCAATATCAATCTCAAGGGGCCGCTTTTCATGATGAAGGCGGTTTCCAATGTCATGATCAAACACAAGCGCGGCGGCAAGATCATCAATATGGCAAGCCAGGCGGGTCGCCGCGGTGAGGCTCTGGTGACGTTTTATTGTGCGTCCAAGGCGGCGATGATTTCCGCCACGCAATCGGCAGCACTCGCTCTGGTCAAGCACGGCATTCAGGTCAATGCGATTGCGCCCGGCGTCGTCGATGGCGAGCATTGGGACGTAGTGGATGCGAATTTCGCCAAATGGGAAGGGCTGAAACCGGGCGAGAAGAAAGCTGCCGTTGCCCGGTCGGTTCCGATCGGACGCTTTGCGACCCCTGAAGATATTACCGGAATGGCCGTCTTCCTTGCTTCTTCCGACAGCGATTATATTCTGGCGCAGACCTTCGGTGTCGATGGCGGAAACTGGATGGCATGAGTTAAGGCTACAATGCCGGGATAAAAGGGAGCAGTCATGACCAAACTCTCGCACGCAACGCTCAAAAGCTTCGCCAAGGTGCATAAGCCGGCCTATGATCCGGCGGAGTTGAAGCCGGGAATCGTGCATTTTGGCGTCGGCAATTTTCACCGCGCCCATCAGGCTGTCTATCTTGACGATCTGTTCGGACTTGGCCTCGATCATGATTGGGCTTTGGTCGGTGCGGGCGTTCGCGAAAGCGACGACAGGATGCGCGATATTCTCAAGGCGCAGGATTGGCTCACCACCGTCGTCGATCAGGAAGCAGAACATTCGCAAGCGCGCATCACCGCCGCGATGATCGATTATGTGACGATTTCCACCGATGAGGGCCGCAAGGCCCTCATGGCGTATCTGACCTCGCCCGATATTCGCATCGTGTCCATGACGATCACCGAAGGGGGCTATTATATCGATCCCGCGAGCCAGCATTTCGATACGGCGCATCCCGATATTGTCGCCGACAGTGTCAACCCTGATAAGCCCGAAACAGTGTTCGGCCTGATTGTTCAGGCGCTCAGACTGCGTAAACTGCAAGGCGTCGAGCCGTTCACGGTGATGTCATGCGACAATATTCCGGGCAATGGCCATGTGACGGAGGATGCGGTTGTCGGCCTTGCAAAACTCAGCGACCCGGAATTTGCCGACTGGATCAGCGCCAATGTCGCATTTCCCAATTCCATGGTCGATCGCATCACGCCCGCTACCGGTGCACGCGAGCGCGAAATTGCAGCACAGGAGTTCGGCGTTGATGATGGCTGGCCGGTATTCTGCGAAAGTTTCAAACAATGGGTGGTGGAGGATAATTTCCCTAACGGACGTCCTGCTCTGCATAAGGTCGGCGTCACATTCTCCAGTGAGGTTTCAGCCTATGAGCTGATGAAAATTCGCATTCTCAATGGCGGACACGCGGCAATCGCCTATCCGGGCGGGCTGCTCGATATTCATTTCGTCCATGAAGCCATGGAGCACCCGCTGATCCGCCGCTATCTGGAAAAGCTCACCAAAGACGAAATCATCCCGGAAGTCCCGCCCGTACCCAACACGGTTCTGGACGATTATCGCGTCCTGATCGACAAACGCTTTGCCAATCCGAGCATCGGCGACACGATCCGGCGTCTTTGCCTCGATGGCTCCAATCGTCAGCCGAAATTCATTCTGCCCACGGTATCCGACCGCGTGGCAAAGGGTGAGCCGGTCACTGGCCTTGCGCTCGTTTCGGCATTCTGGTGCCGCTATTGTTTTGGCACGACCGATAGTGGTGCACTCATCGAGCCGAACGATCCTTCATGGGATCGTTTGGTGAAACAGGCGAAGCTTGCCAGGGACAATCCGGTAAAATGGCTTGAGATGGAGGATATTTTCGGAACGCTTGCATCCAGCCCTGCCTATGCAGAAGCTTTTTCGTCGGCGTTGCGGCGCATCTGGCAGGACGGCACGGAAAAGACGCTCCAGCTTTATCTCGCAGGCGAGACGCTTTGAAGAGTTTCATAATGCGCCCGGATAGACCCTGACCGGGCGGTTATCCTTGACCGATTCCATGACAACGAAGGTCGAAGTGCTCGCCACATTGGGCAGGCTGGAGATTTTCTCGCCCAGCACCTCACGATAGCGCCTTATATTGGGTGTTCTGACTTTCAGCAGATAGTCGAAGGAGCTTGCGATCATATGGCACTCCTCGACTTCGCGTATTTTGCGAACGGCTGCATTGAATGCGCCAAGGGCTGCTTCGCGCGTGTCGGAAAGCTTTACCGTGGTAAAGGCGATGTGGTCGAGCCCCAGCTTTTCAGGATCAATCGCCGCGCGAAAGCCGAGAATATAGCCCTCATCGACCAGTCTTTTGAGCCGCGCCTGACATGGCGTCTTGGAAAGGCCGACTTTTTTTGACAGCTCTGTAACCGGGATACGTCCGTCTTCGCTGAGCACTTCGATGATACGACGATCGAACTGATCCAGATCGTCCATTGAATCGAGTTTTTTCATCCATAATGCCTTTAAATTATCGAATAATAAGACCTGATAGCCTTTATAATCATTAAATCAAGGCAGAATGGTTCATGCAGCAATGATAATGTCCATCTAAAGCCAAATAGAGGTATCCTGTAGCCATTCGGGAACCGTTTCCTTGTGAGCAGTGCACCATGACCGATAAGAATACCGTTTCCAAAGCCGCTGTTTTTCAGAATTTTGCGCCGCCGATCCGCGAGCAAGACCCGCTGCGCCAGGCAATCACCGCCGCATATCGCATGCCTGAGGCGGAATGCGTGACAGCGCTTGTCGAACAGGCGGCCTTGCCGGAAGATACGGTCAGGCAGATCCGCGCGACAGCGACAAAGCTGATCGAAGCGCTGCGCGCCAAGCATAAAGGCACCGGAGTCGAAGGTCTGGTGCATGAATATTCACTTTCCAGCCAGGAAGGCGTGGCGCTGATGTGCCTTGCCGAAGCCTTGCTGCGTATTCCGGATATGGCGACGCGCGATGCGCTCATTCGCGACAAGATTTCCAATGGCGACTGGAAATCCCATGTCGGCGGTGGTCGCTCGCTGTTCGTCAATGCAGCGACGTGGGGGCTTGTCGTCACCGGCAAGCTGACCAATACCGTCAATGATAGCGGCTTGTCTGCTGCATTGAACCGCCTGATCGCCCGTTGCGGCGAGCCGGTCATCCGTCGCGGCGTTGATATGGCCATGCGCATGATGGGCGAGCAGTTCGTCACAGGCGAAACCATAGAAGAAGCGCTCAAGCGCGCCAAGTCGCTGGAAGAGCGCGGTTTCCGTTATTCCTATGATATGCTGGGGGAGGCCGCGACCACTGCAGCCGATGCCGAGCGCTATTACAAGGATTATGAAAACGCCATTCACGCGATTGGCCGGGCATCGGCAGGTCGCGGCATTTATGACGGGCCGGGCATTTCAATCAAGCTTTCCGCGCTGCATCCGCGTTATGCGCGGGCGCAGGCCGAGCGCGTCATGGGCGAGCTTCTGCCCAAGGTGAAAGCGCTGGCGGTGCTTTCCAAGAAATACAATATCGGCCTCAATATCGATGCCGAGGAAGCGGATCGTCTGGAGCTTTCGCTCGATCTTTTGCAGAGCCTTTGCGAAGATCCCGACCTTGCCGGTTGGGAAGGCATCGGCTTCGTGGTGCAGGCCTATGGCAAGCGTTGCCCCTTTGTGCTTGATTTCATTATCGATCTGGCCCGCCGGACCGATCACCGCATTATGGTTCGCCTTGTTAAAGGCGCTTACTGGGACGCTGAAATCAAGCGGGCGCAGGTGGAGGGTCTTGAAGACTTCCCCGTTTTCACGCGCAAGGTTCACACCGACGTTTCCTATATCGCCTGCGCGCGCAAGCTGCTGGCTGCAAGCGATGTCGTCTTCCCGCAATTTGCCACCCACAATGCACAGACGCTGGCGACGATCTATCATCTGGCCGGTCCCGATTTCAAATCCGGAAAATACGAGTTCCAGTGCCTGCATGGCATGGGCGAGCCGCTCTATGACGAAGTGGTCGGATCGAACAAGCTCGGTCGCCCGGCGCGAATTTACGCGCCCGTTGGCACCCATGAAACCTTGCTTGCCTATCTGGTTCGCCGCCTTCTTGAAAATGGGGCGAATTCTTCATTCGTTAATCGTATCGGCGACAAGAGCGTTTCCGTTGATGAACTGGTCGCCGATCCGGTGGAGGTCGTCCGCTCAATGACGGTTGTCGGAGCACACCATGACCAGATTGCCCTGCCGGAAAATCTTTATGGCGCCCGCAGGAATTCCGCAGGTTTTGACCTGTCCAATGAGGTGACGCTTGCGGAACTGAGCAAGGTTCTCAAGGAAAGCGCCACACGCGCATGGACAGCCGAACCGCAGATGGCCGGCGTAAAAGTCGACGGCACAAGCCGGTCGGTTTTCAATCCGGGTGATCGCAATGACGTGGTCGGCACGGTGACGGAAATTGCCGAGGGCGATGTCGCCAAGGCCATGTCGGTTGCGCAAAAGGCCATGGCAAGCTGGTCAATGATTGCGCCCGTGGAGCGTGCTTCCTGTCTTGAACGTGCGGCTGACATCATGCAGCGCGATATGGCTGTCTTGCTTGGTCTCATCATGCGCGAAGCGGGCAAGTCGATGCCCAATGCGATTGCTGAAGTGCGCGAGGCGATTGATTTCCTGCGTTATTACGCCGAACAGACCCGGCGGACGCTTGGTACGTCACACAAGCCGCTTGGCCCGATTGTCTGCATCAGCCCATGGAATTTTCCGCTGGCAATCTTTACAGGACAGGTTGCAGCAGCCCTTGTCGCGGGCAATCCCGTGCTGGCCAAGCCTGCCGAAGAAACGCCGCTGATTGCCGCGCAAGGGGTCCGCATATTGCATGAAGCGGGTGTTCCGGCTGATGCATTGCAGCTTCTGCCGGGCGACGGGCGCATCGGTGCGGCGCTTGTGGCGGCGCCTGAAACATGCGGCGTGATGTTTACCGGCTCGACGGAAGTTGCACGGCTTATTCAGGCGCAGCTTGCTTCACGCCTGCTTGCCAATGGCAAGCCGATCCCACTGATTGCGGAAACCGGCGGGCAGAATGCGATGATCGTCGATTCCTCTGCACTGGCCGAGCAGGTCGTGTTCGATGTGATCGCCTCGGCATTCGACAGTGCGGGACAGCGTTGTTCGGCGCTGCGCGTTCTCTGCCTGCAGGAAGATGTCGCAGAGCGCATTCTCACCATGCTCAAGGGCGCGTTGCGGGAACTCTCCATCGGACGTACCGACCGGCTCAATGTGGATATTGGCCCGGTTATCACCGATGAAGCCAGAACCATTATTGAAACGCATATTCAGGGCATGCGCGATCTTGGCCGCAAGGTCGAGCAGCTTCCGCTTGGGCCTGAAACCAAAGACGGCACTTTCGTCGCGCCGACGATTATCGAAATCAATTCCCTGCGCGATCTCAAGCGCGAGGTTTTCGGCCCCGTTCTGCATGTGGTCCGTTATAAGCGTGATGATATGGATCGCCTGATCGATGACATTAACGCGACCGGCTATGGCCTGACATTCGGCCTGCATACCCGTCTTGATGAGACGATTGCCCATGTGACCGATCTGGTCCGGGTCGGCAATGTCTATATCAACCGCAATGTCATCGGCGCCGTTGTTGGTGTGCAGCCATTCGGCGGTCGCGGCTTGTCCGGTACGGGACCAAAAGCGGGTGGGCCGCTCTATCTCGGGCGTCTGGTTGAAACAGCGCCGATTCCGCCGCGTCTCAACTCCGTTCACAGCGATGCCGCACTCAAGGATTTCGCCAAATGGCTTGGTCAGCGCGGTATGAACAATCTGGCGCAGGATGCCCGCGAAACCGGAAGCGCATCGGCACTGGGTCTCGATATTGAGCTGCCCGGCCCGGTGGGTGAACGCAATCTCTATGCGCTTCATCCCCGTGGACGCATTTTGCTCGTTCCCCAGACGGAAATTGGTCTTTATCGCCAGTTGACGGCGGCGCTCGCCACCGGCAATATTGCGGTCATCGATGAAACATCGGGGCTTCGGAGTCTGTTGAAGGGCCTGCCTGCAAGTGTCGCCGCCCGCATCGTCTGGACGAAAGACTGGCAGGCGGACGCGCCCTTTTCCGGTGCGCTTGTGGAAGGCGAGGGCGAAGGGCTGGTGGAAATAAACCGCAAGATCGCCGAACTTCCGGGGCCTTTGGTTCTCACTCAGGCGGCCTCATTGGAGCAACTGGCGGTCAATCCGAACGCCTATTGCCTGAACTGGCTGCTTGAGGAAGTTTCGACCTCGATCAATACGACGGCAGCAGGCGGCAATGCCAGCCTGATGGCGATCGGTTGATCGTTCATCGATCTGAAAAATGCAAAGGCGGCTTTCGGGCCGCCTTGTTATTTGGCGCAAGGTTGGAAAACCGCAGTGTGAAACTCGCCCAATACGCCAATTTTGTTTGCTTTTTTCCGCCGTCGGCTGCGATATGCAGGACATGGCTTATGATTTGGACACTTTGCCGCTTGAAGAGCTTTTGGTTCCCGTAGCCGATGCGACGGCTGCACTGGCAAGGCTCGATGAAAGACTGGCGCGCTCGCCAATTCGCGAGGGAATGATACAGCGCCTGCATATGCATGATGCCGTCGCTTCGATGTGGCTGGAAGGCGAGCTTATTCATCTCGAAGACCTCGTTCTGCATGATGCCTTGATGGACAGCCGGACACCGAGCCATGCGCTGACCGTTGGCCATGCCGTGGTGCGTTTGCGCCGCCAGATCATGGGTCGCGCGCCCGGCTGGGCTCTCAGCCCGGCAGGAATCCAGCAATTGCTTGGGCGAAATTTCCATGTGGAAGCTCCCACAATTGAAGAGGGAGCCGAACCCGAAAACAATGAAGAGGCGGATTCGCTGTTTAACGATGTGGATGCCTTGCTCGCGCGCACGGATGCTTTGCTCAAGGGGGCCGTCAAATCCACGCCCGCGTCCAACTCCAGAACCACGCCAGCCGAAATGGATTCGTTGCTTTATGACGAGGACTGGGATGAGCAGGAGCGACTGCAAGAGTGGCAGGAAGGTTTTGCGCGCACCTCTTCTCTACCAGTGCTTTTGCGGGCCGCTCTCATGCATGATGCATGGTTTTCTGCGGAAGTGGTGCAGCGTTCCGCGTGGATCGGGCGAATATTTACAGCCTCTTATCTGCGGCAATCGGGAATTGCTGCGGGGCATTTGCCAGCAATCAGCCTCGGTTTGCGGACAAAGCGTCCCGATGAAAGACGTTCCACCAATCGGCTGACGCGGTTGAAGACATTTCTTTCTGCAATGGTAGAAACAGCGGATGCGGGCATGAAGGAGCATGACCGGCTCATGCTGGCGCGTGAGCAGATGCAGCTTAAACTCAAAGGTCGCCGTTCCAATTCGCGCCTGCCGCAGCTTATCGATATGATGATGCGAAACCCGCTGGTTTCCAGCCAGATGGTCGAAAAAGAACTCGCGGTTACGCAGCAGGGTGCTTTGAAATTGATTGCCGATTTGAATCTGCGCGAGATAACGGGCCGGGGTCGTTTCCGCGCCTGGGGTATTCTTTAAAAGAGCTGATAGGCCGCATAGAACATCCGGCACGGATTTTTATTAAGTATTATCAATGGTTAATCACTGCTTTTGAATGTTAAGAACGCAAGCCTTTGATGAAGAAAGCGCCAATTCCTGATTGTATCGGTCTTGTTTTTTATGGCATTCCGGTCCAAGTGCATTTGTAGCCCCGGCTTGCAAAATCAGTAACGGTTTCAGATATGGACGCATCCAGCCTGCAACATGGAGACATAGAAAATGGTATCAGTGCTGCGCTGACGCTTTCAGGTGTCAGTCGTCAGTTTGGAAATGTGCGCGCGCTGGACAATATTTCGCTCGATATTCAGCCCGGTGAAATCATCTGCCTTGTCGGACATTCAGGCTGCGGCAAGACTTCGCTTTTGCGCATCATAGCGGGCATCGATGCCCCCGATAGCGGTTCGCTCATCATGTATGGCAAGACGCTGGTTTCGCCGTCTGTCTTCGTGGAACCGGAAAAACGCAATATCGGCGTGGTCTTTCAGGATTATGCCTTGTTTCCGCATCTTACGGTCAGGGAAAACGTCCTGTTCGGACTGCGCAATATGCGCAGGGATGCAGCCCATCAGAGGGTGGATGAACTGCTGGAACTGGTGGGCCTTGTCTCTATGGCGGATCGTTATCCGCATATGCTCTCGGGTGGTGAGCAGCAGCGTGTGGCCTTGATAAGAGCGCTGGCGCCCAAGCCGGACCTGCTGCTTATGGATGAGCCGTTTTCCAATCTTGACCGCGGCTTGCGCGCCAGGGTGCGGGGCGAAACGATGGCATTGCTTCGGGCTCTGGGAACGCCGGTTATCATTGTCACCCATGAGGCGGAGGAAGCACTTTCAACCGGCGACCACGTTATCCTGATGCGATCGGGTCAGATCGTGCAAAATGGCACCGCGCGCGATCTCCATGATCGGCCCGCCAATCGTTACGCAGCGGATTTCTTTTGCGATTTCAATGTGATTCCAGCAGAAGTTCGTGGTGCCTCCCTGGCAACTCCTCTGGGCGCCTTTCCGGCTCCCGCTAATGTCGATCAGGCTGAGAATGCGTTTGTTTATGTCCGTCCGCGCGACATATCGGTCACGGCGGATGAGAACGCAACCGGACCATGCCTGTGCGCTCATATCGAAAGCCGGACTTTTCTGGGAGATGCAGAAGAACTGACGCTGCGGCTGGAGGGTGCTCCCCTGTGCCTCAGGGTGCGGGCGGAACAGCATTTCGCGCCATCGGTCAGCCGCGTTGCGGTCGCAATCGACTGGAGCAAAGCCTTGATTTTTACTAAATAATGAGTATCGTACTCATGTTTATGGAGAGCGAGATTGTTGTGGGAAATTCTTCCCCGCGGTTTTCGCGATGCTTACAGATTAAGATCAATCCAACTTGATGGGAGACACAATGCCCAAGTTTGCGCGATACGCACTGGCTCTTACGGCTGCATCATTTCTTTCCGGTGCGGCATATGCCAACGAAGTCAATATTTATACGACGCGTGAACCGGGGCTGATCCAGCCTTTGCTGGACGCCTATAAGGAAAAGACCGGCACGACCGTCAACACGGTATTGCTCAAGGATGGTCTTGCCGAGCGTGTGGCATCGGAGGGTGAAAAGTCGCCTGCGGACATTCTCATGACTGTCGATGCCGGCAATCTCATTGATCTCGTCGAACAGGGATTGACCCAGCCGATTGATTCTCAGGTCCTGAAAGATGCAGTGCCCGAACAGCTTCGCGATGCCGATGGCAACTGGTATGCGCTTTCCATGCGTGCGCGCGTCGTCTATGCCGACAAGGATCTTGATCTTGACGCGATCACTTATGAAGAACTGGCCGATCCGAAATGGAAGGGCAAAATCTGCATCCGCGCAGGCCAGCATCCTTATAATACGGCGCTTTTTGCCGATTATATCGCGCATTATGGTGCTGAGAAAACCGAAGAATGGCTGCGCGGCCTCAAGGACAATCTGGCGCGCAAGGCTGCCGGCGGCGACCGCGATGGGGCAAAGGATATTGTCGGCGGGATTTGCGATCTTGCCGTGGCCAACTCCTATTATGTCGGCCTGATGCGCTCGGGCAAAAGCGGAGACGAGCAGAAGAGCTGGGGCGAGGGCATCAAGGTTCTTCTGCCGACCTTCAAGGATGGCGGCACGCAGGTAAATATCAGCGGTGCAGCCGTGGCCAAGAATGCGCCGAACAAGGATGAAGCCGTCAAGCTTCTTGAATATCTCGTATCCGACGAGGCGCAGCAGCTTTACGCCAAGGCCAATTATGAGTATCCGGTGAAGCCGGGCGCGCCGCTTGATCCAATCGTTGAATCCTTTGGCGAGTTGAAGATTGATTCCGTTCCCTTGCTGGAAATCGTCAGTCATCGCAAGCAGGCAAGCGAGTTGGTCGATAAGGTCGGCTTCGATAATTAAGCTACATCGCAACGCTGGCGCAAATCATCCGCGCCAGCGTTGTGATATGAGGAAAGCATGTCCGTAACCCGTTCAGCGCCGTCCAGAATGAAACGGCTTCATATTCGTGCGGGATGGGGCTGGTTTTGCTTGTCGGGGCTGGTGGCGTTTCTCGTATTCCTGCCGGTGTTCGCGCTCTGCCTTGAAGCATTACGAGGCTCCTCAGGTCTGTGGAGCCATCTTTTCTCCACTATCCTAACCACGGCTTTCGTCGATACGGTCATTCTGCTTGCAGGTGTCGGGATCATAACCGGACTGGTCGGCACCTCCGCCGCATGGCTGGTTACAGCTTATGATTTTCGGGGGCGGGCGGTGCTGGAATGGGCTTTGCTCCTGCCGCTTGCCGTACCCACCTATATCGTCGCCTATGCCTATCTCGATATTCTGCATCCGATCGGCCCCGTGCAAGGCGCGATCCGCTTTCTGCTGGGCTATGATAGCCCGCGTCAGTTTCGTTTGCCCGACATAAGGTCGATGACCGGCTGCATCCTATTGCTTGGCTTCGTCCTTTATCCTTATGTCTATATTCCGACGCGCGCCATGTTTCTTACCCAGTCAGCCAGTCTGGTCGAGGCAGCGCGTACGCTCGGGGTCAGCCGCAAAGGTATTTTCTGGCGCGTTGCCTTGCCTCTGGCGCGTCCTGCGGTCGCAGTGGGTGTGAGCCTCGCCCTGATGGAAACACTCAATGATATTGGCGCTGCGGAATTTCTTGGGGTCAGGACGCTGACCGTATCTATTTATACGACATGGGTGACGCGCTCCGACCTGCCGGGGGCCGCACAGATCGCGCTGGCACTGCTGTTGATTGTCGTCCTCCTCATTTCCATAGAGCGGTGGGCACGCCGCAAGCAGCGCTTTTCCTCGAATATTCGCCGGTCTCGTGGTTTCGATTCTCTCAGGGTTCGCGGCTTCAAGGGCATCTGGCTGTTTCTGCTCTGCGCGTTGCCGATCATCATCGGCTTTATCATGCCTGCAACCTATCTGGTGGCGGAAGCGGTCAAGCGGCTGCGTTTTGCCGGTATATCGCCGCGCCTTGCCGGTGAGGCTTTTAATACGATCGCATTTTCCACAGTCGCCACTTTGCTGGTGCTTTTGTGCGGAATGCTTGTGGCCTATGCGATCCGGCTCTTTCCAGCCGCTGCATCCCGCTGGTTCTATCGTATCGCGACCATGGGTTATGCCGCCCCCGGCACGGTGATCGCCATTGGCATCATGGTGGTCGCCGGCAGCTTCGATCGCCTGTTCAGCGAGATTACGGCATATCTGTTCGGATGGTCCACAGGTCTTGTATTGATCGGTTCCGGCGCGGCGCTCGTCTATGCTTATGTGGTGCGGTTTCTGGCAATTTCCGCCGGTTCCATCGATGCCGGTCTTGAGCGCATTCCGCAATCGCTCGACCATGCATCGCGAACATTGGGCCGCAGCGTTACAGGCACTTTCCGGTCAATACATCTGCCGCTTTCCCGAACTGCGATTGTTGCGGCGGGACTGCTGGTTTTCGTCGACTGCGTGAAAGAATTGCCCGCTACGCTGCTGCTAAGGCCGCTCAATATAGAGACATTCGCAACCCATCTTTATGGCGAAGCAGCACGTGGTACTTATGAAGAAGCTTCGGTCGCAGCCCTTGCCATTGTGGTGACCGGCATTCTGCCCGTCATCTTGCTGGCGCGGGTGGGGCGGCGTCTGCATAAAACAGGCAGGCAGTCCTGACAGCAGGAGGCGCGGGATCTGTTTTGATGAAGATAACCTAATGATTTCAACACGATATTTCGCGTGATCGCAATAATATGTGACTGTATTATGTAAGGTTTTCCATGCTTCTAACACGATGCAGCCATAAAGCGGAAGCTCAATGGACGCAATCGAAACAAAATCGCGAGCATGTTCTAGCCCGCTGAAGCGAGGCCGTGTAAATCGCGAGTTGCCTGGATGATGGAAGCAATGCTGAATACACAACAATGGCTGCCGATAGAGCTGCTCAATATTGGCCTGGCGGCGGCGCTCTTCTTTGCCTGTCTGGTGCATTCTTTGTGGAAAGCCGTGTTTGACGAGCTCAATCCGGTCTTCTGGCGCCGCACGGCGGCACTTTTGTGGGGGGGCGTTCTCGTCGTCGCGTTGAGCAGCGGCCTCGACACATTCAATTGGCCGCAGCTGCTGGGCTGGCTGATGGTTGGCGGCGGTGTCGCAGCCACGGTCATTCGCACGGGCCTGAGCTATTACCGGCAATATACAGTGCACAATACCCAGCCACGGCATGTTTCCGTGCGCCGGGGCAAATATTCAGGTCCAAGGTTTTCAGGACGATGATGGCCATGTTTGCAAAGACGATCGATATGCCTTCGCGCCTTCATCGCCCTTACAGCCTTCGTTCATTCTTTATCCGCGCTTTTGGCTCTGCACGATACCGTAAATATTCGTAGAGCGCGTCCCCGAACGGCAATAGGCCAGGACCGGGCCTTCCGCCTCATCAAGCGCTGCACGCATTGCATCGACATCATCCTGCGTCAGCTGTCCGCCTGCCACCGGAACATAATAGGTCTTTAATCCGGCTTTTTCGGCAACGCGGGCGATTTCCGCAAAATCGGGCTGATCGGCACCGCCTTCTCCATCGGGGCGGTTGCAGATTATGGCCTGAAATCCTTCCGCTGCAATATCCCGCACGTCATCGGGGTTGATCTGTCCGGCGACCGAATAATTTTCGTCGATCTGGCGAATATCCATGATTTCCTCGCTTGGCGTCTGCGCGCTTTCCTGTTCACAGGCACCTTACATAAAACGGCTTTTCATGCCACATGAAACTGAACCGATGAATGCTGGAGCCGCAGTTAAAGCGTGTCGCGATCTTTCAGATTCGCTCCTTACGCTTTCAGTTTTTGTTTTAACGCGCATCTTTTCCGAAAACCGTTTCACACTTTTCGGGACGCGCTTTAAGTTGTTGTTTTTACGCATGTCGTTATCCGAAACCGGTTCCCACTTTCGGGCGACATGCTTCAGGGGCAGGGGGGGAGACATGGTGACGCAAAAGATCAGCCGGGTTGCGCCACATTGGGCATATCGCGAGGGCAATTTTCAAAATGGCCAGCGAAATGTGCCGGAAGAAGTGGCGGTGGCCATAAGTTATAACGGCACCACACATGCGGTCATGATGGCCACGCCCGCCGATCTGGAAGATTTCGCGATAGGCTTCAGTCTCACGGAAGCTATCATCTCGAACATATCCGAAGTTGAAGATCTGGGTATCAAGACCTATGACAAGGGCATTGATGTACAAATCTGGCTGGGCGACCAGCCCAATGAAAGACTGACGGCGCGGCGGCGTTTCATGGCCGGGCCGGTCGGGTGCGGCCTGTGCGGGATAGATTCGATCGATCAGGCCCTGCGCCCGGTTACGCCACTGGCTCCTGATGCGGGCAGTTTTGACGCGCATGATATTATTTTAGCCATGGAATCGCTGGGGGCGGCGCAGCGACTGAATGCACAGACCCGCGCTGTCCATGGAGCCGGGTTCTATTTGCCGGGCGAGGGGCTTCTTGCCGCTCGCGAAGATGTGGGACGCCATAATGCGCTCGATAAGCTCATTGGCGCACTCGCGCGCGCCGACCAGCCAGCGGATCGCGGACTGGTGGTAATCACCAGCCGCATTTCCGTCGAACTGGTGCAAAAGGCCGCGATTTTAGGAGTGCCGCTGCTTGCCGCTGTTTCTGCGCCGACCGCGCTGGCTATCCGCATGGCGCAAGAGGCCAATCTGACGCTCGTGGCGCTGGTGCGGGGCAATGATTTCGATATTTATACCCATCCGCAGCGTATTTCGGGTAGTGACCGGACTTCGTCAGGTTAAGTCCGGTCTAAAGCATGTCGCCCGAAAGTGGGAACCGGTTTCGGGATAACGACATGCGTTAAAACAATAACTTAAAGCGTAAGGAGCGAATCTGAAAGATCGCGACACGCTTTAAACAGTCATGCCAAGGCTGCGATACGGCTGCGTTCGCCAATGATTTGCAGCGCCGCATGGGCTGCTTCCACGCCCTTCACCTTGAAGTGGGCGAAGAAGAAATCGCGGTGTTCCTTGCTGTCATGAAAATGATGCGGGGTAAGCGAGACGCTAAGCACAGGCACTTCGGTCTCAAGCTGTACCTGCATCATGCCATTGATTACGGCAGCTGCGACAAAGTCATGGCGATATATGCCGCCATCGATCACAAAGGCTGCTCCGACGATGGCCGCATATCGGCCGGTCTTGGCAAGCATCTTGGCTTGAAGCGGTATTTCATAAGCGCCGGGTACGTCAAAAACCTCGACTTCCACGTTGCTGCCTGCCTGCTTTTCAAGCTCGGCAATAAAACTCTTGCGCGCTTCATCGACTATTTCCGCATGCCAGCGGGCCTGAATGAATGCAATCTTGAAGGATGTCTTGTTCGGATAGCTCTGGTTCATAGATTCCTCGCGAAACTAGAATCAGGGCGTACAAAGGAACGCAAGCCCGCGCGGGACCACGTTCATTCGCTCTCTTTCATCCGGACTATGACCGTCGGCTCCGGCATCTCACCGGATCTGCTGACCCTGAAATAAAGAGACGAATCATCTCTTCGTTTCAAGCGCTCGCGGGCTCGAAGATTGCTCTTCATACCGCCGGTGGGGAATCTCACCCCGCCCCGAGAACAGCCTGCACATCATCGTGCAAGCGCCCGAAAATTATGTATTTTCATGTCGTTTGTCCAGCCCAAATAAAACATCGGAGAGAAAGCCGCTCCCGGACAGGCACAACAGGGCTGAAGGGCGCAACCGCGCCGGCATCCCAACTTATCAGGATGGATACAGTACATGCTTTAAAATTATGATTTTAAAAGAAAATTATAGTCTTTTCCCAAGCGCTTCGCAGGCATCTCATAAATATCTTCAATTTTCTCGTGCAGCCCATATTGACAGCCATCCGGTATTTGGGCCTATCCTAAGGGCACATCTTGTCTTGGGGATGATCTGCATCCTAAAAAGACAACGCTGTCAATTGGGTGGAACGGAAGGCGGGATGGAGGTTTTGAGCAGACGACGCTCAGGAGGATTTTCAAAAATTGCGAAAGGAATTGTCGCACAGGCACAAGCTTCGGCAAGCTGGTGCGGCAAGAATATAGCGGGTCGAAATGGCCGAACCCTTTGACCCGATCTGTGCCGAAAGGCGCGGATTCATCTTATTCGGGCAGACTGCCGCGTGCCGTTTAAAAGCGTGAAAGTTCGCCCGTCATATTTAGTTTTGTTTGGTCCTATTGGGAGGTAGACATGCAGAAGTTTTTCAAAATGGCGGCGTTGGGGACAGCCACCTGCGCCATGATTGCCGCTTTAGCTCCTGTCGCAATCGCGCAGGAGAAGCAAAATGTGGAGGTCCTGCATTGGTGGACTTCCGGCGGTGAAGCTGCGGCGCTCGACGTCCTGAAGAAAGACCTTGAATCGAAGGGCATCAGCTGGACGGATATGCCTGTTGCCGGCGGCGGCGGCACCGAAGCCATGACCGTGCTTCGCGCCCGTGTCACGGCAGGCAATGCCCCAACCGCCGTGCAGATGCTCGGTTTCGATATTCGCGACTGGGCGGAGCAGGGCGTACTTGGCAATCTTGATGAGGTGGCCAACAAGGAAGGCTGGGACAAGGTTATTCCCGGTCCTTTGCAGGACTTTGCAAAATATGACGGCCACTGGATCGCCGCGCCTGTGAACATTCACACCACCAACTGGATGTGGATCAACAAGGCCGCTCTCGACAAGGCGGGCGGCAAGGAGCCGACCAACTGGGACGAACTGATCGCTATGCTCGACAATTTCAAGGAGCAGGGCATCACGCCGATCGCCCATGGCGGCCAGCCATGGCAGGACGCGACAATTTTTGATGCGGTTGTTCTTTCCTTCGGCACTGATTTCTACAAGAAGGCCTTTATCGATCTCGACCCGGAAACCCTGGGCAGCGATACGATGAAGGAAGCTTTCGACCGCATGACGAAACTGCGTTCCTATGTCGATGACAACTTCTCCGGCCGCGACTGGAATCTGGCTTCGGCCATGGTTATCGAGGACAAGGCCGGCGTTCAGTTCATGGGCGACTGGGCAAAGGGCGAGTTCCTGAAGGCCGGCAAGAAGCCGGGTGAGGATTTCGTCTGCGTTCGCTATCCTGAAACGCAGGGTGCAGTGACTTTCAACTCCGACGTGTTTGCGATGTTCAAGGTCTCCGAGGACAAGGTTCCGGCGCAGATGGAAATGGCGTCCGCTATCGAAAGCCCGGTATTCCAGTCGGCATTCAACGTGGTCAAGGGATCGGCTCCCGCGCGTACAGACGTGCCTGACACCGATTTCGACGCTTGCGGCAAGAAGGCCATCGCTGACGTCAGGGAAGCGAACGAAAAAGGCACGATGCTGGGTTCGATGGCACATGGCTATGCCAATCCCGCTTCCGTTAAGAACGCGATTTATGACGTCGTGACGCGCCAGTTCAATGGCCAGCTTTCTTCGGAAGATGCCGTCCAGGAACTGGTTTCCGCTGTTGCGGCTGCACAGTAAAGAGCAACAGCGCCGGGGACTTCCCCGGCGCTGCTGTCTGCGCATCCCGATTTATGGCGGGGCTCCTACAATATAACAGGATGACGTGAATATGCAGCGTAACAGCCGACTACAGGAACTGGTGCCCAAACTGGTTCTGGCGCCGAGCTTTCTGATCGTGCTCGTCTTCGTATACGGTTTTATTATCTATACAGGTGTTCTGTCTCTCACCAATAGCCGCATGTTGCCATCCTATGGCTTCGTTGGTCTGGCTAATTACGAAAAGCTCTGGGCTTTGCCGCATTGGTGGCGGGCGATTACCAATCTTGCGATTTTCGCCTCGTTATACATCATCATCTGTTCGGTTATCGGCCTGTTTCTTGCGATCCTGCTCGATCAGAAAATCCGCGGTGAAGGCGTATTGCGTCCCATCTATCTCTATCCGATGGCGTTATCCTTCATCGTCACCGGCACGGCATGGAAATGGTTTCTCGATCCGGGCATCGGCCTTGAGAACACCATGCATCTGTGGGGCTGGGAAAGTTTTTCCTTCAACTGGATCAAGAGCAACACGATGGCGATCTATTGTCTGGTGATCGCGGCGGTGTGGCAATCCTCCGGTTTCGTGATGGCCATGTTCCTGGCCGGCCTGCGTGGCGTCGATAACGAGATCATCAAGGCGGCACAGATCGACGGGGCATCGACCGCGACCATCTATCGCCGCATCATCATCCCCCTGATGCGTCCGGTGTTTCTTTCGGCTTTCGTGGTGCTGGCGCATCTTGCGATCAAGGCTTACGATCTTGTGATCGCCCTGACCGGCGGCGGGCCGGGGCAGGCGACAGAGCTGCCCGCGACCTTCATGTATTCCTATACATTCACCCGCAACCAGATGGGTATTGGTGCTTCCTCGGCCATCATCATGCTGGCGATGATTTTCTCGATCATCATCCCCTATCTCTATTCCGAACTTCGCGGAGGGCCACGTTCATGAGTGCCCCGACCCAGGAAAATGCCATCAATAGCGGCAGGCTGACCCGCGCTTTGATCTATTCAGCGCTGCTGCTGTTTGCTTTCTACTATCTGCTGCCGCTCTACGTGATGGTGGTGAATTCGTTCAAACCCCTTGAAGAGATAAGGCAGGGCGGCATGCTGAACCTGCCGCAGCAATGGACGATCGCACCATGGCTTTCGGCGTGGTCCACGGCACAAATCGGCGTGCAGCCAACGGGGCTCAAACCGTTTTTCATCAATTCGATCCTGATGGTCGTGCCTGCCGTCGCAATCTCCACGATTCTCGGGGCGCTGAATGGCTATGTGCTGACCAAGTGGCGCTTTCCCGGTTCGAACATCTTCTTCGGGCTGCTGCTGCTATCGTGCTTCATTCCGTTCCAGATCGTGCTCATCCCAATGGCGCGTGTTCTGGGCTTTCTGGGAATTGCCGGTACGATCTGGGGCCTGATCCTCGTCCATGTGGTCTATGGCATCGGCTTTACGACGCTGTATTTCCGCAATTATTACGAGGCTTTCCCGACTGAACTGGTGCGCGCGGCGCAGATTGACGGCGCGAGCTTTTTCCAGATTTTCTGGCGCATTCTTCTGCCTTCTTCCGGCCCGATCATCGTGGTGTCGGTAATCTGGCAGTTCACCAATATCTGGAACGACTTCCTGTTCGGCGCTTCCTTCTCCGGCGCGCATTCGACGCCGATGACGGTCGCGCTCAACAATCTCGTTTCCTCATCCACCGGCGTCAAGGAATACAACGTTCATTTCGCAGGCGCCATTCTGGCCGCCTTGCCAACATTGATCGTCTATATCGTTTCGGGTCGCTACTTTGTGCGCGGTCTGATGTCCGGTGCGGTCAAGGGATAACTTTAAAATGTCATTTCTGAAAATCACAGACCTCTACAAGTCCTATGGCGCGGTTCCGGTTCTCAAGGACATCAATCTCGAAATCGATGAAGGCGGGTTTCTGGTGCTGGTCGGGCCATCGGGTTGCGGCAAGTCCACGCTGCTTAATACGATTGCAGGGCTTGAGCCGATTACCTCCGGTGACATTGCCATCAATGGAAAATCGGTGGCGAGCCTCCATCCTTCGCAGCGCGACATCGCAATGGTGTTTCAGTCTTATGCGCTTTATCCCAATATGACCGTGGCGGGAAATATCGCCTTTGGCATGGAAATCCGCAAAGTGCCTAAAGCCGAGCGCGATAAGGCCATTCACGAAGTGGCCGATATGCTTCAGATCGGGCATCTTCTGGATCGCAAGCCGAGCCAGCTTTCAGGCGGGCAGCGCCAGCGCGTCGCCATGGGGCGGGCATTGGTGCGCAATCCGCAGGTGTTTTTGTTTGATGAGCCGCTTTCCAATCTCGATGCCAAGCTTCGTGTCGATATGCGCACCGAGATCAAGCGGCTGCATAGCCGCATGAAGACGACCATCGTCTATGTGACACATGACCAGATCGAGGCCATGACCCTTGCAAGCAAGATCGCGGTCCTCAAGGACGGCTTTCTGCAACAGTTCGGAACGCCGGCGCAGATTTATAATGACCCGTCCAATATGTTTGTTGCCGATTTCATGGGATCGCCTGCCATGAACCTGCTCAATGTGCGTGTCGAGAAGAACGCAGCCGATATGGCAATCCTTTTGGACCGCGGCGAGAGCGAACCGCTCAAACTCGTCTTGAAAAATGCTCCGGCGGGACTGGCGGATTATGCGGGTAAGGAGGTCGTTTTCGGCATCCGGCCTGAGGCGCTCACCGACCCGGATGGCGCCGACCGCAATGCAGGATCCGTTGTCGAGGGCGATTGCCTGATCGACGTGGTGGAGCCTGCCGGGTCGGATACGTTTGCGGTAACGCGCCTTGGCGGCAAGCACGTGGTTGCCCGCCTGCGCGCCGATGCGCGGATTGCAGCCGGTGAAGCAGCGCGGCTGGCATTCAATCTCGACAAGGCGGTGTTCTTCGATCCGCAAAGTCAGGGCCGTATCCGCTAAGTTCTCATTCTCTGATCCAATTGCAGGCCATTGTTTGGGATAGCAATGACCTGCGATTGGGATAATTCTAGCGCATAGATCAAACATGGAGATGGATCATGCGCTGGAATAGCGGACTTGCAGTCGTGGCGGCGATTATGAGTACCATGGGATTGGCTCATGCTGACGATATGGACCAGTTCGGGCAATTCAAACATCATCTTCTTGCCGGAACCCGTACGACAGCTCTTTTATATGCTGCAAAATGCGATCAATCTTCGGGAGACAAGCATAATTCGCCCGAAATCATCGGTGGTTTTGCCATCGATTCATTCATGAATATTCAGGCACCCAACGAAACTATCGTATTTTCCAACACGCATTTCACGGTGCATCCTGACAATGCGCCCGTCATCGAATTTGTCCGTTATGAGGTTTCCGCTGATCAGAAGGCCAAGATCAGCGTCAAGATGCTGTCACCGAATACCTACGAGCCGATTGGAGAACCCAGGAGTTTTGATTGCAAGCTGGGTGAGGGGCTGAAATTCGCCTATGGTGCCTCGCAATGATTTTGAATTCAAAAAGAAAAGGACGCTTCTGATACAACAGGAGCGTCCTTTTTCATGCTTGCCTGGAGGGCAAAATATAGTTTTGATGATAGTGGCCAATAGATAAATCAGGTTCGGCAGGTTTTCGCTGACACTGCTTTAATGCAGAATATCCAAGCCGAGAAGACCGATGGCCAGCGCCGTATTCAGCGAAATGATCATCATGCCATAGATGAGTGCTGTTCTTGTAATATCGCTCATTGTCCAACTCCCTGAACCACGATGCCCCTTTCATCTGGTTCCAAGATTTCAAACCGTAACGAAATGTAACAGCCTGTTACGCAGAGCGCAACCCGTTTTACACAAATGTGAACGGGTGTAATCTGGCGTGAGCTTCACCATTATGAGGTGAGGCTCATGAAACGCAGTTTAAACTGCTATCCACGGGTTCTAAAGCGTGTCGCGATCTTTCAGCTTCGCTCCTTACGCATGTCGTTATCCCGAAACCGGTTCCCACTTTCGGGCGACATGCTTTAGCTGGCGAAGTTCGATAGCCATCGATGCCATTCGTTTTCATTGCCATGGAAGACATTGAGGTCGATTTTTCCGTTGACGCCCTGCGACAGACCGGAGCCGGAATATTGCCAGAACACCCATTGGCGGCCGGGATAGACCTTGGAAGGGTGTTGGGCGACGGCGCGCAACCAGAAAGGATAATCGGTAAACGCGCCTTTGAGATTATCGGCATAAAAGTCGGGCGCGGTATAGATCACGGGACGCTTGCCGTAATGGCGTTCGAGCTTGTCCATGAAGACCTGCATCTTTTCCAGCACCTGTTTGCGCGATGGACGCCGCTTGCAGGATGAATCGCCGTTCCACTCCACATCAATGACGGGGGGCAGTGCGTCGGGATCTTTAGGTACATTGCGGATAAACCAGTCGGCCTGCTGGCTTGCAACGCGGCACCAATAGAAAAAGTGATAAGCGCCGCGCTTCAGACCAGCAGCCTTTGCGTCCCGCCAGTTCTTTCGGAACATCGGATCGAGATGATCGCCGCCATCGGTTGCTTTGATGTAGACAAAATTGGCTCCATGCTGGCGCAATGTAGCCCAATCGATTTCTCCCTGCCAGCGCGACACATCCACCCCGTGCACTGCATGTTTTTTGGGCGATTTATGGCCAAAATTAATTGGCTTGGCGTCGCGAAAACGCTGGCTGTAAACTTTCGAACGTTGCTGCGGTGCCAAACGAACAGCCGGATAAGCCGCCACTTCCGGTCGGGGCAGCGAAACCGGGACGGGCGCTGCTTGTTGGGGCTTGTATTCGGGCACAGGCGCTGGCGGCTGGTTCTGGAACGGCGCGGCATCGGGCACGGGTCCCGCCCAGGCGAGGATTTCCTGCTGCGGTGCAGCCGGTGCTATCTGTTCGGTAGCGGTAATTTCGGTCAAGGGAGCCGGCGGCACGGGCCGGGCAATCGAATTGGTGGTTTCCGCCGACGGTTGCAGCATGAGGCTGTCAATACCGGAGCTTGAGGTGCAGCCCACAAGAGCAGTGCAGCCAAGTGCAATTGCCGTCACAACCGAAAAACGCATGATACTCGCACACAAACCAGGCATAATTGGCGTTCTGAAGCGGAAGCCATCTGCCTTCGACCAACACTTGCAATGCCCTTGCGAGCAGACTGCAAATCATAGTCTATCGGATAAAACTGAATCCAAAGTTTACGAAACTCTTAAGAAAGCCGGGCGGGAATTCACTCGATGGTGCGAAATCTTCAGGCGTGTTTGGCAGGAACCGCGCGTGTCGCCGCAAAAGGTTCCTGCATTAACGGTCGCGGTTTGACGCTTTCCGCCTTGACCATGATTTGAGCGATACGGTTGGGGTTAAGAATGCCGCATTCATAAATCTGGATGATGGCACGCGCCATGTCGTCCTTATGCGCTGACGTTACAGGACAGCGCCCAAGCTCCATGCAGGCACTGTGATAAGCCGCCTGTAGCATTTCAAGCTCGGTAGTGTTGAATCGCTTAAAATAATAGTCTCTCGAAAACGGCATATATTTCACACTATGGCTGCACGGGCTATTTAGAGTCTGCTTATGGTTTCATGCAATGCATGAGGCATCAATTAGCACTTTAGCATAGAAAGATTGATAATTTATGGCTGTTCCAGAGCTCGCTTCGATCCGATTGGATCAGATCGGTGCTCTAATTGAGGGGACAATTCAGGGCGCGTCACAATTTCTGCAATTCTTTCCGGCGCATGCTGACCAGACTGGAATGCCCGGATAATCGTGCGGGCGAGTTTGTCGCTATCCTCGTCGGTCGTCGGGCGGCGATCGAGCAACAGGCAACAACGATCATATGCAGCCTGTAATATCTGCAGATCGTCAGGCTTGAAAACTCCCTGATACCGGCTTTCCCGAAATGGCATCCTGCCCTCCTTCGATGATTGAAGCGCGAGTTCGACATGAAAGCAATAGGGTTTTTGTCCTTCTGTAAAGTCGCCGCGACATGCAAGCTTCACAAGCTTTGCACGAGGCCGTATAAGCCCATTTGCAGGCAGTTTAAAAGGAGAAGCCGTGAAAATTGCAGTCGTCACCGTGTCCGACCGCGCCGCGCGCGGCGAATATGAGGATCTGAGCGGCCCCGCAATCGAAACCTGGCTGAGAAATGCGCTGATCACGCCATATGATGTGATCCGCCGGGTCATTCCGGATGGCATGGCATCGGTGCGCGATACGTTGATTGAGCTATGCGATGATCTGGCCTGTGACCTTGTGCTGACTACAGGCGGCACCGGCCCTGCGCCGCGTGACGAAACGCCGGAAGCCATGCAGGCGGTCTTGCATAAGGAACTGGCTGGTTTTGGCGAATTGATGCGCCGAAAGAGCCTTGAGCAAACCCCGACGGCTATTCTTTCGCGCCAGACCGCAGGCATACGCGGCAAGAGCCTCATTCTCAACCTGCCGGGTAAGCCTGCATCTATTGAAATGACGTTGCAGGCGGTTTTTCCGGCAATACCCTATTGCCTTGATCTGATTGGTGCGGGCCGCATCGAGACAGACCCTTCAGTCGTGAAGGCGCACAGGCCGGGCTGAAATTTAAAGGCCGGATACGAATTCATCGCATCCGGCCTTATTCATGTAAATTCGGTCAAGGCGAATTATATCAGAAGAACGCCTTGAAACGCTCAGAATCTTCAATGAACGTCTTTTCGCCAAAGGGCTGTTCATTCGAGCCGAATGGCATCTGCGCGCGCAGTTTCCACGAGGCGGGAATCTCCCATTCCCTGGCTGCTTCTTCGTCGATCAGGGGATTGTAATGCTGGAGGCTCGCGCCGATGCCAGCGTGGGAGAATGCCAGCCAGACCGCGAACTGAGCCATGCCGCCGGACTGTTCAGACCAGATGGGGAAATTATCGGCATAAAGCGCAAAGTTTTCCTGCAAGTTTTTGACGACGTCCTGATCTTCAAAGAACAGAACCGTTCCGGCACCTGCTGCAAAACTGTCGATCTTGGCTTCGGTGCTGGCGAAAGATTCAGCCGGAACGATCTTGCGCAGTTCTTCCTTGGCGATATTCCAAAGCTTTTCATGCTGGGCACCAAACAGGACAACAGCGCGCGAACTTTGTGAATTAAACGACGTAGGCGAATGCTTGATCGCATCGCTAACGAGCTTGGCTACCTCTTCATGGGAAAGGGAGATGTTCTTGCCGAGAGCATACTGGGTGCGACGCTGCTTGAGAGAATTGATAAAGCTGTTGCTCATTTTATATCCTGTTCCTGCGGTCATGATGCCCTTCCGGGAGTGAAGGGCGTTTGAAAGCCTGACCTTAGATATTGTAATTGCAGTGTTTAAACCAACCCGGTTTTATGAAACACACTGTCAACATATTGTGAGGGCCGGGGGTGACGGGAGCGGGGGGCAACTTGGGAGTGTCGACCATCCCCGTTTCGCATTCAGGCGCAAAGACTGGCCAAAGGCGTCGGCTGAATTGGCGACGCATGTCATGCTTTTGAAAAATATACGCGGCAATATGTCCGTAATTTAATGCTTGCATGCGTCGGCATGATTAGCGGGCAGGATTTCTTGTTGTCATGAAACTGAAATGATTCAAATTCTCGCGATAAGCTATTGAAAGCTATTGCCATAATATTCCTAAGCCGGTCATAATAAGGCCAACGGAATATATGATTCCTCTCAACACCCTACCGGAGCGTTCTGTTGCTGTTTTGATAAGCGGTGCCTGCTTCGGGTCAACCTTGATTGCGGAATGGAGGCCTGTGGCGCATGACGACGGACGGCAGAATGCTTTTTTTGCTTGTCCTTCTTCCCTTTCTGGGTAGCGCAGTAACAGGGCTTTTCAAGGGAGTGGATCGCACCGGCTCCGCCTGGTTTACCGCAGCCATTGCGCTCGTTGCCTTCGTGATTACCGCCAGTCTCTATCCTGTGGTTTCGGATGGTCATGTGCTGCGCGGCACGATCGAATGGGTGCCTGCCTATGGCCTTAATGTCACCCTGCGCATGGATGGCTTTTCCTGGCTTTTCGCCATGCTCATTACGGGTATTGGCCTGTTGGTCGTCGTCTATGCGCGCTATTACATGTCGCCGGAAGACCCGGTTCCGCGCTTCTTTTCCTTTCTGCAGGCTTTCATGGGCGCAATGCTGGGTATTGTCCTTTCGGGCAATATAATTCTGCTCGCCGTCTTTTGGGAGCTGACCAGCATCTTTTCGTTCCTGCTGATCGGTTACTGGTATCAGAACGCCAGCGCCCGTGATGGGGCGCGCATGGCGCTGACAGTTACCGGAATTGGCGGCTTCTGTCTTCTCGCCGGTGTCGTGTTGCTGGGCCATATCGTGGGCAGCTACGATCTTGATGAGGTGCTCTCTTCAGGCAATCTCATTCGCGCGCACCCGCTTTACACTGTCGCGTTCATTCTGATCCTGATGGCCGCCTTTACGAAAAGTGCGCAGTTTCCGTTCCATTTCTGGCTGCCCAATGCCATGGCGGCGCCAACGCCTGTTTCCGCCTATCTGCATTCGGCAACCATGGTCAAGGCCGGGGTGTTCCTGCTTGCCCGCCTCTGGCCCGTATTTGCGGGTACGGAAGAATGGTTCTGGATTTTGGGGATCGGCGGACTGACGACGCTGCTGATCGCAAGCTTTTTTGCCGTGTTCCAGCAAGACCTGAAAGGGCTTCTGGCCTATTCGACGATCAGCAATCTCGGCCTGATAACGGCACTTTTGAGTCTGGGAAGCCCGCTTGCGACCGTCGCGGCGATCTTCCATATGGTCAATCACGCCATATTCAAGGCGTCTCTCTTCATGGCAGCTGGCATTATCGACCATGAAACCGGCACACGCGACATGCGCAAGCTGAGTGGCCTGCTGCGTGCAATGCCCTATACGGCGACGCTCGCAATGGTCGCGAGTGCGTCCATGGCGGGCGTTCCGCTTCTCAACGGCTTCCTTTCGAAAGAGATGTTCTTTGCCGAAGCCGTTGAAACGCATATGGCTTCCTGGCTCGATACGATCACGCCCTATGTCGCGACGATAGCAAGCGCGTTCACGGTCGCCTATTCCATACGTTTTATCTATTCGACCTTCTTCGGTCCGCCGCCGGTTGATCTGCCAAAGGAGCCGCACGAGCCGCCCGCATGGATGCGGCGACCGATCGAGCTTCTTGTGTTGTTATGCCTTTTGATCGGGGTCATTCCGGGTATCATTATTGGCCCGTTCCTGCATTCGGCGGTCATGTCGGTGCTGGGCGATGCGACGCCTCAATATAGCCTTGCGGTCTGGCACGGTTTCAATCTGCCGCTCATGATGAGCTTCGTCGCCATGATTGGCGGTATTTTGCTGCACTGGATGCTGAAAAAATACCTTGCAACCAGTGAGGATGGCCCTCCGCTGCTGCGTCATCTTCAGGGACAGCGCATCTTCGAACGCGTGCTCGTCACCCTGTCGTGGAACTGGGCGCGCAAGGCCGAAAGCTTCCTGAGCACCCGCAGACTTCAGCCGCAGCTGCGCATCGTGGTGGGGGTCGCGATCGTCGCCGCGGCATGGCCGATTCTGGCGACCGGTATTCAGGCTGGCGGCGTTCCGGTGCAGCCTGTCGATCCGGTCTTTGCAGCCTTGTGGGTGCTGGGCGGAGCTTGCGCGATCGGCGCGGCTTATCAGGCAAAATTCCACCGTCTGGCGGCACTTATCCTGCTTGGCGGCGCGGGTCTCGTTACCTGCCTCACCTTTGTCTGGCTGTCCGCGCCCGATCTTGCCGTGACGCAATTGCTGGTGGAGATCGTAACGACGGTCCTGTTGCTGCTGGGCCTGCGCTGGCTGCCCAAGCGCTGGCAGGATCCCGATCCCGCGCCTATCAAGATCGGCCCGAGAATTCGCCGCTATCGCGACTTCATGCTGGCGATCATCAGCGGCGTCGGTGTGTTTATCATCGCATATGCCACGATGACGCGTTCCTTGTCCGATAGTATCGGCGACTTTTTCCTCCAGAACGCCTATTCGGGCGGCGGGGGCAAAAATGTCGTGAACGTTATTCTGGTGGATTTCCGTGCCTTCGATACTTTCGGGGAAATCACGGTGCTGGGCATCGTCGCCCTTACGATTTTTGCCCTGCTGCGGCGCTTCCGTCCTGCTCCGGACAGCACCGGTTCCACCGAGCAGCAGAAAATTCAGGATGCTTATGACGAGGCCATGCCCGACCGCAGCACGGGCGAAACATTGATGGACTATCTCGCTGTACCTTCGGTCATCATGAAATGGCTGTTTCCGGTTATTATCGTCATGGCGGTATATCTTTTCCTGCGCGGCCATGATCTGCCGGGCGGCGGCTTTGCCGCAGGCATCACATTGGCAATCGCCTTCTTGCTGCAATATCTTGCATCGGGAACCCGCTGGGTGGAGGACAGGCTGCGTATCCTGCCCGTGCGCTGGATCGCAATGGGGCTTCTCACCGCTGCGGCGACAGGTGCGGGAGCCTGGCTGTTCGGCTATCCATTCCTTACGTCCTACTTCCAGTATATCGACATACCGCATATTGGAAAAATGCCCGCGGCCAGCGCCCTTCTTTTCGATCTTGGCGTTTTCACGCTTGTCGTGGGCGCGACGGTGCTGATCCTCATCGCCCTTGCGCACCAGTCGATCCGCAAGCACCGCGTTGAGAAAATTGCAGCCGCGAAGGAGGAGAACTGATGGAACTGGTTCTCTCGATCGCAATCGGCGTTCTGATGGCTTCCGGTGTATGGCTGATCTTGCGCCCGCGAACCTTTCAGGTCGCCATCGGCTTGTCGCTCATGTCCTATGCGGTCAATCTGTTCATTTTCTCCATGGGCAGATTGCGCGTGAACGCGCCGCCAGTGCTTGACTCCGGCCTGAGTGTCCAGCCGGATCAATATGCCGATCCGGTTCCGCAGGCGCTGGTATTGACGGCTATCGTTATCGGCTTTGCCACGACGGCACTTTTTCTGGTCGTTCTGCTTGCTTCGCGCGGCTTGACCCGCACCGACCATGTCGACGGCAAGGAGAGTTGATGATGGATTGGAAATCGCATCTCATTCTCATGCCTATTCTCCTGCCGCTTGTAACGGCAGCCGTGCTGCTCATGTTCGATGAGCGCAAGCGCAAGCTGAAAATGACCATCAACTCCGCGTCGATCCTCGTCTTGATCGGAATCTGTGTTGCGCTGCTTCAAGAGGCGCAGGCAATTGCCCCGCGCGCCGATGTCTATCTGATCGGCAACTGGCCAGCGCCATTCGGCATCGTGCTCGTGCTCGATCAATTATCCGCGCTCATGATCGTCCTGAGCAGCCTGCTCGGAATGGCCGCCCTGAGTTTTGCATTGGCGCACTGGCACAAGGCAAGTCCGCATTTTCATACGATTTTCCAGCTCCTGCTCATGGGGCTGAATGGCGCATTTCTGACCGGCGACCTGTTCAATCTGTTTGTTTTCTTCGAGGTCCTGCTGGTCGCATCCTATGGTCTGGCGCTGCATGGGTCCGGTCCGGCGCGCGTCAAGGCAGGGCTGCATTATATTGCGATCAACCTTGTGTCCTCGTCCCTGTTTCTGATTGGCGTGAGCCTGATCTACGGCGTGACCGGCACGCTCAACATGGCCGATCTTGCACAACGTATTTCGCAGGTGGCGGCTGATGACCGCATGCTGCTGGAAGCAGGAGCCGCCATTCTTGGCCTGGCCTTTCTTATCAAGGCAGGCATGTGGCCGCTCAATTTCTGGCTTGCTCCGACCTACACCGCTGCGGCAGCACCTGTAGCGGCTATTTTTGTCGTTATGAGTAAAGTCGGCGTCTACGTATTGCTGCGCCTGTCGCCGCTGCTCTTCGGTCTTGGTGCCGGCCCTTCCTATGGCTTTGGCAACGACTGGCTTTATTATGGCGGTATGGTAACGCTCGCATTCGGGCTGATCGGCGTGGTCGCTTCGCAGGCGATGGGGCGCCTTGCCAGCTACAGCATTCTGGTTTCTTCCGGCACGCTGCTTGCTGCCATCGGCAGCGGCAATACCGCGATGACGGGGGCTGCACTTTATTATATGATCAGTTCAACGCTGACGATTGCCGCCTTCTTTTTGCTGATCGAGCTTATAGAACGCGGTCAGGATGCGGCTGCGAACGTTCTCGCCGTCACCATGGAAGCCTATGGCGACGATGAGGAAGAAGAGGAAGAGGAGGAAGTAGGCGCCGTTCTGCCCGCCACGCTTGCCATCCTTGGCACTTTCTTCGCCATCTGCGCCATATTGCTGATCGGCCTGCCGCCTTTTTCGGGCTTCATCGCAAAATTCCTGCTTCTGGCCGCAGTGTTCAATGGCGAAGGCAGCACGCCGCAACTGGCCATGCCGGTCAGCCCGGCAAGCTGGGTGCTCATAACGCTCATCCTGCTTTCGGGTCTTTCGGCGCTGATTGCAATGACCCGGACGGGCATACGCACGTTCTGGGCGTCGCTGGAAGGCAATGTGCCGCGCGTTCTTGTGCGAGAGGCGGTGCCGATTGCCGGCTTGCTGGCGCTGTGCCTGGCATTGACCGTCGCGGCAGGCCCGGCCATGCAATATATGGATGCAACGGCGCGTGCCCTGCATAGTCCGGATGATTATATCGACAGTGTACTGTCCGCGCCGCGCGCGGGCGGGGAGGAGGTGGAAGCACAATGAAAAAGATCCTGCCTTACCCGCTGCTGTTTGTTTCGCTGGTCTTATTCTGGCTGCTGCTCAACGGCTTTACGCGGGCGCAGTTCTTGCTCGGCATACCCATTGCATTGCTTGCCTGCCATGTCATGACCGCGCTGGAGCCTAAAAAGAACCATGTGCGCTCTGTTTCCACCGCGCTGTCCCTGCTGGGCGCGGTCAGTATCGACATTCTGCATTCCAACATCGCCGTAACAAAGCTTATTTTGTCCCGGCAGCATGAGCGTCATCCCGGCTTCGTCATCATTCCGCTCGATCTGGAAAACCGCTTCGGGCTGGCAGTCCTGGCTTGCATCATCACGGCTACGCCGGGAACGGCCTGGGTCGACTATCATGTGACGCGCAAGACGCTTACAATCCATGTGCTTGATCTCGAAGATGCGAAAGCCTGGCGCGATACGATCAAGCAAAGATATGAACAGCCTTTGATCCGCATTTTTGGTGCGAAAGATCCTGTCGCAGAGGAAAATCCGGCTTAAATGGAGAAATCGGCATGAGTGCAGTCATCATCTTCTGGTCTCTGCTTGCCGCCCAGCTGATGCTCGTGGCAGCAATGGGCTGTACAGTTTACCGGCTGCTGGTCGGTCCGCGGGCACAGGACCGGGTTCTGGCAACCGATGCGCTTTATCTGAACTCGATGCTGCTTCTGCTGACTTTCGGGATGCGCACCGGAACCATCATCTATTTCGAAGCGGCGCTGATCATTGCGCTGCTGAGTTTCGTCGGAACCGTGGCCTTGGCCAAATTCCTGATGCGTGGCGAGGTGATCGAATGACCCCAACCGCTGAACTGCCAGTCTGGGCGGCAATTCTCGTTTCGTTTTTTCTCCTTGCCGGTGCGGCCCTGACATTGATCGGGTGTATCGGGCTTGTGCGCTTCAAAAGCTTTTATGAACGCTTGCACGCGCCCACGCTCGGCTCGACTTTCGGCGCAGGCGGCATTCTGATCGCATCGATCATCTTTTTCTCGATCCTGCAATCCAGGCCGATTTTCCATGAAGTGCTGATTACCGTCTTTGTGGTTGTTACCACGCCGGTTACACTCATGCTGTTGAGCCGCGCGGTGATCCACCGCGACCAGACAGATGACAGTAAGGAGCTTCCATCGTCTTCCGAATTAAAGTGAAGGTCGACCGCATGGGAGGAATGCGAAGACCTGCGGCTAATTGACCAGATGCACATGGCTCTTGGGCGTGCAGATTGAAGCAGCCGAGAAAATGGTCTATCTGATTTTCAGTAATTTCTGAAAATTCAGAATTTACGGGAGAGGGAACTTGGAATTATCACCGATCGTTCAGTCGTTTGTGCTTCATTTTGGAGAGATGGGCAGCCGTTGGGGCATCAATCGCACTGTAGGGCAGATATACGCTTTGCTTTATCTTGCAACAGAACCGCTCTGTGCCGATGAGATCGTTGAGGCGCTTGGGGTCTCGCGTTCAAATGTCTCGATGGGTATTCGCGAGTTGCAGGGATGGAATCTTGTTATTCTCAAGCACATACCCGGCGATCGTCGGGATTTTTATACGACGCCCGAAGATGTGTGGCAGATTCTGCGCACGCTTGCGGAGGAGCGCAAGAAGCGTGAGATCGACCCCACGCTGAGCGTGCTGCGCGAAGTGCTGATGGAGCAGCCGCAGGACGACAAGGACCGCTATGCGCAGGACCGCATGAAAGACATGTATGCCCTGATCGAGCGGCTGACCAATTGGTATGACGACGTCAAGAAACTCGACACGGACAGACTGACGAGCCTTCTGGCGCTTGGCGCCAAAGTCACCCGTTTCCTTGAGACCACGGATAAGATCGTGGCCTTGGGACGCGGTCGGACATCGGCCAAAAAGGAGCCTAAGCAAGAGTGACATCCGTTACCCCCCAGGCGGAACCGGCAAGCGGACCGGTAGGCGGACCGGCAGGCAAAGCAGGCAAAAAACGTCGTGCGCGCGGCAGGGCAATTCCGCCTGAGCTAAAAAGGGGGGCGAGAATACAGGCCGCGGCCGCGGTTTTATGGCTGCCGCAGGCGGCCCTTCTGGCCTATGGCGTGGGGCTGCTTGCCGATACCGGCTTTGACGCAACGCTGTATTATCTTGCAGCGGGCCTGTTTCTCATCGGCTGTCTTCGCAGCCTTCTGGATGAACGCGGCGCGGCAATGGCCTATGATGCGGCGAGGGCGGAACTTACCCGAATGCGGGAAAAAGCCGTTTTCGCTCTTTCCCGGCGTTCGCCGCTCGACCGATCCCGCCCGGCCTCTGGCGAAGCCGCCAGCATGCTTGCCGAACAGGCGGAAATGATTGTTCCTTATCTGTCGCGTTTTGCGCCGGTCCGTTTCCGCGTCATGCTGTTGCCGCTTGTCATTCTCGCGGTCGTTTTATGGTTTTCATGGGTATCGGCGCTGATTTTGTTCATCGCGGCACCCCTCATTCCAATTTTCATGGCGCTGATCGGCTGGCGGGCGCAGGCGGCAAGTGAAAAACAGCTTGTGGCGCTTGGCGATATGAACGGATTCCTGCTCGACCGTCTGCGCGGTCTTGCGACGATCCGCAGTTTTCATGCTGTCGACATGACGGCATTGCGGCTGCGCGCCAATGCCGAAACATTGCGCGCAAAGACCATGAATGTGCTGCGCATTGCCTTTCTGTCATCGGCGGTTCTGGAGCTGTTTTCGGCGCTCGGCGTTGCGATGGTCGCGGTCTATATCGGGTTCCATCTTCTCGGTCCGCTGAATTTCGGCGCCTGGGGAGACAAGCTCACCCTTGCCGAAGGATTGTTCATCCTGTTGTTGTCGCCCGCCTTCTTCGAACCTTTGCGCGATCTGTCCGCAGTCTGGCATGACAAGGCGTCGGGCGAGGCGGCAATTGATGCGCTGGAAGAACTTTCGCGCCATGATATGTCCATCATAGATGGCGGATCGGCTGAAAACGGCGGCGGGCATCAGGCCCCATCCATCGTGCTGCGCGACGTCGATTTCGCCTATGCCGGCGGCGCAAATATTCTCACCCGGTTCGATCTCGATATAGAAGCGGGCGAGCATGTCGCGGTGCTTGCACCAAGCGGCTATGGTAAATCGACCCTGTTGGCGCTGATCGCCGGTTTGGCCGCTCCGCAAAAGGGCAAAATCGAAATCGGCGGCGTAAGCTTGGAGGACGAGACTGCCGCAGCCTTACGGAAAAGAATGCGCTGGGTGGGCCAGAAGCCGCATATTTTTGCGGGCAGTGCCCGTCATAATATCACGCTGGGCCGCCCGGTCGATGCTGAGCAAACCAGATCCATCGTCGGGCAAGTCGAATTGAGCCATGTTATAGGCGTTACCGGTAATGGGCTGATCGGCGAAAACGGGGCCGGGCTTTCGGGCGGCGAAGCGCTTCGCCTTGCATTGGCTCGTATCGCGGTTGACGATCAGGCCGATATTATTCTTGCCGATGAGCCGACCGCCCATCTCGATCATGAGACTGCAAGGCGCATTGCCGATAGCCTGCTTGACCTTGCCAAAGGCAAAACCCTGATTATTTCCACTCATGACGAGATGCTTGCACGCAGGCTGGATCGTATCGTCCGGCTTGATGATATGAGAGGAAATGAGCCATACTGGCCGAAGAGGGCAGCGGAATGAACGCGCTTCGATTACTTCGTCCCATCCTGCACCTCTTTTTTCGTACCAGAGGCTTGGCCTTATATGCCGGCATTCTAGTTGCTACCGCAACGGTACTTGCCGGTATCGCGCTGCTGGGGCTTTCGGGCTGGTTTATCACTGCAACTGCTATTGCAGGGCTGAGCGTCGCCACAGCCATTGTGTTTGATGTGTTTGCCCCGGCTGCTGGCATTCGGCTTCTGGCAATCATTCGTACGGGCGCGCGCTATCTGGAACGTCTGGTTACGCATGATGCCACACTCTCCATTCTTGCGGCCTTGCGCGAAAAACTGTTTCGCAGCTGGGCAAGGCCTGCAAGCGCTAAGGCCCTGCTCAAGCGTCCCGCACAGCTTCTCTTCCGGTTGACTGCTGATATTGATGCGCTCGATTCCCTTTATCTTCGTGTCATCGTTCCGGCAGGCGCGGCTTTTGCGACAGCGCTGATTGCCGGGCTGGCGCTCGGCCTCATGACGCCGGTTTTCGGGCTTCTTGTCGGGCTGGCATTTCTGGCGGCGGGCATCGGCCTGCCGTTCATGGCGGCAAGGCAATCGCAAAAACCTATGCGCCGGCGGGCAAAAGGGACCGAAGCGCTGCGTGCGCGGACCATTGATCTGGTAGCTGGTCAAACCGAACTGCTCATGGCCGGGCGAATAGACGCGCAAAATGCTGCCATCACGCGCGCCGATAGCTATATCGCCTCGGCGGATCGGCTGTTGAACCGCATTGAAATCCGGACCGGAACGGCTTTTGGCATCTTGCATGCGGGACTGCTTTCCTGCGGGCTTGTCGGCGTGGGGCTGCTTGTGCAGGCTGGCCAGATAAACGCCCCGGTGGCGGCTTTGGGTATACTCATCATTCTGGGTGCGATGGAGCCGTTTCTTGCCCTTCGGCGCGGCGCGATGGAGCTTGGCCGCACCATTCTTGCCGCCCGACGCCTCGCTCCGCAGCTAAAAGAATCCGATATATTCGAAACTCTGCCTTTGCCGGGTTCCGGCATCGCGGCAAGCCTGAAACAGCTCGTCGCCCGTCATGATGGCACGCGCGATGCAGCGCTTAAAGGAATCGATCTGGAAATCGCGCAAGGCGAGCGGGTCGCCATTATCGGCGCCAGCGGAGCGGGGAAATCCACGATTTTCAATGTTTTGGCCGGAGAAATCGGAGCGGAAAGCGGGAGCGTGCGCACAGTGCCGGCAAGGCTTCTGACCCAGCGAACCGAGCTTTTTCAGGACAGTCTTCGCAGCAATTTGCAACTGGCCAACCCCCAGGCAAGTGACGAAGACCTCCTGCTGGCCTTGCAGGCGGCTGGCCTTGGCGAATTTATAGAAGCCCAGCCAGCGGGGCTGGACACGATGTTAGGCGAGGGCGGTCTGGGACTTTCCGGCGGACAGGCAAGGCGCCTTGCGCTGGCGCGGCTTTTTCTGACCGATGCGCTGCTGTGGCTGCTTGACGAGCCGACCGAAGGTCTGGATCGGGCCACCGCGCAAGACGTGCTTTTGCGGCTTGCCCAGCGGGCCGAGGGACATACTTTATTAATTGCAACCCATATCGAGCGTGAAGCATCCATATGCGACCGCATTATTGTTTTGAAACAGGGCAAACTCATAGAATCCGCGGCCAAAAGCGAAGCTCGCTTTGGCCAGCTTATTGCCGCCCTGAGATGAATGAGTGCAAAGGGCTGCGCAACCGCGCAGTCCGCAAGATCAGGAGGCCGTCTGTAGCGGTTTAAAAAGATGGAATTCGATATTGTCACCCTGTCGCGATTGCAGTTTGCAATCACGGCGCTTTATCACTTCCTCTTCGTACCCCTCACATTGGGACTGTCCGTGCTGCTGGCCATCATGGAAACCGTTTATGTCATGACCGGTCGGCTCATCTGGCGCCAGATGACCAAATTCTGGGGTACGCTGTTCGGCATCAACTTCGTCATGGGGGTTGCAACCGGTGTCGTGATGGAATTCCAGTTCGGCATGAACTGGAGCTATTACAGCCATTATGTGGGCGATATTTTCGGAGCTCCGCTGGCGATCGAAGGATTGATGGCTTTCTTTCTTGAAGCCACCTTTGTCGGCCTGTTCTTTTTCGGTTGGGACCGTCTTTCCAAGGTTGGGCATCTGATGGCGACCTATGCGGTCGCCGCCGGTTCCAATTTTTCGGCGCTGTGGATTCTGATCGCCAATGGCTGGATGCAGAATCCGGTCGGTTCGGCTTTCAATCCTGAAACGATGCGCATGGAAATCACCGATTTCTTCGCGGTCCTGACAAATCCCGTCGCGCAGGCAAAATTCGTTCATACGGTTTCAGCCGGCTATGCGACCGCCTCCATCTTCGTGCTCGGTATTTCAGCCTGGTATTTGCTCAAAGGGCGTTCGGTAGAACTTGCCAAGCGCTCGCTGACGGTCGCCGCCTCTTTCGGTCTTGCCGCGTCTTTATCGGTGGTGGTTCTGGGCGATGAAAGCGGCTATCTCGCCAATGAGCATCAGAAGATGAAGCTTGCCGCGATTGAAGCCATGTGGGAAACCGAACCTGCGCCCGCTTCCTTCACCGCAATTGGCTTCCCCGATCAGGAGGCGCGTGAAACGCATTTCGCTGTCCGCATTCCGTGGGTTATGGGCCTGATCGGTACGCGCTCGCTGACCACACCCATTCCCGGTATCGATGAACTCGTCCAGAATGCCGAAGGCCATATCCGTAAAGGCATTCTTGCTTATGACGCCTTGCAGAAAATTCGCGCAGAAGGCGATACGAGCGCTATTGCGCAGGACGTCAAGGATGTTTTTGCGGATAACAGCCAGTGGATGGGCTATGCGCTGCTGCTCAAGCGTTATGTGGATGATCCCCGAGAGGCAACAGACGCGCAGATAAAGCAGGCTGCAAGCGACACGGTTCCGGGTGTGCTGCCATTGTTCTGGGCCTTCCGCATCATGGTCGCCATCGGCTTTTTCCTGATCCTGCTTACGGCGACTTTCTTCGTCCTGTCGGCCATGCGAAGGCTCGACCGCTATCCGTTCCTGCTTAAAGTCGCCGTGTTTGCCATCCCGCTGCCGTGGATTGCTGCGGAAATGGGATGGATTGTCGCCGAATATGGCCGTCAGCCATGGGTTATCGAAGGAATTCTGCCGACGGCGGTGGCAGTCTCCAATCTGGGCGCTTCAACGGTCCTGTTCACGATCATTGGCTTCGTGGCCATCTATACGGTCCTGTTCATCATCGAAATGGGCTTGATGCTGCGCGCTATCAAGGCCGGGCCTGAACCGGACAGCAAACCGGAGGCGACGCTCGCGCCTGCCACCATCGCACCTGCGGAGTAAAGATCATGATACTCAGCGAATTGTTAGATTATGAAACCCTTCGCATCATCTGGTGGCTGCTCATTGGGGTGTTGCTGATTGCATTCGCCGTAATGGACGGTTTTGATCTCGGCGCCAGCATGCTCCTGCCATTTATCGGCAAAAGCGATATGGACCGGCGCGTCATCATCAATACGATGGGACCCGTATGGGAGGGCAATCAGGTCTGGCTGATTGTGGCCGGGGCTTCGATTTTTGCCGCCTGGCCGATGATTTATGCCGTGTCCTTTTCCGGCTTTTATCTGGCGATGTTCATTATTCTCTTCGCCCTGATATTGCGTCCCGTCGCTTTCAAGTATCGCTCCAAACGCGATAGCGAAGCCTGGCGTTCAGGCTGGGACCGGGCCTTGTTCATCGGCGGTTTTGTGCCGACGCTGATCTTTGGTGTCGCCGTGGGCAATGCATTTCAGGGCGTTCCATTCCGTCTCAATCAGGATTTGCAGATATTTTATGAGGGATCATTCCTTGGCCTGCTCAATCCGTTCGCGCTTCTTTGCGGCGTCTTGTCGGTCGCTATGCTGCTTATGCACGGTTCCTCATGGCTGGTGCTGAAAACCTCCGGCCAGATACAGGCACGGGCCAGAGCCTGCGGCTATATCTCGGCAATTGCCACGGTGGTAATCTATGCGCTCGCCGGTGTGGCAAGCTGGTTATGGATTTCGGGTTATCGCATTACCAGCCCGATCGTCACTGACGGCCCGTCGAACCCGCTGCGAAAAACTGTCGAACTGGATCACAATGCGTGGTTTGCCAATTTCGCGAACCATCCGTGGCTGCTGATTGCGCCCGCACTTGGCATTCTGGGGGCGCTTGCGGTGGTCATTGCGCTGCGCAGCGGACGTCAACTCGCACCGCTTCTGTTTGGCAAGCTGTCGATCTTCGGCATTATTTCATCGGTCGGCGTATCGATGTTCCCGTTTATCCTGCCATCGACCGTCGATCCGAAGATGAGCCTGACGGTATGGGATTCATCGTCAAGCCATCTCACCTTGTTCATCATGCTGGTGGTGTGTGCGATCTTCCTGCCGATTATCGTCGTCTATACGTCATGGGTCTACAAGGTTTTATGGGGCAAGGTCGAAAAGGACATGATCGAAGATGAAAGCAACCATGCTTATTAAAGCATTGCCAGCAAAAGTGTGAAACGGTTTTGCGTCCGGCAATGCGACAATAAATAGCCAGTCATTGCCAGCAAAAGTGTGAAACGGTTTTGCGTCCGGCAATGCGGCAATAAACGGCCAGCCATTGCCAGCAAAAGTGTGAAACGGTCTTGCATCCGGAAAGGAGAGTAAAATGTGGTATTTTGCCTGGTTGCTCGGTCTGCCTCTGGCTGTGGCTTTCGCAGTCCTCAATGCCATGTGGTATGAACTGATGGATGATCGGGCGCGCAAGCGTCTTTCAGAAGATCCGACAGCCGCGATGGCACGTATGGGCAATGAAAATCATTGATATTGACGCTTCAGACGTAATCCGCAGCCTCCGCTTTACGCGGCATGGATACGGTCTTCATCGCAAGCTGCACAGCGCCGCTCAGGCCGTCCGCTGCCGGTTCGACCAATAGCGCCTTCTGGGAAGGCGGCAGATATTCGGCATAGAGCCTGGCCATGCCGCCCAGCAGGCTTATGCGTTCGGCGCCTTGCGCGATCAGCATATCGAGCGTTTTGCCGACATGGGCGGCAGAGCGCTCAAGCAGCATGAGCGCCGTCGTGTCGCCCCGGCTGGCATATTCGAAAATGCGCGGCGCATATTTCCCATAATCTCCCGGCGCGGCCTTGCGGCCAAACTCCACCAGATTGTCGGGATTGTTGTCGAACTCTTGCAGGATTGCACTGGTCAGCGAAGAGCCTGAATGAATGCCGTCATGCACTAGAAGACATTCTTCCAGGAGGCTCTGGCCGAGCCGGGCACCGCTGCCCAGATCACTTAAAGGAAAGCCCCATCCGCCAACGAAACGGATTTTTCCTTGCCTGCGGATGATATAGGCAGTGCCGGTTCCCAGAATAACGACGACACCGTCCTGATCGCCCAAAGCGCCCTGAAGCGCAATGAGGCCATCAGATTCCACACGCGTATGCGCAAAGGGCATGGCCTGTGCAATTGCCATGCCTGAACCTGCGACATTGGCACCAGCCAGACCAAGAAAAGCATGGCTTCGTGCATAAATCGCTTCATCCAGCCCCGCTTGCGCCACTGCGCTGCCGATTGCCGTTTGCACATTGATCAGCGCGCGTTGCGGATCGGTGACAATATTTGCCGGACCGCCGCTTCCCTGACCAAGAACATTGCCGTCCGCATCCGCTATCACGGCACGGCAACCGGTGCCGCCGCCATCCACACCGATAAAGAATTCCGCCATCAGGCCACTCCGGATTCGCTATTTGCCATAGCATTAGAACAGGCGACGAAAACTGTGAAACGGTTTTCGGCAGAGAAACAGACAGTTAGAGCATTTTCGGCGCAAGCGTGCAGCGTCCATGCTGAAGTTCCCTGTGTGAATTGCCGATCGATCCCTGTACCCGGATATGAAATTCTGACGGAATGGTACTTTCTGGTACGATTTAAAATGAAACAATATTTCTTTATGAGCAGGTGTTTTATTGCAAATATTTTCGTTTTAAAACAATTATATAGGCTACAGAGCTATAGCTGATCGCTTTCTCATTGATGAATGACCGAACCAAAGGAATTATATTTTCTATAATTTTGAAGAATATTCTTGCTTTATTTTGAAAGCCGATCCACCCTTGTAACAAGTGGAGCCGGAGGAGGAGCTGCCGGGGGAGGGATATCCATCGCGCCCTTACCGTCTGTCTGGTCCTTTTATTCGGTCAGTGAGGCCGGTTTATGAGGTTTGTCCGCATGAGCGATGATGTCGTACTTTCCCTGCATGTTCCCGAACCGGAGTGGCGGCCCGGAGACGCGCCCGATTTCTCTCATGTCAAGATTCCACGCGCGGGCACCGTGCGCCGACCCGAAATCGATGAAAAGCCGGAAGCCATGCGCGATCTGGCCTTCAGCATCATTCGCGTGCTCAACCGCGATGGGGAGGCCGTCGGCCCCTGGGCTGGCACGCTGAGCGATGATGAATTGAAGGAAGGGCTTCGCCATATGATGATCCTGCGCGCCTATGATGCGCGTATGATGATGGCGCAGCGGCAGGGCAAGACCTCGTTCTATATGCAGCATCTGGGCGAAGAAGCGGTGAGTTGCGCTTTTCGCAAGGCGCTTCGTAAGGGTGACATGAATTTTCCGACCTATCGTCAGGCGGGGCTGCTGATCGCAGATGATTATCCGCTCGTCACCATGATGAACCAGATTTTTTCCAATGAGCACGACCCGCTGAAGGGACGTCAGCTGCCTGTAATGTATTCATCCAAGGAGCATGGGTTCTTCACGATCTCCGGCAATCTGGCCACGCAATATACGCAGGCCGTGGGCTGGGCCATGGCCTCGGCAATCAGCCACGACACGAAGATTGCCGCCGCATGGATCGGTGATGGATCGACCGCCGAAAGCGACTTTCACGCGGCACTTGTCTTTGCCTCCACATATAAAGCGCCGGTGGTGATGAACATCGTCAACAATCAATGGGCTATTTCGACTTTTCAGGGCATTGCGCGCGGCGGCTCCGGCACATTTGCCGCGCGCGGCCACGGCTTTGGCATTCCGTCGCTGCGTGTCGATGGCAATGATTATCTGGCCGTCCATGCGGTTGCGAAATGGGCCGTGGAGCGCGCCCGCCGCAATCTTGGTCCGACCATTATTGAATATGTGACCTATCGCGCAGGCGGTCACTCCACATCGGATGACCCTTCCGCCTATCGCCCCAAGGCGGAAAGCGATGCATGGCCGCTGGGCGATCCGGTGCTGCGATTGAAAAACCATCTGATCCTGCGCGGTCAATGGAGCGACGAACGTCACAAGCAGGCGGAAGCGGAAGTGATGGACCTTGTCGTCACAGCCCAACGCGAGGCGGAGGCCATTGGCACATTGCATGACGGGCGCAAGCCTTCGATGCGCGATATGTTCGAGGATGTCTATGCCGAGACGCCGCCGCATCTCATCCGCCAGCGTCAGGAAGCGGGGTTCTGAGCAATGAGCAGAATGACGATGATCGAGGCTATCCAGAGCGCGCATGATATTGCCATGGAGCGCGACCAGAAAGTGATCGTGTTTGGCGAAGATGTCGGCTATTTCGGCGGTGTATTCCGCTGCACGGCGGGACTGCAAAAGAAATATGGCAAGGAGCGCTGTTTCGACACGCCGATCAGCGAACTTGGAATCATCGGCACTGCCATCGGCATGGCCGCCTATGGTCTCAGGCCCTGCGTGGAAATCCAGTTTGCCGATTATGTCTATCCAGCTTACGATCAGATCGTATCGGAAGCGGCGCGCCTGCGTTATCGCTCCGCGGGTGAATTCACCTGTCCCATCGTCATTCGCATGCCATCGGGCGGCGGTATCTATGGCGGACAGACCCATAGCCAAAGCCCGGAAGCGCTTTTCACCCATGTTTCCGGATTGAAAACGGTGATGCCCTCCACACCTGCCGACGCGAAGGGCCTGCTTCTGGCTGCAATCGAGGATGCCGATCCGGTTATCATGTTCGAGCCGAAACGGCTTTATAACGGTCCCTTCGACGGGCACCATGACCGACCGGTTACATCATGGAAAAAGCATGAGCTGGGTGAGGTGCCGGAGGGGTATTATACGGTACCGCTTGGCAAGGCCGCCATTCGCCGCGAAGGCAGCGCCGTCACGGTGCTGGCCTATGGAACCATGGTCCATGTGGCGCTGGCAGCGGCGGAGGAAGTTGCCATCGATGCCGAAATCATCGATCTGCGCACACTTCTGCCGCTCGATACCGAAACCATCATGGCCTCCATCCGCAAGACCGGGCGCTGCGTGATCGTGCATGAAGCAACACTGACCTGCGGATATGGTGCGGAACTGGCGGCTCTGGTGCAGCGTGATTGCTTTTACCATCTCGAAGCCCCGATCCTTCGGGTGACGGGTTGGGATACGCCCTATCCCCATGCACAGGAATGGGCCTATTTCCCCGGTCCGCAGCGCGTGGGCCGGGCGCTCATATCGATTATGGAAGCCTGAGGGGGAGGGCGATATGGCCGAGTTCTCGATTAAACTCCCCGATGTCGGTGAAGGGGTTGCGGAAGCCGAACTGGTCGAGTGGCATGTGAAGCCGGGCGACATCGTGCGCGAGGATGATCTGCTCGCAGCCGTCATGACGGACAAGGCGACGGTGGAAATTCCTTCGTCGCGCGCGGGGACTGTGGTGGCGATCAATGGCGAAATCGGCGATAAAATCGCGGTTGGGTCCGAACTGGTGAGGTTGCAAATCGAGAGCGGGGCGGTTGAAACCAAACAGGTGCCGCCTCCGCAGAAGATCGAAGCGCAGGAAGCAGAAGCCGCAGAGGCTCCGGTTTTGCTGCAAACGCCCGTCCCGCACAAACACATTGCTCCAAAACAGGAAAACACAGTCCGCTCCTTTGCCGGTGCTGGCCCGGTGCGTCTGGAAGGGGAGAGGCCGCTGGCTACCCCCTCGGTACGGCTGAGGGCGCGCGAAGCAGGCGTCGATTTACGCCGTGTGCCCGGCACAGGCCCTGCAGGGCGCATCACCCATGAAGATCTGGATGCCTATTTCCAATCCTATGAGCCGGGAGCGCAGCCCCTATCGGGCTATGCAGCGGATACTTCGGTCAATGAAATCAAGGTCGTGGGTCTGCGCCGCAAGATCGCCGAGCGCATGGCCGAAGCCAAGCGGCATATTCCGCATATAACCATCGTCGAAGAAGTGGACGTCACCGATCTTGAACGCCTGCGCACCGGTCTTAATGACGAGAAAAAAGAGGGGCACCCACGCCTGACTCTGTTGCCCTTCATCATTCGCGCCATTGTCAAGGCGGTGAAGGAACAGCCGGGCCTGAATGCCCATTTCGATGATGAGGCGGATATTATCCGCCAGTTTGGCGGTGTCCATGTCGGCATTGCAACGCAGACACCCAATGGGCTGATCGTGCCGGTCGTTCGTCACGCCGAAAGCATGAATATTTTTGCTGTAGCCAGCGAGCTTGCCCGCGTGACGCAATCGGCGCGCGACGGCACGGCAAAGCGTGACGAGCTGTCAGGCTCGACCATCACGATCACATCGCTGGGACCGCTTGGGGCAATCGCCACGACACCTATCATCAACCGCCCGGAAGTAGCGATTATCGGTGTCAATAAAATCGCCATACGTCCCATGTGGGACGGTACGCAATTTGTACCGCGCAAGATGATGAACCTTTCGTGCAGTTTTGATCATCGGGTCATCGACGGCTGGGATGCTGCGGTTTTCGTACAGAAACTGAAAAAACTGGCCGAAACGCCTGCAATGATCTTCGTGGAAGGCTGATGCGATGAGCGAGATTTCGTGCAAACTTCTGATCATCGGCGGCGGGCCGGGCGGGTATGTCTGCGGCATTCGCGCTGGCCAACTCGGCATCGATACCGTTCTGGTGGAAAAGAAGCGGCTGGGCGGAACCTGCCTGAATATCGGCTGCATTCCTTCCAAGGCGCTGATCCATGCGGCGGATGAATTCCATCGGTTGACTGTTTTTGCCGGCAAGGGTGAATTCGGCATAAAAGCCCAAAATCCGTCGATCGATTTCCCAAGGACGATGGAATGGAAGGACGGCATCGTCAATCGCCTTAACGGGGGAGTGGCAGCACTTCTGAAAAAAGCGCATGTCCGGATGTTTCAGGGACAGGCACGTTTTCTCGACGGTAAAACCGTGCTGGTTGAAACCGACACAGGGCGGCAGACTGTTCATGCGGAAAATATTGTCATCGCCACCGGTTCCGTGCCGGTGGAAATTGAGGCATTGCCCTTTGGCGGGAAGGTTATTTCATCGGCGGAGGCGCTCTCGCTGGAAAAAATACCGCAGCGGCTGGCCATTATAGGCGGCGGATATATCGGTCTGGAAATCGGCACGGCTTTTGCCAAGCTTGGTGCGAAAGTTACAATTGTCGAGGCTGCGGAGCGCATTCTGCCGCAATATGAAGCTGAGCTTACCCGCCCGGTGATGATGCGGCTTGAGCAGCTTGGCATTGACGTTCTCACGGGCACCTCTGCCAAAGGTCTGTCTGAAGACGGTCAGGCACTGGAAATCCGGACAACGGATGACGTCATCCAGCGGATAGAGGCCGACAAGGTTCTTGTGACCGTTGGGCGCAAGCCGCAGACGGATGGCTGGGGTCTTAGCGAAATCCGGCTGGATATGGATGGTCGTTTCATCCGCATCGATGATCGCTGCCGTACATCCATGCGCGGTGTCTTTGCCATTGGCGATGTCACCGGCGAACCCATGCTGGCGCATCGCGCCATGGCGCAAGGCGAAATGGTGGCCGAGATTATCGCAGGCGGCAAACAGATATGGGACAAGCAATGCATTCCCGCTGTCTGTTTCACCGATCCCGAGATCGTCACGGTTGGATTGACAGCGGATGAAGCGCGCAAATCCGGCATCAGCATCCAGACGGCTGTTTTTCCGTTTCAGGCCAGCGGTCGCGCCATGACCCTCAAGCGTGAAGATGGCATGATCCGGGTGGTTGCACGGTCCGACAACCATGTTCTTCTTGGTGTTCAGGCCGTGGGCGCGGGCATTTCCGAACTCTCATCTGCCTTTGCGCAGGCGATCGAAATGGGTGCAAGGCTGGAGGATATTGCCGGAACCATTCATGCTCATCCGACGCTGAGCGAAGGTTTCGCCGAAGCCTGTATGAAGGCGCTCGGCCACGCACTGCATATTTAACTTTTCAGCTTGCGCTCGTGCCGCCAGATAAAAATGGCGGCGCCGACAACCATGGCCGCAAGTGCAAACCAGGTTATGGCATAAGACAGGTGGTGGTTACGGAAGGTTACGACCGTCAGGCCGCCGATGAGAACCTTGTCGGGGTCGGGGTTTGCGTCTGCATCGATGAAATAGGGGGCGACGTGGCCCAGATTTTTTCTGGCTGCAAATGCCACGACATCGCGGGAGTTCCAGTCGTCACGCTCAGGATCATTGGGGCGAAGAAAGAAGCCCTCCGGTTCCGGCATGCGCAACAAGCCCGTCACCGTAGTTTCGCCTGAAATCTGCGTGTCGGGCCGCGATGCGGGATCGACCTTCTCTTTTGGCACAAAGCCGCGATTGATGAAGGTGAGTGTTCCATCGGATGAGCGCATGGGCACCAGCAGCCAATAGCCCGCCCCGCGCTCGGTCAGGGCGTGGACAAGCACTTCCTTGTCGTTGAGATAAGTGCCGGTAAGGGTAACGCGCCTGTATTCATCGTCGGCCCTGTTGACATTGGCCCAGTTGTCCCGGCCCGGTGCTGCCACAGGCTCCGCATTCACGCGCTCATCGACGCGCGCGATCAAATCAAGCTTCCACTGCAAGCGCTCGACCTGCCAGATTCCCAGACCAGCAAACAGTGCGAACAAAAAAGCTCCCAGAATCGCCATGAAAACGAGAAGCGTTCTGGAAGGTTTTGCTTGCAAGTCTCCGTTACTTTCGGCGGGGATGGGCATGGTATATTCCGATCGTTGGGGGCGACCGCCTTCCCATACCCCAGATGCCGTTTTTTAAAAAGTCTGCGTCGCACAAAAGAACGTGTTCGTGTGCTTTGCCGTATATGCCAGACAAACCGGCCTGCGCTTATTATGCGTATTTATGCGCCCTGCGCCGACGGTGCGAATAACCGCCTTTTGACAGTCTCAGCACATTGCATACCTGTGTCCGATCCTCGGAAGGTTTCGGCATTTGTGATTGTACGTTTTGCAATATTTGCGGTGTCACTGGCCGGTCCTTGCCAGTAGGCCCGATTATAATGCTTTTCATCGATCATTCTCCCTATTTCGGGCAGGGCACAGCTTCGGGTTGCGCCCGCCAATGCGTCAAGAATGTGCGAATAAACAAATTATTAACCAAAACTGGCAGCTTGACAAGCATCTAAAGCATGTCGCCCGAAAGTGGGAACCGGTTTCGGGATAACGACATGTGTAAAAACAACAACTTAAAGCGTAAGGAGCGTATCTGAAAGATCGCGACACGCTTTAGCAAGCAGGCGTCATAAGTGGCTGGATATGTTTGATAAAAAGCCGGGGCCTTTTGAATGCCCCGGCTGGAGAAACGGTTTAGTCCCTCTATCCTTCGATCATCAGTCGCGATTGCCAGTCAGGATTTCGCGTTTGCCGACATGGTTGGCGGGGCCGACAAGCCCTTCCTGCTCCATGCGCTCGACGAGTGAAGCCGCGCGATTATAGCCGATGCCAAGACGACGCTGGATGTAAGAAGTGGAGCATTTCTTGTCGCGCATCACCACTTTTACAGCCTGCTCATAGAGATCGTCGCCATCTTCGGAGCCGACCGCGCTATTGTCGAATACGGCGGTATCCACGGCTGCGTCTTCGTCTTCCTCGTCCTCGGTGACGGTCGCCAGATAATCGGGCCGACCCTGATCTTTCAGGTGATCGACGACTTTTTCCACTTCCTCGTCGGAGACGAAGGGGCCATGCACGCGCACGATGCGCCCGCCGCCTGCCATGTGGAGCATATCGCCCTGTCCAAGAAGCTGCTCCGCACCCATTTCGCCGAGGATTGTGCGGCTGTCGATCTTGGACGTGACCTGGAATGAAATCCGGGTCGGGAAATTTGCCTTGATCGTGCCGGTAATGACATCGACCGACGGGCGCTGCGTCGCCATGATAAGATGGATACCGGCAGCGCGCGCCATTTGCGCCAGACGCTGCACTGCACCTTCGATGTCCTTGCCTGCGACCATCATCAGGTCGGCCATCTCATCGATGATGACCACGATATAGGGCATTGGCGTCAGGTCGAGTTCTTCCTGAACATAGGTCGGCTCACCCGTTTCCTTGTCAAAGCCGGACTGCACAGTGCACATCACCGTTTCGCCCTTGCCCATGGCGGAGGAAGCGCGCTGATTGAAGCCCTCTATGTTTCGCACACCCAGACGAGCCATCTTGCGATAGCGGTCTTCCATTTCGCGCACGGCCCATTTGAGCGCTACAACAGCTTTCTTGGGGTCGGTCACAACCGGGGTCAGAAGATGCGGGATACCGTCATAGATCGACAGTTCCAGCATTTTGGGGTCCACCATGATCAGGCGGCATTCTTCCGGCTTGAAGCGGTAGAGCAGCGAAAGGATCATGGTGTTGATGGCCACCGACTTGCCCGAACCCGTGGTGCCCGCCACCAGCAGGTGAGGCATCTTGGCAAGTTCAGCGATGATCGGCTCGCCGCCGATCCCCTTGCCGAGGCAAAGCGGCAGGCGATAATTCGAGGATTCGAATGCCCGCGATTCGATCATTTCGCGCAAATAAACCGTTTCGCGATTGGCATTGGGCAATTCGATGCCGATGACATTGCGTCCCGGAACCACTGCCACGCGTGCCGAAAGCGCCGACATGGAGCGGGCAATATCATCTGCCAGACCAATGACGCGTGAGGATTTCACGCCGGGCGCAGGCTCGAACTCGTATAATGTGACGACAGGGCCGGGGCGAACATGGATGATTTCGCCACGCACGCCGAAGTCTTCCAGAACGCTTTCGAGCAGACCGGCGCTGCGTTCCAGCATTTCCTGCGTGATGATATTTCCTTCGAGCGACGGCACTTCCTGAAGAAGATCGCGCGGCGGATATTCATAATCACCGGAAGTAACCACAGTCTCCACGCGGGGGAGGGGGCGCGGCTGATAAAGAGCGATGGAAGGCGCAGGCTTGGGCGGCGTGGAAACAGGGGCAGGTGCCGGAGTCGCAACAGATGCATTGTCTGCTACGGCGAGATTATCATCGCCCTCATCATGCTCCCCGGCATCGACAAGGCCCATGACCACGTCGTCATCGGTCGCTTCACCGGCGGCATCCGTAAAAGCCTCGGCTTTCTCAAATGCTGCATCGGCTGATGGCTTCTGTGCTGGCGGAATATCGGCTGCGGATGGCGCGGCTGAGACGGCCACTTCCTCAGCCTTCGGCTTGTTCCATTCAACCATACGAAACTGCGCGAGGATCGACTCCACCGATGGGGCGGGACGCTTCGGCTCCGTTGGCACTACAGCCGGTGCAGATGCCGGCACGGTCGGCAGATCGAAACCTTCCCAGAAAGCAAAATCCGACAGATAGGCAAAGGCTGAAAGAGCCGGATCGTCTGCTGTCGCCATCTCATCTTTCACTGGAGCGGCAGGTTGAGAAACTGTTTCCGGCGAAATTCTGGGCGTCACGGGCAGGACAGGGGGCTGAGGGGCCACCGGGCTGGGAGCCATATTCTGTGTTACGGTCTCCTGAAGAGCGGCGACAGCCATGGGCTGGGATTCTGCTGCCTTTACAGGATCAAGAGTTGACGCCTCGGCCTTGCGAACGCGCGCACTCTCATTAATGTCTGGCAGGTGCTCACCCCGACGCCGGGCCAGCTCCGCCTCCGGCGTGCGTGTGAAGCGTACATTTTCCCCCAGAGAAAAATGGACCTTCCACGCCGCATTGCTCGATGACAATGGGCTCGATGACAATGGCTCATTGTGCGGCTCATCCTGCTTGGGCTTCTGATCGGAAGCGGCCTGCCCACCGTTGTCATGTGCCAAGGAAAAATTATCTCTCAAATTACGCATGATACCTGAACCATCGATATGTCGCCCGAATGGCCTCAAGTAATAAAAAATGAAGGTTAACAACCCCCTTCCGAAACGCTTCAAAGACGATCTTTTTCCAATGGCAAGCCGATGGCCATCGCTGCTGGAAGCGGGGTGGCAAAAAATTAAACCCCTAATATATGTTGTAATTACAATATTTTATAGAGTAATAATAAAGTGTTTTATTAGAAATGGTGGCGTCGCTTGGCGGCAACCGCCCATTCTGCGGAGGGCTCTGTCCCGGCATCGGGGGGCGGAGCCGATTGCGGCAACCTTCTTCTTTTGGGCTTGAGCTGCGCAGATGGAGTTAAGCCCCGTTTCCTGCGTGCTTGAGCATCCGCACCCCCCCTCCAAAAAAAAGGCATGTCGATATGATTCCCGCTTCAGACTTGATCGAGGCGCGATCAAACGATTCGCCTTGATTGGTGTCTGCGACCGTCCGGCAGGGCTGAAATTGCGGTTTTGGGCAGGGTGGAACAGGGTACTTATGCTCAAATCGTTTAAAAGTCCCGAATCTGAGAAAACTTTCGTTGACAGATGGCTGCGGGAGGCGCAGCAAAGACCCCTAAATTTTATCCGGAAGCGGAAAAGGGGATGAAACCAGCATGAAGACGACTATCGAACAGACACTGGATCAGGCCGGGACGGGCCGTTTCCAGCGCAATCTTCTAGGCGTATTCGGCCTGGTCTGGGCTGCGGATGCCATGCAGGTTCTGGCAGTTGGTTTTACAGGTGCTGCGATTGCCAAGACCTTCGGCCTCACCATTGGCGAGGCCCTTCAGACCGGTACATTATTCTTCCTGGGCATGCTGATTGGGGCGGCATTTTTCGGACGGCTCGCTGATCGCTATGGGCGGCGCAATGTGCTGTTGATCACGGTTGCCTGTGATGCCGTATTCGGGCTTCTTTCCGCTTTCGCGCCAAGTTTCGGCATACTTTTGGGCCTGCGCTTTCTCACCGGTGTGGCCGTGGGCGGTACGTTGCCTGTCGATTACGCCATGATGGCGGAGTTTCTTCCCGCAAAGAACCGCGGTCGCTGGCTTGTCATGCTGGAAGGTTTCTGGGCGGTCGGCACGGTTGTCATCGCGCTTGCGGCATGGGCGACAAGCCTTGCAGGCGTGGAAGACGCATGGCGCTATATTTTCGTCGTTACGGCGGCCCCGGCGCTCATCGGCATCTGGCTGCGCCTCTGGATACCGGAATCGCCAATGCATCTGCTGAAATCGGGAAGGGCGGATGAAGCCAAGAAAGTGATGAACCGGGTACTGCGGAGCAATGGCAAGCCGGAACTGCCGCCCAAGGTCGTATTGGACGCCTCGGCCATGGTAACGGATGAAAAGCTCTTTTCGCCGAATTTGCGCCAGCGCACGGTGACGACACTGGCGATCTGGTTCCTCGTATCCGTGTCTTATTATGGTATCTTCACATGGATACCGGCCAAGCTTGCCAGTGAAGGCTTCGGCTTTGTGCGCGGCTACGGCTTTCTGGTTGTCGTTGCCCTTGCCCAGTTGCCGGGCTATGCTCTTGCTGCCTATGGCGTGGAGGCCTGGGGTCGCCGCAAGACGCTGATTGCATTCCTGTTCATCAGTGCCGCTGCCTGTGCGCTGTTCACGGTCGCAACCAGTTCCATTGTTGTCGGCAGCTCCATCCTGATCATGAGCTTTGCGCTGCTTGGTACATGGGGCGCACTCTATGCCTTTACGCCTGAACTCTATCCGACTGCCTTGCGTGGAAGCGGCATGGGTGCAGCCGGAGCCATGGCGCGGCTTGGCGGGCTGCTTGCACCATCTGCATTGGCAATCGTCGTCAGCCAGAGCTTTAACCTGGCCGTCGCACTCTTTGCCGGGCTGCTTGCACTTGCGGGTATCATCGCATTCTTCATCAATGTCGAAACACGCGATCAGGCCCTCAACTGATAAAACAAGGCCCTGAACTCACGAAAGTTCAGGGCCATTATTACGTAAAATCAATATATTATCTTATATTCCTCATATATTGCTTTCTAAACTGCCTTTCTGAATGTCAGATTGAGACGCAGGCTTCCCACCAGCGGGTGCTGCCCCTGTTTTAATGCCAGAATCCCATGATAGAAGAGGCGGGATGGACCACCCCATACGACGACGTCTCCGTGATGCAGGGCATATTTGCGGACAGGATCGGTGCGTTTCAAGCCGCCAAACTGAAAGCTCGCAGGCAGGCCGAGTGAAACCGATACGATCGGATTATTGAAGTCCTGTTCATCTTTATCCTGATGCAACGACATTTTCGTGCTGGGTTCATAGCGATTGATGAGACAGGCATCCGGCGAAAAATCCCGATAGCCTGCTTCTTGCGCTGCACGTTCTGCCAGCGCTTGCAATATGGGTGGCATTTGCGGCCATGGATCACCGGATTGCGGGTCTACTGGACTATAGCGATAGCCGTGACGATCCGTGACCCAGCCAAAAGCACCGCAATTGGTCATTGCCACGGACATGCGAAAACCGCCAGGCGTATTCATATGCCGGAATGGTGCGGCCTCGACGACCTGTTCTATGGCATGGAGAATGGCCGCTTCATCTGCGAGCGCAAAGCCATGCATAAGAATGGCGCCATCCGCCAGCGCTTCATGCGTCTCAAGTTCGGAAAACAAATCTTTCATAGGCTGAGTTTAGCATAATAAAGCGGAATGAAATCCTTCAAAGCGTGAGGCGAAAGCTTGCCTCCGGCTTTTTCCAACGGCTTATCTAGCCAGCCAACCACGGATTTAACTCCAGTATCTGCGATCAGAACAGTAGTTCCATAAGATAGATTATGTGATCCATGTATAGAGCCGGAGTAGACACAACTGGAGGCCGCGCCTCTCCCGGACTGCAATGGTGAAGGAAACTTTCCTTCCCTATGGACGTTTGGAAATGGATACACTGCGGACGGCAAAACACCCTGACCCCCGCGGCTTCAATCCGGTCCAGCTTTGACGAACCGCTCATCCGAGGAGGTTCTTATGCCCGATTTCGAATATGCACGCGCACAAATGGTCGAAACTCAACTGATCCAGCGCGGCATTCATGACAAGCGCGTTCTGGATGCTATGGGCAAAGTGCCCAGAGAGCGGTTTGTCGATGCAGGCTGGGAAGAGTCGGCCTATGAAGATTCACCCCTTCCGATCGCGCAAGGACAAACCATCTCACAGCCTTATATCGTGGCGCTCATGCTTGAGGCTGCTGAACTGATGCCCGCTGCTCGCATATTGGAAGTGGGAACCGGTTCCGGATATGCGGCGGCTGTCATGGCACAAATGGTTCAGCGCCTCTTTTCCATCGAACGGCATGCTTCTCTTGGAAATGCTGCCCGATTGCGCTTGAAAGAGCTTGGTTGCGAAAATGTCGAATTGCGTATTGGCGACGGCAGCAAGGGCTGGCCTGAACAGGCTCCTTTCGATGCCATTATTGTTGCAGCAGGCAGCACGGATATTCCGCCTGAATTCTACAAGCAGCTCGCAATTGGCGGTAATCTGATTATTCCTGTCGGTCCGAACAGGCGTTTGCAGCGCTTGCTGCGAATCCGGCGGCGAGCCGCTAACGAATTCGAAGAGCAAGACCTTGGAAGCGTCATGTTCGTTCCGCTTGTTGCAAGCAAGGAGTAACGCGGGAAATCATCCTCGCGGAATCTCGTTCTCGTGATTGACAGTCGTTGCAGGCAAATTCGCGAGCTGATCGAGATAGTGATTGCACCAGTCGAAGACATCGTTTTTCCTGACCGCTTCGGCCATGGCTGCATAACGTTCGCGTTTCTGCTCAAGGGGCATGGACACTGCACGCCCAATCGCGTCGGCGATGGTTTCCACATCATAGGGATTGACGAGAAGCGCCCCGCCCCCGAGTTCATGCGCCGCACCGGCAAAACGCGACAGCACGAGCACGCCGGGGTCCTCCGGGTCCTGAGCGGCCACATATTCCTTTGCAACGAGGTTCATTCCATCCCGCAGCGGCGTTACCAGACCTATCTTGGCCATTCGATAGATTGCTGCCAGCACATGATGGCTGAATGCCCGGTTGACATAACGCACGGGTGTCCAGTCGAGGCGGCCCAATGTTCCGTTAATGTGGCCCGCGACTTCATCGACTTCCCGCTGCAATGCCTCATATTCCGCCACGCCTGAACGGCTTTTCGGGGTGATCTGAAGAAAGGTTACACGCCCATGCCATGCCGGATTGTTTTCAAGAAAACGGTGAAAGCCGATCAACCGCTGTGGCAAGCCTTTCGTGTAATCCAGCCGGTCGACTCCGATGATCAGTTCCCGGCCCTCAAGCGATTGTCCGAACCGCCGGATCGTTGCGTTTTCGATTGTCGTCCTGGCCGAATGGGAAAATGCCCTCGCATCGATGCCAATGGGAAAGGCGCCGACCCGAAACTGCCGCTCTTGAGTGTAAAACAGGCCCGGTTGCTCCACTAAAGGGCGGGCTACTCCGCCACGCTTCAGGCAAAGCGCAAAATTCTCCGCATCGTCCTCTGTCTGAAAACCGATCAGGTCATGCGCGGTCATGGCGCGCAAAAGCATATCCTGAACCGGCAATGTGAGAAACACGTCCGGCGATGGCCAGGGAATATGCATGAAAAAGCCGATGCGGTTCGCAACGCCCATCTGGCGCAATTCGGCGGCGAGCGGGATGAGGTGATAATCGTGAATCCAGATGATGTCGTCCGGCTCGATCAGTGGCCGCAGGCGGCTGGCGAACAAGCGGTTGACACGCAGGTAGCCCGCCATATCGCGTCGTGCATAATCGGTCAGGTCGATGCGATAATGGCAGAGCGGCCAGAGCACCCTGTTGGCCAGACCTTCATAATATTCCGACAGGTCACGATCAGACAGGTCAGTCAGGGCATAGGAAATCTGCCCCTCCTGTCGGGTGGCCAGCGGTCCGGGATCGTCCTCCCCGCTTGATTGACCAGACCAGCCCATCCACACTCCACCGCGCGCCTGTAGCGCGGCGTGCATGGCTACGGCTAGGCCGCCCGCTGGCGGGCGCCCCGGATCGGGAACCCGGTTGGAAACGACGATAAGGCGGCTCACAGGACTTCCTCCCATGAACGAGATAGCGCCATTGCAGCGTTAATCAGCCCCACCATCGAATAAGTTTGCGGAAAATTGCCCCAGAGTTCGCCGCTTTCGACATGTACACCTTCCGAAAGCAGGCCAAGATGATTGCGATGCGAAAGGATGTCATGGAATATTTCGCGCGCTTCCGCTTGGCGACCGGTGCGAACCAGCGCGTCGATCAGCCAGAAGGTGCAGGCGGTAAAAGCCGTCTCCGGCGCACCAAAATCGTCGGGTGTACGATAGCGATAAAGATGATTGCCAAAGCGCAATGTCTTTTCGCAGGCCGCAACTGTCGCCAGAAAACGCGGGTCATCCGGCGCAACAAAGCCGGATTCGGCCATCAGGAGCAGGCTGGCATCCAGATCAGAGCCTTCGAAGACCGAAACGAACGTCCCCTTTGCGGAATTCCAGGCGCGCTCCAGAATTTCTGAGCGCATTTTTTGGGCGCTGGCAGCCCATCGCTCGGCAGAATCGGGAAAGTCGAGCCGTGTTGCTATGCGGGCCAGCCGGTCGCATGCGGCCCAGCACATCACCGCCGAATGTGTATGGACTCCATTGCGCAACCGAAATTCCCACAGGCCGGCATCCGGCTGGTCCCACCTCGCCTCCGCCTCCTCCCCCAACCGCTCCAGAAGGCGGAAGAGCGCCTCGCCGCCCATATCGGGCAGTCGTTCATCGAAAAAGCACTGGATCGCTGCAAGGATTACAGAGCCGTAGCCGTCGTTCTGCACCTGCGTCCACGCTGCATTGCCGCGCCTTACGGGACCGAAATTCCGATAGCCGGAAAGACCCTTTACAACATATTCGTCCAGTTGCCGCTCAAGCCCCAGTCCGAATAGCGGCTGCATGTAACCATCGGTTGATCCGGCTGCGAGGTTGGAGACATAGGCAAGATAGTTTTCCATGGTCAGCGTCGCGTTGAGGCTGTTCAGCGCCTTGACCGTGAAATAGGAATCCCGAAGCCAGCAGAAGCGATAATCCCATGTCCGCCCGCTTGCCTCATATTCGGGAATAGACGTGGTCAGTGCGGCAACGATGGCTCCGGTTTCTTCATTCGAGCAGAGCTTGAGGGTGATTGCTGCGCGAATGACCACATCCTGAAAATCCGCCGGAAGCGCGAGGCTGCGCACCCAGTCGAGCCAGTAATGGCGCGTTTCGCGCAGGAAGCGACGCGCAATACCCATCGGACTTTCTGTAAGCCGTTCATCGGGTCCGAGGACGAAAGCCAAGGGGCGATCGAGTATGAAGGGCGTTTCGCTCAACACATATTCGACTGGCGCATCGGTGGTTAAGCGCAGAACATGATCGCCAAGAATATAGCGGACATGGCTGGTTCCGCGTGTCGTTTCTGGAGGATATTCGCCATAGGCGCGGCGCGGGCGCAGCAAGACGGACAATCTGGGCGTGCCCGAAAGCGGCTCGACGATGCGAACCAGAGTGTATCCCCGAAATATTCGGCCTCCCATTTTAAACCGCGGCGCGAAATCGGTGATCTTTACCTGATTGCCTTCCGCATCGCTCAATATGGTTTCAAGGATCGCCGTATTGCGCATATAGCGTTGCTGGCTTGCTGCCTGCCCTGCCAATGAAAAGCGCCAGACCCCGTCATCGGGGTCTTCGGTCGGGGCCAGTAATCCGCAAAAAACCGGATCTGCGTCCATACGCGGAAAGCACATCCACGATACGCTCCCCTGCCGGTCGATCAGGGCTGCAAGTGCGGCATTGCCCACAACTCCCAGATCCAGTGACGGAGCGGGTCTTTGTGATGCCGAATCCGCATTCATTCCGTTAATCTCCTTATCCAGCGTCTCAAAATCTGCGGCGATGCGATTTGCGCCACGGCAGCACTTTGTGCGGCGTCCTGCAATGTTCCCACTCGCAGGCTCAATCCGCCCATCTTATTGGCGACGGCAAACATCCGCTCATCCGTATCGTCATCCCCTGTTGCGAAAGGCCGTCTGCCGTTGAAAGGTTCCATCCGCATGAAGGCGTGGATGGCCGCCCCCTTGTCGCTGCCGGACGGCTTGAGTTCGACAACGAACTTTCCCGGCTGCAAGGAGAAGCCCCTGCCCGCAAGATCATGGGCTTTCTCCATAACAAGCCGGACCTCTGCTTCCCGATCAGGCGCAAGACGATAGTGCAGTGCAAAAGCCCCGCCTTTATCTTCGAAAATTACGCCTGCAAGGCTGCTTGCAGCCCGCCTTGCAAATTCAAGAGCCTGCCGGAAATCTTCGGAAACTGTTATGGCGCTGCCGTCATCTAAACCGCCCTTCCCCGCCGCCAGCCTGATCTGCGCGCCGTGAAGGCCAGCCACGGAAAATCTGTGCGTGGGGAAAAGCTGGTCCACAAATTCCACCGACCTGCCCGTGACGATAGCAAGCGCACCCGCACATCGTTGCTCCAGTGCCTCAAGAGCGGCCTGCAATCCTTCTTCCGGCGCCACCGCATCGGGCAAGGATGCTATATCGAGCAGGGTTCCGTCGAGATCAAAGAAGAATGCCCAATCCGCAAGATCGGAAAAGTCGATCTGATCCACGTTTCCCAACGGACTTAAAAAGCGAATGCCGCTGGAAGAGATCATATCGATTTTTGTGGAATTAATAGCTGGTCCAGCCATTTCAGGATCATTCTGCTGCATGCATGAAAGGATATGGCATGCACTGAGAAATTCAACCGCTGACGGCAATATATGCGTCAGGCCTCTACCCTGTCACGGCCTGCGCGCTTTGCACGATAGAGCGCCTCATCGGAGTTGAGCAGCAGCCTCTCGAGCGTATAGTGCGACTTTGCCGCCTTTATGCCGATACTGACAGTTACTTCATAGGTAGCAGGAATGCCCGCGAAAGACGCGTCCCGGATAGTGGCCCGAATATCATTCGCCAATTGCGTTGCCGCGGCCAGATCGGTGCGCGGCGAGAGTACCGCAAACTCTTCCCCGCCCAATCGCGCGCATAAGGCAGCCGGACCAGCCACCCTTTTGATGATCTCGCCAATTCCCCTGATCACATTGTCACCGACGGGATGGCCATAGCTATCATTGACGCGTTTGAAATGATCAATATCGATGGCGAGAAGGCACAATGGCGCTTCCTGCGCATTCTGCATTAATCTTTCCGCTTGTTCCGTAAAGCCACGACGATTGAGGAGGCCGGTCATCGGATCCATCGCACGCTCGACTTCAAGCGTCGATACTTTGTCGCTCACCACGACTGCCAGTATGGCCAATGCAAAGGCGACGCCGAACACTGCAAGAGAAAATTGTAATATCAACCAAAATTGCGACTCGCTGAAAACGGCTGGTGTTTCAAGGAGGCTATTTGCAGTCAGCCCGGTCCGGATAAAGAACTGGCTGGTAAAAGCCAAAAGCAGCCAGAACAACATTTTTTCAGGCACACTTCCCCGGCGCAACATATGTAATTGCCAGAGTGTAAAAAGGAAGATCAGGCCGATCCCGAAATTCAGGATATAAATGCGAACGAACAGATTGCGCTCGACATAAAAATAATAGGCAATCCCTCCCACGACAAAGAACAGGGCCACGCAATAAAGCAGACCGCTTATTCGCTTGCCGCTGCGCCGGAGCAAACCATCGCAAAGCAGCAAGACACTGAGTGTATAAACAAAGGCGGAGACAAGCGCGTTGATGCCCTGATCGAAGGGAATCTTGAGCATTTGCGAGAGTGCGCCCAGACAAAACAAAAAGACGGCGACAGCAAAGAAAAGGAGATGCCTGCGCCTTTTATCGGACATCCAGAACGCAAGAAAATAAAGGGCAAAAACAAGCAATATGCTCGGCCCTATCAAAACAAGCGGATTAGAGGGAACGTCCATTTTCGTCCGATTTGAATAGCTGAGAGTCCGTCAGGTACGAGAAGTCGCTTCCCATTGGATATGTCTAAAATACAAAGCAAGGATATGGCAGAAAGGCAAGTGCTCTTCGACTTTATGATAATGGCTGCCTTTGCCCGCAGCATAATCGGCCTGAGCGCACAATCTGCTCTCTTCAGGCAAGGACCAATCCGGGGATGGCCGGAAAATAAAACCGTCCGGGCACAGTCACCAATTCTCTATGAGGCTTAGACGAAATACATGAGGACAATGGCTCCAATGACAACCAGAGCCAGCCCGGCTATCAACATCGGCAGAAGCGTGCTGCCCTTCGAATCTCCTCCACTTGCCGCATCCGGAGTGATGGTGATCTGCTCATCCTTTTCATCAGTAATACGCGCCATTTTTCAATTCCTTTCCCGCGCAAGGAAGGGATTTCTACCCTCATAATTGGCAAGAGTATACCTGCGCACGAAGCATTACAGCAAGGCGACAAATGGAATGGCCCTTTCTTGGTGCTGGCGGAAGCCGGGGGGAGTGTGGATTGTCATATGGCGCAGGCACGATGAATGGCAGGATTATTCAGGTCGTGGTGACGAACTAATATGAAGCCTTGAATAATAAGCAAGGAAATCAGCCTGATAGGCTGATTTCCTCATCTTTTGATCTATTGCTGGACAGATCAGGCCAAAAACCCTGCTATTTCTCGACGAGAATTATGCGGCCCAATCTTCAGGTGACGATTTGCCCTTATCGCAAGCGCTGCTGTCGTCCGCGCCGCCTTATCTCTCCCGGGGTCAGCTGGCGATATTTTCGCAATGCGGTTGTCAAATGGCTTTGGCTTGAAAAGCTTAACCGCGCCGCGATCTCGCTTATCGGCATATCGGTTTCGACCAGGCAGCGTTCTGCCTCGTCCAATCGCAGCTTCATCAGATATTGATGCGGGGTCTCACCGAAACTCTCACGAAAACAGGTTGCGAAATGTCCCGCCGATATGCCCAGCATGAGCGCCATCTCCGGCACGGAAACCGGGTTGCGAAAATTCGCCTTCAAATAGGCCTCTATTTGCCCACAGGCATAAGCGCTAAGGCCCGATTGCGTCCCGCCCATCGAGTGTGCAACCTGCGCATTGCGTAACAAAAGATTGACCAGAACCGATTGCAATGAGGCGAAATAATTGGAGTTTTCCTCTGCCCCCTCTCCCAGCTGCTCCAGAATGATTTCGCTGACCTGCAAACATTGTTTGCTGGAGAACCTGATGATACTCGCAGGTATTCTGGCAGATAAATCCGTCGTATCCTCTGTCTTGTCTATGGTCATCGACAGGAATTGCACTGCCTCTGGCCATGTTATGGCGACACCATGATCCGCCGGGATAAAGAAAACCGTTCCGGCGGGACAGCTTGCCGAATTGTCCAGACCGTCCGCACTTCGCCATCGCAAATTGCGAACGGGTTCAAGCAAAGTAAGAGCAAGCATTTTATCCGGTGCGTAAAAATCGATACCCACCGGTGTCAGGCCATAACGAAACGGTCCTTTCGACTGTATGGCATTCGTCACATCACGATCAGTTGCTTTTCCAATAAGCGGGCCAACAACGTTACTACTGCGGCTTTGCATCGTTAAAACCATCAATATCCCCCGATCCTCAAATCAAAATCAAAAATGAATTTCGGATGCTTACTTGCCCGCTCTGCGCTCCGACCGTCTTCTGTATCGATTCTTGACTGACTGGCATGCAGCTCAAAACAGACGCGCTCCATTGTCCAGACTACACAAAATAATCCTGATTGCAATTTATACGTGCATATATCTCCTGATACACCATAGCATCACATCAAATCTCCTACTTTTGCAAATCATTTGCAAAAAGGCTTGATTAGCCTTATCCTTTTCATTATGCAGTTGCGAGTTATTTGCAACATGGAGATAGGTATGTTTCGACTCACAATGCGTAAAGTGACTGCCGGCCTCGTGGGCAGCCTTTTATTATGCATGGCGACCGGCACCGCATTTGCTGCCGACAAGTTTAAAGCCGTAACGACCTTTACCGTTATTGCCGATATTGCCCGCAACGTAGCGGGGGACGCGGCCACGGTTGAATCCATCACCAAGCCGGGTGCGGAAATTCATGATTATCAGCCCACCCCGGGCGATCTCATCAAGGCGCAGGACGCAAATCTCATTTTGTGGAACGGCCTTAACCTGGAACGCTGGTTCGAAAAGTTCTTCTCGCGTCTTAAAGACGTGCCCAGCGCAGTCGTCTCGGATGGCGTCGATCCGATCGGGATCGCGGAAGGGCCTTATAGTGGCAAGCCCAATCCGCATGCGTGGATGTCTCCCACTTCCGCGCTGATTTACGTCGACAATATCCGCGATGCTTTTGTGAAATACGATCCGGACAATGCTGAAACCTACAAGGCCAATGCGGAAGACTACAAAGCGCAGATAAAGGCGGCGATCGACCCGATCCATGCGGAACTCGACGCGATCCCCGAGGATAAGCGCTGGCTGGTTACAAGCGAAGGCGCATTCTCGTATCTGGCGCGTGATTTCGGCCTCAAGGAGCTTTATCTCTGGCCGATCAATGCCGATCAGCAAGGCACTCCGCAACAGGTGCGCAAGGTCATCGACGCAGTCCGCGAGCATGGCATTACGGCGGTCTTCTCCGAGAGCACGGTTTCCGCTGCGCCCGCCGAGCAGGTGGCCCGGGAAACCGGTGCCAAATATGCCGGCGTTCTCTATGTGGATTCCCTTTCGGAGCCGGATGGACCTGTGCCAAACTATATCGATCTGCTGAAGGTTACCTCAAATACGATTGCGAAAGGTCTGCAACAATGAATGTTCCGGTAAATCATAACCGGAAAACTGCGGCTGCGCTTGATGAGAGCGCAGCCAGTGGTTTGTCTGTAGAAGATGCGACGGTCACTTATCGCAATGGTCATACGGCGTTGCGCAATGCCAGTTTTACAACGCCGACCGGAACGATTACCGCGCTGGTGGGCGTAAACGGCTCCGGCAAATCCACTTTGTTCAAGGCGATTATGGGTTTCGTCCGCCTCGCCAGGGGAGAAATATCGATCCTTGGCTTGTCGGTAAACGAGGCCTTGAAGAAAAATCTCGTTGCCTATGTGCCGCAGAGTGAGGAGGTCGACTGGAACTTTCCGGTGCTGGTTGAAGATGTGGTGATGATGGGGCGCTACGGCCATATGGGCATGATGCGCATTCCGCGCCGCGCCGATCACGAGGCGGTTGAAAATGCGCTGCGCCGCGTAAACATGCTCGATTTCCGCAAGCGCCAGATCGGAGAATTGTCCGGAGGGCAGAAGAAGCGTGTTTTTCTCGCCCGCGCACTGGCTCAGGATGGCCGTGTCATTCTTCTTGATGAGCCGTTTACCGGCGTGGACGTAAAGACGGAGGAAGCCATTGTCGTGCTGTTGCGCAGCCTGCGCGATGAAGGCCGCGTCATGCTGGTTTCCACGCATAATCTCGGCAGCGTGCCTGAATTCTGTGACCGCACGGTTTTGCTCAAGCATACGGTTCTGGCCTATGGCCCCACAGACGAGGTCTTCACCCAGGCCAATCTGGAAAAGACGTTTGGCGGCGTGCTGCGCCATCTCGTTATTGACGACACGACCAGGAAGAACCGCGCCGCAGTCGGCGTCATCACCGATGATGAACGTCCTTTCGTGCTCTACGAAAACAGGACTGAGGATCGCAAATAATGGCATATCTGCTGGAGCCCTTCAGCTATGGTTACATGCTCAACGCGATGTGGGTTTCGGCCCTTGTGGGCGGAGTATGCGCTTTCTTATCAGCCTATCTGATGCTCAAGGGCTGGTCCCTGATTGGCGACGCGCTTTCGCATGCGATCGTTCCCGGTGTCGCGGGTGCCTATATGCTCGGCCTGCCCTTCTCCATTGGCGCGTTTTTTTCCGGTGGACTTGCGGCTGCGGCAATGCTGTTTCTCAATCAGCGTACGAAGCTGAAAGAGGATGCAATCATCGGGCTGATTTTTACGTCCTTTTTCGGCCTCGGCCTGTTCATGATCTCATTGAAGCCGACCGCCGTCAGCATTCAGACTATCGTGCTTGGCAATATTCTGGCCATCACGCCGCAGGATACGCTGCAACTGGCCGTTATCGGATTCGTTACACTGGTCCTGCTGCTTCTCAAATGGAAAGACCTCATGGTGGTCTTCTTTGACGAAAGCCATGCCCGCTCCATCGGGTTGAAGACGACAGCGCTCAAGATCATGTTTTTCACCCTGCTGGCCGCCTGTACTGTGGCAGCGATGCAGACGGTGGGCGCTTTTCTGGTCATCTGCATGGTCGTGACGCCCGGTGCCGCCGCCTATTTGCTGACCGACCGTTTTTCGCGCCTGTTATGGATCGCCGTCATCATCGGCTCCGTCACTAGCTTCGCCGGTGCCTATATCAGCTATTTCCTTGACGGAGCCACGGGTGGGATCATCGTTGTGTTGCAGACCCTGATTTTTCTCGTCGTATTTTTCTTCGCTCCCAAGCACGGCATGATCGCTGCGCGGCGACGTGCAGCAATGGCTTTAAAGGAGGCGCAGCCGTGACATTTAGCGAAATGCTGTTCATGCCGTTTCAGTTCGAATTCATGCGCTATGCGTTTGCAATTTCTGTGCTGATTGCGATACCCACAGCGCTCCTTTCCTGTTTTCTGGTGCTCAAGGGCTGGTCATTGATGGGAGACGCCATCAGCCATGCCGTACTGCCGGGGGTCGTGATAGCCTATATTGTCGGCCTGCCCTTTGGCATTGGCGCATTTGTGGCCGGGCTGGCCTGTGCGCTTGCAACGGGTTTTCTCAAGGAAAACAGCCGCATCAAGCAGGACACGGTCATGGGCGTGGTGTTCTCGGGAATGTTCGGTCTGGGACTGGTGCTCTATGTCGCCGTCCGCTCCGACGTGCATCTCGACCATATTTTATTTGGCGACATGCTGGGTATTACCGCTGGCGATCTGGTCGAAACAGCCATTATCGCGGCCATAACCGCCGGAGTTCTTATCGTAAAATGGCGTGATTTCCTGCTTCACGCATTCGATCCGGCACAGGCGAGAGCTGTTGGACTGCGCGTGCGCCTGCTTCACTACGGGCTGCTGTGCCTGATCTCGCTAACCATTGTTGGCGTACTCAAGGCGGTTGGAATCATCCTTGCGATCTCAATGCTGATTGCGCCGGGCGCCATCGCCTATCTGCTGACGCGACAGTTCAGTATGATGATGCTGCTATCGGTCATTATTGCCGTTTTCTCGTCCTTTATGGGCGTTTATCTCTCGTTCTTTATCGACAGCGCTCCTGCCCCGACAATCGTATTGCTGATGACGATCATTTTCATCGCGGCATTCCTGTTTTCCTCATGGCGCACGGCAAGGGCCGAAGCGCAACACGAAATAAAGCAAGCCTGATTCAGAAGCGGTTCCACTGCAAGCGGAACCGCGCAAATTGCCCAGTCAGGCTTTCAGGAACCGCTCCGCCGCATAGGGGGCGGGATTGGTGAACGGCTTTTCGCCCGTCATCATTTCCGCGAGCAGACGACCGCTGGCGGGACCAAGCGTCAGCCCATGATGCGCATGGCCAAAATCGAACCACAGGCCCTTATGGCGGGGAGCCGGTCCGATGATTGGCCGCATGTCGGGCAAGCAGGGACGCAAGCCCAGCCAAGGCGATTTTTCAACCGGTGCACCCAGTTGCGGAATGAGGCGGCGGGCGATTTTTTCCGCGCGCGCGAGCTGAATACGGTTTGGAGGCGCATCAGGCGCGGCAAATTCAATGCCTGTCGAAAGCCTCACCCCCTGCACCATCGGCGCAAGAACATAGCCCGCTTCCTCGTCGAGTACGGTATGCCCAAGCCGTGCGCCATCCTTCATTTCAAAATGCAGATGATGCCCCCGCTTGATGGCCAGCGGGAAATCATAGCCCAGTTTCTGAAAGACCAGCCCGGACTGCGGGCCAAGGGCGACGACCACGTCGCGCGCCGGGACGATGCCTTCATCGGTCATCACCTGCCAGCGGCCATTATTCTGCGCAAGGGTCGCTGCATCGCCATGAACGAAGCTCCCCCCATTGCGGCGGAAGAGCTCCGCATAGGCTTGGACCAGACCGCCGGGATTAACGATCGTTTTGGGATCGAGCCAATGAATGCCGCCAGCGACCTTGCCCAGAGTAACTTCCTTTTGGCGGACGGCCTTCGCTTCCAGAACCTCATAGGAAAGGTTGAAACGCTGCAACTGCGGCAAGCGCTCGATGGCTCTCTCAAGTGCGGCCTGATTGCGGAAGACCTCCAGCCAGCCCTGATTGCGAACCAGCTTTTCACATCCTGCCTGCGCGACAAGCGCATCATGTTCGTTCACACTGGCTTCAATCAGCGGCAGCATGGCTTCGGTGGCGATCTTCAGCCCTTCAGGCGATGACTGCCGCCAATATTGCACCAGCCAGCGGGCTATGTGCGGCACATAAAGCGGATCATAGCGGACATCGGTACGCCGGTTTAAACCATAGCGAAGCAGCTTGCCAAAACCGCGCGGAAATGAATAGGGAATGACGCTGGAGCGTTCGATCAGCCCTGCATTGCCGAAGCTCGTGCCTTGTCCGGGTTCTCCGCGGTCGATCAGGCAGACGGAGCGCCCTCTCGCCTGCAAGTGAAGAGCGGCAGAAACCCCGACAATCCCTGCGCCCAGAACGATGACATCTTCTTGTCGCATGATCTTCCCGCCAGCCCCCGAAATAAAACAGCACACCGGCCATGGACCAATGTGCTGTTGCATACAGCAAAGAACAAGGTTCTTTACAAGCGATCAATAGATGTCGAAATCGAAATATTTCTTCACAATCGTCGCGTAGGTGCCATCCTCGCGGATTTTCTTGATGGCGGCATTGAACTGCTCACGCAGATCATCGTCACCCTGACGAAGCGCGATAGCCGTATCTGTCTGTGTCCCCGGAATATCGCCGAGCATCTTGCAGCAATCCGCGCCATCACCCTTGGCCCAGTCGGAGATCGGGAACTTGTCCGACACGACGGCATCGAGGCGTCCGCTTTTAAGATCGGCATTGGCTTCGTCGGCGGTCGGGTAAAGTTTGACCTCCGCACCGGCCTTGCCATAAACATCTTCGGCATAGGCACTCTGCGTCGTCGAGCCTTGCGCTCCGATGGTTTTGCCCGCAAAGGCGGCAGCGTCAACCGAGGTAATGGGGCTGTCTTTCGGCACGACCACGGAAAGCGGCGTTGAATAATATTTATCGGTAAAAGCGACCTGCTTCTTGCGCTCTTCGGTAATGCTCATGGATGCGACGACGGCATCGAACTTGTTGGCCTGAAGGCCCGGAATCATACCGTCCCAATCATTGGCGACGATCTCGCATTTCGCTTCCATCGCATCGCAAAGCGCCCGGGCGATTTCAACATCCAGCCCTTGCAGCGAACCATCCGCTGCAACGAAATTAAACGGCGGATAAGCCCCTTCCGTCGCAATACGGATTTCCTTCCATTCCTTTGCCTGCGCCGGAAATGCGGCCAGCACGGTTGCGACGCCTGCAAACAGGATAGATTTCAGCATGATGTTCCCCTTGTTGTTGCCTCTGTGATGCAGGGTTTGCCCCTGTCTTTATCTTGTGAGCCTATACTCAAGCACCGGGCGGCTTTTCCTTCAAGTGAAAGTTGAAGCCGCCCGATGATCATTTCGCATCAATATATATCGAAATCGAAGTACTTCTTGCGAATCGTGTCGTACGTGCCGTCTTCGCGAATTTTCTTGATGGCCGCATTGAACTGTTCGCGCAGATCATCGTCACCCTGACGCAAGGCAACCGAAATCTGCGTTTCGGAACCGGGAATATCGCCCAGGAACTTGCAGCAATCCGCGCCTGCGCCGTTTTTCAGCCAGTCGGCGGCAAGAAACTTATCGGCTGCGATGGCATCGAGACGACCGCTTTCAAGATCGGCATTGGCCTCGTCCGCCGTTGGATAGAGCCGGACATCCGCACCAGCCTTGCCATATACATCGTCGGCATAATTGCCCTGCGTAGTCCCCGCCTGCGCGCCAACCGTCTTGCCGTCGAAGGCGGATGGTTCGAGCGAGGCAATATCGCTGTCATTGGGCACCACGACCGCCAGCGGCGTCGTGTAATAGCGATCCGTGAACGCCACCTGCTTTGCGCGTTCTTCCGTGATCGCCATCGATGCAATGACTGCGTCGAACTTGTTGGCCTGAAGGCCGGGGATCATACCGTCCCAATCATTGGCGACGATCTCGCATTTTGCTTCCATCGCATCGCAAAGGGCCTGCGCAATATCCAGATCGAAACCGATCAGCTTCCCCTCGGGAGACATATAATTGAAGGGCGGATAAGCCCCTTCGCTGGCGATACGGATTTCTTTCCATTCCTTTGCCTGCACCGGCAGGGCGAGAACGGTAGCGGCCAAGCCGGCCAGCAGAAATGATTTCAACATGATTTTCCCGTTTCTTGATTTTACGTGGCGCTTTCGTTGCACCTCGAACGCATGGTTTCAACCAAAAATTTGGCCGAAATCCAAACGACCCATGCAAATGCAAAATTCCGCTGCGCCAGAGGCGCAACGGAACAATCCATCTCAGCCTGCTAAGATCAGGCGACCAGACGCGTGCACTGGTCGGTCTGCGCATAGGCCTTGCCAAAACGGTTGGCGAGGAACTTTTCAAGCGTGATGTCTTCCTGACGCACGAAGCCCGCCTGTGGAAGATCGCCCTTGGCGAGCATGTCGAGAACGGCGCAGATCGCCGAGGCGGTCGTGATCTGGATACCCGAGCGCACGATCTTGCCCACCTGATTGGCATAGACCTTGTTTGCGTAGGTTTCCTGAACCAGACGGCCATTCTTCGTGCCCGAAACCGTGACGAAAATCACCACCACGTCCTGAATGGTGGACGGCAATGCGTTTTCAAAAATGTCCTTGAGCACTTCACGGCGATGGCGCAGGCCAAGATCATTGAGCAGGGCCTTCATCAAGGCCACATGGCCCGGATAGCGGATGGTGCGGTAATTGAGCGTGCGTACCTTGCCGTCGAGCGTTTCGCACAAGGTGCCCAGTCCGCCGGATGTGTTGAAGGCTTCATAGGTTACGCCGTCAAGCGAGAATTCTTCGCGCTCTTCAAGCGCCGGAACCTTGGTCAGCTTGCCGTTTACAATGGCTTCGCATGGCTCGATATATTCATTGATCAGCCCGTCGGTGCTCCAGGTCAGATTGTAGTTGAGCGCATTGGACGGGTATTGCGGCAGGGCGCCAACGCGCATGCGCACGCTGTCGAGCGCATCGAAACGCTTTGCAAGGTCATAGGCGACAATCGAGATGAAGCCGGGAGCCAGACCGCATTGCGGAATGAACGCCGTCTTGGAATCCTGGGCCAGTTCGATGACCCGCTTGGTGCTGGCCACGTCTTCGGTCAGGTCCAGATAATGAACGCCGGTCTTGGCGGCAGCTTCCGCAATAAGGGTCGTAAGCTGGAACGGCGCGGCGCTGAGCACTGCGAATTTTCCTGCGAGCACGGCTTCCAGCGCTGCGGCATCCTTGATGTCGAGAGCCTGGGTCTTGACGGTCGCGGAAGTTTCAAGCGCATCGAGCTGCGCCTGCGCACGGTCTACGACAGTGACGGCATAGTCGCCCGTTTCGGCCAGAAGGTCGGCAATGGTCGCCCCGATTTTGCCTGCGCCAACAACAACGATCTCTTTCATTTCTTTCCCTTTTGGAATGTAATTCAGATACATAAGAGTCGCACAAATTTCGGCGAAAAGAAGCATTCAAACCGACGATTTCACGTTGTATATCTGTACAGAATGACGTAACTAATAGTTATTATGACGACAAATGCTGATCTTGCCCTGATTGCCCTCCTGCGTGAGAATGCGCGCGCTTCAACCTCCGACCTTGCGAGACGTCTTGGCGTATCGAGAACGACGGTGCAAAGCCGGCTCGAAAAGCTGGAAAAACGCGGGGTGATTGAAGGTTATACGGTGCGGATCGCGCCAGAATTCGAGCGTGATCTGGTGCGCGCGCATGTGCTGGTTACAGCATTGCCGAAATTCGCGCCCCGGCTTGAAAATGCCCTGCGGGGCCTCATGGCCGTGCGCACCTTGCATTCGGTCAGCGGCCATTTCGATATGATCGTGGTGGTGGAGGCGCCATCCATCAAGGAGCTGGATGATATTCTCGACAGGATCGGCGCACTGGAAGGCGTCGAGCGGACCATGTCCTCGATCATTCTCTCGACGCGCATCGACCGGTAAGCTATCAGGCTGAATTTCCCTAAAACAACAGGGCAATCCGGTAAACGATAAAGGATGCGGCATAAGCGAGGGCGAGCATGTAGCCGAAACTCAGCCACATCCAGCGCGCTCCCCCGGCTTCGCGGCGTATCACCGCAAGCGTGGCAGTGCATTGCGGCGCAAAAATATACCATGCCAGAAATGACAGGGCCGTCGGCAATGTCCAGTTCTGCGCAAGCGCCTGCCCTACCTGCAACGCCGCATCGGCACCGCCCTGAATGGAATAGACCGTTCCCAGTGCCGCCACCACCACTTCGCGCGCGGCCATGCCGGGAATGAGCGCCACGCTCATCTGCCAGCTAAAGCCAATGGGCGCGAGCAGCGGTTCAATGAGTTTGCCAACCATGGCGGCCAGACTATAAAAAATCGCAGGCTCGGTTGCGTCGGCGGGGGGCTGCGGAAACGAGGCCAGAAACCAGATGAGTATGCTCATCATGAAGATCGTGGTTCCAGCGCGGTGCAGGAACATTTTGGCGCGCATGAGCAGGTCGATGAGCACATTGCGCAAACGCGGCAACTTGTAGTCGGGCAGTTCCAGCATGAAAGGCGGTGTCGCTTCATGCCGCCAGAACAACAGCCGCGCCAGTAGCGACATAACAAGCGCGCTGGCGATGCCAGCAGCATAAAGGCCGAACATGACCAGCCCTTGCAGGCTGAGAAAGCCCGCTATCCGCCGCGCCGGAATGAAGGCGGATATGATGAGTGTATAGACCGGAATTCGAGCCGGACAGGTCATCAGGGGTGCGACCAGAATAGTCGTCATGCGATCACGACGATTATCGATGACGCGCGCCGCCATGATGCCGGGGATTGCGCAGGCAAAGCTTGAGAGCAGCGGAATGAAAGCACGCCCATGCAGGCCGACGCCGCCCATCAGCCGGTCCATCAGAAAGGCCGCGCGCGCCATATAGCCCAGATCCTCCAGCAGCAGGATGAACAGGAACATGATGAGTATCTGCGGCAGAAAGACGATGACGCTGCCGACCCCGGCGATGACGCCATCGACCAGAAAGCTCTGGAGAATTCCGGGGGCGATCCCTTGCTGTATCCATTCCCCGAGCGTATCGAACCCCGTGGAAATCAGGTCCATGACCGGCTGCGCCCAGTCGAAAACCGCCTGAAACATGAAAAACAGCAAAACCAGAAGAAATATCAGCCCGCCCGCCGGATGGAGCAAAACCTGATCGATGCGATTTGTCAGCGTATCGGGCTTGGGTGGATAATGGACCGTTTCTGCGATCAGCCGATCGGCCTGACGCTGGGCTGCGCGCAAATCGGAAACAGAAGGTTCGGTCCAGCTGTTTTCCGGTTCACCTGAAAGGCCTGATCGAGACAGGCTGTCAAGCGCCTGCCATAAATCGCCCATCAGGGCGCGCCGTACGGCGCTGGCGCAGACAACGGGAATTCCAAGCAGTTGGGAAAGTCTCTGCGTATCGATCACGATGCCGCGATGCCGCGCTATATCGATCATATTGAGGACCAGCAATAACGGTTGTCCTGTCTGGCGCAATTCGAGCACCAGCCGTAACGCCGCGCGCAGATTGGTCGCATCGGCAACAGCGAGCAGCAGGTCGCATTGCATAGTCCCGCTTTTTCGATTCAGCACCACATCGCGGGTGATTTCTTCATCGGGACTGCGGGCGCGCAAGGAATAGGTTCCGGGCAGATCGATGATTTCCAGTGCATGCCCGCCGGGCGTGAAGGCCATGCCGGTTTTTCGCTCGACGGTAACACCCGCATAGTTGCCGACTTTCTGCCGGCTTCCGGTCAGGGCGTTGAAAAGGGCCGTCTTACCGCAATTGGGTGCACCGACCAGTGCGAGGCGGCGAATTTTCGGGCGAGTGAAATCGAGCATGACAAGGACTTTCATGGACCAGAATAGCCATGGCTTCATTCCGCCGGAGAGCCACTGTCGTCCCGCTCACATTGACCGCGATCGGATCCCGCCCGATCGGACCTTCATGCAATATGGATATTTCCGCGCCTTCGATAAAACCAAGCTCAAGCAGGCGGCGTTCGATTTCTTCGGGTTTCAGGCTGGAAGACACGTTGGAAACGTCAATGCAATGAATGAAGCCATGATAGCCACATGGAGCCATTCCCAATTGTGCCAGTGTCATTTGACTTTGCTCGGCAGGCAATGGTGAGCTCCATTTGACATTTAAATATAGTTGGATAGCAAAATATTTTTATTACCTAACCCAAAAACTCAACAACGAAAACACCAACAAAGCGGGAGGTTATAAGCTATAAGTCAATAATCTGTTCGCCCCGGCTGGAGCGGACGATCAGTCATCCATTGCCGACAAATTCAAACCTGTCCACATCGACAAGCCCGCGATCCGTGATCTTGAGATGCGGGATAACCGGCAAGGCGACAAAGGCCAGTTGCAGGAACGGCTCTTCCAGCACAGAGCCGAGTTCTTCCGCTGCATGACGAAGCCCGCGCAGTTGCTCGCGCACGATTTCATAAGGCTCAATGCTCATCAGCCCGGCGATAGGCAGCGGCATTTCGGCGAGCACCTCGCCATCACGCACGACCACAAATCCGCCTTCAATCTTGCCCAGTCGGTTGACTGCAACGGCAATATCCTCGTCGGACACGCCAACCACGCAGATATTGTGGCTGTCATGGCTGACGGTCGAGGCAATTGCGCCTGCTTTCAAACCAAAACCATGCACGAAGCCGGTCGCGATATTGCCATTCCTGCCGTGGCGCTCCACCACAGCGATTTTGACCACATCGCGTTCGAGATCGGGTTCCACCCCGTGCGGGCCGGTTTCAAGGTCGAATTCGAGGCTTTCGGTAATAATCTTGCCCGGGATAATCCCGATTGCCCGCGTCCTGCCGCTATTGGATTGGGAGCGAAAGTTCGATGCCTGCACCAACGGCGCTTTCATGCTGTTGCGTCCGACCGGGGCAATCTGTTTGCGGCTTGCAAAGAGTTCTTCCGAAACCACCCTGCCCGCTGAAATCACGATCTGCGCATGACAGCCTTCAAGGCTATCGATCACCACCAGATCGGCACGCTGCCCCGGAGCGACAAGACCGCGATCAAACAGTCCAAAAGCGCGCGCCGCCGAAATGCTCGCTGCGCGATAGATCGCGATGGGCTCGACCCCACCGGCAATTGCAGTGCGGATCAGGTAATCGAGATGGCCCTGATCAGCAATGTCGAGCGGGTTCCGGTCATCGGTGCAAAGGGCCAGAAACTGCGCGTGGCGTTCTGTGATGATCGGCATCAATGCATGCAGATCTTTGGATACCGAGCCTTCGCGCACCAGAACATGCATGCCCTTGCGCATTTTTTCGAGCGCTTCCTCAGCGCTCGTCGCTTCGTGTTCGGTGCGAATGCCCGCTGCAATATAGCCATTGAGTTCATAACCGCGCAAAAGCGGTGCGTGGCCGTCAATATGCCGCCCCTGAAAGGCATCAAGCTTGGCCATGCATTCGGGGTCCTTGGCAAGAACACCCGGAAAATTCATGAATTCGGCGAGGCCAATAACCTTGGGGTGATCGGCAAAGGGCAGAAGATCGCCAATCAGTAGTTCCGCGCCGGATGTTTCCATATGCGTGGCGGGCACACAGCTTGAAAGCTGCACGCGAATATCCATGATGGTTTCAAGAGCACTGTCGAGAAAATACCGGATTCCTTCGGTGCCGAGCACATTGGCGATTTCATGCGGGTCGCAGATGGCGGTTGTCACGCCCTGCGGCAAGACGCAACGGTCGAACTCATGCGGTGTGATATTGGAGGATTCGATATGCAGATGCGTATCGATGAATCCCGGCACGACGATGCGCCCCGAAATATCGATTTCCTGCTTGCCGCGATAGGTTCCGAAAGTGCCGACGATGCGGTCGCCGCAAATGGCAATATCGCTTTCGACCAGCTCGCCGGTCACAAGATCAAAAAAGCGCCCGCCCTTGAGTACAAGATCGGCAGGCTCCCGCCCCGCCCCCTGATCGATCATCTGTTCCAGCATCTGCTCGCTCCATCTCATGTGGAATCAATTAGAGCATTTCCGGCAAAAGACTGAAACGATTTTATTATTTCCACCGGTCTTACGGATTTTGCAGAGCCAGATCGAAAACATGGTGGTGGATATGGCCCTCGAACATTTCCATCAGGCCCCTGGTCGCTTCGCGGCTTTCATAGCGCACAGGCGATTCCAGCGCCTGCGCCAGTGCTTCGCGGCTTTCATAGACGGTCCACAAGACCATGGGATAGGCCGGAGCGCCCTCGTCGCGCTCTACCGCATAAAGGACGCGGACTTCCCTGATGCCGGGGAATTTGAGCCACATGGGCATCAATATTTCCGATACATAGGTCTTGAATGCATCCTCGCTCCCGGCATGGATACGGCCTTCAAAAAAAGCTTGTCTGACGATCATCGGAGTGTCTCAATTGACTTTGGTGGGCGGCACATCGCCCGCAAAATAGGCTTTCAGATTGGAGAGGACGAGTTCACCCATGCCGATGCGTGTCTCGAAGGTGGCGCTGCCCTGATGCGGCATCAACACCGTGTTGGGCGCGGTAAGGAACGCCTCGCGGATCACCGGTTCGTTGACGAAGACATCAAGCCCCGCTCCCGCAATCGTGCCCTTGTCAAGCGCTGCCAGCAATGCATCCTCATCGATCACGCTGCCGCGCGCGACATTGACGATGATGCCCTTGCTGCCAAGGGCCGCAAGCACGTCCGCATTGACGATATTCTGCGTCTGCGCATTAGCGGCAACGCAGACGACAAGCACATCGCTGTTGTGTGCAAGCTCAATCGGAGAGGCATGTGCGGTCCAGTTGCAGCCTGAAACGGGAGAGCGGTTCCAGTAATGAACGCTCATGCCGAAAGCTTCCGCGCGTTTGGCAACCGCCTTGCCGATCTGTCCCAGACCGAGAATGCCGACGCGCTTGCCCTTGGGGCTGGTTCCAAGCGGAAATGCCTTGCGTTGCGCCCATTCGCCATTGCGAACGAACCGGTCGCCTTGGGGAAGGTGACGCAGAACGGCGAGCATCAGCGCAATGCCTGTATCGGCCACATCATCGGTGAGGACACCGGGCGTCGTGCTGACATGCACATTGCGGCTGCGGGAAAAATCGAGATCGACCTTATCGGTCCCCACCCCATTGATGGCGATCAGGCCGAGCGAAGGAAGCCTTTCGATCCACTCATTGGAAAGCCCCGCACCGCCGCCCGTGACAACAGCGCGGATTGCGCCGAGCGCCGCCTCGATGGCCGGCTTTTCATCCGCCTTATAGAGCCGGTGCACCTTATAGGCGGCATCGAGCTGCTCCTCGATTTGCGGCATCATCGGTTCCACGAGCAGAATTTCGTGCGTCACTTTAAGCTCCATCGCCAGATTACTGGTTACTATCAGGAAATCTGCCCGATAAAGGCGCGGGTTCTCTCGTGCTTGGGATTGTCGAAGAACTCGTCCGGCGCTGCCATTTCGAGAATGGAACCCTGATCCATGAAGATCACCCGGTCGGCAACCTGCCGCGCAAAGCCCATTTCGTGGGTCACGCAGAGCATGGTCATGCCTTCCTTGGCGAGATCGATCATCGTGTCGAGCACTTCCTTGACCATTTCGGGATCGAGCGCCGAGGTCGGTTCGTCGAACAGCATGATCTTGGGATTCATGCATAGCGCACGTGCAATCGCCACACGCTGCTGCTGGCCGCCAGAAAGCTGCGCCGGGTATTTATCCGCCTGTTCGGGAATACGAACGCGCTCAAGATATTTGCGCGCCGTCTTTTCGGCTTCCGCCTGAGAAAGACCGCGCACCTTCATCGGTGCAAGCGTGCAGTTTTCCAGAACCGTCATATGCGGAAACAGATTGAACTGCTGGAAAACCATGCCGGTTTCCTGACGCACAATATCGACATTCTTGCTGCTCGCGGTCAGGTCGAGACCGTCGACGACGATGCGGCCGTTCTGAATGGTTTCAAGCTGGTTGATGCAACGGATGAGCGTCGATTTACCCGAGCCGGAAGGCCCGCAGATAACGATGCGTTCGCCGCGTGCGACGGTGAGATTGACATCGCGCAATGCGTGATAGGTGCCATACCACTTGTTGACACCTTCCATCAGCACTGCGGGACCGGAAGCTTCTGGCCGCTGCGCTTTATTCTGAGCCGTCTGGTTCATGATGAGAAACTTCCTTCCCTCATTTCAAATTGGGTCCATGTCCGGGCGGTCCCGGACATGGAAATTTCGTTCTTATTTTGCGTCTGCCACGAAATCAGGCAGCGGCGAGCCGAGCCATTTTTCGTGAATCTTGTTGAGTTCGCCGTCGCCTTTCACTTTTTCAAGGAACTTGTTGACGAATTCGAGCATCTCCGTGGAGCCTTTCTTCACGGCGATACCCTGAACCTGCTGGCTCAACTGGATTTTCTGGTCATAACGACCGGGAGCAGCCTTCTCGATTTCCGCCGCAACGACGTTGGAAAGACCGATCAGGTCGACCTGCCCGGAGAGCAGGGCCTGCACGGCGCTGGCGTCATCATCAAAACGACGGATGGTCGCGTCGGATGGGGCGAAGTTGGTTACGGCCGTATCCTGCGTGCTGGCACGCGCCACGCCGATGCTTTTGCCCGAAAGATCTTCCGCTTTGGTGACGGTGGCATCCTTGGGGCCGACGATGCCGATGGAAATACCCGCATATGGCTGCGAGAAATCCACGTTCTTTGCGCGCTCTTCGGTAATGCCCAGCGAGGCGACCAGCACATCGACCTGTCCGCTTTGCAGATATGGAATACGGTTGGGGCCGGTCACTGGAACGATCTTGGCTTCGACGCCCAGTTCCTTGGCGAGAAGCTTCGCAACATCGGCATCATAGCCGTCAGGCTCGTTGCTGGTGTTCATGATGCCGAAAGGCGGGAAATCGACCAGCATGCCGATCTTGACCTCACCTGCGGACTTGATGCCTTCGACCGTCTGGGCGAAGGCCGCAGGTGCAAAGGCTGTTGCCAGCGCGCTTGCGCCGATCAGAGTTCCCGCTCCGATAAGGGCCATACGTCTGGTAAAATTCATGTTCTTTCCTTCCCTGATTAGGCCGGGCTCCCGCCGGCGATAAATCTCGTCAAATCCCCGATTAACGGGTTGTTGCACGAGAAAACCTTGCTTCCATACGGCGCGCGAGAATCGACAGCGGCCAGCACAGGATGAAATAAATCGCCGCCACGGTTCCGAACACCATGAAGGGGCTGAATGTCGCATTGTTGATGATCTGCCCCTGCCGGGTCAGTTCGGTAAAGCCGATAATGGCTGCAAGCGACGTGCCCTTGATCAGCTGCACCAGGAAACCCACGGTCGGCGCAACGGCAATCCGGCTTGCCTGCGGCAGGATCACGTAGCGCATGCGGTTAAAATAGCGAAGTCCCAGAGCGGTCGCGGCTTCTTTCTGTCCCGGCGGCACCGCCTCGATACAGCCGCGCCAGATCTCGCCCAGAAACGCGCTGGCATGCAACGTCAGCGCAATCGTCGCCGCAATCCAGGGGTTGATGCCAAAACCGAAGATGTTGAGGCCGAAAAACACCAGGAAAAGCTGCATGAGGAGCGGCGTTCCCTGAAAAAGCCGGATAAAGCCAAGCGCGATATAACGCGGCAGACGCGCATCCGAAACACGCATGAGCGCGACAAGGATTCCGCCCAGTCCGCCGCCGGCGAAGGCCAGCGCCGAAAGCGCGATGGTCCACTGCGCTGCGTAGACGATGATGAGAAACTCGTTCCAGCCAAAAGGTCTGATCATGATGCGCTCCTATCGGCTCAGGGGATATTTGAATGCCATCTTTTCGATGATCGCGAAAATCGCTGAAAAGCCGATGGACATGACGAGGTAAAGAAGCGTGATGACGATATAGACTTCGAAACTGGCGAAGGTGGCTGATTGCAGATCATTGCCTGCGGAAGCAAGCTCATTGGCGGAAATCACCGAAACCACGCTCGATGTCAGCATCAGGTAGATGAACTGGCTGGTCAGCGACGGATAGACCGTGCGCAGCGCAGGCTTCATCACGATATAGCGGAAAACCTGCAATTTCGAAAGGCCGAGCGCCGTCCCCGCCTCCATCTGCCCCCGATGAATGGATTCGATACCGGCGCGGATGATTTCCGTGCCGTAAGCGCCAAAGTTGATGACCAGGGCCAGCAATGCCGCGCTGTTGGGCGAAAGCCGCAGGCCGAGCGAAGGCAGGCCGAAAAAGATGAAGAAAATCTGCACCAGAAAGGGTGTGTTGCGAATGATCTCGACATAAGCATCGATGACCCAGCGCAGCGGCTTCGGACCGGATGTCTTGCCCCAGGCACAAACGATCGAGACGATCAGGCCAACCAGCATCGCGACACAGGATAGCTGGATCGTCTGCCACGCACCGACCAGCAACTTGTCCATTGATGCAAACACTGGTGCAAAATTGAAATTATACAAGTGTTGTGACTCCTAGCATGGATCTGGCCAATCCCTTCAAGGATCGAATTTAGATCGATCTAAAACGCTCAGGGCGGTCAGTCAATACGCAATAGGCGATTTCTGAATTAGATAGTAAAAGCATCAACAGGTCCACAGGACTGCCGAATTTTCAGATAAGTCTTGCTGACAATTTGTTGCGGGGCGCGATGGGGTTTCGCGATGCGCTGCAATAAAAGACGCGCCGCATTCTGCCCGACCGTGGTGGGTCTGCTCGAAACGGATGTCAGTCTGGGCCGCGTGGCCTCAGCGTCCGAAACGTCGTCGAAACCGACCAGCGAGAAATCCTGCCCGATCACGCGGCCACTGTCGTAAAGCCCTGCGGCAAGTCCCAGGGCGATCACATCGTTGAAGCAGATTGTGGCAGTGGGTGTCTTCCGTTCGAATAAAAGCGGCACCGCACTGGCGATGTCGGGCATTGCCATCGGAACCCGCACGATCAGATCAGGATCGAGGCCGCGCTCCAGCATCGCGCCCCGGAACCCCTCGATGCGCTCGCGATACGCGGAATGAACGGGTCCATGCACGGCAAAGGCAATCTCCCGGTGGCCCAGCGAGGCGAGGTAATCGACCGCCTGCTGCATGCCTCCGGCATAATCCACGCCGGCATAATCCAGCCGGTCCGTTACCTGACGCAGGACCTGCACAACCGGCAATCCCCAATCGGAAATCTGCTCGATGCATTCGGCCTGCGTTTCCGCAGTCAAGGACGCGATGATGCCGTCCACCCCATGCTCGCGCATCCGTTGCAGCAACAGGCTCTGGCGCGAGAACTGCTCGCCGCTATTGGCGAGAATCACCGCCATCCCCGTTTCGCCGACCACGCTGTCTATGCCTGACAGAAGCTCACCATAAAAAGGATTGCCAAGCGTGGGGACGATCACCCCGACCGTATTGGAACGTTCGGCGCGCAGGCTGGCCGCGCCCATATTGTAGATATAGCCCAGTTCGTGAAGAACCCGCTCGACCTTTGCGCGCGTTGCCTCGCTCACGAGCGGGCTTTTGCGCACAACGAGAGAAACCGTCGCGCGCGAAACATTTGCATGGCGTGCGACATCCAGCAGCGTAACCCTGCTTTTCCTGTGATCGTCTGCGCTCATTTTCCTCCCCGCATGATTATTTTTCATCGGGCAATCCTGTTCGGTTTCAAAGGGATGAAACAAAACAGGCCCGTCGGGATTTATGCGATATATCAGTGAAGACGCACTTATCGGTCAACATTGTCTTTAATCGTGTAGCCGCCAGATCAGCCACATAATTCAAATCTATCCACATAATCCTTCATTATTATCGATTCTTTTTCGTTTTTTTTCATTTTAACCGCTACCGTTTTCGCATTTATTCTGCCATTGAAGAAATTGAAGGTTGATCCTTCGTCAAAAATTGCATTCATATAGTGCAATAATAAAATGCCGATGCCCGGACCGCAGGGACAATGCATATCGTCCTTGATGTTCAGGCAATCTCATCTTCGAGGAGGAAACATGCTTACCCGTCTGATTACGACTTCAGCGCTTACCGGCGCACTGGCCCTCACCATCGGTTCGCAGGCTTTCGCCCAGACGGAACTGGCATGGTGGCACGGCATGACCGGCGCCAACAATGAAATGATCAATGAACTCACCAACGAGTTCAATGAAAGCCAGAGCGAATACAAGATCGTACCGGTTTACAAGGGCAGCTATCCCGAAACGCTGAATGCCGGTATTGCCGCATTCCGTTCCAAGCAGCCGCCTGCAATCATTCAGGTGTTCGATGCAGGCAGCGGCGTGATGATGGCGGCGGAAGGCGCGGTCGTTCCCGCAGCCGAAGTGCTCGAAAAGGGCGGCTACAAGTTCGACAAGTCGCAATATCTGCCCGGTATCGTGGCATATTATTCAAAGCCCGACGGCACCATGCTGTCCTTCCCCTACAATTCCTCTTCGCCGATCCTTTATTACAACAAGGACGCCTTCAAGAAGGCTGGCCTCGATGAAAACACGCCGCCAAAGACCTGGCCGGAAGTGTTTGAGGCTGCAAAGAAAATCAAGGCCAGCGGCGCTTCGCAATGTGGCTTTACCTCGACCTGGCTGACCTGGATCCAGACCGAAAATTTTGCGGCCTGGAACAATGTTCCCTATGGCACCAATGAAAACGGGCTTGGTGGCACGGACGTAAAGCTTGAAATCAACTCGCCGCTTTATATCGAGCATTTTCAGGCGATCGCCGATCTCGCCAAGGATGACACCTTCCGTTATGGCGGGCGCACTTCCGAGGCCAAGCAGCTCTTTACCTCCGGCGAATGCGCCATGCTGACCGAATCGTCCGGCGGCCTTGGCGATGTGGTGAAATCCGGCATTAATTACGGCATCGGCCAACTGCCCTATTATGAAGGTCATGGTCCGCAGAACACGATTCCGGGTGGCGCCAGCCTATGGGTATTCGCAGGTCTGAGCGACGATCAGTACAAAGGCGTCGCCGAGTTCTTCAACTTCCTTTCCCAGACCAAGATTCAGGTCAAGTTGCACGAAAAATCAGGTTATCTGCCGGTAACGATGGCGGCCTATGAGGAAACGAAGAAGTCGGATTTCTATGAGAAGAATCCGGGCCGTGAAACGCCGATCCTTCAGATGATGGGCAAGGCGCCGACCGAGAACTCCAAGGGCGTACGCCTCGTCAACCTGCCGCAGGTTCGCGACATTCTCAATGAAGAATTCGAGGCCATGCTCGGCGGCAAGCAGGATGCGAAAACCGCGCTTGAGAATGGCGTCAAGCGCGCCAATGAAGCTATCGCAGCCGCTCAATAACGGAATGAATTAAAACATGCCGCCTGATGCCAAAATCAGGCGGCTTTGTTGTCCGCGAGGAAGCCATCCGTGCAGAAAGTCATATTTCCAAATAAGATATTGCCCTATTTCCTGCTTGCGCCACAAATCATCCTGACGGTGGTTTTCTTTTTCTGGCCGGCTAGTCAGGCAATCTATCAGTCGTTTTTACGCGAAGACGCCTTCGGACTAAGATCAACCTTTGTCGGGCTGTCCAACTTCACAACCATATTGAGCGACCCTAATTATCTGCATTCCGTCAAGATAACGATTGTCTTCAATGTGCTGACTGCATTGCTGGCGATGGGCGTCGCATTATTACTTGCGACCTCCGCCGACCGGGTCATACGCGGCAAGACATTCTATCGTACATTGCTCATCTGGCCCTATGCCGTCGCGCCGGCGGTTGCAGGCATGCTGTGGCTCTTCATGTTCAATCCGGCAATGGGAACGCTGGCCTATATCCTGCGCCGCAATGGTTTTGCGTGGGATCCACTGCTTGATGGCAATCAGGCCATGGGGCTGGTGGTCGTTGCCGCTGCATGGAAACAGATTTCCTATAATTTCCTGTTCTTTGTCGCAGGCTTGCAGGCTATTCCCAAATCATTGATCGAAGCCGCTGCCATTGACGGTGCGCGCGGCGCGCGCCGATTCTGGACCATCATGTTTCCGCTGCTTGCGCCCACCACATTCTTCCTGCTCGTGGTCAATACGGTCTATGCCTTCTTCGATACGTTCGGCATCATTCATGCCGTCACCGGCGGCGGTCCGGCCAAGGCGACCGAAACGCTGGTCTACAAGGTTTATAATGACGGGTTCGTCAATCTCAACCTTGGCTCCTCTTCCGCCCAGTCGGTTATCCTGATGATTATCGTGATCGCCCTGACCGCCTTCCAGTTCCGCTTCATCGAGAAGCGGGTGCATTATTCGTGATGAGGCGAAGATGATTGAAAAACGCCCGATCTCAAACTTGCTGGCGCATCTGATCCTCGTCATCGGGATCATCATCGTCGCCTTCCCGATTTATTACACCTATGTCGCTTCGACCATGACCTCTGGCGAAATCATTCGCCCGCCAATTTCGCTGCTGCCCGGCAGTCACATGATCGAAAATTATAAGGAGGCGATTTTTGGCGGTGTCGAGCGCACCGTCGGGGTGAGCCTCGAACGGTTGCTTTGGAATTCATTCGTCGTCGCCATGGTGATCGCTATCGGCAAGATCATCATTTCCTTCATGTCGGCCTTCGCGATCGTGTTCTTTCGCTTTCCCTTCCGCATGTTCTTCTTCTGGATGATCTTCGTCACACTCATGCTTCCGGTGGAAGTGCGCATATTGCCGACCTACAAGGTCATCGTCGATCTTGGCATGATCGATACCTATGCCGGGCTTACGCTGCCGCTTATCGCGTCTGCCACGGCGACTTTCCTGTTTCGGCAGTTTTTCCTGACCATTCCGGGCGAACTGGTCGAAGCCGCACGCATGGACAATGCCGGTCCGCTTCGCTTCATGCGCGATATTCTGCTGCCGCTTTCGAAGACGAATATCGCTGCCCTTTTCGTCATTCTCTTCATTTATGGATGGACCCAATATCTCTGGCCGCTGCTCGTCACCAATGACGCACAGATGAATACCATCATCATCGGCCTGCGCCGTATGGTGGATTTCGCCGATGCCTCCACGCCGTGGAATTATGTGATGGTGACGGCTATTCTGGCCATTTTGCCGCCAATCCTCGTCGTGGTGCTGATGCAGCGCTGGTTCGTCAAAGGTCTCGTTGAAACGGAAAAATAATGAGCAAGATCGTTCTTGATAATGTCCGCAAGAGCTATGGCGGCAATGTCGACGTCATTAAAGGCGTTTCGCTGGAAATCCAGGATGGGGAATTCGTCGTTCTGGTCGGTCCGTCCGGCTGCGGAAAATCGACGCTTCTTCGCATGATCGCGGGGCTTGAAGGCATCAGCGCAGGCACCATTGCCATCGGCGAACGCGTGGTAAACGATGTGGAACCGGCCCATCGCGACATCGCCATGGTCTTCCAGAATTATGCGCTTTATCCGCATATGTCGGTGCGCGACAACCTCGCCTATGGGCTGAAAAACCGTAAGACAGCGAAAGACGAGATCGAACGCCGCATAACAAAAGCCGCAAAAGCGCTGGAAATAGAGCCGTTTCTTGAACGCAAGCCACGGCAATTGTCCGGCGGGCAACGCCAGCGTGTCGCGATGGGGCGTGCTATCGTACGCGAACCGGCTGCTTTTCTTTTCGATGAACCCCTTTCCAATCTCGACGCCAAATTGCGCGTGCAGATGCGGGTGGAAATCAAGCGCCTGCAACGCTCGCTGGGGACGACGAGCGTCTATGTCACCCATGACCAGATGGAAGCCATGACCATGGCCGACCGGCTGGTGGTGCTGAATGCAGGCCATATCGAGCAGGTCGGCACGCCGATTGAACTTTATGAAAAACCGGCAACGACTTTCGTCGCGACATTCATCGGCTCGCCATCCATGAACCTGTTCGAAGGCGGTCAGTCCGCAGCATGGCAACCGGGCCGTGCCGTCACCCTGCCCTCCGGGGATAAGTTCAGCCTGGGCATACGCCCGGAGGATATTCGCATTCTGGAAGAAGGCGATGCTGCCGAAGACGGCTTCAATGCCCAGGCCCGCATCGACGCCATCGAACTTATCGGGGCCGAAAGCTATATTCACAGCACGCTGCCTGATGGCAAGCCGCTGATCTTCCGGGTTGCGGGCCGCGCAGGCCATAATGTGGATGAAGTGGTCAGAATCGGCGCATCGGCGCGCAACATTCATATATTCGATGCAAATGGGAAGCGTGTCAGCGCCTGACTGTCGAAAATCCGTAACGGGAGCGCTCAGGAGCGGTCCCGCTTTTTTCTCCATGCGACATATGCATATGCGCTTGAATAGTTGTTTTATGCCTCATGCTTATGCGCTACACAATGCGGAACAGTTTCTCTCCATATTTCCAGACTGGGGATTCCGCGTTTCATGACCCATCAGCAGATATTGTCCTTTGCAGTCATCATTCTCATGATGGGGGCATTTATCTGGGGGCGGTTTCGCTACGACGTGGTCGCACTCTGCGCCCTTCTTCTTGCGGTTGCCGTTGGCGTCGTGCCTTATGATCAGGCTTTCACCGGCTTTAGCGACGATATTGTCATCATCGTCGGCAGCGCTTTGGTGGTCAGTGCAGGCGTTGCCCGCTCCGGTCTGATGCAGGAAGCGGTGCAGCGGTTTCTGCCCGACATCAACAGTCTCCGGCTGCAACTGGCGGTGCTCGTCGCCATCGTCACCATTCTTTCCGCTTTCGTGAAAAACGTCGGCGCACTGGCGATCATGATCCCGGTCGCCTTTCAGTTTGCGCGCCGGTCCAATGTTTCCCCTTCGACATTCCTTATGCCCATGGCATTCGGAGCGCTTCTGGGCGGATTGATGACGCAGGTCGGCACCTCGCCCAATATCGTGGTATCCCGCATTCGCGGAGAGCTGGTCGGCGAACCTTTCACCATGTTCGACTTCACCCCGGTTGGCGCCGTGCTGGCGGTGGTGGGCCTGATCTATCTGACCGGGTTCTATTGGCTCGTGCCGCAGCGAAGCCGGGGCAACGTCTCGCTCAATGAAGCGATCAAGATCAAGAATTACGCTTCGGAAGCCCGCATTCCCAAGGGTTCGCCAGTCGTTGGCAAGCGCGTCACCGATCTCATCAAGCCTTCTGAGGGCGAAGCGATGGTGATGGCGATCATCCGCAAGAAACAGCGCATGACGCCGCTTCCCGACACCGTTCTTGCGGAAGGCGATGTGGTGCTGCTCGAAGGCGATCCCAAGGCGCTCGATCTCGTTATCAATTCGGGCAAGCTGACCCTGAACGAAAACCGCAATCCTTCGGATACGAGCGGGTCGACCGACATTGAGGTCGTGGAATCGGTCATTGGGAAAAACTCGCGGCTCATCGGGCTGACTGCGCAAAAACTTGAGCTTTATGCCCGCTATGACGTCAACCTTCTTGCGGTCAGCCGCCCCGGAGAACGCATCACCGAACGGCCCAGCGAAGTGACCCTGCGTTTTGGCGATGTGGTCGTTCTGCAAGGGCGGCAGGCCAAGCTTTCGACCTTTCTCCCCGAATTCGAACTGTTGCCGCTTGCCCGCCGCAAGCTGATGCTGGGCAGTGTCAGGCGCGGCCTGATTCCATTGGCGATACTCATTGCAGCCGTTATTGCCACTGCTTTCAGCATTCTTCCCGTTGCCATCGCCTTTTTCGCTGCCGCCGTCGCGATGCTCCTGTTCAGGGTTATTCCCCTTAACGAAGTCTATGATGAAATCGACGGCCCCATTCTGGTGATGCTCGCCGCCCTTATTCCCGTCTCCGACGCTTTACGCGTCACGGGCGGCACGGATCTGATCGCAGAAGGGCTTGCCGGGATCGGCACTCAACTGCCGCCCGCAGGCGCTCTGGCGCTTATCCTCATAGCTGCGATGATCGTCACGCCCTTCCTCAATAATGCGGCAACCGTGCTGGTCATGGCGCCGATTGCAACAAGCTTTGCGACCGGGCTTGGCTTTCGGCCGGAGGCGTTCTTGATGGCGGTCGCCATCGGCGCGGGGTGTGATTTCCTCACCCCTATCGGCCATCAGTGCAATACATTGGTCATGGGGCCGGGCGGGTATAAGTTCGCCGATTATCCGCGGCTTGGATTCCCGCTTTCAGTTCTCATCGCGCTGGTCAGCGTACCGACACTCATCTTCTTCTGGCCGCTGCAATAAGTTCCTATCGCTGGCCCGAACGAATCCAGTCAAGACTGCGGACAACAATATCTTCGACCGGATCGGCAATATCGGCGCGGAAAACAAGCGGTTCACCGACAGGGCTCTCCAATGTCGCAAGCTGGCTTTCCAGCATGGCAACAGGCATGAAATGGCCGCTACGATGGCCCATATGCTCATGCAGCACTTCGAAGCTGCCATCGAGAAAGACAAACAGGAGCGGCCCGTCGCAAGCCGTGCGCAAGCGATCGCGATAGGTTTTTCTAAGCGCCGAACACGAAATGACAATGCCGTCTTTTGCCCCCGCGAGGCGAGCACCGATCTCATCCAGCCACGGCCAGCGATCTTCGTCCTGCAAGGGAATGCCCGAGGACATCTTCTCGATATTTGCTTTGGGGTGCAGTGAATCGCCTTCCAGAAAAGGCAGATCAAGGGCGTCCGCCAGCTTCTCGCCTATGGTCGATTTTCCCGAACCAGAAACGCCCATGACTATAATACGCAGCATCATGCCCTCACATGCTCAAATCTTGTCGCGGCATCAATAGGCAAAACCCGATCATTAACAAGTCCGAATTCCAAAGGGCGGCATCAAAATGTTTCAAGCTGGAGATTGACGCGCCCTGCAGCCCCGACAATATGCCGACGCATGACGGTGCGCGCGTGCAGAGGATCGCGCATGGCGATGGCATCGCGGATTTGCTCGTGTTCGCCAATGGTAAGCTCGACGATGTCCTTTAGCACCGCGCGGGCGCGTGCAGCCCTGATCGCCTGATTGATACGCTCGGCAATGAAGCCCAGGACATGTGGAAAATATTCATTATGGGTCGCGGCGGCGATAGCGCGATGAAAGGCCAGATCAGCGGAAATGCCTTCATCCGTCCATTTCTGCGCGCCGCTCATCTGTGCAAGTGCTGTATCAAGCCTGTGCAAATCATCTGCATCATGATGCACCGCAGCAAGTCCGGCTGCTTCAATTTCAAGCGCCATGCGCAATTGAAACAGGCTGCGGAAATTGTCGCGGTCAGCCAGCATTTCCGGCTCAATCCGGATGGCCTGCCGCCGCTCCGGCTCCATGACAAAAGCCCCGACGCCCTGTCGCGTTTCAATCAGCCCTTCATTGCGCAATTGCGCAATGGCTTCGCGGATGACCGAGCGGCTGACGCCGAAACCTTGCGCCAGACTATGCTCGGTCGGCAATTTATCTCCGGGTGCCCAATGACCTTCATCTATCTGCCGCATGATCTGCGTCGCGATGCGAGCGGGAAGCTGCTCGCCGCGCCTGATCTCGCCAAATATTCCTGCCTGTCCCGCATCCCGCCTTTTCGCCTTGAGTGACATTTTGTGCTTTTTCCTATTTCACCTGTCGCCCTGGAGCAGAAAACGGTTCCCAAGAGCTCGATATCAAGTTATCAGACAACATTACAAGTGCGCAAAGACAAAGGTGGTTTGTTCTTTCGCAATGACGAAGGATTGAGCTCCCTCCTTTGGCGTGCAGGGCTTTCATGGGAGATCCCGAAAGCGGATCGGACGGTGTGAGGAGGCTGTCGGATATGCATATTGCAATAATTGGCGCGGCGGGAATGATCGGGCGCAAGCTTGCTCAACGCATTGCCGCACAGGGCGCGCTTGGCGATCGTCCGGTTGAAAAGATGATACTCGTTGATGTGACAGCTGCCGAAGCGCCCGCAGGCTTCACCGGCGATGTTGTTTCGCTGGCAGCCGATATTTCCAGACCCGAAACTGCCGAAAAAATCATTGCCGCGCGGCCTGAGGTCATTTTCCATCTCGCGGCAATCGTCTCCGGTGAGGCGGAACTGGATTTCGACAAGGGTTATCGCATCAATCTTGACGGCACGCGCTATCTGTTCGATGCCATCCGCCACGCCCACCAGAAAGACGGCTACAGACCGCGCGTGGTCTTCACCTCATCGATTGCAGTGTTCGGCACACCGCTTCCCCAATCCATTCCGGACGATTTTCACACGACGCCGCTGACCAGCTATGGCGCGCAGAAAGCCATCGGCGAACTTCTTTTGTCCGATTATACACGCCGGGGATTTTTTGACGGCATTGGCATTCGCTTGCCCACAATCTGTATTCGTCCCGGCAAGCCGAACAAGGCGGCGTCGGGCTTCTTTTCCAATATATTGCGCGAACCGCTGGTGGGTCAGGAGGCTGTGCTGCCCGTGCCCGAAAATGTCCGGCACTGGCACACCTCGCCAAGATCGGCGGTCGGATTTCTCATTCATGCCGCCACTATTGACAGCGAAAAGATCGGTCCCCGCCGCAATCTTTCCATGCCGGGCCTAAGTGCCACAGTCGGCGAACAAATCGAAGCCTTGCGCCGGGTTGCCGGTGAAAAGGCGGTCAAGCTCATCCGCCATGAGCCGGACGAAGCGATCATGCGCATCGTTGCCGGATGGGCAGCCGGTTTCGAAGCAGATCGCGCCCGTGCGCTCGGCTTTACGGCGGAAACATCCTTCGATGAAATCATCAAGGCCCATATCGAAGATGAGATCGAAGCCCGGCCATGATGGACGGGCTTGCCTCCCCCTGTCACCCATAAAGACACCTCCAACCAATCATGAAACCGGGAGATATATCCGTGCTAGACAAAGCTGTTTTGAACTCGACCCTGATCCTGCCTGAAGACAGTTCTTCGGCGCTGCTGATCGGACGCGTCTGGTCCAAAGCCGAAAATGGTCCCTGCCCTGTCCTCGTCTCGAATGGGCAGGTACACGACCTTTCCAGCCTTTCCGCAACCGTCTCGGGTTTGCTGGAACGCAAGACGCTCGTGAATGAACTGAAAGATGCAGGCCGTTTCACTGCCCTTGGCGCGCTGGATGATTTTCTGTCAGGCGAGAAAGGCGAATTGCTCGCCCCGATCGATTTTCAGGCAATCAAGGCCGCGGGCGTGACTTTCGCCGATAGCATGCTTGAGCGCGTCATCGAGGAGCAGGCCAAGGGCGACCCTACCCGCGCGCGCGAAATTCGCGAACGGCTTGCACCGGTCATTGGCGATAATCTGCGCGGCGTGGAAGCAGGCTCTGAAAAGGCGGCTCAGGTGAAGGCGCTTTTGCAGGAAATGGGGCTTTGGTCACAATATCTGGAAGTCGGCATCGGGCCTGACGCGGAAATCTTCACCAAATCCCAGCCCATGTCCGCTGTCGGTTGCGGCGCGACCGTCGGTATCCTGCCGATTTCCGAATGGAACAATCCTGAACCGGAAGTGGTTCTCGCGATTGCATCCGATGGCCGCATTGTAGGCGCCACATTGGGCAATGATGTCAATCTGCGCGATGTCGAAGGCCGTTCCGCATTGCTGCTTGGTAAAGCCAAGGACAATAACGCCTCCTGCGCCATTGGTCCTTTCATTCGCCTGTTCGATGGCGATTTCACCATGGACGTGCTGCGCAAGCTCAAGCTCTCGCTCAAGGTTCATGGCGAGGATGGCTTCGAAATGACGGGTGAAAGCCCGATGGAGGCAATCAGCCGCGACCCGGAAGATCTTGCCGGGCAGATGATGAACCGCAATCATCAATATCCAGACGGCGCCGTTCTTTTCCTTGGGACCATGTTCGCCCCGGTAAAGGACCGCCGCGGCGCGGGTCAGGGCTTCACCCATGAAATTGGCGACCTTGTGGAGATTTCGACGCCCAAGCTGGGAAGTCTCATCAACCGGGTTGATCGCACCGACAAGTGCCCGGAATGGACATTCGGCATTCGTGCGCTGATTCGAAACCTGCAGGAACGCAAGCTGCTCGACCGGATCTGATCTGGATTTCGAGCATAAAACGCTCTATTAAAAACACCGCATATCCCTATGGATATGCGGTGTTTTTTATCGATAATTCCGTTTAGCCTTCAGGGAAGAAAGCAAAGCGGATAATGAACAATATAGCGACGATCCAGGTTGCCGGATGCACTTCGCGCACCCTGCCCGTAGCGGTTTTCAGCACGACATAGCTGATGAAGCCAAAAGCAAGGCCGTTGGCAATCGAATAGGTGAACGGGATTGCCAGGGCAGTCAAGGCAGCCGGGGCAGCATCCGTGATCTCGTCCCAGTTGATTTCCGAGAGTTCGCGCATCATCAGGCAGGCGACGTAGATCAGCGCCGGAGCAGTCGCATAAGCAGGCACGGAACCTGCGAGCGGCGAGATGAACAAGGCGGCCAGAAACAGCACGGCGACGACGAGAGCCGTCAGCCCCGTCCGTCCGCCTGCCTGTACGCCCGATGCGCTTTCCGCATAGGCCGTGGTCGATGAAGTGCCCAGAAGCGAGCCGCCGAGAATTGCGGTGCTGTCGGCAAACAAGGCGCGGTTCAGACGGTTGGGCTTGCCCGGCTCGATCAGACCGCCGCGCTTTGCGACGCCGATCAGCGTTCCCGTTGCATCGAAGACTTCGACCAGAACGAATACGAGAATGACATGGATGATGCCGGTATGCAGCGCGCCTAGTATGTCGAGTTGCAGGAGGGTCGGCGCAAGGCTGGGCGGTGCGGAGAAAACGCCACCGAACTGGCTGATGCCCAGAAGGATGGAAATGATCGTGACGACCAGAACGCCGATCAGGATAGAGCCGCGCACTTTGAGTGCGTCGAGGGCGGCAATGATGAAGAAGCCCAGGATGGCGAGCAGCGTACCCGAATGGGTCAGATCGCCCAGCGCAACGAGCGTTGCCTCATTGGCCACGACGATGCCTGCGCTCTTTAGCCCGATGAGCGCCAGAAACATGCCGATACCGGCGGCAATGGCGCTGCGCAGCGAAACCGGAATGCCATCGACCAGCCAGCGGCGGACGCCGGTAACGGTCAACAGCAGGAAGATCACGCCGGAAATGAAGACCGCTCCGAGCGCCTGCTGCCATGTAAAGCCCATCGCGCCCACAACCGTGAAAGCGAAGAAGGCATTGAGGCCCATGCCCGGCGCCATGCCGATCGGCCAATTGGCGACGAAGGCCATCACAAACGAACCGAGCGCTGCGGCAAGGCAGGTCGCCACGAAGACCGCATTGCGGTCCATTCCTGTAGTGGACAAAATATCCGGGTTGACGAAAATAATATAGGACATGGTCAGGAAGGTCGTCAGACCCGCGATCACTTCCGTTCTAACGGACGTGCCATGTTCTCGTAGTTTGAACAGCTTTTCGAGCATAGTTCCTCCAGGCAGAAATTGCGCTCCTCAGCTCCCCGCCTCCGATATGCAGCCGACATACGGGCTGTCCGCATCATCAGTTTGGAGCAACCTCAAGCGATTGCCGAATTGTTAGCCGCTTGCGCATGTCACGCACGCGGATTGTTCCCCATACACCCATTGCACACAAAAGCACAGTTCTGTCGCAAGAATGCCTATTTATTGACACGATTTAACTTGGACCGGCAGGACAAATAGCGCCAGCCCGTCATTTCTGTAAATTTTTTGAAAGAATTTCAAGAAAATGCAGGATGTCCTGGCCGGAATTTTGATCCGGGCGACTGATCCGGCATGCTTGCGAAAACGCGTGCAAGGAGCGATTCGCAGCTTCTCCCATCGGGGTGATGGAGGAAATGAGCATTTTTCGGCAAAAGTTTAAAACGCTTGTGCAGGGGAATCACTTCACCGCGCTGATTTATTTTCCTGCTTCGAGCAGTCGGACAATGCAGTAAAACAAATAAAAAAAGCGTCGGGACTGGAGACCGACGCTTTTACCTTGTTTTTGTTTCCGTTATGGGGCGATCATTTATCAGCCGCACCATACGAAATTACCTGCCGAAAACTGCGCTCTGGATCTGGGAACGCGATACACCAATATCGGCAAGAAGATAGTCGTCCATCGCACCCAGTTCACGGACGGCGCGGCGGCGGGATACATACTGTTGGACTTTCTGACGGATGTTCATTTGCTTTCTCCTCGTTGGATGATCTTTAAATAAGCTTTTGCCCAAAAAATCACCACGGATATGATTGCAAATGAGGCATGCATTTTCGCTGATGCTGCCGGTCTTGAATTGGCCGCAATCGCCTACGTCATAAGGTCTTGGCGCACATTGAGCCCCTCCCGCGCCATAAATACGAAAATGCCTTTTGCCAATTCGGAGCTGATGGATTAGGGCAGAGAAATACGCCCCCGCATTTTCTGGACGCCGCCATGCTTTACGGTATTTTTCTGGCCTTTGCCTCCTACGCCGCTTTCGCCATCAGTGACGCCTGCGTCAAATTCATCGACGGCACGCTTTCTCCCTATGAAACGGCATTTTTTGGAGCCGTGCTGGGGCTTCTGGCGATCCCCTTCACCAAGAAGCGAGACGATGCCTGGTCCGATATGTTCCGCAGCAGCAATATGAAATTATGGCTGCTGCGCACCGTGACCGCCACCATGGGCGTTATCGGCAGTGTCGTCGCCTTCACGCATCTTTCCATGGCTGAAGCTTTCGCGCTGATTTTCCTCCTGCCAACCTTCGTCACCATCTTGTCGGTCCTCTTTCTTAAAGAGCAGGTCGGCTGGCGGCGCTGGTCAGCCGTCGCGATCGGGTTTCTGGGCGTTCTGATCGTGCTTCGGCCGGGGTTCCGCGAGCTTTCGATCGGCCATCTTGGGGCGCTGGGCGGCGGCTTTGGCGGTGCAATGAGCATCATCATCTTCCGCGTGATGGGCAAGCATGAAAAGCGCATCTCGCTTTATACCGCTGGTCTTATCGGCCCGATCATCATTTGCGGGCTTCTGATGATCCCCTCCTATCAGGCACCGGATTTGCTCCAATGGACCTATCTCGCAGGCTATGGCCTTCTGGCGGCGCTCGCCAATATTTTGCTGATGCTTGCAGCGCAGCGCGCGCCCGCCAGCGCCATTGCCACCCCGCAATATAGCCAGATGCTCTGGGCGATCCTGTTCGGCTATTTCATCTTCAACGATCATATCGACCTGCCGATGCTGATCGGTATCGTACTCATTACCGTCTCCGGTCTTTTCACCTTCATCCGCGAACGCGAACGCGGTGTGGAAGGCCCTCCGGCGGTTACTTCTCTTGAGGCTGCTCCGGCCCTGATTGAAGATGCACAAAGCTGATCCATTCAAGGCGGATTTCAGATATAAGGCACTCAATTGAGTCCGGTATCGAGCTTCCGGGCATCTTGTGAGAATGTGATCCTGGAGGACGAGAAAATGACAGAGAAGCGGGCTATGTGGACCTATTACAAGGGCGAATGGCATGAGGGCGATGTTCGTATTCTGGGCGCAGCATCCCATGCGACGTGGCTCGGCTCGCTCGTATTCGACGGTGCGCGCCTGTTTGAAGGCGTCACGCCCGATCTTGATCGCCATTGCGCCCGCGCCAATGACTCAGCCCGCGCCCTGGGGCTGGAGCCAGCGCTCTCGACACAGGATATTGAGGCATTGGCGCGCGAAGGGCTAAAAAAATTCGGCCCCGGAACAGATGTCTATATCCGCCCCATGTATTGGGCGGAAGAAGGCGACGCCAGCACGGTTGCCGCCCTGCCCGAATCCACCGACTTCGCCCTATGCCTTGAAGCCATCCCGATGGTGGAGCCCAAAGGCTTTACGATCACGACGACTTCGTTCCGCAGGCCCTATCTCGAAGTCATGCCGGTCAATGCAAAAGCCGCCTGCCTCTATCCCAATAATGCGCGCATGCTGCGCGAGGCGAAGGCGAAAGGCTTCCACAATGCACTGGTGACCGATGTGCTCGGAAATGTTGCAGAAACTGCAACCTCGAATGTCTTCATGGTGCGCGGCGGAGAGGTTTTCACCCCTGTTCCCAATGGCACCTTCCTCAACGGCATTACGCGGCAGCGGGTAATCGGGCTTCTGCGCGAGGCAGGTGTGAGCGTCCACGAAACGACGTTGAAAATTCAGGACTTTCGCGAAGCGGACGAAATCTTCTCCAGCGGAAATTTAAGCAAGGTCGTGCCGATTATCGGCTTCGACGACCGGGCACTTGCCTATGGTCCGGTGACAAAACGCGCTCGCGCGCTCTACTGGGAATGGGCGCATAGCTGATCGGCAAAGACGCATCCCTGATGCTTGAGCATAGCCCTCTTTTTCTTTCGATCGCGATCATCGCAGCCTTTCTGGTCGGGCTTTCGAAAGGCGGCCTGCCTTCGGTCGGCACTCTTGCGGTGCCGCTGATGGCGCTGGTTATTTCGCCGGTAACGGCGGCCGCACTCTTGCTGCCCATCTATGTCATCAGCGATATGTTCGGCCTTTATCTCTACCGCCGCCATTACTCGGCGCGAAATCTGGCGATCATGATACCGGCGGCAATTATCGGCATTGGTATCGGCTGGCTGTTCAGCTCCCATCTTTCCGGCAAATTCATCGGCATGCTGGTGGGGTTGATCGGCATCTTCTTTTGCCTGAATGCCTGGATCGGCGCGCGCTATCGCCGACAGGCCCGCAAGGCCGATATACCGCGCGGGGTTTTCTGGGGCGCGCTGACCGGGCTGACCAGCTTCGTATCGCATTCCGGCGGTCCGCCTTTCCAGATATATGTGCTGCCGCAGCGTCTGGAAAAACTGGTCTTTGCCGGAACATCGACGATCCTTTTCGCGGTCGTCAACGCGGTCAAGCTCGTTCCTTATTGGGAAATGCAGCAGTTCTCCCGCCTCGACTGGGGATTGGGCTACTGGCTGATTCCGGCTGCTGTCATCGGCACTTTTGCCGGCGCAAAACTAACCCGCATCATGCCGGACGGCCCCTTCTTTCTTCTCGTGCAGCTTGCGCTTTTCGGCTTGTCCATAAAGCTGATTGCCGACTGGACTCTGTCATTTTTCGGGTAGATTATTTCCGCTTGCCAACGCTCGCCACCTCCGTCACCATATCCTTGCGTGGCTGAAAAACGGAGACGCATCATGGTCGAGCTGGCAAACAATATCGATAACCTGGAATATATCATCTCCAAGGCACGCGAATATGATGTGCAGGTGCCGACCGTCGATGAAAACTCCGGTTCCAATGCCGCCGATGATGGCGATGTCGATATTTTCGACGCCTCGCCCGACAATCCGACCCGCAAGGAACTGGTCGCGGCAATCCGTTCTCTCAATGAAGATCAGAAAATGGAACTTCTGGCCTTGATGTGGGTGGGGCGCGGGGATTTCAGCGCCGATGAGTGGGAAGATGCATTGAATATGGCAAGCGAACGCCACAATGGGCGCGAGGCGAAATACCTTCTCGGAACGCCCCTTCTGGGCGACTATATAGAGGAAGGTCTGGTTGCGCTGGGAATAGACGTCGAGACATATGAGAACGAATAAACCGGCGCCGCATTGTGCGCTTCGACTGGCACTATTAGCAGCTTAATCGAATCGCGAAACAGGCCGATTATAGGCGCGTACCCCCGGCCTGTTCCTTGACGGCAAGCTAGAGCATGTCTCCCAAAAGTGGGTACCGGTTTTGGGATAAAGACATGCGTAAAAACAAACAGTTAAAGCGTGTTGTATAAATCCGATAAAACGCAACACGCTTTAAGCTCAATTTCTGGCCGTCAAGGAATGGGTTAAACACGTCGCTGATGCCGATGAAGCCATAAATTTTCTGCCTTGCTGTAGAATTGCGCATAGCTGCCATCATCCGCGCCCTGCACTGTCATCAAGGCCAAAGCTGTCGTGGCGATGATGGTGTATTGCGCCCGCTGGTCTGTGGCGGCCCCCGACCAGACGGCTTGCCAATATTCGAAAGTGCTCAGGCCCACATGGCTGTCCCCATCGGCCTTCGATAAGGTCGGCAGCAGCAAATCCGTTTTTTCACCATTGATCAGCCGGTGTATCGCATGCGGGCGATGGGGGACGAGTTCCGCCACGTCGCGGCTCGTCGAAACAACCGATACAGATTGCCGCTCGAGCAGGGCTGCGGCATCGCGGTGAAGCTCACGATAGGCTGGCTGCGTGACGCCGAGGAAGGACGCTGAAAGCCGCATGGGGTTGAGCAGATGGACCAGACTGTTAATTGACGATCGCGATTCAAATAATGGATAGAGCGCAAGCAGCGCATGAATTTGCGGCGCAAACCCTGCCAGGGGCATAAAGCAGATATGGCGTGCCGCCAGTGCCGTTTTCGCCTGTGCCAGCGATGTTGCAACTGGTATGTCGACCGCTTCCGCTGCCAGTTCCAGCTTGCCGGAAAGCTCGCCTGTCCCGTAATTGCCATGAAGGACGACAGGATAACCCGCGCGCGCGACCAGCAAAGCCGCCAGTATGAACCATGGAGACTGCCGCGAATTGGCTGAAAGATGCGCGGGCCAGTCGAGGGCCGGTGAGCGCATGCCCGTATCGGTGGAATAATATCTATGGGCCGCACGCGCCATCCCGGCAAGCTCGGGCGCTGTTTCCCCGCGATAATGAATGAGGCGCAGCAAGGCGCTTATCTGCATGGGATCAGCTTCACCCGCAAGGATCGTTGTGAATGCATCTTCCGCCTCATCGATATGAAGGGGGCGGGTATGGCCGACTTTACGTCCCGTTACTGCGATATATTTTGCCAGTCGCCGGGCAGGATCGTTCTCTGTATGAATGAACGCAAATTGCGCGGCGACATGTTCCGGGGATGGGTGGTTTTCCAGTTGGACAATCTTGCGAAGGCCAAGGCGCGGCGGCGCGCCCATGATGCTTTTATGCTTCCAGCCCTCATGGGCATCGCGCGAGGCGGTTGGAGCATCGGCGCCGCCAAGGTTCATGAGAGCCTCTGCCTCATTGGCAAGATGGCGAAGCCTGCTGCGAAGCGCCTCTGCTTTAGGCGTGGCAATCATGCTGCGCCCGGAGCGGACTAAGATAGGATCGTCGAATTTTTCACGAATCTGGCCAAGCAGGCGGCTCATGGCGGCGGTGCTTACCCCCATTTGTTTTGCCGCCCCGCCGACGCTCCCCTCAACGAGCAGCGCATCCAATGCGATTAACAGCCGCAATTGCCCCAAAGGCGCTGCTTCAACCCCTGCCTGCGTTTTCTCAGGCTTACCCATCGAATCCTCCATATAGGCTTAGTTGCGGTTTTTGCAATTTGGAACTCTTTTAAAACATGATCCTTGACGTCATCTTATTGCCATACATAAGGAGAGCGTAAAGCTCAACTTTAACGGTGACAAATATGACCAGCTTGTTTCGGGGATTGTGTATCGAAGATGCGCAGAGCGGGCAGTCGATCCGCAGATCGCTCTTCATAAAGGCTGTTTTTGCAGGTACATGTCTTTCGACGGCACTCATTCTTGGTAATACGACAACTCTTGCGCAAAATGCATCAAACACAGATGCAACCAGCAATGAAGCTGCGCAGGCCACGACGAATGGTGGCGGAATTGTACTCGATCAGATCGTTGTTACGGCGTCCTCGATCGCAACGACCGCAAAGGATGCGCCAGCAAGCATCTCTGTTCTGAGCCAGGAAAAACTACAGCAAAGAGCAGCACCCGATATAACGGAAGCATTGCGAACCGTACCGGGCGTCAATGTCGGTTTTGGAAGTGATGGAACCCGCGGTATCAGTATGCGCGGCATGGGCAGCGGATACACGCTTATTCTTATTGATGGAAAGCGCGTAAATGCTGGCCTTACAACCTTGCGTCACTACAATGGCGATCTTGACTGGATTCCTGTTGACGCGATCGAGCGGGTCGAAATCGTTCGTGGTCCAATGTCCACGCTGTACGGATCAGATGCATTGGGTGGTGTGGTAAATATTATCACCAAGAAATCTAAAGATAGCTGGACGGGATCCCTCACCACTGAATGGATTCAACCTGAGAGCAAATCAACGGGTGTCACCAAAAAAGTAAGCGCATATGTAAGTGGGCCTATTGTTCCCGATGAGCTGACTTTCACAGCTTACGGCAGTATCGGTAGACAAAAACCCTCTAATCCGACAGAGCATGATGACATCCAGACGCCGCGCGGCGTCGATGATTATGACATTACGGCAAAATTCTCCTGGACCCCCACTTCCAACCAATTGTTTGAAGTTGAAGGAAGCACAGGGCAGGAGAAATATCGTCCTTATCTAGCTGACGGTGAGATCGATACGAGTAAGACCTCTATCCGCCGCACTACGGGCTCCCTCCGGCATGTGGGCGAATGGGATTTTGGCACATCGACGATCACGGCATTTATCGAAAATGCCGATAACCATCACAATACTATTGACCGGAGTGGCGTTGTAACCGGTGACACGACCATCAATGTGCGCAGCTATACGCTGGACGGCAAACTTTCAATGCCGTTGGATTTCTGGTTTGAACAGGATTTGACGATTGGCGGTGAACTTCGTTACGAAGAAATGAGTGATCCGGAAAACCTTGGAAAAGCCAACTCTGTAACCGGAACCACTGGCTCCACTGAAACGAGCATGTGGACCGGGGCAATATTTGTCGAAGACCAGATCAAGCTTCGTGAAGATCTGAAATTGACAGCTGGCCTTCGTATTGATCAGCACGAGAAATTCGGCACCCACGCAAGCCCTCGTGTCTATCTAAATTATGATTTCAACGACAATCTGACTTTCAAGGCCGGGTGGGCGCAGGCATTCAAGGCGCCAAATATGCGCCAGCTGAATCCGAACTGGGTACAGACGTCTCGGGGTCGCGGTTGCGGTGCCGTTGGTGGCCCTTGCGAAATGGTTGGCAATCCGGACCTGAAGCCGGAAACGAGCAACAGCTTCGAGCTTGGCGGCGTTTATCAGCAAAGCATATGGGAAGCCAGCCTGACCTATTTCTATAATGAAATTGACGACAAGATCACCTCGGCCCGCCAAGCGTCGCTTATAACGGGCGAAGGCACCAAATATGTGCAACAGGTCAATATCGACCGCGCTCGCACACAAGGGTTGGAAGGCGGATTGACGGTCTATCCTCATCAGGACTGGACCTGGACGAACTCATTTACCTACCTGTTTGAATCCAAAAACCTTGAAACAGGAATGCCTCTTTCCGCGGATCCGGAATACTCGGTCCATTCGGAAGTCACCTGGCAGGCGCGTGAAGACTTCAGCGTTACTGGCTCAGTCGATTATTATGGCAAGCAGGTTGATTATGTTCTGTCCCCTGAAACACTTGTAGCCCAGAACGTATCACCCTACGCGGTTGCCAATGTTTCCTTCAAATATGATCCTACGGAACATGTAACTCTCCGCCTCGGCGTGAACAATATTTTCGATAAACAGCCGAAGACAGAATCTAATTACGTTGAGAACGGCAGAAGCTACTTCATCTCTCTCACATCGAAATTTTGATTAAATACTGCTGATCGGTGGGCTGGCGATTGCTTCAATCGCCAGCTCTTATTTACGGTGTGATCCATTCAAATGGTATCACCGCTGAATCCTCTGGTTAGGCCAAAAAGCAGAAATTTTAACTTCCTGCTTTGACTGGAAGAAAACCAGACTATAAAGCACAGGATTGATAGAAGGACCGAATACCATGTTGAACCTCAGCCGGCACATATCCCGTCTCTGCGGTGCAGTATTTGTCGCAGCCGCCCTCGCCTCTGCGGCCAGCGCTGCCGACATCAACATCAAGCACGCCCAGGGCGAAACGGCCGTTCCTGCCAATCCGCAAAAGGTCGTGGTGTTCGACTTTGCAACGCTCGACAATCTTGACCGCCTCGGCGTCGAGATAATCGGCATTCCAAGCAATATCGCTTTTCCAGACTATCTGAAAAAATATGAAGGCGATGATTACACCAAGGTCGGCACGCTGTTTGAACCCGATTATGAAGCGGTCAATGCCGCTGAACCCGATCTGATCATCGTCGGCGGTCGCTCTGCGGCAAAATATGCTGAACTGGCAAAGATCGCCCCCACGATCGATCTGACGGTGGATGCCAAGAACTTCGTTTCCGATGTCGAAGCCAATGTCGAAAAGCTCGGTCGGATTTTTGACAAGGAAACGGAAGCCAAGGCCGAAGTCGAAAAGCTCGATGCGGCAATCAAGGCCCTGCATGAAAAAGCTGCCGGAAAAGGCAAGGGCCTGATGATCCTCACCTCTGGCGGCAAAATGAGCGCCTATGGCCCCGGATCGCGTTTTGGCACGCTGCACGATGAATTCGGCATCGAACCGGCGGCACCTGATCTTTCCATCGGCAATCATGGCCAGCCAATCAGCGCGGAATTCCTGCTGGAAGCCAATCCTGACTGGTTGTTCGTCATTGATCGCGATGCTGCGATCGGCCGTGAAGGCAATTCGGCCAAACAGCTTCTCGACAACGACCTCGTCCGCCAGACCAACGCTTCGAAGAATGACCAGATCGTCTATCTGGTCTCGCAGAACTGGTATCTCGTCGGAGGCGGCCTGGGTGCGATGCACAACAATATCGAGCAGCTGTCGCAGGCTTTCGACAAGGCGAAATAATCAATAACGACCCAGTCCATGCGGGCCATTCGCAGGCAAAGCCGGATGGCCCGTTATTGTGACAAGGCAGGAAAACAGGACCCCAGCGTGAAAGGATTTGCAGCCGCCATAATCATTGTCGCCGTACTGGCTGTAACCAGCCTGTTTATCGGCGTCAGCGATGTGTCGCTAAACACGCTTTTCGGGACTGGCAGCACAGACCGCGCCACGCAGGTTCTCCTGATCAGCCGCATACCCCGCACGCTGGCCATCATCCTTGCCGGAATGTCGATGGCGGTGGCCGGCATGATCATGCAGATGCTGACCCGTAACCGCTTCGTCGAGCCGTCAACCGCGGGCACGGTGGAATCGGCGAGCCTCGGTATTCTTCTCGTTATTCTGTTTGCACCCGAAACACCCGTCTTCGGCAAGATGCTGGTGGCTTCCGTCACCGCCCTCGCCGGTACGGCGCTCTTCCTGCGTATCCTGCGCGCTATCCCGCTTCGCTCCATTCTGGTCGTGCCACTGGTCGGCATTATGCTGGGCGGGGTCGTCAGCGCGATCACGACTTTCATAGCCTATCGCTTCGATCTGCTGCAATCGCTCAACTCATGGACCAATGGCGACTTCTCCGGCGTTCTTCGCGGGCGCTATGAGCTGTTGTGGCTTTCCTTCTTCCTCACGATAATTGCCTATATCGCCGCCGACCGTTTTACGGTTGCCGGGCTTGGCGAGGATTTCACCACCAATCTGGGCCTCAATTATCGTCGCGTCGTAACGCTCGGCCTTGTCATTGTCTCCATGGTGAGCGCATCCGTCGTGGTGACGGTCGGCATGATCCCGTTTCTGGGTCTGATCGTGCCCAATGTGGTAAGCATATTCATAGGCGATAATATGCGCCGTGCGGTGCCCTGGGTTGCGGTTCTGGGGGCCGCTCTCGTTCTCGCCTGTGATATTGCCGGTCGCCTGATCCGCTATCCCTATGAAATTCCTATTGGAACCATGATGGGCGTGGTGGGAAGCGCGATCTTCCTTTATCTGCTTTTACGGCGGGGGTCGCGCCTTGCCTAAGAGCCGTCCCGCCTTCATCATCACCCTTCTGGCCGTGCTCGTGGTGCTAAGTTGCGCCGCCTTCATGACACTCGGTGCCAAGGGAAGCTGGTCATTTATTCTGTCATTTCGCGGAACCAAACTCGCGGGAATGCTGCTGGTCGCCTATGCAATCGCGGTTTCCACGGTGCTGTTTCAAACCGTCACGCATAATCGTATCCTGACGCCGTCGATCATGGGCTTCGATGCCCTCTATATCCTCATCCAGACCCTTGCGGTTTTCGCGTTCGGCGCGGTTCATATCGAAGGCATCGGGCCCAATATCCGCTTCCTCGCCGAAGCAGCCATCATGATCATCTTTGCCGGATTGCTCTATGCATGGCTGTTTTCAGGTGCTGCGCGCAGTCTCCATCTGGTAATGCTTGTGGGCATAATATTCGGCGTCTTCTTCCGCAGCATCTCAAACCTGATGCAACGAATGCTCGACCCCAACCTGTTTGCCATATTGCAAGATCGCTTCTTTGCCACCTTCAACAGCATCAATGCCGATATTCTCCTGCTTGCGGCCATTATCGTGGCAGCCGTCTCGCTTTATGGCCTGCGCCTCATTCATGTGATGGATGTGCTCTCGCTCGGACGCGATCCGGCGATCAATCTCGGCCTCAATTATCGCCGCGAGGTCCATAAGATCCTGCTGATCGTGACGATCCTTGTTTCTGTATCCACCGCTCTTGTTGGCCCGATCACCTTTTTTGGCCTGCTTGTCGCCAATCTTGCCTATATGATTTCAGGCTCTGCCAAACATCGCGTCATCTTGCCGGTGGCGGTGCTGCTGGCGATCCTGTGTATCGTCGGAGGGCAGACGGTTCTTGAGCGCGTCTTTGCTTTCAATACGGCGCTCAGCGTCATCATCGAATTTCTCGGCGGGATTGTCTTCATAATCCTTCTTGTAAGAGGTACGGCACGTTGATCGAAATCAGCCAAGTCAGCAAATCCTACAGCACGAACCTCGTCGTTGACGATGTGACGCTGAAATTGCCGGCGCGCGGCATCACCTCGATCATCGGGCCGAATGGTGCTGGTAAATCCACACTGCTTTCCATGGTCAGCCGCCTTTTGCCGATGGATAAGGGCCGCGTCACCGTGGATGGACTGGATGTCGTGAAGACGCCCGGTGATGTGCTGGCAAAGCGGCTTTCGATCCTGCGGCAGGACAATGCCATCAATTCGCGCCTGACGGTCCGCGATCTGGTTGCCTTTGGCCGCTATCCACATTCCAAGGGTCGGCCCAACAGCGAAGACCTCAAACATGTCGAACAGGCCATCGGCTATCTGGGGCTTGAGGATCTTCAGGACCGCTTTCTGGATGAGCTTTCAGGCGGTCAGCGCCAGCGGGCATTCGTGGCGATGGTCCTGTGTCAGGATACGGATTATGTGTTGCTGGACGAGCCGCTCAACAATCTGGATATGAAGCATTCCGCCGCGATGATGAAGCTGTTGCGGCGCGCGGCCGATGAATTGGGCAAGACGGTCGTGCTGGTGCTGCATGACATCAATTTCGCGTCCTGCTATTCCGACCACATCGTCGCCATGCGCCATGGCCGGGTCGTGCATCAGGGAACTCCGGACGAACTCATTCGCCCGGAAATCCTGCAAGACATCTATCAGATGGAAATTGCCGTCGAAATAATCGGCGGCAAGCGTATCGGCGTTTATTATCTCTAATTACACTGCAGGCGTTGCAGGGATAATGGCCTGCAAGGCATGATAGGCTGCCAGAACGGTCTCCATCTGCGCCGTATGCCCCTTCACAAAGGCATCACCATAGACGGTTTCGTCCGGATATTCGGTAATCAATGTCAGTGGAACCGTATGCCGGTCGTCGATGCCGACAAGACATGGAAAGCCGTTAATGATGCGGAAGCCCGTCTCGCCTGCATGCTGCTCGAACAACGCAATCTGCGCATTGTTGTAATCGACCAGCCCATCGATTGCAGCCAGATGTTTTGTCACGCGGTCGATCAGTTCTTCCGCTTCTTTTTCCCATGATTGATGATGCCGGATAATCAGGAAAAAACCCTTGGGCAGCGTCCACATGGCGAAGGAGCGCGGCACATAACCCGATAATGGCCGCGTCCATTCATGCGAGGGATAGCCATGCAGATTGACATGCAGTTTCGCATTGGTGCGCGCTTCCGCCTCGACGCGGATGGCTTTTTCGTAAAGCCCCTCGCCGCTGCGATATTCCAGATCGTCACCCAGAGCCGTATAGCGCGCCGCGTGATGCATGTGATGCGGCTGTAACTTGCAAAGACGCTTATGAATTTCATAACCGTCCGGATTTTCCTGCGGCGAGATCGTGAAATGCGCGTCCTTGCGCGCCGCAAGGCGGTTTGCTGCACGCAGGGCACCCACAACGCCGGTCGTTTCATTGGCATGTTGCCCGGCGCTGATCATCATGGGCGTATCGCTGCCCTTGATGTAAGTGGCGTAAACAACGCGGCCTGCGCGGGTTTTGGCCTCAAACGGCTCGCCGCCGAGCTTGCGGATTTCGCGGCGCAACTGATCGGCGGAAAGCGGCGCCTGCGCCTTTTCCAGCACTTGTTCAGCCGTCAATGAATCGGCAACAGAAAATGGTCGGGTTTCGACTTTCACACCGGGCGCGCCATCGAAAAAGCGCACTTCCGGCACGATCTGGCCGGGCTGCAATCCGCGATCACCGATAGGCCGACCGGATTTCTTCTGGAACACTTCCAGCAGCGAGAAATAAATATCCTCGTGCATGGCTTCCGTGAGACTCAGCGATTCCTCATCGTAAGACAGGCGACGGTCGGAAACCGGCAGGTTGACGGCAATGTTCAGTTCATCGAAATAAGGCTCGTCCCTGCCCCAGTCATGGCTGGCAATCGCAGAAACCGTCTCATGAAACAGCTTTTCATAGGCCGTTTCGTAGCGTCTGTTTTCGATGGCGCCGCCATGTTCGACAATCAGCCAGCCCGTCGGAGAAACCAGCGTTTCGCCGATAAAATCCTGATGCACCCGGTTGGGCGCAAAAACGCGATGATTTTGAGCGCTGCCGTCTTTAAGGGTCAGTTCGACTTCATAGAAAAAATCATCCTTGCCGGAGGCGGCGAACGCAATATCAGCATGCGGCAGAAGCGCGGATAGCGGATAGGTTTCGAGCAGAAAGCGGTTTTTAACGCAATTCTCATGGCGCGGATAATGAATGGTGGCCGACGCAAGCGCTTTTCCATCCACTTCCTCCAGGAAGAAGTGCAAAAGCGGCTTATAGGCCGAACGCAGGCGCGCGCTGATGCCAGCCTCGCGCAATGCGGTTTCGGCGGCAAAGCGGCTCGGCTGATCATCGAACAGCCATGCCTCGACCTTTGCGCCGCGCATTTCAGGTTTCGAGAAGCGGGCAATCAGAGCATCGATCGTCCGCTCATAGCTCTTTTCAAAAATCAGGCTCATCGGGTTCTGCCAGTCGGATCGAGGCTGTCGCGCAGCCAGTCGCCAAGGAGATTGAGGCCAAGCACGGTAAACAGGATGGCAAGGCCGGGAAATACGCTGACCCACCATGCAGTCTGGAGATAGGTCCGTCCGTCGGCCAGCATGCCGCCCCAGCTTGGAGTTGTCGGATCGACACCAAGGCCAAGGAAGGTCAGGCTGGATTCGAGCAGGATATTGTTGGCGACATTGAGCGTCATCAGCACGATGACCGGGCCAAGCAGATTGGGCAGAAGATGCTGGAAAATAATGCGCCGGTCCTTCACGCCAATGGCGCGCGCCGAGAGAATGAATTCGCGCTCGCGCAGCGACAGGACCGATCCACGCACCAGACGCGCATATTGCACACATTGCGAGATGATCAGCAGCAGGATCGTGTTGAAAAGTCCCGCACCAAAAATCGCCATGACCGTGATGGCAAGCAGAATAAAGGGCATGGCAAGCTGCACATCGACAAAACGCATCAGCGCCATGTCCCAGAAGCCGCGATAATAACCCGCCACAAGCCCCATGATCGTGCCGATGATGACCGATCCGATTACCGATACGAAGCCGACAAAGAGCGAAATCTTGCCGCCTGACACCACCCGCGCCAGCACGTCACGGCCAAGCGGATCGGTGCCGAATATATGCGCGGGATTGACGAATGGCGGTGTGAGGCGCGCCAGCAGATCGATCTTGTTGGCGCCGCCCGGAAACAGATAGCCGGAAAAGAGCACGGCAAAGCAGATCGCACCCGTCAGCAGCACGCCGAAAATGAATTCAAAGCTCGTAAAACGGGAGGAAAGGATGGAAGATGTTTTGCTCGCCATGGCTCTACTCCGTGCGAATACGCGGATCGACAAGGCCATAGGCAATGTCCACGAGAAGATTGACGCCGATGATGAGCATCGACAGGATTGCGATGGTCGCCTGTAGCGTCGGATAATCGCGGCTGGCCACAGCGTCGAAGGCCAGTGTGCCCATGCCCGGCCAGTTGAACACGCGCTCAACCACGACGATGCCGCCTAAAAGCCCGCCGAACTGAAGCCCGATATAGGTAATGAGCGGAATGGCGCAATTGCGCAGCGCATGCTTGTAAAGAACCTTGTTCTCGCTCAGCCCCTTGGCGCGCGCCACCATGATATATTGCGATTGCAGCGTTTCGAGCATGGAGGTGCGCACAAGACGCACATTGGTCGCGGTCAGAATGATGCCCATCGTCAAAGCAGGCATGATGAAGCTTGCAATGCCGCTCATACCGCTTGGCGGCAGCCATTGCAGCCAGATGCCAAACAGCAGCACCAGCATGGTAGCAAGCCAGAAGTTCGGGAATGACAAGCCGACTAGCGAGCAGACACGGATCAACTGATCCGCCCATTTGCCGCGTGAAACGGCGGCCTTGATGCCAAGCGGGATCGAAATGAGGATGGACACGAAAAGCGAGGCGAAGGCCAGCATCAGTGTTGCTGGAAGTGCGTTGCTGACAAGCAGGGAAACCGGCGTTCCGCCAAGGAAGCTGCGACCGAGATCGAAGGTGAACAGGCCCTTGAAGAATTGCCAGTATTGCACAAGGAACGGCTGGTTGAGGCCAAGCCCCTCGCGGATACGCTCAAGATCGGCTTCGGTTATGCTGCCCGCGCCTTGCGTCAGCATCAGGGCCGGATCGCCGGTCAGGCGAATTGCATAGGCGACGAGCAGCGTCATTACGACGAGCACGAACAGCGCCTGCAAAATTCGTTTTATGAGAAATCCGGCCACCAGAGCCTCCAGAATGCTGCGGCAAGCCGACAAGCGGCTTGCCGTTCAATTGCGTTTTACTCGACAGTCACATCCGACAGGCGCATGCGGTTATCGGGTGCCGGCACGAAATTCTTCACGCGCTTGTTGACGCCGTAAATCGCCTTCGTGTTGTAGAGCGGCATTTCATATGCGCGATCGGCGGCATATTTCGCGATGTCCTGAAGGAGCTTTTCGCGCTCATTGCGATCAAGGACGGAACGCTGCGCTTCAAGCATCTCGTCGAGCTTTTCGTCTTTCTCGTACGGATTCCACTTCTCGCCGGAATGATACATCGCATAGGCGGTGTTGTCATAGTCGAAAGTCCAGCCGCCCCATTTCTGCTGGAACATGGCGCCGGTCTTGCCCTGCGGGATGATGTCATTGAGCAGGACATTGGTGTCATAGGGCTTGATGGCGGCATTCACGCCGACCATTTGCAGGAAGCTTGCCACCGCCTGCGCCACCTCGTTGAAGGTCGCATCATTGCCGCGCACGTCGATCTGCACCGTTGCACCGGGCTGCACGCCTGCTTCTTCAAGCAGTTTCTTCGCCTGTTCCGGATCATAAGGCAGCGGCTTCAATTCGGGATCGTAACCGAACGAAAGTGCGCTCTGGAAGCTCGCAATCGGCTCAGCCTGACCGGCAAGGATCGACTGGATGATCGCATCGCGATCCACAGCCATGATCAGCGCCCTGCGCACCCGCTCATCCTTGGTGATGCCGTCACGCGTATTAAAGCGCAGCGCATCGACGGTTGGACCTGCGGTCGTCACCAGTTCGAGATTGGGATCGCCCTCAATGGTCGGGATCATGCCGATGGGAATGGTGGGCGGAATGACCAGATCGACACGGCCAGCCTGTAATTCGGCAACCGCCGTGGAAGGCTCCGTGATGAAACGGTATTCGAGTTCGGAAAGCTTCGGCGCGCCATCCCAGTGATCGGCGAATGCCTCAAGCTTGATGCTCACCTTCGGCTGGTAGGAGACGAATTTGAACGGGCCGGTGCCGACCGGATTCATGTTGAAGAAATCATCGCCCTTTTCCGCTATATATTTCGGCGGAACGATCATCCCGCCGTATCCGGCAAGCTTGGTGATGAGAACCGGATCAGGCTCCTTGAGGTGGAAATCAACCGTCTTGTCGTCGATGACTTCGACACTCTCAATGGCGATATAGTTGGAGCGCTGCGGACCTTTGGCGCCTTCATCGCCAAGCAGGCGATCAAAGGTGAACTTGACGGCCTCGGCATTGAATGGCTCGCCATTGTGGAATTTGACGTTCTCGCGCAGATTGAAGCGAATGCGCTTGCCTTCGTCCAGTTCTTCCCACGATGTCGCCAGTGCGGGAACGAGCTTGAGATCGGGACCGCGATAGACAAGACCGTCGAAAATATTGGTCGCAACGGAAGCCCAGTTCACCAGAAACGTATCGATCGGGTCCCAGCTGCCGGGATCCTGCGGCGATGAAACGGTCAGTTTGCCTTCCGCGAAGGCCGGAGCGGATGCCAGCACGGCTGCCGAAACGGCAGAAGCCAGAAGCATGGCCTTAAAAGTTTTCCTCATCATTGTCTCTCCCCCATTGGGTTCGGTTGAACTTTCTGTTTCAGGCATTGGTCGCCACGAAATGTCCGGGGACGATTTCGCGATGACCATAAATAATCTGTTCATCTTCTACGCGCCGCGTCGTGCTTGGAATTTCGCCTTCCAGCACCGGACGTCTGGTGCGCGCCGATGGATCGGCAACGGGAACCGCGGAAAGAAGCCGTTGCGTATAGGGATGTGCAGGCGTCTCAAAAACCTGCGTGCGGGTGCCGAGTTCCATGATCTGCCCCAGATAAAGCACGGCGACACGATGGCTCATTTTCTCGACCACTGCCATGTCATGGCTGATGAAGAGATAAGCCAGCCCCTGCTCTTTCTGCAGGTCCATGAACAGATTGATGACCTGCGCCTGAATGGAAACATCGAGCGCTGACAATGCTTCGTCTGCAATGATGAGCTTGGGCTTGGAAGCCAGAGCACGGGCGATACAGACGCGCTGGCGCTGGCCGCCGGAAAACTCATGCGGATAACGTGAGGCATGTTCCGCCCCCAGTCCGACACGTTCCAGCAATTCCGTAACGCGGGCATTGATCTCTTTATCGCTATGAAGAAGCCCATGCGTGCGGATGGGTTCGGCAATGGAGAAGCCGACCGTCTTGCGCGGATCGAGCGAAGCGAAGGGGTCCTGAAAAATATACTGCACTTCGCGGCGCATGGCATAGCGCTCGCCAGCGCTCATCTGGGAATAGGCTTTGCCATTGAAGCGGATCTCGCCCGAGAGCGGATTCTGCAACTGCTGGATCGTGCGCCCGATGGTCGATTTCCCCGACCCCGACTCGCCGACAAGCGCCAGTGTCTCGCCCGGATAAATGTCGAAGGCCACTTTGGAAACGGCATTGCAGACATGCGTGACCTTGCCGAAAATATTCTTCTTGATCGGAAAACGCACATAAAGATCATCGACCGCCAAAACCGGCTTGACGTCGTAACGTGCGGTATCCTGAATGCGCTCCTCACCCGCAAGCACCGGCACGCCATTCTGCATCGTCATGACGGGCATGCGCTTGGGATATTCCTGTCCCGTCATGCTGCCGAGCCTGGGCACAGCCGAAAGAAGCGTCTGTGTATAAGGATGCTGCGGCGCCTCGAAAATGCGCTCCACCGGGCCTTCCTCGACCTTCTTACCCTTCCACATGACGACGACATCATCGGCCATTTCCGCAACCACGCCCATGTCGTGGGTGATAAAAATCACCGCCATTTCAAGTTCTTGCTGCAATTCTCTTATAATGTGCAGTATCTGAGCCTGAATGGTGACATCCAGCGCCGTCGTCGGCTCGTCGGCAATCAGCAATTTGGGTCGGCAAGCCAGAGCCATGGCGATCATGACGCGCTGGCGCATGCCGCCCGAAAGCTGGTGCGGGTAACGCTTGAGCAGCCCTTCGGCATCCGGTAGCCGCACCATTTCGAGAAGGCGCCTGCCTTCCGCAAGGGCCGCGCGCTTGCTCATGTTCTCATGCAGCATCAGCACCTCGGCAATCTGGTTGCCAATGGTGAAAACAGGATTGAGCGATGTCATCGGCTCCTGAAAGATCATCGCGATCTCATTGCCGCGGATGCCGCGCATGGTGTCCTGATCGGCTTTGAGCAGATCGCGCTCTCCTTTAGCGCGATCGTCGAACAGGATTCGTCCGGTCGGGAATTTCGCTCCGCTCATATCGGCAAGCCGCATGATGGAAAGCGACGTGATGGATTTGCCCGAACCCGATTCACCGACAATGGCCAAAGTGCGTCCGGGGGCAACAGAAAAACTCAGATCGTCGACCACGCGGCTTGCGCCGAATTCAACGCTAAGTCCATCAACGGTCAAAAGAGGCTTCGACACAGCTTCGCTCAACTCGGCTCCGATCAGTTTCTAAATTCTATAGCGTAATGGCAGACCGCGAGGCCTGATTGAATGCGCCTGACATGAATCGCAAAAGCATGGCTACTTCTGAAAGCAATTCCTCCGAAGGGCGCGCGCTTGCCGTCGCATCGACCAGCAGACGTTCGCGAATCTGGCCATAGCGGGCACAAGCTTCGGCTCCCTTCGCGGTGATCTGCACTGTCTTTTCCTTTGCCGCCTTGCCTGTCGTCAACAAGCCCGCCTTTTCAAGTTTTCGAATAGCATAGCTGGCAATATGCGTATCTTCGATATCTAATACGAGACAAATATCCGCAAGCTTTTTCTCTCGTCCGCGATGGCGGATAGAATGCAAGATCAATACCTCGATGGGCGATAGTCCGGGCACACCGGCCGCCGCCATGCAGCGCACCATCCAGCGCGAAAACGCATGCGACGCGAGAATAAGGCCATATTCGACCTCGGACATGGCAGGCGAGCCGCCGTCGGCAAGATGTGCGGAAGAAACGATGGGACCGGCAAGCGAATGCAGATTCGTGTGCAGCGTGCTTTCGTCAAAGCCCGATTCCTGCATCCGATCCTGCTGCTGAATTGGCTGCTGATCTGGCGGATTTGCCATATTTTCCGCCTTTCTCCTATTCTCCATTCTTGCCGCTCCCACATTTTTGTGTATTTTATGTCACCATCTTATCGACATTTTGTCAATAAAGTGGGACCATTAAATTCTGAAAAAGATTTCAGAATATGCCGAATATTGCACATCAGGGAGCCTCAAATGAGCGAAACTGCACGGGGAGTATGGGACTTCTGGATCGATCGTGGCGGTACGTTCACCGACGTCATCGGACGCGATCCTGAGGGCAATCTCCATGCACGCAAGGTTCTCTCTGAAAATCCGTCAGCCTATCGGGATGCCGCCGTTCATGGCATCCGCCTGCACCTTGGCCTGGAATCCGGCGAACCGGTTCCAGCCGGGCTGATCGGTGAAGTGCGCATGGGTACGACAGTTGCCACAAACGCACTCTTGGAGCGCAAGGGCGAGCGGCTGGCGCTTGTCACCACCAGGGGCTTCCGCGACGCCTTGCGCATCGGCTATCAGGAACGCAAGGATATTTTCGCCACCGAAATCATCAAGCCTGAGGCGCTTTATGATAGTGTTGTGGAAATAAACGAGCGTGTCCGCGCCGATGGCGCCGTCGAAAAGGCGCTCGATCTTGCAGAGGCTGAAACAGCACTTCGCAGCCTGAAAGACCAAGGCTACAAATCGATCGCGATTGCCTTAATGCACGCTTACAAGTTTCCGGCGCATGAAGCTGAAATTGCTCGCATTGCCCGCGATCTTGGTTTCGAGCAGGTTTCCGTCAGCCATGAGGTTTCGCCCCTGATCAAGCTGGTCGGGCGCGGCGATACCACCGTTGTCGATGCCTATCTATCGCCGGTTCTGCGGCGCTATGTGGCGCAGGTTTCCAATGAACTCGACGTCGAGCGCACCGGCGCGCGCGTCATGTTCATGATGTCTTCGGGCGGGCTTACCGCAGCCGATCTGTTTCAGGGCAAGGACGCGATTTTGTCCGGCCCCGCTGGCGGCGTTGTCGGCCTTGCACGGACGGGTGAAACAGCCGGATTCGGGCAGGTGATCGGCTTCGACATGGGCGGAACGTCCACCGATGTCGCGCATTTTGACGGCGAATATGAACGCGCTTTCGAGACGGAAGTAGCCGGTGTGCGCGTGCGTGCGCCGATGATGCTGATCCACACGGTCGCGGCAGGCGGCGGCTCTGTACTTCATTATGACGCAGGCCGTTTCCGGGTCGGACCCGATTCGGCGGGCGCCAATCCTGGTCCCGCCTGCTATCGCAATGGCGGCCCTCTTGCCGTCACCGACGCCAATGTCATGCTGGGCAAGCTGGTGCCTGAATTCTTCCCGGCAATCTTCGGCCCGCAGCAGAACCAGCCACTCGATGTCGAGCGTGTGCGTGAACTCTTCACCAAGCTTGCCGATGAAATCGGTGACGGGCGTTCACCAGAGGCCGTTGCCGATGGCTTCATCCGCATTGCGGTGGCCAATATGGTCGAGGCGATCAAGAAAATCTCGGTGCAGCGCGGCTATGACGTGACGCGCTATGCGCTGAATTGCTTTGGCGGTGCCGGTGGCCAGCATGCCTGCCTCGTGGCCGATGCATTGGGCATGAAGAATATTCTCCTTCACCCCATGTCCGGCCTGCTTTCCGCCTATGGCATGGGCCTTGCGGATATTCGCTCGACCCGCCAGAAGGCACTGGGGGTTTCGCTTGATGCCGATGCTCCCGCCGCCCTCAAGGAACTTGGCAAGGAATTGGCGAGCGAATGCGTGGAAGAACTCACCGCGCAGGGCATAGAGGCTTCCGCCATCCATCAATATCTGCGCGCGCATATCCGCTATGCCGGTACGGATACCGTGCTTTCCATTGATGCAACCTTCCCCGACATGGATAATGCCGGGCGGTTACGTGCGGAATTTGAGGCTGCCCACAAGCGCCGCTTCGGCTTTATCGCTGAAAACAAGGCTCTGGTAATTGATGCGGTCGAGGTTGAGGCCGTCGGCGGCGGCGCAAGCGAAACCGAAACCGCACAGCCGCTGGAAAATGAGACGGAGGCACAGGCCAGCAAGCGCACGCGCATCTTCTCGCAAGGTGAATTCCACGATGCAGGCGTCATCATGCGCGAGCAGATCCAGCGCGGCCAGACCGTGACCGGCCCGGCGATCATCATCGAAAAGAACCAGACCATCGTGATCGAGGATGGCTGGCAGGCGCGCCTGACAGCCCACGACCATGTGGTGCTGACCCGCATCAAGGCTCTGCCCGCTCGCACGGCCATCGGCACGGAAGCCGATCCGGTCATGCTGGAGATTTTCAACAATCTGTTCATGTCCATTGCCGAGCAGATGGGCGTGACGCTTCAGAACACCGCCTATTCGGTCAATATCAAGGAACGTCTGGACTTTTCCTGCGCGGTATTCGACACGCAGGGCAATCTCGTCGCCAATGCGCCCCATATGCCTGTGCATCTGGGATCGATGGACGCCTCCGTCGCCACCGCGATCCGCGAGAACAAAGACATCAGGCCGGGCGACGTATTCCTCATCAACGCCCCTTATAATGGCGGCACCCACCTGCCCGACCTCACCGTCTGCACGCCCGTTTTCGATGACGACAATCGCGAAATCCGCTTCTGGGTGGCAAGTCGCGGCCATCATGCCGACATTGGCGGCATCGCGCCCGGCTCCATGTCGCCGCTTGCGGTCAATATCGAGCAGGAAGGCGTCTATATCGACAATTTCAAACTGGTCGATCGCGGCACTTTCCGCGAAGAAGCACTGGCGCAACTGCTGACCGGCGCAAAATACCCGGTTCGCAATCTTACGCAGAATGTCAACGACCTGAAGGCGCAGATCGCGGCCAATGAAAAGGGCGTCGCAGAACTCAGGAAGATGGTCGCCCATTTCGGCGAAGATGTCGTCAAAGCCTATATGGGTCATGTTCAGGATAATGCCGCCGAAAGCGTGCGCCGCGTCCTCGACAAGCTGCCCGACGGCCAGTTTACCTATGAGATGGATCAGGGCTGCAAGATCGTGGTGCGCATTACCATCGACAAGGCCAGACGCGAGGCGACCGTCGATTTTACCGGCACATCCGAACAGCGTCCGGATAATTTCAATGCACCCGAACCTGTCACGCGCGCGGCAGTGCTTTATGTCTTCCGCGTGCTGGTCGAAGGCGACATTCCGATGAATGCAGGTTGCTTGCGGCCCGTCAGGATCATCGTTCCTGAAGGCTCGATGCTGTCGCCGCGTTATCCGGCAGCGGTTGTAGCCGGTAATGTCGAGGTCAGTCAGGCTGTCACCAATTGCCTGTTCGGCGCAACCCGCGCCATGGCAGCAGCACAGGGAACCATGAACAATCTGACATTCGGCAACGACCAGTATCAGTATTATGAGACCATCTGCTCCGGCGCGCCTGCCGGTCCGGGCTTCAATGGTGCGGATGCCGTCCACACCCATATGACCAATTCGCGCCTGACCGACCCGGAAATTCTCGAAACACGCTTCCCCGTTCTGCTTGAGGATTTCCACATCCGCGAGAATTCGGGCGGCAAGGGCAAATGGCATGCGGGCAATGGCACCAGCCGCACGATCCGCGCATTGGAGAGGCTCGATTTTGCCATTCTCTCCGGCCATCGCCGCGTTGCGCCCTTCGGCCTTGAAGGCGGTGAACCCGGCCAGACAGGCCGCAATGAAGTGCGCCGCAAGGATGGCTCGGTGGAAGTGCTCGGCAATTGCGATCAGACTATTCTTGAGGCGGGTGAAGCCTTTACCGTCATTACGCCCACGGGCGGGGGTTACGGAAAGCCCGAATAACGACGACGAAAACGCCGCTCGAAAGGGCGGCGTTTTCATTTCCAGAAAACCGCAGAAAGGCAGGACAATCAGAGCCTGAAGTACTGTAGAATATTATTGCTATATATATCCAATCATCAAAAATAATTTCTCTTTGCTATGCGAAAGCGGCATGTTTGAACGCTACATTAGAATGAATTTCCTGTATTTTACGCTCAGTCGAATAATTTTACAGGTAACGAACATGAAGCTCGCTCAAATTCTCGCTACGGTCGGCATTCTTCAGGCCGCATTTCTTTCGACCGCCCTGGCGGGTGAAAACCTTGATGCCATTAAAGCCGCGGGCGTCCTCAAGATCGGCACCGAAGGCACCTATGCCCCCTTCACCTATCACGACAAGGACAACAAGCTTGTTGGTTTCGACGTGGAAATCGGTGAAGCGGTGGCCGAGAAGCTTGGCGTGAAGCCGGAATTCGTCGAAGGTAAATGGGATGGCCTGATCGCGGGCTTGGATTCCAAGCGTTACGACACCGTGATCAATCAGGTCGGCATCACGGAAGAGCGCCAGCAGAAGTTCAACTTCTCCAATCCCTATATCGTTTCCAAGGTGGTGCTGATCGTCAGCGACAAGAATGACACGATCAAGGATTTCGCCGATCTTCAAGGCAAGAAATCGGCGCAATCGCTGACCAGCAATTACGGCAAGATGGCCAAGGAAGCCGGGGCCGAACTGGTCGCAACCGACGGTTTTGACCAGTCCATCCAGCTTGTCCTGACCGGACGCGCCGATGCGACACTCAATGACAGCCTGTCTTATCTTGATTTCAAGAAGCAGCAGCCTAACGCTCCGGTAAAGGTCGTTGCGGAAGAAGAAAAGGGAGCTCCTTCAGGCATTATCGTTCGCAAGGGCGATGACGAACTGGTCGCTGCGATCAACAAGGCGCTCGACGACATCAAGGCTGACGGCACTTACGAGAAAATCTCGCAGAAATATTTCGGCAAGGACGTTTCCAAGTAAGCTCCCGCTCGACCGCGAATGTGAAGCCGGAACAAGTTTCCGGCTTCTTTCCTTTGCGGCCATGGACTTATTCGATTAAATAGCTTGATGAATTTCCGAGCAGAGGAACCGGACACTTGCCCCACTGGCTTCAACTGATGGTGGAATCACTGCCGACGCTCTTGTGGGCCGGGTTGATGTTCACCATTCCCCTGACAATCTTGTCCTTCATTTTCGGCTTGTCGCTCGGCCTTATCACGGCGCTGGTGCGCCTGTTCGCACCTATCTGGCTGTCATCCGTCGCGCGTTTTTACGTCTGGATTTTTCGCGGAACGCCCTTGCTGGTGCAGCTTTTCGTGATCTTCTACGGCTTGCCGAGCGCAGGCATCTATCTCGATGCATTCCCAGCTGCGCTTATCGGCTTCTCGCTCAATGTGGGCGCCTATAGTTCCGAAGTCATCCGGGCGGTGATTTCATCGGTCCCAAAAGGACAATGGGAAGCCGCCTATTCCATTGGCATGAGCTGGCGGCAGGCGCTGGCACGCACCGTGCTGCCACAAGCGGCCAGAACTGCTGTTCCGCCGCTCTCCAACACCTTTATCTCGCTGGTGAAAGACACATCGCTCGCCGCCGCCATCACCGTGCCGGAACTGTTTCAATCCGCGCAACGCATCGTCGCCACCACCTACGAACCGCTCATCCTTTATATTGAAGCAGCGCTCATCTATCTGGCGTTGAGCACAATCCTGTCACAGCTTCAGGCCCGGCTCGAACAGCGTTTCAGACGCTATGGCGGAACGCTGGAGACAAATTCATGATCGAGTTACAGCATATCGTAAAACGCTTCGGTGACACTGTCGTGCTCGATGATGTCAGCGTGACAATCGCGGAAGGCACGGTTACGGCGCTTGTCGGGCCATCGGGAGGCGGCAAGAGCACCCTGTTGCGATGCATCAATCTGCTGGAAGTGCCCACCTCCGGGACATTGATCCTCGGCGGGCAGAGTCTGGCATTCGAACCGGAGCGCAAGCCAAGCTGGCAGGCAATCCAGTCGATCCGGCGGCAAACCGGCATGGTGTTCCAGAATTTCCAGCTTTTCCCGCATCAGACGGCCATCCAGAATGTCATGGAAGGTCTTCTGACAGTGCTCAAATGGCCAAAGGAAAAAGCCAGGGAGCGGGCGATGGAGCTGCTCACCAAAGTGGGCATGGCGCACAAGGCCGATGCCTGGCCATCGACACTTTCAGGCGGGCAACAGCAGCGCATCGCAATTGCGCGAGCGCTCGCGCCTTCGCCGCGCGTGCTGCTATGCGACGAACCGACATCTGCGCTTGACCCGGAACTGGCTTCGGAAGTGGTCGATGTGCTGAGCAAACTCGCCCAGGAAGGCACCACCATGGTGATTGCCACGCATGATCTGCGGCTTGCGTCCAAGATTGCCCAGAATGTCGTGTTTCTGGAATCAGGCAAGATCGTCGAAACCGGCAGCGCGCACGATATTTTCACCCGTCCGGCACGCGACCGAACCAAAAAATTCGTGGCGACGATCAACGCCGCTCATACCTACGACATTTAGTTTTAATCCCGCTGACATGAAGAACAGGGGCTTTTGCGTGTTGCAAGAGCCCTTTTTACAATTTCAAGCCCCCGCCTTGCGTCCTTTGGGGAGGTTCATTCCTTCCGCCAGACCTTGTCCTTTGGAAATTTTATACCGGCTCTCATCCCTGCCCCTTGGTAAATCCCCCAAGCGCTGCTACATTAAGGGCAACGTAAGATAAAAGCGCCTTGCCTGCGTCCTCATCGGTTCGCGCGGCGCCAAAAGGATAAGTACCTTGAAAGACCCCGAGGAGCGCCACGCAGTTATGGCGCATCAGGGGGCGTCCAACGGACAATCGGGCAATAGTCAAGCCCGGAATCCGTTCGGAAACGGCAAGCGCAAACCGCGCAAGCAAGCCGTTTCAGAAGTCGGCAATGCATCATCTGAAGCTGCCGATTCAGGATGCCCGGATACGGAAAGCAAGGGCTCCCAGAGCCAGCGCAAGCGTGCGCGCCGCCGCCACCGTGGAAAAACGGCAGGCGCTGCGACGGGCGCGGTGCATAAGTCCGCCATCGCCGAAAGTCCCGCTGCCAGCGAGAAATCGACAGATGTCCGGCCTTCCGGAAAAATATCCAATCGCCGCCGCCGCGCTCGCAAGAAAAAGCAGGCACTCCAGCAAAATGGTGCCATTGCAGGGGCGGACAATGCAGGCGTGACGCAGGGAGCTACGATCAGGCCGGACAGCCAGAATATGCGCCCGCAGCACAACCGGAACAATGTTCGGCCACCGCACCCGGCCCAAAGCGATCATCGCGAGGCACCCCTCTACGCGGCCCTTGATCTGGGCACCAATAATTGCCGCCTGCTGATTGCGGCACCGACGCGGCCCGGGCAGTTTCGCGTCATAGACGCGTTTTCGCGCATCGTCCGGCTTGGTGAAGGGGTAAGCGCCACAGGGCGGCTTGGTGAGCAGGCCATGCAGCGCGCCATCGACGCGCTGAAAATTTGCGCCGAAAAGCTTGCCTCGCGCAAGGTCAAGCGTGCACGACTGATCGCCACCGAAGCCTGTCGCTCAGCTGCGAATGGCGAGGAATTTCTAAGCCGCGTCCGCAATGAAACCGGCCTCGAACTTGAAATCGTTGACCGCCAGACCGAGGCGCGGCTTGCTGTTTCCGGCTGTGGTACGCTGGTTACGCGCGACACTGATGCAGTGGTCCTGTTCGATATTGGCGGCGGCTCGTCCGAAATCGCGCTGATCGACGTGTCCCAACGCCGCTCTCCCCGCCTTGCCGAACATATCATGGCATGGACGTCACTGCCCGTTGGCGTGGTTACATTGGCAGAGCGCTTTGGCGGGCGCAATGTCACCGCAGAAAGTTACGATTCCATGGTCGAACATGTGACCGGGCTTCTCTCGGCCTTTTCGGAGCGTCATTGCCTGGGCCAGCTTGCAGCCGGTTCACGCTTTCATCTGCTGGGAACATCAGGCACGGTGACGACGCTTGCAGGCATCCACCTTGGACTTGAACGATATGATCGCAGGCGGGTGGATGGCATGTGGATGGGGGCCGACGAGGTCACGCAAATGACCAGCCGGCTGCTTTCATGGGATTTCGAAGCGCGTGTTGCAAATCCCTGCATCGGAGCGGACCGCGCCGATCTGGTTCTGGCGGGCTGTGCCATTCTGGATGCCATCCGCAGCGTGTGGCCCAGCGAAAAACTTCTCGTTGCCGATCGAGGCTTGCGCGAAGGCATTTTAACTGAACTGATGTCGCGTGATGGTGCCTGGCGGCACAATCGTGCCGCAGGCGCCAGAACGGGCGCTAAAACAGATATAAGAAACAGGCATTGACGATGAGCAAGGCGGGCGGAAATAAAGGCGGCGGACGGACCACAGGCGGTCGCGGCGGGGCGGGCAGCAGCAATCTTCATGTACGCGTGAAGAAGAAGGCGGGCACGATCAAGGCTTCTTCGCGCCGCTGGCTGGAGCGCCATCTCAATGATCCCTATGTGCATAAATCCAGGGCCGATGGCTATCGTTCACGCGCGGCTTACAAGCTGATCGAGATCAATGACCGCTATGATCTGTTGAAAAAAGGCCAGAAGATTATCGATCTGGGTGCCGCACCCGGCGGCTGGTCGCAAATCGCCGCCAAGATTGTGGGATCCACGGATGAAGATCCGCATATTGTGGGTATCGATTATCTTCCCGTCGACCCCCTGCCCGGCGTGATTCTGCTCGAAATGGATTTCCTCGACGACGAGGCTCCGCAAAAGCTTATGGAAGCACTCGGCGAGAAGCCCGATCTTGTTATTTCGGATATGGCGGCACCGACCACCGGCCACCGCCGCACCGACCATCTGCGAACGGTGCATCTGTGCGAGGTCGCGGCCGACTTTGCCATTTCCGTGCTCAAGCCGGGCGGGCATTTCCTCACCAAGACTTTTCAGGGTGGGACTGAAAACGAACTTCTGGCTTTGCTCAAGCAGAAGTTCCGTTCTGTGCATCACGTCAAGCCACCGGCATCACGAGCCGAATCCGTCGAGCTCTATCTGCTCGCACGCGATTTCAAGGGCTGATCCCACCACCCTTTATCCGGGACAGCCCAGCGCCATCTGGAACCATCACTGCCTTGCGACGTTGAGTTTCTTATTATGGGAGCTCAAAAATGTCTGTCCGTTTTCAAATTGCCGCCGTGTTGTGCATCGTCGTCAATTCTGTGATCTTCGGGATCGGCGCGATCACCGTCCTGTCCATCCCGGCCTTGGCGGAACATGCAAAATACGGATTGCCAGCAGTGATCTTGATAAGTTTTCTGGTCACGCCCCTGGCATCATGGTTTCTCGCCCCACGCATGCGCAATCGCTATTGGCAGAGGCGAAAAGCAGCCGCGCGATAAACCCCAGCTATCCAGCTTAACTTGCCAATAAGCCTATAGTCTTGCTGTCATAAAGGAAATCAAATGGCTGGGGGACCTGGATTCGAACCAAGACTAACGGAGTCAGAGTCCGCTGTTCTACCCTTAAACTATCCCCCAGCAGGGATTGCGGATCAGCACCGTGATCTGCAACTTTGCTCCGACCGGATTGTCTGTCTGCGAGCGGCTTTCATCTACCGTTTCCGAATTACGAACGCAACCCCTTTGCGACAAAAAATTGAAGTAAATTCAAATGCCGGAAGATAATGAATTCACGACGAGACAGGCCATGCCCTCTATGGGGCGTTTGTCCCGCAAAACTGCCAATTATAGCGCTAAAAAAAGCCCGACAGCAAAAGCGGTCGGGCCAAAGGGCAGGCTGATCCGGAGGGGAATCCGGCATGTGAGGGCGGCGCCTGCCTGACAATCAGAATGATTCTCTTCCTTCAGGTGATGTTGCGACTCAGTTCCAGTCGCAGCCGCGCATCGGCAAGAACATTTAAAAGCCGCGTGGGATCTTCATTGCCCGAATGATGAAGTGCTGCGCTGATGTCCCGGCGCTCCAAACCAAGGTCGCGCAATAAATAATCGTCCAGCTCATGAAGATGCGAAAGGTGGCGTCGATTGCGCCACGAGGTCCATCGATGCTTAACCCGGCCAAAAACCGCCCCGACCGCCTGTCCAGGCGCGAAGACGCGCCGACCGGCCAAGGGTAAAAACGTTGTCATGGTCTTGCTTGTCGATGTCATGGCGGCTCTCCTTCAAGCTCGCTCGTTTCAATGGGAGTTCTTGTCGGAATAAATCCGGCGCATGCGTTATTGAATAATCGAATTGATTATTCCAACGAATGTTTCTAATATATTTCTTCAATAATTGTGATGGATGGTTCGGATGAGCACACCGCTGGATCTTGATCAGTTGCAAACCTTTGTCGCCATAACCGACACTGGCAGCTTCACGAAGGCGGCGGAGGCCGTTTTCAAGACGCAGTCGGCGGTTTCCATGCAGATGCGTCGCCTTGAGGAACGGGTGGGAAAGCCTTTATTCGAACGCGATGGCCGCACCAACCGCCTGACGGAAGACGGCAGGAAATTGCTGCATCATGCCAGACGCATGCTTCAACTCAACGGCGAGACGCTCGCCGCCTTCGACGATACACAGCTTGAAGGACATGTGCGTATCGGCACGCCCGATGATTATGCGGATCGTTTCCTCCCGGAAATCATGGCGCGCTTTGCCCGTTCCAATCCGCGCGTGGAACTTTCCGTGGTCTGCGAGCCGACCGTCAATCTGGACGAAATGATCCGACGCGGAACCCTCGATATTGCGCTTGTGACGCAATGCGATGAAAAGCGCCGCTCCGAAGTCGTCCGCACGGAGCCGCTCTTGTGGGTCACATCCGCCACCCATACGGTCCATGAAGAAGCAATGCTGCCGCTGGCGGTGGGGCGCCCCACATGCATCTGGCGGCAGGTGGCGATCGATATGCTCGAAAGCGCACAGCGCGATTATCGCATCATCATCACGAGCTGGTCGGCAACGGTCCTCGCCGCAGCGGTGCTGTCGGGGCTTGCGATTTCTGTTTTGCCCGAATGTGCGTTGCGGCCCGGCATGCGGGTGCTTGGCGAGGCCGAAGGTTTTGGCGCATTGCCGGAATTCGGCATCGGCATCATGCGCGGCCACAGCAAGCAAAACGCTATTGTCGACGCCCTTGCCCAGCATATTATTGAAAGCCTCGACAATATTTCCGCGCCTGCGCAAGCGGCGCTGGTTTCGCCGGAAATAACCCCTTTTTCTTCCGTGCGCATGCGGCGCGTACGCTCCAGTGAGTTGCTGCCCGGCTGGTAAGCGGGGATAGTCACCGGGGCGGCGTATTGACCAGTTGACGTATCGCGGCACCAGATAACCAATAACGGGATGAGCATGGGTTCCGATTCGAGTTTTGGTGAGGCTGCTTCCAATGTAGCCGAATATAGCGTTTCCGAAATTTCCGGCGCGCTCAAGCGCACGGTCGAGAGCGCATTTTCGCATATTCGCGTGCGCGGGGAGATTTCCGGTTATCGCGGGCCACACTCGTCAGGCCATGCCTATTTCGCGCTCAAGGATGACCGGGCGCGGCTCGAAGCGGTCATATGGCGCGGCTCGATGAGCCGTTTGCGCTTTCGCCCCGAAGAGGGGATGGAAGTCATTGCCACCGGCAAGCTGACGACCTATCCCGGCTCGTCCAAATACCAGATCGTTATCGAACAGATGGAGCCGGCGGGTGCAGGCGCGCTCATGGCACTGCTCGAAGAGCGCAAGCGCCGTCTTGCCGCTGAAGGACTGTTCGACCCCGCCGCCAAGCAATTGCTGCCTTTCATGCCACGCGTGATCGGGGTCGTGACATCCCCGACCGGCGCGGTAATCCGCGACATCATCCATCGTATTTCGGACCGCTATCCCTTGCATGTGCTGGTCTGGCCCGTGCGCGTTCAGGGAGAGACCAGCGGCGCGGAAGTCGCCGGGGCGGTCGAAGGCTTCAACAATATTTCAGAAAATGGCTCCATCCCGCGCCCGGACGTGCTGATCGTCGCGCGCGGTGGCGGCAGTCTGGAGGATCTCTGGGGTTTCAACGATGAAGTGGTGGTGCGTGCGGTTGCCGCATCAAACATCCCGATAATTTCCGCCGTCGGCCATGAAACCGACTGGACATTGATCGATCTTGCCGCCGATGTTCGCGCGCCCACACCGACCGGCGCCGCTGAGATGGCCGTTCCGGTCAAGGCTGATCTGGCGGCTACGGTCGCAACGCTTTCGGCACGCCTGAACGCAGCCATATCGCGCTTTATCGATCTGAAACGACAGGCGCACCGTGCCTGCGCGCGGGCTTTGCCTTCTGCCGATCAATTGCTGGCCCTGCCCCGCCGCCGTTATGACGAAGCGGCTTCGCGCCTCACGCGGGCACTGTTTGTCAACACCCAAAAGAAACGCGTTCACTTTGAAGGACATGCGCGTCAATTATCGCCGCGGCTGCTGCAACGGCGTTTTGATGAGCAGAAGCGCAACACGAATATGCTCGGCCAGCGCCTGCCGCGCGGGCTGGAAGCTTTCTTGCGGGAAAGGCGCACGCTCTTTGCGCATCGCGCCGGACGGCTGGTGGCAAGCCCCTTGCTGCGGCATATGCAGCAGGCCAAGGCAACGATCGATCAGCTTGATCGCCGCCGCGATCAGGCAATAGGCGTCACCATCGAACGCATTCGCAGGCGCGGGCAGGAACTGGAACGGCTCATGCGCACACTGTCCTATGAAAGTGTGCTGGAGCGGGGGTTCGCCGTTGTTTTCGACGCGGATGGCAATCCGGTCAAACAGGCGGCTGCCATTTCAGATGGGGATACCTTATCGCTTCGATTCCGTGACGGCGATATTGCCGCCATAGCGGGAGAAACACCCGTTTCCAAAAGTTCGGCAGCTCCCTCCGGCCGCAAAACATCCACTGGTCCCTCGGGTCAGGGGTCTTTATTTTGAGGTCGTGGTGGCAAATCCTGCCCCATTGTTGCGGCGCTGGCCCTCTCTTAAGGCTGGCTTAAGTTTTCTCCCCTTTTTCTGCATCTTCCTTCCCGCTCCGCAAAGCGGGACATTGATCATAAATTGTTGAATCGACGTGGAAGAGTTGCAGAATGCCGGATGGATTGCCCGACAATAAAAGCTCCCTTTTTTCAAAACATGGATTGGCGACACGCCGCGCTTTTTTATTTGGGGCAGGCGCCATGGCGCTTTCGGGCTGTGTTTCGGCGGCACCGCCTTCCCAGCCGTCCACGGCACCGGCACCGTCGCAGCCGATACGGGCTGTGCCCCTCATGTATCAGGCCATGCCTGAAGAGCAATTTCCGCTGCCAGCGGTAGATGTCAGCAAGGTGGACCCGAAATTCTGGCGGCAGGAAGTCGATTATCCGACCAGTGAAGCGCCCGGTACGGTGATCGTCGATACGCCGAACAAGTTTCTTTATCATGTGCGCGGCAATGGGCGGGCAATGCGCTACGGCATCGGCGTGGGACGCGACGGGTTTTCATGGGCAGGACGCGCGAGGATTGCTTATAAGCGGCAATGGCCGCGCTGGACGCCGCCCGATGAAATGGTCGCTCGCCAGCCCTCGCTTGAACCCTATAGCATCGCCAATGGAGGCATGCCGCCCGGCCTCAAAAACCCATTGGGCGCACGCGCCTTATATATACATGACGGTGGAGGCGACACGCTTTACCGCATTCATGGCTCGCCAGAGGAATGGAGCATCGGCAAGGCTGTTTCATCAGGCTGTATCCGCCTGCTCAATCAGGATATAATCGATCTCTACGATAATGTGCGTGACGGCAGCACGCTGGTCGTCATTCCCGATCCGACGAAGGGACAGCAGGTTACGAGCTGATTTCCCTCACCCGAAAGCCTTCTTACGCGTTTCCGGGGCTGTGCCCTGTCTCGTTATGGCACGTCGAGATGGGGCTTGAGCGCCATGTCGTCGCGCACAGGCACCGTCTGGCGTTCGATCATGCGATGAACCACAGGCGGCTTGTCGCCCTGATGAAGAGCGAACAGGCGTTCTGACACTTCAGCGTCGGATTGGGTCCGGCGCTGATTATGGCGCACATATTCCACCCATGTCGGCACATGGTAACTTTCGGTCCATGTCTCCGGATTTTCCAGATCGCGCAGCAGCGCCCATTGCCGCGCGCCATCGCGAATGCGGATGCGTCGACGCAGGGTCATGGCGGCCAGAAAGGCCGGAACATCTTCCTGCGCGATCTTATAATCGACCATGATCATGATCGGGCCGCTGCGTGAGCGAAGGTCAAGGCGCAGCTTCGGTTCGCTGAAATGATTGAGCGGATCGAGATTGAGCGATTCAAACTCCGGCTGCGGCAGCAAGAAACCGATCAGCGCTCCAAATACAAGAACCACAGCCGCCACCATCAAGGCGGTGGGAGCGCTATATTCATCGGCCATTGCTCCCCATAGCCAGCTGCCAGCCGCCATGCCGCCGAAAGTGGCGGTCTGATAGAGCGCCAAAGCCCGCCCCACCACCCAGCGCGGCGTGGAAAGCTGCACCGTCATATTGAAGAGCGAAAGCGCCAGAACCCATGACATGCCCGCCGGAAGCAGAAACAGGCATCCGAGCCATACATTCCTGCTGAGCGCAAGCAGCGCGCAACTTATGGCAAAAACCAGAAACGCGCAGCGAACCAGCCATTCATTGCCCAAAAGCTCACGCAAGTGTGCGCTTGCGAGCGCACCGCCAATCGCGCCCAGTCCGAAAAAGCCGAGCATGATGCCGTAAGTCAGCGCTGTGCCCTGCACCAGATCGCGTGCGACCAATGGCAGAAGCGCCAATATGATGACCGCAGAAAAGCCAAAGAGAAAGGCACGAAACATGACTTTCAGAAGGTTTGGCGACATGGACGCATAGCGCAATCCCGCCATCATTGCCGAACCGAATGTCTCGCGCGGCAGAACAGACTTGGCGATTTGCGGCTTCCAACGCCATAGCGCTATAATGAGAACAAAATAGCTCATGGCATTGAAAAGAAAGGCGAAAGCCGCCCCGGCAATTGCTACGATCAGTCCGCCGATCGCCGGTCCGATGCTGCGCATGAGATTGAAGCTCATGCTGTTGAGAGCAACCGCCGCAGGCAGGTCCGCGCGGGGAACGATGTCGCCCATCGAGGCCTGCCATGACGGATTATGCAATGCGCCGCCGCAGCCTATCAGGAAAGTAAAGCCCAGCAGCATCCATGGTGTAAGCGCCCCCATATAGGCGAAGGCAGCCAGGGCAAAAGATACCAGCAGCAGCATGCTCTGCGCAGTCAGCATGATGCGCCGCCGGTCGAAATTATCGGCCAGCGCCCCTGCGGCAACGGAGAAAATCATGATCGGCAATGTCGTTGATGCCTGCACCAAGGCGACCATCGCATCGGAATGGGCGATGGTGGCCATCATCCAGCCCGCGCCGACCGTCTGCACCAGACCGCCCAGATTGGAAACCAGCGTGGCGGACCACAATCCGCGAAAGGTTTTGTTCTGAAACGGTGCAAGAGCAGAAACTCGTTGCGACATCCGGACTGCCTTTCTGTTCATCCGCTTATCTGAAGCCCAAACGCGCCATGCGCGACTCGGTTTGGCGAAGAGCTAGAATTAGAGCATTTCCGGCAAAACTATGAAACGGCTTTTCCTCGCATAATGCGACACGATAAAGCGATGAAAAGCCGCCCCGATAGAACTCATTCCTTCACTGCGCCTGTCATGGACGAGACATAATAGTCGACGAAGAAGGAATAGAGGATGACGACCGGCAGCGACCCGAACAGCGCCCCCGCCATCAGCGCGCCCCATTCGAAAATATCGCCGCGCACCAGTTCGGTCAGCACCCCCACCGGCACAGTCTTGTTTTCGGAAGACTGAATGAATGTCAGGGCATAGATGAATTCGTTCCATGAAAGGGTGAAGGCGAATATGCCTGCTGAAATCAGCCCCGGGACCGCCAGAGGCAGGATGATCTTGGTGAGTATCTGCCAGCGATTTGCACCATCCACCAGCGCGCTTTCCTCAAGTTCGAAGGGAATTGAGCGAAAATACCCCATCAGCAACCAGGTACAGAACGGGATGAGAAAGGTCGGATAGGTAAAGATCAGCGCGAGGCGGGAATCATAAATGCCGATCTTGAAGACGATGAAGGCAAGCGGAATGAACAGGATGGATGGCGGCACGAGATAGGCCAGGAAAATCAGCAGGCCCACCGAACGCGAACCGGTAAAGCGAATGCGCTCGATAGCATAGGCCCCCGCCACAGAAGCAATGAGCGAGAGGATGGTAGACGCCATCGCAACCAGCATCGTGTTCCACAGCCAACCCGGATAAGACGTCTCGAACAGCAGATATTTGATATGGTCCAAGGTCGCGCCGACCACCCAGAAGGGGCTGTAATTATCGTAATCGGTCAATTGCGCATTGGGTTTCACCGCAGTGATCGCCATCCAGTAAAATGGAAACAGCAGCACGAAAACAAAAAGTGCGAGCGGCAGATAAAGCACCACGATCCGCCGCGGCAGGCGGTTGAGATAGGACATGCCCTGCGTATCGTCGCTCAAAGCTTTATCATGAGCCGTTTTAGAAATGGTATTCATGCTCGTCTCCGTCATCAATCGCCCCCGCCCTGCTGCCATTTGCGGCGCTGCAAGCCGAAGAAGGAGAACATGATGGCCGCAAGCAGAAAGGGGATCATCGCAACCGCAATGGCCGCCCCCTCACCCAATTGGCCACCGGGGATCGCGCGCTGGAAAGACAGCGTCGCCATAAGGTGCGTCGCATTGACCGGGCCGCCTTTGGTCAGCACATAGATGAGCTGAAAATCGGTGAATGTGAACAATACCGAGAAGGTCATGACCACGGCAATGATCGGGGTGAGCATGGGCAATGTCACATAGCGGAAGCGTTGCCAGCTCGATGCACCATCCAGCGATGCCGCCTCCTGCAGCGAAGCGGGAATTGTTTGCAGCCCTGCAAGCAGCGAGATCGCCACGAAGGGAATGCCGCGCCAGATATTGGCTGCAATCACCGATGCGCGCGCATTATTGGGATCGCCGAGAAAATTGATCGGCTGGTCGATCAGTCCCATTTTCATCAGTGACCATGACAGGATGGAAAACTGCGCATCATATATCCACCAGAATGCAAGGGCAGAAAGCACGGTGGGCACCACCCAGGGCAGCAGCACGATTGCGCGGAAGAAGGATTTGATCGGCAGATTCTCATTAAGCAGCAGCGCAAGCCACAAGCCGAGCGCGAATTTCAGCACTGACGCAACGGATGTGTACAGGAGCGTATTGAACACAGAGAGCCAGAAGACGCTGTCGTCCCAGAGAAATTCATAATTCTCCAGCCCGATGAAAATACCGTCGCGGCCAATGGTCGTATCGGTGAAACCGAGCCAGACACCAAGGCCCAGCGGATAGGTCAGAAAGCAGAGCAGGAAAACCGCCGCAGGCAGCATGAACAAAAAGCCAAGCATGTCGCGGTTGTTTCCAAGCCGGGTACGAATGGAGCGCTGCGGTGGGCCGGGTTCGATAGGACTCGTCACTGTCATGGATCATATCTCCAGGGCAAGCAAAGCACGGCAAGGCACGATAGCGGTGGCGGGGCGGGAAAATCATATCCCGCCCCAAAGCCGCAACGGATCAGACGCGGTAATATCGTTCGGCCCGCTTTTTCGCACCAGCGATGGCCTCTTCGGGCGTGGAAGCCCCGGTCACCGCCGCCGCGAACATGTCGACCAGCACATAATCCGCCATGACCGCCGCCGAGGCATAGCCAAGCGGACCCGCATATCCATTCGGACGCAAGGTTTCGGATGCCCGCGCGTAAGGTGCGTGGATCGGATTGGCCGTCCAGACCGGATTTTCAGCAAAAGCCTTCAATGGCTGGCAGCAATAAGCGCTGGAACCCTCGATCCAGGCGTTCATCTGATCGGCTTCCATCATGAATTTGATATAGGCTTTGGCGGCTTCCGGATATTTGGTGTGCTGGAACAACAGCAAGGAACTGGTCTGATGCAATTCTATGCTTTTTCCGACTGGCCCGACGGGGAAGTTCGTGCTGCGCATATCCTCGGCGAATTCAGCAAGTGCGGCATCGTTCTTGGCGGCATAATAGATGGAAACGCCATTTGCCGTCAGCGAGACCTGCCCTGCGAGAAAAGCACGGTTGTTATTGATGTCGAGCCAGCTTTCGGTGCCGGGAATGAAGGTGGCATAAAGCTCCTTGGCGTAATTGATCGCCGCAAGTGTTTCGGGTGAGTCAATCGTGACTTGCCCGCTCTCATCGACCATCTGTCCGCCATGGCTCCACAAAAGCCAGTGGGCATAGTTATTGCCGTCGCCCACCGCCTTGCCGTGCGGAAAGCCAGCTGGTGTTCCCTTGGCTTTCATCGCCTTGCATAGTTCAAGAAAACCCGCAGTATCCTGCGGAAATTCGCTGAAACCGGCTGCTTTCATATGGCTGTCACGATAGACGATGGCGTTACCGATGGCGGTCAACGGCATGGCGATGAATTTATCATCGCGCGTGGCATAGCCTCTCAACCCGTCATAGAAACCGCCATATTTGGCGTCGAGGTAATTGCCCAGTTCGGTCAGGTCGACGAGCTTCTCGGGATATTGATGCGCATCATCAAACCAGCACATGACGAGATCGGGGCCGGACCCCACATTCGCCGCAACCGCAGCCTTGGGGCGAATATCTTCCCAGCTTTCCTTGTCTATGCGCACTTCGACGCCGGTGGCGTCGGTGAACTTCTTGGTGTTCGCCAGCCAGCTATCCTCATCGCCTTTCACGAAAGGCGTCCAGCGTAAAAGACGCAGACTGGCACCCTCCTCCGGCGTATATTGAGGCTCCGCGGCAAAGGCGGGACGAATACCCAGTCCCGAAAGGCTGCTGGCACCCACAAGACTTGCTGTTCCGGCAAGGAATGTTCTTCTCTTGATGCTCATAATGCTCCTCCTCCAAATTCGGGACATTTTCCCCTGCCGCATTCGCTGTCCCAATGGTCGAATGCTGCGATCAAGCGACGAATTGCAAGGCGGTGGATACGCAGACGGCTCCTCTCCGTCAGCGCATCCTGTTTCGTCATGCTGTCAGGCGCTCTCCACTTTGTTCATCGAAAAGATGAACATTGCCCGGGTCGATCGAAACCGTGATCGTCTCGCCGGGGCGTGCATTGACCCGCTCTCGGAAAACACAGGTGATTTCCGCGCCGCCAAAACTCACGACGATATGGGTTTCATAACCGGTCGGCTCGATAACGGCGACCGGTGCGGAAACTCCCGCACTGTCGAGCCGGATATATTCAGGACGAAGCCCATAAACCAGATCCTTGCCCGCGCCCTGGGGGTAAGCATGGGTCAAAGGCAGCCGCGTACCGTCGACCGCAATGAAAGTGCGGCTATCAGCGGGGTCGAGCCTGCCCCTGATCATGTTCATGGCAGGCGAGCCGATAAAGCCTGCGACAAACAAATTGTTGGGGTGATCGTAAAGTTCGAGCGGCGAGCCGATCTGTTCCACCTTGCCATCATGCATGACAACGATCTTGTCGGCCATGGTCATGGCTTCGATCTGGTCATGCGTCACGTAGACGGTCGTGGTTTTCAGGCGGTGATGCAGTTCCTTGATTTCCGAACGCATGGCGACACGCAATTTCGCATCGAGATTGGAAAGCGGTTCGTCAAAGAGAAAGACCTGCGGGTCGCGCACAATAGCCCGCCCCATCGCCACACGCTGGCGCTGCCCGCCGGAAAGCTGACGGGGATAACGATCAAGCAGATTCTTGAGGCCCAGAATATCGGCCGCATAATTGACGCGCTTATCGATTTCCGCCTGCGGCGCGGAATTGAGCATCAGCGAAAAAGCCATATTTTTTGAAACGGTCATATGGGGGTAAAGAGCATAATTCTGGAACACCATTGCAATGTCCCGCTCTTTGGGCGGCAAATGATTGACCGTTCTGCCGCCGATGCGGATTTCTCCGCCGGAAATATTCTCCAGCCCTGCCAGCATGCGCAGCAGAGTCGACTTGCCGCAGCCCGATGGTCCTACCAGAATGACAAATTCGCCATCTTCAATATCAATATCCACGCCCTTGATGACGGGGAAATTACCAAAAGATTTCCTCACCTCGGCAAATTGAACAGCGGCCATGCGTCTCCTCCCAGAGTGCAACCTGATTTGATGTTTCTTGCAGCGCGGTGGCGGGCTCCTCACTTCCCGGTTCTGCGCCTTGGGCATTCTCCTTGCTTATTCGTTTCGTTTGGCAGGCGGCTTTTTTCTTCGTTCAGCCGCGTCCGACAAACGGCATTTTCGTTGCCATGACTGTCATGGTAAGCACATTTGCGTTCAACGGCAAACCGGCCATGTAAACCACGGCATCTCCGACATGAGCTGCATCGATGGTCGGTTCAGCCGCCAGCGTCCCGTCAGCCTGAATCACGCCAGCCGCAATTGTCTGTGTCATGTCGGTTGCGGCGTTGCCAATATCGATCTGCCCGCAGGCGATGTCGAAGTTGCGTCCGTCGAGTGCGGTCGATTTGGTCAGGCCGGTGATGGCATGTTTGGTTGCCGTATAGGGCGCGGAATTGGGTCGCGGCGCGGTGGCGGAAACAGAGCCATTATTGATAATGCGTCCGCCGCGCGGGGTCTGCGCCTTCATGAGACGGAATGCCTGCTGGGTACACAAGAAGGCACCGGTCAGGTTGCTTCCGACAATTGCGCTCCACTGCTCGAAGCTCAGTTCCTCCAGCGGGATGCCCGGAGTTGTGCCGCCGGCATTGTTGACGAGAAGATCAAGGCGTCCGAACTTGTCCGATATTGCATCAAAGAGCGCGCGCACGGAATGCGGATCACTGACATCGGCCGCGATGGCCACAAATTCCGCCCCTGTCTCGTCGCGAAGTTCGGCTGCGGCCTTTTCCAGCACCTCTGCGCGGCGACCGGAAATCACGACCCTATAGCCGGCAGCCCCCAGCGCCTTGCTGATGGCCCGGCCCACGCCCGTACCGCCGCCGGTCACAAGTGCAACACCACCATTTTTCCCGCGCGCCAGCGTGCTCATCCCAACTCCCTCATCCATGAAAGTCCGGCATCGGTCGTACCCGCCGGGCGGTATTCCGCACCAATGGGCTGTGCATAGCCTATAGAAGCAATCAGCCGGAGTATATGCCGATAATCCAGTTCGCCATGATCGGGCTCGCTGCGGTCGGGCACCGAGGCGATCTGGATATGCCCGATATGCGCCAGCAGGGCCTGAAGCCGTGTGCCGATGTCCCCTTCCATGATCTGGATATGATAACAGTCGAACATGATCTTCAGATTGGAGATACTCAATTCTTCAATGATTGCAGCGGCCTGTACGGATGTCTTGAGAAAATAACCCGGCGCATCGCGATGATTGAGCGGCTCGATCAGGATCGTAATATTGTGCCTTGCGGCCTCATCGCAGGCATAGGCGAGATTGTCCAGAAATGTCCGATGCGCCTCGCTGCCCTGCGCTTTTCCAGCCATGACATGAATATTGGGAACCTCAAGTGCCGCCGCATATTCGATAGCCTGCATGATAGCCTGACGCGCTTCGCTCTCGCGTCCGGGGATGGCCGCAAGCCCGTTATCCCCGGCCTCGACATTGCCGCGGCTGGTATTCAGCCCGAGCATCGGCAACCCGGTTTGCCGGAGTGCGGCGCCAATCTCATCCGTGCCGAAAGCATAAGGCCAATGGCATTCAACCGCATCGAAACCAGCGGCTTTTGCCGCGTGAATAGCTTCGGGAAGCGGTAATTCCTGCCATAAGAAACCAAGATTGGCCGAAAACCTTACCATTTCAAACGCGCTCCCCACCGGCCTGCCCCGGCATGCCCGGCAAGAGGACGCCGCTTTTGCGGGCCAGAATCTTGGCCACCGCAGCGTCGTCTTCCGCCCCCAGCCCGGCTTGCGCAGCTTCTTTGAACAAAGCAAGCGCTGTCTCGCTCAAGGGCGTCACGCCGCAATAACCTTGCGCCTCGCCTGTGACAATGCCCAGATCCTTGACGAAAATATCAATCGCCGAACGCGGCGTATAATCACCGTCCACAATATGCGGCCCACGGTTCTCGAACATCCAGGACGACCCCGCAGAAACGCGAATGACCTCAAAGACGGTTTCAAGATCGAGGCCGATTTTTGCCGCAAGGTTCAGCGCCTCGGCAGTCGCTGCGATGTGGATGCCCGCCAAAAGCTGATTGATCATTTTGATTTTCGAGCCGGTGCCGACTTCGCTGCCCAGCCGGAATACCTTGACGGCCACCGCATCCAATGCAGCGGAGGCCGCTTCGAAAGCCGCCTCCCGTCCTGATCCCATGACCGTGAGTTCGCCTGCAAGCGCCTTGAGATGTCCGCCCGATACCGGCGCATCGATGACGGCCATTCCTGCCGCTTCGAGTTTGGCTGCGATTTCAACCGTCGCACTTGGCGCCATGGTCACGCATAACAGAAAGACCGTGCCGGGCCTTGCACTTTCAAGAGCGCCATTCGGCCCGAAAAGAACCTGCCGGACCTGATCGGAATTGACCACGAATACCAGAACGACGTCGCTTTCACCAGCATTGGCAGGCAGCGCATAAGGTTCACCGCCCTCTTCCTTGAAACGCTCCAGCACCTGTTGATTTATATCGACACCCTTGACGCGGAAACCGGCACGCAGCAGCGACAAGGCCGCACCCCAGCCCATCGATCCAAGCCCGATCACAGTAGCCGTATTGTCCGCTGACACGCTGCCCTCCGCTCGCTGGTATCGATACCGGTATCGGTACCGGTTTTGTAAACTATGTATATTAAACGCCCTCTGTCAACGGCTGGCATGATTTGCGTTTTAAGCGTCCCGCGCCTAACAATAGCAGCAATATTGACCGGGCCATTTGGCGGGAAGCCGTTTCATAGATGCGAAAACCGACCCTGGAAGAAGTTGCGGCAGCGGCAGGCGTAAGCAAGATGACGGCTTCGCGTGCGCTGCGCGGGGCGGCTGACGTCTCCAGAGAAAGCGTGCTGAAAGTCAGCCGTGCGGCAGAGCAGCTCGGCTATGTGGGCAACCGCCTGGCGCTCGCACTCTCGTCCCAACGAACCAATCTGGTCAGCGTCGTCGTGCCGAGCATGTCGAATATCGTGTTTGCTGAGGTACTTGCGGGCATAAGTGCAGGTCTTGAAGGAAGCGGCATGCAGGCCGTCTTCGGCATCACCGATTACGATCCCCTCAAGGAGCATGTTGTTATCCGCGACATGCTCTCATGGCAGCCTGCCGCCATTATCGTGACCGGCCTTGAACATGGCGAGGAGACAAGGCGGCTGTTGGAACAGGCAAAAATTCCCGTGATCGAGATCATGGATACGGATGGTTATCCGATCGAATTCAACATCGGGCTTTCGCATGGCGTGGCTGGCGAAGAAATGGCCCATGCCCTGCTTGGCGCGGGCCGCAGGAAATTCGGCTATGTCGGCAGTGCGCTCGACAAGGATTTACGCGCGGCAAAGCGCAAACTGGGCTTTGAAAAAGTCCTGAAGGCTGCGGGATTGAGCTTCATCGCACAATCAATCGCACCGGAATTCTCCTCTGCGGCCCTCGGAAAGAGGCTGACGCTGGAAATGCTGGCAACCGCGCCCGAACCTGACTGCATCTATTATTCGAATGATGACATGGCCGCGGGCGGTTTGTTTGCCTGCATGCAAAAAGGCGTCGCAGTTCCCGATCAGGTGCTGATTGCGGGCTTCAACGGTCTGGAACTGACCGCAGCCCTTCCCGTCAAGATCGCAACCTCATGCTCTCCGCGCCGTCATATGGGCGAAATGGCTGCGCGCATCGCATGCCGCGCCTTGACCGACGAGCGCGCTACCCTCACCCGCCGAATCGTGTTCACGCCCGAAATCACGCTGGGAGACCATGCCATGCCCGACAAACAGGCGTGAAAACTGCCCAAGCAATCAGAATCTTCGGCAATCAGGCTCTTTTCATTTGGCTTATCAAAAGAACGAACAATTCCACATGGGATTTCACCCCCAGCTTCTGATAAGCGCGCTTGCGGTGGGTCTTGACCGTCTCTTCCCCCACACCGAGTATGCGGGCGATATTTTCGCCGGATTGGCCTTCCACAATCAGCGTGATCACTTCCAGCTCGCGCGGAGAAAGCATATGAGCGGCCAGTTCCTGCAATGACTGGGCAACCATCGACTGGGGCTGCTGCCGCCGTTCACCGGCTCTGGAACGGAAACGCCTGTAAAGCGAACCCATGACCTGCGAAATAGCGGCGAGACTTTCCACTTCTCCCGGTCGGTAATGCGAAGCGCCGACGCGATAGAGGGCGACCTGCACGGTCTGCGTGCTCGAAAGACGGATCGCCAGACCGATTTCCCGCAGGCGCTTGGGCCAGCCGATCGTGCTGTAACCGACCTCTTCGGAGTGGTCGATTTCCAGAATATCCATATTACGGGTCGGCTTTTTCAAGACCGACGAGTGCGCCAGCTTTTCCATCTGGTAGATACCGCCGCGCAGCCCGCGCTTATGCATCTGGAAAAACGGGCTAAACCGATAGGTAGACGCATAATATTTTTCGAGCACATCCTCGCTGATTCCGAAAGGAAGCGCACAATCGGGCGCAAACACATTGTCGCGGTCGTAAATGGAAATCATGGCGAGATCGAAAGGAACCACCTTTCGCAATGCGGTCACAAAGCTGCTCTCGAAATTGGGATTATCCAGTTCCTCGATAAGGGCAGCTATCGCCTTGTTGCATTTTGCGAAATCGCTCGTCTCAACCGATCTCATCTCTGATTATCGTCCCTGAACCTCGCTGACCATGCGAAACATCAATGATGCCCATCCCCACTCAAGAGGATGGTTTCAGGCTTTACCCTGAAAGGCAGGCTTTTTCAATTGGCCTTACCAGAGCGGCTGAACTTTCTATAGCTCCAGTGCATCATAGGCAGCGATTGTTCTTTTCGCCTTTTCACGCACGCTTGCCGCGTCATCGCCCGCCCGGTAGAGACTGCTTCCCAGACCGAAAGCACGCACGCCGACCTTGACGTAATCCGCAAAATCACGCTCGGAAACGCCACCGACCGCGCCGACGACCGCATCGCGCGGCAGGATGGTGCTGATTGCCGCAATGCCGGATGGTCCAAGGGTTGCTGCCGGGAAGAATTTAAGCGCCGATGCGCCACTCTTGATGGCCAGCAAGGCTTCGCTGGCTGTGAAGCAGCCCGGCATGGAATAAAGACCGCGCTCGGCTGCCGTGCGAATGACTTCGGCATCCGTATTGGGGCTGACCATGATGCGTCCGCCCAGATCAGCCAATTTATGCACATCCTCCGCGCTGAGCACCGTGCCTGCTCCGATGAGCGCGCGATCGCCATATAGTTCGACCGCCTTGCCGATCGAAACCCACGGTTCGGGCGAATTGAGCGGAATTTCAATGGCTTCAAATCCCTCCTCGATCAGAACGCCCAGAATGGCTTCCACCTCTTGCGGGCGAATACCCCGCAGGATCGCCACCAGTGAACGCTTGAGATCGGGCCATGGCATTTTGGGCGATGGTGTGGACATATGTAACTCCTTGCAACAAAGGCGGATTATAGGTTTGGCTCAAGCCGCCCATATCTGGCGGGCGAGCGTATAGAGGCCAGCGCGCGTAATGTCGCCGGCATCAACGATGACCGGCTCCAATCCGGCTTGTTTCAGCGCTGCTTCATAAAGCAGCCCCAGACGGCCATCGGAAATGAGGACAGGCGCGCGCATATCGCGATATTGCCGCAAGGCAGCGCCGATTTCGGCACCGATCAGCAGGCCCGACAATTGCGCTGCGCCTTCTCCGTCCTCGCTATAGCCCAGAAGCTGGCCTGCGCGCAGCTTGAAGAGACCTTGCGTCAATGCGTCAGGATTGCCCATTGCGCGGCTCGCCGCCTCCAGAAAGGCTGGCGGAATTTCCGTGCCGCCCTTCGCGTCGCCAACCGTGTGCCTGAGAATGGAATGCTTGCCGATAACGCTGAAAAGCTCCCCGGTCATATAGGTGGTGAAGCCATGGATGGCTCCTTCACGCATTTCAACCCACTTGCTATGGGTGCCGGGCATGCAGATGATCTGCTCCGCGCCGATGTCTGCAAGGCCCAGCAATTGGGTTTCCTCGCCGCGCATGACGTCGGGCGCATCTGGATCACGCTGCGCGACACCCGGCAGAATCCGAATATCGCGCGGCAGTTCCTCGATCTTTCCGGCGGCTTGCGCAAGCCCGGCAAGCGTCGCGGGCACTGCAACATAAGGCGCTTCCACCCAACCCTGCCGCGCACCGGCCATGCCGCAGACAAGCACCGGCAGTTCGGGATGCGCCTCAACCTTTGCAAGATGCTTTTGCAAGACGACAGCGAAGCCTGTCTCCGCCGCCTTCATCATGCCTTCATCGGAACGGCTTTCAGCAAGAACCGCGCCCTCGCGATCGAGCAGCCACAGGCGAAAGCTGGTGGTGCCCCAATCAACGACACAAACGAAAGCAGGGGATACGGGAATTGTCATTGGTTCAGCCATCCATGGAAATCATCTGTTGAGCAATAGCGCGGACACATTGCTCCATTGCCTGCGTAATCGGCCCGGACGGGGCCTCTTCAAAACGATAGCGCGGCATGCTCACGCTGATACAGCCCCGAGCGCGGCCATTCTGATCGGGAATGGCACGACCATAGCAGCAAATATCTTCTTCATTTTCCTGCAAATCGAGCGAGTAGCCGCGCTCGCGCGTAGCCGCAATTTCAGCCGCGACCGCCTCGCGGGTCGTCAATGTATGCTTCGTGCGCGGCCTGAGAGGCAATTGCGCGAGAATTGCGCGCATTTCCACATCATCGAGGCTGGCGAGCCAGGCCTTGCCCACTGAACTGGAGTGAAGCGGAACGCATGTTCCGACGCGCGACATCATGCGTACGGTGCGATTGCTCTCAATCTTGTCGATATAGACCATTTCATCGCCGCTGCGAATTGCCAGATGGATCGTCTCGTCAAGCTGGTCGCGAAGTTGGGCAAGCGGAATTTGCGCAGCCTTTCTCAGATCGGATCGGTCCCAACTGCGCGCGGCAAGACTGACGAGCCGGGGACCGAGAAGCCATGCGCCGGTCTGTGCTTCTTCCGTCAGCATGCCTTCGGCTTTAAGTGCTGCGACGATACGATAGACCGTCGGACGCGGGAGCCCCACCAATATTGCAAGCCGGGCCGTCGTCAATGGCGCTTCACTGTCGCTGACCGCCTGCAATACGCGCATGAAACGCGAAAAAGACGCCGTGCCGGGCACTTCCTGCCTGCCCGAAGGACCAGCTTCTTCGTCACTCATCGGCGCCGCAACCTCCAACCGTTCCGGGTTTTTGTCTCATCGCATTATCCGACGCACCGGAGCAGGTAAATCAGTCCAGTGAACTGATTTACCTGCGAAGGCGTTTCACGCTTTTGCCGGAAATGCTCTAGCTCACCAGATAGCCCCCATCGACCGGCATGACAATGCCGGTGATGAATGCTGCGGCAGGGCTGCACAGAAATGCTACAGCTCCGGCAATATCCTCGGGCTTGCCCCAGCGCTTCATCGGCGTGCGCTCAAGAATCGGGCCAGATCGCGCGGGATCATCCTGAAGCGCCTGCGTGAGCAGTGTCGCGATCCAGCCGGGTGCGACGGCATTGACCCGGATGCCATCAGGCGCATAGGCGATAGCGAGCGATTTGGTCAATTGCGCCACGCCGCCCTTGCTGGCGCTATAGGCGGGAACCAGCCCGCCGCCGAAAAAAGACAGCATGGAAGCCGTATTGACGATCGCTCCCTTGCTTTCGGCAAGCTTCGCGCGTGCCGCCGTTGAAACCCGCATGGTGCCCGTCAGGTTGATGGCCAGCACCTTTTCGAAAACATCGAGCTGATGCTCTTCGTGGCGGCGGATCACGCCAGCACAATTCACGACAATATCGATGCGGTCCAGACTGTCGACCAAAGCCTGCACACCGGCTTCGTCGCAAACATCCAGCTCGCGAAAACTGATTGCGCTCCCGTCCTGCGCACGCGCCTGATCGGCACCAAGCCCGACGGCTGTCACATTCGCGCCAAGACGGGCAAGACCTTGCGCCACGCCTGCGCCAATGCCGGTCGTAGCCCCCGTAACCAGAGCCGTTTTACCGGCAAAAATATCCGATTGAAATGTCATAAGCTCCACCCGCAACGCATCATTAAAGCATGTCGTTATCCCGAAACCGTTTCACAGTTTTCGAGATGCGCTCTAAAAAAGCGAACGGCCTTATGGCCGTCCGCAATCTGGCAATTCACAATTCAGCGAATGAACTGATCAACATAATCCGCGCCAAGACCGACTTCCTCATAGTGCTTGCGGCACATATCGATCTTGGTGAAGATGTCCTCATAGCCATTATTGTTGCCCCATGGGTCAACGTAATACATGCAGCCATTGACCTGGAAATAGGTAATCATTTCCTCGACGCCTTCATCGACCACCAGCGTGTGAATCTCGCCCGGCGGTTCAAAAGCATAAGAGCCCTCGGTGGCGATCCAGTCATGTTCCAGATAACGCCAGCTCCCCTTCAGCACCAGTGCATGCACCGGCCCCGGATGACGATGGCGGCTTAAAACGCCCGACTTGCGCACCTTGAGCAGGTTCATCCAGTAGCCCGCCGACCGGTTGAGGCAAAGCGGCCTGAACCAGACATTTTCAGATTGCGGCACCCAGATGCGGTCGTCGGTCGGAATAGCGTTCGGAACCACCAGATCCGGCAACATCTCGACCGGCTGGGGATTCTGATAAGGCATCCGTCGTATAGTTTCGGGGTCGATATTATCGCCCGGCTGTTCTGCAGACACGCTCTCCTCCCTGTTCATAATATGGACATATTGTTTACAATATGAACAATGCTACGAGAACCCCGCCATGTCAATGGACTTTTTTCATAAAACACAAGTCTGCCAGGGCAATAACTGATGTCAGAACAGCAACTTAAAACGCGTTTGGCGCCTTGAAAGGCGCCAAACCCGATCGGCCAGTTCTTGGCTTGCCCGGAATTACCGATGCTTGCCGATAAATGACGAGAAACGCTCGATCCCGGCGAGCAGCTTGTCTTCCTGCACAGCGTGGCACCAGCGCAGCCAGCCATTGCCTTCGGAGCCGAATGCACCGCCCGGTGCAAGCCCGAGGCCGACCTCGCTTACGAGTTGCTTTGCAAGGGCCAGCGTGTCGTCAAATCCGTTGACGCGGAAGAAGACATACATGGCGCCGCCCGCATCAGGCACTTCAACGCCGTCAAGTCCGTTGAGCGCATTTTGCAGGACCGCACGCGTATGCGCGAGATGCTGTCGCAGGCTGAGCACTTCCGCTTCCCCCTTTTCAAGCGCGATGGTCGCGGCCCGCTGGGTCGGCTCGAAGATGCAGGAAAAATTATACTCGATCAGCTTAGCCAGATCATCGGCAAGAGCCTTTGGCGCAAGAATCCAGCCTGCACGCCATCCTGTCATCGACCAGGCTTTGGAAAAGCTGTTGACGGAGATTATACGATCCCCATCCTGATAATGCCGCTGAAACGAGGGTGCCGAACGCTTGGCGGGATCATATACCAGCCGTTCATAGACATCGTCGGCGAAAATCCAGATACCATGCTTGCGGCAATGGTCGAGAATTGCCGTGATGCCTTCTTCATCGATTGTCCAACCCGTGGGGTTGTTGGGCGAATTGATGAAAAGTGCACGCGTATCCGGTGTCAGCGCGGCAATAAGCTTATCAAGGTCCAGCGACCATTTGCCTTCGGCCACATCCAGAGCCACGCGTTCAACGCGCGCGCCCAGAATGCGCGGTATTTCGCACACATTCGGCCAAAGAGGCGTGATGGCAACGACTTTATCGTTTGGCGACAGCAAAAGCTGCGAGGCGATCATAAGACCCGAAACACCGGAGCCGACCGCCGCCACCCGTTCCACTTCAATGGAGCGCTCATGCAGATTGCTCAGATATTGTGCGACAGCTTCACGGAAATAAGGCCGCCCCAGATTTTGCGAATAGAAGGTCTCTCCGCCCATCAAGGAGCGCGCGGCTTCTTCGCGAATGAAATCCGGCGTCGGACGGTCCGATTCCCCGAACCAGAAAGGCAGAACCTGCGCCTGCCCCATCGCACTATTGGCGACCTCGCGAATAAGCGAGCTGGAGAGCGCCTGAACCTGAGGCCGGGCTTCAATCGGAAAAGACGGGTGAATATTCATGGGTTTTGCCTTTGCAAGACAGAAATATCGAAAAGGAGACGTCAGTTTTCCGACGAGCGGACGATCGAGCTGAGGAAAAATTTGGCCCGTTCCGTCTGCGGATTATCGAAGAAGCTGTCTGGATCGTTCTGTTCGATAATCTCGCCGCGTTCCATGAACAGAATGCGGTCTGCGATACGCCGGGCAAACGACATTTCATGCGTCACCACCAGCATCGTCACGCCGGTTTTCGCAAGCTGCTGGATCACATCGAGCACTTCGCCGACCATTTCAGGATCGAGCGCCGAGGTCGGCTCGTCAAAGAGAAGGACGACCGGCTCCATCGCGAGAGCGCGTGCGATTGCCACACGTTGCTGCTGTCCGCCCGAAAGCTGGTCCGGATATTTGTGCATATGCTCCGCAAGACCGACCCGCTCAAGCAATTGCTTTGCTTTTGCTTCCGCATCGGCCCATGTGCGACCGCGTACCCGCACCGGGGCAATCGCCACATTCCGGATCGCCGTCATATGCGGAAACAGGTTGAACTGCTGGAAGACCATGCCGACTTCAGCACGCACTTTTGCAAGATTTTTTCCTTGCGTGACGGGCACGCCGTCGACAGTGATCTTGCCGGAAGAGAAGTCTTCAAGCAGGTTGATGCAGCGAATGAGCGTCGATTTTCCGGAACCCGACGATCCGATGATGGCGATGACTTCACCGCGCTTCACCGAAAGATCGATACCCTTGAGGGCATGGAAATCGCCATAATGCTTTTCCAGCTTTTCGATCTCGATGATTACATCGGCGTCGTTCGATTTCTGACTGGTTTGATTCATGAGTAATTCCTCCCGCGCGGCCGCGTGATATTTCGCATTGTTTTCAACGAGAGCGCTTTTGCTTCGACTCAAGGACATTGACGATGCGGACAAGCGGCAGCAGCAGGATCAGATATAATACTGCGGCGCCGATCAGCGGCGAGGGATTTGCATAGAATGCCTGCGCCTGGGTTGCCTGCTTGAGCAGGTCCGGCAGGGCCACGACGGAAGCAAGTGCTGTATCCTTGATCAGACCGACGGCAACGCCTGTTGCGGGCGGGATGACCATGCGCATGGCCTGCGGCAGGATAATATCGAGCATCATGCGCGGCCAGGAAAAACCAAGCGCCTGCGCTGCCTCGAACTGGCCGCGTGAGACGGCCTCGATCCCGGCGCGGAAGGTTTCTGCCATATAGGCCGATGCGACAAGCGAAAGCGCTGCGGTCGCGGCCCAGAAGGATGACAGGCGGATGCCGACAAAAGGCAGGGCGTAATAGATCAGCACAAGCAGGACGAGCAGCGGTATCGCACGGAACAAATCAATATAGGCCGTTGCCAGAACACGCGTGACATAGGGCGAATAAAGGCGGATCAGCACCAGCATCAGCCCCAGAACCAGCGAGAGGACCAGGCTCGTCGCGCCCAGAACGATCGTAAGGCCAAAGCCTTTCAGGAGCAGCGGAGCCGCCTGCGTGAGTACGCCGACATTCACGAAAGTTGTTATAAAATCCATTCAAACCACCAATGGCATTATGTTTGTTCGGCTGCCGGCAACAGCCGAGTAAAGAGATGGCCTCCCTAAAAGGAGGCCATCGTTTCAGGCTGTCTTGAAGACGATCAGTTCGTAGGGATCGGCTGCACCGTCAAAGTGCTCGAATCGGCTGCTGCATCGGTTCCGAACCACTTCTTGTGCAAACGCTCCATCTCGCCTTCGTTTTTAAGGGCGGTGATGGCTTCGTTCACATCATTGAGAAGCGGGCTATCCTTGCGCAGCATCAGACCAAACTGCTCATTGGTCGGAATCGTGGCTACGATCTTATATTGCGGCTTGTCGCGGATGTAATATGCGTCGATTGGGCAATCATGGATGAAACCGGCAATACGACCGGTCGCAATGTCCAGCATCGGGTCAGCATTTCCATCATAACGCTTGATTGTTCCAAATTTATATTTCGGCTCATTTTCCGAAGCCCACATTTCGCCGGTGGTTCCGGTGATGACTGCAACGTCCTTTCCTTCCAGGCCATCCAAGCCTTCAATGCCGCCGGATGTAGCAACCGTCAGGCACTGGTCGGCATCGTAGAAAGGCTGCGTGAAGGAGACCGACTCAAGCCGCTTGGACGTGATGGTGATCGATCCGATCGCAATGTCGGCGCGGCTGGACTGCACAGCCGAAAACAGGCTGTTGAAAGGCATTTGCGTGAATTTGGCTGTCTTGTCGATCCGCGCTGCGATCATGTCGACCAGATCGACTTCAAATCCCTGCAGCTTGCCGCTGGCATCTTCAAACTCAAAAGGCACATTGGCGATATTGGTGGCGATCGTGATTTCTTCCGCCGCAACCGCCGCGCTGGATGCCATCAAAACTGCGATAATTGCCGAAGCAGTACGCTTGAACATAAATTCCTCCTATGGTCGACGCGCAATTCATGAAAGGCGCATGGGTCCATATAGCGGAAACATCCGGCCTCCAATATCCCACTTAAAGGGGACAAGCACGACGGCCCGGATGAATTATTTGTAAAGCGAACCAGCCGGAATCATGCCGCCTTGCGACGCTGAAATGGCCCATGGGGAATTTCCGGCGGCGTGAATGATTCCGCCGACGCACGGTCCCAGCGACTGTACCAGTCTGACAATTCAGGAATCTCGCTGCCTGAGACCAGAAAACCTTCCGGCAGATAGGGATAGGCTTCGTTGCCATCGAGGAATTCATTGTCCTTCTGGCGGAACATGAAGTGATAGGGCATGAAATCGCTTGGATTGGTCAGGCCCGCGGCACCGGCGATTTCCCCCAGGGCACGCATGGTATTGCGATGAAAGCGTGCTACGCGCTCGCTCTTGTCACCGACATCAATGGCCTTCTGACGCAGAGGATCCTGTGTGGCGATGCCCACCGGGCATGTATTGGTGTGGCATGACTGCGCCTGAATGCAGCCGACAGCGAACATGAAGCCGCGTGCGGAATTACACCAGTCGGCGCCCAGAGCCAATGTACGGGCTATATCGAAGGCAGAAATGATCTTGCCTGCCGCGCCGATCTTCACTTCATCCCTTATGCCAGCACCACGCAGCGCATTATGCACGAAGGTCAGGGCTTCCAGCATCGGCATGCCAACACGGTTTGCGAATTCAACGGGAGCTGCACCCGTGCCGCCCTCCGCACCGTCGACAACGATGAAATCGGGAACAATGCCGGTCTTCAGCATGGCCTTGACCATGCTCATGAATTCGCGGCGATGACCGATGCACAGCTTGAAGCCGACCGGCTTGCCGCCTGAAAGCATGCGCAATTGCCCGATGAACTGCATCAGCTCGACAGGCGTGGAGAAAGTGCTGTGCGCCGCCGGAGACACGCAATCCACGCCCATGGGAATACCGCGCGCTTCAGCGATTTCCGCAGAAATCTTGGATGCCGGCAACATGCCGCCATGGCCGGGCTTGGCACCCTGACTAAGTTTCACCTCGATCATCTTGACCTGCGGATCGGCGGCAGTGACAGCAAATTTTTCCGGCGAGAATCGTCCCGCATCATCGCGACAGCCAAAATAGCCCGATGCCACCTGATAGATCAGGTCGCCGCCGCCCTGCCGATGATATTTGCTGATACTGCCCTCGCCCGTATCATGTGCAAAGCCGCCTTTGTGCGCACCGCTATTGAGCGCGAGGATAGCGTTTGCGGACAGCGCGCCAAAACTCATGGCGGAGATATTATAAAGGCTGGCACTATAAGGCTGATTGCAGGCAGAGCCGCCGATGCGGACGCGGAAATCCGTATCGGCGATGACGACGGGGGCCGCAGAATGCGTCAGCCACGCATAACCCGAACCATAGACATTTTCGATCGTGCCAAAGGGCCGCTTGTCTTCCACGCCCTTGGCGCGCTGATAGACCAGTCCGCGATCCTGCCGGCTGAAAGGAACCTCTTCATGATCGGATTCGAGCATATATTGGCGAATTTCGGGGCGGATGCTTTCAAGGATGAAACGCATATGGCCGATGATGGGATAGTTGCGCAGGATCGCATGCCTGCGCTGCCGCACATCATGAATGCCCACCAGCACCAGAGCGCCGAAGAGGGCCGCAGGCAGCCATAACCAGCTATTATAGAAAATTGCGCCCAGAAGCGAAATCAGCGTCAAAACGACTGCAGCAACACAAATTGTGTAACGCTGGTATGCAAACATGACCGTCACCGTCAAACACGCTGTTGTCCGTTCCGAACACATAGTTGTTCTGCCGGATTTTGTCCAGAAAGCTCAAGGGAATGTCATCCATTATTAAGGCATGACATCATTCGCTTCCCGCAAGGCGAGCCGCTTCAACCGCCTTTGAGCAATGCCTCCACTTCATGCCCGGTTGGCGCCGCCGCCCCCGCGCCGGGGCGGGTCACGGCTATCGCACCCGCAGCCGATGCATAGAGCACGCAGTCATGCAATGAACGGCCCTGCGCATAAGCAGTGGCAAATCCGCCGTTGAAACTGTCGCCTGCGGCGACCGTATCGACGACCTTGACCTTGAAAGGCTCGAAATGACGTGTCTCGTCCGCCGTCACCAGCAGCGATCCGCGCCCGCCAAGCTTTATGATCACGGTTTCCGGTCCCTGTTTCAGAATTGCGCGTGCCGCCGCTTCCGCCGAAGCCAGATCGTTCGGCTCGATACCGGTTATCTGCGCGGCTTCCGTTTCATTGGGCGAGATAATGTCGCAAAGCGCAATCAGGTCCATGAGGTGATCCGCACCGCCAACCGGAGCGGGGTCCAGACAAACCGCACCGCCCGCAGCCCTTACGGCCTTTGCGACCGCAAGATTAGCCTCGTGGGGTACTTCCCGTTGCAGAAGCGCGATTTTCGCCCTCGCCATATCGGCGGCATATTCATCGACATCCGCCGCCCTCCAGCGGCCATTTGCCCCGGCGCAAACTGCGATAGTGTTCTGCCCCGCTTCCTCCACCTGAATGATCGCCATGCCGGTATCGACATTGTCGATAATGCGGATTCCCTCCGTGCCGAGGCCGAATTCCTGCATCTGGCTGATCGCCAGATCACCAAAGGCATCCCTGCCGACCGCGCCGGCAAAGTGAACCTCTCCGCCAAGTCTGGCGATCGCCACGGCCTGATTGGCACCCTTGCCGCCGAGACCAATGCCATAGGTCGAGGCATTGACAGTCTCTCCGGGACGCGGAAGCGCCGCCATTCTGGCGCTGACATCGATATTAACGCTGCCGAAAACAAAAATAGTCAACGAACTCTCCTATTGAGACAGGCCCGAACCATAGCGAAGCGCATATCAAAATTCCATATCCCGAAACGGCTGGTATGGGCGGGATTGCACAGATCATTGCCGGTGCGGGGATTTGCGTGCGGCTGCAAAACTGTTAATCGATTTGCAGTTTTATTTTCCTTGGTAATCGCAATGGTTTTTCTGCTGGTCGTTTTTCTTGTGAGCGCCGTGCTTTGCGGCGTTGGCCTCTATCTCCTGGCGACCATATTGCCGGGCAAATTTCTGGCAGCCCATTTCAATGCACGCTCCAATCATACGGTGGCCGCGCGGCAAATCGGCGGGCTTGCCCTCATACCGGCCATCATTGCGACCCTGCTGATATTTGGTGCGGATGCAGGACTGACGGGCCGGTTTGTGCTTTGTATTTGCAGTGCAACCGCCCTGCTATGGGTCATTGGCGGACTGGATGATCGTTTCGATCTTTCGGTTCCAACGCGGTTTGGCTCGCAAATCGTCGCCTCCTGCCTTGTCGTCTATGGACTGGGCCCTGATTTCCGCTTGCTGCCGGATATGCTGCCGCATGGGCTCGAAATGGCGCTTGTCGTGCTTGCTCTCGTCACCACGATCAATGTCACAAACTTCATGGACGGCCTCGACCTGATGACGGTTGCAGGCATCGGCATGCCACTGGCCGGTGTGGCCGTGCTTGCGGCGCTGCATCTTGCGGACGCGCAAAGCGGCCTGATTGCCGCCATTACCGCAGGCGCGCTTTTCGGCTTCGCATTCTTCAACCGCCCTCCCGCAAGCATTTTTCTGGGCGATTCAGGCAGTTTTCCACTCGGCTTGCTGGCGGGGACGGCGTTTCTTCTGCTGGCTAAAGAAACCCATATCGCCGTGGCCCTGATATTGCCGCTCTATTATATCGTTGACGCCGTCACTACCATCATCCTGCGTGCGCTCAGCGGCGAGAATATTCTCAAGGCCCATTCCAGACATGCCTATCAGATCGCAAGACGGTCGGGCTGGAGCGTCTGGAAAATCATCGGACATGTCACCATGCTCAACCTCATTCTGATTGGCAGCGCCATCGCCATGATGAGCCTTGATCACATGTTCGTGCGGCTGGCCTTCCTGCTGGTCGCAATCGTTGCCGTATTGGTGCTGATACTCGACTTTCGCGGACATTTCAGAAAGCTATGACGCTGAACAAAACCTTGCGGACTGTTTCGACATCGCCACTTTCGATGGCTGCTTGCAAGGCCTCCAGACTGGCAGGCACGTCCACGTCCGTCTTTTTGCCCTTCGGCGCGCGCATGATTTTGGGGTGACGCGTCGGCTGCGCATGGGAGGGATCGTAGAAGAGCTCTTCATACATCTTCTCCCCTTCGCGCACGCCCGTCACTTCAATGGCAATGTCGCCGTCGGGGTTCTCTTCGTCGCGGATGCTAAGCCCGGCCAGCAGGATCATATTCTCGGCCAGATCGAGGATTTTTACCGGTTCTCCCATTTCAAGCAGAACCGTATCGCCGGATTCTGCAATGGCCCCCGATTGAACAATCAGCTCCGCCGCTTCCTTTATCGACATGAAATAACGCGTCATATCCTTATGTGTCAGCGTTACGGGACCACCATGGGCGATCTGTTCGCGAAACAGCGGGACAACCGAACCGTTGGAGCCGAGCACATTACCGAAACGAACCGAATAAAACAGTTTGCGTTTGCCGGCCTGCGCCGCCAGCAGGCCATGATAATAGACGACCAGTTCCGCCCAGCGTTTTGTCGCCCCCATAATATTGGTGGGCCGCACAGCCTTGTCCGATGAGATCAGCACCATGCGTTCCACATCACTTGCAAGGCAGGCCGCCGCGGTTTCCAACGTGCCGTAAACATTGTTGTAAATGCCGACCAGCGGATTTTTCTCCACCAGCGGCACATGCTTATAGGCCGCGCAATGATAGACCGTATCGATGCCATGCTCGCGGATCGCCTTTTCGACGCTGAGCCGGTCGCGCACCGATCCAAGCACGGGGATAACAGGACAGGATGCGATCTGGCGCAATTGTCTGTCGATTTGATAAAGCGCGAATTCACTCAGTTCGAAAAGAACGATGCAGGCAGGATTATACTTCGCGATGGTTTGGCAAAGCTGGCTGCCAATCGATCCCCCGGCACCCGTCACCATGATACGGCGCCCCTCGATCACCTCTCGCAACATTTCAGTGTCAGGCGGAACCGGCGAGCGCCCCAGCAGGTCATCGATCTCGATATTGCGGAGCGCGCTGACGAGATATTTTCCTGCGGTCAGATCGGCAATTGGGGGCAGCATACGGGTGTTTACCGGCAACCGCCCCAGAATCCGGGCAAAATCCTGTCTTTGCTGCTGTGTGAGGGCCGGTTCAGAGATCAGCACCTGATCAAGCCCCAAATTATCAATCAGGCTGGGAATTTGATTGGCCCGGTAAACGCGCAGGCCGACTATATCCATGCCCGCCAATTGGCCGCCCGGATCGACAAAACCCATGACGCGGGTATCGCTATGGCTTCTGAGCGCGACAGCCAGCTGACGCGCCGATTCACCGACGCCGATGATAAGGGCCGAACTCGAATAGTTCTTGTGCGGCTCCGCGCGACGCATCAGCCATTTTGCGCCAAAACGGCTGACGGAAATTAATACAGTGCTCAGCAGCCAGTAAAGCAGCGGCACCGAACGCGGCAGTCCCGAGCCGCCATAAAGCTCCATAAGAAAGACCAGAGCCACCCAGAACAGGGCGGAAATAGCGGTAGCCTGAAAAATCGGCCAGATGGAGCGCTCGGCCAGATAACGGATAATAGCCCGATACAGGCCAAAACGGACAAAAACCGGAATCGCCAGAATCGGCGCGACCAGAATGAGAAAGAATTGTGCTTTGGTCGGCACAAAAACGAAGCCAAGGCGGATGACAAAAGCAAGATAGGCGCTGAGCAACAACAAAACGAAATCGCTCAACAGCAAAATGATCTGCTTGCTTCGGCGCGGCAGCAAGACAAGTCTCTGCCATGGCGATCCAAAACTCATATGTATTTGCTCTCACTCATAGCCAGAGACAATGAAAAAACCGGTCAATTTTACGGCGTCCAATCTGCACTGGTTAGCATGAGTCCCGTTGAGGAACCATATCAATTGCCCTCCCCGGTTCTGCACTGATCTGTCTGTGTTGTCGCATCCGGCAATTGGCAAATAAAGATAGGGCAGCCCCTCCCTTAAACAGAGAGGGGCCACCCTTTATTATCAGCCGGAAACCAGATGCGTATCAGGCGTCTTCCGGCAGAACATCAGCCGGAAGATTTTGATAGCTGACCGGGCGCAGGAAGCGACGGATGGAAAGCGTACCGACGCTGGTTGCACCGAAATTGGTGCTCGCCGGATAGGGGCCGCCATGCACCATGGCATCAACGACTTCCACGCCGGTCGGAAAACCGTTGGCCAGCACGCGGCCCGCCTTGCGTTCGAGCACCGGCAGAAGCTTGCGCGCAGCCTCCGCGTCGCCCGCATCCATATGCAGCGTTGCCGTGAGCTGGCCGTCAAAACCCTTGGCAAGACGCACCATATCATCTGTGGATTTGACGCGAACAACCACGCCCAGCGGACCAAATACTTCTTCACTCAGAGAGTCGTCTTCGAGGAAGGCATCGCCCGTCGTCTCATAAAGGTTTGGCGAGGCTTCACGGCCTTTGCTTTCGGTGGTCAGGATCGGCTTGACCGAATTGCGGCTGTCGAAATGCGCCTTGCCATCCTGATAGGCTTTGGCGATCCCGTCGGTCAGCATGGTCTGCGGGCCGACCTTCTCAAGCGCATCACGCGTCGAGGCGACAAAATTATCCGCATCGGCCCCGTCAATCACGACGGCGATTCCGGGATTGGTGCAGAACTGGCCCGCGCCCATGGCAAGCGAACCGGCCCAGCCCTCGCCAAGCGAAGCGGCGCGCGCCTTGAGGGCTTCGGGCAGCATGAACATCGGATTGACCGATCCAAGCTCGCCAAAGAAAGGAATCGGCTCCGGACGCCGGGCGCAGAGATCGAACAAGGCGCGTCCGCCACCAAGCGAACCGGTAAAACCGACTGCCTTGATCAATGGATGGGTTACGAGCGCTTCGCCGACCTTGCGATCGCCGCCCTGAATGAGACTGAACACTCCCTTGGGCATTCCGGTCTTCTCGATCGCCGCCAGAATGGCATCTGCAACGATCTCTCCGGTCCCCGGATGGGCGGAGTGCCCCTTGACGACGACGGGGCAACCCGCAGCAAGCGCTGCTGCGGTATCGCCGCCTGCGGTCGAGAAAGCCAGCGGGAAATTGGAAGCGCCAAATACGGCCACCGGGCCAATCGGGCGCTGGATCATGCGGATTTCAGGACGTGGCGCAGGCTTGCGGTCTGGCAAAGCCACATCGACACGGTGATCGAGATATTCACCCTTGCGAATATGCTCGGCAAAAAGCCGCAACTGGCCGGTCGTGCGTCCGCGCTCGCCTTCGAGGCGTCCGGCGGGCAATCCGCTTTCCTGCGTGCCGATTTCAGTAATGGCGGCAGCGCGCGCTTCGATTTCGTCAGCGATTGCTTCCAGAAACGCGGCGCGCTCTTCACGCGAAGTATAGCCATAAGTCCAGAATGCCTCTTCCGCGGCCTCGCAGGCGCGGGCCACATGCTCAGGCGTACCAACGGCAAACGCATATGACGGCCCCGTCGCAGGTGAGGATGCAAATCTATCCGCGCCCGCAACCCATTCACCGGCAATCAGATGGCTTCCATGGGGTTTCCAGCTCATTATATTTCCTTTCTGTCTGCGATAATCATCGCATTGCGATCTGTATTTCGACATCCGCAGGATGTGCCGCATTCCGCACGTTTAACCGCCTCGATGCGTTAACTAAAGGGGTAAATTGCCTCAACTAGCGGTTTCCCCTCGCCCCCGACCTGCGCCGTGCGCAAATCCGCGCCTTCCGGCCTGTCCTTTTCATGCCCCGAAGCGGTATCATACGAATATATCCCGACATCTTGTCAGTAAAATTTTTACCGTCATCATTCCGAATCCGCATTAACCCTATCCGATGAATGCTAATCGGGTTAAGCTGGTGCAATTCCGGCAAAGGCGCACGGCGCACTTGCACCGCACGATGCGGCAAAGACATCACGATGTGCAAAGACATGGAGAGGGTCTGCCATTTCCGCTCTGACAGGAACCGCCCTCTGCACGAGCCTGACTTGAATGGAGACAGAATGATGAAGACATCACTGATCATGGCCGGCCTCCTTGTCGGTATGGGCGTCATAAGCAGCGCCAACGCCGCTGACGTTGTCGTCAGTTCGAAGATCGACACCGAAGGGGGCGTATTGGGCAACGTCATTCTTCAGGTTCTTAAAGCCAATGATATTCCCGTCGCCGACAAGATACAGCTTGGCGCCACGCCCATCGTGCGCGAGGCAATCATTCAGGGACAGATCGATATTTACCCCGAATATACGGGCAATGCGGCGTTCTTCTTCAACAAGGCGGAATTGCCGGTCTGGAACAAGCCCGAAGAAGGCTATGAGGAGGCTAAAAAGCTCGACTACGACGCCAACAAGATTGTATGGCTGACGCCGGCAAATGCCAATAATACCTGGGCCATAGCCCTGCGCAAGGATCTGGCGGAAGCGAACGATCTCAAGACATTGTCGGAATTCGGCAAATATATTGCCGATGGCGGCGAGATAAAACTTGCAGCCTCGTCCGAATTCGTGACCTCTCCTACCGCTCTCCCCGCCTTCCAGACCGCCTACGCATTCACCCTGAAACCGGATCAGCTCATTACTCTTTCGGGCGGTGATACGGCCGCAACCATTGCAGCCGCAGCCCAACAGACTTCCGGCGCCAATGCCGCGATGGTCTATGGTACGGATGGCGGCATCGCGCCAGCAGGGCTTCTCGTCATGGAGGACGACAAGGGCGTGCAGCCCGTCTATTTGCCCACCCCGATCATTCGCGAAGCAGTGCTCAAGGAATATCCTCAAATCGAGGAACTGTTAAAACCCGTTTTCGAGTCCTTCGATCTCGCAACCCTTCAGGAATTGAATGGCCGGGTGCAGGTGGGCGGCGAACCGGCGGCGGATGTCGCACGCGATTATCTGACCGGCAAGGGCTTCATCAAATAGAGCATTTCCAGCAAAAGCGTGAAATGGTTTTGCGTCCGGATAATGCGTAAACACAAATAGATAGAGCGGTTCCGACGATTCCGTTCAAGCAGAAGCGCTGGAAATCCTTCATCCCGGTGAAGAGGAGTTTCATGCAATCACCAGCAGACCATGCCGCAGCTTTTCCCGCGCGTTTTCGCATTGACCGGCTTGGACTGGTCATTGCGCTTATCGTGGTTCTGGCCCTGACCCTGCAACCCTTCGCGCTCGTGCGCCCCAATCGCATTGCAGCGGCGGAACCTGTTTTCGTCGCCAGCGCGCTTGCCTTCTGGCAATCGCTCGTGGTGATCGGGCTGGCACTCGCATCCGCGCTTATGATGGCGCTGCGCACGGCCTTGCTGTCGCGCCTGGCAATATTGTGCCTGACCCTGCTGGCCCTTGCCGTCGCAATCGGTGCAAGCGCAAACTACCTCACACCTGCCGAAAGCAATTACACGCGCGTTTCACCGGGCGGCTGTTTCTGGCTGTTATTTCTGGCGCTCGCGCTGGCCATAGGCGACACTTTCGTTCGCTTGCAGCTAAAGCCGATAACGCGGCTGGCGGTGCTTGCATTGTTTCTCATTGCGCTGGCTATATTTCTTTATAGCGGCATGTGGAACGAACTCTCCCTGCTTAAGGAATATGCGTCCCATCGCGGGCCGTTCCTGAATGCTCTGGGCACCCATGCGCTTCTCGCTGGCGGTTCGCTCATTGCGGCCTTCATCATCGCCATGCCGATTGGCGTCCTGATCCATCGCGTCAAAGGATTGCGCGACGCGGTGCTCTCCGTTTTCAACGTCATCCAGACCATTCCGTCCATGGCGCTGTTTGGCATGCTGATTGCGCCACTTGCCTGGGTGGCGGCCAATTTTCCCGGTGCGGCGGCGCTGGGCATTGCCGGTATCGGCCCTGCTCCAGCCTTCATCGCACTGGTCGCCTATGCTCTCCTGCCCCTCGCCCTTGCAAGCGTAACGGGCCTCGACAGCGTGCCTGCAACGGTAATCGATGCGGCAAAGGGCGTCGGCATGACCCGGCTTCAACGGCTTTTCTCGGTCGAACTGCCGCTTGCCTTTCCCATAATCCTCACCGGTATCCGTGTGGTGCTCGTGCAGAATATCGGGCTTGCGGTGATTGCAGGCTTGGTTGGGGGCGGCGGTTTGGGCATTTTCGTCTTTCAGGGCATCAGCCAGACGGCAACCGATCTCGTGCTGCTGGGCGCATTGCCGACCGTCGCCATGGCCTTTGTGGCTGCAATTCTTCTTGATGCGCTTATCGAAATCAGCCGCGTGCCGATAAATCCGGAGCGAACTTCATGATCGAGATTACCAATATAACCCGCGTCTTTGGCGCACAGGCTGCCGTCGATAATGTTTCACTTACGGTCGGCGCAGGCGATGTGGCCGTGATCGTGGGCACGTCGGGTTCAGGCAAGACCACCTTGCTGCGCATGATCAATCGTCTGGTCGAGCCGACATCCGGCACCATTCGCATCAATGGACAGGACAACCGTGAACTGCCCCCGCATATTCTTCGGCGCGGCATCGGCTATGCCATTCAGGGGCATGGGCTTTTTCCGCACCGCACCATCGCCGAAAACATCGCCACCGTCCCCGTGCTGCTTGGCTGGGACAAGGCGCGGATTTCGGCCCGCGTCGATGAACTCCTGTCGCTGTTCCGTCTTGATCCCGCCCGCTATCGCGAGCGCATGCCGCATGAGCTTTCCGGCGGCGAAAAGCAGCGCATCGGCGTGGCGCGCGCACTTGCCTCCAACCCGCAAATCCTGTTGATGGACGAGCCTTTCGGCGCCCTTGATCCCATCATACGCGACAAGGCGCAGGAAGATCTGATGGCAATCCAGAAACATTATGGCACGACGATCGTGCTGGTGACGCATGATATGGAAGAAGCCATCCGTCTGGGTTCCCGGATCGCGGTGATGGATAAGGGTGAATTGCTGCAATATGCCGCTCCTGAGCGCATCATTACCCATCCTGCCACGGATTTCGTCCGCGCGCTGCTGGGCGGCGGCGGGGACCGCGTGTTTCGCCTGCTTGCGCTGAAAACGGTCAACGAGCTGCTTGAAGCAGGCCCTGCGGATGGCGAGCCGGTGGCAAGTTCCAGTTCCCTGCGCGAAGCGCTGGGTACGAGCCTGTGGAGCGGCCGCGCCACCCTGCCGGTAAGCCGTGACGGTGAGATCGTCGGGCATATCAGCCGCGCTGCAATTGAAGAACACGCCCGCAAGGCGGCATCATGAAGGCAGGCACGATTGCAAAAATCGCCTTGCTTGCGCTTCTTTGCGTATTTCTGTTCGAGCCCCAGCTCTTCAAAGCTGTGCTTGCGCCTTATACGCGCAACAACGCACCGGCGATCTATACGCAAAACTCCCTGCTGCAGCTGACGATCAATCATCTCGCGCTCGTCGGCGCCGCAACGCTGACTGCAACGCTCATTGCCGTCACACTCGGCATCCTGACAACCCGTCCGGGCGGGCGCGAATTCCTGCCGCTTTCGCGCGCCATCGCCAATATCGGGCAGACATTCCCGCCCGTCGCGGTCCTTGCCATCGCGGTGCCGGTCTTCGGCTTTGGCCCTGTGCCGACCTTCATCGCCCTGCTGCTTTATGGATTGCTGCCAATTTTTGAAAATACGCTGACCGGACTGACGGAGCTTGACGCATCGGTGGTCGATGCTGGGCGCGGCATGGGCATGACCGAGCGGCAACTGCTTTTGAAGATCGAATTGCCGTTGGCCCTGCCGGTCATCCTTTCGGGCATCAGATTGAGCACGATTATCTCGCTTGCGACCGCGACCATCGGCTCGACCGTGGCCGCCAGCACGCTTGGCGAGGTGATCGTCGCTGGTCTGCTATCGGGCAATACCGCCTTCGTCCTGCAAGGCGGCCTTGTCGTTGCGGCCCTTGCCATCCTGATCAACAGCGCATTCGTCCTTGGCGAAGAAAGGCTGCGGGCCAGAACCGCCTGATCGGGTGAAGCCGCTCAGGCTTCCTCGATAACCCGCACGCTTTGCCCGCCTCCAATCCCCACGAGCTGCGTGGGCGGCGGCACCTGATGCACGTCATGCGTGCCGAAACTTTGCGGGTAGAAGCGATAGCCTTCCGGCGGCAGCGGCGGCACGCTGTCATCCACCAGCTTTCCGCCCGCCAGTTCCGTCATCGGATCGGGAATGGCGCTGATCAGCCGCCGCGTATAAGGGTGGGTGGGATTGGAAAAAATCCGGTCCCACGGCCCTGTTTCGACGATCTGCCCGAAATACATCACCGCAACGCGGTCGCTCATATGTTCGACGACGCTCAGATCGTGGCTGATCATGATATAAGAAAGGCCCAGCCGTTCTTTCAGTTCCAGAAGCAGGTTGATGATCTGTGCCCGGATCGAAACATCGAGCGCCGATACCGGCTCATCGAGCACGATCACTTTGGGATTAAGCAGGAGGGCGCGCGCAATACCGATACGCTGGCGCTGACCACCGGAAAACTCGTGCGGAAAGCGCTTTGCCTGCTCTGGCTTCAGGCCGACGAGTTTCAGGATTTCTTCCAGACGCCCGTCGATTTCGCTGCGGTTCGTCACGCCGTGAAGACGCAAGGGGGCGGCCAGGGAGGTGTATACCGTCTGGCGCGGATTGAGCGAGGCAAACGGATCCTGAAATACCATTTGCGCCATTTTTGCGCGTTCCAGCCGGGAAGGCTCTCCCTTTCCCGAGATCGGCTTGCCCTCGAAATAGATTTGCCCGCTCGTCGGCTTTTGCAGGCCGACGATCGAAAGCGCCAATGTGGACTTGCCGCAGCCCGATTCACCCACGACCGACAGGCATTCTCCCTTGTTCAGCGTCAGGCTGAGATTGTTGACCGCCCGCAGCAATTGCCTTGACCGGTTGAACACCCCGCCGCCCACTGGAAAATAGACGCACAGATCATCAATGCGGACCAGCGGCTCGGCAAGGGCTGCGGAATAGCTCGCTCTGTCAATCATGGTGATAACACCTCACGAAACCGGCATCCGCCAGCGGCGTCTGGCCCGGCGGGCTCTCCCGGCATATTTGAGTTGCGCGCACGCAGCGCGGTTCAAACCGGCATCCCTTTGGAAAGGCGGAAATGGAAGGCACCACGCCTTCGATCTCCTGCAAACGCCGCTGGCCCTCGCTTTGGCGCGAGCCAAGCTGCGGTAGCGAGGCGAGAAGCCCTTCGGCATAGGGATGCGAGGGGCTGTGAAACAAATCCGCCGTCGCACGTTCTTCCACCAGATGCCCCGCATACATGACCCCGACACGGCGGCACATTTTGGCGATCACCCCCAGATCGTGGCTGATCATCAGAACCGACGTGCCGCGCGCGCTGCATAATTCCTGCATCAGCCGCAGGATTTCCGCCTGCACCGTCACATCAAGCGCCGTGGTCGGCTCATCGGCGATCAAAAGATCGGGATTGCAGGCCAGTGCGATGGCGATCATGACACGCTGGCGCATGCCTCCCGACATCTGATGCGGATAATTCTTCACCCGCTGATCGGGGGCCGGAACCTGCACGCTTGCCAGAGCTTCAACGGCCTTGCGCTCCGCCTCATGCCAGGTTGCGCCCTTATGCAGCACAAACATCTCCGCGATCTGCCGCCCCACCGGCGAGAGCGGATTAAGCGCCGTCATGGGCTCCTGAAAAATCATGGCGATGCGATCGCCCCGCAGCTTGCGCATTTCGCGCGCGGATGCGGAGCGCAAATCCTGCCCCTTGAAGCGGATGGCGCCGCCAGTGACTGCCAGCGGCTTGCGCAGCAGGCCGATCATCGAAAGTGCTGTGATGCTCTTGCCGCAGCCCGATTCCCCCACCAGGCCGAAAGTCTCGCCCCGACGAATCGTGAAAGAGACATCTTCCACCACATTATAGCTTTGACTGCCTGAAACGATGTCGAGGCGGAGGTTTTCCACCTCCAGAAGCACGTTTTCACTCATATCTTGCGCGTCCTCATATGCGGGTCGAGCCAGTCGCGCAGGCCGTCTCCGAAAAGATTAAGCCCAAGCACGGTGAGGAAAATGGCAATACCGGGGAAAATTGCCGCCCATGGCGCATTGACGATCAATTCGCGCGCATCAGTCAGCATATTGCCCCAGCTCGGATTTGGCGGACTGATCCCCAGACCAAGATAAGACAGCGCCGCTTCGGCAAGGATCGCATCCCCCATGCCAAGCGTCCCGATGACAAGGATCGGGCCGACCATATTGGGCAGGATCTGCGTGATCATGATGCGAATATCACTATAGCCAAGCGTCTTGGCCGCCTGCACATAGCCCTGCTTTTTCAGCGACAGGGTAGAACTGCGCGCAATGCGGCAGGTCCAGGACCAGTTGGTCAGTCCGAGTGCTATCAGCAGGCTCGGCAAGCCGGGGCCAAGCACCGCCATGATGGCGAGCGCAAAAATCAACGAGGGAATAGCCAGCATCAGATTGGTGAGGCCGTTGACGAAATCATCCCACCAGCCGCCGAAATATCCCGCTGAAATACCAAAGCAAAGCCCGATGACCGTATTGATACATTGGGAGACGACCCCGACGGTCAAGGATACCCGCGCACCATAGAGAATGCGCGTAAACACATCGCGCCCCTGCGCATCGGTGCCAAACCAGAATTCGGCGTCGGGGGGCAGTTCGGCATTCATCAGGTTTGCGCCCATGATCGGCTCATAAGGGGTAAGCAGGGGCGCAAAGATCGCGCCCAGCACCATGATGATGCAGATGGCTCCGCCGAAGACGAAATTAAACCGCAGATTCATGAGCTTACTCGTGGCTTATGCGCGGATCGATGACCGCGTAAAGAATATCGACGATTGTATTGATGGTCAGAAACCATAATACGATCACGAGGATTGCTCCCTGCACCACCGGAATATCGCGCAGTGAAACACTGTCGATAAGAAGCGAACCAAGTCCCGGCCAGGAGAAGAGCTTCTCCACCACCACCGCCTGCCCCATCATCGAACCGAACTGAAGGCCGATTGTCGTAATGATCAGCACCAGCGCATTGCGTCCGACATGCCATTTGACGAGCCGGAAATTGCTCATGCCCTTGGAGCGCGCGGTGCGGATGAAATCGGCATTCATCACTTCAAGAACCGCGGCGCGTGTCGTGCGGGCGAGCAGCGCCAGCGGGGCCACGCCCAATGTCATGGCGGGAAGGATGATATTGCGCAGACCACCATCGCCATAGCCGAAACTGGGCAGCCAGCCGAGCGTCAGCGCAAACAGGTACATGGCGAGCAGGCCGAGCCAGAATTGCGGCAGCGACAGGCCCGAAACCGCCCCGATCATCGTCACGCTGTCGAGAATGCTTCCGGGCTTGAGCGCAGCGATGAAGCCCAGCGGCACACCGATGAGAATAGCGAAACCCATGGCGGCGAAAGCCAGCTTGAGCGTCGGCCACATGCGCTCCTGAATGAGCGTTATAACCGGCTGGCGCGAGCGATAGGACGTTCCAAGATCAAACTGGGCGAGCTGCACGAGATAATTGCCGAAGCGCACATGCACCGGCTTGTCCAGCCCGAATTCCTGCTTGATTTTTTCAACCGCCCTGGGGTCGTTCATACCCTTGCCGCCAGCGAGAAGCCCGGACGCGATACTGCCCGGCACAACGCTGAAAATGACGAATATGAGCAAAGACACCGCAATGATGGTCGGTATCATCTGCAATACGCGCCGCACGATAAAATAAAGCACACGGTCCTCCTTCCGTATCAGCGCTCAAGGCGCTGGAGCAAAGGGGATCAGTGGCCCGCCCGGATATTATCCAGAGCGGGCCGATCCTGTTCGTCCGCGATCAGCGACCGGACGGCACCGTGTCATCCACCCACAATTTTTCGTAGGACTGGATGGCAAGCTCGGCAGAGTTTGGCTGAAGACCATGCAGCCAGGGCTGATAGGCCATGACGGCCTTGTTGTAGTTGAAGAACCAGATCGGCGCCTCTTCCTGCAACAGATTATTGGCCTTGCGCAGAAGTTCGTTCTTCTCTTCTTCGCTCGCTGCGACCTTCGCATCATTGATCAGCTTGTCGAAATTTGCATTGGCAAATTTCTGATAGTTACAGGAAGATTGCGGCGTCTCGGAATGGAAGCACTGAAGCGAGGTCAGCGGATCGGGCCCGCTTTCAAGCGACCACATATAGGCCTGGAAATTGCCAGCCGGCACGACTTCAGAAAGAACAGAAGCTTCCACCGGCTTCGCCTTGACCTTGATGCCGACCTTATCGAGCATCGGAATGATCGCTTCGACAATCGTCAGGCCCCAGCTTTCATTCTGCGTTGCCGTCAGTTCGAACTCGAAACCATCCGGGTATCCAGCTTCGGCAAGCAGGGCCTTGGCTTTTTCCGGATCATAAGGATAGGGCTTCGCGTCCTTGTCAAAGGCAGGCGACGAAGCGGGCAGATAGCCTACGGCGCGATAGGCCTTGTCCTTGACCAGCCGCTTGATGATCAGATCGCTATCGATTGCGTAATTGATTGCCTGCCGGACGCGCTTGTCCTTGAACGGCTCATGATCGGGATTGAAGCCGACAAGGCGCGTATAGACCTCAGCCACTTCCAGCAGGTTCTTCGACAGTTCCGGATCCTGCTGATAGGCGACATATTGCGCCGATCCCAACACCGCCACGTCGATTTCCTTGTTGCGGAAGGCCACGTCGCGCGCCGCCGCATCGCCCATGATCATGATATTGATCTTGTCGGCATGAGGCTGGCCATCGCCGTAATATTTGTCCCATTTTTCGACCGTAAGGCGCGAGCCGGGAATATATTCGGCAAATTTATAAGGCCCAAGCCCGATGGGATGGCGCAGGAATTCCTCACTATCGCCCTCACCGTCGGGATAGATCGCCGTATTGTTGCGCATGAAAAGGAAGCTGGGATCGACCGGCTGCTTGAGGGTTATTTCAAGCGTGTGATCATCGATCTTCCTGAGGCCGGAAATCTCGGTGGCCTTTCCTTGCGAATATTCATCGGCCCCCTTGATTTCCGCGATATAGCGAGCCGGAGGAAAAGCCTTCTTGGGGTCCATCATCCTTGTATAGCTCCAGATGATGTCATCGGCTGTAAGCTGCTTGTCGTTATGGAAATAGGCGTCTTCACGAAGCTTGTAGGTATAGGTGAGCTTGTCGTCCGAAACGCTCACTTCCGTTGCAAGTCCAAGGACCGGCGTATTTTCATCGGCATCCCAGTCATAGAGCGTGCGATGAATTGCCTTGGCGTGAAATTCGTCCTGCGTGGCGGGTGAAGCATGAATATCAAGCGACGAAAAGCTGTCGCCATAAGGCGCGACAAAATTCACCACCCCGCCGGAACGCGGCTCCTCGGCAGCATAAGCTGCGGTCCCCGCCATCAGCACGGCGGATAAAGCTGCCATCAATGCGAATTTTTTCATTTCTTTCCCCTTCAAGATTGTTGCTCTGGCAAGATTATTGTTCTGGTTTTCCGGCACCGTCTATCCGGGCGGCACAGCAAGATGCCAGGCCGCCCGGCTGCCCCCCGGCTTATCTGCGCTCGAACACGACTTCGCCGCCGCGAATGGTGAGCATGCATTGTGTATCGTTGAGGATTTCCTCCGGCTTCGCGGTGAGCATATTGCGCGAGAAAACCGCAATATCCGCCAACTGCCCCGGCACCAGCCTCCCCTTCACATTCTCAAGCTTCTGCGAGAATGCACCATATTCAGTATAGACCTGCAAGGCTTCCTCGATAGAAACGCACTCATTGGCGTCCATTACCGTTCCCTTGCCGGTTTCACGCGTCAGCATGGAATAGATATTCGGATAGGGATTGGGATGGCAAACCGGTGAATCGCTGCCCGTCGCAGGCTTGAACCCCAGATCTTTCCACGTTTTCAGCGGGTAGCTGGAAAGCGCTCTCTCCTCGCCAAGAACTGAAATATAGGCATCGCCGAAATCATAGATGAAGACCTGCTGCGGACATGGATAAATGCCTGCCTCGCGCATGCGTTCATGCTGCTGCGGCGTGGAAAAACCGCAATGTTCGATACGGTGACGCCGATCAGCGTCCGGATGTGCGGCCAGCGCCTTTTCGTAAGCGGTGATCAGTTGTTCGATGGCCCCGTCGCCGATGGCATGGCAGGCAAACTGATAGCCCTTGGCGTGCCAATCAAGAACCAGTGCTTCCAGCTCCGCATCAGGCAATATCTGAACACCGGTATTATCATCATCGCCCAGATAGGGCTTGCTCATCCATGCGGTGCGCCCGCCTGCCGATCCATCGAGAAAAATCTTGACCGCGCCGATAGTGACCATGTCATCGCCGACGCCGGAAACAAGGCCGGTCTCGTAGCATTGCTCCACAATGGATTTGCCCGGATCACCGAGCAGGACCAGCCATGAGCGCACCGGCAGGCGCTTATGCAGCCTGGCAAGATTATAGGCGCGAATCTCGTCAAAGCCCGCAACCTGCCCGACGGCAGCATCCATAACGCTCGTAATGCCATAAGATAGCAGCAGATTGCCTGCGGCCTCGATGGCGTCGATCATCTGCCCGGTCGTGGGATCCGGAATGGCGGCCCGTACCAGACCTTGCGCGTTTTCCGCAACCATGCCGGTCAGCTTGCCGTCCTTCTTCTCGATCAGCCCCCCTTCAGGCACAGGCGTATTCTCATCCACTCCCGCAAGACGGAAGGCGGCAGAATTGAAGATCGCCACATGCCCGCAGGCGCGAACCAGCATAACGGGATGGTCAGGGGTGGCCGCATCCAGCTCTTCCTTGAGAGGATGACGCCCAATGTCGAGTTTCGTCTGGTCATAGCCGCGCGCCATGATCCATGCGCCGGGCGCTGTTTCTGCGGCCTTGCTGCGAATGGCATCAAGAAGGCTGTCAAGCGTGGGGGCTGCGTGCGGCGTCGCATCGATCCAGTCAAGCGTCAGCCCCAGCGAGATAAGATGCAGATGCGCATCATTGAGACCGGGCGTCGCAAAGCCGCCCTCAAGATCGATAAGGCGCGTATCTGCGCCTTTGAAAGCCATGATTTCCGATTGGTTTCCTGTCGCCAGAACCTTGTCCTGCCATATGGCCAATGCCTCGACAGTCCCTTCCTGATAACCACACCAGATTGTGCCATTGAACAAGATGGTATCGGCGTGTAATTCCGGCCTTGCAGGCATGCAGTCATTTCCTCCCAGAAACATCGACTCACAGTTTTTATAAAGGAAAACACGCGGATAGTTGCGGCGATCTCCCTATGGATTTCGCCTTCGCCGGAAATTCGGTCCGCCCTGGATATATCAGCTGCCGCTCCCGCACTGTTCCCCGATTTTGTTTTTCCTTTGTTGTTGGGAACTGTTCCATTGAATGTTTGAACAAGCAATATGTTGAACTGACAAGTCTGCCTTATATTTTTGTTCATAATGACGACAATCTATGCAGTTTGCCGATATGGCATGATTGCCGATCCCTCGGATCGCCGAGCATATTTTATTTCGCTCTTTTGCATGTTGTGTTGGCTATGAACGGAACGCAAAAGCCGCACAGGCATTAGGCCCCTACGAAAGTGAGGCCTGTCATGAAAAAGATAATTCTGATTGCAACCACAGCCTTCTTTACCCTGCCTTGCGCAGCCTTCGCGCAGGATAGGGTCATCATCGAGGTGCCCAGAACCGTTCAGGACTATGTCATCGCCCATCCCGCCGATCCGGTCATCATCGATGATGATATTGGCGAGGGCTATATCCTGCCTGAAGCTGTCACCGTCATCCCCATCCCCGATGATCCTGATTTCGGATATATCTATGTCGACGGAAAGCCGGTGATCGTTTCCATGCAGAATAGACGGGTGGTCTATTACAGCGAAGGCCCCGATGCCGGACCCTTAATTCCAGATGATGTCGTCACCTATATAGAAACCAATCCCTCGCCGCCGGTGATATATGAGGATGAGCTGGTCGAGGGGGCGATCCTGCCCGATGACATCCCGCTCGAAATCATACCCGACGAGCCGACCTACTCCTATATTTATGTGGACGGCAGGCCGGCGCTTGTCGAAAGCGGCACCCGCCGCATCCTGTGGGTCAGATAGAGTGTTGCGCCCGTCGGACCGGCGGGCGCAAACCGCTGCGCAACTATTTAAGTACGATCAATATCCCGGCGCAAGACGAAAGCAGTCGTCAGGTCTTCCACCGTCTCATGCTCTGCGAGCAGATCGCGCACGCGATTGAGATTGTCGATGGTCGACGTTTCCAGTTCCACGATCAGGTCAAGCTGGCCGCTCACCGAAGAAACGCGCCTCACCTCGGCCTGCCGCGCCAGTATATCGAGAAGCTCCAGAGCGGGTGTCCGCTTGAGGCTTACAAGCAATATCGCGCGGATAATATTGGTATCGATTTCACCAATATCGGCACGATAGCCCCTGATGATTCCGCTTTTTTCCAGATTGGTCACGCGCTGGCTGGCGGCACTGCGCGAAAGCCCGATACGCCCTGCAAGCGCCTTGAGGGCGATACGCCCGTCCTTGGAAAGGATCGCCAGGATTTCACGGTCTTTTGCATCAAGTTTTTGCATATGGTTTCCCTGGGCGTCCGACCGGCAATATGCCGGTCCATTCCGGCATAATGACGGTTGAGCCGATATTATGCTTGATGCCTCAAAACGAGAACCATGCCAAGTTTCCGTCATGTAATTCCCTACGGAAAATATGACCATGACCGATCTTTCTCATCGCTCCCCGTCTCACTGCGTCGCAGAAGCTGAAAAACTGGCCCAGGACCTTTTCGGCATCACGGCGAAAGCCACCCTGCTCGACAGCGAGAGGGATCGCAATTTCCGGCTCGATGTGGATGGCACGCCCCGATGGGTTCTCAAGATCGTCAATTCGAGCGAACCCCGTATTGAAAGCGAATTCCAGACGGCCTTGCTACGCCATCTTGCGCAAGCAAATGACGATTTGCCGGTTCCCCATCTAAAGGCCGCAATTTCGGGGAATTTCCTTGCCTGCGCCACCACAACAGACGGCGAGCAGCACGCCATACGTCTGGTCCAATGGCTGCCGGGCACTCCGCTTGCCAGGGCTGAGCGTGGCTTCGGCCTGATGCGCAATCTCGGCCGCTCGCTCGGCAGGCTCGATCAGGCGCTCAAGGGTTTTATTCATCCGGGCGCGCTTCGCGATATTGACTGGGATATTCGCCATGCAGGACGGGCGCGTTCACGACTGCATTTCATACAGGATATGGAAAAAAGAGCGCTTCTTGAGCGTTTTCTCGACCGCTTTGACGCGCATGTCGCACCAAAGCTGCCCTTTTTGCGCGCGCAGGTCATTCATAATGACGCCAATGACTGGAATATACTGATCGACCCCGAAGAACCGGAGCATATTGCCGGGGTGATCGATTTCGGTGATGCGGTCCATACGCTGCTGATCGCGGAAGTCGCGATTGCCTGTGCCTATTCCATTCTCGATACAAAAGACCCGATCGGTGCTGCGGCGGCGCTCGCTGCGGGTTTTCATGAAAGCTACCCGTTGCAGGCCGAAGAAATCGACATTCTTTTCGACCTCATCGCCATGCGACTGGTGACCAGTGTTACCATTTCGGCGTCACGACACGACAAGACCGGCGACAATCCCTATCTGGCGATAAGCGAGGCTCCGGCATGGCGACTATTGCAAAAAATGGACGCGATGAATCCACGCTTCGCCACCGCCATTATCCGCAAGGCCTGCGGCTTCGATGCGGTCGAGGGAGCTTCCGCCATTCGCGGCTGGCTGGATGAAAACCGCAAGGGTTTTGCATCTATCGTGCGCCCTGCGGCGGCGACATTGACCAAGGCCATCGTTCCTTACGGAGACGCAACCCATGAAATGACCATCGCCTCGGCGGAGGAACGGGCGGAGGAGGCAACCCGATGGTGGGATGATTTCTGCAAGACCAACAATATCGAACTCGGTGTCGGTCCATGGGGAGAAAAGCGCACCGTCTATACGGACAAGGCTTTCGAATCGCGCTTCATGGAAGGCGTACGGCGGATACATCACCTTGGCGTTGATCTTTTCATGCCAGCGGGTACGCCCCTTTATACGCCGCTGGATGCAACGGTCAGAAGTGTTGAAATAGAACCCGATCCGCTTGGCTATGGCGGACTGATCGCGCTCGAACACAGGCCGCAAGACTGCCCCGCCTTTATCACTTTGTGGGGACACATGGCGCATGAGGCGCTGTCCCGGCTCAAGCCCGGACAAGAACTTGCAGCAGGCGATCTCGTCGGCTATATGGGTGACATTCATGAGAATGGCGGCTGGACCCCACATCTTCATTTCCAGATTTCAACGGATACGGCCCTGAGTGCAACCGAGATTCTCGGCGTCGGAGAGGCCCATTATCTGGACGTCTGGGCCGATATTTTCCCTGACGCATCGATGCTGGCCGGAATTCCGCCGGAGACCTATCGCCAGAGCGGCCATACGCGCAGCGAAATCATCAGCAAGCGCAAGGAAATATTGCTGCCCAACCTGTCGATTTCCTATTCCGAGCCGATCAAGTTCGTGCGCGGCGATGGCGTATGGCTGATCGACAATTACGGGCGCGCCTATCTGGATTGCTTCAACAATGTCTGCCATCTGGGCCACGTCCATCCCGATGTGGTCGAGGCCATTGCACGCCAGTCGGCGCTGCTCAATACCAATACGCGCTATCTGCATGACAATATCATTGATTATGCCGAGCGGCTGACCGCAACCCTGCCAGACGGCCTGTGCGTTGCATCCTTCGCCTGTTCAGGGAGTGAAGCAAACAGTCTCATGCTGCGCATGGCGCGCAATCATACCGGGCGCAGCGATGCCATTGTTCTTGACTGGGCCTATCATGGCACAACGCAGGAACTTATCGATCTAAGCCCATATAAATACAAAAGAAAAGGCGGAAAAGGACGTCCCGATCACGTCTATGAAGCAGCCATTGCGGACAGCTATCGCGCGCCCGAGGACTGGCCGTTGCAAGAACATGGAAAACGCTTTGCGCAAAGCGTTGCCGAACAGATTGAAACCATGCGCAAGCAGGGACGTGCGCCAGCTCTTTTCCTTGCGGAATCCATTCCAAGCGTTGCCGGACAGGTTTTCCTGCCGCAAGGCTATCTGGAAGAAGTCTATGCGATGGTGCGCGCTGAAGGCGGACTGTGCGTTGCAGACGAAGTACAGGTGGGCTTTGGCCGTATCGGCAGCCATTGGTGGGCGTTCGAAATGCAGAACGTGGTTCCCGACATCGTGACCATGGGCAAGCCGATCGGTAACGGACACCCCATGTCGGCGGTGGTAACGACGCGCGAAGTAGCCGAAAGCTTCAACAATGGCATGGAATATTTCAACACCTTCGGCGGCAATCCCGTTTCCTGTGCGGCGGGGCTGGCGGTATTGAATGCCATCGAACGCGACAAGCTGCGTGAAAACGCGCTTGAAACCGGCAATTATCTGATCAACGGTTTCAAAAAGATGCAGGAACGGTTCGATATTATCGGCGATGTGCGCGGACAGGGGCTGTTTCTCGGCATTGAACTGGTGACGGATCGCAAGACCAAAGCACCCGCAACCGCGCTTGCAAAAGCGATCAATGACGGCGCGCGTGAGCGTGGTATATTGATGGGAACCGAAGGGCCTTTCGACAATGTGCTGAAAATGCGCCCTTCAATGATCTTCAGCAAGGCGAATGCGGATCATCTGCTCGATGTTCTCGGTGACAGTTTTGAAGCCGCATTGAAATAAGCATTTCCAGCAAAAGTGCAAAGCGCCTTCGCAAGGAAATCAGTTCACTGGACTGATTTCTTTCCTTGCTCCGATGCGTCGGATAATGCGACAAGCAAAGATGAGCATTTCCAGCAAAACTGCGAAGCGGTTTTGCGACCGGATAATGCGTCAAAACAAATAGATAGAGCGGTTCCGATGTTCTTGTTTAAACAGGAACCGCTCTAATTGGCAGGGGAAGGTGCGGAAAGCGCGCCGCGAAGCAGCAGGATTTTGCCGCCTTCGAGAATATCCTTGCGGATGGCGCTGCGCGCTGCGGTTCCGTCCGCATTCCTTACGGCTTCTATGACCGTATAGTGATGTTCGACCATCGTGCGCCCGCCTTCCTTGTAGCCGGAAGAAATCAGCGGTCCCATCTGCAGCCAAAGATTTTCAAGCAATTCTCGAAGAATGGGCATGTTGCCGATTTCGCTTAAAGCGAAATGGAAGCGCTGGTTCATGCGCAGGCATTGCTGATAATCGCCTGCCGCCAGCGCCTCCTCGTTCTCCTGTAACAAGGCTTCAAGAAAGGCTATATCCTGCGTCGATGCATGGATCGCCGCCTGTTCAGCCGCCAGCCCCTCAAGCTCCATTCGAATGGCGCGAATCTCCAGATAGCGCGCCCTTTCGATCACCGGTACGCGAATATCGCGCGGACTCTGGAAAAGCAGCCCGCCATTATTGACCAGACGCAGGACCGCATCGCGCACCGGTGTGACGCTCACACCCATCTGATCGGCAAGTTCACGGATTTTCAGCCTGCTGCCGGGAGACAAGGCTCCCGACATCAGGGAATTTGCAAGCTGGTTGTAAACGTCGACGGCGAGCCCGATTTTATCTCTGCCTGATCCAGTCAACAAAATTGCCTCCTCAATCAGATATACCCGTCAGCCTGCCTGCAATTCGCTCAGGAAAGCTTCCAGGCAATCGCCTATCACGGTTATCTGGTAGCCGCCTTCCTGAACGACGACGACGGGTATACCAGCCGATGCCACCGCCTTTCCGGCTGCGCCGAAAGCTTCCGTCGTCACTTTGACGAGACTTAGCGGATCCTCGACGTGGGTGTCATAGCCCAGCGCCAGCACCAGTGCTTCGGTGCCATGGGCCTTGACGGCCTCGACACCGCGCTCGACACCGGCAAGGAACGCCTCGTTGCCGCTATGCGGAGCCAATGGAATGTTCAGATTGAACCCTTCCCCCTCGCCATAGCCGGTTTCATGCGGACGGCCCGTGAAGAACGGATTGTAGTAGTCGGTATCGACATGCACCGAAACCGTCATCACATCCTTGCGGCGATAGAAAATCTCCTGCGTCCCGTCGCCGTGATGGGCGTCAATATCCAGAACCGCCACTTTGCCGAACTTGCTGCGAAGGCGCTGGGCGGCAATCGCGGAATTGTTCATATAGCAAAAGCCGGTCGCCCGATCCGCGCGGCAGTGATGGCCTGACGGGCGGCACAAGGCATAGGCGATTTTCTCGCCCGCAATCACCGCATCGGCTGCTGCCGTAGCGGTATGTGTCGAACGCAAGGCGGACTGATAGGTGAATTCGCTGATCGGCACGGCAAGATCGCCAAGATAATAGCCGGTCTGCGCCAGCAATTGATCCGTCGGGCATGGCGGGCGGCTATCCTTCGACGGATCGCCATTCCAATAAGGAAACGTATTGGGCAGGACTTCAGGTCCATGTGAAGGCAATTCGAGCCAGCGCTGATAGGCCGTTTCGAGATAGTCGAGATAGTGGACCGGGTGAATCGCCTCCGCCGGCGCACGCCCGAAATCGGGCGGCGTTTCGACATTGACGCCAAGACGCGCCAAGGCGCCCAGCAGCTTTTCGGTGCGAACCGGAATATCGGTCGGATCGGCAAGAACTCCGTAACGCATGAATTGCTGCGGGGAATGAAGCGCCTGATCGGGATGATAGAATGCGCGCATGGCCTGATCCTCAATTGAACTCGACGTTATTATTGTGGTTATTATTACGCATTTGCGGCCTGCGCGGCTGCGGTTATCTGGCTGAGACGTGTATCTGGCGTGATATATTCAACATCATAACGCAGTTCGATCAAAGCCGGGCGCTGGTTTTTCCCGGCATAATCACGCGCACGCTGGAAGGCTGCGGCAAAATCCTCGGTCTTTTCCACGACCTCTCCCGACACGCCATAGCTGCGCGCCAAAGCGGCAAAATCGGGATTTTCCAGATCAAGCGCGAATGACCGCGCCGGATATTCCCGCTCCTGATGCGCGCGGATGGTGCCCCATGCCTGATTGTTGCACACCAGAATGACGATCCCGAGCCTCTGCTGAACGGCAGTGCCGATCTCCTGCATGGTCATCTGGAAACAGCCGTCACCGGCAAAGGCGATTGTCTCGCGCTCCGGGAAAGCCAGTTTCGCAGCGATTGCCGCTGGCAATCCATAGCCCATCGACCCGCAGATCGGTGAAGCCTGCGTTCCCAGATGGGAAAATTGCATGAAACGGTGCGGAAACAGGGCGAAATTGCCAGCACCCACCGAAACGAACGTGTCTTCGGGCAGGACATCGGCCATATGCAGGCATATGCGCGACATATCCAGAGCTGAATCGCAATCAGGAGCAATGCGCGAGCGCTGATAATCCGCATTGGCCGCTTTCGCCAGCCCCGCCCAGCGAACCGGCGCAGCCGGACGCATTTGCGCCAGTGCGCCCGCGATCCCCACCGGATCGGCATTGATCGCAAGGGCCGGACGATAGACGCGTCCAAGCTCGTTGCCATCAGGATGGATATGAACCAGCGTCTGGCGCGGCAGCGGGCTTTCCACCAGCTTGTAGCCTTCGGTGGTGGGTTCATCCAGACGCGAGCAGACTGAAATCAGCAGATCGGCCTTGGCGATGCGCTCGGCCAGCGCGCGATCGGTGCCATAACCGACATGGCCTGCAAAATTCGGATGCCGGTTGTCGAAAACCTCATGACGTCGCCATGAAACGCCAACCGGCAGATCGAAGCGCTCGGCGAAAGCGGCGAGATCGGCGCGCGCGGAATCCGTCCAGCCGGTGCCGCCTGCAATCACGAAGGGGCGTTCGGCCTTGGCCAGCAATTCTTCCAGCCGGGCAATTTCACCGGCATGCGGACGCGGATGGGCGCGCTCGAATGGCGCAACATCGGCAACAGCCGCATTGCCCCACAGCGTATCTTCCGGCAAAGCGAGAACCACAGGCCCCGGACGCCCGCTGCGGCATTCCGCAAAAGCGCGGGCCACGAATTCCGGAATACGGTCGGTACGGTCGATCTGGGCCACCCATTTGGCGACCGGGCCGAACATCTGGCGATAATCGACTTCCTGAAAACAGGCGCGCTCCGTCGTATCGGAGCCGATCTGGCCCACGAACAGGATCATCGGCGTGCCGTCCTGACGCGCCACATGCAGACCGATGGAGGCATTGGTCGCGCCGGGGCCGCGGGTAACGAAACAAACACCCGGCTTGCCCGACAGCTTGCCATAGGCTTCAGCCGCATAGGCCGCGCCGCCTTCCTGACGGCAGGTGACGGTGCGGATGCGCTGCTGGCGGGTGCTGAGCGCATCGATGCAGGGAAGGAAGCTTTCACCGGGAACCATGAACACGGTATCCACCCCGTGCAGTTCGAGCTGGCGAACGAGAATCTCGCCGCCGCCGGCTTCGGCAATATTGGTGCTGGCGTTGACATTGGCAGTCGACATTATCGTGCTTCCTCGTAAATTCCCTTGATGACTTGCTGTGGATCCCAGTCCTGCCCCGGAATGGCTGCGATCAGGCGCTGGGTATATTCGTGCTGGGGCTTCTCGAAAATTTGCGCGGGCGGCCCCATCTCGACCACTTCGCCCCGGCGCATGACGGCAACCCTGTCGCAAATCTGCGCTGCAACGCGCAGATCATGTGTAATGAAGATCATTCCGATTTGCAGTTGCTCCTGAATTTCCTTCAAAAGCCGCAACACCTGCTCCTGCACCGAAACGTCGAGCGCGGAAACGCTTTCATCCGCAATCAGGATTTCCGGGTCCAGCATGAGCGCGCGGGCAATGCCGACACGCTGGCGCTGACCACCGGAAAATTCATGCGGAAAGCGCTCATAGGCGGATTTGTCCAGTCCGACGCGGGCCAGAAGCTCTTCCGCCCGCCGCTTGGCCGTATCGAGCGATGCGCCATTGGCCAGCGGACCGTCGATCAGAATGCGGCCAATGGTCTGTCGCGGATTGAGAGAGGCGAAAGGATCCTGAAAGATCATCTGGATCTTGCGCCGCATCGGACGGAAGGCCGAAGGCGACAGCGAGGCAATATCCTTGCCGCGATACAGAATCTCACCATCATCATGGGGCGTCAGCTTCATGATGACGCGGCCAAGGGTCGATTTTCCAGAGCCGGATTCCCCGACCACACCCAAGGTCTCGCCCTGATGCAGATTGAGACTGATATTCTGAACCGCTGGCACCACACGCTGCCTGGAGAAAAGGCCCCCTTTGCTGCGATAGGTCTTGTTGAGATTGCGCACTTCAAGCAGGATTTCGCGCGAGCTTTCGGCTTTTTCAGCCAGTTGATCCCCGCTTTTGCGGTGAGGAACAGCAGCGATCAGCCTGCGCGTATAAGGATGCTTTGGCGCATTGAGCACTTCCCTGGCAGGACCGGCCTCGACCACCAGCCCCTTTTCCATGACGACGACGCGATCGGCAATATCGGCGACGACGCCAAAATCATGCGTGACAAAAATCACGCCCATGCCCTTGGCGCGCTGGATGCGCCTGATGAGTTCGAGTATCTGTGCCTGTGTCGTCACGTCGAGAGCAGTGGTCGGCTCATCAGCGATCAGGACAGACGGCTCAAGCGCAAGCGCCATGGCGATCACCACACGTTGGCGCTGTCCACCCGACAGGCGGAACGGATAGGAATTCCTCAGCGTTGCGGGATCGGGCAGACCAACATATTCCAGAAGTTCCAGAACACGCTTCGAGCGTGCGGCGGCATTGGTTTCACCATGAACCAGCATCACCTCGTCGATCTGCTCGCCCACCGTCATCAGCGGGTTGAGCGCGGACAAAGGCTCCTGAAAGATCATCGCGACATCACGGCCACGCAGCTCGCGCAGGGTTTCCTCGGACTGCGTGAGCAGGTCCTTGCCCCGATATTCTATCCGGCCCTCGCTCGGCGTCAGATAGGAAGGCAGCAGCCCCATGATGGCGTTTGCGGTCATGGACTTACCCGAGCCGGACTCGCCCACGACGCAAAGAATCTCATTTGCATGCAGGTCGTATGTAATGTCCCTGATCGCATATTCGCGGTCGAAACCGGCAGGAAGCGCAACGGAAACGCCCTTTACGCTCAAAAGCGGTGAATTGACGGTGCTCATTGTTTTCTCCCGCGCAGATGCGGATTCATCAGGTCGTTGATGCCTTCGCCGATCAGGTTGATCGCCAGCACCGAAAGCAGGATCGCAAGGCCGGGGAAGAAGCTCATCCACCAGGCTTCACGCAGCATGGTGCGTGCGGCCCCGATCATGAAACCCCAGCTCATCATGTTGCGGTCGCCCAGTCCAAGAAACGACAGGGCGCTTTCCGTCAGAATTGCAGTTGCGACCATCAGCGACGCGGTAACGATAATGGGCGAAATGGCATTCGGCAGCACCTGTGTGAGGATGATGCGCGGCGCGCTCTGCCCGATGACGACAGCTGCCTGAACGAATTCGCGCTCCCGCAGGCTGAGAAACTCCGCCCGCACCAGCCGCGCCACGCCCGGCCATGACACGACGGCGATGGCAAGCGTGATCGACACGATGTTCGGACTGAAAATCGCAACCAGAACCACCGCCATAGCAAAGGCCGGGATGATCTGGAAAAATTCGGTGAAGCGCATCAGCAGATCATCGGCGCGCCCGCCAAAAAAGCCGGCCAGAGCACCGATGCTCACGCCAATCAGCACCGCAACCGCCGTTGAAACGACGCCGATCAGGAGCGAAACCTTTGCTCCATGGGCAATTCCCGCAGCAATGTCACGCCCCAGCATGTCGGTGCCAAGCAGATATTGCGGATTTTCCATCGGCCGCAGCAAAGGCATGGCGACCGTCCGCCACGGATTTCCGGGAAACAGGATGGGCGCAGTCAACGCCATGAGGATGATGAGGGTGAGAATGACAAGGCCGAAGACAGCCCCGTAATTCTGTGAGAATCGTTTCAGGTTTTTCATGGTCAGTCCTCAGGCGATGCCGATACGCGGATCGACGACGCGGTAGAGAAGATCGGCGATGAAATTGACGACGACGACAACAATCGCCGTAACAAGAAATACGCCGAGCAATACAGGATAGTCGCGCTGCATCAATGCATCGAACATCAATCGGCCAATCCCCGGCCAGGCGAAAACCGTCTCGGTCAGGATCGCCCCGCCGACCAACTGTCCCGCCTGCATGCTGGCGAGGGTGAAGACCGGCAAAATGGCATTACGCAGCACATGCCTGCGGATAATGCGCTTGCGCGGCACGCCCTTGGCACGGGCCGTCTTGACAAAATCCAGCCCGATCACTTCCAGCATGGAAGCACGCGTCACACGGGTATAGATCGCGGTGTAAAACAGGCCGAGTGTAATGGCAGGCAGGATAAGGTGATGCCCAATATCGGCCAGGCGGCGCCAGCCGGTATATCCCGCCCCGATCGTTTCCATGTCGAAAGGCGGCAGCCAGCCAAGATTGATCGAGAACAGCAGCACCGACATCAGCGCGATCCAGAACAATGGCGTCGCGTAGAAAAGCAGGGCCAGAGATGTAATGACGCTATCAAGCGCCTTGCCGCGATTGGTCGCAGCCAGAACGCCAAACAGAATGCCCGTTGCCAGCGAGAAGATGAATGCAGCACCGGTCAGCAAAATCGTGGCAGGCAGGCGGTCTAAAATGAGATCGAGCACCGGCACCTGATTGCGGTAGGAAAAACCAAGATCGCCCGTGGCGACACTTGTGAGATAATGCCAGAGCTGCACCGGCACGGGACGGTCGAGCCCGAACTGCGCGCGCAGCATTTCAACATATTTCGGATCGCCGGAGCCGGCTTCGCCAGCGAGGATAGCCGCAGGGTCTCCGGGCGCAAGTTTGATCAGCAGGAAATTGAGGATGATGACGCCTATGATCACCATCAGCGCCTTTCCAATACGCTGAACGGTAAAAGCTAGCATAGTTCCGGGCTCCGTTTTGGCATTGTATTCGAGGCAAATCCCACCCCGGAAGAGCAATCTTCCGGGGTGGGAAAAGGCTGGTTATTTCGCAATCCAGACGTCATCCATCGGCTCGTTCAGGCCGATCGCCGAGCGGACGAGGTTCTTGACCTTGTCGCGATAGACAGTCGTGTTCTGCATGTCGAACATCCACAGAAGCGGAACATCGTCGGCGAGGATTTTCTGGACTTCGGAATAGGCCTGCGCCGCATCCTTCTGGTCCACAGCATCCGCTGCCTTGGTGAACAGCTCATCCACCTTCGGGTTCACATAGGCTTCATTATTGCCCGCATGCGTGCCCTTGACGATATTGTCGCTGTAGTAGTTACGCGCAACGCCCTGCGCCGGATGGCCAAACTGGTAGAGGAAGTTGAAAGCCAGATCGAAATCGAAATTGCCTATATTCTGCAACCAGCCGCCCGGATCCACTGCCTGAATGCTGACCTTGAAGCCCAGTTCTTCCAGCTGCTGCTTGACATATTCAGCCATGCGATCCCAGGTCGCGCCGTAAGGCAGGCCCATCAGGCGGATCGGATGCTGGCTCAGGTCTACGCCGGATTCAGCAACCAGTTTCTTGGCCAGTTCCATATCGAAAGGATATTGCACAAGCTCGGGATCGTGGAAAAGCGTGGTGGCGGCGAAAGGCCCGCGCGCAACCTTGCCCTGACCGAAGAAGATCGCATTGACAATGAAATCACGGTCGAGCGCATGATACATGGCCTTGCGGATCTTATCGTTCTTGAACACTTCAAGACGCAGATTCGGCTGAATGAACATCTGCGGAGAGAAATACTCCCAGCCAGCCATGGTGGTTTCGACGCCCGGCAATGCAGCCAGCGTGCGGATATTGAAGCCCTCTACGTCACCGCCGCGCAAGACATCGACTGTTCCCTGCTCGAAGGCGACACTGCGCGAAGCAGCATCGGGAATGACGCGGAAATACAGATCGTCGAGATAAGGCTTTCCGTCTTTCCAGTAGTCCTCATTGCGCACGAGGTGAATATAGCTCCCGCGCTGCCACTCCTTGAACTTGAAGGGGCCGGTGCCGATCGGCACAGTGTTGGCGGGATTGGTGCGGTAGTCCGTGCCCTCATAAATATGCTTGGGCATGATCGGGAACGAGCTTAGCTCGAAACCATAAAGGAATGCCGAAAACGGCTTTTTCATCTTGAAGATGACGGTCAGATCATCCGGCGCCGTTACGTCCTCGACATAGGTTTCGGCGATCAGACGCCAGCGCGGATGCGCGTTGACGAGAAATTCATTGGCGGTAAAAGCCACATCCGCAGCGGTGAAAGGCTTTCCGTCATGCCATTTCACGCCATCCTGCAACTTGAATGTATAAGTCAGTCCATCTTCCGAAACTTCCCAGCTTTTGGCGAGCTGCGGCAGCGGGTTGAGGTCTTTGTCATAGGTCAGCAGGCTCTGATAGATCTGGCCTGCCACATAAAGCGTCGGGCCCTGGGTATTCAGGCCGACCACCAGCATTGGCGGCTCCGGCTGAACGATCATGTTCAGCGTCCCGCCCTTTGTCACTTCACCATCGGAAGCGCTCTGGGCCATGGCTGCACCGCCAATGCAGGCACAGCTTAACAATGCGGCTGTCGCCAGCCGAAGAAAGGATTTCAGCATACAGGATTTCCCCTTTTTAGTTCACGCGAATGTGGATTCCGGGATCGGTTCTTTTTATTTTTTCACACTATGATGCATCTTATTTTCCTGTCAACAGACTCTGTGAAAATTTTTTAACATATTGTTTTTATACTATTTTATTTTTCACACCACAGCTTACGTCAAAAGACGAAGCTGATATTTTATATTTAAAATCAATTTGATGTATCATTTTGAAATATGCGCAAGCCTACAGGCAGGCATGAGATGAATCAGCCTGTTCGTCCTTGCGGATTGGACCCTGAATTTTGTGGAATATGGCTTTTGAACGGAAGGTATCGGCAAGCGCCGAGGCAGGCATGCCCGATACCATGCGGCAGATGGGCGAAGCCTATCTGCCGCAGGTTCTCTTCATATCAATGATCAGCGGTCGGGCTTACCTGCTCCAGCCGGAAATCTGCTTGGAGTCCATGAATTCCTCCAGCCCCATCAGTCCGCCTTCACGCGCACGGCCCGACGCCTTCACGCCGCCAAAGGCAGAGCCTGCCCCACGCGACTCGCCGTTCATTTCGATCATCCCTGCACGCAATTTGCGTGCAAGCCGGTTGCGGCGTTCCCCGTCCTGCGACTGCACATAATTGGTCAGCCCGTAGATCGTATCGTTGGCGATTTCGACGGCTTCTTCCTCGCTGTCGAAAGGAATGATCGAGAGAACGGGTCCAAAAATTTCCTGCCGGGCAACCGACATTTCGTTGTTCACATCCGCAAAAACGGTCGGGCGAACGAAATATCCACGGTTGACGCCTTCGGGCAGACCCGTGCCGCCGGCGACCAGACGCGCGCCTTCGTCAATGCCCTGCTGGATCAGATCCTGAATCTTGTCCCATTGCTGCTTGCTGACGACCGGGCCGATATGCTTGCCCGGCTGATGCGCCGTTGCAACCGCAGTTTCCTTCGCGACCCGCGCTGCCGTTTCCACGGCCTTGTCATAGATCGAACGCTCGACCAGCATCCGCGTCGGAGCGTTGCAGGACTGGCCGCTATTATTGAAGCAATGGCGGGTTCCGCGTGCGACCGCATCGGCATCGGCATCGGCAAAAATCAGGTTGGCGCCCTTGCCGCCCAGTTCCAGCGTTACCTTCTTCAAACTATCCGCCGCCGCCTTGGTGATCGCGATACCGGCACGGGTCGAACCCGTAAAGCTGATCATGTCCACATCCGGATGCGTGGAGAGCTGGGTGCCGACGCCAGCGCCATCGCCATTCACCATGTTCACGACGCCCTTGGGCAATCCTGCCTCATGCACGATTTCCATGAACACAATGGAAGACAGGGGCGCGATTTCAGACGGCTTGAGAACCGCAGTATTTCCGCCCAGCAGGGCCGGAAGCACCTTGAGCGTGACCTGATTCATCGGCCAGTTCCATGGCGTGATCAAACCGACAACGCCAATCGGCTCCCACGCCACCATCGTCGTCGGGGCATGATCGCCCAGAGGGGCGATAAACTTGAAATTGCGAAACGCATTGAGGAAATTCTCAATATGATAGCTGCCCGCGCCGGTCTGGGCATCGAGCGCCATATCCTGCGGCGCACCCATTTCCAGCGTAATGGCCTCCGCCATATCCTTCGCGCGGCGCTTGTAAATTTCCAGAATCTTCTCCGCATAAGCCAGACGCTCGGCAGGGGAGGTTTGCGACCAGCTGGGAAATGCAGCTTTTGCAGCAGCCACGGCGCGGTTCGTATCCGCTTCGCCGCCAAGACTGATGACGGCAACCGCTTCCTCGGTGGAAGGATCGATCACTTCCAGATCGTTGGGCTGCACGGGATCAACCCAGGCACCATCGATATAAAACTTACGCTTGTCCAATATTGCGGCCATAATGTCCTCCTTCTGGTCGCGGCAAGTACCCCGGCAGGCCCGGTCGCCATCGGCAACCGCCCTCCCGGGCGGGCACTTGTATCATATATTCCTGTCAGGCCATGTGAAACCTATGCGCTCTTCACTCCTGCGAGAGCGCACGGCCTACACTATGCTTCAGACCGGATTTGTATAGGCGGTTTTCGATACGGTGAAGAATTCCCGCGCAGCGCGTCCCTGTTCGCGGGGGCCGTAGCTGGATGCCTTGCGCCCGCCAAATGGAACGTGATAATCGACACCCGCCGTAGGCAGGTTCACGAATACCATGCCCGAAGTCGAGCGGGTTTTGAAATCCTCGGCATATTTGAGTGACGTCGTGCAGATACCCGACGACAAACCAAGGTCGGAATCATTGGCGATCGACAATGCTTCCTCATAATCCGCAGCCTTCAGAACGCTGACGACGGGGCCGAAAATCTCTTCGCGGACATGCACCATGTCATTCGTGCAATTTGCGTAAACCGCAGGCGACATATAGAAGCCGCGCTCCGACTTTTCGAGCACTTCGCCGCCGCAAAGCCGCTGGGCGCCCTCACCGTCCGCAATGCCGATATAGCGCAGATTGGTATCAAGCTGGCGCTGGTCCACAACCGGCCCGATCTGCGTGGAGGGATCGAGCGCGTTGCCGACCACCAGACTGCGTGCCCGCTCGGCCATCCCCTCGGCAAGTGCATCGTAGATGCCGGGGGTTGCGATGATGCGGGTATTCGACGTGCAGCGCTGGCCGGTCGAAATGACGGAACCGCCAATCGCACAGTCGATCGCATTGGTAAGGTTGGCGTCGTCGAGCACCACCAGCGGGCTTTTACCGCCCATTTCCTGCTGGATCTTGCCGCCGCGCTCGGCAACGATTGTGCGAATGCCGCGTCCGGTCGCCTCCGAGCCGGTAAACGAAACCGCATTAACATCCGGCGAGCGGGTTATGATGTCGCCCACCACGCTGCCGCGCCCCATGACGAGGTTGAATACACCGGCAGGCAGTCCCGCGCGCGCCAGAATGTCGGCCAGCGCCCAGGCGCAGCCCGGCGTGAGATCGGCAGGCTTGAAGACGATCGTATTGCCGAACGCAAGCGCTGGCGCGGTCTTCCACGCAGGAATTGCAATCGGGAAATTCCACGGCGTGATCAATCCCACGACGCCCACCGGCTCGTGGCGCACTTCAACGCGAACGCCGGGACGAATGGAAGCGATTGCAAGGCCCTCCACACGCAGGGCTTCCTGCGCGTAGAACTTGAACAATTGACCGGCACGAGTGACTTCGCCGATGCCTTCGGAAAGAATCTTGCCTTCCTCGCGCGACAAGAGCTCACCCAGCTCTTCCTTGCGCGCCAGCAATTCGATGCCGACGCGTTCGAGAATTTCTGCCCTCACCTGCGGCGAAGTCGCAGCCCATGCTGGCAGCGCTGCCTTTGCGGCGGCAATGGCGTCATGGGTTTGCTGCGCCGATGCGCGGGCATAAAGGCCGACCAGATCGTCCAGATTGGAAGGGTTGCGATTCTCGCTGAAATCGTCGCTGCTAACCCATTCCCCATTGATGAAATTGGCTTTTTCAAGCTTTTTCATATTGGTTTCCACATTCATCAGGCCACTCCTACCTCTGCTTCGGTTTCACGAAGCGATTTTGCGATGATCTCGAACATATCGTCCGCCTGGGCGCGTGTCATGATCATTGGCGGACAGAATGCTACCGCATCGGCCATATTGCGTGAAATAAGACCATTGCGCTGCATTGCCGTGTTCATCAACGTGCCGAGCATAGCAGGAGTTTTGACGGATTTCGCTTCCTTGTCATCCACCAGTTCGATGGCAGCGATAAGGCCGACGCCACGGACTTCGCCGACCAGTGGGCTGGATTTGAGTGTTTCCAGACGGGAAATGAAGTGCGCACCGACGTCGCGGGCATTCTCGACGAGATTGCGCTCCTTGATGATCGCAAGGTTTTCGAGCGCGACCGCAGCACCGAGCGGATGACCACCTGCGGTGAAGCCATGGCCGAAGGTTCCGATCTTGTTGCTTTCATCCGCAATCGGGCCGAATACACGTTCATTGACCATCAGCGCGGAGAAGGGAACGTAGCTCGAAGTGATCTGCTTCGACATGACCATGATGTCGGGGCGGATGTCATAGGTGATGGAGCCGAACATATTGCCTGTACGGCCAAAGCCGCAGATGACTTCGTCAGCGACAAACAGGATGTCATATTTGGCAAGCACGGCCTGGATTTTCTCAAAATAGGTCGCAGGCGGCGTGACCACCCCGCCAGCACCCATTACCGGCTCGGCAAAAAAGGCGGCAATCGTATCGGGTCCCTCACGCTGGATCAGTGCATCGAGTTCCTGCGCGCAACGCGTTGCAAAATCTTCTTCGCTTTCGCCGGGAAGCGCCTCTCTCCAGTAATGCGGCGAAGACGTGTGCAGAACGCGGTCGATGGGAAGATCGAAGGAACGGTGATTGTTGGGAAGCCCGGTCAGGCTGGCGGAGGCAATCGTCACGCCATGATAGCCGCGCTGGCGCGCGATAACCTTCTTCTTCTCCGGCTTGCCCATTGCATTGGAGCGATACCAGATCATCTTGAGCGCGGTATCATTGGCTTCGGAGCCGGAATTGGTATAGAAAACCTTGCTCATCGGCACCGGCGCCAGAGCGATGAGCTGCTCGGCGAGATCGATGGCGGGAGCGTGGCTCTTGTGCCCGAAATTGTGATAGAAGGGCAGCTTGCTCATCTGCCTGGTGACAACATCGACCAGACGCTGCTCGTTGAAGCCTACCCCAACGCTCCAGAGACCGGCGAGGCCCTCGATATAGCGGTTGCCGTCATTGTCGAAAACATAAATGCCGTCACCCTTCTCGATCACCATGGGGCCGACTTCCGCGTGGCGCCGGGCATTGGTGTAGCCATGAAAGTGGAATTCGATGTCTCGCGCTTCCAGAGTGTTCGTGAAGTTTGGGATCGTATTCATGAAGAGATTCCTTGAGTGAAGGCGGTTAGCCGCCGAGATAGCTTATTGTCGAAATGGCGCAGCTTCCTGCACCCAAAATAGTTCAGACAGAGATTTTCTCCAGAATTTTGGAGCCGATTTCGGCCCCGATCGGAAATGCCGATGTTGCAGCAGGAGACGGAGCGTTGCAAACATGAATGGTCCGCGCCGTCTGCCGCAACAGGAAATCGTCGATCATCTTGCCATGGCGATCAACCGCCTGCGCGCGGATGCCCGGCTCATAAGGCTGGAGGTCGGCAAGGGTCAGCGCCGGGCAATAACGGCGACAGCGCTCAAGATAGACCCGCCGCGAAAGCGTGCCGCGCAGCTCATGAATTCCCGGCCTTACAGAGCGCGCCATCAGCTTCCAGAAACCGGGAAAAGCCGCACTGCGCATGGCATCGGCAAGATCAAGCCCGTTGCCCTTGTAGGTTTCGCGGCCAAACGAGAACACCGCATTGGGACCGACGGTCGTATAGCCGCCGATCATCTTGGTCAGGTGAACGCCCAGAAAGGGCAATGACGGATCCGGAACCGGATAAATCAGATGGCTGACCAGATTGCCTGCCTGCTCCGACAGGCGGAAATATTCGCCGCGAAATGGAATGATGCGGAAATCATCGGCCAGACCGGACATATCCGCCAGACGGTCGGCCTGAAGGCCCGCACAGGCAACGAGCGTCGAGGCGGAAAAATCGCCCGACGTGGTTTGGACCGTTACCGCGTCCGCCCGCTCCCGAATGCCCGATACTTGCGTGCCAAAATGAAACTCCACCCCATCCGCCGCCAGCCTGTCGCGCAGAACGCGGCAAATCCGGCCATAATCGACGATACCGCTGGCGGGGCTGAGAATGGCGCGAACCCCGTTTATATTGGGCTCGATTTCAGCCATTTCCGCAGCTTCGATGATGCGAATACCCAACCCGTTGGTTTCGGCCCTCTTGCGCAGATTATCCAGCGCCGCAAGCTCGCCCTCGTCTGTTGCGACGATCAGCTTGCCGCATTCATCGAAAGGAATATCGTTTTCTTCGCAAAAGCCTTTGGTCTGCTCGGCACCGGCCTTGCACAGCCGCGCCTTGAGGCTGCCCGGCGCATAATAGATACCCGCATGAATGACCCCGGAATTATGCCCCGTCTGATGCAGGCCGGGCGCGTTTTCCTTTTCGATCACCATAATGTCCAGATCCGGGCGCGTGCGCCTCAGATAATATGTGGTCGCAAGCCCCACTATGCCTGCGCCGATCACGATGATGTCGTGTTTTGCCATGGAGTCGTTCACATCAACCCGAATTTCACTGCCTGTTCATTCCTCACTAAAGGAATGTGGGACAGAGTTCGATACAAGATTGCTTAACGCAAGTTTGACGATTAGATAACCAAGCCATGCGGGAGGAGATCGTGACAAAACATGCAACGCCTTTTCGGGGCAATCTTTCCAATGCGGACATTGCCCGCCTGCGCGAATTCGTGGAAATCGTTTCCGCTGGCGGCATTACCGCGGCACAAGCGCGGCTGGGAAAAGGGAAATCCGCCATCAGCCTGGGGCTGACGCGGCTGGAAGAACGGCTGGGGCTGCATTTGTGCGAACGCGGGCGCGGCGGCTTCCGCCTTACCCAGCAAGGTCTGCTCGTGCATTCTGCCGCCGTGCAGCTGCTCGCCGAAATAGGTCGCTTCACGGATTTCGTCGGGGCCACGACGCGCAAGCTCGAAGATGAGATAACTCTTTATGCCGACGACAGTTTCGTGTTCGAGTTTGGCGATCCGCTCGCGCGCGCCATAGCCCGCATCAATGACCACTACCCCGACGTTAAGCTCAATATTCGTATGTCTTCCCCGGATCATATTTATGAATCCGTGCTGGAAGGCTCGGCCGATATTGGCTTTACAGCGCTCATCCGGGACAATCCGGCGCTGAATGCCACTCCGATCAGCACGGAGCTGATGGGGATTTTCTGCGGACGCGACCATCCCCTGTTTCGCGCCGATGATACCAAACTGAGCTATGACGACCTGCGCCAGCACGGTTTCGTGGCGTCGGAGGTCATGCAGGAGGAAGGCTTTTCCGAATTCTTCCGCGGCCTCACCATAAAGGCCATAGCCCCCACGATCCTGTCACGCATGATCATGATCCTGTCGTCGCGCTATCTGGGCGTCGTCCCCGTCGAATTCGCCCGCCATTGGGTTGAAAAGGGCGCGATAAGGGAATTGCAGATCGATCGGGGCCGCACAGAGAACACATGTTTTCTCATTCACCGCAAAGCCCGGCCCCTTGGCCTTGGCGGCGCAATCTTCCGCGAAATGATCGCCAAGGAACTGCAAGCCGGCTGAAGCTTCAGCCAAATCGTCTCACCGCCCGGAAGCCAGCCTGACCGGTGAACTATTCCAACCATGCACAATCTTTCTTTTTTCCTTTCGGTGCTTATTATTGCTGCATATAATCTCTCGATATATTCACATTCACCTAAATAGAAATATTCTATACTTTAATAAAAATTAAATCCCCGTCCGGGCTTGTAAAGATAAATCGCACGCCCTATATTGAACGTATCGATATTGTTTTCGAATGCATCTGGGCCATAGCCGCTCAATTTCTTTCTTTCAATCTCGTACACTCGGCAGTGAGCGCAAGTTCACTAGATAAAGACCATGAGAATTGAAAGGAATTCAATATGGCAAATGGTACAGTCAAGTTTTTCAACACCACCAAGGGTTTCGGCTTCATTCAGCCTGACGATGGTGCGCAGGATGTATTCGTACATATTTCGGCAGTAGAGCGTTCAGGGCTTTCCAGCCTGCATGAAGGCCAGAAAGTAAGCTTCGAAGCTGTTACGGATCGCCGCTCGGGCAAGATCGCAGCAGAGAACCTGCAAGCTCTTTAACAAGCGCTTTTTAAATATTGTCTCCGATCTTTGACCACGGATGTACTGGCATTGATTGTTGAGGCGATCGGAAGGTCGGGGAAACCCGACCTTTTTTAAACATTTGATTTCAACCCCTCACAACGGAGATTACCAAGCAAGGAGAATGCTTCATGCAAGAACAAAGCGTCAGCTTGAACAAGAATGCTTCCTTTAACAAGCCGCCCACGCGGACCGAATCCAAAAGCGCGCAAACAGACCGCATTGCCAGAGCCATTCTGCTTGGCGAGAGGAAGGCCATCGACGCGAAGACCCGTCGCCTGAGAGAAGCGCGACTGGAGCAACAGCGTCTGGATGAGCTGCTTGCCGCACCTCGTAAATAATATCTGGCGAAGTGACGGCTGATATTGCTGTCAGAACTCGGGCCAAAGCTCCGGCGATACTGGGTTTGAACACGTTTTCATGCCGTTCAGACGCACCATTTATCATTTGCCGCCCCCATCGCCCACTCACGAGGATTTTTCATCACCCACGATTTAGCAGCCCCTTGCTGCGAAAGGAGACCACTTGCAAGTCATTGTACGCGATAACAACGTTGATCAGGCGCTCAGGGCGCTCAAAAAAAAGTTGCAGCGCGAAGGTGTCTTTCGCGAAATGAAAGCGCGCCGCGCTTACGAAAAGCCTTCAGAACGTCGAGCGCGCGAAAAAGATGAAGCCATCCGCCGCGCCCGCAAGGAAGCGAAAAAGAAGGCCCAGAGAGAGGGCCTGCTGCCGCGCCCCAAACGGAAGCCTCTGGCGGCACGGCCCAATCGCGCTGCCGCCAATCCCTCACCTTCATCGTCTTCTTCCAGCGCTGCCTGATAAGGCGCAGCAGGCAGCATCCGGACAGGTGGATGCTGCCTGCGCCACTTCTGTCATCGTCTCTTCATATAAGTGTCATCGCATTGCAATGATCGCTCGTCAAAGCTCACCCCGGTTTAAATGAATGGAGCCGGGGATTTCCGATGAAAACACGTTCGATTACACTTGCAATGCTGACAGCGCTTTCTGCGTCCGTTGCCTTTTCCGCATCGGCTGAGCCGGTATTTAATCGCATTGCCTCTTTTCCGGTGGTGGATAACCTGCCTGCGGATGCAGACAAGTCCAAAGCCACTTCATCTGAAATCATTACCGTCACGGAAGATGGCAATACGCTGATTTATTCCGACAGTCCTTATGGCGCGATCGGCTTTGTCGACATTACCGATCCAAAGGCGCCGAAGGCTGGCGGCATCCTCAAGGTGGATGGCGAGCCGACATCCGTTGCCGTATCCGGCACGCGCGTTTATGCGGGCGTCAACACATCGGAAAGCTACACGAACCCATCGGGCCGGCTTGATATTATCGATGTGGCTTCCAGAAAAGTCGAAGCCAGCTGCGATCTGGGCGGACAGCCGGATTCGGTCGCCATATCGAATGACCACAAGTTTCTGGCCGTCGCTATCGAGAACGAACGCGATGAAGATTTGAATGACGGCGAGCTGCCGCAATTGCCGGCCGGAAATCTCAAGGTTTTTGAATTGAAGGATGGCAATCTCGATTGCGCATCGATGAAGACGGTCGATCTCACCGGCATTGCCGAAGTTGGGCCTGAAGATCCGGAACCGGAATTCGTTTCCTTCAACGATAACAACGAGATTGCAGTCACTCTTCAGGAAAACAACCATATTGCAATCATCGATGCCGCGACGGGCAAGGTCACTTCGCATTTCTCCGCCGGGTCGGTGGATCTCGAAAAGATCGATACCAAAAAAGACGGCCAGATCAGCTTTAGCGGCGAGATGAAGGGCGTTGCACGTGAGCCCGATACGGTAAAATGGATCGATAATGATCGCATCCTGATTGCCAATGAAGGCGACTACAAGGGCGGCTCGCGCGGCTTCTCGATCTTCTCCAAGAGTGGCGAACTGCTTTATGAATCGGGCGCGACGCTGGAACACAAGATTGCTGCGGCAGGCCATTATCCCGACAAGCGCAACAAGAAGGGCATCGAGCCTGAAGGCGCGGAAGTCGGCAAATTCGGTGACACCAATTATATTTTCGTCGCCAGCGAACGCGGTTCGATGGTCGGCGTTTACAAGGATAGCGGCGCAGAGCCTGAACTGCTTCAATTGCTGCCTTCGGGAATCGGTCCTGAAGGACTGCTCGCCATCCCGCAGCGCAATCTCTTCGTCACCGCCAATGAAACCGACCTTGGCGAAGACGGCGGCGCACGCTCCCATGTCATGATCTTCGAATTGCAGGACCAGCCTGCGCAATATCCGCAAATCATCTCCGAACTCACCGAAGACGGTACGCCGATTGGCTGGGGTGCGCTTTCCGGTTTGGTAGCGGATGAAAGCAAGGATGGCATTTTCTACGCCGTATCCGACTCCGCTTATTATGCCGCGCCGTCGATCTACACGATCGATGCCAACCAGACGCCTGCAAAAATCACCTCGGCGCTCGTCGTCAAGCGCGGCAAGGATGCGGCACAGAAAATCGACCTTGAAGGCATTACCACCGACGGCGAAGGCGGCTTCTGGCTCGCCAATGAAGGCGATCAGGCCAAGCTGGTTCCGCATGCGATCCTCAATGTGGACGAGAAGGGTGTCATCAAGAAGGAAATCGCGCTTCCAAACGACCTGCTCAAGCACCAGACGCGCTTCGGCCTCGAAGGCATCACGCGTGTTGGTGAAGGCGACGACGCCGTCTTGTGGATGGTTATCCAGCGCGAATGGGCCGATGATGAAAAGGGGCAGGTCAAGCTTCTTGCCTATAACATCAAGGACAAGAGCTGGAAGGCCGTCGCCTATCCGCTCGATGTGAAAGAAAAGGGCTGGGTCGGCCTGTCGGAAGTCACCGCTCATGACGGCAATCTCTATATCGTCGAGCGCGACAATCTGATTGGTTCGGAAGCGGTGAACAAGCGTCTCTACAAGGTCGCGCTTGCCGATCTCAAGCCTGTGGAACTGGGTGAAAAATTGCCAGTGCTCACAAAGACCCTGGTGCGTGATTTCATCCCCGACCTCAAGAAGCTCAACGGCTTTGTTCCCGACAAGCTTGAAGGCTTTGCGATCACCAAATCCGGCGATGCCTATGTCGTCACCGATAATGACGGCGTGGATGACAGCAACGGTGAAACGCAGTTCTTCACCATCGGAAAGATCGACGGCTAATCAGCAGAACAAATCGCAAGCAAAACGCCGCATCGATTGGATGCGGCGTTTTTCTTGGTTAAAGAGATTGAATTCAGGCCGCCTTGGCGACCGCGGGCAGACGCTGGCGCACCAATGTCGTCCAGTAAGAACAGCCCCAGGCAATGACATCGTCATTAAAGTCATATTTGGGGTGATGCAGATTGGCGCTGGGGCCATTGCCGATATTGATCATCGCGCCCGGCACTTCATTGAGCATGAAGGCGAAATCTTCGCCGCCAAGCGTTGCCGGCATGTCGCGCGTGACCCGCTCGGCACCCGAAACCGCCTCGGCGGCTAGGGCTGCGAGTTCGGTTTCCTGCTCATGATTGACGGTGACAGGATAATTGCGACGATAATCAAGCGTTGCCTTGGCGCCAAAGGCATCAGCGATGCCCTGCACCGCACGTCCCAGCCGTTCCTCGATATGGTCACGCACTTCCTCGCGCAGCGTGCGCACCGTTCCCGTCAGCGAGACACTCTGCGGAATAACGTTGAACGCGTCGCCGCCGTGAATGGTGGTGATCGAAATCACTGCCGAATCCAGCGGGTCGATGGTGCGCGCCGTCAATGTCTGGATCGCCTGAATGAGCGCGGCGGTAACGGTAATCGGATCGACCGTATGATGCGGCGAGGCCGCATGCCCGCCAATTCCCTCGATATTTATTTCCAGTACGTCCACCGAACCCATGATCGGCCCCGAATTGATGGTGAAATGGCCGACGGGGAGATTGGGACGATTGTGCATGCCATAGACCTCATCGAGAGGCCAGCGGGTCAGAAGGCCATCGTCGATCATCGCCTTCGCGCCCGCTCCACCCTCTTCGGCTGGTTGGAAAATGACGACGACCGTGCCGTCGAAAGCACGGCTTCTGGCCAGTTCGCGCGCAGCCCCCAGAAGCATGGTCGTGTGGCCGTCATGGCCGCAGGCATGCATCTTGCCAAGGGTTTTCGACGCCCATTCCACGCCGGTTTCCTCAAGGATCGGCAAGGCGTCCATATCGGCGCGCAGGCCGATGGCGCGACCCGAATGGTTGCTCTGGCCGCGAATGACGCCGACAACGCCCGTGCGCCCGATGCCTGTTACGACTTCATCGACACCGGCTGCGCGCAGCTCTTCGGCAACCTTTTCCGCAGTACGGTTCACATCGTAAAGAAGTTCGGGATTCTGATGCAGGTCGCGACGGAATGCGATGAGTTCATCGAGCTGGTTCGAGGTCCAGTTTTCAACCGGCATGTCAGGCCCTTTCTTCGTTTGCAGATGTTTCGAGACGATAGCGGAAGTCGCAATGGCTTGCGCCCTTCATGATCGTCTGCGTCCGCTCCAGCTTCATGTCCGGATTGTAGCCGATGCAGAAATCGCCATCGCGATTGCACGAAAGCAGATGGCCGATATGACCCAGTCCCATCTCGCGATACATTTCCGAATAGCGGCAACGCGTAACGTTGAAATCGAAATGATCTTCGCCCTGCGAAATCACATCGATTTCCAGCGCATTTTCTTTCGTCCAGAGCGGCTGAATGTCGGCAAAATCCTGTATCGTCGGTGTGCGGCCAAGTTCTTCAGCAAAGCTCTTGCCCTGTTCGATGGCCGAACGGCTCACAGCCTCGCCGATTGCAGCTTGCGCTTCTTCCTCGCCGGAGCGTTCGCGAATAACTTCGTAAACGTTCTTGAGAACCAGCGCCTCGATGCGGCGACGTTCGAGAATTGGCATTTGATTCATCGGCTTGCCCCTTCACATATTGAGCTAGAATTTTGGCTCGGTAAGATCTTTTCGCCGAAGCCATGCGAGATAAAACGGAGCGATCTTCCGCGCGACCTTGTGAAACGGCAGCGGCGCAGGCTCCGAAACCGGCAAGGCCAGTTCCGCGACCGGCTCGCCATCGAGTGCGCGCGCGAATTCACGTCCAAGAGCGGTGCCGAGCGCCACGCCGCGCCCATTGCAGCCGATCCACGCCCAGCCATTGGAGCCAAGCTGATGGACGCGCGGAAAGCGATCCCATGTCATGCCGATATAGCCGCTCCATACATGGGTGATTTCCGGCTCACCCAATGCTGGAAAAGCTTCCGCCATATTGCGTGCCGATTTGCGCTTCACCCGTTCGGCAACATTGTAGTTGCCCATCACCACGCCGCCGGTAATCAGCCGGTTGCGCGCATCATAGCGGAAGAAACGCAGATCGCCACGTGTATCGGATACCGCCTGCCTGCCGGGCAGGATCGTGGCGCGCAGATTGTCGCTGACGGGTGCGGTCGCCATCTGCCATGAAAGAACCGGCACGATGGTGCGCGCAAGACGCGGGGCAAGCCCTTCGCGCAATTCGCCCGTATAGGCATTGGTCGCGAGCAGGAAGCCTTTGGCGCGAACCGTCGCCTTTTCTGTGCGCACGACCCAAATATCGCCTTCCTGTCGGAAAGAGGTGACGGGACTTTGCTCATGGATGATCGCGCCATGGCTTTCGGCAGCCGCCGCAAGACCGCGCGCCAGCGCCAGCGGATTGATGTGTCCGCCGGTCGGATTGAACATGCCGCCATACCAGAAGTCGCTGCCGATCAGCTTCGATGTCGCCGCACGATCAAGAAATTCGGCGGGAAAGCCGAAGCGTTTCCATGCCTCGACGCGCATTTGCGAAAGCTTCACCCGGCCCGGCGAATGGGCAGGCTGAAACCAGCCGTTCTGCTCGGCTTCGGCCTTGATATTTTCCTCGCGCACGATGGAAAACAGAATATCGGCGCTGCTGCCGATCAGTCTGGCGAAACGCTCGCCCGCCGCCCCATAACGTCTGGCGATAGCGTCCGGCTCGGCTGCGGTCATGGTCGGAATGACCTGACCATTGTTGCGCCCCGACGCACCCCAGCCCACCGCCTTGGCTTCCAGCAGGATCACGCGCTTACCGCGTTTTGCCAGATGAAGCGCTGCCGAAAGGCCAGTGAAGCCGCCGCCAACGATTGCGACATCGGCTTCCGTATCATTGGTAAGTGGTGGTGCCGGTACGCGTTCAGGCGCGGTTGCAGCCCAGATGGATGGCGGAAATTTCACATTCTGCATGGATCACACGGTTTCAATATGAGGAGGCGTCCAGTCCCTGCCCGGTATGGAGGCCAGAAGGCGCTGCGTATATTCATGGCGCGGATTGGCGAAAACTTGCGCCGTTGGCCCCGCTTCGGCGATCTCGCCTTTGGACATGACGATGATGCGGTCGCAAAGCTGTGCTGCAACCCGCAGATCATGCGTGACGAACAGCAGCGACAGGTTGAGCCGCTCGCGCAGATCGGCCAGCAGACGCAGCACCTGCGCCTGCACCGAGACATCAAGTGCGGAGACCGGCTCGTCGGCCACGATGATGCGCGGCTCCAGCGCAAGGGCGCGGGCAATGCCGATGCGCTGTCGCTGACCGCCGGAAAATTCGTGCGGGAAGCGGTCTGCGGCGGCAGGTGAAAGTTCCACCAGTTCCAGCAACTCGCGCGCCTTTGCATGTGCCTGCTTCTTCGGCATGCCATGCACGATAGGCCCCTGCGCGATCAGGTCGATGACACGACGGCGCGGATTGAGCGAGGCCATCGGGTCCTGAAAGACCATCTGGATATTCTTGCGCATGGCGCGCACTTCACGCGGGCCCGCATCAAGGAAATTCTTACCATTGACCTCGACTTTGCCGCTATCAGCCTCAAGAAGCCGGGTGACAATGCGCGAAACAGTCGTCTTGCCAGAACCGCTTTCGCCCACCACGCCAAGCGTTTCGCCCTGACGCAGTTCAAACGACAGGTCTTTCACCGCAGGCACGGCGCTGCGCTTGCCGCTGAACAGCCCGCCGCGCGCCTTGAAGGTTTTCTGCAAATTCTCCGCCTTGAGAATGACGGGCTGCGCTTCGCCAAATGGCTTGTGCGGCGGCGGCACGAGTGCGGGAACAGAAGCGATCAGCGCCTGCGTATAGGGATGCTGCGGACGGTTGAGAACCTCTTCGGCCGGGCCTTCCTCGACCAGTTCGCCAAGCCGCAGCACGGCAACGCGATCGGCAATTTCGGCCACCACTCCAAAATCATGGGTAATGAACAAGATGCCGGTCTGGTGTTCCTTTTGCAGATCGCGGATCAGTTTGAGAATCCGCGCCTGTGTCGTCACATCGAGCGCTGTCGTCGGCTCGTCGGCGATGATAAGGCGCGGCTGGAGGATCAGCGCCATGGCGATCATCACGCGCTGGCGCTGCCCGCCCGAAATCTGGTGCGGATAGGCGTTATAGGCAGATTCCGGGTCGGGTATCTTCACTTCATGCAATATGTCGAGAACCGCCGCACGACGCTCCTTGCGGCCAAGCTTCGTGTGCAGGCGCAGCACTTCATCGATCTGCCATCCCACTGTCTTCTGCGGGTTAAGCGCGGTCATCGGCTCCTGAAAGATCATGCCGATACGGTCGCCGCGCAGCTTCTTCATTTCCGCTTCGCCAAGCGAATAAAGATCGGTGCCCTCCAGCGCTATGGTGCCCCTGGTGACACGCACATGCGGCTGCGGCAACAGACGCATGATGGCATTGGCGCAAAGCGACTTGCCCGAGCCGCTTTCGCCGACAAGGCAGACGATCTCGCCCGGATGAACGCTGAGCGTGAGGTCCTGCAAGGCGAATGGCCGGTCAGCCCCCTCGGGCAGCGCGATTTGCAGGTTCTTGATTTCGAGAATGGGCGCGGCCGTCATTTCTTCTGCCTCGGATTAAGCGCGTCGTTCAGTCCTTCACCAAGCAGGCTGAAAGACAGCACCGTCAGCAGAATGGCGATACCCGGAATGACGGAGCAAAACCAGTCGCTGCGCAAAACCGCACGCCCCTGCCCGATCATATTGCCCCAGCTTGCATAATTGGGATCACCAAGCCCCAGAAAGGCCAGCGCGCTTTCCATCAATATGGATGTCGCCATGACGACCGATGCGAAAACAATGACCGGCGGCAGGGCATTGGGCAGGATTTCACGAAAGATGATCGAGATATTACCGACGCCAAGATTGCGCGCGGCATCGACGAATTCGCGCTGGCGCAGGGCAAGAAACTCCGCGCGCACCATGCGCGCAGGCGCTGTCCACGAAACAATGCCTATGCAGATGATGATATTTTCAATCGATGAACCAAAAATCGCAACCAGCGCCAGAAGCAGCACGAAGCTCGGCACTGTCTGGAATGCCTCCGTCACGCGCATCAGCACATCATCGACCCAACCGCCATAATAGCCTGCAAGCGCGCCGATTATGATGCCGATAAAGATCGAGATCAGCGTTGCGACGACACCAATCAGCAGCGAGATGCGCGCGCCATGGAAAATACCCGCCATGATGTCGCGGCCAAGCTGGTCGGTGCCAAGCGGTGTTGCGGCATTGATGAAAGGCCAGAGCAGCGGATCGCCTGCGCGACGCAGCGGATCGCCGGGCGCAATCACATCGGCCAGAAGTGCGATCGCCACCACGGCGATGAAAAGAGCCAGTCCGAGCACTGCGGCGCGATTGCGGCTGAAACGCTGCCAGAGAACTCTCGTTCGTGAGACTTGCGGGCGGCTGAGGGAAAAATCCTGAGAGGTCATGACAGTTCTATCCTCGAATCAAGCCGCGCATAGATCAGGTCCGTTATGAGATTGACCAACACCACCAGCACCGAGCACAGGAAGATGATGCCCATGAGCGTGTTGAGATCGCGCTTGATCACAGATGTATAGGCGAGCTGGCCAAGGCCGGGCAGCGAGAAGATCGTTTCGACCACCACCGAGCCGCCCAGAATGGTCGAGAACTGAAGCCCCAGCAGCGTCACCACCGGCAGGAAGGCATTGCGCATGATGTGATGGAACATCAGCCGCGCGCCGCTGGCCCCCTTGGCGCGCGCAGTGCGCACATAATCAAGGCCCTCCACTTCCAGTACACTGGTGCGCATCAGCCGCATGTAGAAAGCAAGATAGATGAGCGAGAGCGCCGTGGTCGGCAGCACCAGATGCACCGCAATGTCCCAGACATTCTTCCAGCCCGTATAAAAGCCGCCCAGAGTCTTGTAGCCGCCCACGGGCAGCCAGCCCAGCTTGACCGAAAAGACGAACATCAAAATGAGGCTGAGGAAAAAACTCGGCATGGCATAAAAGACGAGACCGAGCGTGGAAATGGCATTATCGGTCAGCGTATAGGCGCGCCGCGCCGCAAAGGCACCAAGCGCGACGCCGAATATGAACGCCACCGAAAGCGAAGCCAGCATCAGCAAAAGCGTAGGGACGAGACGGCTCATCAGCACGTCGAGAACCGGCAGTTCATAGACATAGGACCAGCCGAAATCGAGCCGTGCAAGCTTGCTCATATAGATCCAGAGCTGCACCCAGACAGGTTGGTCGAGCCCGTATTCGGCGCGCAGATTGGCGACAAATTGCGGATCTGCACCGCCCATATCGCCGACCAGCGCATCAACGGTGTCACCGGGCGCAAGTTTGATAAGCAGAAACGACCCGATCATTATCAGCAAAATGACGGGTATCGCCTGCAAGATGCGCCGCAGCGCAAAACTCAGGATGGGGGGCAAGGTCATTGCGTACTATCCTGCAAATTATTCAAAAGCATTTCTGGCATTGGCCTGAGCTTAAACCGCTGCCGGACAGCCGGCAGCGGCATGGTTGGATTATTATTGGTCGATCCACAGATCATACCAGCTCGAAGAATCCCAGCGTGGCGTATTGTGGTGATTTTTCAGAACCTTGTTGGTCACGCCGATGAATGGATGTTCGATGGCGAAGATGACCGGCAGGTCCTTCATCTCAAGCTGCTGGATCTTGTGGTAGAGTTCGGCGCGCTTGGCAGGATCGAGTTCGGATGCGGCCTGATCGATCAGGCTGTCCATCTCGTCCGACTTGTAGTCGAACTGGTTGGACCATGCCGTGCCCACAGGAGCGCCGGAACGCAGCCAGACCGTGGTGGAAACAGCCGGGTCCGAACGGAACTGGTGCCAGCCATTGGCCGTATCAAAATCATGATCGCGATAGACGCCATTGAGGAAGCCCGGCGCATCATTGGTCAGAATCTCGACATCGATGCCGACTTCCTTCATCGCCTGTGCGTAATATTCAGCCCAGAGCTGCGTATACTCACCCCAGGGCGCCGGACGATGGCGCAGCTTGAAGCGGATACCGTCAGGCCCGGCCGGATAACCGGCTTCATCGAGCAGCGCCTTGGCTTTCTCGACGTCATAATCATAGGTCTGGACGTCATCGGTATAATTTGCGCCCGCCGTGCTCGGAATAGGTCCGCGCCCCGGCTTGGCATAGCCGCGCATGATGGTCTTGATCGCAAAGTCGATGTCGAGTGCATGATAAACCGCCTGCCGCACCTTCAGATTGGCAAGGATCGGATTGCGCAGGTTGAACTCGACGGTCGAATGAGCGACGTTGTTTTCAAAGCCTTTGGGACCGGTATCGAAACGCCCGTCCTTTTGCAGACGTTCCGTATCGGACATGGAAATGCCGTTAAAGCCGGTCTCCATCATTTCACCCGCTTCAAGGGCTGCGGCAGCAGCAGCCTTGTCCGGCATGAAACGCCAGATGATACGGTCGAGATAGGGATATTCCTTACCGCGCCAGTAATCTTCATTGCGCTCGGCGATAATGTGCTGGCCGCGCTCATATTGCACGAATTTGAACGGCCCCGTACCCACCGGCGCGGAATTATACTTGTTCTTGAGAATATCCGTGCCTTCATACAGGTGCTTTGGCACCGGATGGCCCAGATCGGGCATGGCCGCAACCAGCAATTCAAGCGGCATGGGCTTGGAATAGCGGAACAGCGCCGTATGCGGATCGGGGCAGTCGACAGCTTCCAGATTGGCCTGAAGCGTGGAGGAATAATTGAGCAGTTCCTTCCACAGATTCATTGCTGTGTAGGAAACGTCATCACAGGTAAAGGGCTGACCATCATGCCAGCGCACATTCTCGCGCAGCTTGAAGGTGATCTCCTTGCCGTCCTCCGAAGAAGTCCAGCTCGTCGCCAGCACCGGCACATAGCCCTCATAGGTGCGATCGATCAGCGGCTCCATGATGCGGCCCGTGATCTGATAGACGCCTGTAGAAGCGCGCAGCGCAGGGTTGAGAACGCCCTGCTCGGAGTTCATGTGGACGATGACGGTGCCGCCGCGCTTGACTTCTTCGGCGTGAGAAGGCGTCACAGCGAGCGAAAAAGCAGCGAGAAACAGGCCGAGGCCAGCTTTTCTTATATGCATTTTTATTCCCCTGAAGAATGTTGAGAGAGGGCTTTCAATCCTCTTTTCCCGCATGTACCAATATTGTTCAAGTCCCTGATATTGCTTAAAAAGCACCCTTTCCAGACGAGTCTTCCCACACAAGCACTGTCATGCCAGAATAAACGGAGATCATGTTAATATAAACTAATATTAGTCCCAATATTGGAAAAATACTCCAAAGGGCCACCTGAAGAAAAGCCGATTTTCTTCAGGTAGCACGCCTGTCGGGCGCAATTATCGGTCAGGTTGCAAAGCAGGCATCGGCTTGTCAGCCTTGCCCTCGAAGAAATAATATCTCTCACCGCACGAAAAGGAAGCTGCCTATGTCCCATCCAGTTAAAGGCGTCGATCATGTTTTTCTTCTTGTTGACGATCTTGAAGAAAGTGCTGCCCAATATCGCCGTTTCGGCTTTACGCTGAGTCCGCGCGGCCTGCACAGCAAGGAAAAGGGAACGGGTAATTATACGATCATGTTCCCGGAAGATTATTTCGAGCTTCTGGGCATCGTGGCCGAAACCGAGGGCAATCTGCACCAGCGCAAGAAGCTCGCGGCACAGGGACAAGGGCTTCATGCCATTGCCTGCCGCATCGACAATGCCCAGCAGGCCAAGGCAGAACTCGCCGAGCTTGGCATCGAAACAGGCAGCGTAGGCGCTTTTTCGCGTCCCGTGCAATTGCCCAATGGCGGCGAAGGCGTGGCAGCCTTCGAGACTGTGGCCTATGCCGAGAGCGAAGTGCCGCAAGGCATGGTGTTCATGTGCCAGCACAAGACCCGCGATACGGTCTGGCTGCCTGAATTGCTCGAACACGCCAATGGCGCCAATGCGCTTTCAGCAATCTTTGCCTTGTCGTCCGATCCGGAAACGACGGCAAGAGGTTTTGCGCGGCTTTACAGGGATGGAAAGGCGCAGGCACAGGATGACGGTAGCTGGAAAGTCACGACCGGCGCGCATTCTGCCGATCTCATCGTGCTGACGCCACAGCAGGCTGCGGAAACCTATCCCGGCGTCGATTTCCCGGCGACACCCGCAAACGCCTTTGCGGTCCTTCGCCTCCGCGTAAGCGCGCTGGAGAAAGCCCGCACATCGCTGGATGCAAACGGCGTGCCCTATATAAAGACGCAAAACGGCATTGCTATTCTGCCGGAAAATGCGAGCGGCACGCTTCTGGAATTCTCCGAACGATAGAAAACGTCTTATCCGGGAGTCTGACCCGCTCCCGGATGAAATGCTACCGCTATATTTATTTGTCCCGCAAAAGGCGTCTGGCGATTTCATCGAGAAATTGCGGCAATATGCTGAAAGCATAAGGCGCATGGACGCGTTCCAGCCTCTGGTGATATTCGCGCCCCCAAGGGCCGATATTGACCACCGGATAAGACAAGGCATTCGGATTGGCCTTGTCGATGAACTGCGCCGCCGGTGTGTTGCCCGCAATAATCTCGCTGTCTCTTTCATCGGGCACATGGCCGAAAAAGCTCATATCCGATATGCCCGCGAAGATTTCGCGATATTTGATCGTGGTACGACAGCGTTCTTCAATCTGAATGCGGGCATCTTCCAGCGCTTTTGCGAAATCGCACTCAAGCGGTGTCTCATTGCTCATATTCACATGCGGATAGACGAGGCTGCCAAAACCGACAACCACCATCGGTCCGGTCAGTCGTGCGTCCGACACCATCTGCTCAACCAGTTCGCGGGTTATCAGCAAGGGATTATCGCTTATCGAAAGCTTCGCTTCCAATTCCGCGATGCGCTGCAATGCTTCTTCGCCGCCGGTTTCACGCACGATTTCACGCAATTGCGCAACGCTAATCACCCGGCCCTTATGGCCGGCGAGAAACTTTTCTCCCGTAAGCTGCGCATAAGTGCGCGCATTGGCATTGAATTGCGCAATCGCGTCTTCGAGCGCGCTGCCGATAATCTCCGTAAATCGGGCGAACAGGGCCGTGGGCGAAAGCGAATGGGTAAGCCAGTTGAAGGCGATCCATGCGCGCTCCGGCGTCGTCACCTCATAACCGCCGCGAAAATCGCGGGCTTCAAGGCAGACCGGCGGCGGCGACACATTCCCCTCGCCCCGGTCGCAAAGTGCGGTATTGGCCTCAACGGCACGCATGATCTCCGAAGCGATCCGATGCGCGCTGATGCCCTCGAAGGGGTAGCTGGCATGGGAAGATTGGCCGATAATGAAAGCGAAGGGCAATTGCTTGCCGATTGTGCCGCGATAAATGGCGCGGCCTTCGGAGCCGTCACCCTGATCGCTTGTCGCATCCAGATTGATGCCCGCCACAATATCAAGGCCCCAGCTTTCCATCAGTTCCGGCAATGCATCACGCAGGCTGCGCATGCCGCGTGATCCGCGTTCCTCGTCGGGCGTGATAAACAGGACCAGATTGCCCTCGCGCTCGGGAAGCTGGGCAAAACGTTCAAGCACGGCAATGCCCGCCGCCACGCCGCTCTTCATATCCAGCATGCCGCGTCCGGGCAGATAGTCGCCGCTTTGGAAGTCAGCGAGCGCCTTTTCTTCGTTTTCCGCAAGCGGACGGCTGGTCAGATCGGCCAGCAGGGCCTCCAGCAATGCATCCGGTTCAAATGCGAGATGTTTGAGATCGCGGAAATTGGTCGTCTCCACCACGTCATAATGGCCAGCCAGAGCCAGTGTGCGCCGCCCTGTCCCGCGCACCAGCGCAACGACATTCCTGGTGAGCGGAGAGCCGTGACTGTCGATGAGCGCTATATTGTCCGGATTGTCCCTGAAATAGGGAATTGTACGCAGAAGCTCCACAAGCTTAGGCGCGAAAGCGGCTTCATCCGGCGTTCCCGTCTCGCTCGGCCAGCGTACCATCCGGCAGGAAAGTTCGCGCACCCGTTGCGTGGGATCCCATTGATTGGTGGATGTCATGACCTGTCCTCCCTCATCGCCTTGCCTTGTGCATTACAATCGGGCGCTGTTCAAGCGTTTGAATTCCCCAACTAGCCAAGAAAAGACCTAACGAAAACGCCATTTATGTATAAAAAAGCGCAACAATTTGCGATAAACGCTATTTATCTGACTAAATCGTCAAAGGAACAGCATGGACGACCTCGATCAGCGCCTCATATCCGAATTGCGCGTTAATGCGCGTGCATCAATTCCCACCCTGGCGAGTATTCTGGGCGTTGCACGCGGCACAGTACAAAACCGTATGGAACGGCTGATTGCCTCCGGGGTCATTGCGGGCTTTACCGTCCGGCTGCGCGACCATGGCAGTTCGGACATGATACGCGGCATAATGATGATCGAACTGACGGGACGCTCCATCAAAAGCGTGATTTCGATGCTGCGCAAGAATCCGAGCTTTTCAGCCGTCAACACGACGAATGGCGCATGGGACCTGATTGCCGAGATCGAGGTTGCGGATATGAACGAGTTTCACCGCCTTATTACCGGTATCCGCGCCATGGAAGGCGTTGCCAAATCCGAAACCCATATTTTTCTTGGGCCAGCCTGAACGCGCATCTGGCAATAGAAGAGACGAGTAAAACCGCTCTTCCAGACTTCTTCCCTTCAAAGCAGCCATTCGATTGGAAGCAGGCCGAGGAACCATAAAAGCAACCGCGAGCCAAGGCTCGTTCCCGGCTCAAGCTCGTGGTGGATGTTCGTTCCATTCGCTGCTGCCTCGTCCCATATCAGCTTGTCTGTATCGTTCAGTCGTGGCGTATAGCTCACAAAGGGAAAGCTGCTCGAAAATGCAGCGGCAAGAGCGCTGGCCATATCGGGGCTTTCGATGAGGACGCCCATCTCGGTATTGAGCAATAAAGAGCGCTTGTCGAAATTGAACGAGCCGATGAAAATCCGCTTGCCGTCAATGGCCAAGGTCTTCGAGTGAAGGCTTGCGCGCGAGGTTCGCGCAAAGCCCTGTGTTTCGGGTTCATCGCGTATCGAGAAAGCGGGTTTGAGTTCATAAAGCTCAACGCCCGAGCGCAGCAGGTCCGGCCGGTATTTTACATAGGCGCTATGCACCACGAACACATCGGTCGCCGCCTGCGAATTGGTCAAAATGCGCACCCGCACACCTTGCTCCGCAAGTCGTTCGATCCTTTCCGAAAACAGCCTGCCGGGAACGAAATAGGCGGAAACCACATCAACCGAATGCGATGGCGCCGCAGTAAGCGCCATGAGTTGCGGAAAAAGCATATCGCGAATCCGGGCCTCGCCCATGCCCTTGGCCGGATCATCGCTGACCAGCGTGACCTTGGTCCATTCGAAGGCCAGTTGTCCTGCCTCGATCCGGGTGACGATATTGGAACTGCGCAGCCGTTCGATATAGGCTTGCCCTTCCGCGGACTGCCCGGCCTGCCGGGCATCGCTCATCAGCACATCGAGCAAGCCTTGAGTTTTCACGATGCGGTCGATGGGATGGGCAGAGCGGCTTTGCCAATAGCGGTCGAAATCCAGTCCTATATCCGCAGCCGCCCGCCCCACCACCATGACGTCGCTGTCGATGAATTGAAGCCCCGGGCCGAAACCGAAATAAATATCGCCAATATTGCGACCGCCCAGAATGCTGACTGCACCATCAGCGGTCAGCGACTTGTTATGCATCCGCCGGTTTAAACGCACGAAATCAAACGTAAAGCCGAGCGGTTTAAAGCTTCGAAGAATAAACGGGTTAAACAGCCGGACTTCCACATTGGGCAAAGCATCCAGTGCCGCAAGGTCGTCATCGAGGCCGCTGATGCCGTTATCGTCGAGCAAAAGGCGAATCCGCACACCGCGCTCCGCCGCCATGCGCAGCTCATCCATCAGCATCAAGCCTGTCGCATCGCGCTGCCAGATATAATACTGGACATCAAGAGCAACCTCCGCCGCACGGATCACCGCCACACGCGCAGCAAAAGCATCCGGCCCGTCGAGCAGGGGCAAGACGCCGCTATCGCCCTTATCCAGCGCTGCGGGCTCAAGTGCGATCCGCCCAAGCATTGTCTCGGGAGAGGCCTTGACGGCCTGCGTCACAGATCGCCCTTCAAGAGACGGCGGCCTGAAGACGATGTGGGCTACGACCAGTATCGCGATGACGGATACAATGATCAGGCCGCTGATTTTCAACACTGTTTATCTCACTGCTTGCACCGATATTTCGCTTCAAGCCCCGGCGGCGGAGCCATGCTGACGCGTCATGAGTAGCATCTTGACGAAAGGCTGCAACAGCTATCAATAATTTGCTCCGATCCGCCATGACTGGAAAACAGGTTGCGGCGGTGGCCGCCTTTGAGGCACAAAATACAATCCGCGCCGCTGGCGTCACATTCATCGAAGCGAAATCAAATTGGGTATCCGGTCCAAACTGCTCCTGTCGAGCGTCGTCAGTTTCGTTGGCCTGCTTGTCATGGCTGTCGTTACCATTCATGCATTGCGTTCGCAGATGATCGAAGATCGTGTCGCGATGGTTCGCAACATGACCGAAGTGGCGCGCGACATAATTCAGGGAGAATATGATCGCTATAAAGCCGGTGAGATCAGCGAAGATGCGGCCAGAAACAATGCGGTCGAAACGCTGCGCAGGCTGCGTTATGCCAATGACGAATATTTCTTTATCGACGATTTTGACGGCAATTCCGTCCTTCTGCCCATTCGACCCGAACTGGAAGGCACCGACGCCTCCGGTCTGGTCGATTCAGAAGGCCGCTATTATGTGAAGATGCAAGCTGAAACAGCCAAGGCTGGCGGCGGCGTGGTGCGCTATGAATTCACCAAGCCCAATACAGGTTTCACAGCGGAGAAACTTGCCTATGTGCGCCCGTTCGAACCATGGCGCTGGTTTGTTGCCACAGGCATTTATCTCGATGATGTCGAGCGCGAGACGACAAGCGTTGTCATGCGCGCGGGCGGCCTGTTTGCGGCGATCGCTCTGGCCATCATCGCGCTTCTCGTTCTTCTTGCGCGCAGCATAACGCAGCCGCTTGGGCGTCTTACCGCCGTTATCGGGCAACTGACGCGCCGCAAATATGATTTCACAGTCGAGGACCAGCACCGTCACGATGAAATCGGGGATATTGCAAGGGCGGTCGAAATTTTCAAGAAAACGGGGCGGGAATTCGAGGTTCTCCAGCTAAAGCTGCGCGAGCAGGAAGCCAGGGCACAGGCAGACCGCGAGGCGATGCTTGCGCTTGAACGCGACAGCGCATTGCGTCTGGAACAGACGGCCCGATTGGTTTCAATGGGCGAAATGGCCGTCAGCCTTGCGCATGAACTCAACCAGCCCCTTGCTGCCGTCAGCAATTATTGCATGGGTTCGGTGCGGCGGCTGGAAGCCGGAACGGACGACAGGGCAGCCCTGCTCGACGCCATGAAAAAAGCTGCCCGTCAGGCCCAGCGTGCATCCGGCATCGTATCGCGGATACGCAATTTTCTTCGCCGGAGCGAGCCGACCCTCAAACCGCTTGAACTGCACGAAATTATTGAGGAAACCGCGCTGATTGCCGAGATAGAGTCGCGCAGGCGGGGCTTCCGCATCAAAATGGAAATTGCAGGCTTTCTCCCGCCCGTTCTCGCCGATCGCGTGATGATCGAGCAGGTCGTGTTCAACCTCTTGCGCAACGCCATAGAAGCAACAAGCACAATGCCCCCTCCACGGCGGGACATCGTGATTTCTTCCAGGGCGGTTGCAGGCGGGCGATGGGTGGAAACGACGGTCCGCGATTTCGGACAGGGAATTGCCGAAGCCGATCTTCAGAAAATATTCGATCCATTTTATACGACCAAAGCCGAAGGCATGGGGGTCGGCCTTAATATATGCCGCACGATCATGGAATTTCATGGCGGACAGCTCTGGTGCGAGGCCAATCCCGAAGGCGGCACAGCCTTCCATTTCTCCTTGCCCGCCAGCCGCACGTCTTCAGAAAGCACCGCATGAACGAAACCGTCTATGTCATTGATGACGATGAAGCATTTCGCGATTCGCTCGGCTGGCTGCTTGAATCGAGCAATTATCCCGTGCGCTCATTCACGTCGGCAGAGGCATTTCTGGATTTCGTGCAGCAGAACTTGTCCGCCGGCCTGTCCGGCTGTGTCATAGCCGATATGCGCATGTCGGGTATGAACGGCCTTGAACTGCATCGGCATATGCTGGCCCTCGGCGTCGATCTTCCGACCATCATCGTCACAGGGCATGGCGACGTGCCAATGGCCGTCACGGCCTTTCGCGACGGTGTTGTCGATTTCATCGAAAAGCCGCTGGATGACGATTACGTGTTGCAGCGCATTGCATTCTGCCTGGCGCGCGCGCGGGAGATTTCAGAGCGCCGCAAGCAGTCCGGGGACTTTTTGCGCAGATATGAAAGCCTGACACAGCGGGAGAAGGAAGTGCTCGACTATATCGTCGCGGGCAAATTGAACAAGCAGATCGCGGACCTGATGAATATCAGCATCAAGACGGTCGAAGCCCACCGCAGCCACGTCATGGAAAAAATGGAAGTGGCAAATGTGGCCGAACTCATCCGCCAGATGCTTTCCTATAATAATGCGCAAAAAAGAAGCCGGCCTGAGCCGGCTCCTTGATCAAGGGAATATCAGTCGTCCAGTTGCTGGCCGCTTCTGTCGGTCGTGAAGGCGACCGCGATCAGCGAGATGATGCCGCAGGCGATGATGAACAGACCGATAGGCAGGTAGCTGCCATCATATTTGGCAAGGAGTGCGGTTGCGATCAGCGGCAGCGGACCGCCGACGATGGCAGCGCCCACCTGATAGCCGAGCGACACACCGGTATAGCGCACATCTGCGGGGAAGCTTTCGGCGAAGAATGTGCCGAGTACCGAACCGTAGGTGGACCAGATAATGCCAAAGCCTATAACGACTGCGAGCATGGCAACGAACCACGAGCCCTGATTGAGCAGCCAGAAATAAGGCAGGATGTAAGCCATCATCACGACCGTACCCAGCATGAACACCTTCTTGCGGCCGATGCGGTCCGAAAGGCTGCCGAAATACAGCATGACGGGAACGGCGACGATAGCGGCGACCAGAACGGCATTAAGCGCATCCACGCGGGCATAACCCAGGCCGACCAGATAGGAGATGGTGAATGTGGCAAAGAGGAAGAATGTCGACGTTTCGATAAACTTCGCACCAATCACGATCAGAACGGCACGCCAGTGCTTGCTCAGGGTCTCAAGCAGCGGCACCTTCTTGGCCGTGTTGGACTGGGCAACGCGACGGAAGGAAGGCGTTTCGTCAACCTTGTTGCGGATCCACATGCCGACCGCGACCAGCACGAACGACAGAACGAACGGTATACGCCAGCCATAGGAGAGGAACGCTTCTTCGCTGAAGCCAAGGGCAAGGCCGGACGTGGCAAGATTGCCCAGCGCCAGACCGAAAAGCGCGCCGGTCTGCGGCACCGCACCATAGAAGCCACGCTTGTTGCGAGGCGAATATTCGACGGCAAGCAAAAGTCCGCCGCCCCATTCGCCACCCAGAGCCAGACCTTGCAGCAGACGCAGAAGGGTCAGAATAATCGGCGCCCATATGCCGATCATGGCATAGGTCGGCATGAGACCGATCAGCACCGTGGAAATACCCATGATCGAGAGAGTGATGACCAGGGTTTTCTTGCGCCCGATGCGGTCGCCGATATGGCTGAACAGAATACCGCCGATAGGACGGATCAGAAAGGCGAGCGCAAATGATGCCAATGCCAGCAACTGGCTGGTCACCGGATCATCCGCTGGGAAAAACAGCTTGCCGAAAACGATGGCCGACATGGTTCCATACAGGAAATAGTCATACCATTCGATGGTGCTGCCAACCGCGCTGCCGATAAGAGCGCGACGGCGATCTCGTTCCGTGACGAGGGTGTCCTTTTCTACGCGCGGCAAAGCCACGCCTTCCGAGACGGTCATTTCACTTCCTCCGATGGGAAGGCGCAGTTTTTTGCTTACGCCGCTTTGTTTTTGAGTATGTCCAGCGCAACGTCGATGATCATGTCTTCCTGGCCGCCGACCATGCGGCGCTTGCCCAGTTCCATGAGAATTTCACGCGTATCAACGCCATAGAGTTTCGAGGCATTCTCCGCATGACGCAGGAAGCTCGAATAAACGCCCGCATAGCCGAGCGAAAGACTTTCGCGGTCCACCCGGACCGGACGGTCCTGCAATGGCCGCACGAGATCGTCAGCGGCATCCATGAGGGCCGAAAGATCGCAGCCCGTGTCGATACCCTTGCGATTGAGGACGGCAATGAGCGCTTCGAGCGGCGCATTGCCCGCTCCTGCCCCCATGCCCGCAAGCGACGCATCCACGCGCACGGCACCCGCCTCGATACCGGCCACCGCATTGGCGACGCCAAGCGTCAGATTGTGGTGGGTATGAACGCCGACTTCCGTTTCGGGGCGCAGCGCATCGCGCAATGCGGTTACGCGTGTATTATATTGTTCTGGCAGCAAAGCGCCTGCGGAATCGGTGACATAGACGCATTCCGCGCCATAGCTTTCCATGAGCCTGGCCTGTTCGGCGAGCTTTTCAGGCTCCGCCATATGCGCCATCATCAAAAAGCCGACCGTGTCCATGCCCATTTCACGCGCAACCTCGATATGCTGGCGCGAAACGTCCGCTTCGGTGCAATGGGTTGCCACGCGCACAGAACGCGCGCCCGCCTTATAGGCTTCCTTGAGATCGTGGACCGTGCCAATGCCCGGAATAAGCAGCACCGTGACGCGCGCATGATCGCAAGCATCAGCAACCGCGCCGATCCATTCCACATCGTCATGCAGTCCGAAGCCATAATTGAAAGTGGACCCGGCAAGACCGTCGCCATGGGTGATTTCGATGGCATCAACCTTGGCTGCATCCAGCGCGCGGGCGATCTTGACCACCTCGTCGAGCGTATATTGATGGCGAATGGAATGCATGCCGTCACGCAGGGTTACATCCTGCACATAGAGCTTATCGGGATTGGTCCGGGCCATTATGCAGCCTCCTTCGCAAGAGCTTTCGCTGCCCAGTGATCGGCGGTGATCAGGGCGGCAGATGTCATGATGTCGAGATTGCCTGCATAGGCCGGGAGATAATGGGCGGCACCCTCGACCTCAAGCAGAATGGTAGTCTTGAGACCGGAAACCGGGCCAATTCCCGGAACCCGCACAGGCGCATTGTCGCCGATCGTTTCGAACTGGACCTTCTGCTTCAGACGATAGCCGGGCACATAGGCCTGCACGGTCTTGACCATGTCCTCGATGGAAGCCTCGATGGCCTCGCGGCTTCCGCCCTGCGACAGCACGAAAACCGTGTCGCGCATGATAAGCGGCGGTTCGGCCGGATTGAGAATGATGATCGCCTTGCCGCGTTCCGCGCCGCCCAGTTTCTGGATCGCGTTGGATGTGGTTTCGGTAAACTCGTCAATATTGGCGCGCGTGCCGGGGCCTGCGGAACGCGACGAGATCGAAGCGACGATCTCGCCGTAGAAAACGCGCTCGGTCGCGCGCTTGACGGCATAGACCATGGGGATGGTCGCCTGACCGCCGCATGTCACCATATTGACATTCGGCTCGTCGATATTGGCATCGCCGTTGATAGCGGGAATGGTGAAGGGGCCGATGGCGGCAGGAGTAAGATCGATGACTTTCTTGCCATCCTTGCGCAGCAATTCATCATTGACGAGGTGCGCCTTGGCGGAAGTAGCATCGAATACGACATCAATATCGCGATATTCCGGCATGCGCATGAGGCCGTGAATGCCTTCATGGGTCACCGGAACGCCGAGCCGGGCCGCGCGTGCAAGCCCATCTGAATTCGGATCGATGCCGACCATGGCGCCCATCTCGATATTTTTCGACGTACGCATGACTTTGATCATCAGGTCCGTGCCAATATTGCCCGAACCGATGATGGCGCATTTCTTCTTGGACATAGTGGATCCTCTCAATTCTGCATGAGGCCTCCACGCCAGACGCTGGCTGCAAAAGTCCGGCCACATGCGGGCCCGAATCGCATATTTGGGCCGCATACCTGCCAGAAGCGTCAAACGCTTAGCCATTTCGAAAGGAAGCAGGAGCCGTGAAGCGTGTCAAATGAGAACTAAGATCGATCCATCAAGATGCACGCATCGCCAGTCCAGCAAATCCTCCCGATTTGCTTATCGTGAGTGATATATAAGCAAGCAGACAGGGCCGTGATATTGGGGTTAACCCTTATAAACCTCCCTTCCGATACAGTACAAAAGACCGCAGGTCGTGCCTGCCTCACCGATTGAGCGAGATTTTAATCACCCATGTCCACATTTCCGATCCATATGAATATTCCCGCCCAGTTCACCGGAATCCTTCCCGAATCTGTCGATGTCACCATCATCGGCGGCGGGATTATCGGGGTCATGACGGCATGGGAACTGGCGAAACGCGGGGTAAAAGTCCTCATTTGTGAAAAAGGGCGGATTGCAGGAGAGCAATCCAGCCGAAACTGGGGATGGGTGCGCCAACAGGGCCGCGAATATGCCGAACTGCCGATCATGATGGAGACTATCCCCATATGGAAAAGCCTCAGTGACAGGCTTCGCGAAAGAATAGGATTCCGGCAGGCAGGCATCACCTATCTTGCGCGAAACGAGGCAAGTCTGGCTGAATTTGAACAATGGCTGGAAGGCGCGCGGGAATTCGGCGTCGATACCCGCATGCTGTCCCAACGCGAAACCCGATCACTGGTGCCTGATTCGACCGCGTGGATCGGAGCCATGACAACCCCGTCGGATGCCATGGCAGAACCATTCGTCACCGTTCCCACCCTTGCCGAAGCTGCGGTGGAGGATGGCGTCATCATCCGCGAAGATTGTGCGGTTCGCACGCTCGACGTCGCAGGCGGTCGCGTGCAGGGCGTCATCACTGAAAAGGGCATGGTCAGATGCGAACGCGTGGTCGTGGCCGCTGGCGCATGGAGCTCGCTGTTTCTGGCTGCGCACGGCATACGCATTCCGCAGCTTTCCGTCGTTTCATCGGTGATCCGCACAGAACCCATGGCGGAGTTCTTCAATGCAGCCGCTGGCGACGAGCGCATTGCATTTCGCAGACGCGCGGATGGCGGCTATACCCTGACGCCCTGGTCAAACCATGATTTCTTCATCGGGCCGGACGCGTTTCGTAATTTCGTGTCTTATCTTCCACAATTGCGCGAGGAGTTTGCCAGCACGCGTTTCAAGCTCGCCGCTCCGAAGAACTATCCGGATGCCTGGAGCACGAGCCGCAAGTGGAAAGCAGACGAGATCACCCCGTTTGAGCGCTGCCGGATTCTAAATCCCGAGCCAGGGAGGAAAGAGCTTGACCGGGTGCTGGAATTCTTCGCAAGCACATTTCCGAATATCGAGAAGCCACGCGTGAAATCGACCTGGGCGGGCATGATCGATACCATGCCGGACATGCTCCCGATTGTCGATCATGCGCCTATTGGCGGGGTGACGATTGCAACCGGCATGAGCGGCCATGGGTTCGGGATCGGGCCGGGGATGGGGCTGGTAGTCGCCGATCTGGTGGAAAACAGACAACCCCGGCACAAGCTCGACGGTTTCGCGCTCAAGCGATTTCGCTAGTGTAGCGAATTTCGGTTTCAAAGCTACACTAGCAACTTATTCAATCGAGTGTGGTTTACCACCATTTGAGCGGCGTAAACCGGCCAGCGGCCTTTTCGATGGCGCTTGCTGCCTGAAACAGCGTCTCCTCCTCAAAGGGACGTCCGATAAGCTGCAAGCCCAGCGGCAGGCCCTGCGCGTTGAGACCGGCGGGAACCGCGATGCCCGGAAGTCCGGCCATATTCACGGTGACGGTGAAAATGTCGTTGAGATACATCTTCACCGGATCGTTGGCGAGTTCCTCGTCGGCAAGGCCGAAAGCCGCCGAAGGCGTCGCAGGCGTCAGGATCGCCTGAATGCCCTGCGCATAGGCATCGTCAAAATCCTTCTTGATCAGCGTACGCACTTTCTGCGCGCGCAGATAATAGGCGTCGTAATAACCGGCCGAGAGCACATAGGTGCCGATCATGATACGGCGCTTGACTTCCTGACCGAACCCGGCTGCACGGGTCTGCTCGTACATGTCGGCAATATCCTTGCCGGGCACGCGCAGGCCATAGCGCACGCCATCGTAACGGGCGAGGTTCGACGATGCTTCAGCAGGCGAAATAATATAATAAGCGCCAAGCGCATATTTGGTATGCGGCAGCGAAATATCGACAATCTCGGCACCTGCATCTTTCAGATACTCAATGCCCTTCTGCCAAAGCTGCTCGATTTCATCGGGCATTCCGTCCATGCGATATTCCCTGGGAATACCGATTTTCATGCCCTTCATGGATTTGCCGATCGCCGCCTCGTAATCCGGCACCGGCAGATCGACGGAGGTCGAATCCTTCAGGTCGAGCGAGGCCATCGATTTAAGCAATATGGCGGCATCGCGCACGTCGCGCGCGATCGGTCCCGCCTGATCGAGCGAGGAAGCGTAAGCAACAATTCCCCAGCGCGATACACGGCCATAGGTCGGCTTGACGCCAACCGTGCCGGTGAAAGCTGCCGGCTGGCGGATCGAACCGCCCGTGTCGGTTGCGGTCGCGCCCGCGCAAAGATGCGCCGCAACAGCCGCAGCCGAGCCACCCGATGAGCCGCCCGGCACGAGATCGGCATTGGAGCCTTTCGCGCGCCACGGATTCTTGACCGGGCCGTAATAGGAGCTTTCATTGGACGAACCCATGGCGAATTCGTCCATGTTGAGCTTGCCCAGCATGACTGCGCCGTCATTCCAGAGATTGGCGGTGGCGGTCGATTCATATTCAGGCTTGAAGCCATCGAGAATATGCGAGCAGGCCTGCGTGTGCACACCCTTGGTGGCGAACAGATCCTTGACACCGAGCGGGATGCCTTCGAGCGCGCCCGCCTTGCCGCTGGCGATGCGCTCGTCGGAAGCCTTGGCCATTTCACGGGCCTGATCGGCGGTCACGGCAATATAGGCGTTAATGGCGCCATTGGCTGAATCGATAGCGCCCAGATAGGCGTCGGTCAGTTCGGTCGCGGTGATGGCCTTGGCCTTCAGCTTGTCGCGCGCTTCGGCAATGGTGAGTGCGGTCAGTTCGCTCATTGTAAAATCCTGTCAGTACGCCGTAGTTAGAGCATTTCCAGCAAAACAAAGGGCGTTTTTCGTAGCGGGTTCAAAGGGTCCTATTCGACGACCTTCGGCACCACGAAGAAATTTTCTTCCGTAACCGGCGCATTGGCGACGATGGCGTCGGCAATATTGCCGTCCGTAACCGCATCTTCGCGCAGGCGCATCTTCATCGGCGTAACGGATGTCATCGGCTCGACACCCTCGACATCGACTTCGTTCAATTGCTCGACAAAGCCCAGAATTGCATTGAGTTCACCTGTCATACGCTCGGCAGCTTCTTCGCTGACCGCAATGCGCGCCAGATGCGCGACGCGCTTGACGGTGGAAAGGTCGACGGACATCCTGTTCTCCGCAATAATCATGACGGGCGACGCACCGCCGCCCCGAAGTTTCCTTGTTACCGGCTATAACGGCGCGGCTGTGCAAGCGCAACATTTTAAGCTGTTCAGAAGCTGTGAACCGTGCCAGCCGGATCAGCAATTACCTTCGTTTCCGAATGATCGGCCATGCCTGCGATAAAATGCTCCGCTGTCTGATCGATAATCGGGAACGATCCATAATGGCAGGGCAGCACGGCCTTGAACCGGAAATAGCGCTGGCAGGCAAGTGCTGCCACCGCCCCGCCCATGGTGAAGCGATCACCGATCGGCACGATGCCGATTTCCGGCTGATGCAATTCGTTGATCAGCGCCATATCCGAGAAAATATCGGTATCGCCCATGTGATAAAGCGTTGGCGCATCATCGAAATGAAACACCAGTCCGTTCGGATTGCCCAGCGCCTGCGAAACGCCGTTTTCGGTCAGCATGGCGGAAGAATGCAGCGCATTGACAAAGGTGATCGTGAAGCCGTCATGGGCAATCGTGCCGCCGGTATTGCCCGGATCGACCTTTTCCACGCCCTGACTGCCAAGCCAGCTTGCCAGATCGGCATTGGCGATGACGGTTGCGCCGCTTTCCCTCGCAATGGCAACCGTATCGCCGACATGATCGCCATGGCCATGCGTCAGGGCAATATGCGTAACGCCCTTTGTCGCTTGAGCAAAATCGATGCCCTTGGCGCCGGGATTGCCATTGAGAAAAGGATCGATGAGGATAACCGCATTCGCAGTTTCAACGCGAAAGGCGGCATGGCCCAGCCAGGTGATTTTCATAAGTTCTTCCTCTGGTCTCGATTTCAGGTTTGCGAACAGATATGACGCCGATAAGAAAGAAGGCAACAGCAACGGGCTTAAAAAGCCGGTGAGGATGAATGGCCGTTATTGAAATAGAAGACATTGCACAGATTTTGCAACCCGGACAGACCATCGCCGGGCTGGATCTCGGCACGAAGACAATCGGGCTGGCCGTGTCCGATCTCGGCCTGTCCTTCGCCCATCCGCGTCCCGTCATCAAGCGGGTCAAGTTCACCATCGACGCTCAGGTGCTGCTTAAAGCCCTGCAAGCCGATAATGTGGGCGCCATCATTATCGGCCTGCCGATGAATATGGATGGCAGCGCGGGTCCGCGCGTTCAGGCAACGCGCGCTTTCGTGCGCACCATGCAGCCTTTGACCGACCTTCCCTTCGTCTTCTGGGACGAGCGGCTTTCGACCGTTGCCGCCGAACGCGCGCTGATCGGCATGGATGTCTCGCGCGGCAAGCGGGCCGAACGCATCGATTCGGCTGCCGCCGCCTTCATCCTTCAGGGCGCGCTCGACCGGCTGCACATGCTGCGCCGGAACGACGATCACGATGCCGGATAAAGCAGTTCCAGCAACCGGCTGGCATCGTGGCGCGCATCGAGCATGCCATAGGTCGTGCGCCATTGCCCGCCAAGCCGGGTGTCGATAAAGGCATCGGCAATATCGTCAGCCCCCAGATTGCGCAATTCGGCGGCAGCGGCGGCAAAGGCCAGCTGCTCGGTCAGAAGCCGCGCCATGCCCTGATCGGTTTCGGTCAGATGCAATGCCGCCTGCAACACATCGATCGTGCCCTGCCCGCGCACGCCAAGCTGCACGCTGATCCAGTCCAGCACCTCATCGAAAAGCGCAGGCGCACGCGAGAGCACGCGCGCCACATCCAGCGCCATGACATTGCCGGAGCCTTCCCAGATCGCATTGACGGGCGCTTCGCGATAAGCACGCGCAAGATTGCCGTCTTCGATATAGCCATTGCCGCCAAGACACTCCATGGCCTCGTAAAGCAGTGCAGGTGCGATCTTGCAGACCCAATATTTGACCACCGGCGTCATAGCGCGCGCAAAGGCCGCTTCAGCGCGGTCGCTTGCCGCCATATCGAATGCGCGCGCAAGCCGCATGGAAAGCGCCGTGGCAGCAGCCACATCCAGCGCCATATCCGCCAGAACCCGGCTCATCAGCGGCTGTTCGATCAACGCTTTATCTGAAACCTGCCGGTGGCGGCTATGATGAACAGCTTCGGCAAGGCCGGAGCGCATCAGCCCGGCAGAGGCGACCGCGCAATCGAGCCGCGTCAGCGTCACCATATCCATGATCGTTTTTACGCCTTCGCCGGGGTTTCCGACCATATGGCCGATGGCCCCGCCGAATTCGACTTCCGCCGAGGCATTCGAGCGGTTGCCGAGCTTGTCCTTGAGGCGCTGGAACATAAAGCCGTTTCCCGCACCCTCGATGCTCAGGCGCGGCAGCAAAAAGCACGAAAGCCCCTCTTCCGCTTGCGCCAGCACCAGAAACGCATCGGACATCGGCGCGGACATGAACCATTTATGGCCAGTTATACTATAGCTGCCGTCATCGTTGCGGACCGCCTTTGTGGTGTTGGCGCGAACATCGGTGCCGCCCTGCTTTTCGGTCATGCCCATGCCGAGCGTGATGCCCTGCTTGTTCAGCGCTGGCTTTTGCGAGGAATCATATTTGCGCGACAGAATAAGCGGCGACCATTTCTCGTAGAGTTCAGGTGCCGCCATGATCGCGGCAAGCGAGGCATTGGTCATGGTGAGCGGGCAAAGATGCCCCGCCTCAAGCTGGGCCATCAGATAAAAACGTGCGGCGCGCGCCTGATGGCGGCGTCCTGCCTCGGCCGGATTGGCTTCCCATATCGAGGAATGCAGCCCCTGCGCGGTCGAACGGCGCATCAGGGCATGATAGGCGGGGTGATAATCCACCAGATCGGCGCGCCTGCCCTGTCGGTCATGGGTGCGCAGTTTCGGCAGTTCCGTATTGGCCAGCCGCGCGAGATCCTGCGCCTCAGGCGACAAGACGAAACGGCCGGTCTGCTCCAGATCCGCGTGCAATTCCTTAGGAAAGCGCGCAGAAATCTGCATCAGAAGCGGATCGCCCAGATAAGCATTTGTGCCCGTCATCGGCGGGGTCTGGTTGGTGACTTCGTGCGTTTTCACAGGCTCATCCGTTGGTTTGACTCGGTTTACCTTAAGCTTTTTGCCCTTTATTTCCTAAAATTCTCCCTCATTGAGGTATTTATATCCACAAGACCACAGGTTTTTCTTTTGGAATCGGTCAAAGCCATTATAAGGGCGGTTGCGGTCCCGCTTTCCCGGCCTTATACGGATGACTTGCCATGACAAAACAACCGGCCTCTCCGCTTTTTCCTCATCGCCACCTGCTTGGCATCAAGGGGCTATCGCCTCTGGACATTCTTTGCCTGCTCGATCTTGCCGATCAGGAAGTCGCTGTCTCCCGACAGTCTGAAAAGAAAAAGTCCGTGCTGCGCGGCCGCACACAGATCAACCTTTTCTTTGAAGCATCGACGCGAACACAGTCTTCGTTCGAACTGGCCGGAAAACGGCTCGGCGCGGATGTGATGAACATGTCGGTCGGCAATTCATCGGTAAAGAAGGGCGAAACGCTGATCGATACGGCCATGACGCTCAATGCTATGCAGCCCGATATTCTGGTCATTCGCCATGCGTCTGCCGGTGCCGCTGCACTGCTTGCACAAAAGGTCGGCTGCTCAGTGGTCAATGCAGGTGATGGCGCGCATGAGCATCCCACGCAGGCCTTGCTCGACGCTTTGACCATTCGCCGCGCCAAGGGCCAGATCGAAAACCTGATCGTTGCGATCTGCGGCGATGTGCTTCACTCCCGCGTCGCGCGCTCCAACATATTGCTGCTCAACGCGCTTGGCGCGCGTGTGCGGGTCGTAGCCCCCTCCACGCTGCTGCCATCGGGCATCGCCGATATGAGCGTCGAAGTCTACAACACCATGGAGGAAGGGCTCAAGGACGCCGATGTCGTCATGATGCTCCGCCTTCAGCGCGAACGAATGGCTGGCGCTTTCGTGCCTTCGGTGCGTGAATATTTCCACTTCTATGGCCTCGACAATGAAAAACTCAAATACGCCAGGCCCGATGCGCTTGTCATGCATCCGGGACCAATGAATCGCGGCGTCGAGATCGCCTCCGACGTGGCAGACGGTCCGCAAAGCGTGATCCAGAGCCAGGTCGAAATGGGCGTGGCCGTACGCATGGCCGTCATGGAAGCGCTGCTCGATCCGCGACGCAATCCCGGTCGCGAAGGAGAACAGGCATGAACACGATCCTGTTTGAAAACGCCCGCATTGTCGATCCGTCGCGCGGTCTTGATGAAAATGGCAGCCTGCTGGTTGCCGATGGCAGGATCGTCGCCAGCGGCGCGGATGCCCGCAATCAGGGGGCACCGGAAGGCGCTGAAATCGTCGATCTGAACGGCATGGCCATTCTGCCCGGACTGGTCGATTCGCGCGTTTTCATTGGTGAACCGGGTGCCGAACACCGCGAGACCATCGCTTCCGCCAGCCGTGCCGCGGCAGCAGGCGGCGTCACTTCCATCATCATGATGCCGGATACCGATCCGGTAATCGACGATGTGGCGCTGGTGGAATTCGTCAAGCGCACCGCGCGCGACACGGCCATCGTCAATGTTCACCCCGCAGCCGCCATCACCAGGGGCCTGCATGGCGAGGAAATGACCGAAATCGGCCTTTTGCGCGACGCAGGGGCCGTTGCCTTCACCGAAGGCCGCAACACCATCGCCAATACGCAGCTGATGCGGCGCGCATTGACCTATGCCCGCGATTTCGACGCGGTTATCGCCTGCGAAACCCGCGATCCTTATCTGGGCGCCAATGGCGTGATGAACGAGGGGCTGTTTGCAAGCTGGCTCGGGCTTTCGGGAAGCCCGCGCGAAGCGGAAGTCATCCCGCTTGAGCGCGATCTGCGTCTGGCAGCCCTCACCAACAGCCGCTACCACGCAGCCCAGCTTTCCTGCGCCATGTCGGCGGATGCTATGCGCCGCGCAAAAGATGGCGGAACCAAAGTTACCGCCGGTGTTTCGATCAATCACCTCTCGCTCAACGAAAACGACATTGGCGAATTCCGCACCTTCTTCCGCCTCTCGCCGCCTCTGCGCAGCGAGGAAGATCGCCTTGCCATGGTCGAGGCAGTCAGGAACGGCACCATCGATATTGTCGTTTCCGCACACGATCCGCAGGACGTCGACACCAAACGCCTGCCATTCGCCGATGCGGAAGCTGGCGCGATCGGTCTTGAAACACTGCTGGCAGCGGCCTTGCGTCTTTATCACAACGAAACCATTCCGCTGCTGCGTCTGGTGGATGTGCTCTCCACCGCGCCCGCGCGCATTTTCAGCCTTGAAGCGGGAACACTCAAACCCGGCGCAAGGGCTGATCTTGCCGTTGTAGATATGGATGAGCCATGGGTCGTGCGCGAAGAAGATCTGCATTCGCGCTCAAAAAACAGCTGCTTTGAAGGCGCACGCTTTCAGGGACGGGTCGTGCGCACTATAGTCGCGGGCAAGACCGTTTATTCGGCTGGATAGTCAAAGGGGAATTAGATGGCCGGAACGGAATTGTTCAGTATGCTTGCCGCCGCTTCACTGCTTTTCGGCTATATTCTCGGCTCCATCCCCTTCGGACTGATCCTGACCCGGCTTGCGGGTCTGGGCGATGTGCGCGCAATCGGCTCGGGCAATATCGGCGCAACCAACGTGCTGCGCACCGGCAACAAGAAACTTGCCGCCGCAACGCTGCTGCTGGATATGCTCAAAGGCACCGTCGCGGTGCTGATTGCTGCGCGCTATGGCGAAAATGCTGCCATCGCCGCCGGTTTCGGCGCTTTCATCGGTCATCTCTTCCCGGTCTGGATTGGCTTCAGGGGCGGCAAGGGTGTCGCAACCTATCTTGGCATTCTGCTCGGCCTTGCCTGGCAGGGCGCGCTGGTTTTCGCGGCGGCATGGATCATTACCGCCCTTCTGACACGCTATTCCTCGCTTTCAGCGCTGGTGGCCAGCGTGATCGTGCCCATTGCCCTTTATGTAAGGGGAGATTACCCGATTGCGATGCTGTTTGCGGTATTGACCGTGATCGTCTTTATCAAGCATCGCGCCAATATTGCCCGGCTTCTCAACGGCACCGAAAGCAGGATCGGAGCCAAGGGATGAAGATCGGTGCGAATTCACAGACGGGAATTCGCCTTTCCGATCACCAGCGGCTCAACTGGCTGCGCCTTATTCGCACCGAGAATATTGGTGCCGCCACCTTTCGCGATCTGATTCTCTTTTGTGGCTCCGCCGCCAATGCGATTGAAAGATTGCCCGAACTCAATATTCGCGGCGGCAGCGCCCGGCCCATCCGCGTAGCGCCGCTGGAAGATGCCGAACGCGAAATGGAAGCCATCGAGCGCATGGGCGCGCGCCTGATCGGCATGGGCGAGCCGGATTATCCGCAGCAATTGAAGAACTGCGAAGCACCGCCGCCTCTGGTTATCGTCAAGGGCGATACCAATGTGTTCCGCAAGCCCCCCGTCGCCATCGTCGGCTCGCGTAATGCTTCAGTAATCGGCGCGCGCTTTACCGAGAAACTGGCGCATGATCTGGGAGATGCGGGCCTTGCGGTTGTTTCGGGGCTTGCACGCGGGATTGATGCTGCCGCCCACAAGGCCAGCATGGCAAGCGGCACCGTGGCGGTGCTCGCTGGCGGTCTCGACCGGCCCTATCCGGCAGAAAACCTGCCGATCTATCGCGCCATTCCCGAACATGGCGGTGCGCTGATTACTGAAATGCCCATGGGAGCCGAGCCGCGCGCCCGCGATTTTCCCCGCCGCAACCGCATCATTGCCGGCCTGTCGCTTGGCCTGATCGTCGTGGAGGCGGCGGAACGCTCCGGCTCGCTCATCAGCGCGCGAATGGCGGGGGAAATGGGCCGTATCGTATTTGCCGTTCCCGGCTCGCCGCTCGATCCGCGGGCACGCGGAACCAATGCCCTGCTCAAGCAGGGGGCGACGCTCGTAACCAATGCCGGTGACGTCATCGAAGCGCTTGAACCCTTGATGCCGACAGGAGAAATCCTTGATAAGCCGTCGCAATCCGATCTGCTGGCGCAGCTCGATGAGGCACCGGCCTCCCTCCAAGCACATACCGATGATCGGGACCGCGATCTGATCGTGGATGCACTTGGCCCCACGCCCACCGACGTCGATTCTCTTGTCCGTTATACTGGTATCAACGCCAATACCGCGCAGCTCATCCTGCTGGAACTGGACCTTGCAGGCAGGTTACTGCGCTATCCCGGCAATCAGGTCGCCCTCGTTCCGACCGACAGCGAAGCACAGCATCACTCCATTTTATGAGTATTGCGCGCGCCGCAGGCGCTGACGCTATCCCGCGCTTCCTGCAATGCCATGTCGATCATGTAAACAAGCAAATTGCTGTCGGTCGTTTTCGCCAGCTTGACCAGTTCTTCAAGCAATTCTTCGATATAGGCGAGCGTCTCCTTTTGCGTTGCCTGTTTCTGATCCATCGTCGCACTCCGCAATTTCTAACGGCCCCTCATCTTTAGAAACAGCCTCTATTCCGGTTCCCCCGTCTGCGCCGCCTTTTGGAACGCAGATTGCTGCGATACTACCATTGGTTATCTATGCCATAATATCAATCTTTAGTTGTATTTACGGGAAATTTGCTGCCCCGCTCTTGACCAAACGCCCCCCGCTGTTCATGTGGAAGGCAACTAATTGTACGCGACAAAGGATATTTCATCCTGACAGGTCGCGAATCTGGATTGCTTGAATGAACGTCGTCGTTGTCGAATCGCCTGCCAAGGCCAAAACCATCAATAAATATCTCGGACCCGACTATAAGGTTCTGGCCTCGTTCGGTCACGTGCGAGATTTGCCAGCCAAGGACGGCTCTGTCCGGCCCGATGAAGATTTCGCCATGTCGTGGGAAGTAGACGGCAACTCTTCCAAACGCCTTGCCGATATTATCAAGGCGCTGAAGGACAGCGACGGCCTTTTTCTTGCAACCGACCCGGATCGCGAAGGTGAAGCCATTTCATGGCATGTGCTGGAAGTGCTCAACCAGAAAAAGGCGCTCAAGGGCAAGACGGTCAAGCGCGTGGCTTTCAACGCCATCACTAAGAAGGCCGTCCTCGACGCCATCGCCAACCCGCGCGACATCGATGAGCCGCTGGTTGATGCCTATCTCGCCCGCCGTGCGCTCGACTATCTCGTCGGCTTCACCCTGTCGCCGGTTTTGTGGCGCAAGCTGCCCGGCGCACGTTCCGCCGGGCGCGTGCAATCGGTGGCGCTTCGCCTCGTCTGCGACCGCGAGTCGGAGATCGAGCGCTTTATCCGCGAGGAATACTGGAATATTGCAACGCTGCTCAAAACACCGCGCAATGACAATTTCACTGCGCGCCTGACCGCGCTCGACGGCAAGAAGCTCGGCAAGCTCGACATCAAGAACGCCGAACAGGCGACCGCCATCCGCACCATGCTGGAAGGCGCGAGCTTCAAAGCCGTTTCGGTCGAGGCAAAGCCCACCAAGCGCAATCCCGGCCCGCCCTTCACCACCTCGACGCTGCAACAGGCGGCATCGGGCCAGCTCGGCTTTTCCGCCTCGCGCACCATGCAGGTCGCGCAGCGTCTTTATGAAGGTGTGGACATCGGCGGCGAGACGGCTGGTCTCATCACCTATATGCGTACAGACGGTGTGCAGATGGCGCCCGAAGCCATCAATGCCGCGCGCGATGCCATCGCAAAGACTTTCGGCGCGCAATATGTGCCGGAAAAGCCGCGCTATTATTCGAGCAAGGCCAAGAATGCGCAGGAAGCGCACGAAGCCATCCGCCCCACCGATTTTTCACGCCATCCCAAGGAAGTGCGCCGCTATCTCGATGAGGATCAAGCGCGGCTTTACGAACTTATCTGGAAGCGTGCAATCGCCAGCCAGATGCAGGCGGCCGACGTCGAGCGCACAACGGCAGACATCGAAGCTCTCAACGGTGCAAAGTCGGCCATGCTGCGTGCCAATGGGTCGGTGACGAAATTCGACGGCTTCCTTGCCGCCTATATCGACCATCGCGAGGAAGAAGACGACGACGAGGACAGCGCGAAGCTGCCGGAAATCCGTTCCGGCGAGGAACTTGCGCGTGAAAAAATCGATGCGACGCAGCATTCGACCGAGCCGCCGCCGCGTTATTCGGAAGCTTCGCTCATCAAGAAGATGGAAGAACTGGGCATTGGCCGTCCTTCCACCTATGCCGCGACGCTGGCGACATTGCGCGACCGCGACTATATCAGCATCGACAAGCGTAAGCTCATTCCCGAACCCAAGGGACGGCTGGTCACGTCATTTCTTGAAAGCTTCTTCAAGCGCTATGTAGAATATGATTTCACGGCCGATCTGGAAGAAAAGCTCGACCTGATTTCCGATGGCAAGCTTCTATGGAAAGACGTGCTGCGCGACTTCTGGCGCGATTTTTCCGGCTCTGTCGACGACATCAAGGAATTGCGCGTCACCAATGTTCTCGACGCGCTCAATGAAGAACTCGCACCGCTGGCCTTTCCCGATCGTGGTGACGGCAGCGATCCACGCTCCTGCCCCGTCTGCGGCAACGGCCAATTATCATTGAAGCTTGGCCGCTATGGCGCCTTTGTCGGCTGCTCCAACTACCCCGAATGCAAGTTCACGCGCCAGCTTGGCGGTGAAGGCAATGGCGATGTAGCCGCCTCGGACGAGCCAAAGTCGCTTGGCAAGGATCCCTTCACCGATGAAGACATAACCTTGCGCACCGGGCGTTTCGGCCCCTATGTCCAGCGCGGCGAAGGCAAGGAAGCCAAGCGCGCGAGCCTGCCCAAGGGCTGGACACCCGACATGCTCGACCATGAAAAGGCGATGGCGCTGCTGTCGCTGCCGCGCGATGTCGGCCAGCATCCTGAAACGGGCAAGATGATTTCGGCTTCCATCGGGCGCTATGGCCCCTATGTCAGCCATGACGGCACTTTCGCCAATCTCGAAAATGTCGATGAGGTATTTTCGGTCGGGATCAACCGCGCCGTTGCCGTGCTCGCCGACAAGCAGTCCAAGGGGCCGGGACGCGGACGCTCGACGCCTGCGGCATTGGCCACGCTTGGCGACCATCCCGATGGCGGGTCGATTACCGTGCGCGACGGGCGCTATGGTCCCTATGTCAATTGGGGCAAGGTGAATGCCACGCTGCCCAAGGGCAAGGACCCGGCCAGCGTCACGCTTGAGGAAGCGCTGGCGCTGATTACCGAAAAAGCGGGCAGCGCAAAGGCCAAGAAATCGCCTGCGCGCAAGACCGCTGCAAAGTCCGCGAGCGCTGCAAAAAAGACGACAGCGAAAAAACCCGCCGCAAAGAAGCCCGCAGCCAAGGCGAAGAGCAAGGCGAAAGCGGCAGAGGAGTAAGAATTGGCACGCCGTTTTCCCAAATCCGATACCGGAAGGTCCGCACGGACCGAGCGGCGTGCAGCCTCGGCAAAGTCGAAAGAGGCATCTGGAGGCGGTGCAACCGCCTTTTTGCCCACGCGCGAGGAAGTCCTCAAATTCATCGAGGAAAATCCCGACCGTGCCGGCAAGCGGGAACTGGCCAAGGCCTTCAACATCAAGGGCGACGCGCGGGTCTATCTCAAGGACCTGCTGCGTGAACTCGCCGATGAAGGCCTTGTTGAAAAGCGGGCGCGCAAGCTTTCGCGCGCAGGCACCCTGCCGCCCATCGCAGTCCTGAGCGTTACGGGCCGCGACAATGACGGCGGCCTTGTGGCGCGGCCTTCCGAATGGGACGAAGCGGAACATGGCAAGCCGCCTGTGGTCGCCATCCGCCGCACCCGCCTTAACAAATCCGAAAACGGCCCGGCGGTCGGCGTCGGCGATCGTGTGCTGGCCAAGATTTTCCGCAACAAGGATAATGAAGGGCCGGATTATTCAGCCCGCGTCATCAAGCTTCTCGATCAGGCCAGCAATCTGGTGCTTGGCGTTTTGCGCAAGCTTGGCAATGGCGAATGGCGGCTGGAGCCTGTGAACCGCAAGCAGCCGGAAGTGCAACTTGACCCCTCATCGCTTATGAAAGCGGAAAGCGGCGATCTGGTCGAAGTCGAACTCACCTCCGCACGCCGCCATGGCCTGCCAAGCGGAAAAGTGCAGCAGATCATAGGCTCCATCGATAGTGAAAAAGCGCTGTCGATGATTGCCATTCACGAGCATGAAATCCCGCATGTTTTCCCCGAAGAAGCCCTTCGTGAAGCGGAAACAGCGCCCCCTGCATCACTGGATGGCCGTGAAGACTGGCGTGACATTCCGCTTATCACCATCGATCCGGCTGACGCCAAAGATTTTGACGATGCAGTCCATGCTGCGCCCGATCCCGATCCGCAAAACCCGGATGGCCATATCGTCGTGGTCGCCATAGCCGATGTCGCAGCCTATGTGCGCCCCAATTCAGCGCTCGACCGTGAAGCATTGAAGCGCGGCAATTCGGTCTATTTCCCGGATCGCGTCGTGCCGATGCTGCCCGAACGCATCTCCAACGATCTATGTTCGCTGCGCCAAGAGGAAGACCGCCCTGCCCTTGCCGTGCGCATGATTTTCGATGCACAGGGCCACAAGAAATCGCATAAATTCCATCGCATCATGATGCGATCATCGGCGCGCCTCGCCTATGGTCAGGCGCAGGCGGCAATCGATGGCGCGACCGACGAAAAAACCGCACCGATCCTTGAAAGCATTCTCAGGCCCCTTTGGAATGCCTATGGCGCGCTCAAGCGGGGACGCGATGCGCGTGAGCCGCTGGAGCTTGACCTGCCCGAGAAGAAAATCCTTCTCGATTCCGAGGGCAAGGTCGACAAGGTTATCGTTCCCGAACGGCTCGATGCGCATAAGCTCATCGAGGAATTCATGATTCAGGCGAACGTGTCCGCTGCCGAAACCCTCGAATCGCGCCGCCAGCCGCTGATCTTCCGCATTCACGATGCACCGGCGCTCGCCAAGCAGGAAACCTTGCGCGAGTTTCTGCGCACGCTCGACCTCAGCCTTGCAAAAGGGGCCGAATTGCAGCCGCGGCAATTCAACCGCATTCTGGAAGCTGTCGAAGGCACCGATCATCAGGAACTGGTCAATCAGGTGGTCCTGCGCACACAGAGCCAGGCCGAGTATAACCCGCAGAATATCGGCCATTTCGGCCTGCATCTGCGCCGTTATGCGCATTTTACCTCGCCCATCCGCCGCTATGCCGACCTGATCGTGCATCGCGCGCTGATCAAGGCGCTCGATCTGGGAAGCGACGGGCTGACGGGCGACGAGGAAGCGCAGCTTGAAGAAATTTCGGTGCAGATTTCTTCAGCCGAGCGCCGCGCCATGCTCGCCGAGCGTGAAACGGTAGACCGTCTCATCGCGCATTTTCTTGCCGCCCATGTCGGCAATGAATATGAAGGCCGCGTTACAGGCGTCACCAGAGCGGGACTTTTCGTCTCCCTTGCGACATATAGCGCAGATGGGCTTGTGCCTATTTCGACTTTGGGCGATGAATACTATCTCTATGATGAGGCGAACCATGCAATCGCCGGAGAACGGAGCGGTATGGGCTTCCGCCTTGGCGATACGGTTACGGTAAGGCTTGTGGAAGCACTGCCGATTGCCGGATCGCTTCGTTTCGAGATGGTGTCCGAACCGCACGCCCTGCCCATGACGACGCAATCGTTTCACAAGGCAAGGCGGGGAATGCGCGGTTATAAGGGTAAACCGGCGGGAACGCCCCGCCATAAAAGACGAGAACGCCGATGAGCACGCTGGAAGCCAATTCCGCAGAACGTCATATTCAGGTTTTCGGGGGAGAGAACCAGAACCCCGCCCGTCCGACCCGTTCCCTGGGCCTGGCCATGCGGCGAGGCTTCAGATGCCGCTGCCCCAACTGCGGCGAAGGCAAGCTGTTTCGTGCTTTCGTCAAGCCCGTGGCCCATTGTTCGGTTTGCGGGGAAGACTACACGCCCCAGCGGGCCGATGACCTTCCCGCCTATCTCACCATCGTCGTCGTTGGTCACATCGTCATCGGTGCCTTCATGGGCGTGGAAGCATCGACAACCCTGTCGCTCTGGGCGCATATGGCGATCTGGGGACCGCTGACGCTCATTCTGGCGCTCTTGTTGCTACAGCCCATCAAGGGCGCAACCATCGGGCTGCAATGGGCACTTTTCATGCATGGTTTCGGAGGCCATAGCGAGGGCGATTACGGCGACGTCACGTAAGCGGTAGCAGCCATGCCCGACCATTCCCGCTCAGCCAGCGAGGCTCGCAACGCGGCGGTGCGCCCGTTCGACGCAGCCTCCCTGCTGCTTGTCGATCGCAAGGGAGCGCAAACGCGTATTCTGATGGGCAGGCGTCATCCCCGCCTTGTTTTCATGCCGGGCAAGTTTGTCTTTCCCGGCGGTCGCACCGATCCGGCAGACGGCGAGATAGCTGCCGCAAGTGAATTGCATGACAGCGACATAGAAAAGCTTCTCTCCGGCATGGGCACGCAGGCATCAGTGCTGCGCGCGCGGGCGATCGGGCTTTCCGCCATCCGCGAAACTTTTGAGGAAACCGGGTTGCGCGTCGCACGAGCGTCATCAAAGACCATAATATTGCCTGATAATGACGATTGGTGTGCATTTCTTGAAAATGGGATGTTGCCTGCGCTTGGAGAGCTTCGTTATTTCGCTCGGGCGATCACGCCTCCCGGACATGTCCGCCGTTACGATACGCGTTTCTTCATCGCTTTTCGCGACAGCCTGCCGGGTCTTGAAACACAAAAGCTCGCGCCAAGCGGAGAGCTTGAGGAGTTGGACTGGGTGGCAATTGATGATGTGGACCGACTGGAAGTCGCCGACATTACGCGGGCTGTGCTTTGCGAAGCAAAAAGCCTGCTCACCGGCGCAGAGTTGCCCTCGCTCCTGCCCGTGGTACATCTGGTCGAGCGGCAAGGCTGCTTTGTCCGCGAAGTGATCTGACCCCATGAATGATAAAATTTCCTCCGGCCAGACGGCTCCCTTCGATCAGTCAGGCGAGCCAAAAGAGGGGCAGACGCATTGGCGCTCGCTGGCAGCCGCCATTGCAACAATCTCCGCTGTCGGTGTGGCCATCGGCCTTGGTATTCCGCTTCTGAGCGTCTTGCTTGAGGGCCGCGGATATTCGGCAAGCCTGATCGGCGCCAATACGGCGGCAGCCGGTCTTGCCTCGATTATTGCAGCTCCGCTGGCATCGCCGATAGCTGCAAGACTGGGCGTCGCGCGCGCCATCGTCTTGATGCTGCTCGTCGGCAGCATTGCTTTTCTGGGCTTTCATTACTGTCAATCCCTGACGGCCTGGTTCGCCTTGCGAATCGTCCTGCACTTCGCGCTGACCGCGCTCTTCGTCCTGTCCGAATACTGGATCAATGCTTCCGCGCCGCCCGAAAGACGCGGCCTCGTGCTCGGCATTTATTCCACATCGCTTTCGCTGGGCTTCGCGCTGGGGCCATGGCTGTTTTCGCGCATTGGCAGCGCAGGCGGACTTCCTTTCTTCATCGGCTTTGCCATCATCCTGATCGCAATTATTCCGGTGCTGCTGGCGTGGCGCGACAGCCCCGACTTTGAAGAAGGCGAGCATGTCCCCTTCCTGCCGTTCATCTTTGCGGTCCCCACGGCGACCATGGCCGTCTTCGTATTTGGGGCGGTGGAAACGGGCGGGTTCGCGCTCTTTCCGGTATTTGGCGCAAGGATGAATTATCCAGAGGCCGACGCCGCCCTGCTGCTCACCATGATCGGCCTGGGCAATGTGCTGATGCAGATTCCCTTGGGAATCATCAGCGATCGCATCGCGGACCGGCGCAAGCTGCTGCTCTTTTGCGCCGTAACCGGTCTCATCGGCATGCTGGTGCTGCCCCACCTGATGGAAAACTGGTATCTGATCGCGGGCGTGCTGTTCTTATGGGGCGGTGTCGTGGCGGGCCTTTATACGGTTGGCCTCGCTCATCTGGGTTCACAGCTCACCGGGCGCGAACTGGCCTCCGCCAATGCCGCCTTCGTTTTCTGCTATGCCATCGGCATGCTGGCAGGGCCTCAGGCCGTCGGTGTGGGCATGGACATTATGGGGCCTGAAGGCTTTCCGCTGACGCTCGGCATATTTTTTGCGGCATATGCGCTCTTTGCAGCGATTAGATTGCTGCAAAAGAAGAAGCAGGGTTGACTTTTCGCCCTCAATCCGTAGTGTCGCGCCGAATTTCCGCTTCCGGCTGACAGTCGGACTCGCAGCGGTTTAATCATGAAAGAGCAGGTATTTCGATATGGCCAAGGCTACGACGATCAAGATCAAGCTTTTGTCGACCGCTGACACCGGCTTCTTCTACGTTACGAAGAAGAACAGCCGCACGATGACGGAAAAAATGACAAAGACAAAATACGACCCGGTTGCGCGCAAGCACGTCGAGTTCAAGGAAACGAAGATCAAGTAATTCGTTTCCGCCGCCAATTGCAATTGGTGGAATTCATAAAGCGCCGTCTCTTTCGAGGCGGCGTTTTTCGTAAGAACAGCTCTATCTATTTAGTTTTACGCATTATCCGGACGCATCGGAGCAGGAAAAGAAATCAGTCCGGTGAACTGATTTCCCTGCGGAGGCGTTTCACACTTTTGCTGGAAATGCTCTATGCCGCCGACAGGACCACGCGGTTGCGTCCGTTTTTCTTGGCTTCATAAAGGGCTGCATCCGTTCGGGCAAAAAGCGCTTCCGTGCTGTCGCCCATCAGCCGCAGGGTGGCGATGCCCACGCTGATGGTCATGTGAACGGCCTGTTTTCCGCCGGAAATCGAAAACGCCTTCTCCGCCACGGCCTCGCGGATGCGTTCCGCCACCGCCGCTGCTGCCTGAATATCGGTATCGGGCAGGACAAGGGCAAATTCCTCTCCGCCATAGCGGCACATGACATCCATATTGCGGATATTCTTGCGCAGCCTTGCCGAGAATTCGCGCAGCACATCATCACCTGCATCATGGCCATACTCGTCATTGATCCTCTTGAAATAATCAAAATCGATCATGACCACCGATAAGGGCCTTTCGCGTCCCGTCGCGCGCGAGAACAATATTGGCAGATGCGTGTCGAGATAGCGGCGATTGTGCAATCCTGTCAGGCTGTCGGTCACCGCCATGGTAATGGTCTGGTGCAGGCTTTGCCGCAAGAGATCATTATAGCATTTACGCTTGATCTGGGTGCGCAGACGCGCGAAAAGTTCGAGCTTTTCGAGCGGCCGCATCACATAATCATTCACGCCCAGTTCCAGCGCCCGGACCACCAGCGATCCCTCATCCTCATTGACGATCAGGATGATCGGGATAAGCCGCGTGCGCTCGATCGTGCGCAATTGCGAGCACAACCGCAGCGGATCATAGTCGCTGAAAGCCGCGCATATGACAATACTGTCATAATCATTCTCTATGGCCCTTATAAGCGTCGTATTGGCGTCATGGGCGACATCGACGAAATATTCCTCGCCAAGCAGCACGCGCAGGCGTGCCGCCTCCAGTTCATCCTCGTTGACAACGAGAATGCGCGCCGCATCATCGCCGCCCCCAAAGCGGCCGGAAAGCTTTCTCGCAAGAAGCGTCTCGACCTGACTGTCGGCCACCGTGCCTGCACGCTGGAACAATTCGTCGGAAACCATTTTGAGCCGCGCAATGCTCTTGATGCGCGACAGAAGCTGAAGATCGTTGACGGGCTTCGACATGAAATCGTCCGCCCCCGCCTCAAGTCCCTTGATCCTGTCTTCCGGCCTGTGGAGCGAAGTGAGGATCACGACCGGAACATTGCTTGTGCGCGGGTCGTTTTTCAGGCGGCTGCAAACCTCGAACCCATCCATCCCCGGCATCAATATATCGAGGATGACGATGTCGATCTGGCCGCCCAGGCAGATTTCGATGGCCTCGGCACCATTATAGGCCTTCACGACCTCATAATATTCCTGCAGGAGAAGCGCTTCGAGCAGCTTTACATTGGAATCCACATCGTCAACGACAAGAATTCTCGCGGTCATGATTGCCTGCCCCCACACGCCACGCCTGTATGATCAGGCGTCCCCCAGATAGGATTTTATTGTTTCGATGAAGCGCGGCACCGAAATCGGCTTGGATATATAGGCTTCGCAGCCGCCCTGCCTGATGCGTTCCTCATCGCCCTTCATCGCGAAAGCCGTGACCGCGATGACCGGAATATGACGCAGCTCCTCGTCATCCTTGAGCCATTTCGTTACTTCCAGCCCCGAAACCTCCGGAAGCTGAATATCCATCAGGATCAGATCGGGGCGATGCTCGCGGGCGAGATCCAGCGCTTCAAGCCCGCTCCGCGTCCTGATCGTCTCATATCCGCTGGCTTCGATAAGATCGCGGAACAACTTCATATTGAGTTCGTTGTCCTCGACGATCATCACTCTTTTGGTCATCGAATATTCCTGGCCCGTATTTTCCGCTTTCCGGCGCATTATAAATTACTGCATTCAGTTTAAGCGCATTTAATTGACGAAAGGCAAATATTCCGTTGTCGTGAGCGATACGCACCACTACACACCGGTCATGTTCAGGCAGAAAACGGAGAAAAGCCCATGAAGCCATCCATGAGCCAGGCCGATGCGGAAAACCTTGCCGTTGCCGGATTGGCATGGCTTGCACAGGACAAGGACCTGCTGGAGCGTTTTCTTGCCCTCACCGGCATCGAGGCATCATCGATTCGTGCAGCCGCCCGCGAGCCGGGCTTTCTGGCCGGAGTGCTGCAATTTTATCTCGGCCATGAGCCGACATTGCTGCGCTTTTGCGAAGAAACCGGGCATGAACCGGCAGCGATTGAAAAAGCCGCCATCCTCTTGCCCGGTGGGGCCGACCATCATCTTTAGGGCGCACCCCGAAAAAATAAAGCCCGCCAGAGGGCGGGCTTCATGAATATGCTGCACTTTATGCTCAGGCAGCGCTTGGACCGGGATCATTGTCCTTATCATCGTCAGCGCTCGGTCGCTTGGCAGCAAAGGCAACCACGTTTCCGGCTTCGGCTTCCTGCGCCACGGTATCGGCCTTCGAAACGCTGAGCACATTGAGTTCGTGCAATTTGCCATCGCGCGCCGTCCATGAGATGGACTGACCCGGCATGAGGCCGATGAGTGCGGTGCCGATTGGCGTGAGGATCGAGACCTTGCCCTGGGCTATATCCGCTTCACCCGGATAGACGAGCGTGACGCGGCGTTCCTGCCCGTCATTGGAGCGAAATTCGACGATCGAGCCCATGTGCACGACGTTTTCGGGCAATTTCCTGGCGGGCACGACCTTTGCACGGTCAAGCTCCAGCATCAGCTCTTCGGCAATCTCCTCCAGTTTTTCGGAGACGTTGCCAGCCAGCCCCATCAGGCGTTCATAATCAGTCTCACTGACCACGATATTCGGCTTCTTGCGATTCTTTACGCTCATAGCGATAGCTCACTGCTGTTTTAATAATAAGAGCCTTCGCAACCGTTCCGGCCCGAAGCACTTGATTGAATTTTAGGTGAAAGCGCTTTTTTAAACTTCCGCTTGAAACAAACGGCAACCTTTCCCCCGGAGTCCTCTGCGCTTGGCAGGACTCGAGGGATTCTATCCCGTGATCGGTTGGACCCGATGGAGTATGGATGCGAAACGGTTGTTCATATCATAAGACTTGGTGAAATCCTGGCCAATGTCAAGTGTGCAGAGGACAGTTAGCGTCCGCACTGGTAATATTATCCAGATTTGATGCTATAAGAAATGTTCCGTTTATGTTCATAAGATGGCGCCCTTACCATGGCCGATAAACTCGCCGCACACAATTCGCAGCAGGGCTTTTGTCGCGACTGTCTTGCATTGCAGAAAACGCAGGAACAGAGGCGTTGCCGCACCTGCGGCAGCCCGCGTCTGGCGCGCCATGCGGAGCTCTACGCCTTGTCGCTCGCGCATGTGGATTGCGATGCATTTTATGCCTCAGTCGAAAAGCGCGATAATCCTGAATTGCGCGACAAGCCGCTGATTATTGGCGGCGGCAAGCGTGGGGTCGTGTCCACCGCGTGCTATCTTGCCCGTATCCATGGTGTGCGGTCCGCAATGCCGATGTTCAAGGCGCTCGATGCCTGCCCGCAAGCCGTGGTCATCAAGCCGGATATGGAAAAATATGCCCGCGTGGCGCGCGAGGTAAGGCAGTTGATGCACGAGCTTACGCCTCTGGTCGAGCCTGTCTCCATCGACGAGGCGTTCATGGATTTGCGCGGCACCGAAAAGCTGCATCGTGCGCCGCCCGCAATCGTGATGGCCCGCTTTGCGCAGCGTGTCGAAAAGGAGATCGGCATCACCATCTCCATCGGCTTGTCCTATTGCAAATATCTGGCCAAGATGGCCTCCGATCTGGAAAAGCCGCGCGGTTTTTCGGTTATTGGTCAGGCGGAAGCGCTCGATTTTCTGCGCGACAAGCCGGTGGGCATGATCTGGGGCGTCGGAAAGTCCTTCAATGCCCGGTTGGAAAGCGACGGCATACGCACGATCGGGCAGCTTCAAGCCATGGATGAAGGCGCGCTGATGAAAGCCTATGGCACGATGGGGCAGCGGCTTTATCGCCTCGCGCGCGGCCAGGACAGCCGCAAGGTCGAGCCTGACCACGACATGAAAAGCATATCTGCCGAAACCACATTCAACACCGATCTGTCGCAAGCAGATGATCTGGTGCCGGTGCTTCGCGCCTTATCCGAGAAGGTTTCGCATCGGCTCAAGGCCGGCGCCATAGCCGGGCGGACTGTCGTTCTCAAGCTCAAGACGAAAGACTTCAAACTGCGCACCCGAAATCGTCAATTGTCCGACCCGACGCAACTCGCCGACCGGATTTTTCGCACCGGCCTTCAATTGCTGGAAAAAGAACTCGACGGCACCCGGTTCCGGCTGCTGGGAATCGGCGTCAGCGAATTATCATCTGCCGAGCGCGCGGACCCGCCTGATCTGGTCGATGCCCATGCGACCAAACGGGCGGTCGCTGAAATTGCAATTGACCGGCTGCGCAGCAAATTTGGCAATCATGCGGTGGAAACGGGCTACACTTTCTCGAAAGGCAATCTCGCACAAACCCAGACGCCTACGGATCGCGACCCGGATGCTTAAATCAGGATGGCGAGCAGAGCACAAATGGAGGCAGTTTTGTGTAATGGGCAGCAAAGCTGTGAAACAATGGAGAAAAGCCTTTTGATCACGGGTAACGTCTTGACGAAGCGTGCCGGGATCAATAAGGAACAGCCCAAGAGAGATGCCAGATTGATTTGGCGCATCTCTGACGGATGGCCTCGTGGCGGAGTGGTTACGCAGAGGACTGCAAATCCTTGCACGCCGGTTCGATTCCGGCCGAGGCCTCCAATAATTTATCCAACAAATACAAATAGTTGTAACGAACGGGCCTCATATTTCGGCCCTAATTCATGTCGCGGTCTGTTACAGATAGACTCTCTGCAATTACAACTAGTTACAATGATCTCTGGCTGATCCGCGCAACATGGAATGCGACATGAAGCGTTAATTTGTTCTCCATTTGTTGCAACCCTCAAATCTTATTCAGTCCGCCTGCCACGATAAACGTCATCACAGCGGCCACCAATGCGCCGATAACCATCCAGTTGATTCGTGACAGCGTGGATTGAATATTCTTGTTTGAGCTTTCCAGCCCTGAAAACCGCGCATCAATCCGGGCTTCCATCGCTACCCACTTTTCATCATTACGGGCGCTGTCAATTTCCCGTTGTCTCTGCCATGTTTCGATTGTTGTGAGACGCTGGCTATTTGACTGTACGCTATGTTCCAGCCCGACGACGCGGGCGCGCAAATCGTTTTCGTGATCTGGCATTTCATTCATCCCCAGCAGCCCCGCCGTTTTCAGTGTAGCCAGAATCGCTTTCGTTTGCTGATATGCGCATGGGCTTTAATCCTCGTAGGGCGCTCTGTTGTGCTATCGCTTTATGCTTGCATTTTCATTTAATCGGTCTATATTGCTAGCATGAATAGCAAGCAGAAAAAGACACTCGCCGCCATATTCAAAGACCCGGTGTCCGGCACCATCGAATGGGCGGCTGTTGAAAGCCTTCTGCTTGCGGTTGGGTGTCAGGCCATCGAAGGCAACGGCTCTCGCGTCCGTTTTGAGATGAACGGCGAGATAGAAAGCTTTCACCGCCCGCACCCTGCTAAAGAAGCGAAACGGTATCAGGTCCGCGCTGCCCGCGCCTTTCTGATTAGGTTAGGAGTTGAGCCATGAGTAATGTCATGACCTACAAGGGTTATTCTGCCCGTATCGAATATGACGATGAGGACGGTATTCTTTTCGGCCAGATCGCAGGCATTCGCGATGGAGTTGGCTTTCACGCCGATAGCGTCGATGAACTTCGTTCCGCCTTTCATGAAGCCGTAGAAGACTACCTTGAAACTTGCGCCAAAGTTGGCAAAGAGCCTCAAAAGCCATATTCCGGCAAGATGATGTTTCGTGTCAGCCCAGACGTTCATCGAAAGGCAGCAATCGCCGCTGAGCTTTCCGGCAAGAGCCTTAATCAATGGGCCGAAGAAGCCCTTGATAAAGCTGCTGGGAATATAGCCGCCTAACCGATTACCACTGAAAGAAAGAAGCCATGACCAGCATACTCCCCCCGGTCCATCCCGGTGAAATCCTTCGTGAAGAATACCTAGCTCCTCTTGGTATGAGCGCCGGTGCACTCGCCAAGCATCTGAATGTGCCACGGACCCGTATTAAGCCCCCGAAACAGAGAGAGAAGGAACCGGACGGCGATAACGGACAGCGCCGACAGCGCCGCTCGTGCCATCTTCCTCGAACTGAGCGCCGGGGATGGTGACAACGGTGGCGGACTGTGCAGCGCCGGTCCAAGTGCCATCTGCGGTGTTGAAGCGGGCCTTTGCGCCCTTGGTGACGTTAGCTCCGAGAAGAACACCGATCATACCGGATTCGCAGATACCGACATTATCGTACTGCCCGTACGTGTCACCCGGACGCGGGAGAACGACGCTCGCCTCAGTAATGCCGAGAACATTTCGGCCATTAGTAGCATCCATCGCCACGCAGGTATGTACGCCGGTTACCTGTCCATAAGCATGTATACAGGATTACGGGTATCGGATCTGGCCTTGCTTGGCCCACAGCACAGGAAGATCGATGAATTCCGTCTGCGCTTATTTAAGAACCGGAACAGAACGCCGGTTGATATAGTGATACCAATCCACCCAATCCTACTTGCCGTACTCGACCAGCAAACAATCACGGGCCTTACCTACTTGCAGACTGAATTCGGAAAGCCTTTTTCGGTGAAGGGCCTTGGAAACAGAATATCAGACTGGTTTCGCCAAGCAGGATTACCTCACCTAACGTCTCATTCTGTCCGCAAAGGGCTGGCAACGGATCAGGCCCACAATGAGGCAACGGACAACATGCTAGAGGCTATGTTCGGCTGGAGAGATGCTAAAACCTCAAAAGTCTATACCCGAAATGCGGAGCGCGCCCGATTGGCAAGAAGCGCCGTTGCAAAGATCAATTGGGATGGTGTAGGACATAAATTATTGGCCTCCGGTGAACCAGAATAGGTGTGGCACGGTGTGGCAGAGGCCTTTGATATTTAAAGATAACTGTTGAAGCGAAGTGTGGCAATTCCCCACCCCAAGCAATTGAGAACACTTATTAAGTTCCTTCCGGCCGAGGCCTCCAAGCTTTTTTTCTCATCAATCAGTTTTGTTTCTATTAGAGCCTTTCCTGCGAAAGCGTGAAACGCCTTTGTGGTGCCTCGACAGTTTTGCGATAGAAATGCCATGTGGCGTGGCCAAGTACAGGTATCACAATCGCCAGCCCGACCAGAAATGTCGCAAATCCCACCACCAGCAAGGCAACGACTATCGCAGCCCATAGCAGGCACTCTACCGGGTTGCGGAAGAACACCCGCACTGATGTCTGGATTGCAACGGCAGCTCCCACGTCCCGGTCAAGCAACAATGGAAAAGCGACAATCGTCGTGCAAAGCGTGAACAATGCAAAGCCGAGGCCGATGGCATTGCCCGTCCAGAACAATTGCTGTCCCTGCGGTGTGTTTGCAAGCTGATCCAGCAATGCCGACAGCGAAGCAGGCGGAACGGGGCCGAACAGGTGGACATAAAGGGCTTGCGCCACGACCAGCCAGGCGATGAAAACGGCGACCAGCAAAGCGCCGATTGCCAGAATGGATGGAACCGATGGTGAATGCCACACTTCGAAAGCATGGCTCCAGGATGTGTCCTCGTTCATTTCGCGCCGCCGGCTGATTTCATACAGACCAATGGCGGCAAATGGACCGATGAGCGCAAATCCCGACATCAGCGGAAACAGCAAGGGCAGCCCGTTTGCATTTGTACTCCAATAGGTAATAAGCAGCCCGGCCAGCGGATAGATCAGGCACAGGAATACGTAATGTGAGGGCTTTGCCCAAAAATCCTCAAACCCTTCGCTCAGTGCGGCCAGTACATCACGAGGATGAATTCTCCTTACATTCGGATATTCGGCTATCGGCTCACTTCCAGCGAATACATGAAATTGATTCATGGCAACTTCCTCCGTTGCATCGCGGCTCTCAACATGATCTGACGATATATAAGTCGACAGGTGAGGCCCGTATCATCCGTCAACTATACATCCATCGACGAAAATTGACCAGACGAGGCGCTCATGCGCCCAAAACCGTCTTGGTTATTTCGCTGATCGAATATGGCGAGCAACGGTCGGACGGGACAAGAACTCGTCTGCCATTTCGTTGGCCACGGGAAGAAACCGAAAAAATTCCCATGTTTTCCATGCCGTCGCGTTCGGTTGACACGGCCGCTGCTCTTGGCAGTTAAACGGTGCGATATAAATTTTGTTCCCCCGTTTGAGAAAATGCGCATAAGCGCGCCGTATGAAGGGTTTATTTCCGTTTTTAAACAATGGCTTGCCAAATAAAAACGTTCTTCACAGACAGCTTTTCACATTCCTGTGTCTTCCAAGTTTAAAGTTGCGGTCCAGCTTACGACTATATACATACTCGTCTGTATGTTACCCAAAGCCGCTCCCGTGGAGATTGAAGACTAATGAATTTCAGATATACCGCACTCTTTCTTGCTGGCGTCGTCCTCCTTGCCGGTTGCCAGAAAGAAGATCAATCCCAGGCAGCGCAAACACCCCCGCCAGTGGCTGTCGGGGTCGTAACGGTTACGCCTTCCACCTTGCCTATCACCAATCAATTGCCCGGGCGCATAGCGCCCACGCGCCTTGCCGAAGTTCGTCCACGGGTTTCCGGTATCGTTATCGAGCGCGTATTCGAGCAAGGCTCACAAGTGGAAAAGGGCGACGTGCTCTATCGCATCGATCCCCGCCCGTTTGAGGTAAGGGTCGATAGCGCGGAAGCAACCTTGCGCCGCGCCCAGGCTGCACTGCTTCAGGCCAACCAGAATGCGCACAGGCAGGAGCAGCTCCGTAAATCGAATGTTTCCTCGCAGCAGGGCTTTGATAATGCCATCGCCGAACAGGCCATGGCGGAAGCGGAAGTCGCAGCTGCCGAAGCGGGTCTTGCAGAGGCGCGCCTCAATCTGGATTATTCGCAGGTCACTGCCCCAATCAGCGGACGTATCGGGCGCGCGCTGATTACAGAGGGCGCACTGGTTAGTTCCAGCAGTTCCGAAAACCTCGCCACCATCCAGCAGCTCGATCCGATTTATGCCGACTTCACCCAGCCGGTCAATGAACTGATCCGCCTTCGCAAGGCGTTGCAGGACGGCCAGTTGATGACCGGTCCCAATGAGGCGGAAGTGCAATTGTTGTTCGATGATGGCAGCGCATATCCGCATATTGGCCGTTTGCTGTTTTCCGAGGCGGCTGTGGATGCCAGCACCGGACAGGTGACATTGCGCGGCGAATTCCCCAACCCTGACGGCGATCTGCTGCCGGGCATGTATGTTCGCGTTCTCATCGAACAGGGCATCGAAACCGCAGCCATCGCCATTCCGCAACAGGCGGTCCAGCGCGACGCCAGCGGCGCAGCGCGTCTGCTGGTCGTCAATGACGACAACGCGGTCGAGCAGCGTCAGGTCATTCTCGGTCGCAATGTTGGAGACCGCGTCGTTGTCACGCAAGGGTTGAAAGAGGGCGAGCGCGTGGTCGCCGAAGGCTTCCAGAAGACCGCGCCCGGAGCGACCGTCGATCCCCAGCCGTGGAAACCGGATCAACTGACGGAAAACGATCCCGCTGCCTCCGAGGCCACCGAAGCTGCGACTGCTAAGTAAGGCGGATAATTCATGGCACAGTTTTTTATCACCAGGCCGATCTTTGCCTGGGTCGTAGCGATTTTCATCATGATTGCCGGAGTTCTCGCAATCCCGATGCTTCCTGTCGCGCAATATCCAAACGTGGCGCCGCCGCAAATATCGATCTATACGACCTATGCGGGCGCATCTCCCGAGGATGTCTATCAGAGCGTCACCTCGCCGATCGAGCAGGAACTCAACAGCGTCGACGGCCTGATCTATTTTGAATCGACTTCAAATGCCACCGGTCTGGTCCAGATCAACGCAACCTTCGAACCGGGGACGGATTCCGCCAAGGCATCCATTGACGTGCAGAATGCCGTGCGCCGCGTGGAAGCGCGCCTGCCGCAAGTCGTCAAGCAGCAGGGCGTTCAGGTTCAGGAGGCCGGCAGCAGCTTCCTGATGATGGTCGCGCTGATCTCCGAGGACGGCAATCTCGACGCCGTTGGGCTGGGCGACTATCTCAATCGTAACGTTCTGGGCGAAATCCAGCGTATTGACGGCGTCGGCCGCGCGCAGGTTTTCGCAAGCCAGCGCGCCATGCGCATCTGGATCGACCCCGACAAGATGGTGGGGCTTAATCTTTCTGCCGCCGACATCAGCAACGCGATTGCCTCGCAGAACGCGCAGGTGGCGGCTGGCCGTATCGGCGCGCGCCCCAACCCGATCAACCAGCAAATATCGGCAACCGTACTGGTGAAGGGCCAGCTCACATCGCCCGAGGAATTCGGAGCGATCGTGCTGCGCGCCAACCCGGATGGTTCTTCCGTGCGCCTGCGCGACGTAGCGCGCATCGAAGTGGGTGCGGAAACCTACAACTTCTCGACAAGAATCAACGGCAAGCCCGCCGCCGCCATCGGTATCCAGCTTTCCCCATCGGGCAATGCAATGGAAACTGCTTCTGCCGTGCGCGCGAAAATGGCGGAACTGGCGACATTCTTCCCCGCCGGTCTGGAATATCAGATTCCTTATGACACCTCGCCTTTCGTCGCGGTTTCCATCGAGAAGGTCATTCACACGCTCATCGAAGCCATGCTTCTCGTGTTCGTGGTGATGTTCATCTTCCTTCAGAATTTCCGCTACACGATCATCCCGTCGCTGGTGGTTCCGGTCGCCTTGCTGGGAACCTGCGCGGTCATGTATGCCAGCGGCTTCTCCATCAACGTGCTCACGATGTTTGCCATGGTGCTCGCCATCGGCATTCTGGTCGACGACGCGATTGTCGTGGTGGAAAATGTCGAGCGCATCATGGCCGAGGAAGGTCTCTCGCCGCGCGACGCGACCCGCAAGGCGATGGGGCAGATTTCCGGTGCGATCGTCGGCATCACTCTGGTGCTGACCGCCGTCTTCATCCCCATGGCCTTCTTCCCCGGCGCTGTTGGCATTATCTATCAGCAGTTCAGCCTGACGATGGTCGTCTCCATCCTGTTCTCCGGTTTTCTGGCGCTGTCGCTTACCCCGGCGCTATGCGCAAGCTTCCTCAAGCCGATCGCTCCCGGACACCACGAGAAGAAGGGGTTCTTCGGCTGGTTCAACCGCCGTTTCGAGGCAGGCACCAGAAAATACTCCAATGGCGTCGACTGGGTTGTACGTCGCGCAGGCCGCTTCATGTTGATCTATGTCGTGCTCGTCGGCGGTCTGGCCTATCTCTTCATGGGCTTGCCCTCCTCCTTCCTGCCGAACGAAGATCAGGGCTTTATCATCGTCGATATGCAAACCCCGGCGGAATCGAGCACGAACCGGACCGACGCGGTCATGGAAGAAGTGGATCAAATCTTCGCTGAGGAACCCGCCGTCGACAACCGCACCCTTATCAATGGGTTCAGCTTCTCCGGTTTCGGTGACAATGCGGGCCTCGCCTTCATTACCCTGAAGGACTGGAGCGAACGTGACGCCGACAATTCGGCGCAGGCGCTGGCGCAGCGGGTAAATGGAAAGCTCTTTCAAATCCGCGATGCCATAGCCTTCGCGCTTTCGCCTCCGCCTATTCAGGGCCTTGGCAATGCCGGCGGCTTCAGCTTCCGTCTTCAGGACCGCTCAGGCGCGGGACAAACCGCCCTTGCACTGGCAACCGACCAGTTCATGGCGGCTGCGGCACAAAGCCCTGTCCTGACGGGCATGCGCATCGAAGGCATGCCCGCTGGCGCGCAGCTGATTATCAATATCGACCGTGAAAAGGCGAATACGTTCGGCGTGACTTTCGCCAGCATCAATTCGACGATTTCCGGCAATCTCGGCTCGGCCTATATCAACGACTTCCCCAATGCGGGACGCATGCAGCGCGTGACCATTCAGGCCGATGAGAACAATCGTATGTCTGCGGACGATATTCTCGAACTCAATGTGCCCAATGCAAATAACGGCATGGTGCCGCTGCGCGCCTTTGCCAATGTGGAGTGGACCAAGGGGCCATTGCAGGTCGTCGGTTACAACGGCTATCCGGCTGTCCGTATCAGCGGCAACTCGGCTCCGGGTTATTCTTCCGGCGCGGCGATTGCAGAAATGGAACGGCTCGCCGCCAACTTGCCGGACGGCTTCGGCTATGAATGGTCCGGCCAGTCCCTGCAGGAAATCCAGTCCGGCAATCAGGCGCCCTTCCTCATGGGCCTGACGGTCCTGTTCATTTTCCTTTTGCTGGCAGCCCTTTATGAAAGCTGGTCCATCCCGCTTTCGGTCATGCTCGTGGTTCCGCTCGGCATCATCGGCGCGGTTCTCGCCGTCATGATGCGCGACATGCCCAACGACGTCTATTTCAAGGTCGGCATGATCACGATTATCGGGCTATCGGCGAAAAATGCGATCCTGATCGTCGAATTCGCCAAGGATCTCTATGCCGACGGAATGTCGCTTCTCGATGCCACGGTCGAAGCCTGCAAACTGCGCTTCCGCCCCATCCTGATGACATCGCTTGCTTTCAGCCTCGGTGTCGTTCCGCTTGCCATCGCAAGCGGCGCAAGCGCCGCAAGCCAGAACGCCATCGGCACCGGTGTTCTGGGTGGGATGATTTCGGCAACGGTCTTTGCGGTTTATTTCGTTCCGGTATTCTTTGTCTTTATAATGAAGCTTGTACGCGGAAAGGAAGAATCCGTGGCGGTGAATCATAAAGAGGAAGTGAGCAATGCGGCGAACGAAAGCTGAAGCTGCGGAAACGCGGGAGGCCATTCTTTGCTGCGCGGAACTGATTTTCTTCAAAAAGGGGCTGGCTCATACCACCCTTGAGGAGATCGCAAAAGCCGCAGGCGTGACCAGAGGTGCCATTTACTGGCACTTCCAGAACAAGACCGATATTTTTCTGGAATTGTTCGACAAGGTCCGCCAGCCTCAACAAACCATTATCGATCTGGACGCATTGGATAGCGCGGAAGCAGACGCGCTATCCTTTCTCGAAAAAATCTCATGCAACTGGCTGGATGCGCTTGTTGCCGACGAGCAGCACCAGCGTTTGCTGACAATCCTGCTTCGTAACAATCTTGCGGATGATTTCGCAGAAATACAGGCCGCCAAAGCTGCCCTCGAAGACGAGCAGATCGGCATTCTGACCGCTGTCCTGGAACGCGCCGAGGCACAAAGAATCCTCGATCCTGCCTGGTCGGTTCACTCTGCCGCAACGGCATTTCGCTGGTTGATGAAAGGCATGTCCTGGGAATGGCTGCTTTCCATGCATGCTTTCGATCTTCCAACGGAAGGAAAAAAAGCGGTGCGAACCTTTCTGAAGACTCTCAGAAAGCCATAAGATCATTGTGCAAAAAATGCATAAAATAAAAATTAAAAGCGGTTCCCGTTTAAACAGGAACCGCTTTAACGGGACTACATCGCCCCATTCAAGATAGAAACGCGCTCCCGCGCAAGCAGCCGCTATAAGCGCCTGCGCGGGAAACCCTGTTATCAGCCTTCGCCCATGCCTTCGGCAGGCTTGGGTGCGCTGCCCGCACGGACCTTGTCTTCAATGCGCTGGCCAACGTCGGCGTCGACATTCTTCCAATATTGAATGGCGTTGCTCAATACCGGCTCACGCACACCGCCAAGCAGGCTGCCTGCGACCGTATCAACCAATGCCGCACGCTGCGCATCGTTGAATACTTCGCGCACCAGAGCGCCGGGCTGACCAAAATCGTCGTCATCGCTGCGCAATACATAGGCGCTGCGGACCATCTCGCCATCCGCTTCCCATCCATCCGCAACCGGCCCGGTTTCATCCGCCCACGGGCGGCCATGGCTGTTTGGCGCATAGACCGGAGCATTGCCGGTATGGTGATAGGTCATATGACCATCGAACATATAGGTGTTTACAGGCACCTTGGGCTGGTTCACCGGCAATTGATGGAAGTTGGTGCCGATGCGGTTGCGCTGGGCGTCATTATAGGCAAAAGCACGGCCAAGCAGCATCTTGTCAGGCGACAAGCCGATGCCGGGGACCGTATTGCCGGGCGAGAAGGCCGCCTGTTCGATCTGCGCGAAGAAGTTCTCCGGATTACGGTTGAGCGTCATCTTGCCAACCCGGATCAGCGGATAATCCTTGTGCGGCCAGGTCTTGGTGAGATCGAACGGATTGAAACGGTAAGCCTTGGCTTCCGCATAAGGCATGATCTGCACCGAAAGTATCCAGCTTGGATGCTCGCCACGCTCGATGGCGTCGAACAGATCACGGCGATGGAAATCCGCATCCGCACCGGCCATGTTGGCAGCTTCTTCATTGCTGAAGAATTTCATGCCCTGTTCGGTATGGAAGTGATACTTGACCCAGAATTTCTCGCCGGCTTCATTGATCCACATATAGGTATGCGAACCATAGCCGTTCATGTGGCGCCAGGTGCGGGGCAAACCGCGTTCGCCCATCAGATAGGTGACCTGATGCGCGCTTTCAGGATTGTTCGTCCAGAAATCCCACTGCATATGGTTGTCGCGCAGACCTGAATCGGGCAGACGCTTCTGGCTGCGGATGAAATGCGGGAACTTCATCGGATCGCGCACGAAGAAGATCGGCGTATTGTTGCCGACCAGATCGTAATTGCCTTCGCTGGTATAGAATTTAAGCGAGAAGCCGCGCACGTCGCGCCAGGTATCGGGGCTGCCCATTTCACCGGCAACCGTCGAGAAACGCGCCAGCATTTCCGTGGAAGCGCCCTTCTGGAACAGTGCTGCCTTGGTATAGGCCGAGACATCCTCAGTGGTTTCGAAGACGCCGAATGCGCCCGCGCCCTTTGCGTGAGGCTGGCGCTCAGGAACTTTCTCGCGGTTAAAATGCGCCATCTGCTCAAGGAAATGAACGTCGTGCAGCACGATGGGGCCGTCGGAACCGATCGTCAGGGAATTGCGATCACTTGGAGCCGGAGCACCGGCTCCCGTCGTGGAAGCGGCGAGTTGAGGCTTGGTTTGGTCTGACATAGGTATCTCCTTAGGACACATGAAGCATCGCTGATGCGACAGACATTCCGTGTCCGTCGCAAATGAGCTTTGCTTGCCAATGCTCAAATTTGATGGCGATCGTAAAAGAACGATCATTGGACCTAATAACAACTCTCCAGCCGGAAGCGTCAAGCCAAACTTTAATGAAATGAATGTGATGTATAAAATGCCGCGGAAGCCGCAGCCATTCTATCATGTCTGGCGCAGCAATTCATACGAAAAAGAGAACACGGCGTGAAAGCCGACAGTCGCTTGTCCGATTATATGTCTGTGGAGCGGTTCTTGTATATACGGAATCGCATGAACCGTGAATCGATGATCACATCGTATCAAGACCGGGATAACCGGGCGCCCATTTACAAAATGAGCGCCCGATCTTCTGGCTTAGAGCGCGGGGAACGCACCGCGTTTGGTTCCAAACCATTTTTCCTGCAAGGCGGGCAATTTGCCGTTCATCACATTTGCGAAGATGAATGTATTCACCCATTGCAGCAGGTTATGCTCGCCCATCGTCACGCCGACATGCGCTGGCGACTGACGGATTTCAAAGACCGGAGCAACCTGAATCTCGGGCCGGTCCTTGCGCAGGTTGGAGATGATGGCGCTGTTTTCAGCAAACATATCTGCCTGTCCCGCAACATAAGCAGCCATCGCCCCCGGCACGTCGTCAAAACGTGCAAGCTTGGTGCCCGACGGAACATTATCGGTCAGCCACAGATCCAGCGTGGTTCCGCGCGCAACCGCAATCGTATGGCCGTCGAGAACCGAAACGTCTTCCGAGAATCCTATATCGGGCGATCCGAAAACGCCGAGCTGCACGGCGGTATAGGGCTGGGAAAACATGATCTGCTGGGCGCGCTCGGAGGTCGCTCCCATGGCAGCGATGATAATATCGGTCTGGTCGGACAGAAGATTGGGAATTCTGTTCGTACCCGTAACCTGAACGATTTCGAGATCGACGGAAAGTTCCTGCGCCAGAAGTTCTGCGACTTCCACATCAAGACCCGTAGGCTTGCCTTCCGCATCGGTCATGCCCCATGGGGGTACGTCGAGCAGAATTCCCACGCGGATTTTCCCATTGCCGAGAATATCCTGCAACTTATCCGCCTGTGCCGCTGCCGGCACAAGCAGGGTGGCCGCGACGGCCATTGAAGCCAAGAAAGCTTTAATTCCCATTGTGTTCTCCCTTTTTAGATTAAACGGTTACTTTTGCGAAGTGCGGATGAAGGCCTGCAATTCCGGCGTCTGCGGATTGCCGAAAACCTGATCGGGATGGCCCTCCTCCCAAATCCGGCCCTGATGCATGAACACCACCTTGTTTGCCACATTGCGGGCGAAGGCCATTTCATGCGTGACGAGCACCATGGTCATGCCCTGACGCGCCATGTCCTCCATGACCTTGAGCACTTCACCCACCAGCTCGGGATCGAGCGCCGAAGTGACCTCGTCAAAGAGCATCAGCTCGGGCGCCATTGCGAGGCAGCGGGCGATAGCCACACGCTGCTGCTGCCCGCCGGAAAGCTGCTCCGGCCAGGCCTCGATCTTTTCAAGAAGCCCGACCTTGGCCAGACAGGCTTCGGCCAGCGCGCGTGCCTCCGGCTTGGACACCTTGCCCGTCAGGATCGGCGCCAGCGTCACATTCTTCAGCACGTTCATATGCGGAAACAGGTTGAACTGCTGGAACACGATGCCGACGCGCTGGCGATATTCGCGCAGGCCCGACATCTTGGCGCTGATTGGCTGCCCGGCGACGGTAATCGTACCGCCCTGGGTTTCTTCAAGCCCGTTGATGCAGCGCAGCAATGTGGATTTACCTGAGCCTGAGCGGCCTATGAGGGCGACTATATCGCCCTTTTCGACGATGAGCGATACATCCTTGAGCACTTCGAGAGTGCCAAAGGATTTGCGCAGGTTCTTGATCTCAACGAGCGCCATGCAGACGTGTCTCCAGTTTACGCGACAAAAACGTCAGCGGGGAACAGATAGCGAAATAAATCGCTGCGATGGTGATATAGACAGGAAGCGGTTGCAGCGTGGCTGCGGCGGACAACTGCCCGGCGCGCGTCAGCTCGATGAAGCCGACGACGGCTGCAAGCGACGTTCCCTTGATCAGCTGCACCAGAAAACCGACACTGGCCGGAAGTGCGACCTTGAGCGCCTGTGGTGCGATAATATAGGCGAATTGCTGCCACGAGCTCAGCCCCAGACAGGCTGCGGCTTCCCATTGGGTCTTTTTGACGGCTTCGATACCGCCGCGCCAGATTTCGCCGAGGAACACCGCCGTATAGACCGTGAAGGCCGCCGTTACCGCAAGAAGCGGCGGAAGGCGCACGCCCAGAAAGACCGGCAATCCGAAATAGACGAACATGAGCAGCGCCAGCAGTGGCACGCCCTGCATGACCTGAAGCACCAGAGCCGAGAACCAGCGCAGCGGCGCAAATCGCGACACGCGCATCATGGCAAAGCCCAGCGCAAGCGGCCCGCCGATTATCAGGGCCAATATGACCAGCAGAACGGTATACTGGAAGGCGACTGCCAGAGAGATGAGATCGATTAAACCCAGAGGACGCATTGTTCTCTCCTCAGCGTGCTATGGGCCAGCGGAAAGCCAGCTTTCCGATGACGAAAAAGAGCAGACGAAAAGCCATGACCATCGCGACGTAGATGCCCGAAATCAAGGCATAGACTTCGAAGCTCCGGAAGGTACGGCTGTCGACATAAGCGGCAGTGTGGAACAATTCCTCGGTCGAAATGAACGACGCGATCGATGTTCCCAGCAGCAGCAGGATGAACTGGCTGGTGAGCGAGGGATAGATATTGCGCAAGGCAGGCAGGAGCACGACGTGGACGAACACCTGCAGGCTCGTCAACCCGAGGCAATGGCCCGCTTCTATCTGCGCCTTGGGAATCGAATTGAGACCCGAGCGCACAATTTCCGCGACAAAAGCCGCAAAATAAAGCGTCAGCGCCACCACCGATGCCTCGAAGGGCGGCAGGCGCAGCCCGATCTGCGGCATGATGAAGAAGATGATGAATATCTGCAGGACCGGGGGCGTATTGCGGATCACCTCAATATAGGCCCGGATCAGAAAAGTGACATAGCGATTGCCGCGCCCCAGCAAAAGCGCGCAAACAAGGCCGATCAGCAGCCCTGCCGCACCCGCCATGAGCGCAAGCTTCAATGTCACGAAGATGCCTTCGATGAAGGTGTCCTCATAGCGCCATAAGGGGCGGAAATTCAAAGAAGCCATAAGCCTATCCGAAATGCATCGGCAAAGCATCGACCACCTTGCCCCCGGGCCCGGTCACGAACAACCAGGACCAGCGGTCAAGAGCAGTGCATGGATGCGATATGCCAAAACCAAAAATATCGCCAACCTCGACATCTGCATCCGCAGAAAGCCTGAGGAAGGCATGTTGATCGTTGAGCTTGACCACCTCGGCCCCTTCGGGAACCGGCAGGGCGTTGCCGTCACGATAACGCGACACGGGCACGGGCAGGCCCTGGTCAAAGGAAACGTCCCTCATGCCCATGCCGCAAATGGCAAGACCCGGTTCCGGCCTTGAGAGAACCTCGGCATAGGCAAGCAGAGCCGGCCTGAACGCCTCGCGCGCCGGCCCTATCCCCGCAGGCGCAAAGCCGCCGCGTTGATCAAGATTTGCAAGCCCTCGCGCATAAACGCCGTGATCGTAGAAAAAGATTGCGCCCGAACGCAGGACCAGATCGGCATTGCCGTCCGCACTCACCGTTGGCCCGAGATCTTCGATCACCAGATCGAAAAAGCTCGACCCGCCCGAAGAAAGCATAAGGCGATCTTCCGGCTGCAATGCGCGCAATTGCGCGAAAGCCTCAGCAGCGAAAGCATGAAGTTCAGCAATCGCCTTTCGCGTCATCACCAGATCGCCGCTCGCCGACGCGCCTTCATAGGCAGCAATGCCGACGGCACGCAGATCAGGATAATCCGCAAGCTTTTCCAAGATGGCCAAAACTGTGGCGCGATCGCGCGCGCCCGCACGGCCTCCGCCGACTTCGATGAGAAAATCGATCCGCCGTCCAGCGGTCGCGGCAACCTCGGCTGCCGTCGCCAGTGCAGCGAGGCTGTCGACATAAAGAATGACCTGCGCCGCAGGGTGCTGCGCGAGAAGCCGCCCCAACCGGGCGCCGCTTGCCCGACCGCCAATCTGATTGGCCAGAATGAGGCGGTCGAAACCATGCCCCAGCATGACTGCCGCCTGACGAATATCGGCAACCGTCAACGCCACGGCGCCACGCTCCAGCAGATCACGCGCCAGCTCGGGCGACATCGGCGTCTTTGCATGGGGCGCGATTCTGGCGCCAACCGCATGCAGGTAGGAGAACATGGCCGTGCAGTTTTGCTCCCACGCCGAACGGTCGAATGTCAGCAGCGGCAATTGCGCGGAACCGTCACGCGGATCGATACCGACGCTCGCAATATCGGCGACGCAAACAGCGGCATGATCAGATGGAAATCCACGGATTTCGCCGTTTATCAAATTCTTCGCCATGCGTTTGTCATTCCTCACTCCTCCATCCGCGTCTCATTCAGCTCTTCGCGCAAATAATGCTTTCACACCGCTGATGATAACGTTAACATAATGTGGGCCTAATCGCTCAACGACGTCAAGTAGAATCATGAGCGCAGTGCAAAATTTTGTTAGTTGGGAGCAGACCATAATGATTTCTTTGGACGATATCCGCGCCGCGGCACAGCGGATCAAGCCTTATGTGCGGCGGACACCCCTTCTCGCCGCCGATCAGCTAAAATCGCCTGTTACCGGTGGTGAACTGGCGTTGAAACTTGAATGCCTTCAGGTTTCCGGCTCGTTCAAGGCCCGGGGCGCTGCCAATCGCGTCATGTCGCTGTCGCCCGAGCAGCGCGCGCACGGGCTGGTTGCGGCTTCAGGCGGCAATCACGGACTGGCCGTGGCGCGCTGCGGCCACATTGCCAAGGTGCCCGTAACGATCTTTCTGCCCGAATCGGTTGCCGCAGAAAAAGTAGTGAAAATGCAGGCATGGGGCGCGAAAACCGTTATCGGCGGCGCTGATTTCGACCATTGCAACGCGCTTGCCCGCGATCTGGCCGAAAAGGACAATGCAACCTATGTGCATCCTTTTGCCGACCCTTATGTAGTCGCAGGTCAGGGAACCGTCGCGCTTGAAATATTCGAAGACCGCCCCGAAACAGAGACCGTCATCATCGCCGCAGGCGGCGGCGGCTTCGTGACCGGTGCCGGAACAGCGTTCAAGGCGCTTAATCCCAATATCAAGGTCGTGGTGGTTGAGCCGTTCGGTTCCCCGACATTGCATGATTCGGCTACGGCAGGCGAAGTTGTCACCCTCCCTCGTATCACGAGCGCAATTCCAACCATGTCCTGTCGCCGGACGGATGATGCCCTTTTTGCACAGGCGCGCAAGGTGATCGATGAATATGTGCTGATCGAAGATGCGCATATGAGCGAAGCCGCAAAATGGCTTTGGTTTGAAATGGGCATTGCGGCAGATCCCGCCGGAGCAGCCGCCGTCGCAGCCCTTCTCTCGGGCGCCTACAAGGCGCAGCAGGGAGAGAAAATCACCGTCGCCGTTTGCGGCGCCGGCTTGCCCTCATAAGGCACTTTCATTTAAAGCGCCTGCAAGAAGATAATTTGATAAAACAATGATTTAAAGGGCGGTTTCTGTGATTTCAACGACACAGAAACCGCCCCCCCCTTACATCGGCAACGGAACGCGCCTTATAGCGGCGCTTCCAGATCATGAGCCAGATCGACAAGCATTTTTGCAGCTTGGACAATAGGCTCGATTTCCGCAAATTCATCCAGGGCATGCGCCTTATCGATACTGCCCGGTCCGAAGATAATGGTCGGAATTCCACCAATATCCACCATTTTCGTCGCATCCGAGCCATAGGGAACCCCGATCGACTCGGCTTCGACCCCGTAAGCAGCGCAAATCCTGCCCATACGGGTCACGATCTCGCTCGTTTCCGGGTTATCCATGGCCGACGAATTCACGAAAGGCGCTTCCACCGTAACCGTCGCGCCGGGAAACTCCGATGCGGCGGCTTCCGCCGCGGCTTTGAACGCGGCATGCACTTCCAGTCCCGGCTCGGATGGCAGGAAGCGGTAATCAAAACGCATACGGCACGCTGCGGGAACCGTATTCGGGCCGACGCCCGCTTCAATCGCCGTGCAGGTCAGCGTTGCCGGGCCCAGCAGCGGATGCACGTTCGCCCGGCGCTGCATTTCAGCATCATAAAGCTCAAGAATACGGCGCGCGATGGTGATGCCGTTAATGCCCTCTTCCGGCTTGCCGGTATGGGCATTCCTGCCCTCGACATTCACCCACCAGCGCACGGTCCCCTTGCAGGCCCGCACGACCCGCAGCGATGTCGGCTCCCCGGCCACGCCCAGATCATAATGATCTTTCCTGGCCAGATGATGCACTATGCCGCGAAAGCTGAATTCTTCATCCATGGCAGCGAGAAAATCGACATCCGCCTGCGGCGGCGAAGCCTTGAGCGCACGCATGGCCAGCATGAAAGCCACGACGCTTGCCCCATCATCGACTGCACCGCGTCCATAAAGCCTGTCGCCCTCCAGTCGCGGTGTAAAAGGATCCGCCATGCCGGTAACCTGCACCGTATCCAGATGCCCTTCCCAGAGCATTTTCTTCGCACCGCTGCGGCCTTTGACACGGGCGAGCAGGTTTGGCCGTCCCGGTTCGACTGCTTCCATGCTGCAATCGATATTGGCTGCTTCCAGCCACTCGCAGAGCACTTCCGCAACCGCTTCTTCGCCGAAATAGGTCGATTCAGTGTCATTTTCGGTGCGGAATGCAGGGTTGATTGAAGGCACCCTGATAAAGCTCGACAACAGGGAAATTGCTTCTTCCCGATTGATCCCGGCATATTTATTCATGATTTGCATCTTTCGATTGTGATAACGTTAACATTCTAACGCCAGATGAGAACTCGGTTTTATCTTTCAGCGATCCTTGCTTGAAGAAGGCCTCGCTCCGGCATCAGCCGGGAAGCGAAAAGCGGTTTTGGAAAAGAACGATGGGCAGCCCAACAGGGCAGTTTGAAATCGGATGCTCAGGACGATCCCCGCTGAATCAAGGTAAGGGGCATGAGCACCCTGTCATTTTCAGGACCGGCTCCGGTCAACCGGGCAGCAAGCATCTTACCGGCCTGACGGCCCAACTCCGTCGCATCGACCGACACCGTGGTGATGCCCGGCGGCAGCTCCTGCATCAATGAGCTGTTTCCAAACCCCGTAATGGCTATATCTTCGGGCACCCTCAAGCCGCGCGCGGTCGCTTCGAGCAAAGCACCGCAGGCAAGAAGGTCATTGACACAGAAAACCACATCGGGGGACTTCCCTTCGCGCAGAAGCTCCGCGAAGGCGACGCGGCCGTCTTCCTTTGAGCGGACTGTCGGCACAAGAATATCTCCTGCCGTTTGAAGGCCAAGCCTTGCGCATTCCTTCTTGAAGGCCGTATGCCGGATAAGTCCCCGCCCATAGGCGCGCCCGATAAAGGCCGGGCGGCGATAGCCGCGCTGCGCCAGATATTGCACCATCGATGCCACGCCATCCGTATTTGAAACCCCCACCAGCATATCGATAGGCGTGTCGCAATAGGCCCAGCTTTCCACGATTGGCACGTTGAGGCGGCGGAATAGATCACGATTGAGTTCCTGCTCGATCATGCCGGTAATGAAGGCGCCTGCCGGTCGAATTTGCGACAGGCTGCGCGTCAAGCGGATTTCGCGCTCATAGGAATATGAGGTGCGCGCCACCACGACTTCATATCCCAGAGGCTCGATGACGTCGGCAAATGCATCGGCGGCCAACAGGAACTGTTCGCTGGCCGTCGAGGACACAAAAACGGCAACCATATTTGAGCGCCCCGTCCGCAGGGCGCTGGCGTGCGGATTAAGGCTGAACCCCGTCACCCGGACCGCCTCTTCCACTCTGGCGCGGGTTTCCTCCGCCACGATCTCCGGCTTGCGCAACGCGCGCGAGACGGTGATCGTCGAGACACCGGCGCGCTTTGCGACCGCTTCGATCCGCACCTCAGGACCACTCAGCGAGGCTTTTTCGCTCTCGCTGCTCGGAACACGGGCAACGGGATCCTGAGTCACGGTGGGGATCGTCATCTTCTGCATTTCAGGCTTTCATGCCGATACGAGTTCGGTCTCAGACTTGATGAATCGGGTCGAGTGTATTTTTACCATCCAACTTTGCAATGCCCATCGCCAAAAGATGGCAGGATGAGCTCCCGGCAACCATTCCATGTATTCAGCGCCCGGTATGTCGAGCCGGTATGTCGAGCCGGTATTTCGAGCCGGTATTTCGAGCCGGTATTTCGAGAATGCAGGCAGCAGGTTTTTCCCGGCCAATTCGCAAACCTTTCCTGCGAAAACAACTTAACCTTCATGCGACTGATGATAACGTTAACATATTTGGGATCAATTGCCCGCCCACGTCAAGCACAATAAATACAAAATGGCGCTTAAAACACATGTCAGGCTGCGCCGAGGAGCCGCTCGCATCCAACACCGCATGCATATGCATCCGGTCATCACGATAATTGCGGCAATCCAGCTCCCTTGCGGCCTGCCGACCGCACATCCACCCTGCAATTTTCCCGGATCGGGCCGGCATTGCATGTAAACGGCCCTGCCCGCCTATTGGATCAGGCCGATGAGCGGGCCATAACCACCATGCCAGGATATATCATTACGCCCCAGTTCCGGACTAAAGACCCCCGCCCCTCTCCCGCCATCCAGAAAGAGCGCGACCGGGCATTTCAGATGATCGCGGAACAAGCGCGCGAAATCATAAAAATTCACGCTGTCCTCGCTGACGGCGAAACGAATATTTCCATCGCGGCAAATGCCGACACCGCTACGGCGGGTGCGGTATTTCGATCCTGCAATAAAGATCGGGTTAATCTTGTTGTCGATGACCAGCATCGGTCCCGACTGCGTCGCGTAACGCGCCTTGAGACGGCGCTTGATAAATTCGCTTGTCGGCAGAATTCCCGCTTGTTCGCCATGAAGATAGAAAACGGCATTCGGCTTCTTGTAAAAATTTGGCACTTGCCCGGATGGCACTCGAAACTGCGTCAGGTCTGCGGCGTGAAGCTGCTGCCCATCTTCGATATATAGTCCCATGGGCGAGAAGTCGGTTTGATACATTCCGGCATTGAGCGCGAAGACGAGCTTTCCGCCTTCTCCTTCGATAGCCTTGGCGAGCTTTGAAAAATGGCGATAGGCTTTGCCGTCGGCATTTTTCCAGAACAGCCGCAAATCTGCTTTTCCGGGTTCGACAGTGCATAAATTATATTTTACGCCCGCGACATTCTCCTGATTGCAAACGCCCGCAAAGCTTGCGCGAGAAAAAGTCATGGCCGCAATCAACATCATTGAACCGATGCGCAGACTGCGTTTGAAATCGAGCATCGAACCCTCTCGCGCTGAAATATATGCAATTACTGAATTCACTTGCACATTAGGAAGTGTCACGGCCATACTGAACTATCCCTTGCGGGAGAAGGCTGCGTGGATGATCATTGCTCAAAAGGTATCAAATGACGATAGAGAATCCGGCAGTAATACGCATCCTGCGCATGGTGGTCGAAACCATCAGACCGCAATTTACCGTAGAACTGTGGGACGGCACGCGGATCGGGAGTTTTGACGGCCCGGTCCTTCTGATCAATGATCCATCGGTCGTGCGGCAATTGCTGTTAAAGCCCAATTACGATTCTCTCATCGACATATGGGCATCAGGCCGAATCGACATCAAAAATGGCACTATCTTCGATCTTGCCAGCCGGAAGATCGATGGTCATCTCAAGGAGCGGATCAGGGCTTTGCCCAAGTGGCAGCTTTTGAAGGATGTTCCATCGCTGCTTTTTTCCAGAAAGCGACAAGCGGATTTCGATGGCGCGGGCAAATCCCCTTTCGCAAGCGGATCAAACAAGGAAGCGATCACCCACCATTACGATGTTTCCAATGCGTTTTATCAGCTCTTTCTGGACGAACGCATGGTTTACACCTGCGGCTATTTCACCGACTGGGCCAACAGCATCGATCAGGCGCAGAAAGACAAGCTTGAACTGATTTGCCGGAAATTACGCCTTGAGCCGGGAGACCGGCTGCTCGACATTGGCTGCGGCTGGGGCGCTTTCCTCATCTATGCCGCACAGAATTATGGCGTCACCGGAACGGGCGTCTCATTATCGGAAGCGCAAACCGAGCTGGCAAGGCAACGCATCAAGGACGCCGGGCTGGAAGACAAGATCACCATACATGTCAAATCCTATACGGAGCTTGAAGGGGAATTCGACAAGATCTCATCCATCGGCATGTTCGAACATGTCGGCAACGCCAATTACGATATTTATTTCGAATCCGTCAGGCGATTGCTGCGGCCGGGCGGCCTTTATATGCATCATGCCATCACGCGCCGGATGAAGAAAAACAAAAAAGCTTTCAAGCGCAAAAGCGCCGAACATCTTGCGCTTGTGAAGTATATTTTTCCCGGCGGCGAGCTTGATCACCTCGGAATGACCATCGAAAATCTCGAAGGTCACGGTTTCGAAGTGCATGACGTCGAAAATCTGCGCGAGCATTATGGCCAGACCTGCCGCTTGTGGGCAGAGCGTCTCAATGCCAATTTCGACCGGGCCGTCGCAGAAGTGGGGTATCAGAAAGCACGCCTCTGGCTGCTTTATCTCTCCGGCTGTGCGCTGGCTTTTGAACGCGGCACCGTACAGATCAACCAGACACTCGCCTCAAAACGCAGGCGCGGCCTTTCGCCGGTGCCGCAAACACGCAACGATATTTACCGTAGGTCGCAGTAACGATTTAACTTTCGAGCGGCGCAGGCCGGAATGCCTGCCCGGAATGCCTGCAATGCGGCTCGATCCGATCCAGACGCACCTTCACCAACCAGCCGGAGCGGCTTGCCGCTCCGGTTTTTGCTTTCAGGGCAGCTCCAATATGCCATATTATACACGTATCATGAATTAAATTATACGCAGATTATACAATTTGATTGACACGTCGTTTCCGGCATTGCACAGTTCCCAGCGTCGATGATGCGCCGGGATTGGCTATTGCCACGGTTTCGCGCAGGAGGATCTCGATGAAGAATGGAAAGCATAACCTTTACGACGATTTGAAACGTCAGATCCTGACCATGGAGCTTGATCCGGATCAGGATCTTGACGAGGTCGGCCTCGGGGAAAATTACGGCTTGTCCCGCACGCCGGTCCGCGAGATTTTTCGCCGTCTGGAAGGCGAAGGCTATGTCGAAATTCGCGCCAATCGCGGCGCGCGCGTCAGCCCGATGAACCATCAGACGCTGCGGCACTTCTTCCTGGTGGCGCCGATGATTTATGCCGCAATCGGCAGGCTTGCAGTGCAGAATTACAAGCCCCAGCACCTTACGGACCTCAAGAACACGCAGGAACGCTTTCGCGCGGCGAGCATGGTCGGCGACGGGCTTGCCATGGTTCTTGAGAATAATCGTTTTCACGAAATCTTCGGCGAAATGACCGGCAACCCCTATTTACAGCCCAGTCTTGGCCGACTCCTGATCGACCATGCCCGCATAGGACATACTTTCTTCCGCCCCCGCAACGACGACATGCGCCAGCGCCTGCAACTGGCCGTCGATCATCACGATGGTTTCATAGCGGCTCTCGCCTCCCGTGACGAAGATATGGTCGTTGATCTCGTATTCGAGCACTGGGAACTCTCGCGCGAGAACATGGAGCTCTACATCGCCCCGGAAGGAATAAAGGCAGACACACGTAATGAATTGCCCGCCGCATCAATGGAGAAGCAATCTTGAAGTTTGAAGGTATTTATACACCGGCAATCACACCGTTTCATCCAGACGGGCAGATTGATCGCGAGGCATATGCAGCCGTGCTGGAATCGCTGATCGAAGCGGGGGTCCATGGCATCGTGGTCGGCGGCTCGACGGGCGAATATTATGCGCAGAGCGCGCAGGAACGGGTCGATCTGGCGGCCTATGCAAAGGACGTGATCGGCACCCGGCTGCCCCTCATTATCGGAACCGGCGCTATTCGGACCGAAGATTCGGTCGAATATGCAAGACATGCAAAAGAGATTGGCGCCGATGCGCTTCTGGTCTCATCGCCGCCCTATGCATTGCCCACGGAACGAGAAAATGCAGTGCATGCGCTGACGATCGATCGCGCGGCCAATCTTCCGATCATGCTTTATAATTATCCCGCCCGGATGGGCGTGGCCATGGGCGAGGAATATTTCGCACGCGTCGGCAAGTCGAAGAACTTTATCGCCATCAAGGAAAGCACCGGCGATATGGCCAATCTCCATCTGCTGGCGCGAAAGTTTCCCCATATCGCGCTCTCCTGCGGCTGGGACGATCAGGCTCTGGAGTTTTTCGCCTGGGGTGCGCGCAGCTGGGTATGCGCGGGGTCCAATTTCGTCCCGCGCGAGCATGTCGCGCTTTATGAAGCCTGCGTGATCGAAAAGAATTTCGACAAGGGCCGCGCGATCATGACAGCCATGCTGCCGCTGATGGATTTTCTCGAATGCGGAAAATTCGTGCAGTCCATCAAGCATGGATGCGAACTGACCGGCCTGAAGGCGGGATCACTGCGCCCGCCGCTGCGCCCGCTCGACACGCAGGAAAAGCGGACCCTCCAGACTGTCATCACCACCTTGAAGCGGACCGTCGCCCAGATCACATCGGGAGCCAATCATGCATGAGCCTTTGACCGCCGCCGAATACAGCGCCCTTGCTGCGAATATCCAGCTCCCCGCCAATGCCTTCATCGACGGCGCTTTCCGCCCTGCCGGTTCCGGCAAGACCTTCAAGACGATCAATCCGGCGACCGGGAAAGTGCTGGCAGAAATTGCCGCCTGTGATTCCTCCGACGTCGATTTCGCAGTGATCAAAGCCCGTGACGCCTTCGAGGATGGTCGCTGGCGCAACCAGTCGCCCGCCGAACGCAAGGCCGTTCTGCTGAAATTTGCCAGGCTTCTGGAGCGCAACCGGCATGAGCTTGCCGTTATGGAGAGCCTCGATAGCGGCAAGCCGATCCGCGAATGCCAGACCGTCGATATACCCGACACCATTAACACCATTCGCTGGCACGCCGAACTCATCGACAAGCTTTATGATCATACCGCCCCTGTCGGCATCGACGCCCTGACCATGATCGTGCGCGAACCGGTCGGCGTCGTGGGCTGTGTGCTGCCGTGGAATTTTCCGCTTCTCATGCTCGCCTGGAAAATCGGTCCGGCGCTCGCCTCGGGCTGCTCGGTCATCGTGAAGCCGGCTCTCGAAACATCGCTGACCACGCTGCGCGCCGCTGAACTGGCGCATGAAGCCGGGATTCCGGCTGGCGTCTTCAACGTCGTCACCGGCGGCGGCAAGGAGGTCGGCGAGCCGATCGGGCGGCATATGGATGTCGATATGGTGGCGTTTACCGGCTCGACGCCGACCGGTCGTCACTTCCTGCGCTATGCAGCCGATTCCAATCTCAAGCGCGTCGTCCTCGAATGCGGCGGCAAGAATCCGGCGGTGGTTCTCGATGATGCGGAAGATCTGGACCTTGTCGCCGAGCAGGTGGTCAATGGCGCATTCTGGAACATGGGCGAGAACTGTTCGGCGACGTCACGGCTTGTCGTGCATGCGAAGGTGAAGGACGCACTGCTTGAACGGATCAGCGCCTATATGCGCGAATGGAAGACCGGCGACCCGCTCGACCCGGAAAACCGCATCGGGGCGCTCGTCAGCAAGGCTCATTTCGAGAAGGTCAAATCCTTTCTCGATGAGGCGAAGACCGAAAATCTCTCCATCGTCAATGGCGGCGGCACGCATGAGGACATCTATATCGAGCCGACCGTGGTGGACGGTGTTACGCCTGAAAGCCGCTTGTTTCAGGAAGAGATTTTCGGGCCGGTCCTTTCAGTGACGACCTTCAATTCCATCTCGGAAGCGATAGCGCTGGCCAACGATACCAATTACGGCCTGGCAGCATCCGTCTATACCGGAAACCTGCGCAACGCGATCAGGCTGTCGCGTGAAATCCGCGCCGGTATCGTGACCGTCAACTGTTTTGGCGAAGGCGATGCAACCGCCCCGTTTGGCGGCTACAAGGAATCCGGCTTTGGCGGTCGCGACAAATCCATCTTCGCCCACGACAATTATTGCGAACTCAAAACGATCTGGATCGATGTCTCCGAACGTTCCGTAGATGAGACCGTGCGATGATCTCAGGGGCCGTCAAACGTTTGCCCATGGAAAATGGCATTTCGGGTTGGGAAGCGCTCAGCGAGCGATCATTTCCCGCCCGGAGCCTTGAGGGCGACATGACTGCCGACTGGCTGGTGATCGGCGCGGGTTTTGCAGGCCTTTCCGCCGCGCGCCGCCTGCTTCAACTCAGGCCCGATGACAGGATTGTCATGCTGGAGGCGAGCGAAGTCGCCAAAGGCACGTCGGGACGCAATTCGGGCTTCATGATCGATGTCCCGCACAATCTTTCTTCCAGCGAATATTCAAGCGGGGGCGTGGACGCCACCCGGCTGGAAATGGCGCAAAACCGCACCGCCATCGCCTTTGCAGCCGACGCCGCCGCAGAATATGGCATGTCGCGCGCGACTTTTGATCCGGCAGGAAAGATCAACGCAGCCGCCACACCGCGCGGCATGCAGCTCAACCGGAAATTCGGCCACTCCCTGAGCAGCGCGGGCGAAGCGCATCGTTTTCTCGATGCCGCCGAAATGCGCGACATCACCGGCTCGGATTATTATCTGGGCGGGCTTTACACGCCCGGAGCGGCCCTGATCCAGCCCGCCGATTATATCCGCGACTTCGCTGCCGGTCTGGCACGCCGGATAGACCTGTTCGAGCGCTCGCCCGTCACTTCGCTCAAACGCGAAGGAGCAAACTGGACGGCTCATACCCCGCGCGGTGCGGTCAGCGCGCCCAGGGTCATTGTTTGCGTAAACGGCCATATCGAGGATTTCGGACATTATACCGGGCGCCTGATGCATATCTTCGCCTACGCCTCGATGACCGCGCCTTTTCCGGCTGATGATTTCGGGCGCCAGATTTCAGGTCAGCAAAAATGGGCGCTGCTTCCCGCCGATGCAATGGGAGCAACCCTTCGCAAGATCACCATCGGCGACCAGTCACGCATCATCATCCGCACAAGATATACTTACGATACGGCCCTGACAGTCCCGGCCCAGCGCATGGGCAGAATGGCGCAAATACAACGCCGTTCGCTGGAAGCACGGTTTCCGGGACTGGCCGGCATAGGGTTCGATTATAATTGGGCGGGAAGGCTGTGTCTCAGCCTTAACCATGTGCCTGCCTTTGGCGAGGTGGAAGAAGGACTTTATTCCGCCTGCTGTGAAAACGGTCTTGGCACGGTCAAAAGCACGCTCGCAGGAAAGATGGCGGCGGAGCTTGCAACAGGAACTGTCTCCAGCCAGCTCGATGAATATATGGATCATGCGGAGCCTTCGCGGCTTCCGCCGAAGCCTCTCGCATGGCTCGGCATCAATTCGATGATCCGTTTGCAGGAATTGCGCGCCGGTCGGGAAGGATGATCGCTCGCGCAATATGAAGCCTTAACCGGGGGATAGGTGCAGGCTTTAGATACAGGGAACAACACGAGGAGGAAGCGCAATGAAGAATTTCTGGAAAACCTTCTGCACGGCAGCGGTGGTCAGCATGAGCATGCTGTCTGCCCAGGCGGAGGAAAAGACGATCACCATGGGAACGATGTCGTGGGAAGACCTTCTTCCCATCACCGGCATCACCAAGAAAGTCCTTGAGGATTCCGGTTATACCGTGAAGGTGGTTCCGTTCTCGGAATGGGGTATCGCCTATGCCGCACTCTCCAAGGGCGACATTCAGATCCTCACCTCGCAGACCGATTATGTCGCCCATGATTACTGGGACAAGAACAAGGACAAGCTCGAAAAAATCTCGCCTGTCTCGCACGGCCTGTTCGACGGCATCGCCGTACCGAAATATGTCGAGATCGATTCTATCGAGCAATTGAACGAGAATGCCGACAAGTTTGGCAACAAGATTGTCGGCATCGAACCCGGTGCGGGCTTGATGCGGGAAACCGGCGAGGCCATCAAGGCATATGACATCAAGCTTCCGCTCGTTGAAGGCAGCACGGCTGCGATGACCGCCGCGCTGAAATCGGCCATAGACCGCAATGAGTGGGTTGCCGTCACGCTCTGGGAACCATCCTGGATGATGCAGAAATATGACGTCAAGTTCCTCAAGGATCCCAAGGGCGTCTACCCGCCACCGCAGTCCTATTACTGGATCGGCAAGAGCGGCTTTTCCGCGGACCATCCTCATGCGCGCGAACTGCTCGCCAGCGTCTATGTGCCGCTCGCAGACATAACCGCCATCAATGCAGCCGTCAGCGACGGCAAGACAATGGATGACGCTATCAGCGACTGGATCGGCAATCACGGCGATCTCATGAAACGCTGGAGCAATATCAAAAGCGAGTAATCCGATGGCCGGGCCGTCCGGCAGGAAGCCGGACGGCCCGGAACACCAGTGGCGAGCGAAACCCGTGGAGGGAAGATGAAATCCTCAAACATCGACACGAACGAGGTTCTGGTCGACTGCCAGTCCGTCTGGAAGGTTTTCGGCACGAATTCCGCTGCCGCCGTGAAGGCGGTCACGGAGCGCGGTTTGACGAAAACGCAGATTTTGCAGGAGTATAATTGCGTCGTCGGCGTTTCGGACGCCAGCTTCCAGCTCCGGCGTGGAGAAATCTTCTGCGTGATGGGACTTTCGGGCAGCGGCAAGTCTACGCTGATCCGGCTGCTCAACCGCCTCATCGAGCCAAGCCTCGGCAAGATCATGATCAAGGGGAAGGACATCGCCCGGCTCAATGCCGCCGAGCTGCGCCAGATGCGGGCGCGCCATATCGGCATGGTGTTCCAGAATGTGGCGCTCCTTCCTCACAGGAGCGTGCTGGAAAATGCCGCCTTCGGCCTTGAGGTGCAGGGCATTGCAAAAGAAGAACGCAACAAAACAGCGCTCGCCGCCCTTGAGAAAGTCGGTCTTGCCGACTGGACGGGGCGGCTTCCCGCCGAACTCTCCGGCGGCATGCAGCAGCGCGTCGGCCTTGCGCGGGCCCTCGCCGCCGATCCCGAAATCATTCTCATGGATGAGCCGTTCAGCGCACTGGACCCCTTGATCCGTCGCCAGCAGCAGGATGAGTTCCGCCGTCTTGCCAAATCGCTTGGCAAATCATCGGTCTTCATCACTCATGATCTCGAAGAAGCCATCCGGCTGGGTGATCGCATCGCGATCATGAAGGACGGCGTCATCGTGCAGGTGGGAACAGCCGAAGAAATCGTCACCAGACCCGCTGACGATTATGTGGCGGATTTCGTGGCGGGCATTTCACGCATTCATCTGGTCAAGGCGCGCTCGATCATGCGGCCCATCGCCGAATATAGACCGAGGCAGCCCCATGGAGACATAAACACACTCCCCAAGGCTTCGCCTGCGGACGATATTGGTGATCTTATTGAACTCACGATAAAATCCGGTCGCGATACGATAGCCGTGGTCGAGGACGGCGCCATGATCGGAATCGTCACCATTCATGATCTTTTGCGCGGAGTGGCCGGTCTGCCGGACAAGGAACCTCTTGCAGCATAAGCCGACCTGCGCCCATTGAGCGCGGTCGGGGGCCTATATCTGAACCATCTATTCGTTCGGGGAAGTGAAATGGACACCGCCGCCATCACCGATAGTTTCGATAGCAGAACAGAGGACGCTCTTAGCTGGATTGGCGAGAATGGCGGCTGGCTGTTCGACTTCTTCCGCAGCGTGCTCGAAGGGGTTTATGACGGGGTGCACTGGCTGTTGCAGTTTCCGCCCAGCTATGTGATCGGCATTGTCGCAGCCCTGCTTGGGTGGCGACTGATCAATGCCTTATCGGGCGTTCTTATCGGGCTGGCATTGCTGTTTTGCGCGGTGATGGGGCTGTGGCCGCAGACCATGAGCACGCTGGCCATGGTGATTACCGCAACGCTTCTCGCGCTTCTTCTGGGCATTCCCATCGGCATTACGGCTGGATTCTCCCGCCCGCTCGACCGCTTCCTCGCTCCGGTCCTCGACCTGATCCAGACCCTGCCGCCCTATATCTATCTGCTTCCGGCGATTGCGCTTCTGGGCTATGGGCCTGCGACCGCGCTTGCGGCAACCGTCATCATCGCCATGCCGCCCGCCATCCGCCTGACCTCGCTGGGCCTTCGCATGGCACCGCGCGAATTCATCGAACTGGGTCAGGCCACCGGCCTCACCCCCTGGCAAATGTTTTTCAAGATCAGGCTTCCATTCGCCATGCCGAGCATCATGGCCGGGATCAACCAGAGCATCATGATGGCATTCGGCATGGTGGTTATCGCAGGCATTGTCGGCTCGGGAGGGCTTGGTGAAACGATCTATGGCGCCCTTCGCACGCTCGACATCGCCACTTCGATCAATGCCGCGATCGCCATTGTCGTCCTGACCATGGTGCTGGACCGGCTCACGCAGGCCGCAGCCAGCGACAAGAGGGGAGATGGAAAATGAATTTCGACCTGTTGCGGTTTTCGCCGGGCGCATATCTGGCTCCGGTCGTGGATTGGCTCAACAAGAATTTCCATCCATTTTTCAATGCACTGGCGACATCCATAGAGACGGTGCTGGGGGCCATAGAACGTGTTCTGCTGTTTCCGCCAGCCTATGCGGTAATCATGGCAGCGGTCATTCTTGCAGCCGTTTTCGTCAGTTGGCGGGTGGCGGCGATAACGGCGGTCGCCCTGCTGTTTTGCCTGTTCGCCGGTCTGTGGACAGCCTCGATGCAGACATTGGCGCTCGTGACGGTAGCCGTTGTCATCGCCGTGGCGATTGCATTTCCCCTTGGCATTCTGGCCTCGCGTCACAGAGGGCTTGAAACCGCCCTCCGGCCGTTGCTGGACATCATGCAGACCGTCCCCCCCTGGGTCTATCTCATTCCCGCTGTCATGATTTTCAGCCTGGGCCGTGTTCCGGCGATCATGGCGACGATCATCTATGGCATTCCTCCAATGCTGCGGCTGACGACGCTTGCTTTCAATCAGGTGCCGAAGGAATTCAAGGAACTGGGCCGCGCCACCGGAGCGTCGCCACGCGCGATCCTGTTCAAGATCGAAATTCCCTTGGCCGCGCCGACGCTTCTGGTCGGGCTCAACCAGTGCATCCTCCTGTCGCTCGCAATGGTGGTTCTCGCCGGACTGGTCGGCGCAGGCGGTCTTGGCGCCGAAGTCACGCGTGGATTGACACGAATGGAAATGGGACTGGGATTGCGGGCCGGATTGTCGATCGTGGCGATTGCCATTCTTCTCGACCGTTTCTCGAAAGGTGCTCTGCAGCGCCGTCGCACGACAGGCGGGGCGAGTACCGTCTAGAGCATTTCCAGCAAAAGTGTGAAACGGTTTTGCGTGGGATAATGCGATAAAACAAAGGCTTGAGACGCGGTTCCAATTCCGTGTTAACTGGAACCGCTCTAGTTGTGGAACCTCAACAGTTTGCCGGTGTGAACAATTATTCCGTTATAAGAAAGGTCTGGAAAATATGACAAGTATCGGACGCGTAGGCATCATCGGCGGCGCGGGATGGCTGGGTACGGCGATCGCCAGGGCATTGCTCGATTCAGGCACGGTTCCGGCTGAAAGGCTGATTTGCTCCTACAGAAGCGGAAAGCCGCAAAATGCCCTGCCTTGCGCGTGGACAGCCGACAACAGACAACTGGTCCAGGATTCCGACATTATCATCCTCTCCGTGCGCCCTGCCGACTGGGACTCCATCGACATCGATGCGACAGGCAAACTCGTCATCTCCGTCATGGCCGGGGTAGACGCGGAAGAAATCCGCCAGAAAACCGGCAGTTCCCGTGTCGCGCGTACGCTGCCCAATGCAGCAGCGGAGATCGGTTTTTCCTATACGCCGTACTTCCTCGTTTCCTCCGAACCCGATGACGCCGACACAGTTCGCCGTCTTTTCGAAAGCTGCGGCAGCGTCGATGCCGTAAGCGCCGAGGGACATATAGATTATTTCACAGCCATGTCCGGCTCGGGAGCGGCATTTCCGGCTCTGCTCGCCCAGGCGATGATCGACCACGCGGCGGCGCAAGGTGTGCCGGAAGATATTGCACGCCGTGCCGCAGAGCAGGTTCTGATAGGAGCCGGACGGCTTCAGGAACATAACGGAGCCTCCCCGCAGGAGACGGTGAAATCCTTTGTCGATTATAAAGGAACGACAGCAGCGGGCATTATCGCCATGCGCGAGAACGGCTTTGAAAAAGCGGTCGGGGCCGGTCTGGATGCAGCGTTCAAAGCAGCGCAGGACCTGTCCGGCAAACCCGGAAAATAGGCCCTTCGGGCGCGCGGCTGGCCCCCCTCTGTCAGAACCGCAGGATAATCTTGCCGAAATTGTCGCTGGCCTCCAGCATTTGATGGGCCTCCACCGCCGCTTCAAACGGCAGCACCGCGTGAATGACCGGCTCGATCTCACCGCTTGCCAGAAGCGGCAGCCAGCGCTGGCGAAAACGTTCGACCACTTGCGCCTTTTCCTCGGGCGAATGCGGGCGCAGCGTAAAGCCGCACAATTGCAGCATCTTGGTGAGGACGGCAGGGACATCTATCTCCGCGCTGCCCGCACTAAGCAGCCCCACGAAAGCAAGCCGCCCGCGCCAGCGCAGCAGCGAAATATGACGCGCCAGATAGGCAGGCCCAACGAAGTCCTCCACCACATCGATACCGTCGGGATAGATGTCGCAGATCGCTTCGGCAAAATCCACTTCGCGATAGTTGAGTACGTGATCCACCCCCCAGTCGCGCAGGCGCTGCGCCTTGTCCTCGCGCCCGACCGTGGTGATAATTTCTGCGCCTATATGCTGCGCCATGCGGATGGCCGTACTGCCGACCGCACTGCCGCCTGCATGGATCAATACCCGCTCGCCCGCCTCAAGGCGTGAGAGTTCGAACAGGGTTTCATTGGCCGTGCAAAAAGTCTCGATCACCGCAGCCGCGCGCACATCATCCCATTGCGATGGGACCACGACCACATGCCGCCAGTCGGCAACCGCATATTCGGCATAGCCCCCGCCTGAAAGAAGCGCTGCAACCCGCATGCCGGGTTCTATGCCGCGCACTTGAGACCCCACCTCGACCACCTCGCCGCCGCATTCGATACCGAGTACCGGATTGGCACCGGCAGGCAAGGGATAGACGCCTGCGCGCTGCATCGCATCGAGCCGGTTTACCCCGGCAGCGCCGACGCGGATCAGCACCTCGTGGGATGCGGGGCTTGGACGCTCAGCAGTCATCAAACGCAGGACTTCGGGACCACCCGGTTCCGGTGCATCAAAGATTCTCATTGTCGGCATTACAATTCTCCCCGGATCATATTAGGTTCCCAGAATTTTCAGGCCAATGATTTTTAGCCATGCAGCCACTGTTCCTGAACAAAACGGTAAGCGCCTTCATAGCCCGGACGAATGCGCGCAAAGCCGGGAAAATGAATATGCATCCCGCCCACCAGCAGGTCTTCATCGACGCAGCGCTGCAATATCCTGCGGCGTGAAACGGCAGCGGCAGGCGTATCCGTGTCGAAGATCATCCCCACATCGGGATCGGCAAGCTGCACTTCGGGCACATGAACCGTATCGCCCCAGATAATCATCGCCTCACCGCATGAGCGAAGGATGTAACAGCTATGTCCCGGCGTATGGCCGATTGACGGCAGGGCCGTGATGCCGGGCAATACCTCGCATTCGCGGTCGAAGCGCCGGACGGCAGTTTCGAGATATGGCGTGATCTGGATGCGACCGGCATCGAAATAGACCCGCTTTTGCCGCTCTGTTGCCAGCGCCTTGGCACCATCATCGAACCAGTGGGTGATCTCCGCTTCGTGGACGTGAACCATGGCGTTGGGGAAAAGCTTGCGTCCGGTCACGGGATCGGTGAGGCCGTTGGAATGGTCGGGGTGAATATGCGTCAGCAGAACATCGCTGATCGCTTCAGGCGCAACGCCCAGTTCATCGAGCAATCCCGGCAATCGCCCGCAGGTCGGCCCCATGATGTCGCCCGATCCGCAATCGACCAGAATATTCCGCCCCCCATGACGCACCAGAAATGTGTTGATGGAGACGACCGGCGGGGAAATACGCGTTTCGGCGGCAAGGTATCCCGCAAGCCGCCCATGGTCGGGATTGCGGAATATGTCGAAGGTCTCATAGGCCATGTAGCCGTCGCAGAGCGCGGTTACGAGCATTTCTCCCAAGGGACGGTGGTATATGGTTGGAACCTGCTGAAATCCGCTCATGAAGTCGCTCTTTCCTTGCCGCCGTTTTTTGCGGAAAAACTCGGATGGGGCTTTTCGATCAACTCGTAATTATCCGACAGCCAGCGTCGCAACCCGGCACGCGAAATCTTGCCGATTGCGTTGCGGGGCAATTCGTCCATCGCAACGAAAAGCCTTGGGCGTTTATAAGCCGTCATCTCCGCCAGCGCGGGTTCCAGCATTTCCCGCCAGCCTGCAGGCGGACGCTGGGCGATGAGAGTTACGATTTCACCCCAATATTCGGACGGAAAACCAAGCACGACCAGTTCTGTTTGCGCAAGAGCGGGTGCGAGCGCGCGCTCGACTTCGTCCGGCGCAATCTTGTATCCGCCGCTCTTCATCATGTCGGAATCGCGCGCCACGAGATAAAGCCGCCCTCTTTGGTCGAGCAATCCAAGGTCGCCCGTATCGTGGAACTCACCCGGCTCAAGCATTTTCAAGCCATTGACGGTCATATAGCCGCCAAACATATGGGGACTGCGAAGGAATATCTGGCCGACCGCGCCGCGCGGCAGAATCCTGCCCTCTTCGTCGCGGATTTCGATCTCCACGCCCGTTGCAGGCCAGCCGACACAAAGCCCCTCACCCGGCATCTGCGCATAGATCGCGGAAGTCTCGGCAGGGTCGAGGACGGTGATCGGGTTGAAAATTTCGCTCTTGCCATAGGTGACGCGGATAATATCGCCAAAACACGCCACCGCGTTACGATATATCGTCGGCGTCAAAGGTGCCGTACCCGTCAGGATCGTTCGCAATCGCGGCTGCAATTGCGCCATATCCGGGCTTTTGGCCGCTTCCGTCAGCTTGGCCAGAACGGTCGGCGGCGCAAAGATTTCCGTCACTTCGCCGGTTGCAAGCAGCGGCAAGATCTTTGCCGGATCAACGCCCTGCATCAGCCGCACGCTCGCGCCCTGTGCGAGATAGGCGAAAGTCAGCAACGAACTGCCATGCGAAAAGGGCGTCATCAGTAATATCTGATTGCGCCCATAGGGTTCGAAAGGCAGCGCCGCCCGCAACATGAGCGAACCGCTCCAGCGGCCCCGATGCGTATGGATCGCGCCCTTGGCGGGCCCTGTCGTTCCGCTGGTAAAAACAATCCGGCTGGGGGCGTCAGGGTCGACATCCGGCCAGCCATCCGCCGCAAATGGCCGGGAGCCAGCACCGCGCGCATCTTCCATTTGAATGTCCGCGTCAAGGCCCATATCGGCTGCGCCATCGACAAGCACCACGCGCGCGCCGGTGCATCCAAGCGCATGCTTGATCTCGCTGCTGCTCAAGACAGGGTTGATCGGCACTTCCGCAGCACCCGCCAGCGACACGGCGTAACTTGCCGATGCAGCCAGCGCCGAATTCTGAAAAACCGTCGCCACGAAGTCATCAGGACCGATCCCCATCGCGCGCAGGCGATCGGCAATGGCTGCGGCGCGATCGATAACCTCGGCAATGCTGTGGCTTCCTTCCGCGTCGATAATGCCGATCCGCTCGCCATAGCGGTCATATATTGCCGCCAGTTCCGTACCCCAGTTCATTGCACTCTCCCGTTCTTTCACAGGGTTTCAGGGAAGACTTCCGGCCCCAGCGGGTCTTCACCATTCACCGCCAGCGCCTGCGCCCATTTGTTGAGCCACCAGCCATAGGGTTCAGGCCATGAGGAAAAGTCGCGCTCCACACCCATTTGCCAGGCGGCATGGCGCACCCAGAAAGGATTGAAAAGCATCTGACGGCCAATACAGATCAGATCGGCCTTCTTCTCCTGCAAAATCGCCTCGGCATAGTCGGGGCTGCGGATCATCCCGACAGCCGCGGTGGCAATATTCACTTCACGCCGCAACCGCTCTGACAGGGCAACCTGATAGCCCGGCCCGCGCGCCAGATTGGAATTGGTCGCACCCGCACGCATATTGCCGCCCGACGAACAGTCGATCAGATCGACGCCCGCTTCTTTCAGCCTTGCGGCAAAAATGACGCTGTCATCCTCGGTCCAGCCGCCTTCGATCCAGTCGGTGACGGAAAGCCGGGCAAAGAGCGGCATGGAATCGGGCATCAGGGCGCGCAGCCGCGCGACGACGGCAAGCGGCAGGCGCATCCGGTTTTCAAGCGAACCGCCCCATCGGTCGGTGCGCTGATTGGCCAGCGGCGAAAGAAAGCTTTGCAGCAGATAGCCATGCGCCAGATGCAGTTCGAGCAGATCAAACCCCGCCAGCAGCGCGCGTCTTGCGCCCGCTGCGAAGGCATCGATGATGCCTTCGATCTGCTCTTCATTCATCTCGACGGGCGTGAGCCAGCTTTCCGAAAGCGGAATGGGCGAAGCTCCCATCGGGTAAAGCTGCTCGTCACCCGCCGCCAGATTGCGCTCGCTGATCGGCCCATTGCCTTCAAAAGCGCGCTGCTGGCCGCCCTTGCGCCCGCCATGGCTGATCTGGATCGCGGTTCTGGCGCCATAGCGCTTCATTTCGCTGACCAGCCGCGCCATCGGTTCGATATGGCTGTCGGACCAGATTCCGGGATCGCCGTTGCTGACGCGGCCAGCGCGGGTCACAAAGGTCTGCTCCATGATGACCAGCCCCGCGCCGCCCATCGCCATGCGCTCGTAATGGGCGAACTGAAACGGGGTAAGGCGTCCATCCTCAGCGGAATAAGTGCCCATGGGCGACACCACGATGCGGTTTTTCAGCGTTACGCCGCGAAAGGTGGAAGGCTGGAACAAAAGCGGGATCGTTGTCATATCGGATACCAGCCGTTCATCGCACCAGCGCGAAAATATCGCGCAGAACATCCGCCATTGCCGGGCTGTCGGCGCTTTTCAATCCGGCAAACAGCCTCGCCCCCAAGGCATGGGCGGCTCCCGGCGCAGCCCCCAGCGCCGACAGCCTGCGCTCGAAAACCTCAAGCGAGCGGGCCTCGGTCTGGAAGAGAATCTCGCGCGGCATTTGCGTGGAATGGGCGGAAATTTCGCTGCCGTCCTGCATGGTAAGCGTCAGTTGGGAATCGAGCGGACCATTGACCGCATCGGGTACAACCGTCGTTTTGGCAACGAGATCGAGGATCAGCGGGTCGTCGCGCAGATTGTTGCCCATGTCATAGGTAATGTCGCCGCGCGAAAGCATGGCGCTGACGGCAAAGGCGGTGCTTGCCTGCGTCTGCACCATGCGTTCATAAGGCCCTTTGTAATTGGTGCCCGGATAGGCCGTGAACGGTTCCCAGAGCGTAACGCTGATGGAAGCGATCTGCGTCGGATCAACCCCGTCAAGATGCAGCTTCTGTGCAGCCATCGCCGCCGCCATATTGTCGCCCAGCGTGGCATAGGGCTTGGCCTGTATCGTGTGCATCATGGCCGGATCGGGCGGCGTGGCCCAGACATCGGGCGTGCTGTCGAGGCCGGCTAGCGTTGCAAGGAAGCCCTTGGGACCATCGAGCGCCAGCGGCGCACCGATCACGCCGTCGCGTGCCAGGCAGGCGGCAATCAGCCCGCCCTGCGCCGCGCGACCGTTTTGCACGCGCCATTCGTCGGCGCCAGCGCGCACCGGCTCCAATGTGCCGCCAGTGGTCGAGGCCGCGATGGACACGGCAGACCCCGCACAAGCCGCATCAAGACCAAGAAGCGCGGCAGAACCCGCCGCCGCCGCGATGGTTCCGAGCGTCGGGCTGGTGCGAAAACCGCGCGCGATCAGCTTGCGCGAAACCACCTCGCCGCGCCCCAGCCAATTGATGGCGCTATAGCCTGCGACCAGCGCACGCAGCACCTCCTCAAGACTTGCGCCTTCGCGCTCCCCCAGAGCGACGATTGCAGGCGGCACCAGCGAGCCGGGATGCGTCCATGAATCGTGATCCGTATCGTCCTGAAAATGCGCATGCGCCGCCACGCCATTGGCGAAAGCCGCTTCGCTCGCCGATAATCGCGTGCCCGACACCCAGGCAGTGGCCGCGCCCTTCGCGTCGGCGGAAAGCGCACAGGACAGCGCCAGTGCGGCGCGGCTTGTTGGCTCCGTGCGCGCCGAAAGCGCCAGCCCCAGCGTGTCGATCAGGCAGATCAGGGCTTTTTCGCGAATGCCGTAGTCGAGTTCGCGCGTCGAAAATCCGGCAAGGTAATCACCGAGAATCTGGCTTGCAGTCTGCATCTTGTTCCTCCCATCAAGCATTTCCAGCAAAACTGCGCAGCGGTTTTGCGTCCGGACAATGCGGTAAAGTCAAGCATTTCCAGCAAAATCGCGTAGCGGTTTTGCGCGGGATCACCCCCGGCTATAAAGCCATGCGCGGCTGGTTCCGATGCCCGCCTTGCGCAGCCGCACCATGGTCAGGGCATGGCTCCACGCGGCGGCAAAGACATCGAGAACCGTAGCCTTGTCGATTGTCTTCAAACCCTCGCGCGCGAGAATTTCCGCCATCACGCCTTCGGCGGGAACGATGACTTCGGCTCCTCTTGCGATCAGCTCGCGCGCCGTTTTCGTGAAGGCTGCAATCAATGCGGATGGTTCGTCGCGCGCTGCGATCAGTTCATATTCGTCCATGCCCGGCGAAAGGGCCGTCACATCGAGAACCCGCGCCTCCAGATGATGCTTGGCGACCGAAAGCCAGGTCATGTAGGCGACATTGGGTGCATTGGAGATCAGGCCGATCTGCCCGCCCAGCGAGCAGCCGGTCAGCAGTGCCGCTTCGGTGAGCGACACCACCGGAATATCGACCGCCGTGCGCATTTCGCGAAGATAAGGCTCGCTGAAAGACCCCATGACAAAAGCATCGTAACCCTGCTTTTCGGCCTCCACCGCCTGTTCGACGATAGGGGCGAGCACACGATGATAGAGATAGGCATTGCCGAGCGCGTCGCTGGGGCTTTGATCGCCATAGGTGCCTTCCGGCAACCCCTGAACATGGACCTCGACCTCCCCGCCGAACAAGGCTTTCGCATGGGCTTCGATACCGCGTTTATAGGCATCGATGCGGCTGAGTTCATTGACCGACTGATGCCAGAATTTAATACCCATGAGGCTCTCCCGAAGCTGCATAAACGTTCAAACGGATGCCCGCTTGCGCGCCGGATCTTCATCTCCCGTTTGCGCAAAGACCTCCGGTCCCATGGGCTTTTCGCCATTGGCGGCAAGCGCCCGGCCCCATTTTTCGAGCCACCAGCCATATTGCGGCGGCCAGTCGGAAAAGCCTTCATTGACGCCAAGCGCTTCGGCGGCATGATGCGCCCAGAAGGGATCGAACAATGCCTGACGGCCAAGGCAGATCAGGTCTGCACGGTCTTCCTGCAATATCCGCTCGGCAAATTCCGGTGTGCGGATCATGCCGACAGCCGCGGTCGGGATACCGGTTTCAGCACGAATCTGCTCGGCGAACGGCACCTGATAGCCCGGTCCGCGGCCAAGGCTGGAATTCGTCGCGCCGATGCGCAGATTGCCGCCCGATGAACAGTCGATGAGATCGACCCCCGCCTGCGCCAATGCGCGCGAAAGCACGAGGCTGTCATCGATGGTCCAGCCGCCCTCGATCCAGTCGGTCGCTGAAATGCGTGCCAGAAGCGGCATGGACTGCGGAATGACCTCGCGTACCGCGCGCACGACTTCGAGCGGCAGTCGCATGCGGTTTTCAAGACTGCCGCCATATTCATCATCGCGATGATTGGCGAGCGGCGAGAGAAAATTCTGCAACAGATAGCCATGCGCCATATGAATTTCGATCAGGTCGAAACCGGCGAGCATTGCCCGGCGTGCTGCGTCAACGAAAGCCTGCCGCAGCCCGTCAATATGGTCCCGCGTTGCGGCTTCAGGGGTCAGCCAGCCTTCACCCAGCGGCAAGGCCGAAGGCGCAAGCGGCGTCCAGCGTTCCTCGCCCATTGCCAGATCGCGATCCGTCAGCGGGCCATTGCCGCGCGTGGCGCGCTGCATGCTCGACTTGCGTCCGCCATGATTGAGCTGGATACCGGCTTTTGCGCCATAGGATTTGATATGGCTGACCAATGCCCGCAAACCGGCGATCTGGCCATCCTCCCAAAGACCCGGATCGCCGTTCGTGACCCGCCCGCGCCGGGTGATCGAGGTCTGCTCGACCATCACCAGCCCCGCCCCGCCCATGGCGAAATTCGCATAATGGGTGTGATGGAAAGGCTGAAGCTGGCCGTTTTCAGCCGAATAGGTGCCCATCGGTGAAATCACGACGCGGTTTTTCAGCGTCAGGCTGCGCAGACTGAATTCCGAAAATAAACGCACTTGCTTTGGCATTGTCTTCTCTCCCTTGCGCGCGCATTCCGCATCGGTGGCCAAAATGCGCGCAATACTCCTCCTCTGCGCCCGAGACCGGGCACAGCAGCGATCAACAATGAATAGTCTGGCCTTGCTTCGGCCCGTCAGCCGGGCATCGTAATCCCTGCTAGGTGCAAAAGCGTTTCACACCTTTGCTGGAAATGTTCTGGGCGGCATGCACGACGCCTGCGGATTAAACGTCGTCGGAATAATGACACGGCGCGGCTCCTCTCCTTTGCCTTGTGTGATCCGGTCGAGCAGTAATGCGGCGGCGGTGGCGCCGACCTCGTTCTGGTCCCAGCTCACCACCGCAATCGGCGGCTGGTGGAGATCGGACAGATCGCTTTGCCCCGAGCCGATCACCGAAATATCCTCCGGTATGCGAAGCCCCCTTGTGCGAATGGCGCGCAGGACACCCGAAAGCATGTCGATACCGCCTGCGATAATTGCGGTAGGCGGCTGCGAAAGACCCAGCAGCGACGAGGTGGTGCGATAGGCCTGATCGCGCAGGAAGCTTTCCGCGATCACCAGTTCCGGCACCGGCGTCAGCCCGCGCTCGGCATGGGCCTGATTGAAACCGCGCACACGCCCGGCACCGGGATGCAGGTTGGGGGAACCGGTAATGATTGCAATGCGGCGATGCCCCAGATCGAGCAGATGTCCCGTCGCCTGTCGCGTTCCTCCCTCATGATCGGCATAGACGGCATCGCTCCATAAAGGCTGGTCGCGGTCGATCATCACCAGCGGAATGGGAAGCGCGCGCAGGATTTCCTCGAACTCTCCCTCGATGGGCGTGTAAGGCCCCATAAGAACGCCATCGACCTGACCGCTGGAAAAGCTGCGCAGCAATTCCACTTCCCGCTGCCTGCGCCCTTCGGAATTGGCGATCAGCATGGCATAGCCAGATTCGTTGAACATGTTCTGCGCGGTGGAAACGAAGCCGCCAAGCTGGGCGATGTTGATCTCGCGCAGGATGCAGCCTATCGTTCTGCTTCGCCCCATCCGCATCGATTTGGCAGCCGCATTGGGTACATAGCCGAGCTGTTCAATCGCGCTTTCCACCGCCTTGCGGATATTGGGCTTCACATCCGCCGCTTCATTGATTACCCGCGAAACCGAGCCAATCGAGACTTTCGCAAGCCGCGCAACGTCGTGTATGGTAGGTGTCTTGGCCATGTTCAATCCGCAATCAGAAGCATATTAAATCTCGAAACTCCATTGTTCGGTCGCCACACGATAACCGGACCCCTCGCGCAGCAACCATCCGAAGCCGGGAAAATGGATATGCATGCCCGCGACCAGCATGTCTTCCTCCAATATCCGCGCCAATAATGCCATGCGATTGCGTGCGGCCATATCGGGATCATGGTCGAAACTCATGGAAACCTCGGGCCGCGCGACCTGAATTTCGGGCACATGCGCAAGATCGCCCCAGACGATCATCTGCTTGCCCTGCGAGCTTATCAGCCATGTACTGTGACCGGGCGTGTGACCGGCACATTCCACAAGCCTTATGCCCGGAAGCACTTCCTCGCCATCCTCCGCCAGCCGCAATCTGCCATTGCGATAGGGATCGATCTGTTCGCGCGTCCAGCCGAAATAGCGCTCGCGCTTGCGTTCATCCGCCGCCGCCATTTCCGCATCCGAATACCAGTGCTCGATTTCCTTGCGATTGGCGATGACCGTCGCATTGGGAAACAGCCTTGCGCCGGTTTTCACATCCGTCAGCCCGCAGGAATGATCGGGATGACAATGCGTTAGAAGGACGTGCTCAACCTCTGCCGGATCGACTTCTGCGGCAGCGAGATTTTCGAACAACTTGCCCGCCGTGGGGCCGAACTTGTCCTGTGAGCCGCAGTCGATCAGCACCGTTCCCGCCGGGCCGCGCAACAAGAAGCAATTGACCGAAATGCGCGGCGGCGAGATACGATGATCGCGCGCCATCATCCGGTCCACATCGTCCGGTTCGAATTCGCGGAAGATATGATAGCCCATCTCGACATAGCCGTCAGAAAGCGCCGTCACCAGAAAATCGCCGAAGCGGCGATGATAGACGCCGGGGATCTGTTTGGCAGGAATAGTGCTCATTTCGAATGGTTCCGCATCGTCGGTTTCAATCTCGGCATGTCCGCATTCATCGTTGTCATAACAGATCAAGTTCACGAAGATCGGTAGTATTTTCTATTTCGTACAACCTGTTGAAAAGCGGCCCGACCTTATCTTCCGGCAGGAAGATCGCCGCGCATTCATTGAATTTCGATTGCAATTCGGAGCGGTCGAGCTGCTTCTGCCAGCTTCCGCGCGCATGTTCCACCGGATCGTGGCGCAGCACCGTGCCGTCGCGCAACGTCACCCAGACCAGATCGAACGGCGCAACGGGAAGATCGGCGGCGGCCTTGTCCTCGTTTACGGTTACATCGACCCGTTCGAGCATTGCCTGAATATCCGCACGGCTGACGAAATCATCCGTCAATTCGCGCAATCCCACCCGCCGCGCGACAGCCGCGCTCGCCATGGCGAATTCCATCGAGAATTTTGCTGCAAGTCCCGTTTGCGGACGGCTGTTGCGCAGCATCAGGCGCTGCGTGATACCCGTATGCACATGGATGGTCGCAATGTCGTCGGGCGCAATATCATGCTCCTCGGCCAGACCGAGCATGGCGTCGATTGCGCGATGCGTGGCATAGCAGGTCGGATAACGCTTTATGTTGACGCCATAACGCGCTGCCATGGATTCTTCGCCGATCCTGAAAGCGTCCGCATCAAGTTCCGGTGTCCCTGAAGGCGAAAAGGAGCGCATGAAGCCGGTGCGATGTTCCAGCGCATCCAGCGAGCCGGTAAAGCCGGATTTTGCGAGCCTGACTGCCTGAATGCCCGATTGCGCCGTGCGGCCCGCATGAAGCGATTTCGTCATGGAGCCGAAATTCGCCACCAGCCCCGCCGCAAGCGATGCGGCGATGGCCAGGGCGTGAGCGGTCTGCTCGGGAGAAAGCTGGTGCAGGCGCGCTGCGGCGGCGGCGCAGGCAAGCGTGCCCATGACCGCCGTGGGATGAAAACCGCGATCATGCAGATGGCCCGGTTCAAGTTCCGCCAGGTGCGCCCAGAGTTCATAGCCGACCAGATAGGCTTCCAGCGCATCCTGCCCGGAAGATTGCAGCACATGCCCTTCCGCCAGAATGAGCGGAACCAGAACCGTGCTGGGATGGCCTGCCAGCGCCACATCGTCAAAATCGAGCACATGGGCTGCGACGCCATTGACGAGAGCCGCATCGGCAGCGCCGTAGCGAATGCCGTTGACCGCGACAGGTGCTTCATTGCTGCCGGTTGCGGGCGTCGCAATAGCTGCGGCAAGTTCGACAGCCGGTTCGCGCGCCCCCGCCAGCATGACGCCGACGCAATCGACGATGCCGATGCGGGCGGCGTGGATCGCCTCGGCGGGAGCGGAAGCAGCGTCGAAGTTGACGATGAAATCCGCGGCCTTTCTGGTGATGCTGTCCATGGCTAATACCTCAATAGGAGCGTGGCAATCCCAGCATATGCTGACCGATATAGGCGAGGATCAGGTTGGTCGAGATCGGGGCGGTCTGGTAGATACGGCACTCGCGCCATTTGCGCTCGATGCCATATTCGGTGGCATAGCCGAAACCGCCAAAGGTCTGCAACGCGGTATCCGCCGCATGCCATGTCGCCTCCGACGCCAGCAGCTTGGCCATGTTCGCTTCGCCGCCACAGGGCCGGTGCGCATCGAACAGCGCCGCAGCCTTGCGCGCCATCAGGTCGGCGGCCTCAAGTTCGGCATGGGCGCGGGCAATCGGAAACTGCACGCCCTGATTTGCACCGATGGCGCGGTTGAAAACATGACGCTCCTTGGCATATTCCACGGCCCGCTTCACCATGTAGCGGCCATCGCCGATACATTCGGAAGCGACCAGAATGCGCTCGGCATTCATGCCGTCGAGAATATAACGGAAGCCCTTGCCTTCCTCGCCGACCAGCGCCGATGCGGGAACGCGCAGATTCTCGATAAAGACTTCAGTCGTATTATGGTTCATCAGCGCCTTGATCGGGCGAATATCGATGCCATTGCCGCGTGCTTCGCGCAGATCGACCAGAAACACGGAAATCCCTTCCGTCTTTTTGGCGACCTGATCAAGCGGCGTGGTACGCGCCAATAGCAGCATCAGATCGGAATAGAGCGCACGCGAGGTAAACACCTTCTGGCCATTGATGACATAATGATCGCCATCGCGCACCGCGCGCGTCTTGAGCTGCGTCGTGTCGGAGCCGGTGGTCGGCTCGGTCACGCCGAATGCCTGAAGGCGCAGCGTGCCATCGGCGATCCCCGGCAGATAGGCTTCCTTCTGTTGTTTCGTGCCGTGGCGCAGCAGCGTGCCCATGATATACATCTGGGCATGGGCCGGGCTTGCCTGACAGCCGCAGGCGTTGATTTCCTCCAGAATGACGGCGGCTGCGCGCAATGGCAGGCCGGCGCCGCCATATTCTTCCGGCACAAGTGCGGCAAGAAAGCCGCCTTGCGTCAATTCGGCCACGAATTCCGATGGATAGCCGGATTCCTCTTCGAGCTTCTCCCAATATTCCAGCGGATATTTTTCGCAAATCCGGCGGATCGACTCCCGCAGTTCGGGATAGTCTTCGCCCAGCACCATATTGACAATATCTTCGCTCATTTCACGGTCTTTCACTTGAACTTATGAATGTCTTGGGAAGGCCAGCGCGCGCAATGGCGCCGCTATAGCGCTCTTCATCGCCCAGCCAGTTTTCTACGTCGCGGCGCAGTTCGAGCAGCGCGGCAATGTCAATGCCAGTCGAAAAGCCCATGCTTTCAAGCATATAGGCCGTGTCTTCCGTATTGATGTTTCCTGTCGCTCCCGGCGCGAAGGGGCAACCGCCCAGCCCGGCCAGCGAGCTGTCGAAAACGCGCACGCCCATTTCGAGTGCAGCGGCGACATTGGCCAAACCAAGGCCGCGTGTATCGTGGAAATGGCAGATCACCCGCCGCCCCGCCGCAATTTCCATAATGGGCGGCAGCAATTCCTTCACCTGTGCGGGGTGGCCGTAGCCAACCGTATCGGCGACGATCAACTCGTCCGCTCCGCCATCCGCCACCCGGCGCGCTACTTCGAAGACGCGCTCAGGCGCGACATGCCCCTGAAGCGTGCAGCCGAAGCTTGTAGCCAGCCCGACGCCAAGCACCATGTCACGCCCCGCATCGGTTTGTTTCAGGGCCACGATGCGCTCGAATTCAGCGATAGCCTCATCGGTCGAACGACGAACATTCGACTGGCTATGCGCTTCCGAGATGGAAAGGACATAATTAATGTGCCGGAAGCCCGCAGCCAGCGCGCGCTCCGCGCCTTTAAGATTGGGAACGAGGGCTGACGACACCACGCCGGAAAGCGCAGGCAGGCTTTTGGCAAGCTCGTCGGCATCGGCAAATTGCGGAACGATCTTCGGCGGCACGAAGGAGGTGAGTTCGATTTCCCGGACGCCCGCGGCTTTCAGCCGTTGCGCCCATTCCAGCTTGCGTTCGGTTTCCAGAAAGCGCCTGGCCATCTGGATACCGTCACGCAGGCCGACTTCACGCAGGATTACCTGTTCGCTCATGGCTCAAACTCCCCGGAAGACCGGCGGGCGCTTTTCATTGAAAGCACGCACACCTTCATGCCGGTCTTCGGTCGGCACCATGCGGTTGTAGCATTCGATCTCGAAAGCCAGACCATCGGCGAGCGACATCTGAAGCCCGCGGTGGATCGATTGCTTGGCCTGCCGCACCGAGATCGGCGCATTGCCCGCAATGCGGCGCGCGGTTGCAAGCGTTGCTTCAAGCAGTTCCGCCTGTGGGAGAACGCGATTGACCAGCCCCCATTCGAAGGCCTGCTGCGCGGTGAAGGGAAGCCCGGTCAGGATCACTTCCTTGGCACGCCGCTCCCCGACCGCACGCGGCAGGTTCTGCGTGCCGCCCGCCCCCGGCATAATGCCGAGCGTGACTTCGGTGAGCGCGAAGCGCGCATTCTCCGAAGCATAGGCAAAATCAAGCGCCGCCGTAATTTCACAGCCGCCGCCATAGGCGGCACCATTGATTGCGCCAATCAGCGGCAGCGGACAACCGACAATCGCCCGGAGCATGCGCTCGAACATTGCATGCTGGCGCAGCCATTGCTTGTCGGTCATGCCGTTGCGTTCTTTCAGGTCGCCGCCCGCGCAGAAGGCTTTCTCTCCCGTTCCGGTCAGCACCAGCGCCCGCAGGCCGTCGGTATCGATCTGGAACCCTTCGAAGAGATCCATCAGTTCCTCGCCCATGCGGGTATTCATCGCATTGGCCGCTTGTGGCCGGTTGAGCCGGATCAGCAGCACATGATCGTCGATGCGCTCCAGTTCGAGCGTTTCATAAGTGCGTTCCATCTTAGCATTCCTGCCTGATCGTTTGGTTATGTGCCCCAAGCGCCGGGGCAGCCCCGCCGGAGGTCGGGCGGGCATCGTCAATGGTGAAAGGCAGACCAACCCATTTCTGCCCGTCCGCTTCAGTCAATATGCCGACCGCTTCGGTTTGCGGATGGGTCCAGACCTTGTCGATGCTTAAAAGCGGACAATTGGGAACACCGACCGCATCAAGTGCCGCGCCCAGTTCGTTCACCGTCATGCGGCTTACGGAAGCGGCGATCTGCGGAACCAGTTCATCGCGCAGCACCACCCGGTCGCGATTGCGTGCGAAACGTTGATCTTTTCCCACCGCTTCCAGTCCCGGCAGCGCCTGGCAGAGCTTGCTGAAAAGCTTGTCATTGCCCGCCGCGATCATCACCCAGCCGTCCTGTGCCTCGAAAGCCTGATAGGGGACGATTTCGGCAAGGCCGGAGCCATGCGGCTTGCGCACTTCGCCTGCGACCGCATGAGCGGCAAGCGGAATGGTCATCCAGGCAAGGCCGGTTTCAAACAGGGATGTGGCGATATGCGCGCCTTGCCCGTCGCGGGTGCGTTCGAAAAGGGCCGATAGCAGGCCGATTACCGTCCACATGCCCGACCCCATATCGACCAGCGACACGCCGACGCGCACGGGCGGACGGTTCGCTTCGCCGGTGATCGACATGATACCGGAGGAAGCCTGCGCGAGCGGGTCATAACCCAGCTTGCGCGACAATGGCCCGGTCTTGCCAAATGCGCCAATATCGCACCAGATCAGCTGAGGATATTTCTGGCGCAGTTCGTCAACATCGACGCCAAACTTGGTCAACAGGCCGGGCCGCAGATTCTGGATCACGGCATCGGCCTCGCCGATCAGCCGCATGAGCATGCCAAGCTCGTCGGGCTTGGAAAAGTCGAGCGTAATGCTTTCCTTGCCCCGGTTGAGCGCGTGAAAGGCCGTCGCGTCTTCTTTAAGGAAGGGAGGCCCCCAGCCGCGCGCATAATCGCCGGTGGCCGGATTTTCGATCTTGATGACCCGCGCGCCCAGTTCGGCAAGGATCAGGCCCGCATAAGGCGCAGCCACGCTATGGCCCAGTTCCAGGACCGTCAGACCGTTGAGTGGTGCAGAATTACCCAAAATAGTTCTCCTGTTCGACCCGAAGAAAGGCCGGGCTTCGGCTCACAGATATTCTTCCGCGAGGGCCGCGCCCTTGATTTCACTGGTGGTTCCGGAACGGCGGATAAGCCCGCCGCGCATGATATGTCCTGAATGCGCAAGCTTGAGTGCGGGGCGAGCCATCTGCTCGGTCATCAGGACGGCGATGCCCTCTTCCTGCATCTGGCGAACCGCGACCGATATTTGCTGGATCCATACCGGCGCAAGTCCGAGAAACGGTTCGTCGAGCAAGAGCAGTTTGGGGCCGCTGCACATCGCGCGCGCAATTGCGACAAGCTGCTGCTGGCCACCGGAAAGTTCGCCCGCCGCCTGCGCCTGCCGCTCGGCAAGAAACGGAAAGCTTGCAACCAGCTTGTCCCAGGATCGGGTCTGCTCCTGTGAGGAAAGCGTACCCGCCCCCGCCAGCACATTGTCCTTGACCGTCATGCCGGGAAAGACCCGCCTGCCCTCGGGCGAATAACCGATGCCAAGCCGCGCCCGTGCATCGCTGGCCAAGCCGCTGATATTGCGCCCGTCAAAGGTGACTTCACCGCGCGCTGCGCGCACAAGACCGATCACCGCATTGATAAGGCTCGATTTTCCGGCTCCATTGGCGCCGATCAGCAAGACGGTCTGCCCGCGTTTGACATCGAGGCTGACCCCGGACAAGGCGCGGGTGCCGCCATAATTTACATGCAGATCACGAATGCTGAGCATCGTCATCCTCCTCCTCGCTGCCGCCAAGATAGGCATTGATCACATGCTCATAAGCCAGCACCGTAGCGGGCGGGCCTTCCGCGATGAGCTTGCCGCCATCGAGCAAGATGACCTCGGGGCAAAGCCGCTTGATGAGTTCCATGTCATGTTCGACAAGCAGCACCCCGCAGCCGAAAGTCTCGCGCGCAAAACGCACATAGGTGTCGATGTTGACGCGTTCGGATTTTTCCAGCCCCGCCGCCGGTTCATCGAGCAGCAGCATCTTGGGTTGCGTTGCCAGCGCCATGGTAAGCCCCAGCATTTTCTGAAGCCCATAGGGCAGAACCTCGGCATGGCGGTTCCAGTTCTCGATCAGCCCGAACTGGTCGAGCAGCGGCGCAAGACGCTCAAGCACCACCCGGTTGCCTCCCGACAAGCCCCCCGAAAACCGCAATGCCGAAAGCAGGTTGTCTTCGACGCTATAGCCGCTGAAGATCGCGGTTTGCTGGAAGCTGCGCACCAGTCCCCGGTCGGCATTTTCATAGACCGGGCGGCCATCGATGCGCACATCGCCCAGCATGACCCGCCCGGAACTCAGATTAAGGCGACCGGAGATGATATTGATCATCGTGGTCTTGCCCGCACCATTGGGCCCGATAACGCCCAGCAACCCGCCCGCAGGCACGGTGAAGCTGACATCATGGAAGACCTTGAGCCCGCCGAAAGCTTTGGAAATGCTATCGGCATGAAGCGCATTGGCGGCGATATTCTGTCCGTTCATTGCTTCTTCTCCTCGACTGCCAATGCCGATGCGGCAGGGGTCGCGGCTGTGCCTTTTTGCATCAGGCGCCGGAGGATATTGGTTGCAACCCCCACCACGCCGCCGCGTGCGACAAGCGTTACGACGATGATCAGCAGGCCAAAGAGGCCGGGAGACATTTCCCCGCTCAAAGCGAAGTAATCGGTGGCCGAGACCAGAAGGATCGCTCCGACCAGCGTGCCGAGGATCGTCCTCTTGCCGCCCACGATCGTGTAGGTGATGTAGGAGACCGACGACATCGGCGCGAAGGAAGTCGGATGTGCGGTCATGAGCATATTGACCAGCGCAAAGCCCGCAAATCCGGAAACGCCTGCGGCAACCGCAAAGGCCATCGCCTTGTATTTCCAGGCTGCAAGGCCAAGGCTTTCCGCCAGAACGTCATTGGTTTCGATGGCTGCAAATTCGTAACGGAACCAGCGTGTGAACACGGCGGTGATTACGAAGCCCGTGAAGGCAAGGCCGCAGGTCGTCAGCAACACATGGGAGTTGTCCCACAATTCCATGCCGAAGATCGTGACGGCAGGCATTCCCACAAGGCCGTTGGCGCCGCCGGTAAGCGGTTCCAGTTCAAAAAGCAGCAGCTGCACGATCTCGCTGAGAACGAAGGTCACGAGGACGAAATAGACGCCCTTGAGCTTGAGGATCAGCGACCCCAAGGGAATTGCGCAAAGTGCCGGCACCACGAAAGCGCATACGCCCAGCACGAAGACATCGGTAATCCCCACCCGCAGGCTGAGGACCGCAACCGTATAGCCGCCGATCGCCATGAAGGAGGGAACCGCAAAACTCATCAGATCGAGCCGCTGCATGATATAGACGCCAAGCGCGCCGGTTGCTGCAATCAGGATCAGATTGGTCTGCGAAAGTATCTGCGGATTGACGCTCACCAAAGGGATGATGAATGCCAGCGCCACGAGTGCGAGCGTGATCCAGTCGTGGCTTCCCAGCAATGACTGGCCCTTGCTGGCAGGCAGTACGGAATTGACGGAAGTGCTCATGAGCGACGCGCCTCCTTGCCCAGAAGGCCCTGCGGCCGGACCACGAGAATGATGAGAACAAGCGTAAAGAGGGTAAGCGCACCCTTGGAGCCGCCCAGATAGACGGCGGCATAGGCTTCGACCAGACCGACGATGAAAGCGGCCACGGTTGCGCCGGTAACGCTGCCCAGCCCGCCCAGAATGACGGTCAGGAAGGAGAAGGCCAGAACCGAGTCGCCCACATGCGGAGCCAGCGCCAGAATGGGCGTGACGAGCGCGCCGGTGATGCCTGCAAGGCCCGTCGCAAGGGCAAAAGCAAATGGAAACAATGCCTTGGTGCGCATGCCCAGCGCGCTGGCTACCGCGCGGTCTTCAGCCATGGCGCGCATTCCGCGTCCGATATTGGTGCGATAGACGAGCCAGTAGACAAAGGCGATTGCCGCAAGACAGGCACCGAGCACGATCATATTGGCATAGGGGAAATATACCCCGCCAAGACGCCAGACGCCGGAGACGGGAAAGGTGAACTGCGGCGATTCCGCGCCGAAGATCATCAGGATCGACGTCGCCATGACAAGATAGAAGCCGAGCGTGACCATCAGCGTCGCCTGATGATCCTCGATCACCCTTTCAAGGATGAGAACCTCGAACAGCCAGCCCAGGGCGGCGGTGGCGACCAGCGCCAGGAATACGGCCAGCGGATAGGGCAAGCCCAGCATTGTCGTGCAGTAATAGGCGACATAGCCGCCCATTACATAGAATCCGCCATGGGCGAAATTCACCACTCCGAGGATACCGAAAATCAGCGTAAACCCGAGCGCCAGAAGGGTGTACTGTGAGCCGAGGCTGATTCCGATCAGCCCCGTTGTGATGAAACTTTCCATTGTTCAGGCCTCAGTCTTCTTTGACCGCGTCCGCATGGATGAACGGCTGCTGTTCGCCATTCTCGACGACGCCGATCGCAAACGGATAGGACATTTCCTGATTGATCCCGAAGAAGCTCTCGCCGATCCAGTAACCCTTGCCGATGTTCTCGTCCTCGACAGGAAGCTCGCGCAAGGCCGCAGCGATCTTTTCGGAATCATCGACACTGCCCGCAGCCTGCGCCGCCTTCACCATCATGCGCGCCGCAAAGACCCAGCGGAAGAAATCGCTGTTTTCCGGGCGTGGCGATCCCATCAGCTTCTGATATTTTTCCTCAAGAGCGCGCAGGTTGTCGTCCATATAGACGGGCTCGTACCAGAGGAAATCCTTGAGGACATCGACGCCGCCAGCCACGCGGGCGATTTCATCGAAGCCCGGACCGCCAAGCCGGAACACCGGTCCCGTAAAACCTGCCTGACGCAATTGCTTGACGATGATGCCCGCGTCACCTGCAGGCGAGGAAGCAAGATCGAGCGCGCCCGGATTGGTGCTCATGATGCGGGTGATGATCGGGGCGAAATTGGTGGTGCCGCGCTGGTAATATTCTTCGGTGACGCTCAGTCCCTTATCCTTGAAAATCTGCGCATTGACGCTGGCAATATCCGTGCCGCCCTGATCGTTTGGCGCAACGATTGCCACAGTGTCGAATTTGAAACGCTCAAGCCCCGCATCGATGATCGGGCTTGCCCAGGCCGAAGGCCCCGGTCCGATATGGAATACGCTCGGCCATTGCGGCCCGATCGCATTTTTGGCGAAACTGTTGACCATGGCGACCATGCGGTTGCGGGTCGCGACCGGTTTCATGCCCGTCACTTCCGGCGAGCCGACCGCACCGACGATCACCTTGACGCCATCCGCAGCCAGCGCGCTCATCGCCGAGGCCGCGCCTTCCGCCGTATATTTGGAATCGATCACATGCGTCGATACGGTGCACTCGGTCCCGTCGATGACCAGACGCTTCTCCTCCATCGTTTCCTTGGCGACGAATTCCACCGCGCCGCGAAGCGCAAGGCCCCATTGCGCCGCCGGACCCGACAAAACCGCAGGCGAGCCGATCTTCAACTCGCAGGCAACGGAACTTCCGACAAATGCAGTAGACGCCAGCAATGCGCCGCACATCAGGCGGCCCAGATAAAATGCCATGTTTTTCTCCTCCCAAACGCAGAAGCGCCGCCTGCCTGCAATGGCGCACCCATTGCTTATTGCACGGGGGTCAACGCTCTACCGCCTGACCATAAAAGCAGCTTTTATGCATGTCAATAAAACGTTTCATATTATTTTCACAAAAGCCAGCGGGCGGTGATAATCAAAAACGAAATTCAATATTTTCTATTTTAATTAATAATTTCAATTATTTGTAGTGCGTCCACTGCACAACAATAATGGAGTCGTGCTCATTGCAGGCGCATCATATGGATTATAATTCAGATTATTTGAATCGTTATATTTATCGTTTCATCAAGAGTCGAAATCCGCCTCAACTCCGCCGTGTCAAGGGATTTCAGCGAAAATACAAAGCATCTGCGCGAGGCAATCAGTTTATGAAACCGATTGCCTCGCGCTGATAATGCTCATCAATGGGAGAAAGTGCCGGGGCGTGGTGACGAACTGATCCAATCAGATCGAAATAGGCTTTAACTATTTGTTTTACCGCGCATCTTGCCCGAAAACCGTTTCACACTTTTCGGGATGCGCTCTATCTATTTGTTTTTACGCATTATCCGGACGCATCGGAGCAGGAAAAGAAATCAGTCCAGTGAACTGATTTCCCTGCGAAGGCGTTTCACACTTTTGCTGGAAATGCTCTAATGCCCCTGCTGTCCGATAAATCGCGCGCGGATTTTTTTCGACAGCCAGTCGATGACAAAGATGCATACCAGCACATTGAGCACGACGAATGTCACCTGATCGAAGAGATTGGCGCGGAAGCGTTCAATGATGATCATTCCGATGCCGCCCGCCCCGACCAGACCGAGAATGGTCGCACTTCGTGTCGATGATTCGAAGAAATACAGCGCCTGCGAGATAAAGACCGGAAGTACTTGCGGCAGATAGCCGTAACGCACCACCTTGATCGGCCCTGCACCCGTTGCGCGAATTCCTTCCACTTGCTTTCTGTCTATGTTTTCAATGGCTTCTGAATATAATTTCGACAAGGTTCCGGTGTCGGAAATAAAGATCGCCAGCACGCCGGCCAGCGGTCCCAGCCCGACGGCACGCACGAAGACAAGCCCCCAGACAAGCTGGTCGACACCGCGCAGCACGTCCAGTATCCGCCGCACCACCTGACGTATCAGCACAAATGGCATGGTGTTGCGCGCTGCAAAAAAGCCGATCAGCAATGCCGCGCATGAGGCCAGCAGGGTGCCCAGAAAAGCCATGGCGAGCGTCTGCGCGATTGCTGTATAAATATCTCCATAGCGCCAGCTTTCCATATCCTTCCAGGTCACCATCGCCTTGAGAAGCCGCCATACCGGGTCCGACATGGTAGCGAGCTTCCAGACCTCGAAATACCAAAGCGATCCCAATGTGTAGGCGATCACGGCGATCCATATGCCCCAGAGGCGCAGCCGCGAGGAAGGATTGCCGAATGCTGCCGGATGATCGCGGCGCACAGCCTCGATATGGCTTGCGGAAATGCCGGAAAGCGGAATGGCATTCATTGGAAATTCTCCTTGCCGATGAAATGCGTGCGCACGCGTTCCGAAAGGAGATCGATGGCCGTTACCAGAACGATGACCAGAAGAAGCACCGCGACCACCCGGTCATCGGAATAAAGGCTGATGACGCGGTTGAGTTCCTGCCCTATGCCGCCTGCGCCGACAAATCCGACGATTGAAGACGAGCGCACATTGATCTCGAAACGCAACAGCGTATAGGAGGCGAAATTCGGCAAGACCTGTGGAACGACGCCATAGCGCATTTCTTCGAACCAGTTGCCGCCCACGCCCCGAACGCCCTCAAGGGGCCGCATCGAGGCGTTTTCATTCACTTCCGAAAAGAGCTTGCCGAGCGCGCCCGCCGTATGAATGGCAATAGCGATCACGCCCGCCAGCGGGCCGATGCCGACGGCAAAGACGAGGATCAGCGCATAAAGGATTTCCGGCACACCGCGACACACTTCCATGAAGCGCCTTGACAGCCAGTAGACCACGCTATTGGGTGCGAGATTGCGCGATGCCGGAAAACAAAGCAGAAATGCACATGCCGCGCCGATGATCGTTGACGTCAGCGCCATCAGCACCGTCTCGATGATGAGCCGGACATAGAGCCAGAAATCGGAATACCAGTAAACGATCGAGCCCGGCACCGCACGGCCGTTTTCTCCGCGACCGAGAAACAGCTTGTCCAGCTCCAGATTTGGCATGATCGTGCCGAAATATTCAAAAATGCGCGGCAGGCCGGACGCAAGCCGCTCCGGATAAAAACGCGAAACATGGATGGACGCAGCCAGCACGGCCACAAAGAGAACGAGGAAAAGGACATTCATCGCGCGCCGTGAGCGGATAAGCTGCGCACGGTGAGCCTCGAAAATATCAACCGGATCGTTGTGGCCGTCTTTTGCGGCAAGGCTGGCATTTGTCATCGGTTCAGCCCGCTCCCAGACTGATCCGGGCATTATTTGCCAGATCCTCTTCGGTCAGGCGTTCCTTTGCCGGTGCGCCTTCCAGCGCCGACGAGGTTATGCCTTCAACGAAAGCGTCCTCGGCCTCCGCGCCATAAATCTCACGCGCGATTTCCGGCGTCAGCTTGGCAGGAACATCGTCGAATACCAATACACCGTCTTTCAGCCCGACGATGCGGTCGCAATAGGTGCGCGCCGTGTCGAGCGTATGCAAATTGCAAATAATGGTGATTCCGTCTTCGCGATTGATGGTGCGCAGCGAATCCATCACCAGCTTTGCATTCAGCGGATCGAGCGAGGCAATCGGCTCGTCGGCCAGAATGATGCGCGGTTCCTGCACCAGCGCACGGGCAATCGCCACGCGCTGCATCTGCCCGCCCGAAAGCGTATCCGCGCGCTGAAGTGCTGTATGCGCCATGCCGAGCCTGTCGAGGGCGCGGATGGCAAAGGCGCGCTCCGCAGCCGTAAACATCTGCAACATCGAAGCCACGAAACCATGATGGTAGAGCCTGCCGGTCAGCACATTGGTGATGACATCGAGGCGACCGACGAGATTGAACTGCTGAAACACCATGGCGCAGGTCGCGCGCCATTCATGCAGGGCGCTGCCTTTCAGCCTTGTCACATCCTTGCCGTCGAAGGTAATGCGCCCGCTGGAAGGTTCGGCCAGCCGGTTGATCATGCGCAGCAGCGTAGACTTGCCCGCCCCCGAGCGCCCGATCACGCCAACCATCTGTCCTTGCGGGATCGTCAACGAAATATCCGATACGGCATTGCGCGTAGCGAAGCTCTTGGTGAGATGCTCGGTCGTCAATTGCATGGCAAGCTCCGTCTCAATGAGCATTATAAAACCGGCCGCTGTCCTTGCGGGAACAGCGGCCGGCTTATCGATAGTATTAGCGCGAACCCTGAAGCTCGCGTTCACGCATGGCGACGATGTTCTTGAAGAAATCGTGGTCTACGCGCTTGAAGCCCTTGCCGTCACCCTGCGAGACGTCGACATAGCATTCGTAATCGGTCTCATGGAGCGTCTCCATCCAGTCGATGGCGATCTGCTTGGGCGCATCGGGCATGGCCTTGCGCACGACCCATGGACCGTTGGGGATCAGGTTCGACTTCCAGATGATGCGCAGATCCTTCATGTCGAGCAGGTCCTTGTCGACCATCGAGCGCAATGCGCCGCGGCTGAAGCCTTCCGCCTCGTCGCCCACGCCGGACGTCCAGGTGACACCGCCATTATACTGGCCGTTCAGCACGGCGATAACCGCCTGCTCATGACCACCGCCAAAACCGGTGGTGGCGAAATAGTCTTCCACATTAACGCCCTGCATTTCCAGCTCCGCCTTGGGAACCAGATAGCCCGAGGTCGAGTTGGGATCGGCAAAGGCAAGGGTCTTGCCCTTCATCTGCTCAAGGTTTTCAATACCGCTGTCGGCGCGCGTATACATCACCGAATAATAGCCGTCAGAACCGTCATTTTCGAGGGCGACGAAGATCGGCTCCACCGCATCGGGATTTTGCAGGTAGATGCCTGCATAGCCGGAAGCACCCAGCGAAGCAGCGTCGAGCTGGCCCGCGAGAAGACCCTGCATGACGCCGGCATAGTCGGAAGCAGGATAAAGCTCGACCGGCACGCCCAGCTTTTCGCCAAGCTGCTTGACCATGCACTCATTCTTGCGCAGACGATCGGATTCATTTTCGCCGCCAAGCAGGCCGATACGGAATGCAGGCAATTCGGACTTCCAGTCCTGAGCGAGAACCGGCGTTGCCACCGCGGAAACACTGATTGCCAAGGCTGCAACGGCACGGGTTAGAAGAGCGGTCATGAGTAGCTCCAGACGCTTCGGTTAAAACTTACAAAAGTGGCTGGACCCCCTGTCCAGCCTGCCGAGGCGGAACCTAGCGAGCGTTTAAGACAAAGCGATTACTGTTTTGGCAAGCTTTTATGACAGTCGATAAGCTATCCCAGCGCCAGCCACCGGGCCAGCTTGCGACAGCGCGCAAAACGGTCATGATATTGTTTTCAATCTCATATAATCAGAGACGGCACGACTTTATAAAATGAAAGTTTTACAATGGATTATCGCCACCAACAGACGCAAGGCAGCGTCAGCGAAGTTTTCGGCGTCTTTCTGAAGCTTGGCCTCACCTCCTTTGGCGGCCCCGTTGCTCATCTTGGTTATTTTCGCGACGAACTGGTGATACGGCGCAAATGGCTGAGCGAAAACGCCTATGCCGATCTCGTTGCCCTGTGCCAGTTCCTGCCCGGCCCCGCCTCCAGCCAGCTTGGCTTTGCGCTTGGCCTGAGCCGGGCGGGCTGGGGCGGTGCGCTGGCAGCATTTCTCGCCTTCACGCTGCCATCGGCGCTGTTGCTGCTCATGCTGGCAATGGGTGCGGGAGCCATACAGCATCCTTTGGGGCTGGGAGCGCTTTACGGCCTGAAGATCGTTGCCGTCGCCATCGTGGCGCAGGCCGTCTGGGGAATGGCAAAAAACCTTTGCCCCGACAAGGAGCGGGCATCGATAGCCGTGGCGGCTGTCATCGTGCTGGCCATCGCGCCGGGCGCTATCGGAATGATGGGCGCAATTCTTTTGGGCGCTATTGCCGGATTGGGCATTAACAAGGGACGCGCCATGGCTGGCGGATATTTGCCAATACCGGTGTCGCGTGGAACGGGCCTCGCGGCGCTTGCGCTTTTTATCATCCTCCTGCTCGGTCTTCCTGTTCTGGCCCGTCAGGATCAGGCACTGGCGCTCGCCGACAGCTTCTATCGGGCCGGTTCACTGGTCTTTGGCGGGGGGCATGTCGTCCTGCCACTATTGCAGGCTGAAACAGTCGCAACGGGCTGGGTATCGGAAGATGCGTTTCTTGCAGGCTATGGTGCGGCACAGGCGGTCCCCGGTCCGCTCTTTACTTTTGCCGCATGGCTGGGCGCGGTCATGAAACCAGAACCAAATGGCATTGCGGGAGCGGCCATAGCACTTTTTTCGCTATTTCTGCCCGGCTTCCTGATCCTGATCGGCGCATTGCCCTTCTGGGACCTGTTCCGGCGCAAGGCATGGGCGCAATCCGCCATGCAGGGAGCCAATGCCGCAGTGGTCGGCATTCTCGGTGCTGCACTTTATTCGCCTGTCTTCACCAGCACGATTGGCGGAATGGGAGATTTTGCCTTGGCGCTCGTCTGTTTTGTCGCGCTGATGGCATGGAAAGCACCGCCATGGGCGGTCGTCATGCTGGCTGCATGTGCCGGAGCCGTGCTGGGGCCACTGACATAGAAATAACAGCGCTCCCATCAAGGCGTAACCCGCCGGTCTGCACCGGCGGGTTTAAACAAAAGCTTAGCCCTTCTTCATGGCTCCATTTTCCCAGCCTTCGAATTTGCCGGTGAAGAAATCGACATCCTTGAAACCGAGCAGCGACAGAACCGTGTAGCTGTGGGTGAGCTGAACGCCGCCGCGCGTAAACAGGATAACCTTCTTGTCAGGCGTTACGCCGACTTCGGCATAGATCTTCTTGAGGTCTTCCGGCGTCTTGAGCACGCGGTTATCATCCAGCGTCGTATCCCAGAACACATTCACCGAACCCGGAATCTGACCGGCGCTGTAATCCGACGGCGAACGCACATCGACGACGATCACTTCAGGATTTGCCGCCAGTTCCTTGACCTGCGCTTCGGTGAGGAAACGAGGCGCGCCCTCTGCGGCATCGGCCTTCACCGTGCCGGTTCCGAAAGCATAGTTGCCAAGCGCCAGCGATTGACCGGCTTGCGGATCGCGGCTCCACTCATCCCAGCTTTCGTCATAGATACGCACATTGGTATAGCCGAGATTGCGAAGCGCGATATAGTTGTTTGCAGCCGCGACACCGCTGCCGCAATAGGAAAGGATTTCCTTGTTCTTGTCGATGCCGCGCGAAGCAAGAAGATTGCTGATGACGTCTTCCGGCTGAACCTTCTTGTCCTTTGTCAACAGGCTGGCCGCCACGACCGATTTGGCGCCCGGAATATGACCATCGACGAAAGCATCGGCATTGCGTCCATCGACAATGACCGTGTCATTCGCTCGCAATTTCGATTCAACATAGGCCTTGTCAACGCGAACGTCGTGCTTGTTCTCCAGCTTGAAATCACTCTTTGCGACTTCTACCGGATCGGTGGACAATTCGCCCGCATAGGCATCCACGCCGCCATCGAGTACGTGAATATTCTTGAAGCCCGCATATTCAAGCGCGATGAATGCCCGGCCCGGAAGGGAATTGGTGTCGTAAATGACCAGCGTATCGCCCGCCTTGAGGCCAGCGGTGCCAATCACCTCTTCAAAGACGGCGTCCTCGGCGAACTCATTGCGAATACCGTCGCGTTCGGAAACGTTCAGCTTTGCCCATGGCAGATTGACGGCACCGGGAATATGGCCTTTTTCGTAAGCGGCGGGCTGGCGGGAATCGACGATTTTCGCACCTTGTTCAACCAGCGCCTGAAACTGCTCATTATTGACGATAATCGGATAGGCGGCTTCCTGCGCGAAGGCCTTTACGCCGATGACGGCGTTTGGCACGGCGGAGCCGATGATCGGGGCGGCACTCAACGCCAGCACGGAAAGCGCGGTGGCGGAAAGGAAGTTTCTTGCAAATCTGGTCATCATCGGGAGGCTCCTGCTAAATTATTTTGTGATTTCATACGAATGCGGGCGGCGGCACAATGAAATCCCTGCCAATTATCGGCGGGCAACCGGTATGTTTTTTTCCTCGACCGCCCATTACAGGCATTTCATTCCAGAACGTTTTTCTCCCAGCCGGTCAGCGCTGAATCCCAGCCGGGAAACGCCTGAAAAAGTGCGGCCTGAATCGAGCGGTCAAAACCGAACCAGATCGAAAGCCCCACCAGCAGGATCAGCACGCCCATGGCCTGCTGGATTCGCGCGCTGTTTCTTTTAAGAACGCCGATGCGGCCATAAATATCATTGCCGAAGAGTACAAAAAGCCCCATGGGCAGCGCCGTCCCGAGGCTGAACATGAGCGCCGTCAAGGCCGAGGCAAGGCTTGTCTGCTGATTGAGCGCGAGCGTGATCACCGACGCCATGATCGGACCGACGCAGGGCGTCCATGCCAGTCCCAATCCCGCGCCGGTGAGCGCCCCGCCCCAAAATCCGCTGCCCTGCCTGCCGCTTGTCGCAAAAAGGCTGGTAAAGCGCGAGGTGGCGATCTCGAACCTGTTCTTGAAGGCCGGGACAGCGAGCACGAGCCCGAGCATGATGAAGATGACCGACGCGGCTATGCGATGGATATTCGGCGAGACTGCAAATTGCCGGACAAACAGGCTCAGCAGCAGGGTGATCACCGTAAAGGCTACGGCAAATCCGACAATCAGCCCATAGGGCCGCGACTTGCCCTCCAGAGCGGAACTGGCGAGAATGACCGGCAGCAGGGGCAGTACGCAGGGCGACAATACCGTTACAATGCCTGCGACAAAGGCAAAGACGAGGCTCATTGGGCGCGTGAATTTTCGTTTAGCCCCTTCACGCCTCCGGCATTCCAGAGCCTGACGCTTTTCGCATCCCTGTCGAGCAGGACGAAACTGTCCTGATAGGTAACGCCATATTCCGCCTTCAACGCGGTTTCCCGGTCATAATCGGCAATGACAAGCGTGAGGTCAGGATCGATTTCATTCCACTTTTCCTGCAACTCGGTGAGCGTCAGGATGCAATTGGGGCACCAGGTCGCAAAAAAGAAAACCACCGTCTTTCCCTTGGCCGCGAGAGCCTTCAGATCCGTATCGACAGAATATTGCACCAGTTCGGCGCGCTTTTCCGCGCTAAAGGCCGGAGTGATAATTCCGCCCCCATGTGCGGGAAAGAAGACGAGGGTGAAAGCGATGATGGCTTCGCGGAGTAACTTTGGTCGCACGATCTAGTCCTTTTGCAGCCAGAGCATTTCCAGCAAAAGCATGAAATGCCTTCGCAAGGAGATCAGCTCACTGGACTGGAAACTATCCAGTCTCGCATAAGCACAAAAGGAAGAAAAAACTCATTACCGCGACTTTAGAGGGGAAATTTTCCTTCGCCACGGCTTTTTAGAGACGGCGATCATTTTAGAATGGCGGGCAGGCATGGGATAAGAAGTTCTCGATTCACAGGAACTGAAATAATGTCTGTTACGGCTGTCGATAGGCTTCAGCAATCACCCAGAGCCGACACTCTTCCCCTTCTGGTCGTGCTTGGCACGATCGGCGTGGGTGCGGCCATCATCTCTTCTATCGTGAGCACGACGCAGGCATTGCTTTTTCTCAATGGCGGGATGCTGGGGCTGGCTTTATATCATGCCTCGTTCGGCTTTACCGGCGGCTGGAAGCGTTTTGCCACCCAAAGCCGCTCAAGAAGCATGCGCGCGCAGTTCCTGATGATCGGCCTGACAGCGCTGGTCTTCATACCGCTCATGAGCGGTTTGAACCCGACGGACCGCGCTTTCGTCGGCGCATGGGCGCCGGTCGGCGTTTCGGTCATTCTGGGATCGTTTATCTTCGGTATCGGCATGCAGCTGGGGGGCGGCTGCGGTTCGGGCACGCTCTTTACAGTCGGCGGCGGAAGCAGCCGCATGCTTCTCACACTCGCGGGCTTTATCGGAGGCGCTGCAGTGGGAACGGCGCATTTGCCGTTCTGGCTGTCCACCCCGTCCCTTCCGGTCATAAGGCTGGGCGATTATTTCGGTCCGCTTTCAGGCACCGCCGTCACCCTTGCCGGGCTTGCGGCCCTCATTCTCGTTCTTGCCTTTGCCGAGAAGCGCAAACATGGAAACGTGGAGCCGGTGTTCTCGGGGCTTTCCGATTTTTCGGCAGAGAACCTGCTGCGCGGCCCCTGGCCCTTGATTATCGCCGTTTTCATTCTGGCGCTGGGGAATGTGCTGACATTGTTTCTGGCCGGTCATCCCTGGTCCGTCACCTATGGTTTCGGCCTGTGGGGCGCAAAATTCTTCAATGCTCTGGGCATACCCGTTTCAGACTGGGCCTTCTGGCAAAACCCCGCGCAGGCGCGCGCCTTGAACCAGAGCGTCCTTTACGACGTAACCTCGGTCATGAATTTCGGCATCATTCTGGGTGCGGCACTGGCAGCGGCACTGGCGGGAAAATTCGCGCAGAAGGCAAGGATTCCGCTGGCCTCCTATCTGGCCGCAATCCTTGGCGGCCTGTTGATGGGATATGGTGCGCGCCTTTCTTTCGGTTGCAATATCGGTGCATTGTTCAGCGGCATCGCATCGGGAAGCCTGCATGGCTGGGTGTGGTTCGTGATGGCTTTCCTTGGCAGCCTCGCGGGCATCGCCCTGCGCCCCCTGTTCGGACTTGATGGATTTAAAAAGCAATGAGCAAGAAAAATACGCTGCTTTTCGGCGCATCACTCCTCACCGCATTTGGTGCAATCGCCGCCGATTATGCCGTAAGCGATGCCCCTGCCCCCGTGGCCTCGCAGGATGAAAGCTTCAATCCCTGTGCGGCGGCCCTTCCCCCCGCGCCGGGACAGCGCAGCTACGACGATCTGGCAAGTCAATATAGCGGAGCAGCCGCCGACGCACCGGCGCCAGAACCCGCAGCCCCGCCCGCAGGCGGCAATCCCTGTTCTGCGGGGGCATTCTGATGCCTGATGCGCAGGCAAGGCAACGGGCTGCGCAGGAGATGGCCTATTGCGAAGCCCTGCTTGCAAAATCCGGCACCAGTTCATTGCTAAAAATCCTGCCTTCACAGGGTTTGACGACCTGGAAACACTATCCCGAAAAAGATGTTTTCGATGCCGATAGCGGCGCGCAATGGTATTATCACTGCCATGACGATTCCGCATCGCTTGGCGAGCATGGGCATTTTCACTGTTTTATCCGCCCCGAAGGACGCGACAGCGAGCCATGCCATCTGATTGCGGTCGGCGTCGATGCGAAAGGCAGGCTCACGCGGCTTTTTACGGTCAATCGATGGGTCGTTGGCGGGAAATGGCACGATGCCCGAACCACAAATGCCTATCTTGAGCGCTTCAATGTGGAACTGGCTGAACCCGACTTTCTGGTGAACCGCTGGCTTACGGCGGCTGTTGCGCGTTATGACGCCGAAATCCGGCAGCTTAATCTTGACCGGGATGATTATCTGGCCTCGCTTGGGCGCGATTTCGACACTGTTTTTGAAGACAGAAGCATCGAAGTCATGTCCGAACTCCAGATCGTCGCGGAACGCGATTGACGCTTTAAGTTGTTGTTCTTACGCATGTCGTTATCCCGAAACCGGTTCCCACTTTCGGGCGACATGCTCTAACCGCGCCAATCGCTATATCCGCACAGCTTCACTCGGCAGCCATCTGGAATGGCGTCAGCGAGCGTTGCAACCACAGGGCATACCAGTCCACGAACTGGATCACCCCGCTTTCCTGATTGGGCGAATATGGCCCCGGCACATAAGCGGGAGAGAAAATGCCTTGCTGGTTGGTTTCGACAATTTCGCGATCTTCGCTATTGGTGGCAATCCACACTTCGGTCAGCCGCTTGAGATCATAATCCACCCCTTCGACGGCATCCTTATGGACAAGCCAGCTAGTGGTGACTTCGGTTTCGGTCGGGCTGATCGGCGTCACGCGGAAGGTCAGCGAGTGATCGGGCAGGAAGTGGTTCCATGTCGAGGGATAATGGAAAGCCAGCAATGACCCGGCATCGGGCAGCGCCACACGGCCAAGCTGTCTGGTCACGCCTGCCTTGCCATCCATCGTGTAGCTGACGGCCTTCTCCTGCAAGGGGATGCGCGCGAAACGGTATTGCCCATCGCCTTCCAGCCGGAATTGCGCGGGCGCGCCCGCCGCCTCGCAACGGTCGAAATGCGCCTGAAGACCTGCCGAGACCGAACCATCCGCTGAGACGCCCGCCACTTCCGGATCAAGCGGGAAAGAACGGCACAATGCGGGATGATTGGAACTGCAATGGTAGCATTCGCGGTTGTTTTCCCAGACCAGCTTCCAGTTTCCCTTTTCCACGATGGTGGAACTGAACGCCACCTTGGCGTTTTCGAGGTCATGCACCTCCAGATATGGGCGCGCCAGTTGGGCGAAAGGCTCGAATGGCGGCGGCGTATCGGAGAGGCAAATATAGACGAGGCCCGCCAGATTGCGCAGATTGACCGGCTTGAGGCCATGCTTCGACGGATCGAAGTCCGGCCCCATATCATTGGCCCAGATAAGCCTGCCATCCAGTTCATAGGTCCATTGATGATAGGGACAGACAAGCTTGGCGACCTGACCTTCACGCGCCTTGCAGATGATGGAACCGCGATGGCGGCAGGAATTGTGGAAGGCGCGAATCTGATTGTCGCCGCCCTTGACGATGATGACGTCATAGGCCCCGATGCGCACCGTGGCATAGCTGCCCGGCTTCACAAGCTGGCAGGCCGGGATGGCATAGAGCCATTCCTTGTAGAAAATAAGCTCCAGATCCAGATCGTAGATTTCCTGCGACGTATAGAAGGGCTGCTCCAGAGCGTGGCCTGATTTCCGGCGCGCGAGCAATTCCTGTATCGAAAACTGAGCATTCATGACGAGTTCCTACCATTTGCTTTTTTGAACCAGTCTAAAAACTCTCATCCCCGCAGCCCGATTTGACAATAGCAGTTATTTTCATCATGGATTAGTTTATGTAATCTCAGAACTTTCCCCTTCGGAGTTGCGGATCGCACAGGAGCCATTCATGGCAAGGCCATACGACCTTTCCTCCATAACGGCGCTCGTCTGCTTTGAAGCGGCGGCGCGTAATTTGAGCTTCAAGAAAGCCGCGCAGGAATTAAACGTGACGCCTGCGGCGATAAGCCATCAGGTAAAGGCGCTGGAGGCCGATCTGGGTTGCGCCATGTTCATCCGCCGCAGCAAGGGCGTCGAGCTGACGGAAAAGGGCGCCTTCCTGTTCGTCGCGTTGCAACGCAGCCTTGAAGCCATTTCCGAAGCCATCGCCCAGATAAGGGAGCGGCCCGAAACGGTCGATGTCACCATCCGTTCGACGACTGCTGTGAGTTCACTGTGGCTAACGCCAAAAATCTCCGCCTTCTGGAAGATCCATCCCGGCGTCACCATAGCGCAGATCGTCAGCGACGTTCCTTCTGATGCCAGCCGCTGCGATTTGAACATTCATTATGGCGATCCCGACGAAAGGGATGAATGCCGCACTCTTTTTCATGACCGGATCGTCGCGCTGGGTACGCCGCGTTTTGCGGCACAATATGGCATTTCCACCATTGCCGATCTGGTGGGCGCGCCGCTGATCCATTCCAGCGGCGATGAAACCAGCTGGACGAATTGGTCAGACTGGCTTTCAGCGCTGGGACAGCCGGCGCCAAGAGGGCGCAATTTTTACGTCAATAATTACATTATCGCTCTTCAGAGCGCGCAGGACGATGTCGGAGCGGTTCTGGGTTGGGACGGGCTGATCGGCAATCTGATGCAGGAGAGCCGGCTGGTCCAGCTTGCGCCCGAAAGCATGGCTTCACCCGTGCCATTCTACCTGAAAATCCATCCACGGGCATCGGCGAAGGCGCGCGTCTTCGCCGACTGGCTCGTCAAAAGTATCTGAAATCGTGCCGATCAGTGCTTCTTGTTGACCCGCAATGCCCAGAAGGCGAAAAGCGGCGTATCGACTGAGCGCATGGCATGTTTGATATTGGGGACATTATAGAAAGAGCCGCCGATTCCCGGTGAGAACCAATCGCCATCCCCCTGACTGAACTCGCCTTCAGAAAGAACGAGATAGACTTCTTCCGGCGCGTGGTCGTGATCGGGATAGCGGACATTGGGCGCAAGCAGCGTCGCGCCGATCCACAGATCGTTGCGCGCTTCAAGTCCGCCCGGACCAAGCACCATGGCATTGCCGTGGCCATCGGCATAATTGGCGCTCGCGGTGCCTGCATTATCGCTGCGCTCGCGCCATGTAAGCCGGGGTGCGAGGGCTTTGAACGATTGCGCCAGACGGCTGAGTGCGGGATCCTTGAAATCGACCGCCAATGCCGTGTCGAGATAACGGCAGACGGGAAGCTGTTTTCCTTCATCGGCCCGCAATTCGCCGGGAACCTCAAGCGCTTCGAAAATCTGTTCTATCGAGCGTTCCGATTCCGCATTCCTTGCAAATTTTGTAAATGCGCCATGGGCCGCATCAACGAAAGCCTGCAATGCCTCGTCGCGATTTGTCATAAAGCCTCCTCCACCTACTCCCCCGGAATGGGGGGATTTTCCGGTTATATATCCTTTGCGAGCCGCAGACCGTCATAAATTGCGGCATGGGTGTTACGTGCTGCGACAGCATCGCCAATTCTGAAAAGCTGGAACCTGCCTTGCGAATTGCGCACCACCGATTGCGGTTTGCCTGCGAGCAATTGCTCGTAGGAGGTTTCGCCGCCATTGGAGGACAGGGGCTTGAGATCGAAATAAAGCTCATCGAGCGGAAGGGTGCCGTGATTGACGACGATCTGATCGACCGTGCGCTGTTTCGACACGCCGCCGTAATCGCTGCCAATATGGGCGATGAGCTGATTGCCGCTCCTTTCGACCGCTTCCAGACGGAATGTCACGGTAAAGGTGACGTCGAGCTTTTGCAGCGAACGCATATAGGGAACAAGGTTCATCGCCATGACCTCCGGGGCAAAAGCCCGGTCGGGCGTCATGATTTCCACCTTCGCGCCGGTCTTTGCGATGATTTCAGCCGCCTGCAATCCGGAATGATCGCCTGCATCGTCATAAATCAGGACATTGGAACCCGGTTTCACATCGCCGGCAATAATGTCCCATGCCGAGACGACCAGTTCATTGCCTTTCGCGAGAACTTCGGTATGCGGCAGTCCGCCGGTGGCAATGATGACGACATCGGGATTTTGCGCCTCGATGCTCCCGGCATCCGCCCATGTGTTGAAATGGAAGATGACGCCGTGCTTTTCGCATTGGGCCATACGCCAGTCGATGATCGAGATCATCTCGCGGCGGCGCGCGCTCTGCGCAGTCAGCCGCACCTGTCCGCCCGCCTGCGCCGCAGCTTCCATCACCACCACTTCGTGTCCGCGCTCTGCAGCCACCCGCGCCGCTTCAAGTCCTGCCGGACCCGCGCCGATCACGGCAACCTTCTTGCGGCGCGCCGCTTTTTCAATGACATGCGGCATGGTGAGTTCGCGCCCGGTGGCCGCATTATGGATGCAATAGGCCGCACCCCCCTGATAGATGCGGTCAAGGCAGTAATTTGCCCCCACGCAGGGACGAATATCGTCTTCGCGCTTTTCCATGATCTTGCGCACGATATGCGGATCGGTCATGTGCGCGCGGGTCATGCCGACCATATCCACCTTGCCCGACGCGATAGCATGGCGCGCGGTCGCCACATCCTGAATCTTGGCTGCATGGAAGGTCGGAAAACTGGTCGCCGCGCGCACATCTGCCGCAAAATCGAGATGGGGCGCGCTTGCCATGCCCTGAATGGGAATCACATCCGTCAGACCGGCATCGGTATCGATATGGCCGCGAATGACGTTGAGATAATCGATCAGGCCGCTTTCCTTGAGCCGACGCGAGATTTCCAGCCCTTCCGCCCTGCCCGTTCCGCCGGGCAGGGTTTCATCGGCAGTGTAGCGCACGCCAAGAATGAAGTCGTCCCCCACCCGCTCGCGCATCGCCCTGAAAACATCGAAGCAAAAGCGCATGCGGTTTTCCAGCGAGCCGTTATAAGGCCCCTCAAGCTCATTGGTCAGCGGTGAGTTGAACTGGTCGATGAGATGGCCATAGGCCTCAAGCTCCACCCCGTCCATGCCGCCCGCCTTCATGCGTTCGGCCGCATCGGCGAAATCCTTGATGATACGCTCGATGTCCCAATCCTCGATTTTCTTGGGAAAGGCACGGTGCGCCGCTTCGCGATGATGGGAAGGCGCGACCACCGGCAGCCAGTCGGCCTTGTCCCAGCGCGTGCGGCGGCCAAGATGGGTGAGCTGGATCATGATGGCCGCGCCCGCCTCATGCACCGCATCGGTCATGTCGCGGATCCACGGGACGATCTCATCCTTATAGGCGAGAAGATTGTTGAAAACCGGCGGGCTGTCGCGCGAAACGGCAGCAGAACCCGCCGTCATGGTGAGCGCGACCCCGCCCCTGGCCCGCTCCACCGTATAGGCGCGATAGCGTCCCTTGGGCATCCCGTCTTCGGGATAAGCAGGCTCGTGGGATGTGACGATGATCCGGTTCTTGAGCGTGAGATGCTTGAGTTTATAGGGCTGCAATAGAGGATCGTTCGACATGAGGCGTGTTCCCATTTATGGAGATTTTTTCGAACGCTAAGTCTGACTGTACACATATGTCAATGATGAAAACATCAATGTGCGTTAATTTGACATAGATGAACATTCTGCTTGCAATCCATTTTATCTTCTTGTTAGGAATCGTTCCATGGACCAGTCTGTGCACGATAGTGGCTGGAGAGGCTCGGCGGAGGGATGGCTGGAAGCGGCCTATCAGACGCTGCTGGAGGCTGGCATCGATTCAGTGAAAATCCTGCCGCTGGCCAAGAAGCTGAACTTGTCGCGAACCAGTTTTTACTGGTTCTTCAAGGATCGCGAGGAACTGCTGAGCGCGCTGATCACACGCTGGCGGGACAAGAATACGGGGGGGATCGTCAGACAATCCGAAGCCTATGCGGAATCCCTCGCCGAAGCGATGCTGAACGTCTTCGACTGCTGGCTGAACAGGGATCTCTTCGATTCGAAGTTTGAGTTCGCCGTGCGCAGCTGGGCGCTGCAATCAGAGGAAATCCTGACGGAGATCATGGAAGCCGACCGGGAGCGTATGGAGGCAATCAAGCGCATGTTCATCCGCTTCGGCACCCCTGAAAACAGTGCCGATGTGCGGGCGCGGACGACCTATCTGGTCCAGATCGGCTATATTTCGATGCAGTCGGAGGAAGACATTCCGACCCGTATGCGCAGAATTCCGGAATATATCGCAATCTATACCGGGCAGATGCCGGAGCAACGCGAATTGAACCGCTTTTTCGCAAGGCATGGATACAAGCCCGGCGAGGCGCCCGGCAAGGCAGTTGAAGGGGAGGTTTGAGTGCCATGTTGAGAAATTGCATCTCAGGCGGCGCGGGATGGCTCGGGAGCGCCATCACCTGTGTCCGGCACGATGCGGGCATGGGAGAGTTTGCAACCAGTTCTATCTGATGCGGGGAAAGGCGGCCCCTGCAGTCCGACGCCGCCACATAAAAAGGGGAATAAAATGAAAAAGCTACTGGCATCCACCTGCCTTATTGGCGGGCTGTTCATAGGTGCATCCAGCGCCTCCGCCGCTGATTGCGGCAATATCGTCATCGCGAGCATGAACTGGCAAAGCGCCGAAGTGCTTTCCAATCTCGACAAGATCATCCTCAATGAAGGCTATGGCTGCAGCGCCGAAATCACGGTCGGCGATACGGTGCCGACGCTGACATCGATGGCCGAGAGGGGACAGCCCGATATTGCGCCAGAGGCATGGGTCGACCTTCTTCCCGACATCATCGGTAAAGGCACGCAGGAAGGAACGATCGTCGAGATCGGTTCGCCATTGCCCGATGGTGGCATTCAGGGATGGTATATTCCGCAATTCACCGCCGAAGCGCATCCTGAAATCAAGACGATCCCCGACATGCTCAAGCATCCCGAGCTGTTTCCATCGTCCGAGGATTCTTCAAAAGGCGCGGTGCTGAACGGCCCGCAGGGTTGGGGCGGCACTGTCACGACCTCCCAGCTATTCAAGGCGCTTGAGGGCCAAAAGAGCAATTTTACGCTCGTTGATACCGGATCGGCGGCAGGGCTGGATGGCGCAATCGCCAAAGCCTATGAGCGCAACGAGAATGTCGTCGCCTTTTATTGGGAACCCACCGCGCTCCTTGGCAAATATCCGATGGTCCGGCTCGACCCCGGCGTCGAGCACGATGCTGAGGAATGGAAGCGGTGCAATACCGTTGCCGACTGCCCCGATCCCAAGCCGAATGCATTCCCGGTCGACCGGATCGTCACCCTCGTTGCGAAAGGATCAATCGACAAGATCGGCCCTGACGCCATGAGCTACATCGAAAAACGCAGCTGGAGCAATGATACGGTTTCCAAGCTGATGGCCTGGATGACGGACAATCAGGCTTCGGGTGAGGACGGCGCAAAACATTTCCTGAAGAACAACAAGGATCTCTGGGCGGATTGGGTCTCCCCTGAAGCGGCGGAGAAGATCGAAGCATCTCTTTAGAGCATTGCCAGCAAAAGTGCGAAACGCCTCCACAGGGAAATCCAGTGGAGGCCGGGCTAACGCTATGAGCATATTTTGTTCGAATTGGGAGACTATCATGAAGAAGCTACTTGCATCCACCTGTCTGGTGTTCGGCCTGATCGGCACCGTTTCGACGTCCGGCGCTGCAGAATGCGGGACCGTCACCATCGCCAGCATGAACTGGGCGTCGGCGGAACTTCTCGCAAATGTCGATAATTTCATCCTGCACAACGGCTTTGATTGCGATTCCAGCATTGTCCTCGGTGATACCGTCCCCACGCTTACCTCCATGGCCGAAAAGGGCCAGCCGGATATTGCGCCGGAAGCATGGAACAGCCTCATTCCGCCGATCACGCAGAAGAATATCGACGAAGGCAAATTGCTGATCGCAGGCAAAGGCTTCGTCGATGGCGGCATACAGGGCATGTATGTTCCCAAGTTCATCGTCGACGAGAACCCGGAAATCAAGACCATCGCCGATGCCGTCAAGCATCCCGAACTCTTCCCCAATCCCGAAGATCCTTCGAAGGGTGCTTGGTCGGCCGGCCAGCAGGGCTGGGGCGGCACAGTCATCGCAAGCCAGTATTACAAGGCCTATGAGGCTGAAAAAGCAGGCTTCGATCTGATCGATACGGGATCGGCGGCAGGCCATGACGGATCGGTCATCCATGCCTATGAGCGCAAGCGCGGCTGGATCGGCTATTACTGGGAGCCGACAGCACTTCTGGGCAAATACGACATGGTTCGCCTGCCTTCCGGTGTGCCTTACGACGAGGCCGAGTGGAACCGCTGCAACAAGGTCGATAATTGCCATGACCCCAAGCCCAATGAATGGCCAACGGACGAGGTCAACACCATCGTTACGCAAAAATTCGCCGAACAGGCAGGCCCGGCCTATGAATATGTGAAAATCCGTTCCTGGCCCAATGCCGTCGTCAACAAGATGCTGGCCTGGATGGCCGACAATCAGGCCACCGGTGAGGATGGCGCCCGCGAGTTTCTCAAGAGCTATTCGGATGTGTGGACCCCATGGGTTCCAGCAGAGGTTGCCGAAAAGGTCAAAAGCGCGCTGTGATCCCGTTGTAATCCATGCCGCGACGCAGCGCGCCTTGGCGCTGCGTCGTCCGAAAATGGCCGCTCGTGACGGCCAGTAAAAAAGGGGAGCCGAATGGACTGGTTTTACCAATTTCCACATATGAACGACGACGCCCTGCGCAATCTCAAACAGACGATCGACGAAGGGTTTCGTGCCTTCACGCGTGGCTATGGCAGCGCCATCGAGGACTTCTTTTCGCCATTGCAGAAATTCCTGCTCGTTTCCGAGCGCTTCATGACGCAGACGCCGTGGCCGATTATTCTTGCAATCATTCTGGCCATTGCCTGGGTCGCCAGCCGCAATGGAAGGGTCGTTTTAGGCGCCCTCGTCACGCTGTTGCTGATCGGCTATTTCGACATGTGGCAGGATGCCATGCGGACGATCTCGATGATTTTCGTCTGCACCATCCTGTCGATTATCATCGGTCTGCCGATCGGCATCCTGATGGCCCGCTCCGACCGGCTGCAAAGGCTCGTCAATCCGATCCTCGATGTGATGCAGACCATGCCCAGCTTCGTCTATCTGATCCCGGTAGTCATGCTGCTGGGTATCGGGCGCGTGCCGGGGCTGATCGCCGTGGTCGTCTATGCCATTCCGCCGATTATCCGGCTGACCAATCTGGGCATCCGTCTGGTCGACAAGGATGTGCTCGAAGCCGCGAATGCCTTCGGCTCGTCCAATTCACAAAAACTGTTCAAGGTTCAGCTCCCGCTGGCCCTGCCCACCATCATGGCCGGTATCAACCAGACGATCATGATGGCGCTGGCCATGGTGGTCATCGCCTCGATGATCGGCGTGCAGGGTCTGGGCCAGCCGGTGCTCAAGGCTATCGCCAACCAGTATTTCACGCTCGGCATGTTCAACGGACTTGCGATCGTCGGTATTGCCATCATTTTCGACCGCGTCAGCCAGGCCTATGGCAAGAGGCTCCAGAAACATCAGGAGGTCGTTCATGGCTAAGGCTGATTTCGACGGCATCAAGATCCGCAATCTCTACAAGATTTTCGGCCCCGACGCCGCAAAGCATGTGGAGGCCGTGCATAACGGCCTCTCCAAAGCTGAACTCAATGAACGCTATGGCCATATTCTCGGGCTGAAAGACATCAATATCGAAATGCCCGCTGGCTGCATTCAGGTCATCATGGGGCTTTCGGGCTCCGGCAAGTCGACGCTGATCCGCCACATCAACCGCCTGATCGATCCGACATCGGGCGAAGTGCTGGTCAATGGCGTCAATGTGGTCACGATGAGCGACGCGGAATTGCGCGAGTTCCGCCGGCACCAGACGGCGATGGTGTTTCAGAAATTCGCCCTGCTTCCTCATCGCAACGTCCTCGACAACACCCTTTACGGGCTGGAGGTGCAGGGCATGGCGCGCGCCAGGGCAATCGATATTGCCATGCGCTGGATCGAACAGGTTGGCCTGAGCGGTTTTGAGAAAAAATACCCCAACCAGCTTTCAGGCGGCATGCAGCAGCGTGTCGGCCTTGCCCGCGCGCTCGCCAATGATGCGCCGGTTCTGCTGATGGACGAAGCCTATTCCGCCCTCGATCCGCTCATTCGCATGGATATGCAGTCGGTGCTTCTCGATCTTCAAAAACAGATCAAGAAAACGATCGTCTTCATCACCCATGATCTCGATGAGGCGCTCAGGCTCGGCGACCAGATCGCAATCCTGCGCGATGGCGAGGTTATCCAGCAGGGCACCAGTCAGGACATCGTCCTGCGTCCGGCAAATAATTACGTCGCCAATTTCGCAAGGGAAGTGAACCGGGGCCGGGTTATCCAGGTCGATACGATCATGGACCCGGTCACGCCGGAGGAAGCAGCCGGAGCTGCAACGGTGGCAAGCGGCACCACGGTGGAGGAAGCGATCAAGGTTCTGGCGCATGGAGAGATGGAGAATGTGATCGTGATCTGTGCCAAAGGCAATCCGCTGGGCAAGGTGGACCTTAAAAGACTCGCCGCCGCAACAGTGGCGTAAGGGCAAGCACAGGCACAATGATGCGTCCAGCCGATGTTTCATGAGACAGAAAGCGACATTGGAGGTCTGAATGCCAGATGAAGTGACCCTGAGTGCCGCGGCAGCCGGGGAACTGGCGGTGAAAGCCTGCCTGAACGTCGGCGCTTCGCAGGCCAGCGCACGCTCGCTTGCCGATGCGACCATATCGGCCATGCTTTACGGCCCATCCATGCTCGGCTTTCCGCATCTGGTTGATTATCTCAACAGCTTTCGAGAGGGGCGCATCAAGGGCGATCCGACGCCCGTTCTCGGCAATGCCTATCCGGCCTTTCTTGTTTCCGATGCCGATCAGGGCATTGCACAGCTTGGCTTCGACCGCGCTTTCGACAAGCTGGTCAAAGCCGCCCGAACCCATGGCATCGCCATCTTCACCCAGACGAACAGCTATACGGTCGGCGAACTGGGTTACTATGTCCGCCGGCTGGCCGATGAGCATATCATCGCACTGGCCTCCAGCAATGCGAATGCCATGGTGACGCCGCAAGCGGGCGGTCCGGCAGTCTATGGCACCAATCCGCTGGCATTCGGCTTTCCGCTCGGCGACGGCTCTCCCCCTCTTCTGATCGATCAGGCATCGAGCGCGACCGCCTATATCAATCTCGTGCGTGCTGCGGCTGAAAAGCAGCCGATCCCGGAAGGCTGGGCCGTTGACGAAAACGGCATGGCGACCAGCGATCCGGTCAAGGCCCTCGCCGGTGCCCTGCTGCCTTTTGGCGGGCGCAAGGGCGGCAATGTCGCCCTTCTGGTGGAGATGCTTTCCGCTGGCCTTTCCGGCGGGCCATGGTCACTGGATACCGCCGATTTTACATCCGGCAGCGCATCTCCCGCCGTAGGGCTGACAATTATTGCGATCATGCCGGGCCGCGATGACGGGCGCCTTGAAGAGCGCGCGCAAAAACAGGCAGACCGCCTGATCGATCTTGACATATTCGTTCCGGGCATCAGCGGAACACGCGCTTGCGCAGATGCGCTGAAGATTCCACGCGATGTTTTCGAAACCGTGCAGCGCTTCGCACAAGGCTGAACCCAAATATGGGGTTCATTCCGGGCCAGCGCGCCATTCCCGATAGGCCAGAGTGAGTTTTGCGCCCAGAGTGGCAAAGGGCTGCGGCGGCAGGGGGCGCGGTTTGTCGAAGCCTGCATAGATGTCGCTCAGCTCCGAACGGATGCCCAGTGCGAGTTCGGCGGCGGCAATGCCGGATGCGGTTGCCTTGGATGCGCCAACCCCGTTGCATCCGCAGGCAGCGATGATTCCGTCCTCGATCTCCCCGAAGGCCGGTACGGCATTGGTGGTGACAGCCATTGCGCCCGCCCAGCGATATTCCATCCCGACATTGCCGAGCGCCGGAAACCGGGCCTTGAACTTGCAATCATGCAATGCCCCCGCGCGCTGCACCGAAGCGGCGCTGACCGTCTGGCCTGCATTATATGTGTAACGCGAACGAACGAGGATACGGTCCCCATCCGTGCCCGCAACGCGGCGCACGGTTGTCCCCATGGGCAATGCCGGTGTAGCCGCCCATTTTCTTTCACCAACCAGCAAGGCTGGATCGAAAGCCTGCGTCATGGAAGCGTAAGTGAAAATATGGACAAGGCGTCCCTTGAAAAAACCGAAGCTTTCCGCATGACCATTATTGGCCAGCAGGATTTTGCCGGTATGGATCGTCCCTTGCGGTGTCTTCACAAGCCAGCCTGTCGCGTTTTTCTCAAGCAAGACGGCTGGTGAATTTTCAAAAATCCTGACGGATGCAGGCAGCGCATCCGCAAGACCGCGTATATAGGCTGCCGGTTGCACGATAATGGTGCCGGGGGTGAAAAGAGCCGACGTATAGGAGGCGCTTCCCGTCACGGCTGTAATTTCATCCGCATCGAGCAGGCGATGCTCCTCGCCCAGTCTTTCCAGCTGCTGCGCATAGGTGGCCAGATGATGGTCGCCTTCCGCGCTGATCGCGACGCTGTAGCGACCGCAGGGATCAAAGATGTCGCGACCCCATCCCTGTTGCTCCGCCACGCTGCCCGCCAGTGCGATGGCACTGCGGCTGATCATGATTGCCTGCCTGCTTCTGGTCAGTGAAACTCCGCCATAATCATCGGCAGAAACCTCATGGGGCAGATCGATGATAAAGCCGGAATTGCGCCCGGCAGCGCCTTCCCCGATGGCACCGGCTTCCAGCACGACGATATTCACGGCGGGATCGAGGCGGGATAATTGCCAGGCTGCGGCAAGACCGGCAAAGCCCGCACCTATCACCACAATATCCGCCGTCGCCGCCCCTTCAAGTTCCGGCCTGAGCACTGGCGGCGGCAGCATTGCCGTCCACGCCGAAATACCCGTATGGCTGGGCAGGCGACTGGCGGTAAATCTTCGTCGCGCCGTTTCGCTCATATGGCTTCCCGCTCAATGAGATCGCCGAGAGCCGCCCGCAACGTTTCGGCCTGCCCGGAACCCAGAGCGCGCAGGGGCCTGCGCGGCGTGCCTGCATCATAGCCCGTCATTTTTGCCGCCGCATAGACCGACTCGACATAATTTCCTTGCCAGATCAGCGACATGACAGGCTCCAGTGACGACCAGACAAGGCGAACCTTTTCCCAGTCGCGCTCAGTGGCTGCCGCAACCAGAGAGAGGCAGGTGCGCGGTGCGAAGTTCGCCCCGCCCCAGATCAGGCCGCTACAGCCTGCATAAAGCGCATAAGCGACAAGACTATCGGCACCATTCATGACCGGAAGTCCGGTTCGGATGAGTGCCGCCTGTTTGGCAAGATCGCCGCTGCTATCCTTTACCGAGCAGAAACCGGGTATCGCCAGAAGCGCCTTCATCAGAGAGGGGGTAATTTCGACACCGACTGCTTGCGGCACATTATAGCCTATGACCGGCAAACCCGCCGATGCGACCTGCGTGTAGAAGTCGATAATGCCCTCGTCATCGGTCGGCCCCTCGAAAAAAGGCGGCAGCACCATGACCCCATCCGCACCGCATCCAGCCGCATGCCGGGTGCGTTCGATGACTTCCTCGACCAGCAGCGCCGAAGTTTGCACGATTATGCGAGCGCGCCCGTCGATGATCCGGCAACCCCGTTCCACGAGTTCTGCTGCTTCCTCTTTCGAGAGATAGACATGCATACCCGTGCCCGAACTAAGGACAAATCCCGGCATGCCGAGCGCCAGATATTTTTCGATATTTTCTTCCAGCCGTTTGAAATCTATTCCGCCCTTTTCGTCGAAAGGCGTTGCGAGCGCAAGATTAAGACCGGTAAAAGCAAATTGTGTCACCTGCATACCCTATGTCATCCGCTATGAAAAACTGGCAACCGGCTCGCCGATGGCTCGCATATCGATCGATACGCCCAGTCCGGCACCCTCCGGCGCTGCGCCCCGTCCATTTTTGACCCGCGGCTGATAACCGGCAATATGCTCTTCCGTCCAATCGTTGAAAAACGACGTGTGAAGGAGATTTCCGGGCTGGGCGCTGGCCGCCACATGCGATGCCGCCGCCGCACTCAGATCACCGCCCCAAATGTCCTCGATGCAAAAATGCATTCCAAGATTCTGTGCCGCATTGCGCATCGTGACCGCCTGGCTGATGCCGCCGACGCGACCAAGCTTGATGTTGATCGCCGCGGCATTCGCCTCGTATTTTGCACGATAAAGATCGGGGAAACTGACCACGCTTTCATCCATGATGAGAGGAAGCGGGCTGACCTTGCCAAGCATCGCGCAATCGGCAATATCCAGGCATGGCTGTTCGACGCAGATATTGAGATCTGCCATGGCGCGCATCGCGATGGACGCTTCAAGGAAGGTCCAGCCGGCATTTGCATCGATAAAAAAGAAAATATCATCATCCGCCGCCTCGATGATTGCGCGGGTGCGCGCGGCATCGGCACGCGGATCATCGCCCACCTTGATCTGGAAACGGCGGATTCCGGCGGCGCTGCGCCTCTTCACAAAATCGATACCCTCCTCGGTGGAGGCGAGCGGAACCGCTTCGAAAATCGGAAGGTCGGTACTCAGGACACCGCCTATAAGGGCGGAAACGGGCAGGTTGACGGATTTGCCGAAAATATCCCAGCAGGCGATGTCGAACGCACTTTTTGCATTATTCTGCCCGGTGAGAACGCCATTCATCACATTTTGAATGCGGTTGAGCGCGCGCGGGTCTTCTCCGATCAAAAAGGGTGCGAGTTCCCTGAGCGCAGCCCGCGTGCCGCCTGCAAAGAGCGGAAGATAGTTGCCGGACAGGATCGCAGCTTCTCCCCATCCCTCGATCCCGGTATCGGTGATAATGCGCACAATATTGGACGGCTGCTGTTTTGCTGACCGTCCCTTGGACATCACATAGGTTCCATGCACATAGGTCAGTTTATATTCATAAAGTTCGATTGCGGCAATCTTCATCGCTGTTTCCCTTGCGCCAAAGCCGTTTCCGATGCAGCCCTCAGCCGACATCCCTATCAGCCATGCGAAGAGATTTGATCGTTTGCCCTCTTGTCACAACCCAATTTTCTGAAATATTAGCCCTAGAAATTCTGAGGGTAAAATGCCGATCAATCCTCCCCTTCGCAATGTCCTGCATCTCAACGCGCTTCGCGCCTTCGAGGGAGCCGCGCGACTGGGCAGCTTTGCGCAGGCCGCAAATGAGCTTCGGGTTACACCGGGCGCAATCGCCGCACAGATCAAGAATCTGGAAAGCGAATATGGCGCAGCTCTTTTCCAACGCCATGCACAGGGTGTCCGGCTGACGCCGCTGGGCGAGAATGTGCGGCAGGAATTCACTGCGGCATTCGATGCCCTGGAAGCCGCCGCGCGCAATCTAAGACGGCAGGCCGCGCCCCGAAGCGTCCATATCGTCGCCTTGCCGTCGCTGGCCGCGCTGTGGCTCGGGCCGCGCCTGCCCGAACTCTCCAGACTGCTTGGCGATATAGATATTTCGGTTACGGCAGCCGATGAGCCCCCAAATCTGAAACGCAGTCCCTTCGATCTCTGTCTGTTCTATACCGACCGCATCGAGACAGGGCAGCAACCCGTATTGAACGAAGAGTTGCTGCCTGTATGCATTCCCTCAATCGCTTCAGGGCTTCGCGAACCGGGCGACCTTGCAAAAGTGCGATGCATTGCCGATGTCGTTTGGGATGACTGGAATGTCTGGGCTTCAGCAGCCATGCCCGATCGCAGCTTCACGCCGCAAGGCCCCGGCTTTTCCCTTTATTCCATCGCGGTGCAGCAAGCGCTGCTGGGCGCTGGCGTTCTGATTGGTCGTCGCAGTCTCGTGCAGCAGCATCTCGATAGCGGCGCTCTCGTCGCACCCTTTGGCAGCGCCGCCGCCGTTTCGCTCGGCCTCACCATGGCCCTATGGATGCTGCCCCAGAGCAAAGACAGCAATGCCGTCATTGCCGTAGCCAATGCGCTGCGGCGGATGGCTTGAACCACCGGCTTCACATTCGTAATGCAATCGAGAAGGCCGCTATTTTTTGTCGAGCGTCTTTTTCACCTCATCCATTCCCCTTGCGATGGCTTCCCGCGCCTCTGCATTCTGGCTCATATCGACAATACGCCCCGATGCCCTGCCATTGCTTGTCACGATCTGCGCTACGGAACGAACGCGTGTCGGATTATCGCCGGAGAAGGTCAAAATCACTCTGGCGTCCGGCGCACCATTTTGGCGCGAGCCGTAAATAAGCTGCGCGCGCACGGAATCACTTGCCGGGCGATCCATCACCAGTTCTGACTGCGTGTTCCTGACGATATGATAGTCGCGCGACCGGAATGTCTTAATGATAGCGTTCTTTGTGCTGGTTCTTCCCGAATTGAAGGTGAATTCATTATCCGGCAATTTACCCGGTATAGACTGGCAGCCACCCAGAATGAGTATAGAAACAAATGATACAAGAACATTGCGCTTCATAATATTTCCCCTTCCGGCGCACCTTTCGATCTGAAGAGATCAGATCGCGATGCACTCAAATTACCCGGTTATTATTCTGCAAGCACAATCGCCCTGTGACAATAGCAAGTCCGGTTGAAATTTTCTGCGTCAGACAAACAAGGCTTCGGCGCGCCCGCGCAGTTTTTCATCCAGTCTCACCGATCTTCGGGCGACAAGATCGAAGCGGACGCTGACCGTCTGATTGACAGCGCGCACTGTTCCATCGAGCGATCCGGTCATGATCTGCTCGAATGCCAGCGATGAGCGGCCAATCTTGACCACTCTGGAATGAATGGTGATAAGCGCGCCGGGCGCCACTTCCTGCCTGTATTCGGTCTCGGAGCGAATATCGGCCCAGCCCAGCTTCGTATCGGGGGTGAACCCGGCAATATGCCCGAGAAGCTGAAAACTCGCATCATCGAACATCGCCGTATAATGGCGGACATTCATATGTCCCATGACGTCGCACATCCACGGATGCGCCACGCCAACGAAAGTGACAAGACCGCTCATCGCGCCACCGATTGAAAGCCGCCGAGGAATGCGGTGAGATTATCGCCGAGCGCATCGCACAGATAGCCGCCTTCCTGAACGATGACGGTCGGCAATTGTAGTCTTGCAATCGCTTCGGCAATGCGCCCGAAACCGCCGGTGGTGACGGATAATCCGCCGAAAGGATCGCCCTCGAACGGATCGAGGCCCAAAGCCACGACCAGCGCATCGGGCGCAAACGCGCGAATGCGGCGCAGTGACGTCTCAAGCGCTGCGAGAAATTCCTCGTCGCCCGATTTGCGCGGCAGCGGCAGGTTGAGATTATAGCCAAGCCCCGCACCCTCGCCGCGCTCATCCGCATGGCCCCAGAAGAACGGATAAAAGCGCACCGGATCAGCGTGAATGGAGACGGTCAGCACATCGGGGCGGGCATAGAATATACCCTGCGTTCCATTGCCGTGATGCAGGTCCACATCGAGGATCGCCACGCGTGCGGCCTTCGAGCGCAGGCGCTGCGCTGCCACGGCTGAATTGTTGACGAAGCAGAAGCCCCCGGCCACATCGGCGAATGCATGGTGTCCGGGCGGGCGGCAAAGCGCATAGGCCGCGACCTCGCCTGAAAGCACCGCATCGGCGGCGTCAACCGCGCTCCACGCGCTCCAGCACACGCTTTCCCATGTATGTTCTGCAATCGGGCAGGCCGTATCCGCCATGTGGTAGCCGACCTGCCCGACGGCGGATGCCGGATAGCGACCATCACGCGCCAGCGGGTGAATGTTTGGAATGACTTCTTCCGAAGCTTCTTCGATACGCTGCCAGCGGGCATAGATATGTTGCAGGAATTCAAGATATTCCGGCGTGTGCACGGCAGCAATCGGGCCAAGGCCATGATCTTGCGGGCGCATGATTTCGCAGCCTGCGGCCTTCGCGCCTGCAAGCAGCCGTTCGACGCGTTCGGGCTGTTCGGGATTGGGCTGCGGAGCACCGCTTGAGAGAAAGGCTTTCGGATTATGCCGCTTCTGTTCGCTTGCGTAGAACGCTTTCATGATAGTCTCTCATCCCTCATTTTTTGCAATATGCGCCAGACGGGCGAAATCGTCGCCATAGGCACCGTGATCGCGGTCGGCCTCGATCCAGCCAATCCCCAGTTTTTCATAAAAGCGCTGCGCGGCGACATTTTCCCTGTCGACCGCAAGACGCAGATAGACACCGCCGCGCGCCATCGACCATGAAGCGACATGGCGCAGCAATTGTTCGCCAATCCCCCTGCCGCGAAAGGCTTCATCGACATAGAGATCCTGCACATAGACGCCGGGCCTTCCAAGCCAGGTCGAGAAGATCGGGAAGAACAGCACCAGTCCGGCGAAGTTTCCGTCAATTTCTGCAATCAGGCTGGTGAATGCTGCATGGGGACCAAAACCATAGCGGCGGAAATCCGCAACGGTGCTGGAGATTTTTCCCGCAGCGCCCAGTCCCGCCCCCATGGCGTGGATAGCCGCGTGAATCCGTTCCGCATCGGCAAGCTCGCCCGGCCGCACTGCAATATCTGCCTTGCTGTCCAACGCGATCTTCGGCATCAGAAGGCCACCCTGTCTCCGCCCTTCAAGCCCAGCCGCTCGCGCGCTTCATCGGGGGTTGCCACTTCGAGCGACAGGCCATCGAGAATGCCACGGATGCGCCGCACCTGATCGGCATTGCTTTTGGCAAGCCGGCCGCGCCCGTCATAAAGGCTGTCTTCCAGCCCGACGCGGACATTGCCGCCCATCGCCGCTGCCATGGTAATCATTGGAATCTGGTGGCGTCCCGCCGCCAGAACCGAGAAGGAATAGTCATCGCCGAACAGCTTGTCGGCAATCCGCTTCATATGCATCAGATTTTCGGGATCGGCGCCGATGCCACCCAGAATACCGAACACGAACTGGATGAACAGATGGCCGCCGACCAGCCCCCGGTCGCGAAAATAGGCCAGCGAATAAAGATGGCCGACATCATAGCATTCGAATTCGAAGCGCGTGCCGCAGCCCTGTCCCAGACTGGTCAGAATGCCTTCCATATCCGCGAAACTATTCTTGAAGATCGAATGGCGCGTGGCTTCCAGCAGTTCCGGCTCCCATTCGTGTTTCCATTCACGCGGCTTGTCGAGTACCGGAAACAGCGCGAAATTCATCGAGCCCATATTGAGCGAACACATTTCCGGTTCGGCCCGCAAGGATGCGGCAAGCCGGTCTTCCAGCGTCATCAGCGAGGAGCCGCCGGTGGAAATATTCACCACCGCCGAAGTTGCCTGCTTGATGCGCGGCAGGAACTGCATGAACAGTTCCGGATCGGCGGATGGCCTGCCGTCGCGCGGATCGCGGGCATGAAGATGCAGGATGGATGCACCTGCTTGCGCCGCAGCGATTGCCTCGCTCGCAATTTGATCCGGCGTCACCGGCAGATGCGGCGACATGGTCGGCGTGTGCACGGAGCCTGTCACGGCGCAGGTGATGATGACCTTGCCGCGCTGTTTCTTCTTGTCGGTCATGGTCTTTCCTTACGCATTCACAGGCAGTTTGAGTTCCCTGGCCAGCGCGTCCAGCGTGTCGCCGAGGATGGCGGTGATCTCGCCGACCTGCTCGCGGGTTACGACCATTGGCGGACAGACGAGGAAATGATCGCCCTCCACACCGCCGCGCGTGCGGCGTGAATAGATGATCAGCCCGCGCTCATAGGCGAGATCGATCATGCGCTGATGGGCGTTGAGTTCTTTGGGCAAGGGCTTCATGGTTTCGGGGTCGGAGACGAATTCAGCGGCCAGCAGCAATCCCTTGCCGCGCACATCGCCGATGAAGGGAAAGCGTTTTGCAAGCCCTTCCAGTTCGCCCTTCAACGCATCGCCCATACGGGCGGCATTGCCGACCAGATCAAGACGGTCAATCTCTTGCAGCACCGCTTTACCTGCAGCGCAAGCCAGCGGATTGCCCGCATAGGTAAAGCCATGCAGGAAACCGCCTGCATCGAGAACCGGCTGCACGATGCGCGCTGGTGCCGCCATTGCACCCAGCGGGCAATAGCCCGATGCAAAACCCTTGGACAGCGCGATCAGATCAGGCTTGCAGTTCCAGTGATCGCCGCCCAGAAATTTGCCGGTGCGTCCGGCACCGCTCATCACCTCGTCGTGGATCAGCAGGATGCCGTAACGGTCGCAGATTTCACGGATGCGCGGATAATAGCTGTCGGGCGCAACCAGCGCACCGGTCGAAGCGCCGCCGATCGGCTCCATGATGAAGGCAAGCACGCTTTCGGGGCCTTCTTCCTGAATTTTTTCTTCCAGCATGTCGGCATATTTCTGCCCGCGCTGTTCCATCGACAGATTGTCGCGGTCGAGATAGGCGGTCGGTGCCGGAATTTTCGGCATTTCGCGCATGATGGGCGCGAAAGGCTCGCTCAGGGCCGCATAGCCGGTGACGGCCAGCGCGCCGAGCGTGCCGCCATGATAGGACGGAAAGCGCGAAATCACTTTCCAGCGCTTGCCCTGCCCGGTCGCAACCGCCCATTGGCGGGCGAGCTTGATGCAGGATTCGACCGCTTCCGAACCGCCCGAAACGAAGAATATCCTGTCCAGTCCTTCCGGCATGCGTTCAGCGGCCATGCGCGCCAGATCTTCCGCCGGTTCGTTTTCGAAATGCAGGCGATAGGCGAAGGTGACACGGTCCATCTGCTCTTTCATCGCATCGAGCACGTTACGATTGCCATGGCCGATATTGACCACCATCGCGCCGCTCGACCCGTCGATGACGCGGCGTCCGTCCTGATCCCAGATATAGATGCCTTCAGCACGGTCCACCAGCGGCCTGCGCAGGCGCGACTGGTAGAAAAGATGCGATGCCGGGCGTTCGTTTGGTGCTTTGGTATTGAGCATAGCGTTACTCTGTCAGCGCTTGAGATATTGGTTGAGAACATTGGCGGTCACGCGCTCGACCATAGGGTCGCCGCGTTTGAGGGCCGCCACCCATTCGCAGCTTCCGGCGTGGAAGACCTCGCCCTTGCCGCGCGGAAAATTGACGATCATGCCGCAGCCGCGTTTGATACGTTCAACAGCGTCGTGCCCATTGTCGCCGATCAGCGTATCGGCAACGAATTTGGCGTCGGCATCGGAGAGGAACTGGTCGTCGGCGGGAATATCCGCGCTCTCCTCCTTGAGCGACGACATGCCGAGCGCCAGAATCTGCAATCCATCCGGCGCGCCGCTGCCTTCCTCCGGCTCCGGCAAGCCGCCGCGGATCACATAATCAAGCCCGTCGACCTCATAGCCGAAGGCGTGGCCTTCCGCGCCCAGAAGATCGCCGTAATAAATGCCGGTGCCGGAAAAGGCCCAATGTTCGGGGCGATAGACTGGAAAACCGCGCACGCCGCGCGGCGCACAGCCGCCCCAGCCGACATAAAGACCGCGCAAGGCATTCAGCCCGAAGGTTTCAGCCGCAGGCCGTCCGGTTTCCGCCGCTTCCCAGCAGCCGCTGGTGCGGCGCGGATCGGCGGAGCGGTAGACCGGGTCTTCGGCGCGGGCACGATATTTGTAGCAGGTCTGGCGCTTGCCATTATCCTCAAGTCGGGTCTGCCACATGAAATTGCCGGCAAAACGCGCCGCACGCCCGCCGCCATCGACATAATTATCGACGGCATCGCGCATTTCCCATGTCCAATATTCATCGTGACCGACAAAGACCACGCAGTCATAGCCGTCGAGTATTTCGGGCGAAAAATGCAGCTCGTGCTGACTGGCGAGATCGACCGCATAGCCTTCCCGCTCCGCCCAGCGGAAAAACAGGCTGTCATAGCTTGCCCAGCCCGAAGAGGTATATTTCTTGGAATAGCCATTGGCATAGGCCCATTCCATATGCGGATAGCGCGGCGGCGCGGCTGGCGGCGTGATAATTTCCAGCGGCACGCGCGGCGCATCGGTGGGAAGGACGACGAAGCCGCGACAGAAAGGGCGCTCGATACTGACCGTCGTCGCATATTGATCGCCATTCGGCCCGGTAATGCCCTGATAATGGTTGGAGCCGCCCCAGGTATTATAGGCCGTCCATGTGCCGGTCGCGGCAACTTGCAGGATGCGGCCCGGCTTGCGGCCCGCTGCCGGACGCAGGATGAAAAGATGGTGGCAATGGATCGGCTGGCCGTCATTGCCCTGCGCCCGCAGCGTGATGCGATAAGCACCCGATGGCCAGTTCTCTTCCGTCCTGAAGGCGAAGGTCGTTTCCCAGCCGCAGCCGAGCACCGAACATTGCGCAGGCGTCTCCTGCCATTTGCAGTCGATTCCTCGTCTGGAAAAGACCGGCGTTTCCACCGCTCCATCCCGCACGATTTCGATGTCGAAGCGCGCGGCGGTCGCGCTCACCTGCAAATTTACCGTTGCGCCCGGAAGATAGGAATAGGCATCGCTATAGCACCAGATTTCACCGCGCGGCCCGTCCATGCCGGGATATTCGTAATAATGGCCAAGGACCGCCTCGCGGCGCTGTGCAGGCGTTAACCCGAAATCGGGAAACGCATTGATGTTCTCCTCCCTCATCCTGACGCCCCCTCCTCAAGCCGCCAGATATTTTCTGAGGAATGCGCGCGTGCGCTCCTGCGTCGGATCACGCAATATCTGCTCGGGCGGGCCTTCTTCCACCACCACACCGCCATCCATGAACAGGATACGGTCGGCGACTTCGCCCGCAAAACGCATCTCGTGGGTGACGATCAGCATGGTCATATGTTCGGTGGCAAGCTGCTTCATGACCGCGTTCACCTCGTCCACCAGTTCCGGATCGAGAGCCGATGTCGCCTCGTCGAACAGCATCACCTTGGGCTGCATGGCGAGTGCGCGCGCGATCGCCACGCGCTGCTTCTGCCCGCCCGACAAGCGCGAGGGGTAGACGTCGATCTTGTCGGCAAGACCGACCTTGGAGAGAAGTTCATGCGCCAGCTTGTGCGCAGCCTCCTTCGACAATCCTTTAAGCTTTATCGGGCCGAGCGTGATATTTTCCAGCACCGTGAGATGCGGAAACAGATTGAAGTGCTGAAACACCATGCCCATTTGCTGGCGCACCGAATTGATGTGCCGCTCGAAGGCCGATCCCGTCAGGGGCTGGTTGACCTGCACGCCGTCGAGCCATACCTCGCCGCCATTGAGTGTCTCGAGATGATTGATCGAGCGCAGAAGCGTGCTCTTGCCCGAACCGCTGGGGCCGATGATCGCCACGATCTGGCCACGCGCAACCGACAGGTCGATGCTCTTGAGTACTTCCAGCTCGCCATAGGCCTTGCGGGCGCCCTTGACTGCAACCATTGGCCTGGTGGAATTGGGGCTGCTCATCGCGTGACCTCCACTTTTCTTTCAATACGCCGCAATGCAGCTTCGAGAATGAGGTTGACCGCGTAATAAATGGCGGCAACGGTAATATAGAATTCGAACGGGCTGAAGGTTTCGCTGATGGCAAGCTGCGCGCTATGCACCAGTTCTGCAATGCCGATAATGGAAACCAGCGACGAGTCCTTCAGCAGCACAATCATATTGTTGCCGATGGGCGGGATCGTGTTGCGCACGGCCTGCGGGATGACGATATAGCGTAACGCCTGCCCGCGGCTGAAACCGATGGAGCGCGCGCCTTCCGTCTGGCCCGGATCGACCGCAACGATGCCCGCGCGGATAATATCGGCATTATAGACTGCGAAATGCAGGCTCAGGCCGATGATGCCCGCGCCCAGAGCCGGAATGTCGATGCCGATCTGCACCAGCCCGAAATAGATCAGGAAAAGCTGCAACAGAAGCGGCGTGCCCATGAACAGCCACATGAAGAAGCGCACCGGCCACGCAAGGACCGCAGGGGCATAAAGCACCACAAGCGCAAATATAATCCCGAGCACGAAGCTGAGAAAGGCCGAAGCAACGGTGAGAACCAGCGTCCACCAGAGTCCGGTCAAAAGCAGATTCGTATAGGGCGTGACGATGCTGAAATCGAGAGCCTGCATCTCCGCCTCCCTTACTGCGCCGCAAAGCGCTTGTCGAGGAAATCAACCCCGCGCGCCATGACGTAAATGATGATCATATAAAGCACGGCGGCAACGCCGAATATCTCGAAGGGCTTGTAAGTCGAGCCGATAAAGCGCTGCGCCGTATAGGTCAGCTCGACCACCGAAATGGTCGAAACCAGCGCCGAGCCTTTCACAAGCGCTATGGCATTGACGCCGAGAGGACGGATCATCAGCCGCGCTGCCTGCGGCAGCACGACAAGCCGCATGGTCTGGCCGCGTCCGAAACCGATGGAGCGCGCTGCTTCCATCTGGCCGCGATCAACGCTTAGAACCGCACCACGGATTGATTCCGACATATAAGCGCCGATATTGAGGCCCAGCCCGATCACGCCGGCTGCGAAAGGCTCCAGATTGATACCGATCTGCGGCCCGCCGAAATAAAGAATGAAAAGCTGCACCAGACAGGGCGTACCACGGAATATGCTGACATAAGCTGTCGCAATTCCTCGCAGGATAGCCGAGCGGGAAAGGCGTGCACTAACGAGAATGGCGGCTATTACAAACCCCAGCAGCAGCGACAGCGCAGAAATCTGCACAGTGACCCACGCCGCCTCCAGAAAGAACGGGAGGACGCGCTGCATTAACGCAAAATCCATCGGAAACTCCGGTCATTCGATTTCTGGAACAGATCGGATCAGATCGATCGACATCAATGTTCCAGATTCATTTAACGGCCACCCTGGCCCGGTCGATTATAATCGACCGGGCCAGGGTGGCAAAGGCTTTTAGCGAATATCGCTGCCGACCCATTCCATGGAGATTTTTTCATAGGTGCCGTCGGCCATGATCTCGTCCAGCGCCTTCTGCATCGCGGCCTTGAGTTCCGGATTGTTCTTGCGGATGGCAATGCCGATGGCCACGCTGCCGCCTTCAATGTCCGGCGTTTCGAGCTTGCGCACTTTCTGCCCGGTTTCCTTGATCGCCACCATGACAGGAATATTGTCGACGACAATCGCGTCAATGCGTCCAGCATTGAGTTCCAGCATCAGTTCCGGCAGGCCCTTATAGGTGCGCAGCGTCCAACCGCCCTGCTCGCGCGCCCATTTTTCATGGGTTTCGCCCAGCGTGACGCCAAGGGTCTTGCCTTTCAGGTCTTCCAGTTTCTGAGCCGGGGAATCTTCCTTCACGAATACGGCGCGACCGGCATGATAATAGGGGCCGACGAAATCCACAGCTTTCTCGCGTTCAGGCGTGATGGTCATGGAGCCGACCACCGTGTCGAACTTACCGGCGCGAAGGCCAGCGACGATGCCATCCCAGGCGGTCGTAATAAGCTGCGGCTTGAGCCCCATGCGCTCGGCAATCGCCGAACCGATGGATGCGTCGAATCCAACGACTTCGTTCTTTTCATTGACGAAATTGAAGGGCGGATATTGTCCGCTCATGGCAATCTTCAATTCTCCCGACGCCTTGATCTTTTCAAGATCGTCCGCCTTGGCCGGGACGGCGACAAATGCGGCAGCAACGGCAACGGCGGCCAAGAGACCTGTAAGCATGTTCCTCATGATATTCCGACTTCCTCTGGATTGGTTCTGATTGGAGCGTTTTGCACCTTCCGGTTTCGATGATTGCTTTTATGAATGCATTTCGCAAATAGATATTGAAAATAGTTAGCATAGTTTTGGTGAATGGGAATCACAATGGCATTGCATCGACCTGAACGTCTGGTCTGGGATCTCGACTGGAACCTGCTGCGGACTTTTGCCGTGATTGCGGAAGTCAAGGGCATCACGCGCGCGGCCGAACGGCTCAATCTCAAGCAGCCGACCGTCAGCAACGCCTTGCGCCGTCTTGAGGACCGGATCGGGCAGCGCCTGGTCGAACGAAATGCCACACATTTTGAACTCACCGACGCGGGCAAGCTGCTCTATGACCAGAGCATCGAGGTTTTCGGGGCAATTTCGCAATTGCCCCAGCTTGTAAGCGGCGTGGGCAATGATGTGAGCGGCCATGTAACGATTACCGCTGCAAGTCATATCGTTACGCCGATTTTTGATCGGGCGCTCACCCTTTTCCACCAGCAACATCCGCGCGCGACCTTGACGATCAATGTCGCCACAAGCCTGGAGGTGCTGCGGCAAGTCCGCGAGCGACGCACCTCTTTCGGGCTGTGTCTGGTGAGCGTTCGCGAACCGATGATGGAATATACGATGATGTATCGTGAGTTTTTCGGATTTTTCTGCGGCCCGCACCATCGGTACTTCGGCAAGAAAGGCTTAAACCTCAAGGATCTCAGAGGTGAGCCATCGGTCTCTTTTCATACCGACCATATTTCCGATGTCCTGCGCCCGGTCGCATTGCTCCGCACCGAAGCAAAACTTCTTCCTGATGTCGTGGGGGCATCATCGAGCCTTGAGGAAGTGCGGCGGATGATCGTCAGCGGACTTGGGATCGGGGCACTGCCCATCCATGTCGCTCAACGCGATGTTGCCGATGGCCAGCTCTGGCGCCTGCCGCCCTATGACAATCCACCCGCGATCGACGTATATCTGGCGGTCAATACGGAGAAGAGCCAGAACCGGGCCGAGAAAGCGCTCATCTCCATATTGCAGACGATGATCGCCGAAACCCCTCTCGAACAACGCATATATCCAGGCTGATCGGTGCAATCACCAATGGTGTCACAGAGCAGTCAATCATGCCGTCAAAAGCTATAATGGTTTCAATGACTTATATGCGGCAATCGGCAACCATTGGCAGCGTTCGGATGGACCTGAATCATTCCCACTCGATCGTGCCGGGCGGCTTCGAGGTCACGTCATAGACCACGCGGTTGATGCCGCGCACTTCATTGATGATGCGGGTCGCCGCATTGCCAAGGAAGTTCATGTCATAGTGATAAAAATCAGCGGTCATGCCGTCAACGGAAGTCACCGCGCGCAGCGCACAGACGAATTCGTAAGTGCGGCCATCGCCCATGACGCCAACCGTCTGGACCGGCAGAAGCACTGCGAAAGCCTGCCAGATCGCGTCGTAAAGACCGGCCTTGCGGATTTCGTCGAGATAGATCGCATCGGCTTCACGCAGGATTTCAAGCTTCTCGCGCGTAATGCCGCCGGGGCAGCGAATGGCAAGACCCGGACCGGGGAACGGATGACGCCCGATGAAACTGTCAGGAAGCCCCAGTTCCTTGCCCAGCAGGCGCACTTCATCCTTGAAGAGTTCGCGCAGCGGTTCGACAAGCTGCATTTTCATGCGCTCCGGCAAGCCACCGACATTGTGATGCGACTTGATGGTGACGGAAGGGCCGCCGGTGAAGGAAACGCTTTCGATCACATCGGGATAGAGCGTGCCTTGCACGAGGAAATCCGCGCCGCCGAGTTTCTTCGCTTCTTCCTCGAATACTTCGATGAAAAGACGCCCAATCGTCTTGCGCTTCTTTTCCGGGTCCACCTCGCCTTCAAGCTGCGAAATGAAGCGGTCGGACGCATCGACAAGAATCAGCGGCAGATTGTAATGTTCGCGGAACATTTCCACGACCTGAGCGGCCTCGCCTTTGCGCATCAATCCGTGATCGACAAGGATACAGGTGAGCTGATCGCCGATGGCTTCATGCGCCAGCAGAGCCGCAACCGAGGAATCGACGCCGCCTGAAAGCGCGCAGATGACCTTGCCCTTGCCCACCTGCTTGCGAATGGCTTCCACCGCCTGCTCGCGATAGGCGGACATGGTCCAGTCGGGCTTGATGCCTGCAATATTATGGACAAAATTCTCCAGCAGCTTTGCGCCGTCAGGCGTATGCACCACTTCGGGGTGAAACTGCACGGCGAAATATTTGCGCTTCTCATCCGAGATCGCCGCGAAAGGCGCATTGGGCGATGTGCCGATAACCTTGAAGCCTTCCGGCAGCGAGGTAACGCGGTCGCCATGGCTCATCCAGACCTGATGGCGCGTGCCCTTGGCCCAGATGCCTGCAAACAGCGCGCTGTCTTCCTGCACTTCAAGAAAAGCACGACCAAATTCGCGATCATGGCCGCTTTCGACCTTGCCGCCGAGTTGCTCGCACATGGTCTGCTCGCCATAGCAGATGCCCAGCACCGGAATTCCGGCTTCGAAAATTTCCTGCGGCGCGCGCGGACTGCCAATATCGGTGGTCGAATGCGGACTGCCCGACAGGATCACAGCCCTGGGATTGATGCGCTTGAAAGCATCTTCCGCAGACTGGAAAGGAACGATTTCGGAATAGACCCCGGCCTCGCGCACGCGGCGTGCAATCAGCTGCGTGACCTGGCTGCCAAAGTCGATGATAAGGATAGTGTCGGGATGTGCCGTGCTCATGTGCAGCATCTAGATAAAAAGCGCCGGAAAAGCAATGGAAGAAGTGTCGCGTTTCAACAATCAAACAGAAAACGCGATCTATACTGACATGTCCATGTCAGGAAATAGCATCGCACCTGCGCAAAGCGCCTCTTCGAGCCGGATAATCGCTCCTGCAAGCTTTTCATCGACGATGTGAAGATATTGCGTCCAGTCGCCCACATGCTCCAGTTCCTTCGCGCCATCGGATATGCCGCGCAGCCCCGCCAGCGCAACCCCGTGAAGCTGGCAAGCGCGCAGGCAGGCATAGGTCTCCATATCGACCATATCGGCCTCGATAGCGTCATAGGCGCGGCCCGATATGATATTGGCCCCGGTCGAAAGCGATGCGCTGGCAAGGCCGGGCACCAGGCAGGGCAGATCAATGCGCGCAGGCAGGTCGAGAAGCGGCGTGCACCCCTTTTCAAAACCGAGCGGCGAGGCATCCATATCGCGATAGGAAACCGAGGAGACCTGAAAAACTTCCGTCTGCGGGAGTTTCGCTGAACCGGCTGACCCCAGAGACACAACCAGATCGGGCCGCTCGCCGCGATGTTCCAATCGGGCAAGGCAACGCGAAAGATTGATCGCCGCTTCGACCGGCCCGATGCCGATAATCAGCGGCGTAAAAAGCGTGCGCAGATGCGCCCCATATTCCGATTCTGCAGCCATGACATAGAGAAGGCGCTTTCCGGCGACGGTCTTTATCATCCCTGCAATCCCTCGCGATCCTGCACCACCATCATGGTGCCGGTCATGGTGGCGATCAGGCGTACATTCGTGTCCGTCACCGCAAAAGCCTGCCCGTCGCTGACCATGATGGTGCGCCCCGGCTTGGTGACTTCGCCACGAAACAAAAACCGGTCGCCCTTGCCCGGCGCCAGAAGATTGACCTTGAATTCGATGGTCAGAACGGCCGCTTCAGGCGGCATCAGGGTGAGTGCTGCATAGCCGCAGGCGGAATCGAGAGCGGCGGAAATCATGCCCGCATGAAGAATGCCATGCTGCTGAGTGAGTTCGTCGCGAAACGGCATTTCGATTTCGACGATACCCGGTTCACAGCGCGTCAGTTCCGCGCCGATCAGCTTCATCGCGGCCTGCCGGCCAAAGCTTTCCTCGACGCGCTCCCTGAAATCAGGCTCGGCTATTCTGTTTGCTGGCATATCTTCCCCGGCTCAGCTTTCCTTGCGCAAGATGCTCACATAAAATCCGTCCGTCCCGGTGGACAGGGGCGACAAGACGCAGCCATGGGACGGATATACCGGCGCAATTGACGCCGCATCCGAAACCACGCCATTCCACAGGGTTTCCGGCGCAATTTCGGTAAAATCGGCATTTTCCGCCAGAAAACGCTCGATCTGCTGCGTGTTTTCCTCGGCAAACAGCGAGCAGGTCACATAAGCGAGCCTGCCGCCCGGCTTCACATAATGCCGCGCCGATTGCAGCACCTCATGCTGATCCTGCATGCGGCGCTCAAGCTGCTGTTCATTGAGGCGCCATTTGGCGTCCGGCCTGCGCCGCCATGTCCCCGAGCCCGTACATGGCGCATCGGTGAGAACGAGGTCCATCCGTTCGACGAGCGGTGCCAGCGCATCGAGATTTCCATGCACCTGCGTATTGCGAACGCCTGCGCGCTGCAATCTTTCATGCATGGGCGAAAGCCGCGCACGTTCGGCATCATAGGCGTGAATCTGGCCGCTATTGCCCATGACAGCAGCCAGCGCCAGCGTCTTGCCGCCTGCGCCCGCGCAATAATCAAGCACCTGCTCGCCCGGTTGCGCGCCTGCCATTCTTGCCGCAAGCTGCGATCCGAGATCCTGCACCTCGAACCAGCCATCAAGAAAAGCCTGATCAGTCTGGATATTGGGGTGACGGCCAAGCGCTTCGATCGGCGCAATGCGCAAAGCCTGTTCGAGAAGCGCAGTCTTGTCGGCCCCGGCCTTTTCCAGCGCGCTGAGAACCGCCTGCGGGGTTGATTTCAAGGCATTGACGCGCAGATCGACCGGCGGGCGCGTGGCAAGTGCCGCCGCCTCCTCCACCCAGCGTGTGCCGAACAAGGCTTCAAGCGAAGGCGCGCACCATTGCGGCACATCGGCGCGAATATGAGGCTCCGCCTCATCGAGATTGCGGCTTTCCCATGCGGCACGCCTTGGCTGCTCCAGCAAGGCAGGCGCAAAGCGGTCGCCTTCAAAAGCCGCATCGATTGCGGCAATCTCCATGCCGCCGTCAGAAAGCAAAGCCCCATAGGCCAGCGCGCGCGCATCGTCCTCATCCATGCGCCAGGCAATGGAGAGTTTGCGCCGCAAGGCGTCATAAACGATATTGCCGATCACGGCACGGTCGCCCGCTCCCGCAAAACGGTGTGCTGCGCCCCAATCCTTGAGCGCATCGAAAGCCGGGCGCTTGCCCGTTTCAATATCGTTCAGAACCTCTATTGCCGCCTGAAGGCGTCCGCCAAGCCGCATTGTCACTCCTTTGCATCTGCTCAGTCGGGCATAGCCTTCCTTGCAGGGAAAAGGCAATCGCCAAAACACAACAAAAAGCCGGAGCGAAAGGCCCCGGCTTCTTCAATTGGCTCGAAATGAAGCCGTTACACGGTGCCGGGATAGTTCGGGCTTTCACGGGTGATCGTCACGCCATGCGAATGGCTTTCGCGCAGGCCCGCATTGGAAATGCGCACGAAAGTCGCCTTCTCGCGGAATTCCGGCAAGGTCTTTGCGCCGACATAACCCATGGAAGCGCGCAGCCCGCCCGCAAGCTGATGCAGCACGGCTGCAATCGCCCCCTTATAGGCCACCTGCCCCTCGATGCCTTCGGGCACGAGTTTCAGTTCATCGCGCACTTCGGCCTGGAAATAACGATCCGCCGATCCGCGCGCCATGGCCCCCACCGAACCCATGCCGCGATAGGATTTGAACGAACGCCCCTGATGCAGATAGACCTCGCCGGGGCTTTCTTCGGTGCCTGCCAGCAGCGATCCGGCCATGGCGGCGGAAGCGCCTGCGGCAAGCGCCTTGGCAAAATCGCCGGAAAACTTGATGCCGCCATCGGCGATCACCGGAATATCGAGCTTGTGCGCCGATTCGACCGCCGCCATGATGGCCGAAAGCTGCGGCACGCCGACACCCGCCACGATGCGCGTGGTGCAGATCGAACCGGGTCCGATCCCGACTTTCACGGAATCGGCACCCACATCGATCAGCGCCTTGGTTCCGTCAGCGGTTGCGACATTTCCGGCAAGGATAGCCACATCGGGATAGGCTTTCTTGATGCGCGCCACAGCATCGAGGACGCGCTGCGAATGACCATGCGCCGTATCGACCACCAGAAGATCGACACCCGCATCGATCAGATGTTCGGCACGCTCATAGCCGTCATCGCCGACGCTGGTTGCAGCCGCGGCCCGCAGGCGGCCCTGTGCGTCCTTGGCGGCATTCGGATTGAGCTGTGATTTTTCAATGTCTTTGACGGTGATGAGGCCGACGCAGCGGCCCTTGTCGTCTGTCACCAGCAGTTTTTCGATGCGATGGCGATGCAGAAGCAGCTTGGCTTCATCCTGATTGACATTTTCGCGCACCGTGATGAGGTTTTCGCGCGTCATCAGTTCATAGATGCGCTGCTTGGGATCGGATGCAAAACGCACGTCGCGATTGGTCAGGATGCCGACCAGACGTCCCGGTCCCTTGGGAGCGTTCTCGACCACCGGAATGCCGGAAATGCCATGCGCCTGCATCAGCGCCTGCGCATCGGCAAGCGTCGCATCGGGGCCGATCGTCACCGGATTGATCACCATGCCGGATTCGAATTTCTTCACCTGCCGCACTTCTTCGGCCTGACGCTCGGGCGTGAGGTTGCGATGAATGACGCCGATGCCGCCCGCCTGCGCCATGGCGATGGCAAGGCGCGATTCCGTCACCGTATCCATGGCGGCAGAAAGCAGCGGCAGATTGAGTTCAATGTCTTTTGCAATGCGGGTGCGCAGATCAACCTGACCCGGCATGACCTCGGAATGGCCCGGCTGCAACAGCACATCGTCGAAGGTAAGAGCGAGAGCGCCGGTGGGAGATTCGACGATTTTAGCCATGGCCAATTCCTTTGAATGGGGAAAAGCCGCTTCACGGCATAGAGTCCGGGAGCAGCGACTTGTCTTGGTTGCTTGGTTGAATTGGCACTGGCTGGTAACACGCTTATGACGACTTGGAAAGCCTTTTGAAAACAAGTTTCGGTTACGGGACCGCAATTTACGTGATACATGCGCATGCAGAGGGGATTACATCATGCGCGAACTGATCGGCGGCAGCATAACCGACGTACCCGGCATCAGGCTTGGCCATCACACGCTGACGAAACGCCCGACCGGCTGCACTGTCCTGCTTTGCGAGGAAGGTGCTGTCGCTGGCGTCGATGTGCGCGGTTCCGCCCCCGGCACGCGCGAGACGGAACTGCTCGATCCGGTCAATCTTGTCGAAAAAGTGCAGGCCGTGCTGCTTTCGGGCGGCAGCGCCTACGGCCTTGCTGCCGCTACCGGCGTCATGCGCTATCTGGAGGAAAACCGGCTCGGCTTTGCGATCGGTAATGGCGTGGTGCCCATCGTGCCCGCCGCCGTTCTGATGGACCTTGGCGTCGGCGATTTCTCGATCCGCCCGGACGCGGAAGCAGGCTATCTCGCCTGCAAGGCGGCGACAACACAGCCCTCCCCCCAAGGCAATATCGGCGCGGGCGCAGGCGCAAGCGTGGGCAAGATGTTCGGCATGGAATATGCCATGAAAGGCGGATTTGGCACGGCCAGCCACGCCATCCCCGGAACGGATATTGTCGTTGGTGCAATCGTGGCCGTCAATGCGGTGGGCGACGTCTATGCGCCCTTTTCCAACCGGATTCTGGCTGGCGCACGAACGCAGGACGACAGGGGCTTTCGCAACAGCATGAACGCGCTGATGCGCGGGCATTCGGTCATCGGCTCCGCCGGGGCCAACACCACCATCGGCGCGATCGCCACCAATGCACCCTTCAACAAGGCGCAGCTCAAAAAGATCGCAGCCATGGCGCATAACGGCTTTGCGAACACCATCAACCCGGTTCATACCATGTGGGACGGAGACACGATTTTCGCGCTTTCAACCGGCAGGGCCGAAGGCATCAAGGCCGATGTCACCGCCATTGGCGCAATCGCGGCGACAGTGATGGCCCATGCGGTGGCGCGTGCGATAATCGAAGCGCAAAGCCTGCCGCAATTCAACCTGCCCGCACATTGCGATTATGCGGGGGCGGAAAGCTCTCGATAACCAAGAGGATAAGCAGTGATTGAAACCGTCGCCGAATTGGGCAATAGAGAACCGGCTTCTAATCCTTTTGTATTAGAGCATTTTGGCGTGAATTCTATAAAATTCCCGCGCCCGGATATGCATGAAACACAGGAAAAGACTGCACCGGCGATTGCGGGAAACTGAAATCGCGCCAGCAACAACATGATCTTCAGTCGGAAGATGACCAGAAGACGGATTGAGACAGGCATGGCAGGCAATTCCCTCAAATTCGGCACGAGCGGCCTTCGCGGGCTGGCGACCGAACTCAATGGACGACCGGCCTATGCCTATTCACTGGCTTTCATCCGGATGCTGGCGCAAAAAGGCACGCTCAAATCAGGCGATCCGGTCTATGTCGGGCAGGATCTGCGTCCTTCCAGCCCCGATATTGCAGCGCTCGCCATGGCGGCTATCGAGGATGCCGGTTACAGGCCGGTCAATTGCGGCCTGCTGCCCACCCCGGCGTTGAGCTGCTACGCCATGGCGCAGGACGCGCCCTGCATCATGGTCACCGGAAGCCATATTCCCGATGACCGCAACGGGCTGAAATTTTATCGCAATGACGGTGAAATCGACAAACATGACGAAGCGGCCATCAATATGGCCTATGCCGCCCTGCCCAGCGATCTTGTCGTGCGAAAAGCAACCGGCCTGCCCGTGAACGGCGATGCAGTCGACGCCTATGTCAAACGCTATACGGACTTTTTTGGCGCAGCCCCTCTTTCGGGACTGAAAATCGGCGTCTATCAGCATTCGTCCGTGGCGCGCGATATTCTGGTGAAGGTGATTTCAGACCTTGGCGCGCAAACCGTCGCCCTTGGCCGTTCCGATATATTCGTGCCCGTCGATACCGAAGCGCTGCGCGCCGAAGATATTGAGCTTCTCGCCGCATGGGCGAAACAGGACCGCTTCGATGCCATTGTGTCCACCGATGGCGACGCCGATCGCCCGCTGATCGCCGACGAAAACGGGCAATTCGTGCGCGGCGATCTGGTGGGCGCAATCACCGCCGCATGGGCGAAAGCGGATATGATCGTCACGCCGGTGACGTCCAACGCCGCACTCGAAGAATGCGGAAAATTTACCCGCGTTGTTCGCACGCGGGTCGGTTCTCCCTATGTCATTGCGGGCATGGAACAGGCTTTGCACGAGAAGGCTGAATGCGTCGTCGGCTTCGAGGCCAATGGCGGCGTTTTGCTCGGCAGCAGCATCGAGAGCAACGGCAGGCAACTGTCGGCCTTGCCCACACGCGATGCAATGCTGCCCATTCTCGCCTGCCTGGCCACGATCCGGCAAACGAACAGCCCGCTATCGGCAATCGCGGACAGCTATGGTTTCCGGGTTGCATTGAGCGACCGGCTGCAAGATATTCCGCAGGATTCAAGCATGGCTTTTCTCGCCCTGCTCAGGGATCGGGAGAAGCGGTCGCAGTTTTTCACCGCTAGCGATCCGGTGGTGCGAATGGAAGAAATCGACGGGTTGAAGCTGTTTTTTGCATCCGGCAATGCGCTGCATTATCGCGCATCGGGAAATGCGCCGGAGCTTCGCTGCTATGTGGAGGCGGCAACGCAGGAACAGGCCAGCCAGTTTTTGACCATGGGCCTTGAGATTGCCCGCAAAGCGACAAGGGACACCGCGATAAAATGAGCTTCATTCCGGTTATCATCAGTGGCGGCTCCGGCTCCAGACTTTGGCCGCTCTCGCGCGAGGCACATCCCAAACCCTTCATCGAGCTTCCGGACGGCGGGACGCTGATCGGCAAGACCTATGCGCGCGCATCGCGTCTTGAAGGGGCCAATGAAATCCTCACCGTCACCAATCGCGACTTCCTGTTTTTAACCCTCGACGCCTATGCGGATGCCGATGCGCGCGCCATCGAAAACACCTTCCTGCTGGAGCCGACAGGCCGCGACACCGCCCCTGCCATAGCCCTTGCCGCCTTGCAGGCCGCAGCGCTTCATGGCCCGGAGACAATGCTGCTCATCATGCCTGCCGATCACCTGATCGAAGACGAGGCAGCTTTCGCACAAGCCGTCGCAAGGGCGCAGGTTCTCGCGCAGAAAGATCGCATCGTCACTTTCGGCATCGTTCCCGGCCATCCCGAGACGGGTTTCGGCTATATCGAAACCATGGGCGAGGACGTCCTTCGTTTCGTGGAAAAGCCCGATGCGGAAACGGCGGAAACCTATGTGCATAGCGGGCGCTATTACTGGAATTCGGGCATGTTCTGCTTCAAGGCAGGCACCATGCTCGACGCAATGCACGAACACGCGCCCGACGTGCTGGCCGGTGCGAAAAACGCGCTCGAACATTCGCGCCGCGGCCTGAATGGCGAAACGCGGACGCTGGAAATTCCGCTGGACCAGTTTGCCGCGACGCCAGCCATCTCCATCGACTATGCCGTGATGGAAAAGGCCCGCAACATTGCCTGCATTCCGGTTTCGTGCGGCTGGTCGGATATTGGATCGTGGTCCACCATGGCGGACCTGCTTCCCGCAGACGCCAATGGCAATCGCCTGCGCGGCGATACCGTGATCGAGGATACGACCGACAGTTTCGTCCTCTCCGAAGACCGGCTCGTCAGCCTAATCGGCGTGCATGATCTTCTGGTGGTCGATACGCCCGACGCGCTGCTGGTGGCCCATCGCGACAAGGCGCAGGACGTGCGCAAGGTCTTCAACCGGCTGCGCGATCAGGGCCATGAAGCAGCCAAGCTCCACCGCACCGCCCATCGCCCCTGGGGCACCTATACGGTGCTGGAGGAAGGCGACGGCTTCAAGATCAAGCGCATCGAGGTCAAGCCCGGACGGCGGCTGAGCCTGCAAGCCCACCATCACCGTTCCGAGCACTGGATCGTCGTTTCGGGCACCGCCAAGGTGACCAATGGCGAGCGCGAAATCCTTTTGACCAACAACCAGTCCACCTATATTCCCTGCGGCTTCAAGCACCGGCTGGAAAATCCCGGCATTCTGCCGCTGGTGCTCATCGAGGTGCAGAGCGGCGAATATCTGGGTGAAGACGACATTGTGCGATTCGACGATATTTACGGGCGCAGCTGAGCGGCAAGCCCGCAAATAAATAGCCGGTTCTTTGCGCGTGCGAATCCGCCTATAATCGCGCCATGACAATCCGGCACCTCAGCGAAACCATCATCAACCAGATTGCCGCTGGCGAAGTAATCGAACGCCCCGCCAGCGTAATCAAGGAACTTGTCGAAAACGCCATCGATGCCGGGGCCACCCGCATCGAGATCGTAACCGCTGGCGGCGGCAAGACATTGCTGCGTGTCACCGATAATGGTTCGGGCATTGCCGCAGATGAACTGCCGCTGGCCGTCTCACGCCATTGCACATCCAAGCTTTCCGATGACGTGCATGATATTCGCGCGCTGGGTTTTCGCGGCGAGGCGCTGCCCTCCATCGGCTCGGTATCGAAGCTCCTTCTCAAATCCCGGCCACAAGATGCCGATTCGGGCTTTGAGGTTTCCGTCTTCGGCGGTCATATCGATGGTCCTCGCCCGGCAGCGCTCAATCGCGGCACCATCGTCGAGGTGCGCGATCTGTTTTATGCGACGCCCGCACGGCTGAAATTCATGAAGACGGATCGCGCCGAGGCCGTGGCCATCACCGATGTCGTCAAGCGGATTGCCATCGCCTTTCCGCATATCCGTTTTTCGCTGGCAGGCACCGACCGCACACCGCTTGAACTGCCCGTAACCGGAAGCGGCGCGGATGCCACGCTGGAGCGTATCGGGCAGATACTGGGCAAGGAATTTTGCGAGAATGCGCTTGCCATCGATGCGGAGCGCGACGGCGTGCGGCTGGCCGGATTTGCCGGAATTCCGTCGTTTAATCGCGGCAACAGCCTGCATCAATTCGCCTATGTGAATGGCCGTCCGGTGCGCGACAAGCAGATTTTCGGGGCGCTGCGCGGTGCCTATTCCGATGTGATTGCCCGTGACCGGCATCCGGTGGCGGTGCTGTTTCTCACGCTCGATCCCGCCCTTGTCGATGTCAATGTGCATCCGGCAAAAGCCGACGTGCGCTTTCGCGATCCGGGTCTTGTGCGCGGCCTTATCGTGGGCGCGATCAAACAGGCGCTGGCAGGCTCCGGCATCCGTCCGGCCACCAGCGGCGCGCAAGCCATGTTGCAGGCGTTTCGCGCGCAAGGGTTTCAGCCCCGCCCCTCATCAAGCAATTACACTGCGCCTGCCCCGCGTAGCGAATGGTCGCCACAAACTGCCCATCCCGCCCACAGGCCGCTTGATCTCGACAGCCCGCTCGCCTTTCATGAAGACGGCCAGGCAACGATAGAAGCCGTGGCCGCCCCCGCAGCCGATGCCCGCGCGGCCATCGCGCAAGCGTCTGCCGAACTGATGGAAAAGCCGCTGGGAGCCGCGCGTGCGCAAATCCACGAAAATTACATCGTCGCCCAGACCGATGACAGTCTGGTCATTGTCGACCAGCACGCAGCCCATGAACGGTTGGTCTATGAAGCGCTCAAAAATGCGCTTCATTCGCGCCCGATCGCCGGACAGATGCTGCTTATACCCGAAATCGTCGACCTGCCGGAAGAAGACGCGCAGCGCCTTGCCGCGCATGCGCAGGAGCTTGCCCGGTTTGGCCTCGGCCTTGAACAATTCGGCCCCGGCGCCATCGCCGTGCGCGAAACCCCCGCCATGCTGGGCGAAATGAACGTGCAACAACTCATCCGCGATCTCGCCGACGAGGTGGCCGAGCACGATACGTCCGACGGCCTCAAGGCCATGCTCAACCATGTCGCCGCCACCATGGCCTGCCATGGCTCGGTGCGTTCGGGACGCAGGCTCAAGCCCGAAGAAATGAACGCCTTGCTGCGCGAAATGGAAGCAACCCCCGGTTCGGGCACCTGCAATCATGGCCGCCCGACCTATATTGAGTTGAAACTTACCGATATTGAACGGCTATTCGGCAGGCGTTAAGCCGTGTGGACAGAATCGGGCTGGCTTGATAAGTTTCGAAATCAAGGATTTATACGATGAACAAATTTGAATCGCCCCGCTCTTCCCAGGCCGTATTGCGCTATCTCGACGGCGATTTCGAGATCGTCAAGCATGGCTCCTATGTCGTCTGCGCAGTCAGCGCCGTACAGATACCGCTCGACGAACTCAAATATTGGAGCGTAGCGCGGCAGGAGGCCTATGCGACGGGTCTGATTTCGTTTGAGCGCGAGCTTGAATGCAACCCGGAACTGCGCAGCCGCAAGAAGGGCTGATCCGGTCTCAAACGACCTGTCCCGCGCACCAGCCCGACGACCACGCCCATTGAAAATTATAGCCGCCGAGCCAGCCGGTGACATCGACCACTTCGCCGATGAAATAAAGCCCCGGCACGTCGCGCGCTTCCATGGTCTTTGAATCCAGATCGCGCGTATCAACCCCGCCCAATGTGACTTCGGCGGTGCGATAGCCTTCCGAACCCGCAGGCTTCACGCGCCATTCATTGACCGCAGCCGCCACGCGCCGCAGGGCGACATCAGAAAAATCAGCCAGATTCTGCGCCGGTGAAATATCGGCGGCGATCAGTTGCGCAAGCTTCTTGGGAAGATGCAGCGCAAGCGCGGTTTGCAGCGCCTGCCGCCCATTGCGCCCACGCTCCTCGCGCAGCGCTGCAAACAAGTCCGTTTCGGGCAGCATGGAAATGGTGATTTCATCGCCCTCGCGCCAATAGGATGAAATCTGGAGAATGGAAGGCCCGCTGATGCCGCGGTGGGTGAACAACATGGCTTCTGCAAAACGGGTCTTGCGGCAGGCAACCACCGCATCGACCGCCACGCCCGCCAGGGGCTTCAACCGCTCCAGTAGGTTTGGCTCAAATGTCAGCGGCACCAGCCCCGGACGGGTTTCGACAAGCCGCAGGCCGAAGCGCGCGGCAATATCATAGCCAAAACCGGTCGCGCCCATTTTGGGGATCGACTTACCGCCGGTGGCGATCACCAGCGAGCGGCAGGAGACGGTGCCTCCCGAATATCGCACCATAAAGCCATTGGCGGTTTTTTCAACGCTTTCGACCGTGGCCGTGAGGTGCAATTGCGCACCATGGTGCTGCATCTGCCCTAAAAGCATATCGATGATCTGCCCGGCGGAACCATCGCAGAACAATTGCCCCAGCGTCTTTTCGTGATAGCCAATCTTATGCCGCTCGATCAGGGCGAGAAAATCGCGCTGCGTATAACGGCTTAATGCCGAAATGCAGAAACGCGGATTTTGCGACAGAAAGTTTTTCGGGCTGGCATGGATATTGGTGAAATTGCACCGCCCGCCGCCGGAGATGCGGATTTTCTCGCCCGGCTTTTTCGCATGGTCGAGCACCAGCACCGACCGGCCGCGCTTTGCCGCCTCGATCGCGCACATCATGCCAGCGGCACCGGCTCCAATCACCAGAACATCGATGCTATGCAAAGTACACTCCGCTCAGATCGTGTAACCGCCATCGACCGGCAGCGCGGTTCCGCTCACCATGGACGCCTGATCCGAGGCGAGCCAGAGGGCTGCTTCCGCCACATCATCGGGGCGCGAAAACCGGCCCAGCGGAATGGTTGCTTTCAGATCCTTGCGCGCCTGCGGCGTATCTTCCGCCAGAAAAAGTCCCAGCGCCTCGCCGTCGCTTTCGGCAGGGCAAATGCAGTTCACGCGGATTTTCTTTTCGGCCAGTTCCAGCGCCATTGCCTTGGTGGCGCTGATCACCCAGCCCTTGGACGCGCAATACCACGTCAGCCCCTTACGTGGACGCAAGGCCGTCGCCGATGCCGTGTTGATAATCACCCCGCCGCCCTGATGCTCCATGATCGGCACGACAATCTGCGTGGAATGATAGATCGCCTTCATATTGACCGCATTGATGAGGTCGAACTTGTCCTCGTCGACTTCGGTCAACGGCATGTTGCGATGGGTGAAACCGGCATTATTGACCATGATGTCGATGCGACCGAAATTTTCAAAGGCCTGACGGGCGAGGTTGACCATATCATCCTTGCGCGAGACATCGGCCTGAACGGCCATGGCATCGGCTCCTATATCGGCCAACTCGTCATCCACGCGCTTGATATTGACGTCGGCCAGAACGACTTTCGCGCCCTCGGCTGCAAAACGACGCGCCATGGCGGAACCGAAGCCCGATCCGGCGCCGGTAATGATTGCAACCTTGTCCTCAAGCTTCTTCATGCCATTCTCCTTCAATCCTGTTCGCGATCAGATCACCTGCATGATGCGAGGCGCGGATTCTCTTTGCTGTCGCAATATTGCGTTATGAAGAGCATGTCACGCGTGCATATGCGGTTAACAGCCGCAAAGGCAGCGCAATTCATGACATTTACGAGAATATTGACAGGCAATGATTGAATTTAAATCGATTAGATTATAGACACTATCCAAGCAAAAAAGAAAATTGCCATTAAACTGTGCTTCGACAGACTGATTTGGGTCAAAATGGAAGAGAGCGAGAATGACCAGCCAGATAATCCCCGTTGAGCCCTTTGATTACATCGTTTTCGGCGGCTCGGGTGATCTTGCGGAACGCAAGCTGATCCCGGCTCTTTATCAGCGCCAGCGTGCCGGCCAGCTCTCGGAGCCGACGCGCATCATCGGCGCTTCGCGCAGCCCCATGAGCGACGACGAGTATCGCAAATTCGCCCATGACGCCATTCATGAGCATGTCAAGGCGGAAGAAGTGGACGCCGGGGAAGTGGATCGCTTTCTTGCGCGGCTGAGCTATGTCGCGGTCGATGCCAAATCCGACAGCGGCTGGGATGCGCTCAAGGCGGAGATCGGCAAGAAGCCGGAAAAGATCCGCGCCTTTTATCTGGCCGTCAGCCCCAGCCTGTTTGGCGATATTGCCACCCGGCTGAAAAGCAACGGCCTGATTACGCGCGACACCCGCATCATCGTCGAAAAGCCCATTGGCCGCGATCTGGAATCGGCCATGACGCTCAACGACACGCTGGGCAGCGTTTTCCGCGAAGACCAGATTTTCCGCATCGACCATTATCTGGGCAAGGAAACCGTGCAGAACCTGATGGCGCTGCGTTTTGCCAATGCGCTTTACGAGCCGCTGTGGAATTCCGCCCATATCGATCATGTGCAGATCACGGTCGCAGAATCCGTCGGCCTTGAAGGCCGCGCGGGCTATTACGACACCGCAGGCGCGCTGCGCGATATGGTGCAAAACCATATTCTCCAGCTTCTTTGCCTCGTCGCGATGGAGCCACCTTCCTCGCTCGAAGCCCATGCGGTACATGACGAAAAGGTCAAGGTGCTGCGCTCGCTCCAGCCCATTACCAGCGCCAATGTCGAGGAACTCACCGTTCGCGGGCAATATCGCGCCGGTGCTTCGGCGGGCGGGCCGGTCAAGGGCTACCTGGAAGATCTCGGCAGCGACACCAGCAATACCGAAACCTTCGTGGCGCTGAAGGCCGAAATCGCCAACTGGCGCTGGGCGGGCGTGCCGTTTTACCTGCGCACCGGCAAGCGCCTCGCCACCCGTGTTTCCGAGATCGTCGTCACATTCAAGCCGATCCCGCATTCGATTTTCGGCGAAGGCGCGGGCAAGGTCATGGCCAATACGCTCGTCATCCGCCTGCAACCCGATGAAGGCGTCAAGCAATGGCTGATGATCAAGGATCCGGGTCCGGGCGGCATGCGCCTGCGCCATGTTCCGCTCGATATGAGCTTTGCTGAATCCTTCAACGAGCGCAATCCCGATGCCTATGAACGGCTCATCATGGACGTGGTGCGCGGCAACCAGACCCTGTTCATGCGCCGCGACGAGGTTGAGGCTGCATGGCGCTGGATCGACCCCATCCTTCAGGGCTGGGAGTTGAACAATCAGCCGGTTCAGGGTTACACCTCAGGCACATGGGGGCCTTCATCGTCCATTGCGCTCATCGAACGCGATGGAAGAACCTGGCACGAGAGCCTGTGACGGAACGAATTTGAAAGGAATGGCATGAACATCGAACGGCATGATTTCACCAGCGGCACCGAACTGGCGCAGGCCCTGTCCGCAGCGATTGCAGGCAAGTTGGCGGCAGCCATCGCTGAGCGGGGACAAGCCACACTTGCGGTTTCCGGCGGCACGACGCCGGTGCGGCTGTTCGAGGTTCTTTCGCGCCAGATGATCGACTGGACGGCGGTGACGATCACGCTCGTCGATGAGCGTTTCGTGCCCACCACCAGCGAGCGCTCGAACGAAAAGCTTGTGCGCGAACATCTTCTGCGCGAACATGCGGGCGTGGCCCGGTTTGTCGGCCTTTACAATCCGACCGCCACCGTCGAGACCGCAGCCCTTGCCGCCGCCAGCCGCATCGACGCGCTGCGCCGCCCCTTCGATGTCGTTGTGCTCGGCATGGGCAATGACGGGCATACCGCTTCGTTCTTCCCCGGTGCCGACCGTCTCGATCAGGCAATCGACCCGACGACACGCGCCATCGTCCTGCCGATCCACGCGGAAGGAGCGGGCGAAAAACGCCTGACCCTGACCCTGCCGCTGATCGTCGAGGCGAATATGCTGGTTCTGCATATCGAAGGCGCAGCCAAGCTGGAGGTCTTCGAGAAGGCGCTGGCGGGCGCAGATGAATATGAAATGCCGGTGCGCGCGGTGCTCAACAAGGCCCGCACGCCGGTTGAGGTCTATTGGTCCAGTTAACGTCTCGCATTCCCACGAAGCCGGGACCGCTCCAGGCACAGGTGCTACCATGCCCATTGATAAACGCATACAGGACATCACCGGGCGCATTCGCGAACGCTCCCGGTCGAGCCGCGAGGCCTATCTGCAACGCGTGCGCGAGGCCGCATCCAGAAAGCCCAATCGCACCATTCTAGGCTGCGCCAATCTTGCGCATGGCTTCGCCGCCTGCGGCCTGCATGACAAGGCGGCATTGACCGGCGATGAAGTGCCGAACCTTGGCATCATCACTGCCTATAATGACATGCTTTCGGCGCATCAGCCATTCGAGACCTATCCGCAGCTTATCAAGCAGGCCGCGCGTGAAGCCGGAGGGGTCGCACAGGTCGCAGGCGGCGTTCCCGCCATGTGCGATGGGGTGACGCAGGGCTTTGCGGGCATGGAATTGTCACTGTTTTCGCGCGAAGTGATTGCCATGGCAGCCGCTGTCGGCCTGTCGCATGATATGTTCGACGCAGCCGTCTATCTGGGTGTCTGCGACAAGATCGTGCCCGGATTGATTACCGGCGCGCTGACTTTCGGCCATCTGCCAGCCGTGTTCATTCCTGCCGGGCCGATGACCAGCGGCCTGCCCAATGACGAAAAAGCCAAAACCCGCCAGCTTTATGCCGAAGGCAAGGTCGGGCGTGCGGAACTGCTTGAATCGGAATCAAAATCCTATCACGGTCCCGGCACCTGCACTTTCTACGGCACCGCCAATTCCAACCAGATGCTGATGGAAATCATGGGGCTGCACCTGCCCGGCGCATCCTTCATCAATCCCGGCACGCCGCTGCGCGACGCGCTGACGCGCGAAGCCGCCAGGCGCGCACTGGCAATCACCGCACAGGGCAATGAATATACGCCGGTGGGCGAAATGCTCGATGAGCGCTCCTTCGTCAATGGTATCGTCGGGCTGAACGCCACGGGCGGATCGACCAATCACACCATTCACCTGATCGCCATGGCGAAGGCTGCGGGCATTCACATTACATGGCAGGATATTTCGGAACTATCTGATATTGTTCCGCTTCTTGCCCGTGTCTATCCCAACGGCCTTGCGGATGTGAACCATTTCCACGCCGCAGGCGGCATGGGCTTTCTCATCCGCGAACTGCTCGATGGCGGCTTGCTGCATGAGGATGTCCGCACCGTCTGGGGCGAGGGTCTGAGGCCATATACGGTCGAGGCAAGGCTTGGGCCGGACGGTAATGTGGTGCGCGAGCCCGCGCCCGAAAAAAGCGGCGACGACAAGGTTCTCGCCAAAATCGCCACGCCCTTCCAGCCGACCGGCGGCATCAAGGTTCTGAGCGGCAATATCGGCAATGCGATCATCAAGGTTTCCGCGCTCAAGCCCGAACGCCATGTCATCGAAGCTCCGGCAAGGGTCTTCAACGACCAGTCGGAATTGCAAGGCGCCTTCAAGGCGGGAGAACTGACCGGGGACTTCATCGCGGTGGTGCGCTATCAGGGACCGAAGGCCAACGGCATGCCGGAACTGCATCAGCTCATGACCGTGCTGGGCGTCTTGCAGGATCGCGGCCAGCGCGTGGCGCTCGTCACCGACGGGCGCCTGTCGGGTGCATCGGGCAAGGTGCCTTCCGCGATCCATGTCACGCCTGAAGCGCTCGATGGCGGGGCGATCGGCAAGATCCGCAATGGCGATGTGGTTCGCCTTGACGCGGCAAGCGGCAGGCTGGACGTCCTGATCAGCGAAGCCTTGCTCGAAGCGCGCTCCGAGGAGCGACCGGACCTTTCCGGAAACGGATTTGGAATGGGGCGTGAACTCTTCCACGCTTTCCGCCAGATTGCGGGCCGCGCCGACGAAGGCGCGTCTGTTTTCTAAAAAACAGACAAAAACAAGGGGCAAAACCGCGTGATTTTTGCGGCTTTGCCCTCGATTTTTTGAATTTTAAGCGCATTTTGCGCAAATCGCCGCGCTCAATTGCGGCGATATTGTGATTTGCCTTATTAGAAGACCGGCTTTTTGAAACCGGCGCTGCGGCTGGCTGCGGTCAGCGTATTTGCCATCAGCATGGCAATGGTCATCGGGCCGACACCACCGGGAACCGGCGTGATCGCTCCGGCGATTTTTTCAGCCTCGACGAAATCGACATCGCCGACCAACCGTGTCTTGCCCTCGCCCTTTTCCGGTGCCGCGATACGATTGATGCCGACATCGATGACGGTTGCTCCGGACTTGACCCAATCGCCCTTGATCATTTGCGGACGTCCAACGGCGGCCACCAGAATATCGGCATTGCGCGCAATCGAGGGCAAATCCTTGGTGCGGCTATGGGCGATGGTCACGGTGGCATTGGCTGCAAGCAGCAGATTGAACATCGGCTTGCCGACAATATTGGACCGGCCGATCACAACGGCATTGAGGCCGGAGAGATCACGGCCATGAATACGCTCGATCATGATCATCGCGCCGGCAGGCGTGCAGGGGACGAAAGCGGTTTCGACCTCGCCGGTGCCAAGCTTGCCGACATTGATGAAATGGAAACCGTCCACATCCTTGTCGGGTGAAATGGTCTGGATCACACGGCCCTCATCGATATGTCCGGGCAAGGGGAGCTGCACCAGAATGCCATGGATGGCGGGGTCGGCATTGAGGCTTTCGATCAGCGCCAGCAATTCTTTCTCGGAGGCATGTGCGGGCAGGTCGTGCTGCACCGAATGAAAGCCACATTCCTTGGCTTTCCGGCTTTTCGACGCGACATAGACCTGACTTGCCGGATCTTCGCCCACGATCACCACCGCAATTCCGGGCACGACGCCGGTAGCCTCGACCAGCTTTTCGGTTTGGGTGTTTACGGAAGAAACGACTTCCTCGGCCAGCTTCCTGCCGTCGATCAATTGGGCCATTGTGCTTGCTCCATTTCCAGTCAGCGACGTATCAGATACATCGTGCTTTTACCGCACACATGCCCATAAGCGTCATAAAGCAATATGACAATCGCCAAAAATGCGGGATCGGGCGATTTTCCGCCCTGTTACGACAGGGTTGCGAAATGCCGCAGGATGAAAGCGACTTCATAGGCCAGCGCCGTGCAGATGAAGAAGGCATGAAAGCGGCGACTATCGGTAAACATGGCAATCAGGCCGACGAGAATGAAGACGCCGATCCGCACCGGATATTCATTTCCATAAAGGTGAAAACGCTCCGTCCCCTTGATAAGCGTATCGATCACATCGGTCATATAGACTGCGACCAAAATGCCGAAGAACCATTTGCGCCGGGACATGAAATAATCGCGATAGCCGGTATAGCCGTCGAGCTTGTCGGGAAACAGCAAGGTGCAGAGCAGGAAATAGAGCCCTGCGTAAAGAATAATGAAAAGATAGATTTCAAAGCTCCACACCGAAATGGTGCGCAAATTGAACTCGAACCACCAGAAATGGACGACCGAGAGCAGGATGAAGGCGACCCAGCCCAGATGCACCGGATAAAGCAGCTGCTTTTCCGGATGCTGGATGAAACGCGCAACCCCCGTCAGAAGCCGCGACACGCACAGGCCCAGAATGATGCCGATGAGGATGCGCACATGGGTGAAAGCCTCAGCCGGAGGCACGCCTGTCGTCAAAACCGGATCCATCCGCCCCCCATTCCTGCAACTACAGTTTTCCTGCCTCTCATGAGGCGCATAGTGGTTTAATTTGAATGTGGGATCAATAATATACCGGCAATTATCTGGAGGGGTTGCAGTCTCGTTCATGATTGGTACGGTTGCAAACAGATCAAATCCTCACAGGCACAAGGTGGAACATTCACATGCAAGATACGGTCATTCTGGTAGGCTGCGGCAATATGGGTTACGCGATGCTCAAGGGCTGGCTGGAAAGCGGTATATTGCGATCCGAGAATGTGCATGTGATCGAACCGGCCGAAGCCCTGCTGGAGCGCGCTGCGGGCGCAGGCGTCAATGCCTATCTCAATGCGCAGTCGCTGGCAGCCGATCTCAAGCCGCGCATGATCGTATTCGCGGTCAAGCCGCAGGTCATGGCCGATATATTGCCGACCTATCAGCGCTTCGCACCCCAAACAACATTCGTAAGCGTTGCCGCCGGAACGCCCGTTTCGCTGTTTGAGCAATATCTGGGCAAGGACGCGGCCATCATCCGCTGCATGCCCAATACGCCAGCGGCCATCGGCAAGGGCATGCTGGTGACCTATAAGAACGCCAATGTCACCGAAGATAACGAGGCTTTCGTCAACAGCCTGCTTAAAACCTCGGGCAAGGTTGCGAGCGTGGACAAGGAAGAATTGATGGATGCGGTGACTGCGGTTTCCGGCTCCGGCCCGGCCTATGTCTTCCATTTCATCGAAGCGCTGACCGATGCGGGCGTGACTGCGGGCTTACCGGAAGAAACAGCCGCCCTTCTGGCCCGGCAGACCGTGATGGGCGCGGGCGCGCTGGCGGCAGCAAGCACGGACACCCCATCCACATTGCGCCGTCAGGTGACGAGCCCGAATGGCACCACGGCAGCGGCGCTCGACGTGCTGATGGGCGATAATCGCCTTAAAATCCTGCTTGAAGAAGCGGTGGAAGCCGCACGCAACCGCTCTGTGGAATTGGGCAAGGCATAGTCCGGCGGGCTTGCCGATCTTCACATAAAGATCTGTTATTCGACTATTAGGTGAATAAATTTTTGTAATGCCGTCGGCCAACCTATTCTGCTGCTCAGTCACCATCTCAAGGAGGAGCAGGGTAATGACCGACGACATGTTGCACGTAATGAAGTGGCATAATGGCGAGAAGGATTTTTCGCCATTTTCCGATGCGGAAATGTCTCGCCGCCAGAATGACGTGCGCGAATGGATGGCGAAAAACGACGTCGATGCGGCATTGTTCACGTCCTATCATTGCATCAATTACTATTCCGGCTGGCTCTACTGCTATTTCGGCCGCAAATATGGCATGGTCATCGACCAGAACAACGCCACGACCATTTCCGCAGGCATCGATGGCGGCCAGCCATGGCGGCGCAGCTTTGGCGACAATGTCACCTATACCGACTGGCGGCGCGACAATTTCTACAATGCCGTCAGGCAGTTGACGCGCGGCGCAAAACGGGTCGGCATCGAGTTCGACCACGTCTCGCTCGATTATCGCCGCGCGCTTGAAGAAGCCCTGCCCGGCGTCGAATTCGTCGATGTCAGCCAGCCGTCCATGTGGATGCGCACGATCAAGTCGGCGGAAGAACACAAGCTCATCCGCGAGGGCGCGCGCATCTGCGATGTGGGGGGCGCTGCCTGTGTCGCGGCGGTGAAGGCCGGTGTGCCCGAGCATGAAGTGGCGATCGCAACCACCAATGCCATGATCCGCGAGATCGCCAGTTCCTTCCCCTTTGTCGAATTGATGGACACATGGACATGGTTCCAGTCGGGCATCAATACGGATGGGGCGCATAATCCCGTGACCAACCGCAAGGTGCAGTCCGGCGACATTCTCTCGCTCAACACCTTCCCGATGATTTTCGGCTATTACACCGCGCTCGAACGCACCCTCTTCTGCGATCATGCCGATGATGCAAGCCTCGACATATGGGAAAAGAACGTCGCCGTGCATCGGCGCGGTCTTGAACTCATCAAGCCCGGCGCGCGCTGCAAGGACATCGCAATCGAGCTCAATGAGATGTATCGCGAATGGGACCTGCTCAAATACCGCTCGTTCGGCTATGGCCATTCCTTCGGTGTCCTGAGCCATTATTACGGTCGTGAGGCGGGCGTGGAACTGCGCGAGGACATCGAGACCGTGCTTGAGCCGGGCATGGTGGTATCGATGGAGCCGATGGTGATGCTGCCCGAAGGCATGCCGGGGGCTGGCGGCTATCGCGAACACGATATTCTCATCGTCAAGGAAGATGGTGCTGAAAACATCACCGGCTTCCCCTTCGGTCCCGAGCACAATATTATCCGCAACTGACAACAGTAAAAAGAAATCAGCCATCCGGCTGGTTTCTTTTTCTCTTTTGGAGAATGCAAATAAAAAAGCTGCGGGCCATGCCGCAGCTTGTTGCATTTGAGCACTCAAGGATCAGCGCGGAAATTCCTTTTGCAATGCCTCGACGATGCCGTCGGTGCAGACCTGCAAAAGCAGTTCGCCTTTTTCCGCTGTTGCATCCTTTGGCGAGGATAATGTGCCGCTGTCAGGCGTCCATTCGGGCTTTGGCGGGTAGACGTCATAGGGCGGGAAACTGGCCGGGGCATGATCGACCGCGCGCTCCAGCCGCACCTGCTGGGGATAAAGCGCCAGCATCAGCGAGGTTTCCAGCACGCCGCCATGTTCGATGTCCCAGCCCGAGAAGCCGCCGGGATAAAGCCGCTCGATCGTCACCTTATCGACGAAATCCCAATAGGAGAGAACCACGACCTTCATATCATCGATACCGTCCCAGCGAAGCTCGCGCAGTGCAAGGTCGATGCCTTCGATGATGAACCAGGAATTTTCGAAGTGACCGTTGATCATGCCGATGCGCCGCACACCATGGCGGGCGAATTCGCGGATGACATCGCGCAGCGCCGCAACGAGCGTCGCGCCGTCGAGGCTGGTGGTGCCCGGCAGATGATTGCCGCCGCCCGATTTCTGGTGCGACTTGTAGCCATAGGTAAAAGGCGGCGCGACCAGCGCGTCAACGCGCCCGGCGATGCGGCGGGCGAACTCCACCGGCAGCAGGACATCGACATTCATCGGCATATGGTGGCCGTGCTGCTCCATCGAGCCGATCGGCAAGAGAATCGCCGTTTTCCCGTCGCGAACGCGCGCATCATAATCGGGCCAGGACAGTTCGGCGGCAAAGACTGATTGTTCAGGCATCATTTTCTCCCATTGTGGACCACAAGAAGATTTGAGCCGAACTGAAGAATATGAGAAATTTATAATCGTCATCCACGCATAAGGAAACGAAATCCATGCGAAACATTGTAAACTTCCAGACCGATCTGCTGCGTACTTTTGTTTCCGTCATCGATCTCGGCGCCTATACCAAGGCTGGCGATATGCTGGGGCGTACCCAGCCGGCAATCTCCTTGCAAATGCGCAGGCTGGAAGAACTGACCGGCGCGCCGCTCATCAAGCAGGTCGGGCGCACATTGTCGCTGACCGCCGAAGGTGAAATGCTCCTGAGCTATGCGCGTGAAATTCTCCGCCTCAACGACGAGGCCGCGTCCTATTTCAACCGCTCCAAATTGTCGGGCGTCCTGCGCATCGGCCTGCCCAATGATTATGCCGTGGCTTTTCTGCAAAGGGTCATTACCGAATATACCCGCCAGCACGCCGGGATCGCGCTGGAAATCTATTGCGGCGCCAGCGGAACCATTCTCGACCGGCTGCGCTCGGACGAACTCGATCTGGCTATCGCCATGGTGGAGGGTGATCGGGCGCAATATCTGTCGCGCACATGGAACGAACAGCCCGTGTGGACGGCTGCGAGAGCTCTGGATTTCGACCCGCAGGCGGGCATACCGCTTGCCGCCCATCCCGAAGGCTGCGCCTATCGCGCGCGCATGATACAGGCGCTCGACGCCGCACATATCCGCTGGCGCGTGGCCTATACGGGACCGGGCATTTCCGGCTTGCAGAACGCCGTCATCAACGGTCTGGGGGTGAGCGCGATGACACGCTATACCGTGCTGCCGGGGATGCGCGTTCTCGACGAGAAGGACGGATTTCCGCCGCTGGCCGAAATTCGCGTCGGCCTGTTCTACAAGCATCCGCGCCTGTCGGATGCAGGCATCATGCTGATCAATCACATCATTATGCGGCTCGATGAAGCCGGGGTTTCCAGCGACCCGCTGCGGCGTCCGGCGGAACTGGCCCGCCAATAAGCCATGCTGATGGACGAATTATAATAATTAATTTTTCAAATGATGCGATGGTTCTTAACCTGCAATCATAACAACAAAAATGGGGAATACGATGACCATCGAGAGCAAACTGTCGGGTTCCCTTACCCGGCGACAGATTCTTAAAGGGGCAAGCGTATTGGGTGGCGGCATTCTGGCGATGCCCTACGTTAGCAGAACTGCATTCGCACAGGCGACCGAACTGACCATGCTCGCATGGTATGGCCATGCCGAGCCGGATATGGTGGCGGAGTTCGAGGCGGAAAACAACGTCAAGTTCAAGCCGAAATATTATACCGGCGGCGACAATATGCTGGGGCTGATCTCGCAATCGCCTCCCGGAACCTTCGATCTCATCCTCTCAGACGCCGAATATGTCCAGCAGCTCAACGCCGCAGGCTATATCGAAAAACTCGATCCCGCCGACTACGCATTCGACGATTTCTTCCCTGAATTCCAGCACTTTCCCGGCCACTGGGTCGGCGACGATCTTTATTCCGTCATCACCCGCTTCGGCTTTCTCGGCGTTGCCTACAATACCGATGCGATCACCGAAAAAGAAGCTTCCAGCTATAATGTCTACTGGGCGGACAAGCTCAAGGGCAAGGTCGGCCATTTCGACTGGCATCTGCCAAATCTCGGCCAGATCAGCCTGCTCAACGGCAATGCCTCGCCCTACGACATAGATGAGACGGCGTGGAAGGCGGTTCAGGACAAGATCATGACGCTGCGGCCCCAGATCGGCGGCTTCTTCGATTATGGCGGCACATTCTCATCGCTGCAAAACGGGCAGATGCTGGCCATGGCCGGGATCGGCGACTGGATCACCGGCACGCTGGAACGCAACGGCGCCAAGGTGCGCAGCGTCATCCCCGAAGAGGGCGGATTGCAGTTCACCGAATCCTTCTCCATCGGCAAGGGCACGACCAAGGGCGATCTGGCAAAGAAGTGGATACAATATATCACCTCGCCGAAAGGTCAGGTCAAATCCGCCAATATGGCGGCCTATCCCTGCCTCATCCCGAACAAGAAGGGATGGGAACTGCTCGCCAAGGAAACCCCCGAAGAAGCCAAACGGCAGGGCATGCTGCTCAATGAGCACAATGCCATGGACCTGATCCGCGACGGGCGCATCAAGTATCGCCAGTTGCCGGTGCAGCAGAGCCTCGAAGACTGGAACGATTTCTGGTCCGAATATAAGGGCGCCTAGTGTGGTGAATTTCGGTTTCAAAGCCACACACTAGGCAGGAACCACACCGGACGATCATGACGGGGCGGGCCTCAGACGCCTGCCCCCTTTCCCGCAATCCCGCGCGACGGTTGCGCGTGCGGCACTGTTTTCAGCCTGAAAGGCCATGATGCGGAAATCGATCACCCTTTACGGACTGACCTTCTCGCTGCCGATGCTGATCTGGCAGTTGCTGTTCTTTCTTGCGCCGCTGGTGTTCCTGATCGCGCTAAGCTTCTGGACCGTCAGAAACTTCCGCATGGAGCCGGATTTCGACACCGTGAACTGGGTGCGCATGCTCGGGCGCGGCGTGTTCTGGGATGCCTATTTGCGCACCTTCGCCCTTGCAGCATCTGCTGCCGTCATTACCAGCGTGCTGGCCTTTCCCTGTTCTTATGCAATGGCCTTCAAGCTTGGCGAAGCCGCCCGGCGCTGGGCGATATTCCTGATGGTGATCCCGTTTTTCACCAGCTATCTGGTCCGGGTCTATTCATGGCAGATATTCCTCTCCGACAATGGCATTTTCAATGCGCTGTTCAGGATGATCGGGATCGGACCGTTCGGCATGCTCAATACCGTCTTCGGCACCATGATCGGCTATCTGACGCTGAGTTTTCCGCTGGTCGTGCTGCTGCAACTGTTCAGCCTGATATTCATCGATAAAACACTGATCGAGGCTGCGCATAATCTGCGCTGCGGACGGCTGCGCACCGTGTTCGAGGTGATTATTCCCGCAGCGAAGGTCGGGCTGGTGATCGCAGCGCTGTTCTGCTTCATCCTGACGTTTGGCGATTTCGTCAGCCCGCTTTATCTGGGCGGCGGCGATCCCCCCACTCTTTCGATCCTGATTACCGACACCACCAAATCCGGGCAGCAATGGCCGCGCGCGGCAGTGATAGCACTGACCATGATCGCAACGCTGCTCGCCGTCGCTTTCGCTGCAATCGGCTATGCCTACAAGGAGCGCGGACGATGAACGGTTTCAACCGCAATCCATGGATCGACTGGCTTTTGAAGCTCTATGTGCTTCTGGCTTTTGCCTTCATCTTTGCGCCCATTGCCGCAAGCTTCATATTCTCATTCAATGTCGACCGCTTCCCGTCGCTTCCTCTCGGCGGCTTCTCGATGATCTGGTATGAAGCCGTCGCCAACGACCCACTGGTCTGGCAGGGACTGCGCAATACGCTCATGACCGGTCTGGTCGTATCAGTTCTGGCGACCGCCATCGGCTTTGGCGCAGCCTATACCGATTTTCGCTACAGGTTCTTTGGCAAGACCATCTATGTCGCGCTTGCCCTGCTACCGCCGACGATACCGGTCGTCATTCTGGGGCTGGCCATGCTGGCCTTCCTGTCCAATATCAGCCTTTCGGGCGCAATCTATTCGGTCATTATTGCCCATGTAGTCATGTGCGCGCCCTTCGCCATGGCGATCATCCGGCTGCGCCTGTCGCAGATGGACCCATCGCTGGAAGCGGCAGCCTGGAATCTTGGCGCGTCCGAATGGATGGCCATGCGCCATGTCATCATTCCCTTTTGCAAGCCTGCGATATTTTCCGCGCTCTTCATCACCATGGCGGTGTCTTTCGATGAATTTGCGGTCGCCTGGTTCGTTTCGGGCCTCAATGAAACCTTGCCGGTCAAGGTGCTGGGCTTCCTTCAGGGACAGGTCAGCCCGCGTATCAATGTCATCGGCACCTTTGTCTTCCTTGTTTCGATCACGCTCGTCGTGCTGGCGCAGATACTTCTGATGAAGCGCAGCAGCGCACCTGCGAAACAGGCAGCAACCAGCGGAGAAGAAATCATATGATGGATGAGGCTCTCGTCGTCTTCGATGGCGTCGTCAAACGCTTCGGCAGTTTCATTGCCGTCGAAAAGATCGATTTTGAAATCCGCAAGGGCGAATTCCTCGCCATCATGGGATCGAGCGGCTGCGGCAAGACCACGACATTGCGCATGCTGGCAGGGCTGGAAGCGCCGAGCGAAGGCGAAATTCGCCTTGCGGGCAAGAGGATCAACGACCTGCCGACATGGCAGCGCGACACGCCGATGGTCTGGCAAAGCCTTGCGCTGTTTCCATTCCTCACCGTGCGCGAGAATATCGAATTTTCGCTGCGCATGCGCGGCATCGAAAAGGCCGAGCGGCGCAAGCGCGTCGATAAATGGCTCGAACGCATGCAGATCGTTGAATTTGCCGAGCGCAATGTCGCCCATCTTTCCGGCGGCCAGCGCCAGCGCGTGGCGCTGGCCCGCTCGCTGGTGACGGAGCCGGAAATCCTGCTGCTCGACGAGCCACTATCGGCGCTCGATGCGCATCTCAAAGTCCATATGCAGCTTGTGCTCTCCAACCTGCAACGCGAACTGGGCATTACCTTCGTCTATGTCACGCACAGCCAGTCGGAGGCCTTTTCGATGGCCGACCGCGTGATCATCATGAGCCGGGGCCGGATCGAGCAGATCGGCATTCCGCAGGAAATCTATCGCGCGCCGCGCACGAAATTCGTGGCGGAATTTCTCAGCTCATCCAATATTTTCACCGGCAAGGTGCTGGCAGGCAATGGCGAAAGAGTGAAGATCGCAACGCCTGTGGGCGAGTTCGACGTTGCCGCCAATCCGGGCAAGCGGCTTGCGGCGGGGGACCGTGCAACCTTCGTCATATCCGACGACCGGGTGGTGCTGAACAATACCCCGCCTGCCGAGGGCTATAGCGGCATGCAGGCGCGGGTGGTGGGCGAGGAATTTGTGGGCGCTACCGCCGTCATTCACCTTGAGGGCGCGGACGGCATGCAGCTCAAGGCGCAAAAAAGCCATGACGAACTGGACCATCTCAACCTCGAACCCGGCGACACTATCTGGGTGTCATGGCGTCCGGAGGCGACTCATATCCTGCCGGGGGAATGAAGCAGGATTCGGAATGGCCGCAATCAGGGCCTTCGTAATCGCCGCCTGCGGCGAAGCGATGAGCGCTGCCGCCGTCTGGCACTCGACGATGCGGCCACCTTCCATCACGGCGATGCGCCCGGCAAGCTGGCTTGCCACCGCAAGATCATGGGTGATGAACAGATAGGCCGTATTGTTGCGTCTTTGCAGATCGCGCAGCAGGTCGAGAATGCGCGCGCGCACCGTGACATCCAGCGATGAAACCGCCTCGTCAAGAACAATCAGGGAAGGCTGGGTGGCAAGCGCGCGGGCAATGGCGACGCGCTGGCGCTGCCCGCCTGAAATTTCAAAAACCCGACGGCTGGCAAGCGCCGGGTCCAGCCCGACTTCTTGCAACAGCGCGCCAATATCCTGCTTGCGGCGATGGATGCGCAGCGGCGCTTCGAGAAGATCGCGCACATGGCTGCGCGGATTAAACGCCGACAAGGGGTCCTGAAACACCATCTGCATTTTTGCGCGCTCTCTGCGCAAAGCCGCACCTTTGAGCGCCAGCCAGTCCATGCCGTCAAAGGTGATCGTGCCGGAGCGAAGCGGCTGAAGCCGCAGGAGCGCACGCGCCAGAGTGGACTTGCCGCTGCCAGACGGACCGACAAGGGCGAGCGTTTCTCCGGCGGCAATTTCGAGGCTGACCTGATCGAGAGCGCGTGTCTGGCCATAGTGAACGCAGATATTCCGTGCCTGCAAAAGAGCTTCACTCATGGCCAAACTCATGAGCGAACTCAGGGCCGACCTCAAGCCTTGGCACCGCATCGATAAGCGCGCGCGTATAGCTACTTTGCGGATGATTGAGAACCGTTTCACCGGCTCCCGCTTCAACCAGCCTGCCCTGCCGGAACACGGCGATGCGATCTGACAGTGTCGCGGCAAGCGCAATATCATGGGTGATGAAGATCAGCGTCATGCCGTCTTCGCGCACCAGTTGCTGCAACAGGGCGGCAATTTCCTTTTGCACAATGGTATCGAGCGCGCTTGTCGGCTCATCGGCAATCAGCAGGCGCGGTCTGGCTGCTATCGCCAGCGCTATGGCGATGCGCTGTTTCTGCCCGCCCGAAAACTGGTGCGGATAGCGCGAGAAACTCGCCTCCGGCTTAGGGATATGAACGCGCGCAAGCAATGCTATTGCGCGTTCTTTAGCAGCATGGCGGTCGATTTTTTCATGCGCGCGGATGGTTTCGACAAGCTGCGCGCCAATGCTCATCACCGGATCAAAACTCGACGCGGGGTCCTGAAACACAAAGCCCATATCGCGGCCCGGTTTCGGGCGCTGGTCAAATCCCGGCCAGTCAATCGCGCCCGATATTTGCGCATTGATGGGCAGCAACTGGCCGAGCGCCAGCGCCAGCGTGCTTTTGCCCGAGCCGCTTTCGCCGATGACGGCAAGGATTTCACCCGCCATAATATCGAGATCGATATGATCGAGCACGCATATATGCGCGTATCGCACCGTGAGCGCGCGGATTTCAGCCAGCCGCTTCATGATTGCACCTCGCGCGCGCTGGCGGCACTCGTGACGCCCTCGCCCACCAGATAGGTAGCAACGACCGTGAGCGCGAGCGCCAGACCGGGCAGGATGGACAGGAACGGCGCGGAGCGCAGAACCGTGCGCCCTTCGGCGATCATGCCGCCCCATGTCACGCGATTGGGATCGCCAAGGCCGAGAAAGGACAGCGCCGCTTCGATCAATATGGCGGAAGCCACGATCACCGGCGCCAGTGCGAGCACCGGCGGCAGCGCATTGGGCAAAATCTGGCGAAAGGCGATTTCGAGCGGGTGCATGCCGATGGTGCGGGCCGAAGCCACATAATCGCGCTCGCGAATGGAAAGCACCTGTCCGCGCGTCAGCCGCGCGGCCTGCGTCCAGCTTGAAAGCGCGATTGCCGCAATCAGCACCGGCAGCGACGGCCCGGCGATACTGACCAGCGCCAGCGCCAGCAGGAAGCCCGGCACGGTCTGGAAAGCTTCGGTGACGCGCATAAGCACCTCATCGACCACGCCCCCGGCAAAGCCTGCCAGCGTGCCGATGATGCTGCCTGCGACAAGGGAAGCCAGCGCCGCCGCAAGCCCGATGAGCAGCGAGGTTCGCGCGCCGTAGAATATGCCCGCGAGAACATCGCGGCCCAGACGGTCGGTGCCCAATGGCAGATCGGCCTGTTGAAACGGGGATATGAGCGGCGTCGAGACGATGCGCAGCGGATCGCCCGGAAACAGGACCGGCGCGAAAACTGCGGCCAGAACCAGCAACGCAAGGATGCCGGTGCCTGTTATACCTTCACCCGTTCTGAAATAACGTTGCCAGAAATTCATGCCTGCCTCCCCGCCGCAATACGCGGGTCGAGCCACAGATAAAGCAGGTCCACGAGGAAATTGACCGCAATCACCATGATGGCGCTGGTCAGGATGACGCCCAGCAGCAGCGGCGTGTCGCGCGCGGCCACCGCTTCCTGTGCAAGCCTGCCCAGCCCCGGCACGGCAAAGACGCTTTCGATCACCACGCTGCCGCCGAGCATCGACGCCGCTTGCAGCCCCAGCATGGTGACAAGCGGCAAAAGCGCATTGCGCGCCACATGATGCAGCACGATGCGGGGCCGCGAAATGCCGCGCGCGCGCAGGGCGCGCACAAAATCCATGCGCCATATATCGGCCATGGCAGCGCGCATCACCCGCAGATAAAGCGCCAGATAAATCAGCGACAGCGAGATGACCGGCAGGACCAGATGGGTTGCAATATCGCCTGCACGCGCAAGCCCCTCCTTGCCCGAAGCGATTGTTTCAATGCCGCTTGAAGGAAGCCACCGCAGCTTGATCGAAAACAAAATGACCAGAACCAGCGCCAGCCAGAAGCCGGGAATGGCATAAAGAACCAGCGATGTGACGGACAAAAACCGATCGCGAAAACTGCCCGGACGCGCGCCTGCGACAATGCCCATAAGCGAACCGGCGGCAAAGGATAAGGCCGTGGCTGCGCCCATCAGCAAAAGCGTATTGGGCAGGCGCTCCGCCACCACATCGAGAATGGGCCTGTTGAAGCTGACCGACCAGCCCAGATTGCCCTGTGCCAATGCCGCCAGATAGGCAAAAAGCCTGTGCCAGACGGATTGATCCAGCCCCCAGCGCGCGCGCAGTTCGGCAATTTGTCCGGCATCGCCGCCAAAGGATATGGCATAGGCATCGACCGCATCGCCGGGTGCGGTTTCCAGCATCAGGAAACAGCCGACGACGACGATCAGCAGCACGAATATGCTGCTGGCCGACCGTTTGCGCAAAAGGATCAGAATCTGTTTCACGCCGCGACGATACAATCAAATGCGATGCTTCGTCACTGCCCTATCCATGTATCGGCCCAGTTGGAAACCGCCCAGCGCGGATTGTTTGCGACATTCTTCACCCGCTCATTTGCAACGGTGATAAAGCCCCATTCCGCCACATTGATGAGCGGCAGGTCGGCTGCCACCTTTTGCTGGAACTGGTGATAGAGCGCGCTGCGCTCTTTCTCATCGATTGTGTGCGCCGCCTTTTCGATCAGCGCGTCGAGCTGCGCATTTGCATAACCGCCCTGATTGGAAAAAGGCACACCTGCCGGAATGCCGCTTTCGACAAGAATGGTCGTCGAAATCGCCGGATCGCCGCGATAGACGGTCGGCGCGATGGCAAGATCGAAATCGTGATCCGTATAGACCGCCTTCTGATGTGCCGCCGCATCATTGTTGACCAGACGCGCATCGATGCCGGTTGCCGCTAAGGCCTGCCGCAGATAATCGCCGAACTGCTTGGTCTCGTTGAAATAGGGGGCGGGCAGCAGTTTCAGCGTAAAGCGCTTGCCGTCATCGCCGCGCCTGTAACCGGCTTCATCGAGAAGCGCATTGGCCTTTTCGACATTGAACGGATAGGCGGGAACGTCGCCGGTATAAAACTGGCTGTCATAGCGCGGCACCGGGCCGGTCGAGGTTCTGGCATAGCCGAGAAAGATCGTCTTGACCACGAAATCGCGGTCTATGGCGTGGGCTATCGCCTGACGCACTTTCAGATCGGCCAGTTCCTTGCGGCGATGGTTGATCTCGACCACCAGCTGATAGGTCAGCGCCTCATAGCCCTTGGAAATCACCGCCAGCCCCGGCACTTTGGAGATGCGGTCGAGATCGGCCAGAGGTACTGCGGAAAATGCCGCAAGATCTATCTCTTCGGCCTCCAGCGCACCAGCCGCCGCCGCACGATCGGGCAGTACACGATAGATGATTTCATCGAGATAAGGCTCGCCCTCGCCCCAATAGGTCTCGTTTTTCACCAGCCGATAATATTCGCCATTCTTATGTTCGGCATATTTGAACGGGCCGGTGCCGATGAGCTTTTCATTGGCGGGATTTGCGGCAATATCGCTGCCTGCAAAAATATGCTTCGGCAGAACGGCAGTAAGCGCAGGCAACGCATTGCGGATGAGCTGGAAGGGGGTGGCTTCCGAAAAATGGAAAATCGCCGTGTGATCATCGGGCGTCTCGACCTTTTCGAGCGCCTTGAAGACCACGCGACCAAGATTTTGCAGCGGCTTCCACACTTCCATTGCGGAGAAGGCCACATCGGCTGAAGTGAACGGCGTGCCGTCATGCCATTTGACGCCCTCGCGCAGACGGAATGTCGCGGTGAGGCCGTCCTCCGACCCTTCCCATGCGGTCGCAAGGCGCGGTGCCAGCCCGTTTGCACCTTCAAAAGAGGCTTCCGCCAGCGGCTCGATCACCTTGCTTGCGACAAAGAAAACGCCGTTTGAAGCGACGATGGCGGGATTGAGGTTGCGCGGTTCGGAATCCGCGGCCACGACAAGGCGCCCGCCCTTGCTGACCTGCTGTGCTGCCTGCCCCCATTTCGGCCAGAGCGCAAGGGCGCTTGATCCCGCCAGAAAGGCCCTGCGCGATACAAAAATTCTTGCCATTTTTCCTCCCCCAACCATCGCGCCGCGATCAGAGCTTGCGGTAACGCACCCGCGCGCTGCGCTCGATGGCCGCGACTGTCAACTCATCAAGCGTCCAGCGGTCCCGCATCATTTGCAGGAATTCAAGCTCTTCCTGCTCGACATGCAAATCGGCTGCGGCAATCTCGACAGCGAGCGCATAGGCCGTATTATAGAGTTTTTCAGGCAGGGCATCATGGGCGAGATCGAGAATCTGATCCAGCCCGTCTTCATAGGCCAGAAGCGCGTAACAATCGCTGGCCAGCTTTGGAAGGCGCTCGCGGTCGAAGCCTTCGAAGACGGGAAGCCGTGACACTACATTGCCGATCGACGCCAGTTCGGCATCGGTCATCGTCGTATCCGCTGCGGAAACCGTAATCATGATATAGACGAGAGCGTCCTGCGGCGAAATCTGTTTCATTCAATGCTCCTGCGCATGGGGCCGGAATCACGGGGCTGGAATCAGGCCGTGCGGCCGATCAGCCTGAAAACTAGGAAGCCCGCAGCCCGTGCGCAAGGAAATTCGTCGGCATTTGCGGCGAGCAAGATTGACGCGCGCGTCAGGGCACGCCATAGAGCAGGGGTGCATTGAAAATGCTTGTTTACCCAAAATCTCCACAGGATACCAAAACCATGACTTCGCATCGTCTTCCCGAAATCACGCTGACCCCGGAACTGACCGCGGCGGCTGCGGAGGCGAAATCATGGCCCTTTGAAGAGGCGCGGAAAATCCTCAAGCGTTATGCGAAGAGCGGCCTGCCCGATACGGTGATTTTCGAGACCGGCTATGGCCCTTCCGGCCTGCCGCATATCGGCACCTTCGGCGAAGTGGCGCGCACGACCATGGTGCGTCAGGCCTTTCGCGTGCTCACCGAAGACAAGGTGAAGACGCGGCTCATCTGCTTCTCGGACGATCTCGACGGCATGCGCAAGATCCCCGACAATGTGCCCGACAAGGCAGCGCTTGAGCCTTATCTGCATATGCCGCTTTCCTCCGTGCCCAACCCGTTTGGCGGCGAGGCCAAGAGCTTTGCCGAGCACAATAATGCAATGCTGTGCCGCTTCCTCGACACGTTCGGCTTCGATTATGAATTTGCCAGCGCGACAGAATATTACAAGTCCGGCAAGTTCGATGCGGTGCTGCTGCGCGCCGCCGAGCGCTATGACGACATCATGAAGGTGATGCTGCCGACCCTTGGCGAAGAGCGTCAGGCGACCTACAGCCCCTTCCTGCCGATCTCGCCCAAGAGCGGGCGCGTGCTTTATGTGCCCATGAAGAAGGTGGATGCCAAGGCGGGCACCATCACCTTTGACGATGAAGACGGCGTGGAAACCACCCTGCCCGTCACCGGCGGTCATGTGAAGCTGCAATGGAAGCCGGATTTCGGCATGCGCTGGGCTGCCCTTGGCGTTGATTTCGAGATGTTCGGCAAGGACCACCAGACCAATGCGGGCATTTATGACCGCATCTGCGAAATTTTGGGCGGACGCGCACCGGAACATTTTGTCTACGAGCTTTTCCTCGACCAGTTGGGCCAGAAGATTTCCAAGTCGAAGGGCAACGGCATTTCCATCGATGAATGGCTGGCCTATGCGCCGACCGAAAGCCTTGCGCTCTACAACTTCCAGAAGCCCAAGACCGCAAAGAAGCTATATTTCGACGTGATCCCCAAGGCGGTGGATGAATATTTCACCTATCTTTCCGCCTATGCACGGCAGGAATGGAAGGACCGGCTCAACAATCCAGTCTGGCACATTCATTACGGCAACCCGCCGCAAGTGAACCTGCCGGTGCCGTTCGCGCTGCTGCTCAATCTGGTGAGCGCGTCCAATGCGGAAAATCCCGCCGTGCTGTGGGGCTTCATCTCACGCCATGCGCCCGGCGTCACGCCGCAAAACAATCCCGAACTCGATGCGCTGGTCGGCTATGCGATCCGTTACTTCAACGATTTCGTCAAGCCCACCAAACAGTTCCGCGCGCCCGACGATGTGGAACGCGCAGCCCTTGAGGGCCTCGACGCCAAGCTTGCAAGCCTTCCCGCAGGCGCAGACGGCAACGACATCCAGAACGCAATTCTCGATGTCGCCCGCGCCATCGAGCGCTATCAGGATCACAACAAGAAAAGCCCGGAAGGCGGTCCCGGCGTGTCGGTCTCCTTCTTCCAGATGCTCTACGAAGTGCTGATCGGGCAGGAGCGCGGCCCGCGCTTTGGTTCCTTCGTCGCCCTTTACGGCATCGACGAAACCCGCGCCTTGATCAAACAGGCGCTGGCGGGCGAATTGTCATAGACTGCGGCCACAACCATTCCCCTGCCGGATCCTTCAGGCAGGGGGCGGCGGGGTTATTGTGCAGGCTGCGGCGCAGGCGGAAAATCGCCGTCTGATTGCGGCGTTTCAGGCGCGGGCTGCAATGGCATGCCGGGCGATGTTTCCAGTTCCGGCAGGGACGTGTCGGGCTTGTCGCCATAAATGCCAAGCCGCGCCTGCTGCGCTTTCTGCCCGGCCTCTTCATAGGCACCGCCGGAAACAGCCCTCGCCCAGCCATTGTTCACAAGCCACAGTGCTGCATCATCATCGCCGACGCTGCATTTTGTCGCCACCGCTTCGCCACTGTCATTTTGCGGCAGGCGGCACATGATCGCGCGCGAGCGCAGCCATTGGCGAAAGGCCGTGCGCGCCTGCATGCCGCAAGGCCAGCTTTCGCCCGATGCAGTCTGGCACATTTCTTCTATCGGCAGGGCCTCGATACCTTCAAGTTCAATAATACGGCCCTGCGTTTCAAGCTTTCCGGCAGCAATTGCCACCGGGCGCTGGAGCAATTGCATCGGCTCATCCGCATTAACAGGCACGGCAGGCAAGGCCGGTTCCGGCTGCGGCGCATTGGCAAGGCCAAGATCGCTCAATGGTGCACGCGGCGGCTCGCGCTCAAGCGCGTCATCATTGCCCGATGCAGAATCGCGCGGCGTTTCCGGTGCTGCGGCTGAGGCAGGACTGTCCGGCAAAGAACTGTCTGGCAGGGGATTGGCTTCGGGTTCGGTATAATCGAACTGCTCGACCACAATGCCCTGACCGGAATTGCCCTCTGCCTGTCCCGCACCGCCTTCGATCACCGTTACCGGGCGATCCAGCGCACCATAAAAGGGCGCGATGAAGACGCTCAGCAGCAAGGCACCCGACAATGCGGCGAGAATGCCGAAAACCGGGCGCGCATGGTTTTTCATCTGCGCGTGGGGCTTTTGCGATCGGGCCATTACTGGCTCGCCCAGAGAATGCGGGCGATCCATTCAACATCCTTCGTGTCGAATGAACGATGCGGATGGTCGGGATTGAGCGAATGCAATTCGATGGTTCGCGGCGTCTGACGATGCAATATCTTGGCCATGACTTCTCCATTTTTTGTGCGCACGACAACGCGGTCGCCGCGACGCACCGGCGCGTTGGGCGCAACGATCAGCGTATCGCCATCGCGATAGAGCGGCTGCATGGACTCTCCCGAAACCTCCAGCGCATAGACCCCTTCGCCCGGTCCTGCCGGAAATTCCACAATGTCCCAGCCTTGGCCCGCAGGAAAACCGGCATCGTCGAAATAGCCGCCCGCACCGGCCTCGGCCAGCCCGAGCAGCGGAATGGAACGTGGTTCCTGCGTATATTCGCCATATTGCGGCTCGGAATTCTGACCGCTGATAAGGCGCGTGAATTCGTCAAAGCTCGCGCCTGTCGCCTCCATCACCTTGGCAAGCGACTCCGTCGAGGGCCAGCGCGCGCGCCCGTCGGACGCATAACGCTTGGACTTGTTGAAAGTCGTGGGGTCAAGACCCGCGCGCCGTGCAAGGCCGGACGCACTCAGGGAGTTGCGTTCAGCCAGAGCGTCGATCGCAGCCCAGACGCTATCATGAGAAAACATTGTAATGATCCGCCAAAGAGGATTTTAAACCTAACTTCATCCCATCTTTTGCCATAACTTAGCGAAAAACGCGCTTTCAGGCAAGATGTGTGATATTACAGGGAAAATTTTCTCATTTCATTTAATATTATTCGGTACGACGCAGGATGGAAGGCCGCTTACGCGGCCTTCTTCGTTTCCGTCCTGTAAGGGTTGAAGCGCTGGTAGAAGCTTTCGCCGTTCTCTGCCATGTCGAGCAGCAGCTTGGGCGCTTTGAACTGCGCGCCATATTTCTTCTGCAACGTCTTCGCCAGCCGGGCGAATTTCTTCGCGCCCATGCCGTCGATATAAGACAGGGTTCCGCCCGTATAGGGCGCAAAGCCGAAGGCCAGAATGGAGCCGACATCGGCCTCGCGCGGGTCGGTGACGATGCCCTCCTCCATCACGCGCGCCGCTTCCAGAGCGATGGTGACGAGGAAGCGTTCCTTCAACTCCTCCACATCGATCTTATCCGGGTCCTGCTGCGGGTAGAGGTCTTTCAGCCCCGGCCAGAGATGCTTTTTCGCGGGCTTTGCCGGGTAGTCGTAAAAGCCCTTGCCATTCTTGCGGCCCTTGCGGTCGAACCCATCAACCAACCGATCCACCAGTTCCACATGGCGCGGATCGATCGCCTTCGGCCCCAGATCGGCAAGCGTGGCTTTCAGTATCTTCTGCGAAAGATCAATGGCGGTTTCATCGTTGAGCGCCAGCGGCCCCACCGGCATGCCGGCCATGCGGGCGGCATTTTCGATCATCGCCGCCGGAACGCCCTCAATCAGCATATTATAGGCTTCCGACATATAGCGCAGCACGCAGCGATTGACGTAAAAGCCGCGCGTGTCATTGACGACGATCGGCGTCTTTTTGATCGCGCGCACATAATCAAGGGCTGTGGCCAGCGCCTTGTCGGACGTCTTCTTGCCGAGGATCACCTCCACCAGCATCATTCTATCGACGGGCGAGAAGAAATGAATGCCGATAAAATTCTTCGGGCGTCTGGAGACTTTCGCAAGCCCGGTAATCGGCAGTGTCGAAGTGTTGGACGCAAAAATCGCAGACGCTTTGAGCACTTCCTCGGCCTTTTCGGTGGCCATGCGCTTGACGTCACGGTCCTCGAATACGGCCTCGATCACCAGATCGGCACCTTCAAGCTGCGCATAATCGGCCGTTGCGGTAATCTGCGACAGGAGCATTTCCTTGTCGGCTTCCGTCGCGCGGCCTTTCTGGATTTCCCTGGTGATGAGATCGGCTGCGTGCGCCTTGCCCTTATCAGCCGATTCCTGATCGCGGTCGATCAGCACCACCGGAATACCGGCCCTGGCGGTCACATAGGCAATGCCCGCGCCCATGAAACCCGCGCCAAGCACACCGATTTTCTTAAATTTCGTCGGCTTTTCATCGGCCGGACGACGCGCGCCCTTGTTGAGTTCCTGCAAGGACACGAACAGCGAACGGATCATCATCGCCGCTTCGGTGGTTTGCAGGATTTCGGTGAAATAGCGCTGCTCGATCGTCAATGCCGTATCAAACGGCACCAGCAGCCCCTCATAGACAGACTTGAGGATCGCAAGTGCTGCCGGATAATTGCCCGAGGTTTCGCGGCGCAATATGGCCGTGGCGGCAGGCCAGAGATTGGCACCGGCAACCGAATAGATCGCACCGCCCGGCAGCTTGAAGCCCTTTTCATCCCATGGCTGCACCGGTTTCAGGCCGCCCTTGATGCGCTTTTTTGCAGCCTCAATCAGCTTTTTGGCTGGCACCACTTCCGTGACGAGACCCATGGCCTTGGCGCGTTGCGCGGTCAGGCTGGAGCCGGAGGTCATCATTTGAAGCGCGTCCTGCTGGTTGGTCAGACGCGGAACGCGCTGCGTGCCGCCAGCACCGGGGAAGAGGCCCACTTTTACTTCCGGCAGGGCCATTTTCACGCCCGGCGCATCGGACGCCACGCGCGCATGGCAGGCGAGCGACATTTCAAACGCGCCGCCCATGCAGGTGCCGTTAATGGCCGAAACCCATGGCTTGCCGCAGGTTTCAAGCTTGCGGAACAGGCCGCTCATCTTGCCGACATTATCAAACAGGGACTGAACCGCGCCTTGGCTGTCCCTGGCCTTTTGCTTCTGGAAATCCTTCAACATGCCTTCGAGCATGGTCAGATCGGCACCGCCGGAGAAGCTTTCCTTACCCGATGTTATAACAACACCCTTGACCTTTTCATCGCCGCTCGTCGCATCGATGATGGCGTCAAGCTCCTGCAACACCTCGACGGTGAAGACATTCATCGACTTTTCCGGCATATCCCATGTGACGAGAGCAATGCCGTCGGCGTCGGTTTCAACCTTGAAATTCTTGTAAGCCATTGATGATGCCTCCCTTATACACGCTCGATGATGGTGGCCGTGCCCATGCCAGCGCCGATGCAGAGCGTCACCAGCGCCACATTGAGATCGCGGCGTTCGAGTTCATCGAGCACCGTGCCAAGGATCATCGCGCCGGTAGCCCCGAGCGGATGGCCCATGGCAATTGCGCCGCCATTGACGTTGATCCTGTCCTGCGGAATATCGAAGGCTTGGCAATAGCGCAGAACCACGGCGGCAAAGGCTTCGTTGAGTTCAAACAGGTCGATGTCCGAAAGCTTCATCCCGGACTGTTTGAGAAGCTTCTGCGTCACATCGACCGGGCCGGTGAGCATCAGCGCCGGTTCGGAGCCGATATTGGCAAAAGCGCGGATGCGCGCACGCGGCTTGATGCCGAACGCCTTGCCAGCCTTCTTTGACCCGACAAGCACGCCTGCCGCACCATCGACAATGCCCGACGAATTGCCGGCATGGTGGACGTGATTGATGGTTTCGACTTCCGGGTGCGCCTGAATGCCGACCGCATTGAAGCCGCCCATTTCACCGGGCATCACGAAAGACGGGTTCAACTGGCCCAAAGCCTGCATGTCCGTGCCGGGGCGCATATGCTCGTCACGGTCCAGAATGGTCAGGCCGTTCTGATCCTTGATGGGAATGACCGAGTTTTTGAAATAGCCCTTTTCCCACGCTTTCGCCGCGCGCTTCTGGCTTTCCACCGCATAGGCATCGACATCATCGCGGGAAAAACCATATTTCGTGGCGATCAGATCGGCGGAAACACCCTGCGGCATGAAATAGCCGGGAAAACCCACTGACGGGTCCATATACCAAGCGCCGCCCGACATGCCCATACCGACGCGCGACATGCTTTCCACCCCGCCTGCAATCACCAGATTGTCGGAACCGAAAGCCACCTTGGCCGCAGCCAGATTGACGGCATCCAGACCCGATGCGCAAAAGCGCGAAATCTGCATGCCCGGAGCCTTGAAATCGTAACCCGCTTCAAAAGCCGCCGAGCGCGGAATGACGGCCCCCGCCTCGCCGACCGGATCGACGCAGCCGAAAATAATGTCATCGACCTTTGCTGTATCAATGCCGTTGCGGTCACGCAGGGCTTCCAGCACCTTCGCGCCCAGACGAACGGCAGGCACTTCATGCAGGCTGCCATCCTTCTTGCCGCGCCCGCGCGGTGTGCGGACGTGATCGTAAATATAAGCCTCGGCCATTTTTCCCTCCGTCAAAATCAGAATGCGTCCGCATCAAGCGCCATCATGCTATCCGCACCCGACTGGATGCGCGCGAGATGTGCAGCACTTTCCGGCATGATCCGCTCGAAATAGTAACGCGCTGTGACAAGTTTAGCTTCAAGGAAATCCCTGTCGCCCTCGCCAGCCGCCAGCTTTTCTTCCGCGACCTTCGCCATGCGGCCCCACATGAAGCCCAGCGCGACGAGGCCGAAAAGATGCATATAGTCGTTAGAGGCAGCACCGGCATTGTCGGGCTTGGCCATCGCATTTTCCATCAGCCACATGGTTGCGGCCTGAAGGTCGTTAAGGCCCTTTTTCAAATATTTGGTGAAGAAGCTAAGCTTTTCGTTTTCGCGATTTTCTTCGCAGAATTCGCCCACCTCCTTGAAGAAGGCCGTGACTGCACGACCGCCGTTCAAGGCCAGCTTGCGGCCCACCAGATCGAGCGCCTGAATGCCGTTGGCCCCTTCATAGATCATGGCAATGCGCGCATCGCGCACATATTGGCTCATGCCGTTTTCTTCAATATAGCCATGTCCGCCAAAAACCTGCTGCGCCATGACGGCATGTTCAAACCCCTTATCGGTCAGAACGCCCTTAAGCACCGGCGTCAGCAGCCCGACAAGATCGTCGGCAGCCTGCCGCCCCGCTTCATCGCTAGAGCGATGCGCAATGTCGGAATGAAGCGCCACCCATAAAAGCAGTGCCCGGCCCGCCTCGTTATAAGCGCGGATATTCATCAGATCGCGACGAATATCCGGATGCACGATGATCGGATCGGCCTTTTTTTCCGGCTCTTTTGCCCCCGACAAGGCACGGCCCTGAAGCCGCTCACGCGCATAGATGGCGGCATTCTGATAGGCGGTTTCGGCAATGGACAGGCCCTGCAAGGCCACGCCAAGCCGCGCTTCATTCATCATGGTGAACATGGCGCGCAGGCCCTTATGCGCCTCCCCGATCAGATAGCCGGTCGCATCGTCATAATTCATGACGCAGGTGGCATTGCCGTGAATGCCCATCTTTTCCTCGATGGAACCGCAGGTGACGCCATTGCGCTCACCGGGGTTTCCATCTGCATCCGGGATAAATTTCGGCACGATGAACAGCGAAATGCCTTTGACGCCTTCCGGCGCACCGTCGATACGGGCCAGCACCAGATGGATGATGTTTTCCGACAGGTCATGCTCGCCAGCGGAGATGAAAATCTTCTGGCCGGAAATTCTGTAGCTGCCATCTTCCTGCGGCGTAGCGCTGGTGCGCAGCAGCCCGAGATCGGTGCCGCAATGCGGCTCGGTCAGGTTCATGGTGCCGGACCAGACGCCTCCGACCATTTTCGGCAGATAGGTATCCTTCTGCTCGTCGGTGCCATGCGCGAGCAATGCGGCAATCGCGCCCTGCGTCAGCCCCGGATACATCATGAGCGCCATATTGGCGGACGACATATATTCGCCGACAGCCGTATGCAGCAGATAGGGAAGCCCCTGCCCGCCATGTTGCGCCGGCACGGCAAGCCCGATCCATCCGCCTGCGCAATATTGATCATAGGCTTGCCTGAAACCTTCCGGTGTTTTCACCGAGCCATCCGCTTCCCGCTTGCAGCCTTCACGATCGGCAGGCTGATTGAGCGGAAAGAGCGTGCCTTCGGCAAGCTTTGCGCCTTCGCCAAGAATCGCCTCGACAATATCGGGGGATGCATCGGCAAAACCCGGCAGATTGTTGTAGCGCTGATAATCGAGAACATCATTGAGAACGAAATTTGTATCTTCAACAGGCGCGCGATAGCTCGGCATCGAAATCCTCCAAATTCATCATCTGAGCAATTCCGCAAAACGAAATGCTCCCGAATGCGTCTCAAGCAGAATAGCAGTCAACTATAGACTCAGGCTAATGCAATTTGATGTTTACGTAAACGTCAAATATAGAAATTACGCTATGGCGAAACCACCGGCCAGTTGTGTAAACGCCGCCTTGGTTTGTCCCCCTGCGCCTTGGTATGGTCATTTCGTTGCGTTTGATTTGTCTGGAATGAAAAATGTGGTAAGCGCCCATCAAACGACAACAGGAGTTAATGGTGAGCGAATTTTCGGTAGCCGACGCAATGGACCGCATCTACGAGTCGCTTCAGGCAGATAATGTCGACATCGATGTGCATATCGCAAACCTGAAGCTTGCACTGGAGCGTGAGGGCTTGAAAGAGGCCATTTTCGATCCGGCCAGGCTGGTGCAGAACAACCGCTCGGGCAGGAAGCTGATGCAGGCCTATTTTCGGCAGCGCGGCGTCAAGGTCGCATTCGCGGCAGCGTGAGGCTGCTTTTTCGCTACACTAAAGCGTGTCGCGATCTTTCAGGTTCGCTCCTTACGCTTTAAGTTGTTATTTTAACGCATCTCGTTATCCCGAAACCGGTTCCCACTTTCGGGCGACATGCTTTAGGTCGTGGCGACGGGTTAAGGTGTGGGAAGTACCTTAACCCTTGTTGGATATTGGATTATCCGCTTAGTGATGCATCATCTCGTGGGCAATGTCCTTGCCGGTCAATGAAGACGGATAGTAAGTCGGCCAGTTGGTAACTTCTTCAAGCAAGGCCCCGCGATCATTTCCCCAATAAAGGTGATAATGGTCCGCTTTTTCAGGCGCGATGCGATGATCGCTGAACTGGATATAATCAGGTGCCGCATCATCTCCCTCGATCTTCCTGAAGATAAAGCGCACGCCGCGATTGCCCTTGGCATAGTTGAGAATCTCATAGCCGTCGTCCGCATATTTTCCGGAGACGGTTTTATCGCCTTCATGGAACGAAACCTCGTCCCCCTCGATGACGATGCGATCGGTATTGGTGCGATAACCGATTTCATAATAATCGCGATATTGCTTCGCTGATTGATCGCCATGTTCCGCTTTATGCGCGAAAACGGAATCGAGCGTTCCATCCTGCAAATAGGGATAGACCGATTGCCAGTCGCCTTCCCAGTCGGAAAGCTGACGGTCCTTGACCTGAGCGTCCTTGAAATAACCCTTGTAGATTTCATTGTCGTGATCATGCGCATGGCTATGGGAATGGCCGTGAGCGGATGCGGGCTTTTCCTGTGCCGCGGCCAGCGCCGGGCCAGAGATTGCCATGGCGGCGCAAAGACCCAAGGATGCAAGCAGGTTTCTCATGCTCTCTTCTCCTGATTTGGAATGTTATGTAATATCGTAACATTATTGACATAAACGCTTGCGAACAGGGATGCAAGCACTGCCTGCTTTCCGGGTGCAATTCTTCAGAATTTCTTGAGAGTATCGATGGCTGGCTCGAAAAGTCACGCCCTGCGCATCACGAGATCGGGTGCTAGGTCGTGGTGACGGTTTTCGGAATGCGCTTAATCTTGCGCACCGTCAAAAACCCGTTCGTAGACCGCGCTGATTGCAGCGGCTTCCCTCTCAAGCGGGAAGGCTTCGCGCACATGGGCGAGTGCGTTTTCTCCCTGCCGCAAGGTCATGGCGGGATCGGCAAGATAGGGCGCGATTGCGTCACGCAGCGCAGCGCCATCGCCAGCGGGAACGAAACTGCCGGTCCCCTCGACGATCATTTCGGCATAAGCGCCCGCATCGCTTGCAACCACCGCCGTTTGCGAGGCCATGGCCTCAAGCGGCGTGAGGCCAAAGCCTTCATTGCGGGAGGGCGCGACATAGAGCGTCAGGCGGCGATACCAGATGCGCACATCCGGCACTTCACCCAGAATAAGAATGCGATCCTGCAAACCGGCGGCGGCGATGCGCGCTCTCAATCCGTCCTCGAACGCCTTGTGTTCGGCGGTGGTGCGTCCGGTAATCACCGCCGTCCATTCGGGATATTGCGGCAGCAGCGCAATCATCGCATCGACGAAGAGATCGGTGCCTTTGGAATGGCGCACGCGCCCAAAACAGCCCACCGCATATTTGCCCGGCAGGCCGGATGCGCTGAACTGGTCCGCAGCCTCTTTCGGCGGATGAAACCGCTCAAGATCCACGCCATGCATGATGACCTGATGCGGCACTTCCAGATAGCTGCCGGAGCGCGCACTGGTCGCGATCACCGCATTCATGCGGCGAATCAGCCATTTCGTGAAGGGCTTGTGATGGCGCTGGGCGGCGGAGGTGAAGACCAGCCGCAATTTCATGCGCAGCACGTCGCGCATGAAGATACCGGCCAGCATCTCGATATTGCGGCGCGCATGCCAGATGCGAAAGCGCCGCCCTTCCGGTCTTTTCCAGAAGGAAAAAACGGCGCTCCACCCCAGATGCGGCAGCTGCTCAGGCAGTCCCGGCCCCATCGTTGCGATCTCCAGCCCCCTTGCGCGCTGCAAGGGGATGAGTTGCACGATGGTCGAGGTCACGCCGGAAAGGCGGCGCTTGAAATTGGGCGCGACGACCTCGACGCCTGAAGCCGGAAGGCGCATCTGCTGCGGCCTCAAACGAATTTGAGCGCGAGAATTTCGTAGGAGCGCGAACCGCCGGGGGCATTGACCTCGATCGTGTCGCCCTCGCCCTTGCCGATCAGCGCCCGCGCGATGGGGGACGAAATCGAAATCCGGCCCTGTTTCACATCGGCTTCCTGATCGCCGACGATCTGATAGACCTTCTCTTCTTCGGTGTCCTCGTCGATCATGGTGACGGTGGCGCCAAACTTGATCTTGTCGCCGGTCAGTTTGGATACGTCGATCACTTCGGCCCGCGCGACCAGATCTTCGAGCTCGTTGATCCGGCCTTCGTTCAGACTCTGGGCTTCCTTGGCCGCATGATATTCGGCATTTTCCGAAAGATCGCCATGCGCACGCGCTTCAGCTATCGCCTCGATGATGCGCGGGCGCTCGTTCTGCTGGCGCCAGCGAAGTTCTTCCTTGAGGTTTTCGAAACCGCCAGGGGTCATAGGGAATTTTTCCATACCCGATACAGTCCTTTCCGTCTTCCGCCGCGCTTCCTTTTGGGATCAGACGCGGCGGCATTTTGATTGCCCGCCTTATTTCGCGCCCTGAAAAGAGCACAAAACGACCTCCCGGAGGATGCGAGCATCCCCGGTAAACAAAAAGAAAACGGTCACCAAAACACCTGTTTCGGAACCGTTCAAATTGCTGCTGCATAAACTATAGCATTTCCATTCATCTTTTCACGAAGAAAAAACACAATCCGCCATTTGTACAGGAAATGATCATTCCGGCATCAATGTCGCATGATGCGCATCGCCCTTGCCGTTGGCCCCTGATAATGCGTATAGCTGCGCCGTCCGCAAGGCGCGGCTTTCCCCCTGTCCACGAGGCGATAATGACACGCATACAGGCCAATTTGCTGCTTCTTCTGGCAGGTGTCATCTGGGGCATGGGCTTTGTCGCCCAGTCCACCGCCATGGCCAGCATCGGTCCCTTCCTGTTCATCGCCCTGCGTGCGGCCATCGCATCGCTGACCATATTGCCGCTTGCCATCGCCGAAGGGCGACAGGCGCAACGCAAATTGCAGGCGGGCAACTATCTTTATTTCATCATGGTCGGGCTGACGCTCTTCGTCGGGCTGGCCCTGCAACAAATCGGCCTGATTACCACTTCCGTCACCAATGCGGGCTTCCTGACCGGCCTTTATGTCGTTCTGGTTCCCATCATTGGCGTATTGATTTTCCGCGCCTGGCCGCATCCGGTCGTTTGGCCCAGTGCTGCCGCCTGCCTTGCCGGCATATTCCTTCTTTCGGGCGGCAAGCTCGACGCCTTGAAACAAGGCGACTGGCTGGTCATCAGCGCGGCCCTGTTCTGGGCCATGCAGGTCATTCTCATTGGCCGGGCCGGACGCACCGGCCGTCCCATCATGCTCACCTGCGTGCAGTTTGCGACCGCGGCCCTGGCGGGATTTGTGATCGCGGGACTGGTCGAAGACATCCGCTGGGACGCGATTGCGCTGACCTGGAAGGAATTGCTGTTTACCGGCGTGTTTTCCTCCGGCATAGCCTTCACCCTGCAGGCGGTCGGCCAGCGCTATACCAGTTCCGCGCAGGCTGCGATTTTCCTGTCCTCGGAAGCCCTGTTCGCAGCCTTTTTCGGCGCGCTTTTCCTCGGCGAGCGGCTCAGCCTGATCGGCTTTATCGGCTGCGGGCTGCTTTTTGCCGCCATGCTGGCCGTCGAACTGGTTCCCCTGTTCTGGAACAGGAAACCCGTCCCGGCCCCGATCGCCGAAGCAGCCGAATGATCAGGGCTTGAAGATCAGCGCGGCTCCGCCTGCGATCAGGGCAAAGCCGAGCAGGTGATTCCAGCCAAAGGCTTCCCTGAGATAGAAGACCGAAAACAGCGCGAAGATCACCAGCGTGATGACTTCCTGCATGGTCTTGAGTTGCGCTGCCGAATAGACCGCATGGCCGATGCGGTTTGCGGGCACCGCCATGAAATATTCGACCAGCGCGATAGCCCAGCTGATGAATATCACCGTCAGCAACGGCATATTGGTAAATTTCAGGTGCCAGTACCAGGCGAAGGTCATGAAAATATTCGAGCCGATCAGAAGCAGAATCGGCAGGACGCTCGGCGATAATAATGCGGACATGGCGTTGGACTTCAGGGACCGGAATGACAGGAGCGCGGTTGGCCCGGAACCGCCGCTTTCGCCTATAGCAAAGCTGCCCTCTTTGCGCCACAGAGCTTAACGCGCGCACTGACGCTTCGTTTACGCTTCTCTTCTAATATGCGCAGGAACCACACCCCGATGACCCGGCCCGGGAAAGGCATGAATATGAAGAAAGGTATGGGCATGAGTTCTGTTTTGTCCAACCGTTTTCGGCATGCTGCATTTCCGGCTGCGCTGATGCTGCTTCTTCTGGCATCAGGCTGCTCGGGCGAGCGGCCGCCGCGACCGCAGGCAGAAATCAGCAATTCGGACATCATCATACCGCAGGCACCGGTCGCCAGCCCTGCGCCGCAGGATGAGCGCATCATCGGGCTTGCGGAAGAGGAAGAAGGCCATGCCGGTCTTCCTGCGCGAAACCAGCCGGATTATTCCGGCGATTACGGTTTTGCCGCCCCTGTCCAGAACCCGGTTTCAGCGGTCCAGAATATCTACACCCTGTCCAGTTCCGAAGCGGCCTGCCGGACGCGGCTCAAGCGGCTCGGCGTGGTGTTTACGGAAAAACCGCCAATCTATCGCAGCGACAGCTGCCGCATCGACAATCCGATCGAGGTCAGCGGCTTTGCCAGCGGCTCGATTGCCTTCAAACCGGCGGCGACGCTGAATTGCCAGATTACCGAAGCCTTTGCCCGCTGGATCAAGGGCGACCTGCAACCCTCCTCGCGCCTGCGTTATCTTTCCGGCGTCAATACGATCCACAATGCCGGCGGCTATTCCTGCCGCACGATGAACCACCGCCGCGGCGCGAAAATGTCGGAACATTCACGCGGCAACGCCATCGACGTGACAAGGATCACGCTCAACAATGGCAAGAATATCGTCGTGCGCAAGCCGGGTTTCTTCGCCTTTCGCGAAAAGGGCCTGCTCAATAGCGTGCGTTCGGATGCGTGCGATTATTTCACCACCGTGCTCGGCCCCGGCTATAATCGCGAACATGCGGACCATTTCCATTTCGACCTGATGCCGCGCCGCAACGGCTACCGCGCCTGCAAATAAGGAAATAGACCGCTTATTCGGCAGGCAGCGGCGTCGGCTTGCCGTTTTCATCCAGCGCCACCATGACGAATTCGCCATGGGTGACGAGATCCATCTGGTGGGTCAGGTAGCGCTGCGCCCAGGCTTCCACTTTCAGGGTGATCGACGTGCGGCCCGTGCGCGTGATCTGCGTATAGACGCAAAGGGTGTCGCCGATCTTGACGGGCTTGGCAAAAGACATTTCCCGCACGGCGGCTGTCACCACGCGCCCTCTGGCACGCTCGGCAGCGCGAATGCCGCAGGCGGAATCCATCTGCGCCATGACCCAGCCGCCGAAAATATCGAAGGCGGCATTGGCATCCTGCGGCATGGCCGGGACGCGCAGTGTCAGCATACCTTGGGGTTGGGCTTCTTCGCTCATGGATTATCCTGTAAAGTCTGGTGAGGAGTCAGGGTGGAGTATGAAACAGGCCTGTGCGTATTTCCAGCGCGCCTGATCGGTTTTCCTCAACAGGCTCTTTTCATTTGTGCACCAAGCTTCCATATAGGGTCCATGGCTTCCTCAAAAGACAAATATCCTCAGGATTCACACGACGGCTCGGGTGGCTTCGGTGAAGCACCGCAGTCGGAATTCTCCGGCGCGCCGTTTTCCGGCTCGATCGCCGACTGGGCGCAAGACATCGGTCAGCAGGCCGAACAGCCGAAAAGCAAGCCGAAGCCCGCTAAAAAACTCCCGCAGCGCAGCAAGGAAGCGACCCGCAGCGCGCGCGGCACTTCCATGGGCGGCGCGGCCTCGGCAAAGGAACGCGCGGCAGCGGGTCTCAATCCCGTGGCCGGTCTCGACATAAGCCTCGAAGACGCGGCCAGGCTCAATCCGACCGGCGCGACCGCGACCGTGAAAGCCCTTTCCGACCTCATCGAGTCGGGCAATCCGCTGTTCAAGAACGGCCAGCTCTGGACGCCGCATCGTCCCGTCCGCCCGGCCAAGTCCGAAGGCGGCATCGCAATCCAGATGGTGTCGGAATTCGAGCCCTCCGGCGACCAGCCGACGGCCATAAGCGATCTGGTTGCAGGGCTGGCCGACGAGGAGCGGACACAGGTTCTGCTTGGTGTCACCGGCTCCGGCAAGACCTTCACCATGGCGAAAGTCATTCAGGAGACGCAGCGCCCCGCGCTCATTCTGGCCCCCAACAAGACGCTGGCGGCACAGCTCTATGGCGAGTTCAAGAACTTCTTTCCCAACAATGCCGTGGAATATTTCGTATCCTATTATGACTATTACCAGCCGGAAGCCTATGTGCCGCGCTCGGACACCTATATCGAGAAGGAATCGACGGTCAACGAACAGATCGACCGCATGCGCCACTCCGCAACGCGCGCGCTGCTTGAACGCGACGACGTGATCATCGTCGCCTCTGTATCCTGCATCTATGGTATCGGCTCGGTCGAAACCTACACCGCCATGACCTTCGAGATGAAGATCGGCGACCGGCTCGACCAGCGCCAGCTTCTCGCCGACCTCGTGGCGCAGCAATATAAGCGGCAGGACATCAATTTCGTGCGCGGCTCGTTCCGGGTGCGCGGCGACACAATCGAAATCTTCCCGGCCCACCTGGAAGACCGGGCATGGCGCATTTCGCTGTTTGGCGACGAGATCGAAACCATTACCGAATTCGATCCGCTCACCGGGCAGAAATCGGGCGATCTGCAATCGGTCAAGATCTATGCGAATTCGCACTATGTGACCCCGCGCCCCACGCTCAATCAGGCGATCCGCTCCATTCAGGAAGAATTGCAGCAGCGGCTTGCCGAACTCAATGGCGCCGGACGGCTGCTCGAAGCGCAGCGGCTGGAACAGCGCACCAATTTCGACCTTGAAATGCTTGAAGCAACCGGCGTCTGCAACGGTATCGAAAACTATTCGCGCTATCTCACCGGGCGTCAGCCGGGCGAGCCGCCGCCGACCCTGTTTGAATATATTCCCGATAATGCACTGGTTTTCCTCGATGAAAGCCACGTCACCGTTCCGCAGATCGGCGGCATGTATCGCGGCGACTTCCGCCGCAAGGCGACATTGGCCGAATATGGCTTCCGCCTGCCCTCCTGCATGGACAACAGGCCCCTGCGTTTTGAGGAATGGGACGCCATGCGTCCGCAGACCATCGCCGTTTCAGCCACACCGGGCAAATGGGAAATGGAAGAGACCGGCGGCGTCTTCGCCGAGCAGGTGATCCGCCCGACCGGCCTGATCGATCCGCCCGTCGAAGTGCGCCCTGCCAAGAGCCAGGTGGACGATGTGCTGGGCGAAATCCGCGAGACGGCGCGCAAGGGCTATCGCACGCTCTGCACGGTGCTGACCAAGCGCATGGCCGAAGACCTGACCGAATATCTGCACGAGCAGGGCATTCGCGTGCGCTATATGCATTCGGACATCGACACGCTGGAGCGCATCGAGATCATTCGCGACCTGCGGCTTGGCGCATTCGATGTGCTGGTCGGCATCAACCTGCTGCGCGAGGGTCTCGACATTCCCGAATGCGGCTTCGTCGCCATTCTCGACGCGGACAAGGAAGGCTTCCTGCGTTCGGAAACCTCGCTCGTCCAGACCATCGGCCGTGCCGCGCGTAACGTTGACGGCAAGGTCATTCTCTATGCCGACAATATTACCGGCTCCATGCAGCGCGCGATGGATGAAACCAGCCGCCGCCGTGAAAAGCAGGAAGCCTATAATACGGAACACGGCATCACGCCTGCTTCGGTGAAGAAGAATATCTCCGATATTCTCAATTCGGTCTATGAACAGGATCACGTCCGCGCCGATATTTCCGGCTTTGCCGAAGAAGGCGCGATGATGGGCAATAATCTTGCCTCGCATCTCGAACATCTGGAAAAGCAGATGCGCGATGCCGCAGCTGACCTCGACTTCGAGACAGCCGCGCGCCTGCGCGACGAGATCAAGCGCCTGCGCGAAACGGAACTGGCCATTGCGGACGACCCGCTCGCGCGCGAAATGGAGATGGAAATTTCGGGATCAGGGCGCGGCAAGGGCAAAGTTTCAGGTAAACCGGGCGGCAAGTCGCTGTTCCAGAAGCCGTCGCTCGACAATATGGGGCCGGGCACGGACATGGCAAAGCCGCTGTTTCGCAAGAACACGCTCGACGAAATGACCGTCAAGCGGACGGAAGTGCCCGCGGGCGGCAATGATCCGGCGATCCGCCGCGAGCGTGCCGGTATCGGCTCTTATGAGGACCCGGCGGAAACCGCGCGCAAGAAGCGCCGCCCCGGCAAGACCGGACGCCCCGGCCGCTGAATACAGCTTTACCGAAACAGGAGCCAAACCGGCTCTTGTTTCATTAATCTCTTATGGAGTCATATATAATATACCCGGTGGGGGACTTGCCCTGAGGATTGATGAGAATTGATCAGCGACCTTGATCCGGGACTATTTCTCCTGATCGCTTCAAACCGTCATGATGATGGCAACAGGAGTGTTTAATTTGAAGAATTACAATAGTTTTGCCGCAGAAAACAAATCACGCAATGAATTATGGCATATGATACTATCCGTCGGCCCGGTCATTGCAGGCTCGGGGCGCAAGCCGGGGGAAAGCCTGACATTAAACTCCGGTTTTGTTTTTGGGCGAATGCGGCTTGAGCCGGAAATATTTTCCAGAATACAGGATGAAGTCCAGAATTGTTCATTGAACAGCTTTGTCTTCCTCTGGCCGCTATCCGGCAATATCGAATTCAACATTAAAAACACGACGCATAGAATCGATAAAAACGCCCTGATCGCGCTCGATTGCATGAATGAATTTCAGGCAAGTTGTGACGCGCCGATCGAGGTCATGTTCTTTTTCGTATCGGAATATGAATGCCGGAGCCTGGCAGGCCGCAGGGAATTGCATGGTTTCATCTTCGATCTGCAATCCATGCGTTATTCCGTCGAGCGTCATATTCTTCATGAGCTTCTCAACCATTTGACGCCGGAGAACAGAACCCTGCTTCGACAATATAAGTATGCCCTGCTTGGATCGATGAAGAGCAGCGTGCATTTTGAGATGTCTTCAGGAAAAGCCGGACATCAGAGCCTCAAGGAAGACATCATAAATCATATAGGCGAGAATGCGCTGGACGTCCGCCTGACGGTGGATGCGATTTGCAGGGAATTCAATATTTCGCGCTCAAGCCTCTACCGCCTGTTCTCGGAAGAACTCGGCGTCAAGGCCTATATTACCCAAAAGCGGCTCGATCAGGTTTATGCCGACATGCTGACCAATCAGATCGGAAATCTGAGCATCAAGCATATTGCCTTCAATTACGGCTTCCAGAACGCTGCCGTGTTCAAGAAACAGTTCATGGAACGCTTCCACTTCGATCCTCGCCTTTATCGGGATATTCCCCGATAGGCTGTTCCGCATTCGGGAAATATATGCAAGCGCGTCTTAATTTTCTGCACCCACGACGGCGAACCACGCCCCCTGCGGGTCCTGCGCCACGGCGATGAAGGCGGGACCGGGAACCTCGATGGGACCGTAATGGACCTTGCCGCCTGCCGATCCTATCGTTTCGACGACGCCGCTCACCGCGCCGTCGACGCCAAAATAAGGCAGCCATGCCGGCACCGGCGCATCGCCAAGCCCCATCATCCCGCCAATATCCGTACCCTTATGGCGGAACAACTGGTAAACACCCATTTCGCCCATGGGCATGGCCTCGCCCTTCGTCCAGCCGAACAGCCCGGCATAGAAGTCGAACCCGGCATCCGGGTCGCTGGACATGAGTTCGTTCCAGTTCCCATGCCCGGCCTTTTGCTGATTGAATGCCCCCTCACCCGCTTCAGCCCGGGTGCGATCGGCATCGCTCATCCGGCTCATATCGGGTTGCAGCAAGCCGAAGGCGGCTCCTTGGGGGTCGGCAACCACGGCAAAGCGGCCCGTGCCGGGAATGTCGGCGGGTTCCCTGAAGATTTTACCACCCGCAGCCTTGATGGCCGCGACACTCTTGTCGCAATCATCGACGGCAAAATAAATGAGCCAGTGCGGCGGTGGATTTCCTTCCTGCGCGGCGTTCGACATCATCCCGGCGACCATATCGCCTTCGGATCTGGCAAGGCGGTATTCAAACCCTTCCATGCCGCTATCCATGATCTGCCAGCCGAAAATTTTGGCATAAAAATCGCAGGCGCCCGCCAGATTACCGGTGCCCAGCTCATACCAGCAGGGATTGCCCTGATAGCTTGTCATTTTCTCCTCCATCAATTTTATGCGCCCGCTTGACCTATCCCGCGCGCCGCATCCGCAGCCTGCCAATGGGCCATATGATCCTCCATGGCCTTTCTGAAAGCAGGCCGTGCGGTGGCGCGTGTCACATAGTCCGCCAGAGCAGGATAATCATCGAGCTGCTTTTCGGCAGCACAGACGCGCAGAACATCTGCGAGCATAATATCCGCCACGCTGAAATCGCCCGCGATCCATTCACGATCTTCCATCAGCGTATCCAGACCCTTGAGTTTCCTTCGCAGGCCCTGACGCGCATGTTCAACGACCTCAGGCGCGGCAGGAGGCCCGAAAATATGGGGCATGCGTTGCGCAAGGATCATGTTCATCCAGCCAGCGCTGGCACTCTCGACAGAATTGAGCGCGGCAATCAGCCATTGCGTCACTTCTGCCCGACGATGTTGCGGCAGCAGCGCGGTGCCTTCGGCCAGATGCAGCAGGATCGCGCCGCTTTCAAAAAGCGTCAGGTCACGATCCTTGATAATGGGCACCTGCGCAAAAGGTTGCATGGCGCGATGCTCATCGCTTTTTGGATGGACCGGAACGGTGGCCACGCGGTAGGCCCGCCCGGTTTCCTCCAGAACCCAGCGCACGCGCATGTCACGCACGAAGCCATGGGTGAAGCCCGGCAGCCAGTCATAGGTGAAGAGAAGGACGCTCATGCGTCCCGATCCGAGTCAAAGCTTACATCAAAGCCGCCCCACATCATGCGCATGCCATCAAACGGCATGTCGGGGAACTCCTTGCCTTCCATGTCCGCGGCCATGGCCTTGGATGCGGCATCACAACTCGCCCGGTCGGGCCAGGCACTCCAGCTGAATACCGGAACCTCGCCGTCTTTTGCATGGGTGGCGCGATAAAAATCCGTCTGCTTGCCATGCGGCACGTCGATGCCCCATGCCTCGACCAGACCAAGGCAGCCATGGGGCCGGAAGGCTTCTTCCCAGGCGTCACCCGCCATTTTTGTATAGGCGTCCCTGTTCTTTTCGGGAACGGCCAGCGCGAAGCCCTGAATATAGCCCGTCTTGCGGTCGCTCCCCGCCTCGAAGATCGGCTCGAAGCCGCCAAAGATCATACGGCTGCCGTCGAAGGGCATTTCCGGCAAATCCTTCATGGCAGGATCGTCCTGTATATTCTGCCAGGCCTTGTCGGCTGCCGCCTTGTCTGACCATTCCAGCCAGGAATAAACGACCGCCTCATCGTCCTTTGCAGCGACCGCGCCATAAAGGTCGTTGACCTTGCCCCTGGGAATGTCGACACCCCAGCTTTCGACCATGCGGACCGCACCATGCTTGCGAAACAACGGCCAGGCCGCATGGACATGCTTCATATATTCTTCTTTATTACCCGTCGGAACGGCTGCGATTGTACCGGTATAATAGGTCATTTCATGTCTCCTCGCGGACAAGATGGCAGCCCCTTGAAGCCAGCATGACTCTTGTAGTATCAAAAAGCAACTGCTAGTATGAAAATATGACTAAAAACATGCATCCTCCGCACTCCCGCTCTCGCTACGATGAAGGCTGCCTGGCCGCGCACGCGCTCAATACGATTGGCGATCGCTGGGCGCTGCTGGTGGTGCGCGAACTGATCTTCACCCCCAAGCGTTTCCAGATGATCCGCTCCGGCCTGCCGGGCATTACGGCCAGCGTCCTGACCGGGCGGCTGGCGCAATTACAGGAGGCGGGGATCGTCATCCACGATGAACGGCTGGGGCTTTACAGCCTGACGGATGCCGGGAGGGGGCTGCTGCCGATCCTTGAAGCGCTGTGCCGCTGGGGCGTGACGCTGCCGGGGCACGATCCCTCGCGTTTCATCAGCCCGACGGCGCTCATGATCTCGATGAGTGTGAACCTTGTGGCAGAAAAAGCGGCAGACCGGATGGCTCTGGCTGGCTTCGAGATGGGAAAGGAAGCCTTCGAAATGCAACTGGCCGACGGTGATTTTTCGACAAGGGCCGTAGCCCGACCCGATGCGGACTTCATCCTGACGGGCACCGGCAACACGATGGCAATTGCCGTTTACGGCAAGGCCCCCTTGTCGCAACTGATCGCCGGGGGATTGATCGGCGCGCGAGGGGATCTGGCAAAAGCGCAGGAATTCGTCGATATGTTCAGCCTGCGCTGAGCACGACTTAGGGCGGTCTTGTTACAGCAGAAACGCCGGAACCACTTTCACAGTTTTGCTGGAAGCGCTTTCACCGCCCAGCGGGCAATATCCGCATCCTGCCCGATCAGCGCAAGGCCGGTGGCGATGGAATCGAACTGGTTCGAGCTTGTAACCATGGCTTTGGAAAAACGGCTCTCGAATATGGTGCGGATGACCGGCACAAAGCTGGTGCCGCCCGTCAGGAACACGCGGTCAATATCCGCAAAATCCAGCCCCGCTTTTTCGACAGCCTGATCCACCGAGCGCCCGATCTGGCGCACATCGTCGGAAATCCAGTTCTCGAAATCATTGCGGGTGATGTCGGTGCGGATTTCAAAATCATCCGCCCTGAAGCGGAAGGCCGACATTCTGTCGGAGGAAAGGCGTATTTTCAGATCCGAGACGGCGCGATAGATTTCATAACCATAATCGTTTTCGATCAGATTGATGAAATGTTCGAGCGGTTGGGGATCGACAGCCTGCTTTGCGAGGTCCGTCAGTTCGCGGATCGTCGCGGGTGAATTCATCAGGAACAGCGTGTTCCACCGCGCAAAATTCGCATAATAATGCCGGGGAACGGGCAGTTTCTTGCCAAATGATTTATACTCGCCGTTCTTGCCCAGAAGCGGCGAGACAGCATTGTCGATGATGCGGTAATCGAATGTGTCGCCCGCAATGCCCACGCCGGTCTGGCTCATCGGGGCAAAGCTCAGCCCGTCTTTTCCGACCTCGAATTTCACGATGGAAAAATCGCTGGTGCCGCCGCCAAAATCCGCCACCAGTACGGTGGAATCCGCTTTGAGTTCCTGCGCATAGAAATAGGCAGCGGCAACCGGTTCGTAGACATAGTGAATATCGGTAAAGCCAAAGGCGCGGAATGCCTTTTCATAACGCTGCATGGCAAGCTGCTCGTCGGGCGAGGCACCGGCGAAAATGACCGGACGGCCAATGACCACGCGATTTTTTCGCGCTGGCAGTTTGTCACCCAGCCGCGCCGCAACGCTTTCGAGAAAGGTCTGGAGAATATCCTCGAATTTGAAACGCTTGCCGAAGACCGGCGTATCGACAAAGGATTTTGACGCCGCGAAACTCTTGAACGATTGCAGCATGCGCGTGGAATGCGGCGCATTGACGAATGCATCCATCGCCCATGGGCCGCTTTCATATGTGCGGTGGCCGGTTTCCCGGTCCTGCCAGAAGCTGAGGACCGAGCGGTAGCCGGTGATTTCCTTGCCGTCCTTGGATAGGCTCAGAACAGCGGCGGTCCCATCGGGACTGGCAACGGACAGAACCGTATTGGTCGTGCCAAAGTCGATCCCCAGCGTCACGCCGTCAAACCGGCCCGGATCAGCCTTCATCATCACAAAACCTTTTCGGGAAATCTTTACGGGCGGAGGACTTAACAGCCCGAACCCGACAGCTCAAGCAAGATGGAGGGAAAAAGCGCCGCACCCATCAGCGGCCCTGGCACTCATCAAGCGCGACAAGTTCGGTCTTGCTGCTGAATATGGCATTCACAAGTATCTTAAATATGTCGGCATCGAAAATCGGCGCGTGTAGGGGCGCCGCCACACCTTCCCGAAGATGCAGCGGGTAGCCATTTCGTCGAAATGCCGTCAATCCGGTGAGGATGGTTTGCTGTACGCCTTGGCGCCCACAAACCAGTCCTCCGGTGAAACCTCGCTGAACATGACGGTCGTTGCCTGCGGCGAAATACCGGCGATCTTTTCGAGGGCCTGCGTAAAAGCCTCGGCGATCTCGGTCTTCGTCTCTACACTGCGTCCGGGGAAAAGCTCCACACGAATAATTGGCATTGTTGCTTCCTATCTTATCATCGGCCAGGTGTCGGACAGCTTGTAGCCGCCGGGAAACGGATCGGATGGATCGAGCATGAGTTGCGATGTGCCGCTGATCCATGCGCGACCGGTAATCGAAGGGATGATCGCCTTTTGCCCTGCAATCGTCGTTTCCTGCACAAGTCTGCCGACAAACCGGGTGCCGATAATGGAAATACCGGTCAGGGTTTCACCTTCTGCAAGTTCGCCGCGCGCATTCAGCAGGGCCATCCGCGCGGATACTGCCGTACCCGTTGGGGAGCGGTCGATCTTTCCCGGCTGGATCGCCACCACCGACTTGGCCATCAATTCACCATCCTGACGATAGGGTCGGCCTGCGAAAAGACAAAAGGAAATATGGTCCCAGCCTGTGTCTTCCGGGTGGGAAAACCCCAGTTGCTCATTGGCTGCATTGGTGATCCTGATGCCCGTTTCGGCAATCAGCCGTGCATTTTCGGGTACAAGCTCAATCCCGGCCTGCTCTGGATCGACGACCACGAAACTGTCCCCGCCATAGGCCGTATCGACCGTCAGCCTGCCAAGACCCGGCACGTCGAGCGTCGCATCGAGCTTTTGCGCGAAGCTTTTGACATTGGTGACCGTGATGCGCTCCGCCTTGCCGTTGCGGCATTCGGCCTCCACCTCCACAAGCCCGGCAGGCGCTTCAAGCACCATCCGGGTGATCGGCTCCGTCATCGGAATGATACCGCTGTCGAGCAGGACCGTCGAAACGCAGATCGAGTTGGAGCCGGACATGGGCGGCGTGTCTTCCGGCTCCATGATGATCCAGCCCATTTGCGCTTTGGGATTTTTTGGCGGGACCAGAAGATTGACATGGCGGAACACGCCGCCGCGCGGCTCATTGAGCACAAAATTCCGAAGCGTTTCATCCTGCGCAATCCAGCGCGACTGCTCCCATACCGTGTCTCCGGGAGGCGGAGCCACACCGCCGACGATAACATCGCCCACTTCGCCCTCGGCATGGCAGCTCACGACATGAATAATTCTGGATGACCGCATTTTCTACCCTCTGGAGTTCTGTCTGAAAGCTGCAAAACAGCTTTGGGATCAGACCCGCATAGAAGCACATGCGCGACGCGGCTTGAAAGCCAAAAAACGCCGCAATCAGTCCAAAAGGCGCGCTAATCACATGTGACAAGCCGGGCGTAAAGATCGTCAAAGTGCTCCAGCTGAAACGTCCTGCCTATTTGTCTTATGCCGCGACGCTGATGATCCGTTTGCGGATGATCGTGCGCAGGGCATTGAGGTCTTTTGCGAACAGCCGGATACCTTCTGCAAGCTTTTCCGTCGCCATCGCATCTTCGTTCATCGCCCAGCGGAATCGTTCTTCGCTCATCGAAACCGGCTTGAGCGTGGGCACATTCTCCGGCGCAAGCTGACGGGTGAGCGTGCCATTATCCGCCTCAAGCTCCTCAAGGAGTGCAGGCGCAATCGTCAGGCGATCACACCCGGCCAGCGCCTCTATCTCGCCAGCATTGCGGAACGACGCCCCCATGACGATTGTCCTGATATTGTTGGACTTGTAATAATTATAGATCGTCTTGACCGAGAGCACGCCGGGATCGGTTTCGGCTGTGTAGGTTTTTCCGCTTGTCTTGGTGTGCCAGTCGAGAATGCGGCCCACGAAAGGCGAAATCAGAAAGACACCTGCATTGGCGCAGGCAATCGCCTGAGCAAGCGAAAAGATCAGGGTCAGATTGCAGTCGATGCCTTCTTTTTGCAGGGTTTCCGCTGCCTTTATTCCTTCCCATGTTGCCGCAAGCTTAATGAGGACGCGCTCACGGCCCACGCCGCGCTGCTCATAATCGGCGATGATCCGCTTTGCCTGTTCAATGGAAGCTGCGACATTGAAGGAGAGGTCCGCATCCACCTCCGTCGAGACGCGACCGGGCACTTCTGCCGCAAGCCTAGCGCCCACCGATACCGCAAGCCGGTCGGCAATGGCTTTCGTAATCGCTTCCTGCGAGCCGACCTGCCTTGCCCCCCACAACATGGCCTCATCGAACAAATCTTCCGCGCCGGCGGAGGAAAGTGTCTTGAGAATGATCGACGGGTTGGTCGTGCAATCAATCGGCTTCAATTTCCTGATGCCTTCAATATTGCCGGTATCCGCGACAACGACGGTGATTTGCTTGAGCTGTGCAAGTTTGGAATTCATGATGGCCTCAAAAAACTGCATGTGTTGAAGCAGAGGAGATGGCTTCTTTCAGCCAGCCAAGCCCTGCTTGCGTTTGACCTTCCGGCGAATATTCGCATCCCAGCCAGCCTTTATAGCCCACCTCATCGAGCGTCTGGCGGATGGAAGCAAAATCGATGGTTCCCGTTCCCGGCTCATGACGGCCCGGAAAATCGGCAATATGAACATGGGCTATAGAGGGAGCGTATTTCCTGATCTGTTCGTCTGGATCGAGCCCCATGCTGACCGTATGATAAATATCAAGCAACAGGGCGATATTGGACTGCCCGGCTTCCTCGATGGCCTTGACTGCCTTTTCAGGCGTCTCGATGAAATAATCGGGGACAGCGCCCGCGCTCATGGGCTCCACGATAATTGTAATACCATGGCGCGCCGCTTGCTGCGCTGCATAGGCAAGATTTTCGATATAGGTTTCCCAATGATGCGGCTTGCGATCGCCGGTCGGGACGATGCCCGCCATGGCATGAACCATGCGAACGCCGATGGTTTTGGCATAGTCGAGGCCGCTTGCAACGCTCTGGCGAAACTCCTCGCGGCGTTCGGGGAATATGGCGATCCCCTTTTCGCCGCGCTCAGCATTGCCTGCATGAAGGCCGAACTGCGTATAGGCGACATTGGCCGCGCGAAGCCAGTCCGCCACTTCCTGTGCAGGCACATGATAGGGCGAAGGATATTCAACAGCGGCGAAACCATGGCGCGCCGCTGCCGCAATGCGTTCAGCCAGCGGCATTTCCGTGAACAAATAACCTATGTGAGCGCTATATTTGAAGCCAGCCATGTCTGCCAAACCTGTTTGTCAGTAATCTTCAGGGAAAAGTCCGGCGTCGCAAACATGCGATGCGACGCCGTAGAGCATGATAATATCGGATATTATTGCCCGGCAATATTCCAGCCGCGACCATGATCGCCGAAGCCTTCGCATCCGGTCGCCGTAATCGCCACCGTATCCTCAAGCTTGATGAAGCCGCGTTCGGTGTGGTGAAGTTCCGTTTCAATGGAAATCACCATCCCTTCCTCAAGCGGCTGCTCGCGATGATGCGCCGGATAATTGGGAACAGCCGTGCTCATCAGCCAGGGCGCTTCATGGCTGACGATGCCCATGCCATGGGCGGAGAAGAACATCTTGTTGTTCGCCGAACATTTGGCCAGCGCATCATTGGCGTTTTCAAATATATCGCCGCCGCGCGTGCCCGGGCGCAGGTTCTTTCGCGCCGTCTGCTGCACCAGTTCGACCTGCCCCAGAAGATCGATCAGTTCCTGATCGGGTTCCTTCGTATAGGCCATGCGGCACACATCGCCGATATAGCCCTTGTAATTGCCGCCTGAATCAAGCGCCAGCGTTTCACCATCTTCCCAGACTTTGTCATAGGGAGCGCGGTTGAATGCGGTGCCGATATTCGTCAGCGCATATTCGAATTTCAGCCCCCGCGCGGTTTCCTCCTGCCGCAGCGCTTCAAACAGCGCCAGCTTGCTTACGCCCGGACCGTGCCTGGAAATGACGGCCAGCATGGAATCGACCACCTTTTCCGATGCTTCGCGCAGGATTTTCAGTTCCTCTGGCGTCTTTAGCGCGCGCAGGACTTCCAGCGTGTAGGTCGCATCCACCAGCCTGGCGTCCGGCAATTGCTCGCTCAGCACCTGATAGGCATCGATCGGCATGAAACCGACCTCAATGCCGATGCGGCCTTTTCCGCCCTGAATGTTCCTGAGCAATTCAGCCGCAGCCCCCGCATAACCGGGGCTTACATAGTTCTTGAGATTGAGGTTGGATACCCAGAAGCTGCCAAGCTGCTTTTCATATCGTTCCATAGGCGCGCCGACATAGGCGGAATCGAGCGGGCGACCTTTTACATAGATGAAGAAGGGCAGATAACGGCTCAATCCATGGGCATCCATGTAGTCATAAAAGAAGAACCTGTAGCCGCCGAGAAGATACTGGATGCTATGCTTGGACGTCACCAGCAATGCGTCGAGATTGGCTTCCTCCATCAAACGATCCAGACGGTCCGTGTCGAAGGGCGGCTTGTGTCGTCTTGAAGTATCCTCGACGGGATTTCCTTCTGAAAATGCAAAGCTCATGGCAAATTTCCTTTCCTTGCATTCCGGTCACTGTCGAATGAACGCGTGACCGGAATGTTGTCATTGGCTTGTTGGAGGGGTTCAGCAGCCGCTCCGATCCATTGCGAGCGGCTTCAGGTTCTTGATTCAGGCGCTCGCGACCGGCTGGGCCATTCCGCGCACGGGTGCGAGGGATCCCGTTTCCTTCGGCACGAAGCTTTCCGGCATTTCACCGCTGTCGAGAATGGCCTTGGCGCGCTCATTATCGACGGCCCCGACCCAGCGTCCGATGACCAGCGTTGCAATGATGTTGCTCGTCAGGTTGGTCGCTGCGCGGATTTCCGCCATGAAGCGGTCCACGCCGATCAGCAGGGCAAGGCCAGCCACCGGCAGGACGCCGACTGCGGGCATGGTTGCGGCAAGTGCGATGAAGCCGCCGCCCGTGACACCGGCTGCACCCTTGGAGGTGAACAGCATGATGAACAGAATGGTCAGCTGCTGCGCCAGCGACAGTTCGATATTGGTCGCATGGGCAATGAACAGGACGGCCATGGTCATATAGATCGCGGTTCCGTCCATGTTGAAGGAAAAGCCGGTGGGAATGACCAGTCCGACCACTTCCTTGCGCACGCCCAGATGCTCAAGCTTCGCCATGCTGCGCGGGATCATCGTCTCTGCCGATGTGGCGGCGAACACGACGAGAATCTCATCCTTGAAGTAGGACAGCACTTTGAAAAGGTTGAAACCGGCAAGGCGCAGGAACCCGCCAAGAATGAAGATGACGAAAAGGACACTGACGAGGTAGACCGCAAGCACCAGCTCGCCGAGGCTCATCAATGTGCCAATGCCGTATTTGCCGATGGTGAAAGCCATGGCGCCTGCAGCGCCCAGCGGCGCGGCCCGCATGATGATGTTGACCATGCCAAACAATGCGTGCGATGCCGTATCCAGCATGCCGACAAACGGCTTCGCCCGGTCGCCGAGCTTGCAAAGCCCGAGGCCGAACAGGACCGCGACGAACAGCACGGGCAGAATCTCGCCGCTGACGAAAGGCGCGACGAATGTGTTGGGGATGATATTGATCAGGAATTCGACCAGCGTGACTTCTCCACCCTTGGTGACATAGGTGGAAACCGCGCCTGCATCGAGCGTTGCCGGATCGGCATTGATGCCGCGGCCAACTGGCCAGACATTGGCGACGAACATTCCGATCAGCAAGGCGATTGTGGAAGCGACTTCGAAATAGATCAGCGACTTGACGCCGATATTGGCGATCTTGCGCATATCGCCGATCGTCGCGATACCAACGACGATGGTCAGGAATATGATCGGTGTGACGATGAGCTTGATCGCGCGGATGAACACGTCGCCAAACGGCTTGAGCATCACGCCGAGCTGCGGCTCGAAATAGCCGATCATGGTTCCGATAATCACGCCGATGATGACCTGCACGTACAGCTTGCCGAGCCAGGTTCGTGCAAAGCCCTTTTTTGGGGTGTTGTCGATTGTATTTGCTTGCACCATTTTCTCCTCCCAGAGAATGATTGCTTCAACTCCCTTTCCTTCCTCGATCCAGACCCTGCAACCTCCAACCAGCACCGTTTATATTGCGCTGCCTTTTGCCGGACATATCGATGAGGAAGCCAGTGCCGGGCCGACGGCACTGGCTCTGGAAGTTATTCGGCGGCCTGCGCCATTTGCGCAGCCCTCTTGTTTTTTACGACGACCTTGATGGCGTCATCGACGCGGTCTTTCGCATAACGCAGAGCCTCGGGCAGATCTTCCATATCGAAAGTATGGGTATGGATGATCGTGGCATCAAAGCGCTTCTGGCGCATGAACGCTTCCGCGCGATGCGTCGCCGACTTACCTTCTCCACGAATGCCGTAGAGATAGATATTGTTGCGGACCAGATAGGCGACATCGATCGGCACTTCTTCGCTCGGGAAAGCGGCAAGGCAAATCTTGCCGCCGCGATTGAGCATCTGTGCCGCTTCGTTGACCGCATTGGGCGCGCCTGAACATTCGACGACGAAATCCGCACCCTTTCCGTCCGTGATGCGGCGGACGGCTTCCACCACATTTTCCTTGCGCACATTGATCACATGGTCGGCACCAAGCCGCTTGCCCATTTCCAGACGATTGTCGCGCGTGCCGGTCAGAATGACAGGCTGCGCACCAAGCGCCTTTGCGACCGCAGCGCCAAGCAGGCCAATGGGACCGGGTCCGCTTACCACGACAGCGTCACCTGCAACCAGTCCGCCAAGTTCGGTCAATCCGTACATCGAGGTTCCGGCCGTTACGACAAGCGTGGCCTCCTCGTCGCTCATCGCATCATCGACATGAATAAGCGTATTGATGTTGTTGACCTGATATTCGCAGAAGCCGCCATCGGTCGTGAAACCGTTTGCGCGGTGGCCCTTGTCGACGTCGCCGTAGTTTTTTCCGTAATTGTGGCAGGACGTATACATGCCCTGACGGCAGCGCTTGCACTGTCCGCAACCGGCGTGAATTTCAACGGTAACGCGCTCGCCGATCCTGAACTCGTCAACACCGGGGCCCAATGCGACGACCGTCCCCATATATTCATGTCCGGGGGTGTAATTCTTGTTAAACGGCGCACCGCCCTCGATCATGGCCGGCGGTCCATGCTCGATGATTTCGAAATCGGTCGCGCAGATTGCAACCGCATCGATACGCACCAGAACTTCAGCTTTTTTAGGGGTAGGCACGGCCTTTTCGACAAGGGAAAGCTGGCCGGGATCACCCAACACCCAGGCTTTCATCTTTTCCGGGATGGGATAATCCGGATGTGTTTTTACATTCGCTGCCTGCGGCATACCGCTTCTCCTCCAAAGAATGATTTTCATGCGGCTCAAGCCAAAGTATACCTCTATTAGATTATTTATACTTTGGCGCACTTCAAATATAAGCAAACTTCACTTTCAAATAAGGAAGCGCGATATACCAATATCTATACTTATATCTACATGAACTATCGCCCCATGATCGACCATGGTCAACGAAGCAGATGGCTATTTCGCATTATGAAAATCGGGGGTGAAAATCAGGGATAAAAATCGGAGATCAAATCCGCTCTCAAGCGGTCGGCAAGCCAGCATATTCCGCAATGAGCGCCACTTCGCCCTGCGTGCCGAAGATGAAGGGCGTGCGGGCATGCAGACCATCCGGCACAAGGTCGAGAATACGCGCCGTGCCGTTTGTTGCAGCCCCGCCTGCCTGCTCGATGCAGAAGGCTATCGGATTTGCCTCATAGGTTTGCCGCAGACGGCCTTTCGCATAGCCCTGACGCTCATCGGCGGGATAAAGAAAAACACCGCCGCGTTGCAGAATGCGATATGTATCGGCAACCAGCGAGCCGACGTAACGCATTCCGAAATTGCGCCCACGCGGCCCGTCTTCGCCCGCCTCCAGATCCTCGATATAACGGGCGACAGAAGACGGCCAAAAGCGCCGGTTGGATGCATTGATCGAATATTCCCGGCTGTCACCGGGGAGAGACGTTTCGGCGTTCAGCAGAAAAAAGCCGCCACTTTTCGGCTGATAGATGAAAATGCGCGTCCCCGCCCCCAGCGTGAGAACCAGCAGGAGCTGCGCTCCATAGACAAAAAAGCCCGCGGCAAGCTGCCTGTTGCCCGGTTGCCTGTAGGCTTCGCAAGCCATCACTTTGTGTGCGGGGAGAACCGGCAGCAGCGAAAAGATGGTCCCGACCGAAACATTGGTCTCGATATTGGACGAGCCATCCAGCGGGTCGATGGCAAGAGCCAGTTCACCCGCACCAAGCACGACCGGCTCTTCCTGCTCTTCCGAGCCATAGGAGAAGACGGGTGCATTTTTCGCTGCCTGCAAAAATGCTTCATCGGCAAATATATCGAGCGCCTTCTGCGTCTCGCCGCTGGCGTTTTGCTCCGGCACGGCGCTGCCGTCCGTATGGGATATGCCTGCGGTCGAAATCGCCTGCTGAACCTTCACCGCCGCCCTGGTCAGTTCCACAAGGGTTTTTGCAACGGGTTTCAGCTCCGGCGTATTCGCAGCATCATCCAGATAGTTTTCAAGGGAAAGGGGCATCGATACATTCCTCAATGTGGGGCCTGTATGGAGGGAAGGAGAAATTTGAAATCTGGCCGGTTATTCCGGCTCGTGTCAGGCGCGGCTGTCGCACTCGATCAATGCGACAGCCCTGCTGCCTCGAACTCATCGCGCCGCATGAACAGGACTGATCATTGCCACCGGCGCGCCGGCCCGCCTCAAACGGCAGGCCACTGGTGATGGAAGGTGCCTTCCGCATCCAGTCGGCGGAAAGTATGCGCGCCGAACAGATCGCGCTGGCCCTGAATGAGATTGGCCGATCCGCGCGCGCGCCGATAATCGTCAAAATAGGCCAGCGCCGCCGAAAGTGCGGGCACCGGGATGCCTGCCGCAGCCGCCTTGGCGACCACATTGCGCAAAGCCTGCTGCCCCGCACTTACGCGCTTTGCGAAAGATGGCTCCTGAAGCAGATTGACGACCGGCGCGCCCGATTCATAGGCTTTGGTAATATCCTGAAGGAAGATAGAGCGGATGATGCAGCCCGCGCGCCAGATGCGGGCGATTTCGCCCAGCGGCAAATCCCAGCCATATTCTTTCGAAGCCGCCGACATGATGGCATAGCCCTGCGCATAGGCGATGATTTTCGCCGTCTCAAGGGCGGATTCAAGCTCGGCGATAGCCTGCTGATCCTTGCCGAATTCATTGGCCGCAAGTGCAATATTCCCATAAATCCGGCTCGCCTCAAGACGCTCTGGACGCAGCGATGAAATGCCGCGCGCAGAAACCGCAGCTTCCAGCGTGGTCGCGCCGACTCCGAGCTTCTGCGCTTCGATGACCGACCAGCGGCCGGTGCCTTTCTGGCCTGCTTCATCGAGAATGACATCGACCAGCGGCTTGCCGGTATCGGGATCGGCTTCCGCCAGAACGACCGCGCTGATTTCGATCAGGTAGGACGACAGCCCGCGCCTATTCCAGTCGCGGAAAATCTCCGACATTTCGCTGGCTGAAAGGCCGGGGCCATCGCGCATGATGCTGTATATTTCGGCGATCATCTGCATATCGGCATATTCGATGCCGTTATGGATCGTCTTGACAAAATGCCCCGCCCCGTCTGGCCCCAGCCATGCAACGCAAGGGCTGCCCTCATATTTTGCGGAAATTGGTTCAAGCAGCGGCTTCAGGCGGCTCCAGACGCGGCGATCCCCGCCCACCATGATCGACGGGCCATGCCGTGCGCCCTGCTCGCCACCCGATACGCCCATGCCGACGAAATGGATGCCTGTTTCGTCCCAGCGCCGGTTTCGGGCGACCGTATCATTGAAGTCGGTATTGCCCGCATCGATGACGATGTCGCCCTTTTCCAGCAGGGGAGCAAGATGCTCAAGCTGCTCATCGACCGCGTGTCCGGCATTGACCATCAGGACGATCACGCGCGGCGTGCGCAGGGCTGCGACGAAGTCTTCAAGGGAGTGCCGGGGATGAAGGCGCGGCGCAAGCTCGGGATTGTCCTCGCGCAATTTATCCGCCTTGGCAACCGTCCGGTTGAAAACAGCAACATCAGACCCTTTTTCTGCAAAATTCAGAGAAAGCATGGCGCCCATGGTGCCAAGACCAATAACCCCAATATCCGCTACTTGTGAACCCATGATCAACTCCCGACATTATTACTATTTATAGAAGTTACTATGCTTTATCTGGGATAGTGTCTCTTATTCAGAGTGTTATTTTATATTATGAAAACTGACAGGCAACAAAATGCCTATCCGTTTATATTCTACACGAAGCATCCTGCCGGCATGCGCCCCGAAAGTTCGCGCGCGCAGTTCACGACCGCATTCGCCACGTGCTGCCGGTATGCGTCGCTTGCGCGCTTTTTGGGAATGATAGCGCCCACCGAACAGACCACGGCACCCGACATATCGCGAACCGCAGCGCCATAACCCACTGAATCGGTCCGGTATTCGCCGTCATCCATCGCAAAACCGGAACGGCGGACCAGCCGGAGTTCCTCGATGATGGCGCCGAGCGAATTTATCGTCGCATCGGTAAAGGAAGTCATTCCATTATCGGTGAGCACCCGCGCCAGTTCCGCTTCCGGCAGCCAGGCGAGGATCGCCTTTCCGGTGGCCAGCGCGTGGGATGCATGCAGGCTTGCATGATCACGATGATCCAGTGCAGGCGCGATATGAGATGCCATGCGAATATGCGTCACCAGGGCCGATCCTCTGAGAACCGCCATCTGAACGGCTTCGCGCAGATCAAGGTTCAGTTCCTGTAATTTCGGGCGAACGAATTCCACCAGATTGAATTCGCGCACGGAACGCTGGGCAATGGCTTCAAGCTTCGTGCTCAGCAAATAACCGTTGCTGCGGCCAGCATAAACGATATAGCCGCGCTTCACCATCGTCTTGATCAGGTGGTGACAGGTCGAAAGATTGATGCCGGTCAGCTTGGCGATCTCGTTGAGCATGAGCGGCGTGTCGCTGAGCGACAGCGCTTCCATGATCGACAGGGCGCGATCGACCGATTGAATGCTTTTTCCGTCATGTCCGGCCTTTGCCCCTGCCACCATCCTGTATTGGTTCTGGCGAAATTGCGCCTCCTCCCAGGGCCGTTCTTTTACGATCTGCATCATGGTCCTCCTGCCAATGTTTCAAGCGTAGGATCGCAGCGGTTCAGCGTCAAGCAGCCGCAATTTACGCAAGCATGATTTTCATATTGTGAAATTGCCGCTGCTTCCATGCGCAAACAGCCCCGCCTTGCCGACTGAAAGGCTGCTGCTGCCGCCGGACATGGGGCAATCTGGCGCGACCAGGCTCAAGGAGAGAACCGGCACGGATTTTTCACCTCATGAAAAACCATGTTCAATCGTTGACCTTGCGGCGCAGCACTTCTGTAATCAGGCCAATGACAAATATCGTTGCGCCCAATCCATCAGGCGGGCGGATAAAACGGGAGGAAGTCTTGGTACAAACTGTCCGAGTGATGAGCACGCTCGCCGTCGAACTGGCGATGAAGCGCTATATCCTGCCCGCATGGACGCAGGCAGGCAACAATGCCCAGATGTTCTGGAACCCGACCGGGCTGTTGATGGAAAAAGTCCGGCTGGGCGCGCGCAGCGATGTCCTCATCGCGATAGACGAGCCGATTGAGGATCTGGCCGAAAGCGGGATCATCAGCCGCGAAACGATCTGCCCGATTGCGCAGGCAGGGTTTGGCATCGCCGTTCGCAAGGGTGCGCCCCTGCCCGATCTCTCATCCGTGGAGGCTTTCCGCACCGCGCTGCTGCAAGCGCGCTCCGTCGCCTATTCCCTGACCGGGGCAAGCGGCATCCATTTCCTGAAGGTCATCGAGCAGCTCGGCATTTCGGATCATGTCAAGCAGCGAGCGCTGGCGATCCCTTCCGGCTTCACCGCTGAAAAGCTCGTTTCCGGTCAGGCCGATCTCGCCGTGCAGCAAATCAGCGAACTGATGTCCATCGAGGGCGTGGAGATTGCAGGGCCGTTTCCCGAACCATTGCAAAAACGGACCAATTTTTCGGCGGCGATCTTCACTGACGCAAGGGAACCGCTCGCCGCGCAGCGGTTTATCGAATTGCTGTCGAACGGTTATTCGGCCAATGCCTATGAGCGCTGCGGCCTTCTCCCCCTGCAATCTCAAATCGCTGCCTGATCGGAAGTAAACCATGTCCACGAAAGCCCCCCGCATCGTTCTTCTTCACGCGACACCCGTGGCGATGGAGCCCATAAAAACGGCCATGACCACGCTGTGGCCGGAAGCGGAAGCGGTCAATCTGCTCGACGATGGATTGACGATTGACCGCGCAAAGGAAGGCGAGCGGCTTTCCGAAGGTCTGATCGCGAGATTTGTCGATTTTGGCCGTTATGCCGTGCGGATCGGCGCCGATGGGATACTCGTGACATGCTCGGCCTTTGGACCGGCGATCGACCGCATGATCGCTGAACTGCCCTTGCCGATCCTTCGTCCCAATGAGGCGATGTTTCGCGATGCCATTGCCGAGGGAAACCGGATCGGCATGCTTGCCACTTTCGCGCCGGCCGTGCCGACGATGGAAGAAGAGTTCGGGAATTTTGCAGCCGAGACGGGTTCCGCCAGCAAGCTGGAAACCATTGTCGTGCCTAACGCCATAGAACTGCTGCGCAGGGGAGATGCGGCTTCGCACAACCGGCTTGTCGCGGAAATGGCGCCGCGCCTTGCCGATCATGATGCAATCATGCTGGCGCATTTTTCGACTTCACGGGCTGCGGAAGAGGTGCGCAGGGCGATTGCCAAGCCCGTATTCACCGCGCCCGAAGCGGCCGTGAAGAAGATGAAGTCCCTCATTCTGGAGCAGGTGTGATGCTGTTAGGCGTAATTGCAGACGATTTTACCGGCGCCAGCGACATCGCCAATACTCTCGCCAGAGGGCAAAACGGCGAAGGCGGCTTGCTGACATCGCAATATATCGGCGTTCCAAAACAGGATGCCGCGCCAGAGGTCGAAGCGGGCGTTATTTCATTGAAATCCCGCTCGGTTGCGCCGGAAATCGCCATTCGTGATTCACTGGCCGCTCTTGCATGGCTGCAAGCGCAGGGTTGCAGGCAATTCGTCTTCAAATATTGCTCGACATTCGATTCAACCCCGAAGGGGAATATCGGCCCGGTCGGCGAAGCGCTGGCCGCAGCACTTGGCGTCAGGGGCGTCGTCGTCTGCCCGGCCTTTCCGGCCATGGGACGGACGCTCTATCAGGGCCATCTCTTCGTCAATGACCGCTTGCTGAACCAGTCGGGAATGGAAAACCATCCGCAAACCCCGATGACGGATTCCGACATCCGGCGCTGGCTGCGGTTGCAGACGCAAACCAATGTCGGGCTGGTGGCAAGCCCGACCGTGCGCATGGGGCCGGAAGCAATTCGTTGCGCACTCAAGGCAAGCGCCGATGACGGCGATACGCTGGTGGTCGTGGATGCCATCAGCAACAGCGATCTGGTGATGATTGGCCGCGCCTGCGCCGATGCCCCGCTTCTGACGGGCGGTTCGGGCATTGCGCTGGGGCTTGCGGGCAATTTCATCGCCAGAGGGCTTGCGTCCGGCAGGCTGGGTTCGTTCAAGGGCCAGCGCGGCCCCGAAGCGATCCTCGCGGGAAGCTGCTCGGGCGCAACTCGCGGACAGATCGACAATCATGCGCGCAATCATCCCACGCTGGCGATTTCGGTCGATGCGGTGATGTCCGGCCAGACGACATCATCCGATCTCATCGATTTCATATCCGCCAATCACGGCAATGCACCGCTTGCCTATTCATCGGGGACACCCGAAGAAGTCGGCCATGCGCAGCGCCGCTATGGCCGCGATGCGGTCGCTGAAAAACTGGACGCGCTGTTTGCCCAAACGGCGCGCGGACTGGTCGATGGTGGCGTGCAAAGGCTGGTTGTGGCAGGCGGCGAAACCTCCGGCGCAGTGGCGCTTGCGCTTGGCCTTGATGAACTCTCCATCGGCCCGGAGGTCAGCCCCGGCGTTCCCGTGCTCTTCAGTCGCGACAAGGAGATTGCGCTTGCGCTTAAATCCGGCAATTTCGGCGGGCCAGCCTTCTTTACCGATGCACTTTGCGCATTGGCCGGAGGGAACGGCGCATGAGTGCGGAAGCGTTACTCCGCGAAAAGCTGGTGCGCATGGGGGCGCTGCTTTATAACAGGCAATTGGCGCATGGCAGCGCCGGAAACCTTTCCGTGCGTCTTGAAGACGGCTCGATCCTGATTACCCCGACCAATTCGAGCCTCGGATTTCTGGAAGCGGACCGCATCGCGAAGATCACACCCGCTGGCGAACTCATCAGCGGCGATGCACCGTCCAAGGAATATTTTTTCCATCTCGCGGTTTACGATGAACGTGCGGCGGCAAAAGCCATCGTCCATCTTCATTCCACCTATTCGACCGCTGTTTCCTGCCTGTGCCACGAACAGGCGGACGACGTGCTGCCGCCGCTGACGGCTTATCATGTCATGCGCGTGGGCAAGCTTCCTCTGGTGCGTTATTATCGCCCCGGCGATCGCGCGCTGGCCGACGAGGTGCGCGCGGCATCAAGAAACCACCATTCGATGCTGCTGGCCAATCACGGCCCCATCGTTTCAGGCGCGACGCTGGAAGAGGCGGTCCATGCCTATGAAGAGCTGGAGGAAACAGCCAGGCTCTATTTCATAATCGGCGACCGAAAAGCTTCGCCGCTGCGCGCAGAACAGATCGCTGAAATCAATCGCGTTTTTCCCAATTGAACCGAGCGCCTCGTCATTCCGGAGATATATTATCATGGCCCTTGCAACCCTGCGCCAGCTTCTCGACCAAGCAGCCGCGCATGATTACGGCATTCCCGCATTCAACATAACCAATCTGGAAACCCTGTTGGCAGTCCTGCGCGCGGCAGAGCGCACCGACAGCCCGGTCATCGTGCAGGCAAGCCAGAGCGCCAGAAAATACGCCGACGACATATTGCTGAGCGCGATGGTGAAAGCCGCCGCCGAGCGTTTTCCCAAGGTTCCCATCTGCTTGCATCAGGATCATGGCTCCAGCCCGGATATGTGCCGGAGCGCCATCGATCTCGGCTTTACCAGCGTCATGATGGACGGCTCGCTGGAAGCCGATGGCAAAACGCCCGCCAGTTTTGACTATAACGTGGCCGTTACCGCAAAAACCGTGGCATTCGCCCATGCGGCCGGGGTTTCGGTCGAGGGCGAAATCGGTGTGCTGGGTTCGCTGGAGACAGGCGGCGGAGAACAGGAGGACGGCCATGGCATTGTGGGAACCCTTGAACGCGAGGCATTGCTGACCGACCCGCAACAGGCTTTCGATTTCGTCGCGGCAACCGGGGTCGATGCGCTCGCCGTTGCCATCGGCACATCACATGGGGCCTACAAGTTTTCCCGCAAGCCCACCGGCGATCTCCTTGCCATGGATGTGATTGCAGCCATTCATGCCCGCCTGCCCGATACGCATCTGGTCATGCATGGCGCTTCCACCGTGCCTGAAGAATTGCAGGAACTCATCAATGCCAATGGCGGCAATATCCCCAGGACCTATGGCGTGCCTTTGGAAGAGGTCGAAAACAGCATCCGCATGGGCGTTCGCAAGATCAATATCGACACCGACCTGCGCATGGCGCTGACCGGTTCGGCGCGCGAATATCTGACGGAAAATCCGGCATCATTCGATATACGCGGGATGATGAAATCCGGCCTTGCGCGGATGGAGACCCTTTGTGCCGAGCGTTTCGAACGCTTTGGCGCTGCCGGCCACGGCGCGCGCATCGATGTGCTGTCGCTCGAAGAAATGGCCCGATTGTATTGATACAAGCATTTCCAGCAAAACTGCGTAGCACCTTCGCAGGGAAATCACTTCACTGGAGTGATTTCTTTTCCTGCTCCGATGCGTCCGGATAATGCGGAGAAAAGAGAGCATTTCCAGCAAAAGCGTGAACAGGAACCGGCCAAAGGCAGTTGATGACGATAATACAGGCTCAAAAGAACTGGCTTACCCGGATCTTTCATAATATAAGGCCAGCCTGATATTTTACTGCCATCCGCCTCGACAAAGCGGGCTTAGAGTTGGTACCTGATGAACATCGACACCGCCGTGAACGACAAAGCCAGCGTCTTCGATCTGGCTCCGATTTCCCTTTGGCTTGAAGACTATAGCGGCCTGCGCAAACAGTTCGACGCATGGCGGGCTGAGGGCGTCACCGACCTCAAGGCGTTCTTGATGGAAGATACGAGCCGCCTTCGTATCTGTACGAGCCATATCCGCGTTCTGGCGGTCAACCGCAAGACGCTTTCGCTTTTTGCGGCAGACGACATCGATCATCTGGTTGCCAATCTGGCGCATATCTTCCGCGACGACATGCTGGAGCCGCATATCGATGAAATGGTGCAGCTCTGGAATGGCTCCGATACATTCATCAGCAATACGGTCAATTATTCGCTCGACGGCAGGCGTCTCGACATCCAGCTCAGGGGCCGCATCCTGCCCGGCCACGAGGAGGGCTGGGATCGCGTCCTGCTCTCGCTTGCGGACGTGACCGTACGCGAGGACGCCTTGCGCGAGCAGCAGCGTCACAAGCGCCATGCCCAGGGGCTGTTTGACCATTCGCCGGTCTCGCTCTGGGTCGAGGATTTCAGCCAGATCAAGAAACTCGTGGACGACATACGCCATCGCGGCATTGTCGACTTTCGCGTTTTCACCGATGTGCATCCGGAATTCGTGCGCCAATGCATGAACGAAATCCGGGTGCTGGAAGTCAATAACGAAACGCTGGAGCTGTTTCTGGCGCCCGACAAGCCAACCCTGTTGCAATGCCTGCCGCAGATATTTCGCGGCGAGATGGAGACGCATTTCCGCGAGCAGCTGATCGATCTGTGGAACGGCGTTCTTTTCCAGCGCCGCGAGGTGGTCAATTATGCCCTCGACGGCAGCGAGCGGCATGTTCTGCTGCAATTCTCGGTGCTGCCCGGTCACGAAAAGGACTGGTCGCTCGTACAGGTGGCCCTCACCGACATCACCGCGCGCAAGAAGGCGGAAGCCTATCTTGAATATCTCGGCAAGCACGATGTGCTGACCAAGCTGCATAATCGCGCCTTCTATGTCGATGAGCTGAACCGGCTGGAACGGCAGGCGCATATGCCGGTTTCCATCATCATCATCGACCTGAACGGGCTGAAGACCGTCAACGACCTTTGGGGGCATGCTTCGGGCGATGGATTGCTGCGCCGTATCGGCGAGGTCTTGAACGAAGCCGTCGAACAACCCGGCCACGCCGCCCGCATCGGCGGGGATGAATTCGCAATCGTTCGGCCTTATGTGGATGAGCGCGGCGCTGAAACGATGGTGGAAGACATCAGGCGGCTGGTGGAGATCAACAATCAGTACTATTCCCAGCTGCCGCTCAATATCGCCATCGGCGCGGCGACGACGGTTGCAGGAGGAAAACTCGAATCCGTCGCCCGGCGCGCGGACCTTTTGATGTACGAGCAAAAGCGCCAGCTCTATTCAGTCTGAAGCCCAGCTCTATTCTGCCTGAAGCAATGCGCACCAGCGCTAACAAGGCGCTGCATGTTCACCCCTGAACTGCCCCGATACGGTTTCGCCCCGCCGATTTCGCGTTGTATAAGGCACCGTCCGCAGAATCGATCAGGCGCTGGAAGTCGGGATGCCCGTCATGGCATGCAATGCCGATGGAAATCGTGACCCGTATTGACGTTCCATCCGCGACCCTGAACTCCCTGGCTTCGAAATCGGCGCGGATGCGTTCAGCAATCCCGTATCCGTCGCTCTCATTGGTTTCGACCAGAATAACCAGAAACTCCTCTCCCCCATAGCGCACCACATAGTCCGAGGCGCGGGTGCTGGCTATGATGGTTTCCGCCATCTGGCGCAGGACATGATCGCCGGCGGAGTGGCCCCAGTTGTCATTGATTTTCTTGAAGTGATCGACGTCGATCATAAGCAGTGTCAATGGCGTCTTCCGCTCGTTCGCCATCGTCACCTCACGCCCCAGAATCGATGGCAGGAAGCGGCGGGTGAGCGTGAGGGTCAGGGGGTCGCGCGCATTCGAAGCCGCCGCCAGACTCTGGAACAGGTCGTTCAGAAGATATTTCAGTTCGTCAATCAGAACATGCAGGCGCGCCACGGCGGCGGAACGGTCGATATTGCCGATAAATCTGGGCAGCAAATTCTCGTCGATCTCGGAAATGGTTCGCTGGATATGGCTGAGCATGACGGAATCCTCGAACATCACCGCACCCCGATGCCGCACCCATAGGCCGAACGGAGAGTTCGACAAGGGTTCCAGTTCAAGTGTCCCGGGATTGCCCAATATCTGGAACAGAACGTTCTGGCTCCATTCCATGAGCGCGGATTTTTGCGTCTCCCGCTCCAGACCCACATCCTGCCCCAGCGAGAACAGCCGATAAGCCTCATCGATCTGCACACGCTCGGCCACGTCCTTGACATAGGCCTTGCTCATATGAAGCATTGCATAATCGATGAGTTCATTGACCAGGGTGATGGGGGCCGCGGCCTCATCGGCATTCTCGTGCATCAGGGCCTTTGCAATCTCTGTTTTCAGGAGGCTCGCCCCCTCAAGCACCAGATGAACCGGGATTTTGATGCGGGCATGAATAGCGCCGATCATCTTCTGACGCTCTGCAAACTCCGCCACGCCCTCGCCCGGCGTGATTTTCAGCATATCCAGCAACCATTGATGCAATGAGCGGCTCAAGCGCTGATGCACGATCGACTGGCTTAAAAAAACTGAGGCCTGCTTGTCCTTGAGAAAATTCGCGTAAAACAGTTTTACATATTCTTCTGCATGAGCCTCGATAACCCCCGACAGGCGGGAAAGATGGCTTTTTCTCTCTCCGTCATCCAGATGCAGGTAATAGGCGAGAGCAGTTTCTTGCATGATGTCTTCCAGAGCAGAATTATGTGAACCATTGAGGCAGGCAGACCCGCTTTGGCATTAACGCCTGCCGGGGTCAATCGTTCGCCGATGGTTCCTTTACGCAGGCCTATTGCACCCGCGCCCTTTTCTTCCGGTAAAGCTTCTCATCGGCAGACGAAAGGATTTCTTCGAATGTCTGATTGGGTTTGCAGCTAAAACTGCCGATAGAAGCCGTTACGGGTAGTGTGATTTCAGGTCTCGTCTTGCGCAAGATGGCGGTAGCCGACACATTGATATTATCGACGACGGCATCCAGATTGCTGCATGATGCTTTCGGCACGAAGGCACAAAATTCATCGCCGCCGATGCGCGCGATCAGACTATCGGGCGGCAGTTCCTGAACCAGCGCCTGCGCTATCGCAATAACGGCAGCGTCTCCGGCCAGATGCCCGTACTGGTCATTGACGTTCTTGAGGTAATCGATGTCGGCGATCAAAAGCCAGCCTTTGACGCCAGCCCCGGACGCCGCTTCAAACTGTTCGATGAAACTGCGCCGGTTGAGAACGCCGGTCAAGGGATCGACGCTCGCGATGCGTGCGAGTTCGCTCGCCCGTTTCACGGCCTTTCGATAGGACTCCTCGATTTTTTCCAGATAAGAAAACCAGAAAAGCCCCAATGGAATCGCGATAAGAAACGGCAGCGCCAATCGCGTGAAATCAGTGATACGGTCCGCTTCCGCGCCGACGACGAGACGGACGCCCACGGAAAACGAGATCGACAGGAATGCTGCGATCAGGGCTACCGCAATCGTTCGCTTCCATACGTTTTTTGATATTCGAAACAACCTCATCTCCAGGCGTACCTACGCCGTTAGATGATCTAATAAGCGGATCGCAACAATTCAACGCATATTATGTCTGCTCGCCTGTAGGGGCGCTGCCTCGATAAAAGCGCGGCCATCAGCGTGGAAGGCGATGGCCTTTTTTCTCCTCCAGCGCATTTTGATAGACAAGGGCGGCAATGGCGAGATCAGCGGAAGCGATTCCCTTGAAGAAAAATGCCTTCTTGCCCGGCTCTTTCAGCGGCTGTTCCACAAGGGTTTCCAAATCCATCTGCGCTCTGGCCGTTTGCAGCTCATTGCCCTGATTGTCATAGGGCCGCACGCTTTGCTCCAGACTATCCGTGGCGATATGCGCGAAAGCCGCAAAACCTTCGGGAACCCAGCTGCGGCCCAGATCAACCATGATCGCCAATGCATCATCTTTCATGATTCCTGCATCGAGAAAGGGAGCAAGACCCGGAGCGGCAGGAACGGTACTGATGATTATATCGCTGTGTTGCAGCACGTATTCCGGCGATTTTGTGATCTGCGATTTCAGGGAAAGCGCCTCGGCGGAAGCTGCAAGCTTCTGCGCCGATTGTTCGCTGCGGCTAAAACAGATCACATGCCGCAGAGAAGGATAAAGGTCATGAAAGGCCGATAAATGCTCCGCCGCCTGCTGGCCGCAGCCGATAAAGCCGAGTGCCGCAGGTTCGCCATCGAGCATATGCTCCGCTGCAAGTGCGGAAAGCGCAGCCGTTCTGACGAGGGTGATGTAATTGCCATCCATGAGGGCCAATGGCTGTCCCGTGTGCAGATCGTTAACGCATATGATCGAATGTATATTATCAAGGCTGGAATGAGCCCTGGCCGGCACGACGGAAACCCATTTAACCGTGGCGAACCCCGTAGCTTCGCCCTTGTCGAGAAGCGCGGGCATCGACTGGAAACTATGGCCGGTTGCATAGGTGAGAGTAGACTTGGGCAGGAATTTCAGCCGCCCGGACGCCGTCTGGCGTACGGCTTCGGCCAGAGCGGCGCGCAGGCTGCTTCTCGAAGGAACGAGACATTCGACATCCGCGCGTGAAAGATAGAGAAGATCCGTCGACATCAAAATCTCTTTATGGAAAAAGCACGAGCCTGATGATCGCTCTCAGGATCGTCGCAAAGCAATTGCCCAACCAGTTTAGCGGTTGCAGGCGCCATGGAAACACCCGTATGGCCGTGGCCGAAAGCATAGACAATATCGGGCGAAGCATTGGAACGGCTTATGACCGGCAGGCTGTCGGGCGTCGACGGACGATGCCCCATCCATAGATCATACGCAGCTCTCTCAAGCTCGACGCCCTGCCGGAGCGGCGGGAACAGTCTTTTCGCATATTTCAGCTGAATGCGCGCACGCTTCCATCGCGGCGGCGCCGTCAGGCTGGCCAGTTCGACCTGTCCGGCAAATCGCAGTCCGGTCGAGGTCATGACGATTGCCATCTTGCCATCGGCATCCATCAATCCATGATTGATGCGAAAGCCCGGATCGCTGATCGTGACATGATAACCGCGCTCCGATATGAGAGGAACACGATCACCGAGTTTCGCTGCAAGTGCCTTGGACCATGCACCCGCCGCCACCACGGCCTGATTACAGTATATTTCCCCCTGATCTGACCGGACAGCCACGAGTTTCCCGTCATCGAGGATGAAGCCCGTTGCTCCGGCTTGAATGATTTCTCCGCCGCGCGACGTGAACAATTGCCCCAGAGCCTGACAAAACGCCGAAGGGTCGGCCAATGTAGCCGCCTCCTCGATCATCATGCCGTATTGATAGGCAGGCGAGAGTTCCGGCTCACGTTTTCTCAATTCATCCGCTTCAAGAAGGCGAACCTTGATGCCGTTTTTTCTTCGCAGTTCCCAGCTTCGGGCATCGGCATCCAGTTCCTTGCGACTGCGATAGACATACATCGTGCCCGTCGGCAAAATCAGTTCAGGAACACCGGCCTGTTGCGCGCGCGCTTGATAATGACTGACCGGATTATCCAGCAGGGGAAGGCGTTGCCTGATCTGCTTTTCTACCTGTTCCCAGCTTCGCCCGGCCCATAAAAAACGCAGGAGCCATCCCGCCAATGATGGAAGATGCCTCCATCGAATGGTGAAAGGACCATTCGGGTTGAGCAGGAAACCGGGCACCTGCCACAAAAGACCCGGTAATGACATCGGCATGATCGCTCCGGGATTGATCCAGCAGCCATTGCCAAATGATGCTGCCTGCCGACCGCCGATCTCTGCATGTTCCAGCAAAACGACATTCTTGCCCCGCTCCTGAAGAGCGAGCGCGGTGAACAGCCCTACCAGCCCTCCTCCGACGACACATATTGCCTGTCGATTCTTGGTGGCATCCCGCTTCGCCAGCACCATCCCGTTTTCCTCTTACAGATGCCGCCGTTGGGTGGGCCGGGCCGCATCGAATTCCAGTTTCAGCTTATCGCTTGTCTTGATTTGAGACCTGAACCGACCAATGCCGTATGGTTCCATAGGCACATCATTGGGTCGTCCCAATATTATATTGCTGAGGCAAAGACCCACGGCTGGCCCCACCTGAAAGCCCCCGCCGCTGCCGCCAAAGGCATGAAACAGGCCGGGGGTGGTTTGCGATGCACCGATGACGGGAAGCATGTCTGGCAGATAGGCTTCAACGCCGGACCACACGCGAATGACCTCGGCATGTTTCAAGGCAGGGATATAACGACCGATTGCCTGCATGCCATTGCGTGTTTTGGCCGGGGGAACGAATGTGTGCCTGCCATCTTCATTGGACATCGTGCGGGGGTAGCCGGCGAAAATGAAGTTTCCGCGGGAAATCTGCCGGATGATCAGATCTCCTTCAATCGTATAGATGGACGGCTTGAGAACATAGGGAAGAGGCTCGGTAACGAATTGCGGCGGACCGGCCCGTAGCAAAGGGACCGTCTCACCGAACGTTTCGGCTATGCTGTCCGCCCAACCTCCAGCCGCATTAATGAGGGTCGCGGCCATGAATTCCTGCCCGTCCGCGCTTGTCAGCACGAAACCATCCCCGTCCTTCCGGAATTGTTCGATGACACAATTTTCGAGAATGGAACCGCCCAGCCTTTTGAATGCGCGGGCTATGGCCGGGGTGGCAAGCCGGGGATTGGCAACCGCACAGGCCGGGGAATAGGATGCGATGATGCCATCCCCGCTCAGCCAGGGAAGGTTCTTTCGCAATTCCTCACCTTCCCAAAGATTGATTGCAAGTCCGCATTGGCGGGAATTTTCTGCGTAATGCAGAAGCTTTTCGCGTCCTTTGTCGCTATGGGCAAAGTAAATCATGCCATTGCGTTCATATTCGCAAGGAGAGCCGAATTCCTCCTGAAACCTCTCCCAATATTGCTGTGCGAGCAATGAGAGCGGATATTGCTCAAGCGCACGGCCCTGCAAGCGCAACCCGCCAAAATTTGCTCCACTGGACGCTGCACCAATAAAGCCGCGATCGATCAGCAATACGCTCCAGCCCGCCTTGGCCAGAAAATAGGCTGTTGAAACGCCGAACAACCCGCCACCGACAATAATGGCATCATGTTTCTTATGCACCGTCTCGTTCCCCTTGGTTGAGGAACCCGGCGTCACCGCTTACTGGAACAGGGCGGAACGGCGCCTGCGCGCGCAGCCATCCAGCTGCGTCCGGTTCTTTCCCAGAGAGCGAGATTGCAATCTCTTGCAGGGTCTGGCTGCAAAAGCGGCCCTGGCAACGCCCCATGCCGCAACGCGTTATAGCCTTGATGCGGTTCACATCCGTATGCGCGACCACAGAGCCGATAGCCTGCCGGATTTCTCCGGCCGTGACGCGTTCGCAACGGCAAACATAGGTTTCGTCGCTGATATGGCGTGCCTCCTCACCCGGCCAGAGGAAAGCTTTGGCCATCGCCTTCTGGAAATTCCGCAGCCTCTTCACTCGCGCGCGCAGCCGCGCAACCTCCCTGTGATCGATCGGTTTGCCGTGCTGGCCCAGCATGGCCAATGCCGCCAAACGGCCCGACGCGGCGGCTGCATCGGCCCCTCCTATGGCGGCGCTGTCCCCGGCAAGCCAGAGATTTGCGCCCGCGCGCCCATCATCATCGATCAGGGGAAACCATTGGCGAAACTCATTACTGAAGCCCAGTCTGGCGCCCGCCAGTTCGGCGAGCTGTATTTCCGGCCTCAGCCCAAACCCAAAGGCTACGGCGTCACATTCGATCGACTGCCGTTTGGCCCCTTTTTCCAGATAGGCCACCGAGCGCACGCGCTGATCGCCCTCAAAGCGGATCAGCCGGGCACCCTGCCTGATCCTGACGCCGAAAGCGCGAAGCTCACGAATGAGCCCCATGCCTTCCAGAAGGGTTTTCAGAGAATAGCGGGCCATCGCGAAAGCCGCGCGATATTTTTTGCCTGCCGGCGTCGTGTCAAGAATGGTGATGTCCGTGAAACCCAGACGGGCATATTGCGCCGCGGCCAGATAAAGCAATGGAGACGAACCGGCAAATACGAGCTTTCTGCCGATACTGCTCGCATGCGTTTTAAGGGCCACTTGCGCCCCGCCGAGGGAGTAGACTCCGCTCAATTGCCAACCCTCTACGGCCATTATCCGGTCGGTCGCGCCAATTGCCACGAGCAATTGCTCATAGGCTATTTCATCGTGCCGCCCGTCTGACAGGGTGGAAATGGTGCCGTCATATATTCCCCATGCGAGAGTATTGGACCGATAGTCGCATTGCGCCAGAACTGCATCTTCCTGTTTCTGCCGCGCCAGAGCGTGTTCGTAAGCCTTGCGGCCAAAAATTGTACTGCCGAGTTCTTCGATTGCCGGATTAAGCCGGCGCGTTCCCTGTCCCCCGGCAAAATTCGTTTCCTCCAGCACAACAGGCCGGATTCCTGCTTCAACGAAGGCTTGAGCCGCGGCAAGCCCCGCAGGCCCTGCGCCAATGATAACAGGGCGCAAAGTGCTGGAACCATTGCCTGTCATGGGTGAAAACCATGCATCGGCGCGCGGCTCAATAGCCGCTGATTGTCTTCCACCGGGGTACGGCAAGCGCGCAAACGCCTGCCCTCATCCGTCCAGACCGAGCAATCCTGACAGGCACCCATAAGGCAAAAGCCCGCCCGCGCAGCCCCGTCGAATTCCGAATATGACAGGTGGTGCTGATGCCGCAGCAAAGCGGAGATCACCGTTTCTCCATGCCATGCATGGATGGGGGCGCCGTCAAAATAGATGACAAGGCCCGGCTTTTTATCGGTTCGCAAAGGGAGAAACTGGTTTACGCGCATGGGTTTGCACCCTCATTATCGAAATGCAATAATTGCTATTGAATAAAGGTAAAGGCAAGTTCCCGCCCTTGTCAATTAAAATGCATGAAAGCCGATCGATTTAGCCGACGGATATGGAATGAGCGGCGGCGATCACCAGGTTGGCGAAACGCTCGGGCACATCTTCGCGCTTGTAGCGCGCCAGCGTGACAGCGACGCTGACAGCAGCGACCACATCGCCATTCGGCCCGACGATCGGGGCGGCGATTGACGCATCCGCATGATAGATTTCTTCATAAGCCGTCGCAAAACCCGCAGCGCGCGTTTCCGCGATCATTGCCAGAATACGCTCGGGGTCCGTTGGCGTATCACGCGTATAGCTGCGCAGTTCCGACGCCGCGAGTATTTCAAGAACCCGCTCTCTGGGCAGACGGGAAAGCGTTGCCCGCCCCGGCGCGGTGCAGAATGCCGGCAAGCGTGAACCCACGATAACGTCAGTATTAAGAAGATGGCGGCTGAGAAAGCGCGTTACGAATACGATCTCGTGCCCATCGAGGACCGTCAGGTTCACAGTTTCTTCGGTTTGCTTGCTAAGATGCTGGAGAATGGGCATGGCGCGGTCTACCAGCCGCGAGCTTCGCGTGAAGTGATATGCCAGATCCAGCGCCTTGATCGACAGTTCGTACTGGCGGTTGAACGGGTTTTTATTGAGATAGCCAAGCTGTTGCAACGTATGGGTGAAACGCTGCGCGGTGCTGATGTCGACATCCGCTTTCTGCGCCAGTTGCGAGAGCGTCATGGCCGGGTTGTAACGATCGAACGACTGAAGAATATGGAATGCTTTTGCAACAGATTGCACCATCAAGGGATCTGATTTTTTCTTGGTAGCCTTCATTACTGTCATCCTATCTCCGACTCTCAATCGTCAGGATTGCAAACGTTAACCCATTCCAGATACCCGCCGGCATGACAAGCCGCATCGCGCTGCAGGGATACGCCAGAATCATAAGCACTGTCACTATTGCCGACTTAGAATGATTGCTGCCGTTCATGTAATTCGCTTTGCCGAAAAATTGGAGAAGTCCGAACTTTTCCTTGACGTCGCCAAGTTTCCTTGTTTCTATAAAATAAGAATTATCACATTGCAATAACGGAGATTAAAGTGAGCGCGTTTATTCTCACAGAAACCATCGGGGCTGTTCGCCGGATCACCCTGAACCGTCCTGAAAAACTCAATGCATGGAATAAATCCATGCGTGACCAGCTCATCGAAGCCTTGAAGGACGCGGAGCGCGACACTTCGGTTCGCGCAGTGATTCTGACGGGAGCGGGTGATCGCGCTTTTGGTGCGGGTCAGGACCTGAGTGAAACCAAAACCTTCGATTCCTCCAGCGCCGAGGGGTGGATGGATGAATGGAACGTCCTTTATTCGCTGTTTCGCAATTCTTCCAAGCCAATCATCGCTGCTCTGAACGGGGTTGCCGCCGGGTCTGCTTTCCAGATAGCCTTGCTGTGCGATCTGCGCGTAGCTCATCCGGGCGTTTCAATGGGCCAGCCGGAAATCAATTCAGGCATTCCGACCGTTACCGGAAACTGGATCATGCGTGAGATCGTCGGATTGGCGCGCGCCATCGACCTGACCCTGACCGGCCGCATGCTGGGCGCTGACGAGGCCTATTCCTTCGGGTTGATTTCACGACTGGTCGATCAGGAAAAGGTGCAGCAGGAAGCGCTCGATCTGGCCAATCTGCTGGCCTCCAAGCCGGTCGGCGCCATGCGTCTTAACCGTCAACGCATCGCCGAAGTCACCCAGCAGGGTTTTGACGAGGCCATGCGGGCAGGAATTCGCATACAGACCGAAGCCTATGCGTCGGGCGAACCGCAGGCAATGATGGAGAAATTCTTTGCGGAGCGCGCTGCCCGAAAAGTCAAGGCGTAGCTTCTGCAGGATAACGCCCCTGGGTTGCGACATAATCAGGCAATCCGGGCATTTTCTATTCTCATCTAACTATAACAAGGGGATACAATGAAAAATTCTTCTTTCGAAATCAGCCGCCGGACCCTGCTCATCGGGGGAGCGGCTGCGCTCGCCATGCCGATGATCAATCGCAAGGCATGGGCCAATCAAAGTCTTGTCGTCGCCGATCCCGGCGGCCCTTTCGGGGACGGCTATCGTGTCGCATTCTACGATGATTTCACCGCTCAGACCGGCATCGAAATTCAGGGCGTGGCGCGAGATGCCGAACCAACGGCGCAGTTCAAGTCGATTGTGGAAACCAAGTCCTATATCTGGGATGTCTGCACGATTACCCTTTCAGCGCGCCTCATTCTGGAAAAGGACGATCTGCTCGAACCGCTGAATTTGCCCGCAGAAGCTGTCGCCGATGTCATGCCGGAAGCAGTGCATACGAATATGCTTGGGACGGATGTGTATTCGACAGTGCTTGCATACAACAAGGAGACCTGCCCGAACCCGCCGAAAAGCTGGGCGGATTTCTGGAACGTCGCCGATTTCCCCGGCCGCCGGTCGTTGCGCAGGAATCCGCTCGACACGCTGGAAATCGCCTTGATGGCGGACGGTGTGGCTCCACAGGATCTTTATCCGCTGGATGTGGATCGTGCATTCCGCAAGCTGGATGAAATCAAGGATCATATCGATGTCTGGTGGACTGGCGGCGCGCAGTCGACCCAGCTTCTCGAAAGCGGCGAAGTGGACATGATTGCAGGCTGGAATGCCCGCTTTCAGGCGGCAATCGACAATGGCACTCCCGCTGAACTCGTCTGGAATCAGGGGCTTTATTCGATAGAAGGATGGGGCGTACCCAAGGGCAGCCCCAAGGCGGATATTGCACGCGAATTCATCGCCTTTTGCGCTCAGGGCAAGCAGCAGGCGAAGTTTACGGAATATCTCGCTTACGGCCCGACCAATCTGAAAGCCTATGATTTCATCGAGCCCGACCGCGCGACGATTCTGCCGACATCTCCTGAAAACCTGAAGTTGATGTCGCTGGCATCCGATCCTTATTGGCTCGAACATCGCAATGCAGCGACCGAACGCTTCAACGGCTGGCTGTTGCGATAACGGGCCTTCCAGTGTGGCGAATCCGGGTTCAAGGCCATCCCTGAGGAAAGCGATTTTATCGCTTTGCCGCGAAACACATGTCGATCTGGCTGGATCAGATCGGCGCTCCACGCTTTTGTTTAAACGCGCATCCCGAAAACCGTTTCATGCTTTTCGGGGTGCGCTCCAAGCGACACACTCATGTCTCAAGCCCGCAAGCGGCCTGAGAAGACTTGCTATGCTACGGAGTAGTAATGACCGAGGATACCCGTTCCGACAAACTGTTACTTGATGGTATCTCCAAGAAATACGGAGACTTCACTGCCCTTAAACCAACAAATCTGGCTATAAGGGACGGTGAATTCCTCACATTGCTGGGGCCGTCCGGGTCAGGAAAAACGACATTGCTGCAAATGATTGCCGGGCTGGTAGAACCGACGGTCGGCAGGATGTTTTTTGAAGGCGAGGACTGGACCAGCCGACCGGTTAATCTCCGTGGCATGGGCATGGTCTTTCAGCACTATGCCTTGTTCCCGCATATGACGGTTGCCGAGAATATCGCCTTTCCTTTGAAAATGCGCGGCATCAGCCAAAAGGAAATCGGCCATCAGGTATCGGAGACCTTGGCGAAGGTACAATTGGAACAATTTGGTCATCGTTTCCCGCGCGAGCTTTCGGGCGGGCAGCAGCAGCGCGTGGCCCTGGCGCGCTGTTTTGTCTATCGGCCAAAAGTCATTCTTATGGACGAACCTCTGGGGGCTCTGGATAAATCGCTGCGCGAAAATATGCAGCTGGAAATAAGACGGCTGCACCATGAGTTCGGAACCACAGTTATTTATGTCACGCATGATCAGGAAGAAGCGCTGGTCATGTCGGACCGCATCTGCGTGATGAACCATGCGCAGGTGGAGCAGATCGCTTCGCCGCGCGAGATTTACCTCAACCCCGAAACCATATTCTCGGCATCATTCATCGGGCAATCCAATATCGTCAGGGGCAAACGCACATCATCCGACGAAGACAGCGTCACCATTCAAACGCCGGTTGGCCAGTTTTCAGGCAGATTCAGCGCCCGCGACAAGGATGCACAGGAGCTTGCACTGGTTATCCGTCCCGAGCAGGTTTGTGTTGGCCGTTCTCAATCTCCCGCGCATGAAGGGCTGGAAGGGTTGCTGGAAGACACGGTCTATATCGGTTCCGATATGCGCCTTCTCGTCAGGCTTTCCGATGGCAGCCAGTTTAGCGTTCGCCATGATCCGCTCTCGACAGATCTTCCATCGGTGGGCGATCAGATTCAGCTTTACTGGGACCGCTCCGTTGCGAGGATCGTATCATGACGAGCGTATCGGCAAAACACTGGAAGCCGGATCCACTCTGGCTCGCCGTTCCGGCGCTTCTGCTGCTGGCTGTATTTTTCCTTTTCCCCATGTTCCGGCTTCTGGGCCTGAGTTTTACGGATGAAGCAGCCGGCAGCTTCACATTGTCTAACTATGAACGACTGGGTGACAGCCTTCTTTATTGGAGAATATTAGGCATAACGCTGGAGATTTCTGCGCTTACGGCCTTGTTCTCCGTGCTCTTCGGCTACCCCATCGCCATGTGGCTTGCAGGATTGGAAGGCCGCCAGCGCAGCAATATGTTGCTGCTGGTGCTTCTGCCATTCTGGACGTCTTATCTGGTGAAGACCTTTGCCTGGATGATCCTTCTTGGCAAAAACGGCGTGTTCAACAGCCTGCTTCTGGGTTCCGGCCTCGCCGAACGCCCTGTCAACCTGATGTATAACGAGCTTGGCGTTCTGATCGGCATGGTCCATGCCATGATCCCGCTGGCCGTTCTTTCCATGCTGCCCGTGATGTCGGGCATCGACAACCGATTGACACTCGCAGCATCGACGATGGGCGCAAGCCGTTCGGACCGCTTCTGGCTCGTCTATTTTCCGCTTTCCATGCCGGGCGTGGTTGCTGCGGGACTGCTCACCTTCATAACCTCGCTCGGCTTCTTCATCGTTCCTGCATTTCTGGGCGGACGCCAGCAGACGATGCTGGCCCAGACGATCATCACGCAGGTGCAGGAAATCGTAAACTGGCCCTTTGCCGCAGTATTGGCGACAATGCTGGTCGTTGCCGCGCTGCTGGTAATCGCAATTTATAACAGGCTGTTTGGCCTTTCCTCCCTGTCGGCTGGCAATGGGGCGCAAAGCAAGAAATCATTGTCCCCCGATAGCCTGTTACGAAAGTCGGGCTATGGGATACTGGCGCTCCTTGCGAAGATCTTTCGACCGCTCGACCGCCTTTCCTCGCCCGGTGCAAACAGCAATCCGGTCCGTACTGCCTATGTGGTGCTGCTGATAATTTTCCTGATGCTGCCCGGCCTGATCGTCATACCTCTCAGCTTTACCTCCGGCAGAAATCTGGCTTTCCCGCCCCCCGGCTTCTCTCTGCGCTGGTTTGAGCAATATTTCAATTCAGCCATCTGGATGAGCGCAACCATACGCTCCTTCGGCGTCGCATTTGCCACGGCATTCTTTGCCACGATATTGGGCGGATTGGCAGCGCTGGCTCTATCCCGCAGCAGTTCCCGCATGAACGGCTTCATCTTCGGGCTTATTCTCGCGCCGATGATCGTGCCAAGAATCGTGATTGCGGTCGGCCTGTTCTATCTGATGGCCCAGATCGGTCTGGTCGCTACGGATACCGGTCTTGTCATCGGCCATACCTTGCTGGCGCTCCCCTATGCTTTCATCACCATCGGCTCTGTTCTGAAAAATTATGACTGGCGTCTTAATCAGGCCGCAGAAACCATGGGGGCGACCAAACTCACTATATTGCGGCTCATCACCATTCCGTTGTTGCGAGGCGGTCTGCTCTCTGCGGCCCTGTTTGCTTTCGTGACATCGCTTGACGAGCTGACAATCGCGATTTTCGTATCGGGCGGACTTAAAACAACGCTGCCGAAACAAATGTGGGACGACATGTTCCTGCAACTCAACCCCACTCTCGCGGCAGTTTCGGTCATCGTGTTGCTTGTTGTGACAACGATCCTGCTCCTGGCCCGCAAACTCGAAAAATAGCTCAAAGACAACCCTCTTCTTGATTTGATTACTAAGGATGCAAAATGCATATCCATGGACTGGTGCGGTCATTTCTCAACCGCGCTCACAACAATGCGCAAAATGCCTATGCGACATTGAACGGTCAGTTGTGCAATTTCGGCGATCTCTACAGGGCATCCGAGGCTCTGGGACAGCTGCTTGCGGATGCCGGCGCCAAGGCAGGCGATCGCGTGGTCGTGATGATGCCCAACAGCCCTTATTCGCTGGCGCTGATCTTTGCCCTGCTGCGGCGGGGTCTGGTGTGGGTTCCCGTCAATCCGGCGCTGGTCGGCAGCGCACTGGAAAACGTGTTCAACACAACCCTGCCCAAAATCGCATTCTGTGAACCGGATGTCGCCAATACCGTTCAAGAGCATGCGCAACTGACCGGCACCGCGATACATATCGTGACGGAAACTGCCTTCCCCGAATACAAGGGCGACGCCCCCCCTGTCGATCTGCCCCAGCCGGACGATCTGGCTGCAATCATGTTCACCTCCGGCACGACCGGCCCGGCAAAGGGCGTCATGGTCAGCCACATGATGCTGGAACTCGCCTGCCATTCCGTAGCGCTTTGCACCGATCTTGAGCCGGGCGACAAGTTTTTCATGTGGGAGCCATTTTATCATATCGGCGGCGCACAGGTGATCCTGTTGCCTTTATTCGAGGATATTACGCTGACGGTGGCGGAGCGCTTCAGCGCTTCGCAGTTCTGGAAGCAGGTCAGCGAAACCGGTTGCACGCACATTCACCATCTGGGCGGCATAATCCAGATATTGCTCAAGCAGCCCGAGAGCTTCCATGACAGAAATCATCAGGTGAGAGTTGCATGGGGAGGCGGTTGCGCTCCTTCGGTCTGGCGCGCCTTTGAGGAGCGCTTCGGAGTTCAGATCCGCGAATGTTACGGCATGACCGAATGCTCTTCGCTGACAACCTATAATGACGAGAATGTCGTGGGTTCGGTCGGTCGGCCATTACCCTATTTCGATGTCCGCCTTGTGGGGGAAGATGGTCGCATTCTGGGGTGGGGCGAAGGAAAGGGCGAAATCGTCGTCAGCACCACATTGCCCGGCGCGATCACGCCCGGATATTACCGCAACGCGCAGGCGACGGACAGGGCTGTGCGGCCCGACGGTTTTTATACCGGCGATCTGGGATCATGGGATGCAGAAGGCCATCTGTTCTTCCATGGCCGCACGGGCGATTCCATACGCTGCAAAGGTGAGAATGTCTCAGCCTACGAAGTGGAAAGCGTCGCCAATCGCCATCCTGACATCGAGGAAGCCGCTCTGGTCGGCGTAAAGGCTGAAATCGGTGAATATGACATTCATCTTTTTATAGAGCCTCGCCCCGGCACGACACCTGCCCCGGAGGAAATATCGAGCTGGCTCGCAAGCCGCTTAGCGCCACACCAGCGGCCACGATATATCTCCATCGTAGAGCAGTTTCCCCGGACGCCCAGTCAGAGAATTCAAAAGCATTTGCTCCAAATTAACCCGGAAACGCGGTGGGAGGCCCCGCAATTGGTGAAAGGTAAGGCATTATGAGCTGCGATGTTTTGATTACTGGAACGGGCATGTTTGCGGGGCGTATCGCGCTGGACATTGCTTCGACGGCGAAACAGCCGGTCAATGTCGTCATTGCGGGCAGAAATAAAATGCGGCTGAACTGGCTGAAAACCGCCGGTAATGCGCGCGCGGCGATGTTCTCCACCCCGGCTCGTTTCTCGACCATCGAAGTCGATATGGTTGCCGATGGCGCCAGCGACGACCTTCTGGAAGCGTGCGATCCGCGCATCGTCGTCCAGGCCGCCTCTATTCAGACATCAACCGTCATTTCCGACAAGGGCAACCGCTGGACCCAACTGGTCGCCGATGGCGGCCTGAGCGCCACCGCCGTTTTTCAGTCCCTGATTTCAACACGCATGGCCGCAGCAATCTCACGCCGCAAAAACAGGCCCTTGCTGATCAACTGCCCTTTTCCTGACGTGGTAAACGGCATCATCAAGGCAATGGGACATGACGTGCTTTGCGGCACCGGCAATGTCGCAATCCTCTCCAACGTCTTTGCGGGCGCATATGAGAGCGAGCAGGCAGCACCTTTACGTGTAATTGCGCACTATCAATGCCTGTCGGCCTGGCGCAAGCCCCCCGAAGAACGCTCCGGCTCCATCGCACCCCTGGTTTATATTGGCGATCAAAAACTGGAAGATGTCTTCAAGACCTTCGAACAATGCCAGCTCACGCCAGAACCGGCGATCGAAATTTCGGGGGCATCGGGCGTCACACTTATACTCGCCCTTGCCGCAGGGACGGGCTGGAGCGGACATGTGCCGGGTCCGGCAGGCCTGCCGGGAGGCTATCCCGTGCGCCTTGTAAACAATGAGCTTATACTGGATTTGCCGCACGCGATCAGTGCAGAGGAAGCCATTGCCTGGAACGCCAGCTTCGAACAACGCGGCGGATTAATTGTCGAAGGGCAGACAGCCCAATATAAAGGCAGGCTCCACGAATTGCTCAAAGAGGAAAAGTTCCAGTTCGCGGACGGATTTGAAGTCAAGGATCTGGAAATTGTATGTGAGGATATGCTCAAGCTGCGGGATCGTCTAATGAGCGAACCCGCATAGACGCTGGACTTTGGAGCGGCTCCGATCCAACGATGACGATACGGCTTGAACAAGAACAATCTCAATCCATGGGGACGCATCATATTCATACATCAGCGAACCAGATCCCCACAATGGACCCTGTCTGTCATCTATGCCACCATGGTGTTGGCTCGAACGTCAGTCGTGGCGGTGATACCTATATTGGCACTGAGGGCTTTCGGTGAAATCAGCCTTATAAGCACCTTATATCTTATATCCAGTTCGATTTGCCTCGTCTTCAGTGTCTTCCTGCCGCGGATCATATCGCGTTTGGGATTATGGAATTCGCTGCTCTTAGCCGTTATATTCGGTATATTATCAGCCGCGGCTTTTCTGTCTTATAATGCTTATTTATTATTTCCGGGCTTGCTGTTTCAATTCCTGATGTTCACGCTTTTCGAAAGCGCCATCAATATTTACACGACACAGATAATTCCACGCAAAGACCTGTCGTTTTTCGAATCCCGGCGCATACTTTTTGCCGGAGTTACTTATCTGGCGGGGCCGCTGATCGGTAGCTGGGCCATATATATCGGCAATATCTGGATACCGATTGCCATTAGCGGGCTCTGTGCCGTTTTGGTGCCTGTTATCATGCTTGCGCTGATACCTTCGTCCCTTAAACTAACCGCATCGGTCAAACTCGCCTTGCCGAGCTTTAAGGACGTATTTCTATTCGCCTCACAACCCCGGCTGAAACTGGCCTGGTTTCTCGCGATAGTGCGTTCATGGTGGTGGCAGGTCTATGGCGTATATACGCCTGTATATGCAGTGAAAGCCGGATATGGTTACTCGACCGGCGGCATTATCATTGCAATTGGATCGGCCACATTGCTTTTAGCCCCTGCATGGCAAACCATCTCGCGAAAACATGGGCTTCGGCTTACTTTCTTCTATGGCTATCTGGCCTGTGGAATTTTGACGGCGATTTCCGGCATAGTTGGAAAAGACCATGCACTGCTATCAATAGGTTTATTGATTGGAGCTTCTCTTGCGATCAGCGCTGTCGATAGTGGTGGAAACGCAGCTTTCTTGCGGGCTGTCCGCCCCCATCAAAGAGTTCGGCTGGTCCCCATATATAATACATACCGGGATCTGGCGCAGATACTGCCTTCCGCATTATTCGCCGTTATATTGATTTATTTTAATGTTTCCGCTGTATTTATCGTTACAGGGTTTTTATTGATAGCATGTTCATATTATTGCTTGAAATTAAATAAACGTCTTTAGAGCGTGTCGCCCGAAAGTGGGAACCGGTTTCGGGATAACGACATGCGTTAAAACAACAAGCTCAGAGCGTGTGCTGGCGGGCATATCGACATATTCCCCGCCAGCGATGCAGTATGAGCAGATCAGCGCAGGTAGTTTTCCGTCAGCGCCACCCAATAGGCCGCGCCGATGGGCAGGATATTCTGGTTGAAGAAATATTCGGGATGGTGAACCATCTTGCCCCGACCGCTGCCAAGGAAACAGTAAGTTCCCTTTTTCTTTTGCAGCATGAAAGCAAAGTCTTCCGAGGCAAGGAAAGACGGGCCGGGATAGACCACCTGAGCCTCCCCGAAGGCAGCCTGCGCGATTTTCGCAGCCTTGTCGGTTTCCTCCGCGTCATTCACCAGTACGGCACCGGGAATGCCCTCGCGGATTTCAAAGGTGCAGCCGAAGGATTGCGCCTGATGATCGACGATGCGGCGGATATTGCCCAGAATCATCTCGCGATCCTCGGGCGTGGTCGAACGGATCGAGAAGCGCAGGATCGCACTGCCCGCCACCACATTACCGGCATTGCCCGCCAGAAACGCGCCGATGGTCACGACCGCGCGGTTCGCCGGAGCGACATTGCGCGAAACGATGCTCTGGATCGCCATGACGATGGAGGAGCCTGCCACGACGGGATCGATGGTGAGCTCCGGGATGCCGCCATGACCGCCCTTGCCGATGATCTCGACTTCCCAGTTGTCCACGGCGGACATCATCTCGCCGGGGTGGAAGTAGAACTTGCCTTCCTCCAGCCCCGGAATGTTGTGCATGCCGAAGACCGCATCGACAGGGAAGCGCTCGAACAACCCGTCATCGATCATGGCCGGGCCGCCCTCCATGGTTTCTTCGCCGGGCTGGAAGATCAGCCGCACCGTACCATTGAAATTGCGCGTTTCAGCGAGATATTTGCCCGCGGCCAGCAGCATGGTCGTGTGGCCGTCATGGCCGCAAAGATGCGACACACCGGCAACCGTCGAGCGATAGGGGAAGTCGTTTTCCTCCTGAATCGGCAGCGCGTCGAAATCGGCGCGCAGGCCGATCACCTTGTCCCCGTCGCCAACCTTGAGGGAAGCGACGATGCCATATTTGCCGATCCCGGTCTGCACATCAAAACCGCCGAAGCTGCGCAAGGTGTCGGCAATGAATTCGGCGGTGCGCGTCTCCTGCATCGAAAGCTCGGGATGGCGATGCATATGCTCGAACCATTCCTTCATGACGGCATTGTCTGCTTCGAGTTTCCTGACGATGGCGTTCATGTCATTTCTCCTGCGTGACCGGCCGGACGATGTCCTTTGCCGGAATGGAATCTGTGCGGTCGTCGGATTTGCCTTTGGGCACCGTCGTCACAATCGAGACGACCGCTGCCACCACCATGACCAGATTGGCAAACAAGGCGAAGAAAGCCGCCTCGCGCGTGGCGAGATTTTCCTGATTGCCGACGAAGGTAATCACCCCCTCGATCCACTTGATCCCATCGGGATTGCCCGCAATCGAGGTATAGATCGTCGAAGAGATCGCCACGCCGAACGAAGCGCCAAGTGATGACGCCATCTTGTAGATACCCGCACCTGCACCCGCCTGATCCTCGGGCAGATTGGACAGCGCCGCATCGGTGGAGGGCGTGGCATAGAAGGCAAGGCCAATGCCGAAAAGCGAGAAGGCGATCACCGCAAGCACCGTATAGGTGCCAAGCATCAGGTTGGTCGGCATCAAAAGCAGAATGGACAGGCCGACGATATAGCTGCCCCACAGCATCGGCTTGCGCGGGCCATGGCGCTGCAGAAGCTTTTCACCAAACCGGATGAAGGCGAGAATGGTGATGGCATAGCCGAGCGTGAGGAAACCGGCCTTTTGCGCCGTCATCGCGCCGCCTTGCTGCAGCACGAGCATTGCCACCATAATGATGCCGGCGGTGGCATTCAGCAGCAGGTTCGAGATCGTAGCACCCGTATAGGTGAGGTTCTTGAACAGGCGAAACTGCACGAAGGCATTGGGATTGTTGTTTTCAATGCGATAGAAGATCACACCGAACACCACGGCGACCACCAGAAGGGCCAGTGAAGGCAGGCTGGTCCAGCCCCATGCACCGCCCTGCGTCGCCAGAATTTGCAAAGCAACCATGGCGACCATGAAAGTCAGGACGCCCGGCAGATCGAACCTGTAGCCTTCCTTCGGCGGAGCCTTGCTTTCAGGCGTGCCGCGAACCATCAGCAAACCGATCAGCGACACGACGGCGGCGATGATGAAAATCCAGCGCCAGCCGACATTCTGCGCCATCAGGCCGCCAAACAGCGCGGCAAAACCCGATCCGCCCCACGAGCCCATCGACCACAGCGAAATGGCGCGCTGACGTTCCGCGCCATCCCAATAAGCCTTCACCAGCGCCAGCGAGGCGGACATGATGAATGCCCCCGACAGGCCCTGGCAAATGCGGCCCAGCATCAGGAAAGTACCGCCGAAGCCACCGGAAGGAGCCAGTCCGACAAGCAGCGAGCCGATGATGGAGAAGACGAAGCCGTATATGACGATCTTGACGCGGCCGATGCGGTCGGCCAGACCGCCCATGACGACGATGAAAATGCCGGAAAACAGTGCCGTGATCGATACGGCGATATTCATGAAAGATTGCTCGATCTGAAGGTCGGCAGCCATGTCGGGCGCAATGTTCAGCGTCGTCTGCGCGAACAGCCAGAAGGCGAGGACGCCCAGAATAATCCCGAACAGCAGCCGGTCATTGCCACGATAGGTTGCAGTCGCAGTCTGTACCATGAGAATCCCTCATCAATTATATGCCGGAATACGCATCAAGCCTGAACTGGCAGCCTGACGCCGCTCAAACCATTTCTACTGCGGATAGTGTCACATAAGTATTCACTTACCTATACATTATTGCGTGATTGTTGCAGGCGCATTACGATTGCATTGTCGGCCGTTTATTCTTCGCTTGTTCGATGAGCAGCTTGCGATTGTCGCGCAAAACTTCCCCTCGGGACCGGGTGGGCGAGCATAATTACGAAAAGACCGAAAGAAAGCCATCCAACTCATAATATCGGTATCGCTTCTTTGCGCTTCTCCCTATAGACTTTCTTCCCAATCATAGTCTCCCATATTGCGAGGTCGGCGTGGGACTGGACCCAAACACACTCTTCTTTGCGGCTGGCCTTTGTTCACTGGCGATTGCCCTGACAATCTTGAGCGTCTGGAACCAGAACCCGATGGATCGATTCCTGCTGTGGGGTGGTCTGGGAATGATCCTGCTGGGGGTAGGCACCGGGCTTTATTATTCCGAAATATTCCCATTCGCCTTTGCTTCCGTTCTGGCACTGGGCATAGACACGATCGGTTTTGTATTCGTCTTCGTGGGCGCGCGGCAGATTTCACACAGACCTGTAAGCTGGCCCGGCCTTGTCGGCCTCGCGATCATCCTCGTTACGGCTATGTCGGTGCCGATCATCCTGGGCTTTGCGGGCATAGGCGTGGCGGTGTTCAATCTTTCGGCAGCGCTGCTTCTGCTTTTGTCGGCGGGCGAATATAGTGTCGTCTACAGGGAGGCTCCGGTTCAGATCGGCGGTATCGTGAGCCTTTATACGCTCACCGGCGTTTCCTTCCTGTTGTGCTGCGGCGTAATCTTGCTCGAACAGCAATGGGTCATGACCGCAATTCCGAGCAGTTGGGCGGAAGATCTCAATGCCGTCATGGCGATTGTCGGGATTACCGGGATTGGTGCGCTTTCACTCAGCCTGACGCAATCGCGCATAGCAAGGCGGCATGCCGACGAAGCCCGCACCGACAGCCTGACCGGCCTGCTTAACAGAAGAGCGCTCTATGACAATCTCGCCGCCGCCCCGATGAACGCAGGCGATTGTATAATCGTCTTCGATCTGGATGGCTTCAAATCGATCAACGACAATTACGGGCATACCGTGGGAGATCAGGTTCTCCATGCGTTTTCCGACATCCTGCGGGCGAATGCCGTAACCGGTGCTTCCTTCGCCAGAATAGGCGGGGAGGAATTCGTCATGATTCAGCGCGGAGTCCCCAAAGAACAGGCGCTCGCCACCGTGGAAAAAATATGCACGGCCCTTTCCACACATTCGTTCATCACGCCACAGGGCCAGTTCTTCACCACCACCAGCGCAGGCATCGCATTCTGCACGGTTGCGGACCGTGATTTTGACACGGTCTTTCGTCGCGCCGATGCAGCACTCTATCGCGCCAAGGATATGGGGCGAAACAATATCTGCACGGAGTTGCAGATCGTGGCGTAAGGGGCCTGCCTTACCATTTCACCCGGAAGCCGAGCCTTGCGCCCATGCTCCTGCTGTCGCCGAAGTCCTTCAGGCTGGTCTTTGCCAGCGCTTCACCATAAAGCGCATAGCGCCCGTCATCCCAGCTCAGCGTTCCGCCCAGTCCGATACCGCCCCAGAGCGCCTGATTGCGGCTTGTAAAGCCCGTGCCGGAAACATCGACATCCGAACCATTGAGGAAATCATAGTAGAGGTTGGCGATGCCATAGACACTCGACCGGCGCAACTGGCCAAAGCCGTCTACCCATTGATGCTCATAATTACCGGCCAGACCGAGCCTGCCAAGCAAGCGATCTCCGTCATCCGTCGAAACCTGCCCCCCATAAGAGTCGGTGAAGCGGCTGAAGCGCACCGAGGAATAAGCCAGCTGCGCCTGCGGGGTCAGCGACCAGCCGTCCTGCAATGCGATCTTCTGACCGGCTTCCATACTCAGCGCATAACCAAAGCCGCCATTGCCCTCGACAAGCATCCTGCCCAGCGTGGCTGAGTGGATGTCGCTGTCAAACCATGTCAGTTGCGCCTGCGCATCGGTGTAAAAACCATTTTCGCCATACCAGGTCAGCGTGCCGCCAAACCCATAGCCCGTGCTATCGATAGAACCGATACCGAAAAGCGAGGAGACGCTGGAGGAAACCGTTCCGAAATGCGCGGTCACACCGCCGATCAGGACTCCGGCTGCGCCTTCATGCAGCATGCCGTCCAGACCCGCCTGCATTTTCCACACCGTCGTATCGTAATCGGCACCGCTCGTCGTGCGTTCCGGCGTGAAACTGGAATGCGCCCCGTCGATGCGCGCCCAGATCGCACTGCTGTCGACCGGCCCGGCTCCCGGCATATCCGCGCCCTGCGGGGTCGCAGCAGCGCCCCATGACCGGTTGCCGGCCCGCTGCTGCAAGGTGCCGGCTTCGTTGAAGCTTTGCAGCACATTGGTATAGGCTTCATAAAGCGGCACGCCTGGCGCATAGAGCGGCTGCGGCTGTGGCTGCGGTTGCGGATCGTCGGGATGAAGATAGGAAGAACGCAGATACCAGTCGCCATCGGCTGGCGTCGTGACGCCGTTCTTGTAGAGCCTGTATGCATAGGCCCCGCCTATCACGGCCTGCTCGCCCTGGAAGCGATAATCGCCAAGCAGGTTGAACGATCCTTCCGAGCGGCCGCCGACCTCGATGATCTTGATGCCGTTTTCCGTCTGCGCGCCGCCGCCGCCAAGATTGAGCACCTTCACATTGCTGGTGCCGGATGTGTTGCCGGTCACGACCAGCCGGTCGGCCTTCGATGAATCGCCGCCAAGTTCGGCCTCGATCTCCAGCATGCCGCCCTGTCCGCGATAATCGCCGTCAACGGTCAGCATGCCGATGGAAACGCCCGGCGCTATCGTGCCGCCCTCGAAATTATTAGTGTCGCAGACCGTGCCATTGCCCTCAAGCCTGCCGCCGGAAAGAACGCTGACCTCACCGCACAGGCTACCGCTGACTTCCAGCACGCCTTCCTGAACCGATGCGCTGCCTGCAAAAGCGAAACTGTCGGATGCGATATTCAATCTGCCGCCGCCGGATTTTTGCAGGTTCCCGCCGCCCGAAACAAACCCGTTCCACCTCAGCAGGGTTCCTGCATCCGTGCGCAGGCTGGCCTCGCCGGACACATCGAGCGTCCGCGCGCTCTCAAAGCTCGCCATGGTGTGAAGCGTGCCGCCATTGAGACTGACCTGCCCGCTTTCTTCACCCAGATTGGCATCGGATGAGATCGCCAGCGCGCCGCCATGAACAGCCGTGCCGCCGGTATAGCTGTTTGTGCCGGTCAGCACGAGTGTACCAAAATCGGACTTGACGAGCTGCGTATTGCCGGTGAGCGCTGCATCGATGGTGGCAGTGATGCCGCCTCCGGCTGTCGTTCCGTCGCCGACGCGGATCGTCGATGTCGGGCTTCCGGTCAGATCGAGATCGCCGCCGCCAATCACATAGCCATCCGTGGCAAACTGCATGCCCGACGCCGTCACCTGACCGAGACTGTTATCCACGCTCACCCTACCGGCCTTGCCTGCAAAGATTGCAAAGGAGCCATCGGAATAGGGCGCATTGAGGTTGCCGCTGCTGTCGGTCCAGTGTTCGTTTCCGATGGAAGACTGCCAGACACCGTCGCCGCCATCCACGACGCCATTGTTTTTGGGGCCTGCATCGCCATCCCAGTAATTCAGCGTCAGCCCATCAGTGCTCACCAGATTGACCTGATTGGCAATGGAGGTCTGCACGAAGGCGTCGGAAGACGGTACGGTTCCGATGGACAATCCGTTGTTGGTCAGCGTCCCGTCATAGCTGAACACGCGATAGACGCCCGGCCCGAAAGAGCCGCCCGGCGCAACCGAGACATTGATCGTGCCATCGAGAACGAGATTGCCGCCCACCACCGTCAGATCGTTCATCGATCCGCCAACTTCATTGGCTGCCCCGAAGCTGTAATCGAGGATCGAGCCGCTGCCAAGGCTGAGATTGCCCAGAATGGACAATGTGCCCGGCGTGCCGTCCGCAGCGCCCGGCGCAAGGGTGCCGCCGTCCGCGATTGTCACGTCGCCGCCGATAATGCCCCTGCCGCCCAGCGATGCCCCGCTTTCAACAGCCGTGATGCCGCGTGCCGCGCTCTGCTCGCCATTGACGAACAACCCGCCCGCCAGAACATTCGTCGACCCGCCGTAGGAGTTGTCTCCGGCAAGGGTCAGGGCGCTGTTTCCGCTCTTGGTGAGAGCGCCCGCGCCGCTGATCAGGCCCGACAATGTCAGCTCCGCATCGGTGCGGAACGTGCCGCCATCGGCAAGCAGGCTTGCATCGCGAGTGGAAGACAGGGCAGCCGTGTTGCGCAAGGCGCCGCCATCGAAGGTCAATGCCCCGGACGCAGCCCCGAGATTGCCGTCTTCAGAAATCTGCACCGTGCCGCCATTGATCGCCGTGCCGCCCAAATAGCTGTTGACGCCATCCAGCACCAGCGTACCCAGATCGGTCTTCACAAGCTGGCTGTCGCCGGTCAGTTCAGACGCGATCGTCGCGATATAATCAGCCCCCGGCAGGGTGCCGTCGCCGACGCGGAGCGTTGCTTGCGGACCATCCAGAGTGATGCTGTCACCGCTGACCAGATAGCCGTCCGTGGCGAACTGCATTCCGGCAACGCTGATTTCACCAGCGCTTTCATCGACCGTCACGTCACCGGCGCGGCCTGCGAAAACCGCATAGCTGCCATTATCGAATATGCCGTTGAGATCGCCGGTCGAGCCGGTCCAGTTCGGATTACCGCCCAGACGCCAGATACCGTCGCCGCCATTGACCGCATCATTGTGGTGAAGCAACGGGTCCGCGCCGTCCCAGTAGTCGAGCTGAAGACCGCTGGTGCTGACGAGATTGACCTGATTGGCGATCGCCGTCTGCACCGCATGATCGGGTGAGGTGCTCACAAGTCCGCCATCGGTCAGCGTGCCGTCATAGCTGATGACACGATATATGCCGGGGCCGAAATTGCCGCCCGCCGCCTCATCGACATTGATGGTGCCTGCAAGATCGAGATTGCCGTGAACGACCGTCAGGTCGTTATAAGCGCCGCCGACAACCCCCGCCTGACCGAAATTGTAAGCCAGCGTCGCATCGGGCGAAATCGCCAGATGGCCGTTGATGGTCAGCGTGCCGGGCGTTATGCCCAGATCACCGGGATTGAGCGTCGCCAATGCATCGAGCGTGACATTGCCGCCGATCGTGCCCACACCACCGAACGCTGCACCGCCAGCGACGGTCAGTCCTCCGGTCGCCAGCGACTGGTCGCCATGGATGTAAAGCGCGCCGCCGCTCACCCTCGTCTGGCCGGTATAGCTGTTATCCGCCGTCAGAACGAGCGTACCCGGCCCCTTCTGTTCGAGAGAACCCGAACCGGAAACCAGCCCATTGAAAGTGACGAGATCGGAACGGTTGAAGGCCAGCGCGCCATTATTGACCACATCGCCAAGGATGGAGCCGGTGGGGCCACCAAAGCCCAGTTGCAGCAAGCCGCCGGCAATTGTCGTGCCGCCGAGATAATTGTTGTCCGCGGCGAGAATAAGCGGACCGGCGCCCGATTTGGTCAGGGCGCCCGCACCGTCGACCGAACCGTACCACAAGAGAGCGCCATCCGTCTTGAATGTCCCTCCGGCGGCATTGAGCACGGCATTGCGGCTGGACATGAAGCCTGCCGTATTGTTCAACGTGCCGCCGTTGAAGGTCACAGCGCCGTTGGCCTGACCCAGATTCTGGTCTGCCGAGACCGCAACTGTCCCGCCATTGATTGCCGTGCCGCCGCCATAGCTGTTGGTGCCGGTCAGCGTCAGCGTCGCGCCGCCGGTCTTGGTCAGGCCGTCCACGCCGTCGATAATACCGTTCAGGGTCAGATCGGCGAGCGTATCGAAGGTGCCGCCGCCAGCCAGCAGCGTTGTAGCGCGTGCCGAATTCATGGCGGCTGTGTTGCGCAGCGTGCCGCCGCCCAGCGACAGCGCGCCACCCGCAGCACCCAGATTGACATCGGCTGAAACCTGCACGACGCCGCCATCGATCATCGTGCCGCCGCTATAGCTGTTGACGCCGCCCAGCACCAGCGTGCCGAGATCGGTCTTCTGCAACCGGGAATTTCCGAAAAGAATTGAATCGATCGTCGCGACATAGCCTGCGCTCATCGCCGTTCCGTCGCCGACGCGGATCGTGGAGACAGGCCCGAGCAGTTCCATGCCGCCGCCTTCAATTGCATAGCCGCCGGTGGCAAACTGCATGCCGGTCGCCCGCACCTGCCCATCCGCATTATCCACGGTCACGGTGCCGGAAGACCCGGCAAATATCGCAAAGCTGCCATTGGCGAAGGGGGCGCTGTAAAGGCCGGTCTCGTCGGTCCAGTTGCGGTCGCCCGCAGCACGCCAGACGCCATTGCCGCCATCGATTATCTCATCGGAATGAGGTCCGGCTTCGCCGTCCCAGTAGCTGAGCGTCAATCCGGCGGAATTGACGAGATTGACCTGATTGGCAATCGAGGTCTGCACGGAATAATCCGGCGATGTCACATTCAGCCCGTTATCGGTAAGGGTGCCGTCATAGCTGATGACGCGATAGATGCCGGGGCCGAGATTGCCGCCCACTGTCTGCGTCACATTCAGCGTGCCGTCGAGGCTGAGATTGCCCCCGACAACCAGATGATCGTTCAGCGGTCCGCCGACAATATTGGCTGCACCGAAATTGAAAACGAGGCTGGAGCCGGAAGCGAGCGTCAGATTGCCATTGACGCCCAAGGTGCCCGGCGCATTCCCCGCGTCTCCCGGAGCGATCACGGCGCCGTTCTCCACGGTGACGTTTCCGCCCAGAACGCCCATGCCGCCAAGAGTGCTGCCGCCCGCAACCGTCGTCAGGCCGGTGGCGCCCGACTGATCGCCGTTCACCAGAAGCGTGCCCGCCTGGATATTGGTCGCACCCGCATAGCTGTTATCGCCGGTCAGGACGGTCATGCCGGTGCCAAGCTTGTTCACGCCGCCACTGCCCGAAATCGTGCCGGAGAAGCTGTAATCATTGTCGAGATTGAAGGCCAGCGTGCCATTGTTAAGCACATCGCCGCTGCCAAGCGATGCGGATATGGCCCCGGTGCCGATCTGCAGCGTTCCCGCTTCGATCCTCGTGCCTGCGCTATAGTCATAAGCGCCGGTGAGGGTCAGCGTTCCGGCACCTGATTTGACGAGGCTTTCGAAATTGCTGATATTGGCTTCGTCAAGCGTGCGTCCTGCCATGGTATCGACCTTGAGCGTATCTTCGCCCGTTCCTGCATCGATCCCGCCGCCAGAAAGATTGGCGCTGTCATAAAGGGCAAGCGTATCATTCCCGGTGCCCAGCAGAAGCTTGCTGCCTGCACCGGTATCGAGCGTGCCGCTCAAATTGATGGTGTCATCGCCCGCGCCCAGATTGCCATTGGCGCGCAGCACGCCGCCTGTATTGACGTTGATCGTGCCGGAACCGGCATCGCCCGTGAGGTCCACCGTGCCGCCGGACGCAGTTTCAACCGTGCCATTCACCGTGAGGGTGGAAGTGCCGTTCATGGCAACTGTCGGCGTGACGAGATCGCCATCGACCTGCAAGGTTCCGTTATCGACGCTGGTAGCGCCGATGCTATTGCCCGTAGCGGTCAGCACCGTGGTTCCGCTGCCGATCTGCGCCAGGCTGCCCGGACCGCTCAATGTGCCCGTAAAATCAAATGTATTGCTTCGATTGAACGACAATGTGGATGTCGGAGCGTCGACGATGACATTCCCCGCCCCCGCATTGCCGGTCGTGCCGCCGTTGCCGATGATCAGGTTGCCGTTATTGATGACAGTGTTGCCGGTATAGGTATTGTTGCCCGTCAGCACCCATGTGCCGACGCCATTCTTGGCCAGCGTCGTCTTCCCCGTTCCACTGTCGGCGATGGTCCCGCCCATCGTGTTGAAACCGGTATTGATGCCGCCAATGGCGATGGTGCGATCGGTGTTGTTACCTCTCAGCGTTATGGGCGCGGTGTTGCTGAAAACCAGCGCACCGGTTCCGGAAGATTCGATGAAGGTCGTACCCGCAGCCAGCGTAAACAACCGGTCGGTCGTATCGCCGTCTCCATGATAACGCAGCGTCGAATTATTGCCGATTTCAAGATTGGACGCGGCAAGGGAGGATGCGCCGATGCTGCTGGCTTCGCCGCCATTGGATATTTTGTCTACAACCAGAACGCCGCCGCTGATCGTCGTCTTGCCTGTATAGCTGCTGGCGGGGTTGGATAATACCCATGTGCCGGTGCCGCTCTTGACAAGCGAGGTGACGCCGCTGCTATTGTTGGGAAGCAGTGCGCTAAACGTGTTGTCTGCCGTGTTGGTGCCGGTCAGGGTCAGGCTCTGGTCCGTATCGGGCGACGTGAAAGTGACAGGCGCAGCGCTGGTGAAGTCGATCGCGCCGGTGCCCGACGCATTGAATATATTGCCGCCCGACGCGCCCAATGTGAACCGGCGGTCCGTGCTGCCGCCAGTGCCGTCATAGCGCAGCGTTCCGCCATTGATGACGAGATTGCCCGCATCGGCAGTTGAGGCACCGATGGAACTTGCCTCGCCGCCATCCGCAAGGCATGAAACTACAAGCACACCCTTATTGATGAGCGTTCTGCCGGTATAGTCACTCGCGCAGCCCGTGAAGGTTTGCGTTATGCCGCCGTCCTTGATCAGATCGCCGCTGCCGCTGATGGCCCCGGCGAAACTCCCGCTCCCGCTGCCCCAGTTAAGCGTCAGCGTGGCGCTGCCAAGCGTGACATTGCCGCCCGTCGTACCGCCGCCAGACAGGAAGCCGATCGTATTGTCCAGCCCGTTCAGATCGAGCACTGCCCCAGCCGTATCGCTCAGCGAGACTGCCCGCGTCCCGAAGGCCTGGTTCGAGCCTGCCCGAACCACGCCGCCACTGATGAGCGTGTCGTTGGTATAGCTGTTGGTGCCGGAAAGGATCAGAACGCCGCTGCCCTCTTTGCGCAGCCGTCCTCCCCCGACGACATCACCGCTGAACTCAAGTTCCGTGGCTGCATCATCGATCCGGATAAAGCCGTCCGAAGCCAGCGTGAAACCGCGATCTGTGCTTGTGCTAACACCTGTATAGCTCAACCGGCCGCCGCTGAAAACGAGATTGGCGGAATCGCTGCCGGACGCGCCAATGCCGCTTGCCTCGCCGCCATCGGCAAGACAATCGACGCTCAACGTGCCGCCATTAAGCGTCGTGGTGTCCACATAATTATTGCCGCAGCCACTAAATACCTGCGTACTGTTACCCGAGCGGATAATGCCGCCCGTGCCGGTGATCGCGCCCGTAAATGTTCCGTTCGCACCATCGATGGTCAGCGTTTTCGATCCCAGAAAAACCTCGCCACCGCCGCCCGGCTGGTCGTCACGCAGCGCCCCGGTCTGGATGTCAAACCCGCCAAGATCGAGCGTTGCACCCGTATTCACCGCTATCCAGTCCGTCTGGCGGCCGAAGGCGTCGGCAGAACCGGCCCGCAGCGTGCCGCTCCTGACCGTTGTTTCGCCGGTATAGCTGTTCATTCCGGCAAGGACGAGCGTTCCCTCGCCTTCCTTGCGCAGACCGCCTGCGCCGATCGCAGCGCCGGACATGGTCAGTGTCGCGGCGGCATCGGCAACGCCAATCCCCCCACCCGCCTGCAGTGTAAAGCTGCGGTCACTGCTGGCGTCCGCACCCGTATATTCGAGCGTGCCGCCTGCCAGAACGATATTGGCAGGATCACTGCCAGCCGCACCGATGCCGCTCGCTGTCCCGCCATCAGTCAGGGTGTTGATCGACAATGTGCCTGCGGAAACGGTCGTCACGCCGATATAGTCGTTATTCCCATTGGCCAGCGTCAGCTTGCCCGCACCAAGTTTGGTAAACCCTGCATCGTCGGGGCTGGTCACTATGCCCGAAAAAGTAAGATTTGCGTCGCCGCCGACAACATCGATAGATCTGCTCGGGCCGCCGTTGATGAGGGTGAAACCGCGATCGGTCTGGGCAGTCGCACCCTCATAACGCAGCGTTCCGCTTTCGATCAGCAAATTGGCGGAATCCGCCGACGCCGCGCCAATGCTGCTCGCAGTGCCGCTATTAGCGACCGTATCGATCACGAGCGTTCCGCCGCTCAGCGTCGTCGCACCCGTATAAAGATTGGCTCCGCTCAGGCTCACCAGTCCACTTCCACCCTTGACGAAACCGGTGCCTGCTCCGTTGTCGACGATAGTGGAGGCGATATTGAATGTACCGGTGCCGTTATGCAGAAGGCCGAGCGTAGTGCCGCCTGCTCCGCCGGTCAGCGAACCGCCCGCTATGGTCTTGCCGGTTGCGCCAACGGAGGCGGCAACGATGATGGTGCCATCGATACCGAGCGTCTGGCCAGCGGCAATATTCACGGTCGAGGCGGCGGCTGCGGTATATTTCAATCCGCCAAGCTGCTGGCTGCTGCTGACTGTTCCGAAAAAGGGTGTGTTTGCAGCGTTGCCCGTATCGCTGATAACCTCACCGGTCCGCCAGCTACCGGCATCATCCTTGTCGACATAATCCGCTTCCTCGAAGGCGCGGATGACCTCGCCGTCAACCTTGGCGTAATCGGCTCCATTGACCGTCGCCCAGCCGCCCAGCGCCGTGTTGGTGGTCGTGAAATCGCCGTTGGCTGGCGTTGCGAAATCCACGATGCCGCCCGTGTGGCTGATGGTGCCGAAGCTGACATTCATGCTGCCGCCCGCACCGGAGGTCGCGGTGATGCGGTTGCTGCCGGCATTGATATTGAGGCCGTTAAAGCTCTGGCTGTTGGCCGCGCCATCCGCACCAATGACTTTGAGCTCACCGCCAGCCAGATTCAATGCCGAGTTTGCGGAAATGATATTGCTCGCGGGAGCGCCATCCGCCGCGAAATCGAGCGAGAGGGTGCCGCCGCCAATCTGGGTTGCGCCGGTATAGCTATTTTGTCCGCCAAGGATCAGCTTGCCTGTACCGGCCTTGATCAGGCTGCCCGTACCACTGATTTCGCCGGAAAAACTCTGCTCTACAGTTGTACTGACCGTGAGATTGCCCGACCCCAGAGCAATGGTGCCGCCGGTGCCTGAAAGGATCGGCGTCATCAGGTCATGGCCAGCCATATCGAGCGTGCCGCTATTGACCGTCACACCTGTGACCGTACCAAATGCCGTGGCGCTGCCAGCGCTCAAAGTGCCTCCGAGCACTTCAATGGCGCCCGTGCGCCCGGAATTATCCCCGCTCAGCACCCATCTACCGGCGCCACTGCCTACCAGTTTTCCAGAGCCCGAAATATTGCCGGACCAGGTATTCGTACCGGTGAAGTCGCCGCCGAGCCGCAAGCCGCTGACCACCTCGGACGACAACACTGCATTGCCGCTTAAATCCAGAGCACCGGAACCATCATTGAGAATGCTGCCGTTTGTCTTGATGGACCAGTCGAGATTGCTGCTTGAACCCGTGCCGACATAGCTAAGCACGCCGCCATTGGAAATCTGGACACCGCCGCTGCTGCCTGTACCGAAGGAGCTATTGACGCCGGTATCCGCCAGCACGCTCGCCTGCACGGTCACATGATCCCGAATGGTGGTTGTGCCGCTATAGCTATTGGCACTGCCCAAAGTGATTATGCGGCCCGACTTGCCTGCAAAGGTCACGGGTGCACCAGTCGCACCGCTGATCTCGCCCAGCAACTCGAAATCGGCGCTATCAGCAGAAAATGTCATGGGACGAATTGATGGCATATTGAGGTTTATATTGCCACTCAGCGTCAGTGTGCCCGTGCCGGCATTTATGAAGTTATTGCCCGAGGTGCCACCGCTGCTGGCAAACTCCCAGTTCCGGTTGGAGCTATTCCCCGTCCCAATGTATCTTAACGAGTCGGAATATTGGTCTGCCCCGGTAAATTTAATGGGTTCGTTGGCAGCAATACCCTGACCGAGCGAACTGGCCTCACCGATATTGCGAACCGACGTGAAAAACGCCGTACCGTTGACGAAGAACGTCATTTGTCCGGTGAAATCGTTTGCGTCATTATCGAGCGTGACGCCATTGAACGCCTGAAGACCGCCTATGCCGGTGAAATGCGCCGAGCCTACGCCGCTGCCAGCAATTTTCGTACTGCCACTGCCCAATTCGACAATACGAGCGGCATTCAAGGCGCCGGAAGCAATGAATGTCGTACCATGTGTTGTAATGACACGATTTGCAGCAGCACCCAGCGCCGCATTGCCATTAATATCGAGCGTACCTGCAAGCAGATTGATATTGCCTGTGAATGTATTTGCACCTCGTAAAACCAGCGTTCCACTGCCAGCCTTCGTGAAGCCGGAAGCCCCCGCGAGCACCGAGTTGATCGTCGTTGTCCCGCTATTGGCAGCTATCGTGGGCGTTGCGCCGCCCAGCGTCAGAACGCTGCCGTTGAGCGTATAGCCGCCCACGTTGAAAGTGAGACCGCCCACACTGATGGGCGAGCCGAGAGTTACCGTCCCCGCGGTGCCCCCGAAAATCGCGGTATCCAGTGCCGCATCGTTCCATGCCGTATAGGGGCCGCTGACACCGTCGGCGTTTGGACTCCACAAGGATGAAGTCAGGTTCCAGGTGCCTGCGCCGCCATATCCGGGCGTGGTCTGGTTGGCGTCCCAATATCGATCTGCGGCCGCAGCCGGATAAAGCATAAGCCCTGCCAGCAATGCTGCCGGAAGCACGCTTGCACGCGCCAAACGCGCAACGGCCAGAACCACTGCCCCCATACAGGGCGCATAGCTGGCAACCTCGCCCTTATATTTCGTCATGCGCCCGCCGCGCAGCAGGCGCAGGAATGCGCGCTCGCGCGATGAGGGGGCCTGATTTCTTCGTTTGAGAATGGGATGAGCGCTATCTTCCTGCGTCGACCTGGCATCCAATTGCATCATGTCTCATCCCGCTACCGCTTTGAATTGCGCGCCATGCCGCCAGAATCCACGGCGATGCTGAAACCGCCGCAAGCCGCAAACGCACAATATCTTCTCAAAGGGGAACACCGGGGGGAGTGTTAAACGCGAGATTATCGGAGCCACTGTCGCGACGAAACCAATTAAAGCCGTGCCTGTCCACCCTCCCGATTCGCCGTCCCGTTCAGCGCGCATCGTATAGGAGCAATAGTTGATAGCAAGTTATTATTATAAAAATGCAAGTATATTGTAAAATCAGATTCAGGCGTATTCATTATATTGTAGTAATTAATTATATTAGAGAATTATAATGCAACCGTGCATAGTTTACCCGATATGTACTGTTTATACTTCATATGGATGACTCTGGTGAACGACATCAACCTCCGGTAAATCCAATATCCGTCTATTACCCACTAAGGATTGAAATTACATTCTCGAATGGACCAGCCCGAAGCGGTTTGCATTTGGGCGGGATCGCCTGAATTACACCCGGTAATTGTATTTTCGCATCCTTCCCACACAAGAAGACAAACAGGGAAACCAGTCCGGTGAACTGATTTCCCTGCATCTTGCAGTAAGAACGGGACTATTGCGTTCAAAGTTATGCGGCTGAACGCTTCCGGTTGCGGCGCACAAGCAAAGCCGACAGAATGCCGAGAACAACGAGTACACCGACAGCCAGACCAATTCGAGCGGCCCAGATCAGCCAGTCGGAGCTTGCTCCGCCAGCGCGCAACTGCGCGACCTGTTCCGTCGTGACCTTGGCGGCGGGATTGCCGAAATGCCCGATCAGATAATTGCTCAGCGTCGCAACCTGCTTATCCGACAATTCCTTGCCGAAGCCCGGCATCAGCACATCGGGTTGCCGCCGCAAGCCTTCCAGTATCACCATGACGAGATTGTTGGTGTTCTCCCGGCCAAGTGCAGTATTATGCACCAGCGACGGCAAGCCCCTGCTGCCCTGCCCGTCTGCCTGATGGCAGGTCGCGCAATAGGCATCATAAAGCTGCGCTCCGCTTAATGTATCGTGATCCTGCGGCCAGGCCACGCCACGGATGCTTGCCAGTTCGTCGGACGGCTTGCCCCACGAAAAGACCGGCTGCGTATCGGCTGCGTCACGTACCGGCGCGACGGTTTTCAGATAAACCGCCATGGCCTTCACGTCTTCGTCGGTCATGAAGCGGAAACTGTGATCAACCGCTTCCGCCATCGGGCCTGCCGCCTGGCTTTTTGCGATATGGCCATGTTTCATATAGGCGACAAGTTCCTCCACGCTCCAGCCGCCGATGCCGCTATTGGCATCCGATGTGATATTGGGCGCATGCCATGGGCCGATGTCCGCGCCCGCCATTTCGCGCGAAGTCTGCTCGGCCATGAAAAGATTGCGCGGCGTATGACAGGTGCCGCAATGCGCTGCTCCCTGCACCAGATAGGCACCGCGATTCCATTCATCATTCTGCGCCGGATCGGGCTTATAGGGACCGTTTTGTAAAAACAGCATATTCCACGCCGCCATCGACAGGCGGATATTGAATGGAAATGGCAGTTTCGTCTCCGGCGGACGCGTCTCCACCGGCTCGACGCCTTCCATGAAATAGGCATAGAGCGCCGCGACATCCTCATCGCTCAGCAACGCATAGGACGTATAGGGCATGGCGGGATAAAGATGCTTGCCATCCCCACGCACGCCCTTACGCACCGCCGCATCGAACTGCTCCAGCGTATAATTGCCGATGCCGTTTTCTTTCGAGGGCGTGATATTGGTCGACATGATCGCGCCGATGGGGGTTGCGAGCGGCAGGCCCCCCGCCATGGGCTGGCCGCCGTGCGCCGTATGGCAGGCCACGCAGTCGGATGCGGTGGCGACATATTTGCCGCGCGCGATCAGGTCTGCATCCGCCGCAAGCGCCGGAATTGCAAGAAAGGAAGCACAAACCGGCAATGCGAGCAAAGCGGCGAGGCGAGCGGATAGTCGGGACAGAATACGGCTCATGACTTTGCTCCCCCGTTTACATTGAGCGACGCGCCCTGCTGTTCCAGAATATGAGCGACCGAACGCAGCGCCACCGCCAGACCGTTTTCCGTCGAGTTACAGGTCGAGGAGGTCGGCAGAACCGCCGTACTGGCGAAAAACAGGTTCTCATGATCGTGCGCGCGACCCCATTGATCACAGACCGAGGTTTTGGGGTCGTTGCCCATGCTGAGCGTGCCGCAAATATGCTGGTTGTTAGCGAACTCGCCTTCCTTGCTGAAGCGCAGATTGGTGCCGCCCATCAACTCGGCGATGCGGCGGAAATCCTGCTGCGAGCGCTCATGCCCCCGGCGGGTATAATCGTCGATCGAATAATGCGCCTCCGGCTTGGGAAGGCCCATGGCGTCCTTCTCGGAACTCAGCTTGATCCTGCGCTCCGGGTCCGGCAGCACTTCAAGCACATTCTTCACGTTCATTTCGCGCGCAGCACTGTGACGGAGGCGTTTTTCAAGCTCCGCCCCATAGACGCCCGCGCCGATCAGGCTGCGCGTGACGCCGTCGACACGCGAGATATTGGTGAAATCGAGCCGGTATGGCGAATGTTCGGAACGGAAGGCACCGTCGCGCATGATGTTGATGGAACTGGGGCTTTGCGGCCCGCGCCCCAGCCAGACATCCTCGTCGGCATCGAAGGTCAGCGACGTGCTTGGATGGTCCATCAGGTTGCGGCCAACCATATCAGAACTGTTGGCAAGGCCGTTCGGATATTTGTCGCTCGACGACAAGAGCAGCAGGCGCGGGCTTTCAATACCGTTGGCGGCGACGATGAAGGTCTTGCCGGTCACGCGGTGGGTGCCCTTGTCCGGGTCATAATAAAGCGCTGCGGTAATATTGCCCTTCTCGTCATGTTCGAGCTTGTAGACATTGGCATTGGGGATCAGCTTCGCCCCCGCCGCCTCGGCGGCATCAGCCGACAGGCCGCCATGATATTGCGCATCGATCGGGCAGATCGGCTGGCAGGAATTATTGCCGCAGCAGGCAGGCCGTCCGTCATAGGGGCGGCTGTTGCGCGCTGTGGTGTTGGACACGACTTCATAATCGGGCGCGAGCCGCTCGCGCAGCCGGCGCATGGCATAAGGTTCTGCGACCGGTTCCATCGGGAACGGCTGGCTGCGCGGCGAACCGGTATTGTCCGCACCCGAAACTCCCATAAGCTCTTCGGCTTCCTGATAGAAAGGCTCAAGATCGTCATAGCCGAAGGGCCAGTCGACGCCGACGTCATATAGGCTTTTGATCTTGAAATCATTGGGCACATTGCGCCAGGCATGTGCCGCCCAGTGCCATGTCGTGCCCCCCACCTGCCTTATATATTCGGCTGCGTAGGGGTAGGGTCCGGCCTGAACGATATGATTGTTCGGCTCTGGCTGATAGATCGGGTGCGGCGCCCACGGCACGGAGGGATAGGGCGACATCCAGTCGCTGCGGCGCGGAGAATTGCGAAAGCGCGCCACCAGTTCCTCGCGCGTCACGCGCGGTCCCGCCTCAAGAATAATCACCGACGCCCCGGCCAGCGCGAGCTTGCGCGCCACAAGCGATCCGATAATGCCTGAACCGACAACGACGAAATCCGCTGATAAATTATCCGCCATGGCTTTTTCCTTAGATTGGTTTGCTCGTCCAGCTGCCATAGGCGCCGTAAGAATAGGTTGGCGGTTTCAGCACATCGCCGACCACTTGTGCGTTCAGCGCCGTTTCATAGGCAAGAGCACGCGCTTTCGCGCCCTCACCCACAATGCCCATATACCAGGCGGTTACGATCCGCCGCGGCAAGGCCACAAGCGGCGACTTTTCGTCGTCAAGTATGGTTTGCAATTGCATCGGGTCGATCCTGCGCTCTTCGATCAGGGCAAGAAGCGCTTTCGCCGCCGCTGGAAAGCCGGGATCGTCTTCGACAAGGGCCGCGTAAAGCCGCTGCGCCTGTGCCGCATCAAGCGACTGGCGTCCGACCAGAATGGCCGACAACGCCAGAAATGCGCCCTCATCGGCATCCGCCGCTTCCTGCGCCATCGCCCAGGGAACAAGGGTTGCGGTATAGGCCGAAACCAGTCCAAAAAGCAGCACACGTCTTGTCGTATCCGGCTGATCGCCGTCATCAATGCGCTTGTTCATAGTCCCCTCGTTCAGTACGGACCCGAAGCGGCACCAGAGGCCGCTGCGCGTCATGAATTGAAATCGGGCCGCTGTTTGCAAACAGCCGCAGACCGCTCTTTTTCACGCTCTTGTCATGCTTCCTGTAGGATCAAAAGGGGAAGGCGTTCGCCTGGAGCGGGAGCACCGGACAGCTTGATGAAAGCGGTGCAATGCCCGGCATGGGGCTTGTCTTCGTCTGCCATGGGTAACCTCCTCAGGATGCTTTGAAGCGAACTTGAAAGCGATGAAAGCAGAGTATCACTTTCCCACGCCGTTTTTGCATTTCAAAGCGAAAATTCTATCGCGTGCAAACATAAAGGCCGCTTCTGTCTTAGCCTATATTCTCTTTAGAAGCCGTCAAGATAATACTATGAAAAGATTATTGAAAAAATCGTGAAGTTGCGCGACGATGCGACACAGAAACCCTCGTGCCGGGACGGCACGAGGGCATCTCTCAAGCCTATGCCTGCGCGCGCAGCGCCTTGGCTGCGGCCACCATATTGATGAGTGCCGGGCGGACTTCTTCCCATTTTCGTGTCTTCAACCCGCAATCGGGATTAACTCAAAGCTGGCGGTCGGACAGCCTCTCACGCGCAAGCGAGAGAAGAACGGTCATTCCGGGACGCCGGGCACGCGGGGCGAGTGAATATCGCAAACACCCGGCCCGATTTCATTTGGATATTTGAAGGACTTGAATGCATCGAGCAATTCCATCCGCGATCGCGTCGATAATGTCATTGAATTCCGAATAGCACATATGCGTGTGAATCTGCGTATGGCCGGAAACACCGCTTGCGCAGATGCGGAAACATTCCACGGCCCAGTTCAGATAGGTTTTCCATTCCGAACGACGCAGCGGAAGCCCCTCGCGCAGGGCGGCTTCATCGATCTGAACCATGACGGCGTCTGCTTTTTCAAGATCGACAACCTCGTCGCGAATGGCGAATGCAATCTGGCGACAGGTTTGCGCGCGTGCAATATCATTGCGAACAAACGACCAGTTGAGGATGGTCACAGGGCCGGTCAGCATGGACTTGACGGGACGCGTGGTCAGGGACTGGGCATATTGCCACCAGCCGACGGTCATCGGTTCAGGGCGCGAAACATCGCCGAAAATGATCGGAGGACGAACATAGCGCGAGCCGCATAATCTCGCCAGCCTGAACCAGATGCCCGATCTCTCCGGTTGGAATAATATTCTAATCGGAGCCGAGAGATTATTTTATTTATTGCTTGTTGAGGATTCCTTCCAATGAGATTAACAAGCCTGACAAAGCTGTATGAAAAATCTCAAGCGTTAAAGTGTAAGCCATGTCCCATCAGAAAACTCCGATCGTTTCATTGCAACCCTCGCGGCGGCAGTTTCTCGGCATGACAGCCGGAGCAGCCGTCGCTGCCGGCTTCGGCATGAGCGCATCGGGGCTGCTGCTGCCCACTCGGGCGCGCGCGCAGGATGCAAAGCCCGGCAAGGGCGGGCATCTGGTTATCGCCATGCATTCGGCCTCCAGCTCGGACCATCTCGATCCGGCCTCCTATACGATGGCATATATGTATACGGTCGGCTTCCAGCTCTTCAACACGCTGCTGGAGCTTGGCCCCGATGGAAAGCTCACCGGCGCTTTGGTGGAAAGCTGGGAACCGGCCAATGCCGATGCCAGCAAATGGGTATTCCGTCTGCGCAAGGGTGTGACCTTCCATAATGGCAAGGAACTGACCGCCAGGGATGTGGTCTATTCGCTCAATCATCATCGCGGCGACGACACCAAGTCGGGCGGCAAGGGCGTCTTGCTCGCGGTCACGGATATTGTTGCTTCCGACACCCATGAAATCACCGTCACGCTTGATGCAGGCAATGTCGATTTCCCGGCGGCTTTCGTCGATTATCACCTCGGCATCGGGCCGGAAGGCGAAGATTTCGACAAGGGTATCGGCACCGGCGCATTCATTCTGGAAGATTTCCAGCCCGGCGTGCGGGCGCTCACCCGCCGCAATCCAAATTACTGGCACCCGGACCGCGCCAATGTCGATTCGGTTGAAACCATTGCCATGGAAGACACTACGGCTCGCATGGCGGCGCTGATGAGCGGACAGGCCCATGTAATCAATGCCGTCGAAGCACGCATGGTCAGTCATCTGAGCGCGCGCCCGGACATCCAGATTCTGCGCACACCGGAAAACTCGATGTATTGCTTCCCGATGCGCACCGATTCCGAGCTTCTGAAAAACAATGATCTGCGGCTTGCACTCAAATATGCGATCGACCGCGAGGAATTGCAAAAGAGCCTGCTCGTTGGAACAGGTGCCGTCGGCAACGACCATCCGATCCCGTCATGGAATCCGCTGCATTCCAGCGACATTCCGCAACGCGCCTATGATCCTGAAAAAGCGGCATTCCATCTGAAAAAATCCGGCTTCTCCGGCTCCATTCCGCTTAGCGTTTCCGATAATGGCTTTACCGGATCGGCGGATGCAGCACAGCTTTATCAGGCGTCGGCGGCCAAGGCCGGCATTACCATCGATGTCGAGCGCGTGCCTTCGGACGGCTATTGGGAAGAAGTCTGGCTGAAAAAGCCCTTCGTCGCTTCCAACTGGTCCGTGCGCCCGACCGCGGATGCCATGCTTTCCATGCTGCTGCAAACCGGCGCGCCATGGAACGAAACCGGCTGGAGCAATGAAACCTTCGACAATCTTCTCGCCGCGTCCCGCATCGAGCTTGATGAAGCAAAGCGCAAGCAGATCTATCACGACATGCAGGTGCTCATCGTGGAAGATGGCGGCGAGCTGATCCCCGTTTTCACCGACAATCTTGCCGCCGCCAACGACAAGGTGAAGGGCTATGTATCGGTGCCGGGCGGCGGCGATATGAGCGGCTATCGGCTCGCCGAAAAAATCTGGCTCGAAGAATAGGACCATCCTGTGCGGGGAGGATTCTCCGCAGGCGAAACAAGGAACCTGGCATCGAGGCACCGAAGGGTTAGCTCCATCGGTGCCTCGCAATTTGCACAGGGCGCGGTTCCTGTTTAAACAGAAACGCCGGAGCCGCCCGGCCTATATGTTTTGTCGCATTGCCCAAACTCAAAACCGCTTCACATTCTTGCTGGAAATGCTCTATCTGGACCGCCATGACAGACGTGCCGACAAACCAGTCTCAACAGGAGGCCAGAATAGCGACAAGCGTAAGCCTGCGGCGTTCCCATGGCTTTTTGCGCGGCAACTCACTTTGTGGAATGGTTCTTCGCCGCATCGCGCTTGGCATCGTCCTGCTCTGGGCGATCTCCATTGTCATTTTCGCGGGAACGCAGGTCCTGCCGGGCGATGTCGCAACGGCGATGCTCGGGCAGCAGGCGACGCCGCAGGCGGTCGAGAATATCCGCAAGGAACTCGGCCTCGAAAGGCCCGCCATACAGCGCTATGCGGAATGGCTTGGCAATGCCGTTCAGGGCGATCTTGGCCGCAGCTATTCCAACCGGCAGGATATTGCAAAAAGCATAGCCCCCCGCCTGTCCAATACACTTTATCTCGCCGCGATGGCGGCGCTGTTCGCCATTCCGCTCGCCCTGCTGCTCGGCGTGATTTCGGTTCTTTATGCTGGCACGGCGGTAGACCGCACGATCGCCGTGGCGACGCTTGGCACCATATCGCTGCCTGAATTCTTCGTGGCCTATATTCTGATCGCCTATTTTGCGGTTTCGCTCGGGCTTTTGCCCTCAAGCGCGCTGGTCAATCCGTCGATGGGCGGCTGGCAGCGGCTGACAGCAATTGCACTCCCCTGCATGACGCTGGTTATTGCCGTCACCGGACATATGGTGCGCATGACGCGCGCTTCGCTTCTTGCGGTCATGTCATCGCCCTATATCGAGACGGCGCAGCTCAAGGGCCTGCCGCGCTGGCGCATTCTTCTGCGCCACGCCCTGCCCAATGCTCTTTCGCCCGTCATCAATGTGATAGCGCTCAACCTCGCCTATCTGGTGGTGGGCGTCGTGGTCGTGGAAGTGATCTTCGTCTATCCCGGCATGGGCCAGTATATGGTCGACCATGTGGCCAAGCGCGATGTGCCGGTGGTGCAGGCTTGCGGCCTGATTTTCGCAGCCGTCTATATTGGCCTCAACATCATTGCGGATGTGATCGTCATTCTCACCAATCCACGGCTGAGGCATCCACGATGACACGGCGCAGACGAGGCTCACGATTGCTTGCGGCCATCGGTTTTGGCGGCATCGCCTTCTTTGTATTCATCGCGGTCTTCGCAAGCTGGCTGGCGCCGCATCCCATATCGGAAGTGGTGGGAGCCGTCTGGCAGGGGCCATCGCGCGAGGCTTTGCTTGGAACCGACAATATCGGCCGCGATCTCCTCTCCCGCCTCATCTGGGGAACGAGGCTGACGCTTTCGATTGCAGCCGCGGCAACCATACTGGCCTTCCTTATCGGCGTGCCGCTCGGGTTTCTTGCCGCCCTCACCCGCGGATGGCTGGATCAATTGCTCTCGCGCGGCAATGATCTGCTGATGGCGCTGCCCACCCTCATCTTCGCGCTGGTCGTCCTCGCCGTCCTGCCCAAGAGCGTCTTCATTCTGGTGGCCGTCATGGCCGTTCTGGAGGCGACACGCGTTTTCCGTGTCAGCCGCGCTATTGCGCTGGATATTGTGGTGCTCGATTATGTTGAAATCGCACGCCTGCGCGGCGAGGGCAAAAGCTGGATCATTTTCCATGAAGTCCTGCCCAATGCGCTGTCGCCATTGCTGGCGGAATTCGGGCTGCGCTTTGTTTTTTCGATCCTGTTTCTTTCCACCCTCTCCTTTCTCGGCCTTGGCGTGCAGCCGCCGATCGCCGACTGGGGAAGTCTGGTCAAGGAAAACAAGGATGGCCTCATGTTCGGCGTCTTTGCAGCACTTATTCCCGGCGCCACCATTGCCCTGCTTGCGATCAGCGTCAATTTCGTCGTCGACTGGATTTTACAGCGCACGGCCAGCCTGAAGAAAGGCGTGCAGGACAATGGCTGACCGGAACACGAAACCGCTTCTGAAAATCGAGAGCCTGCAAATAAGCTCCGACGAAGGGCTTGTCGTCGATGGTATCGATCTGACCCTTGAAAAAGGCCGGGTACTTGGCCTCATCGGGGAATCGGGCGCAGGCAAATCGACCATCGGCCTTGCCGCGCTGGGGTTTGCGCGCGGCGGGCTGCGCATTACCGGCGGAACGGTAACGCTCGATGGGCTCAACGTTCTTTCGCTGTCGCGAAAAGACACGCAGAAAATGCGCGGCAGCAAGATCACCTATGTCGCCCAATCCGCTGCCGCCGCTTTCAATCCCGCACACAAGCTCATCGATCAGGTTATTGAAGCCGTGGTCTGGCACGGTTCTATGAAACGGGGCGAAGCCCGGACCCGCGCTATCGAACTGTTCACCCTGCTTGGCCTTCCCGATCCCGAAAATTTTGGTGAGCGCTATCCGCATCAGGTTTCCGGCGGGCAGCTTCAACGGGCAATGACGGCGATGGCGCTCTGCTCCAGCCCCGATCTTGTCGTCTTCGATGAACCCACCACTGCCCTTGATGTCACGACGCAGATTGAGGTTCTCATCGCAATCAAGAAGGCCATTGAGAAGACCGCAACGGCGGCGCTTTATATTTCCCATGATCTGGCTGTGGTGGCGCAGATTGCCGACGACATCATGGTATTGCGTCATGGGCGCATGGTGGAAAAAGGCCCTGCCCGCCAGATTTTCGATGCACCGCAAGAGGACTATACGCGCCAGCTCGTGGCCGTGCGCCAGAGGGAAAGTGACGAAAGAGCGCAGACAGGCGCACCTTTGCTTTCCATTGCCAATATTTCTGCCGCTTACGACCCGGCAATGCCGGTGCTCAAGGATGTCACGCTTGATCTTGCGAAAGGCCAGACGCTGGCCATTGTCGGTGAATCGGGTTCCGGCAAATCGACGCTGGCGCGCGTGGTCAGCGGCCTTCTGCAACCCACCGCAGGCGAAATCCGCTTCGATGGCGCGGTGCTGCCGGCAAGCGTCGACCGCCGGTCGAAGGAGACGCTGCGCAACATCCAGGTAATCAGCCAGTTGCCCGATCTGGCGCTCAATCCGCGCCGCACCATCGCCGACATTATCGGCAGGCCGCTGCAATTTTATTTCAGGATGGGGCGCGAGGAGCGGCGGAAAGCGGTTCATGAACTGCTTGAACTCAATGAGTTGCCCCGCAAGATTCTGGATCGCTATCCGGCGGAATTATCCGGCGGCCAGAAACAGCGCGTCTGCATCGCCCGCGCCCTTGCCGCGCGCCCCCGGCTGCTTTTATGCGACGAGCCGACCTCGGCGCTGGACCCGCTGGTGGCGGAAGGCATTCTCGAACTGCTGCGGCGGATACAGAATGAGACCGGCACCTCTTATCTTTTCGTCACCCACGATCTCGCAATCGTCCGCGCCATTGCCGACAAGATCGCCGTCATGCATCGCGGATCGGTCGTGCGTTACGGTTTGAAATCCGATGTGCTAAACCCGCCTTTTGATGATTACACCGCAAGGCTGCTGGCTTCCATTCCGCAAATGAAGCCGGGCTGGCTCGATGGCATAATCGCACAGCGTGCGAATGCTGCCGCCACAGATACCAACAAGGACATGAAAGCATGAGCAAAAAGACAATCATTCTCGACGGCGGCATGGGGCGTGAACTTGAACGCGTCGGCGCGCCGTTCCGCCAGCCGGAATGGTCGGCTCTTGCGCTCATCGAGGCACCGCAATATGTGCGCGAAGTGCATGACGGCTATATCGCAGCCGGTGCCGATGTCATAACCACCAACAGCTATGCGGTCGTGCCTTTCCATATCGGCGAGGAACGCTTTGCCACGGAAGGCAGCAGGCTCGCAGCACTCTCCGGCACCATCGCGCGCGATGCCGCCGATGCAGCCGGTCGCAAGGTCCGGGTTGCCGGATCGTTGCCGCCGCTGTTTGGTTCTTACCAGCCCGACCTGTTCGACCCCAGCCGCGCCGCCGAACTGCTGGACGTGCTCGTGGAAGGATTGTCGCCATCGGTCGACCTCTGGCTTGCCGAAACCCAGAGCAGCCTCGCCGAAGTCAAAGCCGCTTACGAGGCTATTCGCGCAACGGGCAAGCCGTTCTGGATTTCCTTTACCCTGCGCGACGATATTGCGCCTGAGGACATGCCCGAAGCGCAGCTTCGTTCCGGCGAAACGGTGGCCGAGGGCGCACGGCTTGCAGCGGAACTGGGAGCCCAGGCGCTTCTGTTCAATTGCGCGATGCCGGAAGTCATGGATGCCGCAATCCTTGCGGCAAAACAGGTTTTTGACGCGCTGGGCAAGGATATTCCGATCGGCGTTTATGCCAATGCATTCCCATCACAGCAGGACGATGAGGAAGCCAATGCAACCGTGACCGAAATTCGCGCCGATCTCGATCCCGATGCCTATGGGGAATGGGCGCAGCGCTGGGTGAAAAACGGTGCAGCCATCATTGGCGGATGCTGCGGCATTGGCACCCCGCATATTCATGCGCTCTCAAACCGCTATCTCTGCGCCTGATGCAACAAGACGGGGCGGCTTTTCAGCCGCCCTTTGCATATCATGACAAAATGCGCGCCGCAGCCAGTGAAAGTGCGACGACGCCATTGGCAATCGAGCGTTCGTCGGGCTGGTAATCGGAATTATGCAGCTTGTCGTCGCGGCCTTCCTGTCCCGCGCCGATGCCAAGCTGGAAAGAGGGCACCCTTTCGCCGACCAGCGCAAAATCTTCCGAACCAAGGCTTCCGCCGCGCTTGAAGAAGACCTCGCCATAATGCTCGCGAATGACCGCGCCGGCGTTCTCGATCAGGTAAGGGTCGGAGACCATCGGTGGAACGCCGCGTACATAGCTGATTTCGCAGCGCACCCGCATCGAAGCTTCAAGCCCCGCGCAAATGCGGCGCACCGCCGCTTCGATAATATCGCGCGTCTCACGGTCCTGACAGCGCACGGTGCCCATGATGGAGACGGTATCGGGGATGATATTGTGGGTGTGGCCGCCATGGATTGCGCCGATGGTCAGGACCGCCGTTCGCATCGGGTCGACCTCACGCGATACGATCGTTTGCAACTGCGTGACAAGCTGCGCCGTTGCAACGATCGGATCGACCGCCTGATGCGGCCGCGCCGCATGGCCGGAAGCCGCATGAACGCTAATGTCGAATTCATCCGACGATCCGTTGGCGACCCCTTCGACAAAGGTGAAGGTGCCCGTGGGTTCGTCAGGCTGGTTGTGAAAGCCCAATGCGTAATCCACGCCCTCAAGGACGCCATCGGCGATCATGGCGCGCGCGCCGCTTTCCAGCGTTTCCTCGGCAGGCTGGAACATCAGCTTCACACTGCCGCCAAGACGCGGGGCGATCTCCTTCAATATCCTGCCGATACCGATGAGCGTGGCGGTATGAAGATCATGGCCGCAGGCATGCATCTTACCCGGATAGATGCTGGCGAAAGGCAGGCCCGTCTGCTCTTCGATGGGCAGCGCATCCATATCGGCGCGGATCAGCAGGGTCGGTCCGGGACGTCCGCCTTTGATCAGGCCGACAACGCCGGTGCGGCCCACGCCGGTCTGGCATTCAATGCCCAGATCCTCAAGCTCGCGCGCGACCACTCCGGCAGTCCGCTCTACATCGAACCCGGTTTCGGGATGGGCGTGAATGTCGCGGCGAAGGCCGATCAGATGGGGTTCGATCTCATTGGAAAGATCTTGAACGAAAGATGCGAGATCATTGAGCAGGTTTGGATCGGATGGGGCAGACATGACTATATCCAGTTCTATCAAGATAAACCTGATTAAACGCCCGTTCGTCTGCTGGCCAGAGCAAATCTTCTATTCAGCGGCAGCCTTGACGAAGGCGTCGAATATACGGGCGCCGGGATGGGTTTCATAATCGAGCATTTCAGGATGCCACTGCACGCCCATTGCAAAAGCATGGGCCGGGACTTCGATCGCTTCGACAACCCCGTCAGGCCCGCGCGCGGCAACGCTCACATCGCCCGAAACCTCCACAAGCGCTTCGCGATGAAAGCTATTGACGCTGAATTTTTCGACACGAAAAATATCGGCCAGCCGGGTGCCCGCCGCAACCGACACCTCATGAAGAAAATCGCTCTGGTCGTGGATGAGCGCATCCGGCCAGGAGGCATGCACATTCGACACCATGCGACAGCCATGAAGGCATCCGAGCATCTGCATGCCGTTGCAGATCCCCAGCACCGGCTTGTTGCGGGCGAGAAAACCCTTCATCAGTGCCAGTTCGACGGACAGCCGGTCCGACGCGGGATAAGCGGACCGGTCGCCCTCGACATACCATTCCTGCGGAAAGCCTATCCGTCCTCCAACGCTCACGAAGCCGTCAAATGCATCGATTACATGGTCAACGAGATTTGGCAGATAGGCAATTCCGTAAGGGATTCCACCGGCCCGGTCGATCGCGGTAAAATAATGTTTCGATGTATCGTAACGCTGGCCCCCGGCGCTTGTATTTTCATCCATGATGATGGCGATATTGGGTTTGCGCTTCATGATCAGATTACCGTAGTTCCGAATTGGGCATGGCCGCGATTGTCATGAACCTGCGCTCAGGCGCGGTTAGTTTCAAGCCAGTCAGCAAGCGAGCGGCGATGATTGCCGGCACGACCCTGCATGGCTTCCGCTGCGCATAAGGAGTTCAGCACCGATTCCTGCGTCGCCTCCGCCGCGGCCCGAAACAATATATCGATGCGGTTTTCATTGAGCGCCGTGAAGGGGACAAGATCGCGCATCTCGTCATGATCGAATGTCACGGCGGTCGAAAAGCCGATGGCTATATCGCCGCTGCCATGCCCCCAGAAGGCACCGAGCCGCGCAAGCCCTGCCCCGCAGCGACGCGTCACCCGCTTTAACTGCCGGTGTTCCATCGCAACATCGGTGGCAAGCACCACGATGACCGAGCCTTTTTCCGGCTCCGCTTCCGTGTCAGGTGACGGCCTGCGGCCATCGGGAAGCACCAGATCGCCCGCACTGCCAAAATTGGTCAATGCCAGCACGCCAAGATGATGCGTGGCTCCATCCAGCTCGAATCGTCGTGACGATGTGCCGATCCCGCCCTTGAAACCAAAACATGACATTCCGGTCCCCGCACCCGCATTGCCCTGCGCCATCTCGAAGCTTGCGGCCTGCAAGGCAAGACGCGCGTAATCCTCGGTGATCGCCATCGCCTGTATGTCGTTGAGCGGGCCGTCATTGCATTCCAGCACCACGGGATTGACCGTCGCGGTTTCCCGCCCGATGTCCGGATTGGCCGCTATCGCCTCGCGGATCAGCAGATTGGCGCAAGCGCCCACCCCAAATGTATTGGTCAGCAGGATGGGCGTTTCCAGCGTGCCCAGTTCCTCGACCTGCACCAGCCCGGTGCTCTTGCCAAAGCCATTAATGACATCGCACGCAGCCAGCACCTTGCGCCGGTATAGATTGCCATCATGCGGGAGGATGGCGGTGACGCCGGTGTTGATGTCGCCATTGCGCAGCGTGTGATGGCCGACGCGCACGCCCGGCACATCGGCAATGGTATTTTTGAGGCCCGTCGGCATGGTGCCGCAAATGATGCCGAAATCGCGCGCGGTTGCAGGCATTTTCATTTCCTGTTCTGAAGTCAGCTGCTTTAGAGTCGTCCCGCCTTGATAGCAGGCTTGAGAAAAGCCCGTTTCATGCGCCGCCAGCACCATGGTCATGCCCTTGATGGCCGGATCGCAAATGATGGCGAGCGCTTCCGACGTGATTTCGCCGATGAGAAAGCAAGTGGCCGCAAACATTGCGTTGCGGCCACCGTCATAAACTTCGCCAACCGCACTGGCGGCGGTCGATAGTACCAATTATTTCGAACGGGCCTTGCGCGGTGCCTTGGCCACCTCGGCCTCGGCTTCTGCTTCCCTGGGCTTGCGGCCAAGGCCCATTGCCTTTGCAAGCTGCGATCGCGCGGCGGAATAGCCGGGGGCAACCATCGGATAATCGGCTGGCAGATCCCACTTCGCCCGGTATTCTTCAGGCGTCAGGTTGTGATGGGTCATCAGATGGCGCTTGAGCGATTTGAATTTCAAACCGTCTTCAAGGCAGATCAGATGGTCGCTATGAATGGATTTCTTCGGGTTTACAGCGGGAACAAGTTCGACCTTCGGCTGTTCAGGCGCGGCTTCGGCGCCAAGCGCAGTAAACTTGTCATGGACCTGCTGCATGAGGTTTGGCAGTTCAGCGGCCTGAATCGGATTGTTCGTCACATAGGCAGTGACGATTTCCGCCGTCAATTCAAGCAAAAGTGTCTTTTCGTTTATTGTATCGGGCATTATTTGATCCTAAAATGATCGACATGTGTGAGGGGAATGCCAACTGTATAATTGACTTTGTTTTTACTGGCAAATCATTAATTATCAAGTCGCATTTCTACCACAAGATGATTATCACCAGAAGGCTTAAATCAACGATTACAGCGCAGCCGCTTTCATTGCTGTATTGATGGCCGTTTTGTTTTCTGATTTGAGCAAGCTGTTAATAATCAGTCAGTCGCCTTCCTGATTTGACGTATTCCTTCCCGGATATAGCACAGTTCTTTGTTAAGAACCCTCTAACTCTCTCCTTAAATCATCGGCGCAATCATTTGGGTCCGGTGCATTGCAGCCCTTTCATCTGCCTTCACGACTGCGAGCTTGATGCCGCGCCTTGGCTTGCGGAACCATTCCAGCGGCAGGATCAGCTCTCCCGGTGCGCCTGCGAAGGCAGTTCATATTTTTGCACGAAATCCTCTGACCATGCTGTCCATCCCCCGGTCGGGGGATGTTGCAGGATTTTTCTCCAGCAATAAGAAGCTGTCTAAATCTGGAGGATTATCATGCAGTTCAAGCAAGGCAGCATCAGACATAGAGTAATATTAGGATTTATAACCCTGTTGTCTCTGGGGGCCACGGCGAACGCCGAAATCGTCAAATACGATACCGCCTGGGGAGAGAACTGCAACAGTTCAAAGAGTTTTGCCGTGAAACTGAGAAATATTGGTGATGAACCAAGGGATTTCAGGGTTTGTCTGGAAAAATCCCATGGCGGCTGGGGTTGTTTCACAAATCTGAGCACCGCTCCCGGTGAAGTGTACCCGAACGGCTGGGGCTTCATGGTGTGTGACGGAACCGGCCGTTACAAATGGTGGCACCGCGAAGCGGGAACCCACACACCATTCGGAAATCCATAAGTTTGCGACAGCCCGCTGAATGTTCCCTGAGCGGAGGAACGGCCCTGAACAGCCGTTCTTCCGGGGAGTGGCCGGGAACGGGACCGATAAGATGGCAACCATAACCAGCACTGCACAAAGAGCCCTCATGCCGACTATAAAGGCGACGGGCAGGCTTATATCGAGAATCATGGATCGGCCTGTGCCGAGCGCCATTGCCAGCGCGCTCCTTGCCGCTCTTCTCGCGCAAACCAGTCAGGCATCCGTTCTTCCTGCGGAAAGCTGGACCTTTTTCGATCAATCGGCCAGTCAGCAAATGCCCGCTGCCCGTTACCGGTCGGCTGATCTGTTCAGTTCGCTGGCATTCGACGCAAAGACCAGACAATGGCGGCTTCTTCTGGTTTCCGGCTATGACCTGCCATTGCGCGGCGACATAACGCTTCGCGCCGTCTATGACGAGGATAAGACCCGTAATCGACCGCATCGGATCGAAACCCTTGATGTGGAACCACAATTGCTCAGCAGTCTTCCTCTGGAGATCAGGAATGCTGTGCCGTCCACGGCAAATGCGCGGATAATCCAGCTTACATTGCCGCAAACCTTCATCATCCACCTTCAGGGAGCCGACCGCGTCATTGTCGATGCAGGCTCGTTCCAGCACACGATGGCCATGAAAGGATCTGCAAAGGCGATTGCACAAATATATGTGGCGCTGGGTGAAGGACGCAGCAGTGCAGGGAAAACGATTACGGAAATCGTCAACAAATCGGGACCAACTGCTGCTGCAACCCTCACGCCGGACACGATCCCGGTCGCGATGCCTGAGCACGAGGTTGCAGCGACAACCCCTACGCCTGTAGCCGAGCCAACGAGCTTTCCAAATTTTCAATGTGGTGAACTTGAGAAAGATGCGGATCTGGAGAGTTACTTCGCGTGCATTAATGATTATGTCTCTAAATTGAAGACCATTGAAGGCACAAAATATTATAAGACCATGAAAGTTTGGCTGACAGATCATCTTGGCTCTGATCTTTATAATTACTCAGAACCACAATATCCTATCGATTCCAAAAGGCAGACTTGCGTGCAATTCATCTCATTCGTAGAGGAACGCTCATGTCTGCAGAAAGAAAAAATAAAATACTTCGATTATATTTCGGATCACTATGACGCGGCCTATGCGATGATGCCTCTGGACTTTCTCGGTCCTGAATTAAAGGAGGAACTGGATGGCACCTATGACAGGGTCATGGCGCCTTATGAGAAGTTCAAGGCTGAACTCGAAGAACGTCAGCGGGAACTTTCCATCCTGATAGTAAGAGCGTTGCAGGAAGAATAGTCATGAACGCTCTCACTATCTCCACGATGATATTGCTGATGAGCGTTCCGGCTGGCTGCAACGAGACGAGCCGGACATTGAACGGAGCGCTTGCACAGGCCAGCGCCAATCTCGCTGAAACAAACCATGACCTTCATGTTCGTTATGGCTCATGTCCGCTCGGCTACATCATGACGTCAAGAGGCTGTGAGGTGCCGCGATTGCGATATAACAGCAGCGGTCGCGCATTCACCTCCGATCGCTCAGGCCGCTGGCATCGAAATCCGGCTTACGACTGATGGACAGATACTGTTTAACCCGGGCGTTTCGTCCGAACGGACACAAATTCTCACACCGACGGGGTTTTCCCTGCGCCAAGGCGCACGAGATCCTTCTGGCTGGAAGCGCCGGTCTTGCCGAAGATCGATTTGAGTTGGGATCGTACGGTTTCCTTCGTAACGTTGGAGCGATCGGCAATATCGGACAGGCTCAGCCCGTTCACAATGCCGACGAAGACCCTCGTTTCCGCAGGGGACAGCCGGTAACTGGCGGCGATCCGGGCAAGGCCGGAAGCACCTCCAGACGGCCCTTCTTCCATAAGGACCGCCACCATCGGGCCTGCAAAGAATTCCACCGCTGGACTGCCTCCAATCCTGATGAACCGGACACCCGAAGCAGGGTCGCTGAAAACCTTCGTTTCCCTGATGCCTTGCTGGCGCACCAGCAAGGAGCGCAAGGCCGATTGAAGCTCCGGATCGACGAACCTGATGCGCCCCAGTGGATCAAGCCCGGCTATTCTGCCGGAAGAAAGCGCCGGTTCGGCGGCAGCCGACGCCTTGACCACCCTGAAATCTTCATTGACCAGCATGAAAGCCAGTCCGGTCGCCATGTCGATGCCCTTGCCGAAATCGACCGCAGCCGTATGGAATTCACCAGAACGGTAATAGCGAAACACCCGCTGCAAATGCGGGGCAATGCGGGTCAGCATGCTGGCACGGTCGAGATTGCGATCTGTATTCGTGTCATCCGACAGCGTGCTCAGCAGGAAATAGCAGTTCTGGTCCTTGAAAAGGGTCAGGCCGACGCCCGTTTCAAGTCCGTTCGGGCGAATATAGTCGGCGTAATATTCGCTGCGATTGAACTCCTCGCGGGAGATGATCTCCTCGCCGATGATGCCTCTTCCGACAGGAGTGGCTGCAACACGCCTCATCCATGGATTGAGGTTGCTGTAATAGCCTTCGTAATCATTGAGAGCACGTTCCCGGCCCTGCGTACCCGATACATAGGCCACGGCTCCGGCATTGGCCCTGAAGTCATGAAAGAACAGGGTGGAAAGCGCGCCCGGCGTCACATTGTTTATTCTGTCCAGAAACCCTTGCCAATCCTGCTCTCCAAGCAACGCCGCATAGATCGCGGCGATCAGTTCGTCGCCCTGCTCCTGCGAATTCGACAGCATCCAATATCCCGCCTGCAATTTTGTTGCGTGCCACCTTACAAGGCCCCTCACACTGCAACAGAGCCTATTCAAAAGATCTATATCCCAAGCCCGGAACAGGTTGCAGGAAACTCCGCAAAGGTTCAAGCGATTTTGCTTAAAGCAAAGTTCAGAAGAACGCTGTCGGCATTGATCGGCAAGAGAAAATCCGGGCAGAATATCTCCATCACGCGCATCAGGAAGCTGGCCAGAGGCCCTGTATGCATATCTGAATTTCTTGCCCGGGAGCCATGATGTCGCTTCGCTGCTTTTTCTGCCTCATCTTTCTGTTATGCGGCCTGCCGCAGTCGTTCGCGCTGGAACAGCCATCCTATTCCGGCCAATATCCGTTCGACCTCCTGCAACGCAGCCTGAAAACACCCGGTCCTGCGGAGCGGGCCATCATCCGCGGCTATCTGGCCCGCGCCCATTCGCAGACTGCCGAGGGGCTGTTTTCCGCAGCATGGATCGCCGGTGTGGATGGACGGACAGATGAGCAAATCCGGCTCTATGAAGCCGCCATCGAAACCGATCCTGAACTGACCGTCGCCTATATCAATCTTGCCCTCGCCCATGAGAAAGCCTCGCGGCCAGACGCGGCGCGCGATCTATATGATAAGGCGCTCGCCACGGCCCCCTTCGATGCCGACCTCGTTCGGAACGGGTTTTTCCTGCGCAAGAATAAATTCGCAGACAAACAGGCCGCTCTGGATTTTCTCGCCCGCTGGGAAAGCGAGGTGGGCGATGTGGAATATGCTTTTGATTTTGTGCGCGGTCTCGATGCCGAGGCTGATGGCCGATTTGCGGAAGCTGAAAAATTCTACCTGAACGCAATCAGCAAGGACGCTCCCTTTGAAGTATATGAGAAGCTCGCAATATTGCGGCGCGACAAACTCTCGGATGACACCATGCCGAAGGCCGAACGGCTGGCCTATGCATCCGAGCCTATCGCATCGCTGCTGCGCCCGGATGGGGAAGCTTCCGCCTATGCATTTGTCGGCCGGATGCTGCGCGATCAGCTGGGCGCAAACCGCTATGCCGTCGAGTATCTCAAGGCAGGCTTCGCGATTCATCCCACCGCCGAGGTCGCAGAAGAGATATTTCTGGCGATGTCGCTTTATGATTTCGGCGGGGCGCAAGCGTTTGTCGAAGATGCGCAGCGTGTTCTGCCAGACGATTATTATCTCAAGAACACCCTTGCCTGGCTGAACTACAACTTCCTGCCGCAGCCGGACAAGGCAGCGGCACTCGCACATGAAGCACTGACGCTCGCTCCGCATGATGAAGGCCGTCTCTCTGCGATCATGTCATTGGGGGCCATTCATCAATCTTATGGGCATTTTGACAAGGCCCACGACCTCTATCGCGAAAAACTGTCTCTTCCATGGTCGGCGGCGCGCCGCCAGCATCTGCTCAAGGCAATGACGGATAACAGGATTGCCGCGCAGCAATTCACCGAGGCAAAAGGGCTGCTTGAGACGATACGTTCCATGGATGGCGCGCCAGCCGACTGGCTCTCGTGGAAATCGTCGCTGATAGAGAATGCGCTTATCATGCAAAAGCAACCCTATGAGCCGCGGATTCCGGATTGGCTTCTTGCGCAATGGCATTTGTCGTTCGGGCATGACGGTCCGTTGAATGTTGCATTCGCTTTTGACTCCGATATTCTTGCACCGGAAGCGGCTGACACGCTGGACAAGGCGGCTGAAATATTGAAATCGGCGAAAGACGCAGACACGGCGCTGTCAATTGAAGGCCATGCAGACGCCACCGGGCGTCTGGATGTCAACGATGCCCTGTCCCTTCGCCGTGCATGGGCGGTGCAGCGCTACCTTGTCGAGAAGCATGGTATCGAAGCCTCCCGCCTGCCAGTCAGCGGTTTTGGCACCCGCTATCCGGTCGCTTCCAATGAAAGCCGCGAAAGCCGCAGTTCAAACCGGCGCGTGGAAATCCGGCCTCTTGCGGCAGGCCGACAAAGCGCGTCGCCGCTTCCGCCGGCAGGCAGGGGGAGTGCTTTCGCGCCTGATGCCTATCGCGCTGTCATCGGTCAGGAACCACCTCAAATATGGGATGTACGCGCCGGCATCAAACAGCACGACCTCTATCGTGGGCGAAGCCATCGTTTTTCACCCGATGGGCGTCTCATCGCCTCCATTTCGAGTTATCGCGAGGCGAGCGGCCAGACGACCGAAGCTGCCTATATCTACGATACGGATTCCGGATATGCCGTCGCGCAGATTCACGAACCGCACGAGATCATCGATATTGTCTGGAAACCGGATGCCACTGCGGTCGCCTTTTCCACCGCGGATGGCTTTCTTAAAATCTACGATGTCAAAACACGCAAAATTACAGCTGTAACGCGTATGGGGCCCATGCGGATCGGCGGCCCTCTTGCATGGCTTCCCGATGGGAGCGCGATCGCAAGCGGCCAGCACCAGATGACCGAGATAGCCCTATGGAACCCGCAAACGCTTGCCGGGCTTCGGCGGCTGCACGGGGTCAACTGGCCGCACGCGATGGGAGCAAGCCCCGACAGCCGCCATCTCGTGGTTTTCGACAATCGCCACCAGATGAGCGTATGGCGGACGCGTGACTGGTCGGGGCCGCGCAAAGCGCGTTCTCCCATGATCCCCTTGCAACTCGAATTCCGTCCGGACCGCCCCCATGTCGTGTTTAACGCCAAATTCGCGGCGAGCGACACCTCGCTGGCAATAATGGATTTCGAGCAGATGAAAACCATCGCCACCTGGCCCGATGACGGCACCTATTCCATCGGCCTGTCCCCGACAGGCGAGACCCTGCTGGCGGCAAAGGACGAACAGGCATTTGTTTTTAATATTCCCTGGCTGCGCACCCTCCAGGAACTTCAGGCACAAGAGGATACCGAACAATGAAAGAGGCGGGAAAGATGTCGCACAGGTTCACCAGACGCACTCTATTATCCGCAGCCCCTGCGGCGGCGGCTACATCATTGTTTCCTGAACTTGCTCTGGCCGACTTTACATGCAGTGTCGAAAAGCAGGACGGAAAGTGGCGCGTAAAAGTTGTCCCTATCGTTGAGCAAAGTGCTTCGAGCGACACAAAGACGGAAAACCTCGAAATCGTACATACGTTTGATTATGGCACCGTCTCGCGTTCCGACCATTTGGTTTCCCAACCGGAACTCGGATTTTCCATTGAACTGCGTACTGCAGGAGACAGGATCACAGGCGGAAAGATCGATGTTTCCGCTCTGGCCTATACCGACAGGGCAGTCGTTACCCTCCGCGACGGGAAATCGGACATCCATTACTGGGCTGGAAAGGATGGCGCAGCCGACACTGTACAAAGGCGGATCAGCTATCGCCAGACGGACCGTATCTATTTTCAGATAACAGCAGCCAATGGACAATCGGTACGCATGGAAGGAGGGTTTTCTCCGGGAGCACGCGGGCCATACGCATATAGCAAGATGGATGCCCCCGTTGCCGAATTTTTTCTGGACGCCTCTTTCGATATAGACAACCATACCATCGGCAACCAGATTTCCTACTTTCTGCGCAGACAGTCACCGGTGACCATAGAAACCGGTGTGATACGCCAGGACTCGATGAAGATTGCATTCATGCGGGAAACTCTGGATACCGAGGATTTCGAAAAGCTTTATGTCGAGGCACTGGCGGAATTCAATGCAAATTTCGCAAGCGGAACCGCCTGCGGGGTCTACGAAAGAGATTTCGAATTCGACCACTGCTTTCTGACGACGGCCTGTTGTGCGGTCCAGGGCCGTCCGGACGATTGCCTGGAATTGCAAACCTTGCGCAGATTTCGTGATAAATGGCTTCTGCGCCAGCCTTTCGGAGCGGGGGAAATTGCCCATTATTACCGGGTCGCCCCGAATATCAGCGGTTCCCTGTTGGCAAGCAGGGAGGGGCGAAAAAAGCTTCGCAACCTGTACTGGCGCACGATCATGCCTTGTGTCGCCATGATCTGGATCGGCTGGCCCGGCATGGCTTATCGCCTTTATAAGCGCATGATGATCAGACTGGCAGCTGAATGATCGGGGACCGCGCCTGAGCGCGCGGATACCCTATTGTGGCGAAGGACAATGGACCGGGAAGCGATGCTGCCTATTCGCTCCGCGACCAATTTCGTTCTATTCGAGGCCGAGTTTGGCGCGGAGCGTCGAGAGATCCTCAGCCAGCGTATTGACCGCAGCGGCGAGCATATTGCGGTCCTCATCCGTCAGCTTCTCGTAGGAGACATAGCCGTCTCCTTCCTTGTATTTGGCGAGAATCGTATCGACCTTGCTGAAGTTATCATCCACCGTTTTGAGAAAATCGGCTTCTTTATCGGCGATCAGCGGACGCACCAGTTCGACGATCTTGTAGGCACCGTCGAAATTACCCTTGAAATCCCACAGATCGGTGTGGCTGTAGCGATCCTCCTCGCCGGAGATTTTTGTCGCAGCCACCTCCTCCATCAGCACCGCAGCACCGCCAACGACCTTCTCCGGCGGGAAAGTCAGATTTGCGATGCGGGCATGGAGTTCCGTCACGTCGGCCAGCAGCTTGTCGGCGACCGGATCCAGCCCTTGCGTGGAATTTTTCTCCCATAGTCCATATTCGATGCGATGAAAGCCGGGGAATTCCGGATCCTGCTCGGCCTTCTCATAATCGTCGGCGCGGCTGTCGATGGAAACGTCGAGATCGCTGAAAAGTTCGGCAATCGGTTCAATCGCCTCGTAAGACATGCGCACCCGGGCGAAGAGATCCTTGGCCTTATCGACATCACCGGCCTTGACCGCCGCGACGAATTCGGTCGTGCCTTTCAACAACTCGTCGGTCTTTTCGGTGACATAGATCTTGTATTCCGCAATCGGCTCGACCAGCGCCAGCGCGTCGACCTGGGCGAATGCCGGGCCGGTCGTCATGGAGAGCGCGAAAGCTGCGGCGCTCAGGAGGAGTCTCGGTTTCATGTCAGTCTCCCTGCTTGGTTTGGGTTTGATCGGAAGCAAGCGCCCGCGCTGCGGCGAGAAGTGTGCTGCCGAGGTAATCCGAGGCATCCCGCACGCCGGGCAGGGTGAAGAAATACCCCCCACCGACAGGCTTGATGTATTCCTCGAGCGGTTCGCCATCGAGACGGCGCTGTACTGCGATGAAACCCTTGTCCAGATCGGCCTGATAACAGATGAACAGCAGGCCCTGATCAAGCTGGCCGGATTTCGTGACGCCATTCGAATAATTGAATGGCCGGCGCAGGATGATGTTCTTCTCCGTTTCGGGCCGACGCGGATTGGCCAGCCGGATATGGGCATCCAAAGGGGTCGCGCTGCCATCGGAATCCTGCCTGTAATCCGGCACGTCGAATTCACCGGCGTCGCGATGATCGAGCGGTGCGCCGTTCGCGCGCACGCGGCCCATGATCTTCTCCTGTTCGCCCAGTGGTGTCCGGTCCCAGCGTTCCACGAAATTGCGTATGATGCGGACCACCTGATAGCTGCCGCCAAGCGCCCAGTCCGGCTCGCCGCGGTCGGGTCCAATCCAGACCAGCCGCTCCATCAACGCCTCGTCGCCACCATCAGGATTGGCCGAACCGTCGCGAAAACCAAGGAAGTTACGCGCGCTGGGGGTCGTGCCGTCCGGACCGGGAACGACCACGGGGACGTTGCCCTCCTGTTTCCAGCGCAGGATCAGCCGGTCGGGCAGGTTTTTTACGATGTCGCGCAGCGCATGGATCGTGGTGTCCTGCGTATTGGCGCAAATTTGCAGCGTCAGGTCGCCATGGCAAAGGCTCGCATCCAGCGCATCATTGGGAAAGCGCGTCATGCGCTTGAGCCGCCTTGGTTTGAGAGGCGCAAGCCATGGACGACTGGTGAAGAGCGATGCGCCGAGCGACACGGTTACAGTCAGGGCGTCGGGATGCACAACAGGGCCGACAATACCGGAATCGGCGGCTGGCAGCTTGGAATCGAGTTCAGGAACGGGACCGCCGGTCGTCAGAAAGGCGATCCGGTCGGTGAGGCGGCGAAACAGGTTTTCCAGCTCGCCGGGCGTCGTGGCAACCACGGCGAAGCTGGCGATCATGCCATTGGCAGGCCGGGGCGTGGTGATGCCCGCCTGATAGCGTCCGTGAAATTCCACCCGGTCTTCCGGCGAGGCCCGGTTGAAGGCGGGGGCGTCGGTGACATGGCGCGGGGGCGCTTCAGCCATTGCTGCGCGCGAGGAATGCATGAAGGGACAGGCCGCGACCGCGCCGATTGCGCCAAGCACTTTACGCCGGCTTGTCAGCAGTCCTTTCACCGAGCCCTTATCATCTTGCCGCGTCATCGTTCTATTCCAGTCCGATTGCAGGATTTATTGCAGCAATCGCCTTGCCCAGATCGGCAAAAGCTGTGGCCAGCCTCTCGCGAACCGGCTGGTCGAGATTGCCATAGGATGGATAGCCGGAAGCCTCTCCGGCAGTCGCGGCCAATGCGGCGCGCGCGCCAGCAAGGCGTTCCTCATAAGTATGGGCAATGTCGGGCGCAGCCTCCCTGACCAGCGGCAGGAGCAGGCCTGCGCCCTTGGCGATGCCGTCAAGATTGGCCTCGATGCCGGGCAGATCCGCGCCGGACCAGCGGTCCTCACCCGTGATGATCTGGGCCGTTGCCAACCGTTCAGCCTGCCGCTCAGCCATGCTGGCAAGATCTGCGGGAGCAAGCTTCAGAGCGCGCAGACGCTCCTTGAGCGCCGTAACATCGGCGAGCAGCTGTGCAGCCACGGGTGCGAGGTCCGCAACGCTGTGCTTATCCCAAAGCCCGTATTCAATGCGGTGGAAGCCGGTGAATGCCGGATCCTCCTCGCGCTTCTCCAGATAATCGGACAGAGGATCGATGGCGTTTTCCAGATCGGCGATGCGGCCCATGACTGCCTCCATGCGCCGGTACGGCAAACGCGCGGCAAGCCAGGCGGCCCTCGCCTCCTCGATATTTCCAGCATCAATCGCTGCTGAAAGCCGTCCTGTCTCCTTTACCAGCGCCGCAGACTGGAGAGCGAGATAGACCTTGAATTCCGAAAGCGGGCCGATAAAAGCCGTGACAGGCGGGGCGGCACGTTCGGCTTCAGAGCTTTCGGAAGGGGCAACGGTAAGCTTGCCGCGCGGGTTCGACAGAAGGCCGCAGGTGATCTCGTAGGTTCCGGGCTTGAGCCTGGCGGTCAGCAGCGAATGAAAGCCGGGAGCGATGTTCTCACGCTCTTCCACCACCATCACGCCGTCGAGGATTTCCCATTCGATCGGCCTGTCGGAAGCGTTGTGAATCTCGAAGGTTGCCCGTCCGGCGGAGAGGGAAAAGTCCATCGGATCGCAGCTTTTCGCACCCACGACGACCTTGTGAATATTGCCGCGCTCCGGCCCGCTGGCAGTCTGCGTCGCATAATAGAACAATCCAGCGCCCGCGATTGCCAAAAGTGCAGATATTGCAACCGCGACAGGCATCAGCCGCGAAGGTGCAGAGGTCTTGCCGGGATCGCGCATGGATTATCCTTTCACGGCCTGCGGGGCGGAAACGGGATGCCGTCGCAAAAAGAAAAACAAGGCGGTGGCAAGATAACCTCCCCAGACCAGCACTTCGCCCAGCGTCGGCGTATCGTCATAGCCGAAGAGGCCGGAGAGTATGGTCCCTGCAAGCCCGGACACCGGCAGGCTTTCCGACAGGTCGAAAACGACGGTTTGCAGGTGGTTCCACAGGCCCGCTTCATGCAGGTTGCGCAGCACGCCCGCAAGAAGCCCTGCGGCGACGAAGAGGATGAAGATGGCGGTCCAGCGGAAAAAGAGCCGCAAATCGATGCGCACGCCGCCCCAATAGATCAGAAGTCCGAGGACGACCGAGACCGCAACACCGGCAAGCGCCGCCAAAGGCGCAGCGGGGCCGGGGCTTTGCTGGAAGATCGCCAGCAGAAAGAACACCGATTCCAGCCCCTCGCGTGCAACTGCGAAGAAGGCCATGCCGAGCAGCGCCCAGGTCGCGCCTTCCGGTGCGGTCATGGCGTGTTCAATATCGGCCTGCAGCCCCGATCTGATCGAGCGCGCGGCGCGGCGCATCCAGAAGACCATCCATGTCAATATGCCCACGGCAACAAGCCCGACCACCGCCTCAAAGGCTTCCTGCGCCTTTTGCGGAAACTCGGCGCTGACGAGCAGCAGGGCTGCGCCGGTAAAGAGCGACAGGGCAACGGCAAGAAGCACGCCCACCCAGATGGTTGGCAGCCAGGCCCCGCGCCCCGTCTGGCGCAGATAGCTGGCAATAATGCCGACAATGAGGGCGGCTTCCAGCCCCTCACGCAGCATGATCAGGAAAGGTGCAAGCATGTTGTTTTGGCAGCCTGTAGATATGGGTCGCAATAGGCAATAATATGACTATTACGATCACGTTATTGGAATTCCCGATTGCGCGCAAGACAGGAACGGGAGGCTGCGCCAATAGAAGGGGTGATCGGTATCGATCCGGGCCCGACGTTTTTGGCCGGCATCTCGCGAAGCGTCGATACATCCATCATCGACTCCGCCCGATGCTTTTTCAGAATGCCGATGATCGGTTCACCCGAGAACCGTGATCGTTTCAGAGTAATGCGGATGACGAAGCGCGCTTTGACTGGCCTGCCCTGATCAAAACCTTGGGTGCCGCATTTAAACGCGGCGCCGAAAGCCCCTCATCCGCATTACGGTATTTATGTTCACACTCCCATCGGGAAGGTGCGGTGTTCCTTGCTGTCCCTGCGCCGCTGCATCTCCTCCGGGGCGTCGAGCCAGTTAGCCCCATGATTTCGGAGCAGGAACAGATAGACAATGAGCGATGCCGCGATAAGCACCGTGACGTAGCCAACAAACAGTGGAATATGTCCGCTGGTCTTTGCGGCAGCATATAGCATTGGCGCGGTGCCGCCGAAACAGGAATTGGCAATCGCATAACCCAGACCGACGCCCAGTGCGCGGATATGCGTCGGGAACATGACCGCCTTGACCACCGCGTTGATGGAGGTATAGCCGGTGAGGATGATGAAGCCCACCGTAAGAATGGCAAAAGCCAGGAAGCTGTTTGTTACGCCAGGCAGCACGAAAAACAGGACCCAGGTAAACAAAACACCGCCGACGCCGAAGAAAACCAGCAGGGAACGGCGACCGATACGGTCGGATATATAACCGCCGACGGGTTGCAGCACCATGAGAATGATCAGCGCAATCAGAGAAACTACCGAGCCGGTGATCGGGCTGCTGTCCGAGAATGAAGCCTTGACGATGTTCGGCCCGTTGATGGAATAGGCATAGAAGGCCACCGTTCCGCCCATGGTCACGAGGAAACAGGCAAGCAGTTCCTTCCAGTATTGGGTGAACAATTCGGCCAGAGAGCCGGAGGTCGCCGCCCCGCCCTCCTTCTTGACCGATTGCAGCTCCTCCTGGCTCATGGATTCGTCCATGGTCCGGCGCATCCACAAAACGACGATGGCCCCAACGCCGCCGATCAGGAATGCCAAACGCCAGCCCCATTCACTGATGGCCTCGTGGGAGGTGCTCAGCAGCAGCGCCAGAAACAGCGCCTGCGCGAGAACATGCCCGCCCACCAGCGTCACATAATGGAAGGATGCCAGAAAACCGCGATGCCGGGGCACGGCTGCTTCTGTCAGATAGGTAGCCGAGGTGCCATATTCTCCGCCGGTGGCAAAACCCTGGACCAGACGGCACAAAATCAGGATGACGGCAGCAAACCCGCCGATCGTGAGCTGCGTCGGCGTGATTGCAATGATGAATGAGCACGCCGACATGATCGACACTGAAAGAGTCAACGCCGCGCGACGCCCGTAACGATCAGCGAAGCGGCCAAAATACCACGAGCCGACCGGGCGCATCAGAAAGGTCAGCGCAAAGATCGCCCAGATATAAATATCGGCGTTGGCATCCTCGGCGCTGAAGAAATGATGCTCAAACGAGGCAGCAAAGACGGAATATACATAAACATCGTACCATTCGACGAGGTTACCGGCTGAGCCCTTGATAGTATTGGAAACCGACCGCCGCAAATCGGTCGGCACCTGCCGTCCGCCGGCAACTGTGTCCATGGCTGACATATGTATCTCTTCCACGTAAAATTCGAATCAATATCCGATGGCCGCATTGAATTTATACAAGTCAACGCTCGCAGGCGAGAAATTTCCTGATCACCGAGCTGCCGTTCAGCACATCTATCAACACAATCCGTTCACAAACCTTTTGCAAGGATGCTTCCGTACTCGCTCGCTGACCTGCCACATCATCCTGCCATAAAGCCGACAGTATTCTTGTGCCAATACCCCGCGACGAGCGTTTCGTCCCGGCTTTTACCGAGTGTCTGTCGCCAATATGCGCGGATGATCCGGGCCTGATCGGCCTCACCGGCAAACCAGCCAAAACCACCCTCTCCTTCCGGCCAGGGCATGTCGCAGAGCCTGCTCGTCAGCATATCCGCGGCGCGCCTTGCATCGGCATCGACGATCCAGTCTATCGTCACCCCTTCCGGATGCGACAGCGGCTGGATGTCAGCGGCGCTGTCGACGGCGAGCACCACGCGACCGGTGACGTCGGAGCTGAATTCCTCCAGCATTCGCCCGACCGCTGGCAGGCCGGTTGCATCGGCACCGATGATATAGCGACGCGCGCGGCGCAGCGGTCGTCCGACCGGCCCCATCAGGCCAATCGCATCGCCCGGCCTTGCCGCCTTGGCCCATTGGCAGGCAAGCCCCTCGATTTCATGCAGATAGAAATCTATTTCCAGCCAGCCCTCATCGAGATTCAGATTGCGGACTGTATAGGCACGCGAAGCAGGCTTGCGCATTTCATCGGGCCAGAACGGCAGCCCGTTCGCCCCCATGATAGGCCAAACCGGCTGCGATACCTGCGGCGTTGGCAACAGGAGCCGAACATGCATCGCGCCAAACATCGAAAACCGCCGCAAATCCTCTCCCGACAATCGCACGCGCAGCATATGTGGCGTCAGCCTGTCGGCAGATATGACGCGCATCAACCGGAACTGCGGCAATATTTTTTCGTCCGCCCGGTCGCCCAGCCAGACGATTTCGGGCGCTTCTTCCTTGGTATAGAGCTTGATCGCGACGGCGGCGAGATCCTTGAGGCGATGCAGGCCAACGCCTTCAGCCGCCTGAAGTGCCACCCGATACCCATCCTCTTCCACCCTGATTTCAGCCTGCCCGAAAGCATAGCGGAAGATGTGGCTCTGCCCTCTTTTTTCGTAAAGGGGATCATAGGAGTTCAGGCGATCGATAATGGATGGCAGATAGGTTTCACCCCGTTGCAGATGAATATGAGCAAAACTCAGGAGATCGGAAGTCTGATCAGGCATGATATAACTCGACATGATATATGTTGGTGCATAGCGTCGCCTACCGGCGCGGTGCCTTTGACTTGGATTAGCCGCCAATGCGCCCGGTAAGGGCAATCTTGAACGTCCGTCCCTTGCCCTGCTCAATATCCGAAGCGGTCGCCCATCCCGTTTGTGCGTCGGTATAGGACTTGTCGAAGAGGTTATCGACGCCAAAATCGAGCTTCATATTATCTGTGACCTGCCAGTTGGCGAACACATTGACCAGATCCACGCGCGGATAGACCTTGACGCCATTGCTGATCACGCGGGTGACCTTGCCCATGCTTGCATATTCGACACCATAGATCAGCTTGTCTTCGAACGCCTTGAGGCCCAAGGTTGCGCTGACATTATCCAGCGGCGTGTTGCTGAGCGCTTCACCCTTGTAAATGCCGTCCTTCATTTCCGCATCCGTGAAGGATGCGGCCAGATTGACGTAGCCCCACCAGCTATCATAGGTGCCTTCAAGCTCGACGCCGCGCAGGCGCGCCGTGCCGACATTTTCCGAGGTCGTTATATTGACGCCCCCCGCCCTCCGAACCGTCACCGTATTGATGTAATCCTTGACGTCCGTGTAGAAGAAATTGAGCTTCGTGCGCAACTGGTCTCCCGCTTCGATCAGGTTGTCCTGGCGCAGATTGATCCCGAACTCATAAGATGTCGCGACTTCCGGTTCGAGGAAAAGATTAGGCTCATAGCCCGTCGCCCCATGGGCGCCATTTTGCCGGAACATGTCCTGCATATGGGGCACACGATAGCCTTGTGAATAAAGGCCATAGAATTGCACCCCGTCGAAGGGCGTGACACCGATGCTCAGGCGCGGCGAAACGCGATTGCCGTCGACGCTTACCTCTTCTGAAGGAACGTCGGGCGTGCCTTTCGTGGAGCCGTCGAGCTTATATCCGTCATAGCGAACAGCACCGATCAGTTCGAGCCAGTTCTGGTAATCGCCCTGCCATTGAAGAACACCGCCATAAGCCTGCTGCTCGCCATTGCCGAAATTGTCGGTGTCGGATTCGCCGCGCAACTTGTAGTAATCCATGCCGTAGGTCAGGGTATGGGTCATCGCATCGGTTTCGAAACGCGAACTGTTATAGGCGCGGATACCGGCGGTGGACACATCGTAATAGCGGGTATTGCCGATATTCGCCTTCGACCAGACCTGATACTGGTCATTGTCGGTGTCGCTGTAATAGGCATTGACCGACAGATCCCAGAGCGGATTGTCATCCGGCTTGTAGGTGTAGCTGCCGGTATAGGTGCTGACAATCGTATCGGCGTCGTAACGTGACAGGCTCGCAGAGGACGAACCGCTGCTGCCGGTCATGATGTCATCATATTTCTGGCGGGAAAAGCCCATCTTCACCTCGTGCCCATCCGCCGGGCGCAGCGTGACCTTTCCAAGCCCGCTGATCGCTCTTTCACCGGTCCAGCGCACATAATCGCCATCGCCGTTCTTGTATTCATCGCTGTCGCGGTAATTGATATTGCCGATCACGTCGACGTTTTCGTTGAACCGGTAAGCACCGACCGTGCTCGTCAAAAAGCCTTTGCCATTGCTCTCATATCGCAGCTTTTCACTGAGCGCCCACGTTTCGTCATCATTCAGGAAATCGCGCGCGTCCTTGGTTTCAAACGCCACGAGACCGCCAATCCCACCCGAACCATAAGCGTTGGAAACCGGCCCGCGAATGACCGTGACCTGCTTGAGCATTTCCGGCTCGATATAGAACGAACCCGAACCGTGACCGACCCGCCAGTAATCCTGTCGTGCGCCATCCAGTGTCACGGCAACACGGCCATATTGCTGCAATCCGCGAATGTTGATCGACGTTGCCGGGTCATCACCGTTAAGCGAAGCATGAACCCCCGGAGTAGAACGGAACAGATCAGCGGCAGTCGTTGGCTGGATGCGATCGATCTGCTGCCGGGTAACAATGCTCGTCGCACCAATGGCATCGATAACTGCCTGATTGCCGATGAGCGGCGAGATGGTGATCGTATCAAGCTGAAGCACATTTTCCTTTGCGCCATTCGCGGCCCTTGCTGGCGTATCGCCCTGTGTCCCGGCCTGTTCTTGCGCCCCCGCTGGCATCGCGCCGGTCAAAATCAGCCCAACTGCGCTGCCCAGCATCGTCGTGGCCAGCAAATGGCCGGCCCATCTGTTTTTGTTCCGAATTTCAATCTGCAGGCACGACATGCTTTCACCCCATGTTTAAGTAGACTCAATGACTCAAGTTAAATAGGGGGTATATAATCATGATTCTTTTAGTCAACTTTAATTATGCAAAATGAAGACCTCATCTGCGCGCCGCACCGGAAAGATTGCCATGCCGGGCCTGCTGCTGGGGAATTTCCACTTTACTCGGGTCATATCCGCATGATTTGAAGGAGTTGGCGCATTCCATAAGCCCTCGACCGCTCGCTCAGCTTTGGCGCGCAAGACAGCTTTAAGTTTGGAACGCCACCCCGTTCATCGCACTGTCGAGGACCATGGGCGCGCTCATGCCGGAGAGCCTGAGCGCTCCGGTAAATGTCGCCGTCTTCCAGTGCCCGTGTGGGATCGGGGGGGCCGCATCGATCTCCGCGAGGGGCTCGTCCACGCAGCCGTGACATCTTTGTGCTCAGACCAAATCACCACTCAGGCAATGGAATCAGAGTGCGGCCAATAAGAGAGCCAGAAGGCGAAACCGCCGCACCCTGTCGGGCACGGCGGTGTAATGTTTACTTGTTTTCAGCGAACTGCAAGGTGATGTCCTTGGCTGTATTCGTCAGATTCTGAATCCCGCTGCCCACCAGATACCACGCACGCGGATCGAGGTGGATAACCTGACCCGCCTTCCAGGCCGGTGTCGCGGTAACTGTTTCGACCTTTTCCAGACGCTGCGCAATATCGCTCGGTTCCGGGCTCGAAATTGCTCCCCGATCAAGGGTGACGATCCAATCCGGCGATTGCGCCAAAGCGGAATCACGAGCTTCGATCTGCTTCTTCCTTGCAGCTTCCGCCTCGGGTGAGCCGGGCTCCGGACGTTTCCTTGCCGAAGCATCAGTCCTTGCCGGTGCAACATAGGGCTCCATCACCGAAGCAAGCCCTATATAGTCGTAAAGCGTGCCAAAACGCGCTCCGGGCGCATGCGGCATGAAATTTTCACCGACGGCGAACAAGACGAGCGCCTTCGCGTTTTGGGGCGCTGCGGAATGCAGGGCATCCACCGAAGCATTCAATTGCGCTATTTCTGCCGAAGCCTTCTCTTCAACGTGAAAAATTTCGCCCAATGTTCTGGTCGTCTTGATCCCATCTGCGACCAGACCTTCACCGGCCGGTGACAGGTCAACAGTCGGTGCGATGTCCTTAACGGCGTCATACTGGCGCGACGAACGGCCCGCGATAATAATCAGATCGGGTTTCAATGCCTTGAGCGCTTCGATGTCCGGCTCGAAAAGCGTTCCGACCCCTACATATTTTCCATCTGCATATTTAGACAAATAGGCCGGGGCATTGAATGAACCATCCTCGCTCTTCGGCACGCCCGCGACGGCATCCACGCCCAAAGCATCGATAATATCGAGGCTGGCCAGATCAAAAACGGCAACCTTTTGCGGCACCCCATCAAGGGTAAGCTCACCCTTGGCGTGGGTGACAGTCACACTATCGGCAAATGCCGCCGACGGCATGATTGCAGCAGCCAGCATCAAGCTGCAAATAAGACCGGCCCTCATAAATATCCCCTTTCTAGAGCTGTTCCTGCTTAAACAGAATCGCTTGAACCGCGTCTCAAGTCTTTGTTTTATCGCATTATCCGACGCAAAACCGTTTCACACTTTTGCTGGAAATGCTCTAATGACGCAGTTCGCCGAAATTCAGTCGAATCGCAGATTCTCATGTCAAAAACATGATTACTTTCCTCATATATGAATGTCGAGAATATTTACCCTACCCGGATTGATGTCCAGCCTAAAGCATGTCGCCCGAAAGTGGGAACCGGTTTCGGGATAACGACATGCTCTAAAATGAGAAATCCGGACCGCAGGCGCTCACTGCATAGGCACATTCAGCTCAGGTCACGCATATGGTTTTCTACACTGCGCAGGTGCCGCCGCATGGCGTCTGCCGCACCCGCACCATCGCGATTGGCTATACTCTCAACGATTGCGGCGTGCTCCTCAAAGGAATGATGATCCCGAGGCGGGCGAACCGGATTGTTTCGCAAGCGACCCCATGTCACCGCACGGCGTACCGCGTTCAGCGTATCAAGAAGCCCAAGAAGAAGTGAATTCTGCGAAGCTTCCCCAATCGCCCGATGCAGGCGATTGTCCCACTGCTCATAGATGCGCCATGTCGGCGCCTGCTGCGCTTTGAGCATGCAATTGCGTATTTCCACGATCTGACTGGGCGTCGCATTGAGAGCAGCGCAGCGTGCCACTTCCGGCTCGAAGGCGATACGGGCGCTCATGACCTCAGGCGGATTGGTCCGCTGAACCATCGCCTGAATATCGGCAACAGTATCTATAGGGCGCTCTCCCGTGAAAGTGCCCTTGCCGACATGCCGCCAGATTACGCCCTCTGCCTGCAATGTCGCCAGCGCCTTGCGTAAGGCGCCGCGACCCACACCCAGTGTTTCCGCCAATACGCGCTCCGCTGGTACACGCCCGCCATCCGAAAGTTCAGCCGTCGCCAGAAAGTCTCGCAGACGGGAAAGAATGTCCGCTTCTGTGCCGCTATCCATATTCAAACCTAACCAATTTCTGATTGGTTTCGTTATAACGGCCCCATACACGCCTGTCAATCTTGATTGAATTATTAAAAAACGAAAATATTTTATTATTATATATCAATATATTGACCTTAATTTTAATTGCGGTGACATTTTCTCAGAGCTATCCATCACATTTCCTATATTGACACCATTATAAATTAATGAAGAATTGGTTTCAGATTGGGTTTAAGGCTAAACCTGATTATGGGAGGAATGAGAATGAGCATTTTTGTCAGACGATTGAGGGCGTCTGCGGTCGCGGCAGCCCTTTGCCTTTCCACCGCAATTCCCGGATTGGCCATGGCCGATCCGATGCGTATCGCCTTTGGCGACATCGCGACGGTCGAATCCGTTCATCTTCTCGCTGCCTTTGAGCGCGCCAGAGAGAAAGGCGTCGATATAAAGATCACCTTCCTCAAGAGCGAGGATATTGCGGCGCAGGCCGTAGTCGGCGGGCAGGCTGATATTGGTGTAGGCGGCCCCTATGCGCTGCTTCAAAAGGTCAAGGCGCCGATCCGCATTTTCATGCAGCTTTCCAGACTCCAGTTCTATCCGGTCGTGAACACCGAATTCTACAAGGAATGGAAGGATCTCGACGGTCAGGAGATCGCGGTGCATTCGCGCGGCTCGGGCACCGAGGCCATCATGCAGCTGATGGCCGACAAGAACGACATCGCCTATTCCAACATTTCCTATGTGCCGGGTGCGGAAGTGAGAACCGGTGCGCTGTTGCAAGGCAATGTCAAGGCGACCATCGTGGATTCGTCGGGCAAGCGCATTCTCGAAAAAGAAGCACCGGGCAAATTCGCTTTCCTGCCATTGGGTGAAGTCAGCGCGACGGATGAGGCGCTCTTCGCCAATACCGACTATCTTTCCAAGAACCAGAAGGATGTTGAAATCCTCATCGAAAGCATCCTGACGACATGGCGCGAGGTTCAGGCCGATCCGAAGGCGGCAGCCGCCCTGCGCGACCAATACAAGCTGCTGCCCGATGCAACACCCGATATGATTGCCGACATTCAGCCCTATTTCGAAGAGGCCGCGGCCGTTCTGCCGCTCAATGGCGGCGGTGAAGATGCCGCCCGCGACGACTTTGACTTTTATACCATTTCCGGCGCGCTCGAAGGCAAGCCTGAAGAGCTGAAAGTCGAAGATTTCTGGGATCTCACCGCGCTCAATGCAGTGCTTGAAAAAATCGGAAACAAGTAGATGGACATGACCGCTTCACCTTCCAAGGTGAGCGCGACCGGAGGGGCCAACAACGGCTCCCCCGGCATCGTCGAAGCGCTCACCGATTTCGCCCAACGCCGGAAGTCCTTCTGGGTCGTGGTGTCTCTCGCAATCCTGTTTACCATGTGGGAAATTGCTGGCCGCATTCCAATCAGCTTCGCCTTTCCCACCTTTCTTGAAACGATTGCCGCCCTTTTTGAAATGGCGGCTGACGGCACGCTCCTGCCCGCCTATGCCCTGACCCTCCAGCCGCTGATAATTGGCGTTGCCGTATCGGCCCTGTTGGGGATTAGCCTTGGAATCGCCATGGGCCTGTCGGACAAGGCCGAATGGTTGCTGGCGCCAGTCTTCATCGTGCTTCAGGCAGCACCGATGGCAGCGCTCGTACCGCTGGTCACATTCGTTTATGGCATCGGCCTCGTCGCCAAGACCCTCGCCGTCATCATGCTGGCATTGCCTGTGATCGTGCTCAACTCCTACAAGGCCGTACGGCACGTCAATCCGTCGCTTGTCGATATGTGCCGCTCATTTCAGGGCAGCCGCAGACAGCAGATCTTCAAGATCATTGTTCCCGATGCCACGCCGGTCCTGTTTGCCGGGCTTCGCCTTGGCGTTGCCGCCGGTTTCATCGGCGTCATGCTTGCAGAACTTCTGATTACGCCGACCGGCATTGGCGATCTGATCACCTATCACCGCTCAGTGGCCAATTATGCGCATATGTATGCGGCGGTCGCATCCATCATCGCCGTTTCGACGCTGACGCTCGCTGCTTTGCAATATGTCGAGCTGCGCTTCCTGCGTCCCGAAAAGAGGAGAAAATAAAATGGCCAGTCCCATGGCAGCCAGTGCTGCTGATTTTTCCGGCGCAGTGGATTACGACGCCATTGTCGACGTGCGCGACATCTGCAAACGCTACAATGATGTAGAAGCGCTGCGCAATGTCAGCCTCTCTTTCGAGCGCGGCAAGCTGACGACCTTGCTGGGGCCTTCCGGATGCGGAAAAACAACCCTGCTCAAGATCATTGCCGGTCTTGTACCTGCAACCTCCGGCCAGATCCGGATTAATGGCAAGGTCGTGACGGGCCCCGGCCCTGAACGCGCCTTCGTCTTTCAGGATTTTGCGCTGATGCCCTGGGCGACGGTGCTGCGCAATGTGGCGTTCGGCCTCGAACTCAAGGGCATCCCCCGGACTGAGCGCCACCGTATCGCCAAACATTATATCAGCGAAGTCGGCCTCACAGGTTTTGAGGACAAATATCCGCATGAGCTTTCGGGCGGAATGCATCAGCGTGTCGGGATTGCCCGGGCCTTCTCGGTGAATGCGGATGTGCTGCTTCTGGACGAGCCGTTCTCCGCAGTCGATGAACAGAACCGGCGCAAGTTTCAGGAAGACCTGCTTAATCTTGTCGAAAAGGAGCGCAAGACCTTCATCTTCGTAACCCACTCGATCGAGGAAGCCGTCTATGTTTCCGACCGCATCGTTCTGCTTTCGCCCCGGCCCGGGCGCGTTTCGCAAATCATGGAACCCAATATCGACCGCTCCGCCTCGCCGGACGTCATCCGGCGCGACAAGGGCTATCTCGATGTGGTGGAGGAGATCTGGCAGGGTCTCCGGCAATATGCGGAGTGATGCGCCATGAGACTCTTCGGTATAAAGATACCCATGATGGCGTCGCTCCTCTTCTGGGCGTGCATGTGGGAAATCGTCGGCAGGATGGATGTGATATTCCTCATCCCGCCCATGAGCGCCATCATTTCCGCAGGCTTCGAGCTGGTCGCGACCAATTCCTGGCAGAATGCATCGGTGGTGACCATCCGCTCCTTCGTGATCGGCATGGCCCTCGCTATCAGTGTCGGCGTGCCGCTTGGCATCGCCATGGGGCGCTTCAAGATTGTCGATAATATTTTCGGCCTGTGGGTCAATATCTTCGTCAGTGCGCCCTTGTCGGCCCTTGTGCCGGTCCTCATGATCCTGTTCGGTCTCGGCGAAACCACAATCTTCGTCACGGTTTTCCTGTTCGCCGTCTGGATCATCGTGCTCGATGCACGCGCAGGCGTCATGCAGGTGCCGCCATCCCTTATCGAAATGGGCCGCAGTTACGGGGCTTCCCGCTTTGCGATCTTCTCCAAGATCATCGTTTTCTCCGCTCTCCCGGAAATCCTCGCGGGCATCCGCATCGGCCTTATCCGTGGTGTGAAGGGCGTGGTGATCGGGCAGATTCTCGTATCCATCATCGGCTATGGCGAACTCTTTGAACTCTATTCCAGAAGCTTCGACATGGAGCGGTTCTGGGCTCTCACAATCATCCTCTTCGCGGTGGCCATGCTGTTGTCCGCGGCGGTGGAACTCTTTGAAAAACGCATCGAATATTACGCAGGAGCAAGATAATGAACGACATGACCTCCATCAACACCGCCTACGTCTTCAAGCCCGCCCCGGTTCCCACCCTGCCGGTGGCTAACAGCCAGGCGCTCTTTCCCGTGCACCGCATCTATTGTGTCGGCCGGAATTTTGCCGATCACGCCATCGAGATGGGCCACGACCCCAACAAGGAGCCACCGTTCTTCTTCCAGAAAAACCCCGATACGCTGGTCGTAGCCGGAGCCGACTTCCCCTACCCGCCGGAAACGAACGATGTTCATCACGAGGTCGAGCTTGTCGTCGCCCTTCAGAGCGGCGGTGACAACATACCGCTCGAAAAGGCCCTTGATTGCGTCTATGGCTACGCCGTCGGTCTCGATATGACCCGCCGTGACTTGCAGGGCGAAGCCAAGAAGCTTGGTCGTCCATGGGAAACCGGCAAGGCATTCGAGCAATCCGCACCCTGCGGCCCCTTGCATCCTGTGGCAGCTGTAGGCCACCCCACGCAAGGTGCGATCTGGCTTAAGGTGAATGGTGAGATACGACAGAACGGCGACCTCAACCAGATGATCTGGAAGGTGCCGGAAATGATCTCCTATCTCTCCAGATTGTTCACACTGCGCGCTGGCGACCTGATTTTCGCAGGCACTCCGGCGGGCGTCGGCGCCATCGTCAAAGGCGATGAAATGGTGGCGCATGTGGACGGCGTCGATGAAGTAGCCTTCAAAGTCGTCTGAAGAAGACCTGCGCGACAAATTCTGGCGCGCTGCGGCGCGCCATTTTTCCATGCCCTTCTCCCGACTGTGCCAGCTTCATGTTTTTCCACGCGCACGCGTTTTTGCTGCCGCTGGAATACTCAAATGGAAAGAACCATGCCAATTACATTGACCGTCATGACGACATTCGCCCTGGTGCTGGGTCTGGTCGGCTGTCTTTCGGGTTTTCTTGCCGGGCTTCTGGGAGTGGGAGGCGGCATTATTGTGGTGCCGGTTCTTTACCACGTCCTCGCCTTCTTCGACGTCGATCCATCCCTGCGGGCCCATATAGCGGTCGGCACATCGCTTGCGACGATCATCCCGACCTCGTTCCAGTCGATCCGCGCCCACCGCGCCCGTGGCGCCGTCGATGGCGAACTTCTGCGCTTCTGGGGGCCTTTCGTCGGGGTGGGCGTGGTGATCGGCGTGCTTGTCGCAGCCTATGCGCCGGGCGAAATATTGACGGCCATATTCGCATTCGTGGCGGCCTTCGTCGCCATTTACATGCTGTTCACCCCGGAAGGCTGGCACCCCATCAAATCGCTGCCGCCCAAACCCCAGCAAGCCGCGATGGCAACCGGCATTGGCACCATCTCGACCTTGATGGGTATCGGCGGCGGAACGCTTACGGTGCCAACCCTGAGCATATGCAGCTATCCCGTTCGGCGTGCGGTCGGCACCGCCTCCGTCATCGGCCTCATCATCGCTGTACCGGGAACGCTGGGCTATATTATCAATGGCTGGGGGAAAGAAGGTCTGCCGGTCTATTCGCTGGGCTATGTCAATCTTGGCGGCATGGTGGCGATCGTTTTGACGAGCCTGTGGTTTGCTCCACTTGGCGCGCGCGCAGCCCACACGATTGAACCAAGTGTGCTGCGCAAACTATTCGGCATTTTCCTCGCCATTACAGCAGTCAAGATGCTTGCCGATGTCTTCTGATCTGATGGAATGACATTTTGCAGGACGCGCCCTTCTGTGCTGCCCCGCACAAAGGGGAAGCATCGGGTTCTTCCCCGCATTGCAGCGGGGAAGAACAGCGCAATCAGCTTTGGCTGGACTGGCTTTCCGTGTTCTTGCTTTTTCCAGACAGCAAGCGTGTAATCAACACGAAGAACACCGGGACAAACAGGATGGCCAGTGCCGTGCCCGTAGCCGTTCCGAACACGGTCGCATAGCCGATCGCCGTGCGTGCGCCTGATCCAGCGCCAGTGGAAAGCATGAGCGGCGTGACGCCAAGGCCGAAGGCCAGTGATGTCATCAGAATCGGCCTGAACCGCTGCTTGGCGGATTCACGTACCGCCTCCAACGCTGTTTCACCCAATGTCGCCATGCGTTCACGGGCGAATTCGACGATCATGATCCCGTTTTTGCCGGTCAGGCCGACGACTGTCAGCATGCCCACCTGAAAATAGACGCCATTTGACTGGCCGCCAAACCAGGCTCCCAACAAAGCCCCGAGAATCCCCACCGGCATGGCCAGAAGCACGGCGATCGGGATCGACCAGCTTTCATAAAGCGCGGCAAGGCAAAGGAAAACCGTGGTCAGGGCCAGGGCATAGAGAAGCATCGCGCCTGCTCCCGCTTCCTTTTCCTCCAGCGACATGCCCGTCCATTGCAGCGAGAACCCCTGCGGCAGTTTTTGCGCCAACTCCTCCATGGCCGCAATCGCGTCGCCGGAAGTATATCCTTCGGAAGCCGAGCCTTCGATCTTCATCGCAGCCAAAGCATTATAGCGACTGACCTGCTGCGGACCGTAGATCCATTCCTGTGTCGCAAACGTCGAGAAATCGACGAATGCACCATTGGCATTCTGAATTCGCCAGAGGCCCAGATCCTCCGGTGATGTCCGCGCCCAGGGTTCACCCTGGACATAGACCCGTTTGACACGGCCTTCATAAAGAAAATCGTTTACGTAAGAACTCGACCAGATGGTTCTGAGGAACGTACCCACATCCGCAGCGGTGACACCGACCGCCCCGGCTTTTGCCCAGTCGATATTGATCCGGAACTGCGAAGCATCCTCGACCCCACTCGGACGCACGGCAGTCAGCCGGCTATCCTGTGCAGCCAGACCCAGAAGCATGTTGCGGGCCTCCAGCAATTCCTCATGCGTCTGGCCCGCATTTGCCTGAAGATAGGCGGTGAAACCGTTAGACGTGCCAAGCTCCATGACCGCAGGCGGCACGATGGGTATGACGATAGCCTCTTTAATCCCGCCCATCAGCGGTCCAAAGGCGCGCTCGGCAATGGCTTCAACCGAGTCCTCGGGGGCAGTGCGTTCCCCCCAGTCTTTCAGCTTGACGAACATCATCGCCATGTTCTGGCCCTGTCCGGCAAATGAGAAGCCTCGAACAGCGAAAACAGATTCGACATTGCGCGCTTCAGCGGTGGTGTAATATTTTTCCACCTTTTTGAGCACATCTTCAGTTTGTTCGGCTGTCGCACCGGAAGGCAACTGAACGATGGTGATAAGCGCGCCCTGATCTTCATCGGGCAGGAAAGAAGTGGGGATGCTCTGATAAAGTGCCGCCATCCCTGCAACTATCAGCCCGTAAACGACCAGCATGCGCAACGGCCCCGCCGTAACGCGCCGGACCAGTCCGCTATAAGCCTCGACAACCCTGTCGAAACGCTTTTCAAAACCGGAACTGAATGTCCCGCCCAGCCGTGCCAGCATGCCCTTGCGCGGCGCATGAGAATGGGGTTTGAGCATGGTCGCACAAAGTGCGGGCGTAAAAATCAGCGCCACAAGGACGGACAGCATCATGGCCGAGACGATCGTGACCGCGAATTGCTTGTACATCTCGCCGGTCGATCCGCCAAAAAATGCCATAGGCACGAAAACCGCCGAGACCACGATGCCGATACCGACCAGTGCGCCCGAGATTTCGTCCATGGATTTGCGGGTTGCTTCAACTGGACCCAGATGCTCGTCGCGCATGATGCGTTCGACATTCTCGACCACCACGATGGCATCGTCGACCAGCAGGCCGATTGCGAGCACCATGGCCAGCATCGTTAGCGTGTTGATCGAAAAACCAAGCACCGCCATGATTCCGAATGTTCCCAGCAGCACGACGGGAACCGCAAGCGTCGGAATGAGCGTGGCCCGGAAATTATGCAGGAACAAAAGCATGACGAGGAACACCAGCACGATGGCCTCGATCAGGGTATGGATCACGGCTTCAATCGAAATCAGAACAAAGGGTGTCGTGTCATAGGGTATGACATAGCTGACCCCTGCAGGGAGATTATGCGAGAGTTCTTCGATCTTGGCTTTGACCAGATTGGCCGTTTCCAGCGCGTTGGCGCCCGATGCGAGCTGGATCGCCATGCCCGTCGACGGTTTGCCGTTAAAAAAGGACGAGATTTCGTAATTTTCAGTGCCAAGCTCCGCTCGTGCCACGTCCCGCAGCAGAACCATCCCGCCGTCAGTATCGGCCCGCAAGACGATGCTTTCAAAGTCTTCAGGCGTTTGCAGCAAGGACTGGGCGGTAATCGTCGCATTCAGCAACTGGCCCGGAGGCGCTGGCATCGCACCGAAAGCGCCAGCCGAGATCTGCGCATTCTGCGAAGAAATCGCATTGACAACCACATCGGGAGAAAGATCGTAATATTTCAGCTTCAGCGGATCGAGCCATATGCGCATGGAATATTCAGCGCCGAAAACCTCGACCTTGCCGACACCGGTCAGACGAGATACCGGTTCGACCATATATGAACTCAGATAGTCGGACAGATCAACATCGCTGCGCGTGCCATCATCGGACACAAGACCGACGATCATGAGGAAGCCGGTCGCGGATTTCTCGACCGTCACGCCCTGGCGCGTCACCTCCGCAGGAAGGCTTGCTTCCGCCTGAGCCAGCTTATTCTGGACCTGCACCTGTGCAATATCGGGATCGGTGCCGATTTCGAAGGTCAGCGTTATCGTTGCACGACCGGTCGAAGTGGTCGTGGAGTCGATATAACGCATTCCGTCCAGGCCGGTCATCTCTTTTTCGATAAGCTGGACGACCGTGTCGGCAACCGTCTCTGCCGATGCACCGGGATATGTCGCTCCAATGACGATCGAAGGACCGGCAATGGATGGATATTGTGAAATGGGCAGGCGGAGAATCGCCAGAATCCCGAGGCCCATGATGATGATCGCGATAACCCAGGCAAAGATCGGGCGGTCTATGAAAAAACGAGCCATGATCAGTTAGCCCCGCTCGAGGCAGGGTCGGGCTTGCGCTCTTCAGTCTCGGTCTGGACTTCGGCTCCCGGCCCGGCTTTCTGGAAACCCGAAACGACGATCAACTCGCCTTCCTTCAATCCCGACGTGACCCAGCGATTGCCGTCAGCAGTGACAACCGTCAATTCACGAACCGCTATTTTGCCGTCTTCGACGACCCAGACGCTTGCAGCGCCCTTCGCGTCACGCATAACCGCATTCTGGGGTATCAGGACCGCGTTTCTGGTGACGCTCTGCGGCAGTTCAACTTCGACGTAAAGGCCGGGAAGCAGCTTATGGTCGGGGTTGGGAAAGCTTACGCGCAACGTCACCATCCCGGTCGTCGGCTCTACCTGCGGCTCTGCGGCCTTGATCTCGCCTTGCGCGTCGAATATCTGCCGGTTTGGCAGAATCATGGTGGCATTGGCGTGTTTCATGGCCTCCCGCTGCTCGGATGAGGCGCTCCAGTTGAGAAGGTCATTCGCCGACAGCGTCACATCGACATAAACCGGATCCAGCGTCCGGATTGTCGTCAGCGCAGTGGCTTGCTGGGCACTAAGCAGAGCACCGGTCGTGGTTTGAGACAGGCCAATGACACCTGCAACAGGCGCGCGAACCGTTGTCCGGTCCAGATCGATCTCGGCACTGCTCAACTGGGCCTGCGCCATTTGCAACGCGGCTTCGGCAGCATCCTGGCTCGCGACGGCCTTGTCTCGATTGGCAGCCGAGCCTGTATTGGTCGAGAGAAGTTTCTCGGCACGTTCTGCTTCCAGAACAGCCAGATCATAATTGGCTTGAGCCTGCGAGACCGCTGCCTTGGCAGCCGCCACGGCGGCACGATAGGTCACGTCTTCAATCTGATAAAGCGCCTCCCCGACGTCAACCGAGACGCCTTCTTCAAAAAGGCGCGTCTGAAGAATGCCGGAGACCTGCGGTCGCACTTCCGCAACCGTCGACGCCTTGATGCGTCCCGGAAGCCGGACGGTTGCCGTAAAATCTACAGGCTCCGCAGTCATGACGGTCACTGTCGGTACTGGCTGCTGTGCAAGTGCACCAACGGGAACGAGCCCAATCAGCAAAGCAATAGTCGCAGCAAAATTTTTGGGGTGATTTGCCATAGGTTTCCTACCGGGAGGTCAAAGAATAAAGGCGGCGGGCGAGCGAAGCGCCGCACCGCGCCGGAGATTTAAATTGCAAACAGTCTTGCGCCGCAGATGCACCGTCATCCCATGCATAACCGCAAAATGGCACTTTCCATCAGGTACCAAACTTCCAAAATTCATGTCTCGCTATCATCCTTGATGCACCGGAAGAGAAGATGGTCTATGCTATATGGTACAGTGTATCACAATAACATGCAAAATATCGTGAACAACGCAATAATTATATGGAGACCGCCAATGAAGGAGACAGAAGACAGGACTGCGAGCATTCAGGTTATCGCCCGCGCTGCCGGTATTCTGCGCGAACTCGGTGCCTCCCCCAATGGATTAAGCCTGGCCACGGTCGCAGCGCGGGTCGGGCTGGCACGATCCACCGTGCAGCGGATCATGCAATCACTGGAAGCCGAGGGCTTCGTGGAACTCGCTCCACAGGGTTATGGTTTCCGTCTTGGTCCTGCGCTCTCCGAACTGGTCTACCGTCGGCAGGCCGACATCGTAACCGAAGTGCGACCGCTACTTGAAGAATTATGCGGCGAGCTGGGTGAAACCATTGCGCTTTGCAGCTTGATCGGCCCTAGTCTCACGACGATAGATCGCTGCATTGCCGAGCAGCCGCTGCGTGTCGTCTTCCCCTTGGGAACGGTTCCTTTTCCGGTCCATCAGCTGGCACCAGGACGCGTGATCATCGCCCAGATGCCAGCTGAGCGTGCGAGACAGATCCTGACAGAAAGCATGGCCGGGGCCGACATTGCGCACGAACTCGAAGCCATTTCATGCGAAAAGGATGTCGCCAGAGACACATCGGACTTCTTCACCGGCATGTCCAGCTTTGCAATCGCTTTGCGCACTCATCTGGGCCTTTATGCTTTGGCAGTTGTTCTGCCTACTATTCGGGTCCACGGGCGGGAAGATACTATTTCCGCCAGTCTTCGGAACTGTCGTGAAAAGATAGAAAACAAAATCGGGGCAATGGATTTTAAACTTGCGACCTGACTGCCAGCCGGCGTCCTGCAAGGATATGGTGAAAATCGCCCATCTTGTCGTCGCAAGACCGTTTCACACTTTTCGGGATGCGCTTTAAGTTGTTGTTTTAACGCAAACGTCTTTTCCGCGTCAGTGACGGCGGGCTTTTAATCGAACTCAAAGTAGATATCGCCGTTGATATTTGAGACGTATCGACGAACTGGAGCAGCTGGCGATTGAGGTCGTCCAGACTGCTTTGTATTTTCTCTATGAATGACTGGCCCTTGCCCGTTAACCAAAGACGGTTGGCGCGCCTGTTGAACTCATCTACCTCACGCCTGACGTAACCCAGGCCCTCCAGAGAATCGACGACGCGTACCAATGACGCGGCCGATACCCCCATGCGCCCGGCGACATCAACCTGTTTGGCGCCATCTCCCACTTCGGCGATACTCAATAAAGCCGCAGCCACCTCAGTGCGGATGCCTCTTTCGACCAATTGCTTTCCGGCAAGGGTCCTCCAGTTTTGTGCGGCGCCAAACAATGCAGACGCAAGCTCGCGCGACAATTCTTTTCTTTCCGCGGGGCGCCCTGATTTGTCCGCTGGGGTATCAGAATGAACCACGAGATGCCCTTTCTTACTACTCATTCATCCCCCATCTCTAGGATTGAGCAATCGATGAATAAAGTAACGATTTGTTGAACCGAAATCATACGAAAGCACGTCAAATAACAAAAATGTCATAATTCAATTAGTATAAATAACTATTCTGTTTTTAATTTTTTCATTTTAAACAATTGGTCTCTTAAAGGCAACATGAGTCCGAATATGAATTTTATTTGAATAAATCTTCTTGCTTAAAAGATAAATTGGAAAGAAACATGAGCCGTCACCTTATCTATATATCGAGGCAACTCTCATGAAACTAAAACACATCTTATTCGGCTCTGCCGCGGCAATCTTGTCGGCATCCACCGCACAGGCCGCAGATATTATCGTCGCTCCAGAACCGGAAGCCGTTGAATATGTCCGCGTCTGCGATGCTTATGGCGCTGGTTTCTTCTATATTCCGGGCACTGAAACCTGCTTGCGCGTCCACGGATATGTCCGTTACGACGTCAAGGGCGGCGATAACGCCTATAGCGGCCTTGAGCGCGGCGGCTGGGACAAGAGCGCCCGCTTCGCCCTTCGCCTTTCGACCGCTTCGGAAACCGAGCTCGGCACCCTGTCCACCTTCACCGAGCTGCGTTTCAACTATAGCGGCAGCGCGTCCAACGATGATGGCTATTACGGCGATTCCAGCGATGGCACCAATATGCGCTTCGCCTACATCAAACTCGGCGGCCTGAAGATTGGTATCGATGAATCCGAATTCCATACCTTTACGGGTTATCTCGGCGACGTGATTAACGATGACGTCATTTCTGCCGGCAGCTACCGTACCGGCAAGATTTCGTACACTTTCGATGCCGGAAACGGCTTCTCCGCAGTTCTCGCAGTTGAAGAAGGCGGCGACAATGATGGCGGTTATGATGGCCGTCGCGGCGCTGGCGACAGCAATGCCTACACGGTTGACGAATATGTACCGCATATCGTCGGCGGCTTGAAATACGCACAAGGCTGGGGCTCGATCGCCGGTGTTGTCGCTTACGATGCGGTTATTGAAGAGTGGGCCGCCAAGGTTCGCGGCGACCTCAACATCACCGATCAGTTCTCCGTCTGGTTGCAGGGTGCCTATGCGTCTGAAGAATCGCCTGACCAGAACTACGGTCAGTGGGGCGGCGAATGGGCTGTCTGGGGCGGCCTGAAATACAAGGCGACGGAAAAGGCAGCCTTCAACCTGCAGGCGGCATATGACGACTGGGGTAAAACCGCAGTTACTGCCAACGTCGCATATGAGCTGGTCCCCGGCTTCACCATTACGCCGGAAGTCTCCTACACCAAGTTCGATGACGACTGGAAGGCTCATGAAGCCTTCTATGGCAATGATGTAGATGACGCCTGGCAGGGCATGATCCGCTTCCAGCGTTCTTTCTAACTATTATTCTACTCACATAAGGTTGATCGCGTCATGATCATATCGGAACAGGATGAGCTTGACGCGATCAAATACAAGTATAATATAAGATTGTGATAAGATGACCTCCAGTCAATAATTATCACATAATGGCGGCAGTCAGTTAACTCTGACTGCCGCTTTGCTTCTTATTTGTATATAAAATCATAACAGGACTATTGTAATTAAAATTATTTATAATGGAACAATTAATACCATGCAGATCACGCCTGATGCCTTATCAAAGGATTCTGAAGTGGAAAAGCAGGCGCCGAACGTCTATGTGAGCAGAATTGAAAAGGCGAAACATCCGCCCCCCCGCAAGAGTGCAGTTCAGAGCATTTCCAGCAAAAGTGTGAAACGGTTCTGCGTCCGGATAATGCGTAAAAACAAATAGATAGAGCTGTTCCGACGATTCTGTTTGAACAGGAACTGCTCTGGCCAACCGGCCGGAATGCCGATCAAATAACAACCAAACCTTGGGAAAAGCGACGCAAACAAGGCGTGTTGCCCCTGAATTCTTTCATTGGAGTACGAATATGGCAATCCGGGAACGTATCGTCATCGTGGGCGGCGGCATTGCAGGCTTGGCGCTGGCGACGCAACTGGGCAAGCGGCTGGGTCGCACCGACCGCGCCGATATTACGTTACTCGACCGCAGCGGGGCCCATGTATGGAAACCGATGCTCCATACTTTCGCCGCTGGCACGGCGAATTCCTACCAGCAGCGCATCTCGTTCGTTGCACAGGCTGCACGGTGCTCGTTTCGCTTTTTACCCGGAGCCATGCAGCAGATCGACCGGGCGGCACAACAAATTACAGTCAGTCCGGTGGTCTCGGCCCGTGGCGAGGAAGTTCTTGGGGAACGCATCATCCCATATGACAGCCTGTTTCTGGCTGCAGGCAGCAAGGCCAATGATTTCGGCACCCCGGGCGTGGTGGAGCACTGCCAGTTCATTGACGATCTGCAACAGGCAGAGGCTTTCAATGATCGGCTCTATACGGACCTGCTCCGCACGGCAGAACTTGGCAAGCCGCTAACAATCGCCATCGTTGGCGGTGGTGCCACCGGTGTGGAACTGGCTGCCGAAATCAGCCAGTTGCTCGACATCGTCGCCAGCTACGGTGCGGGCAACCTGCGCCCCAAACTGGAACTGACGCTGATCGAAAGCGGCCCGCGTATCCTTGCCGCCTTTCCGGAGGAGGTTGCGCAGGCCGCGACCGAACAGTTGAGGACGCTGGGCATCAACGTTCGTACGGGCACCCGCGTCGTCAGCGCGGACGCAAACGGCTTCATCCTTGACGATGGTTCGCGCATCGAGGCTTCGCTGCGGGTCTGGGCGGCAGGCGTCAAGGCACAGGATGTCATTGCCGCGCTCAATGGCTTCGAATTAACGCCTTCCGGCCAGGTGAAGGTCGGGCCGACGCTGCAGGCGACAACAGGTGACCGAGTGTTCGCCCTGGGCGATTGCGCCAGTTTCACACCCGTTGGCGCGCTCAGGCCGCTACCGCCTACCGCTCAGGTAGCGCGCCAGCAGGCGATGCATCTGGGCCGGCATGTGCCGCGCTGGCTGGAAGGGCAGCCCATTCCTCCCTTCTCCGTGCGCGATCTCGGCTCGTTAGTTTCGCTGAGTCGCTATAATGCCTTCGGCACGCTCGGACGGCACGGACTGTTTCGCAATCGCTTCATCAGAGGGCGTTTCGCTCAGTTGAGCCATGCCATGCTCTATCGGCTGCATCAGGCCGAATTGCACGGACTCGGTCGCGCCAGCATGATCTGGCTGTCGGATGCAATTGCTTCCGCAGTACGACCGAAGATTCGCATGGATTGAGCCGGGGCCAGATGGTCGGGTGAGGACCATCTGCGCTTCAATTCACCAGATCGAGCAGACGATAAAAATTGGTCACCGCCATCACTCCCATCCCGCGCAATGGCTCCGGCGGCATACTGGGTGCCGGACCGTGTGGTACTGGCAACTCACCGATCCCCGGATCGGCAGCTATCACCTGCCCCACCAGAGTGCCATAAGCGGTGGCCATGGCTACGCCGCGCCCGCAATAACCATGCGAAGTCCACAAACCGGGTTTGGGTTGATTTATATGAGGCACAAAATTGCCCGTAAGCCCTACTTTGCCTGACCAACGGAATTCAATCGGCTGCCCCGCAAGTTGCGGGTAAACAGACAGCATGGCAGCTTGCACATGATTGAATTCACGTTCGGAGTTGGGGCCGCGCAGACTACCGCGGGTGCCAAACAGAATCCTGCCATGCGGGTCCTTGTGCCAGTAGTAAAGGATGCGGCGAATATCGGAGACTGCCTGTTCGCCCGGAAGGATTGAATCGGCAATATCTTTTGGCAGCGGATAGGTTGACACGATGTTTGTATGCACTGTCGCGGTGCTGCGATCCAGTGAGGCTTCAAGCCCGCTGGAATATGCATCCGTCGCCACAAGAACTTGTTTGGCATGCACCGCCCCACGCGGCGTTTCAAGCCGCCAGCCAGCCGATGCCTGTCGAATATGAGTGACCGGTGTTTCCCGATGCACGCGGGCACCGAACTCCATGGCAGCGCGGGCAAGTCCCCGTGCATAGGAAAGCGGGTTGAGCGATGCGCCCTCGCTGTCTATCATGCCGCCAATATAATGCTGTGACCCCAGTTGGCGCGCCAGATCCTCCCTTGCAATCATCGAAAGCCCCGGAAAGCCGTCTTCCGTCCACAGCCGCACACGCTCCTCAATGCGCGCAAGCCCCCCCTTATTATGTGCGGGCAGAATCCAGCCGGTGCGCTTGAGGTCGCAACGGATGGAAAACTCGTCTATCAGGGAGAACACCCGCGCGCTAACTTTGGCGCCAAAGTCAGCCATTGCGCGACCGCGCTGTTCGCCAAATTCCTTCACCAATTCGCTGCGGCTGTTCTTGAAACCACGGATTACCGCGCCGCTATTGCGCCCCGAGCCCCCCCAACCAGGAAAGCCGCCATCCAGCACGCACACCGAAACGCCCCGACGTTGCAGCTCAATTGCAGCGCTGAGGCCAGTGTAACCCGCACCGACAACGGCAACATCACAGCGCGTGTCGCCATCCAGAGGAGTCGACGGATCATTCTCGGTCGCGGTGGCGGACCAAAGGGAGGGAAATTGGTTCTGGCAATCGCCTGCGTAATCAGTCATCTCATCTCCGGGGGCGTAGTGACTTCAGCGGTATCGAGATCGGCATGAAGACGCACGGTGGTCGCGTAGTGATATTCCAGTTCCGCCTGCGCAATGCTCGCCTGCCCCCGCTTCAGGGCATCGAAGATTCGGCAATGATCCAGATAGGCCCCCTGCGGTCCTGCGTCGCGCCGCAATTCGGTGGTGCGTAAAAGCTGGACGCGATCCAGAATTATACTTAATTCGTTCACCAGCAGCGGCTGGCCGCTGAGTTCTGCAAGCGCCAGATGAAATGCGCGGTCGAGTTGGCTAAACTGCGAACGAGTGGCGGCTGCAAACGCAAGCTTCTGCTGCTCCAGGATCGCTTCAACGGGTGCGAGCGCCGCCTGACCACGTTTGACGGCATATTCCACGGCAAGGAATTCAAGCGCTGCACGTTGCCGATAAGTGATCATCACCTCGTGATAAGTGAAACTGCGGATCGCATAACGCCGTCCGTTGCGCACCACCAATCCCTCTTGCTCCAGTCGGCGCAAAGCGTCGCGGGCGGGCGCTCGCGAGGATTCAAACCAATTGGCCACATCCTCCTCCCGTAAAGGAGCACCCATTTCCAGTTCATGTCCCAGAATGCGCTGCTTCAGTCCGGAATAAACCAGATCTCCCGTCGAAAGGGAGGCCAGACCGGTCGCCAGATCCGTAGCGTCTTGTGGCTGGATGATATTTGAATGTGTCATGTTGCTCTAGCCGAACTCAGGTTCTTCTATCAAATTCCGTATACTGAAATATGTCAATGATTCTTTATGCACTTTTATTCTCTCACCTCCCATCCATCCACCCTTCCCTAATATCCGGGCTGCGTGACTCAATTTTACGTTGGGGCTCCAGCAATGGGTTGTCGTATTAACTAATTATAATTATTTGCTTATTCAATAAGCATGTCGCCGATAAAGATAAGCGGCCCCGTTACAAATCCTGCACAATGCCTGCCTCAAAACAAAAATTCTTGCAGAAAGCCCTTGCAAGCATCGCAGTGTTGTCAGTATACCTTAGCAGGTTTAATAACCTAAAAAGACACTAAAAAGACAATGGCGCCGATCGACGCCCAATCACATGACGAGGGAAACGTTTTGAAGAATATGAAACTCGGCCTGTCGATGCGATATTTAGGCTACCATCTGGCGGCATGGCGGCATCCAGATTTCGATCCGGCCAGCATTACCCGCTTCGAGGCTTACCGGGACATTGCCCGGAAGGCGGAAGAGGCCAAGCTCGACATGATATTCTTCGCGGATGGCCTTGCTGTGCGTAACGAGGCCAAGCCAGAGGGATCGCTTTCGCATGACATGCGTAATGCCGATCTTGAGCCGTTAACGCTTCTCTCGGCCATCGCCGCCACCACGAGCCATATCGGTCTGGTTGCGACATCATCGACCACTTATAATGAGCCATATCACATAGCCCGCCGCTATGCGTCACTGGACATGATCAGCCATGGTCGCGCCGGTTGGAATGTCGTTACCTCATGGTCCGAGCAGGAGGCGCTGAATTTTAACCGCACCGAGAATCTGCCCAAGGATGAGCGTTACGACCGGGCGCAGGAATTCGTCGAGGTTGTTTGCGGCCTTTGGAACAGCTTTGAAGCGGACGCATTCACGCACGACAAGAAAACCGGTCAGTTCTACGACCCAACGAAAATGCATGTGCTCGACCATAAGGGAAAGCACTTTCAGGTCCGCGGGCCGCTGACCTCGGGAGTGACGCCGCAGGGCAGACCGCTGATCGTGCAGGCCGGAGCTTCCGACAAGGGGCGCGATATTGCTGCACAATATGCCGATGTCGTCTATTCGGTCGCGCAGAACATTGACGAGGCACGCGCTTTCTATTCGGACATCAAGGCACGAGCCGCTCAACAGGGACGAAAGAACAATGCCCCGTTGATTATGCCCGCACTCGCCTTTTATGTCGGGGAAACACGCGAAGCGGCGCAGGCGAAGTTCGATGCTCTTCAAGCGCTGATCGATCCGCTGGCAGGTCTTGCGCAGCTTTACAGCTTCGCCGGCGATCTCTCCGGCTACGATCTTGACAAGCCAATTCCCGAAGATCATTTCACCGATAAAATCTCTATCGGCAGCGGACTTCTAAAGCAGGCGCGCGAGACCGGCATGACCATTCGCCAGCTCTACGAGCAGGTAGCGGCGGGCTTTACCGTGCGCTACGTCATTGGCTCCGCGGAAGAAATCGTCGATGACATGCAGCATTGGATGGAAACCGGGGCTGCAGACGGCTTCAATCTATGCCCGCCAATCCTGCCAAATTCACTTGATGACTTTATTGAATTCATCCTGCCGGAGTTGCGCAGGCGCGGGCTCTTCCGCACCGAATACGAAGGCAAAACCCTGCGCGAAAACCTGGGATTGACCTGATCGCGCTCCCGGCCCGTCCGACACAATAACAAAAAGGGGAAAATACCATGGAAAATACGATGAAGCTCAGCCGCCGCAGCCTTATGGCGGGCACGGGTGCCCTCCTTGGCCTCGCAGGACTGGGCATGTCGCCGCGTGTTGCGTTTGCTCAGGACACCGTGCTGCGTGCAGCGATTACCGGCTATGGCGTACTCAATACGCTTGATCCCGGCAAGGCATCGCTGGTGCCAGAGTTCTATATGATCTGGGGTCTCTATAATGCGCTATTAACATTTGACGATAAAATGCAGATCGTCCCGGACCTTGCCGAAAGCTATGAGCTGCACGAAAACGGCGCGCTCGGGTTCAAGCTGCGCAGCGGCGTCAAATTCCATGACGGTTCGACGCTGACTGCAGAAGACGTGAAATTCTCTTTGGAACGTCTGCTCGACAAGGACCTTGCTTCGCCCAATGCCTCTAAAGTGGCAGCAATCGAGACCGTCGAAGTGATAGACGACCTCAACCTGACAATCCACACCAAAGGCCCCTTCGCTCCGCTTCTGACCTTCCTGACCAATGCCCGCACCGGAACCCAGATTCTCTCCAAATCTGCTTATGAAAAGCTTGGACCAGAGGGCTATGCCCGCACACCCGTCGGCACGGGTCCATACAAGCTGGCGACCTGGGATGCCGGCACGGGGCTGAAACTGGAGGCTTTCGAGGACTATTTTGAAGGCGCCCCGGCAATCAAAACCGTCCATGTGCCTCTCATTGTAGAGGAGCCTTCCGGCGTGACAGCGCTTCTGGGCGGGCAGATCGATATGACTTCCACCGTGCCGACCTCGGACGTGCCGCAGCTGATGAACAACAGCGATGTGGAGGTGTTACGCCAGCCGGGGCTTAATGTTCGCTTTATATCCCTCAACTTGAAAAAGCCTCCCTTCGACGACGTCCACTTCCGCCGCGCGGTTTCCATGGCCTTCCAGCGCGAGGCGATGGTACAAACAGTCCTCTTCGGCGAAGGGGCGCCGCTTAACGGCTTCTTCCCGCCACTTCTCGGCGACTATTTCACGCCCGGTGAACGCCCGCTTACCAGCTTCAATCCTGAAGCGGCCAAGGCCGAACTGGCCAAGTCGAAATACAAGGCCGACGAGCATCCGGTTGAGGTGGTGACATGGGGCGGCGGCTGGTGGAAACGTTATGCCGAAATCTTCGTAGCCCAGGTCAATCAGGTGCTTGGCACGAAATTCACTGTCAGCGTAACAGATTCCAATGCAGCCTTTGCACGCCAGACGTCAGGCGATTTCGTGGCTGGCGTCTGGGGCTGGTTGGGCTTTATCGATCCCGATGAATATGTCGGCGACATCCTGCATACTGAAGGCTGGCGCAACATGGGCAAATACTCCAATCCTGAAATCGATGCCCTGCTCGAACAGGCGCGCGCGCAACTCGATCCTGCAAAGCGGGCCGAGCTTTATCACGAGATAGAAGCCAAAGCGATCGAGGAAATGCCCATTATTCCGTGCTTCACGTCGAACATTCACAATCTGCTCGCTTCCAACGTCAAAGGCTTTGTCCAAAAGCCCTATTCCAACTTTGCCGATCAGTTCGTAAAATTGAGCCTTGTTTAATGACGGAAGTCGGATCGCTCGTGAAGAAAAGCCGTAGCCTGCCTGTTCCGGGGCAGGCTACGCGTCGCCATCTGATGCTGCTGTTCGGCAAGCTGCTGAGCGCCATTATCCTGTTGCTGGTGGGATCTCTGGTGGTGTTCCTGACGATCAAGGCCGCACCCGGTAGTGCCGCTTTATCCGTACTTGGTGAACAGGCGACGCCAGAGGCCGTATCCGCATTCGAGCGACAACATGGTCTGGATAAGCCTGTGCTGGTGCAATATCTGGCCTGGCTCGGCAATGCCGCAACGGGCGACTTCGGCGTTTCACTGTCGATTGCCAGCGGGCAGAAGATTTCCACCCTGCTTTCCAGCAAGTTGCCAGCCACATTGTTCCTCGGTTTCTACGCATTGTTTCTGGCTGTCGCAATTTCACTGGTGCTCGGCATCTATGCCGCACATCATCGTGGGCGGATCGGCGACACGATAGCGACGTCAGTCTCGGTTCTGGGCATCTCGATGCCGGATTTCTGGCTAAGCTATGTGCTGATCTTCTTTTTCGCCCTTTCTCTGGGCTGGTTCCCGACCTATGGCTATGTCTCGCCTTTTTCTGATTTTCCAGGATCTATACATGCCAGCTTTCTGCCGGCATTGGCCATAGCGGCCCCCATGGCGGCGGTCTTTGCCCGCACATTGCGCGCGGTGCTGCTTGAAACGATGAACCGCCCCTATGTGACGGCTGCGCGTTCCTTCGGATTAAAACCACGCTTCGTTTTCTTGCATTTCACTCTGCGTAATGCCCTGATCCCTTACCTCACAATCATCGGCCTCCAGATTCGCTATATTCTCGGCGGCGTTGTCGTGGTTGAGCGCATATTCGGGATTCCGGGTGTCGGCTCCTTCATGGTCGACGGTGCCTTCTTGCGAGACATCCCGGTGCTTCTCGCCTGCACCGTGATCTTCCTCGCCATCGTCCTGCTGGTTAATACGCTGACGGATGCATTGTGTAGCATTCTTGATCCCCGGAGGTCACGATGATCCATCTTCTTGGGCACAACTCGCTTGCCGGGCGCTTTCTGCACCACAAAACCGCGCTGGCAGGTCTGACCATCTGCGTCACCGTATTTCTGGCGGTTGTCATCGGCCCGCTGATACTTCCATACGGTCCCGAGGACATGGATTTCATGGCCACGCTGGCCCCTCCCAGCCTGCTCCATCCCTTTGGTACGGATAGTTTCGGCCGCGACGTGCTCGTGCGGGTTCTCGCAGGCGGACAGGTTTCCCTCATGATCAGCTTCGTTGCCATCCTGCTTGCCACCGTGGTTGGCGGGGGCATGGGCCTGACCGCCGCCTATCATGGCGGCTGGACCGACGTCATATTGATGCGCGTTGCCGATCTTCTGTTCGCTTTTCCGAGCTTTATTTTCGCCCTGTTGCTGATGATCCTGTTCGGTTTTTCGACCTTCAACATCATTCTTGCGATTTCGCTTGTCTACCTGCCGATCTTCGCCCGAATTGCACGCAACTCTACACTGCTGGTGCGCGATGATCCTTTTGTGCAGGCGGCACGATTAATGGGCCGGCGGCCTACCGAGATCATGCTGACGCAAATTCTTCCGAATATCTCTGCGCCCCTTCTGGTGCAAGCTTCCGCCGGCATGGCCTTTGCCATCATTCTGGAGGCCGGTCTGTCATTCATCGGTTTAGGCGTGCAACCGCCGACGCCTTCACTCGGCGGCATCATGTCGGACGGACGTGAATATTTCAGCCGCGCGCCCTGGGTTCTCAGCATGAGCGGGCTTGCGATTTCAGCTGCTCTTTTAGGTCTCAATCTGCTTGGGGACGGCCTGCGTGATCTAAGCGACCCACGACTGCGTGAGAGGAGCTAGCATCATGAACGAATATCTCGTTGAACTGATGAACCTTCGCGTTTCGTTTGGCAGGGGTGACAGCCGCACCGAAGTGCTTAAAGGGGTCGACATTGCTGTGAAGCGGGGAGAGATCCTCGGCATCATCGGAGAATCCGGGTCCGGCAAGACAATGACCGGTCTTGCCCTGCTGCGCCTTCTACCGCAAACCGCCACCGCCATTGCCGAGAAAATGAGCTTTGAAGGCAATGATCTGCAATCAATGCCGGACAGTCAATTCGACACCCTGCGCGGCGTCAGCATGGCGATGGTCTTTCAAGACCCCGTGGGCAGCTTCAATCCATGCAAGACCATCGGCTGGCATTTTGAGCATGTATTGCGGCGTACCGGCATAAAGCACGGCTTCCAATCCGAGGCTGTGCGCCTTCTAAACGATGTCGGAGTGAAACGCGCACAGGAAACGGTCACGCTCTATCCCCACCAATTGAGTGGCGGCATGCTGCAACGCGCTCTGATAGCACTGGTCGCGGCCTTGAAACCGCACCTCATCGTCGCCGATGAGCCCACTACGAACCTCGACAAGATTGTCGAGAAGCAAGTGCTGGATCTGTTCCTCGAAATGCAGCGCAAGCTTGATGCCAGCGTCATCTTTGTCACGCACGATATGCCGATTGCGGCATCCTTCTGCCACCGGGTTGCGGTAATGAACAAGGGAGAGCTTGTCGAGGCCGGGCCGACTGAACAGGTGTTCCGCAAACCGCAACACCCCTATACGCGCCGTCTGATCGATACAGCGCTTGAGCTTGCCGGCGCCAATGGCCGCCCCAAGGCCAGCCCCGCCCAGCGCATGTTGCTTGAAAAACAGGCCGGTGAAACACCGCTCTTCAAGGTGCGCGGCCTCAGTGTCTCCTTTCCCCAATCGGGTGGGCATAGCCTGTTTAAGGCCATCGACAGGGTAAGTTTCGATGTGCGTCCGGGGGAAATCCTGGGGCTTCTCGGGGAGTCCGGTTCGGGCAAGACAACACTCGGGCGCACGCTGCTCAGGCTCTACACTCCGATGGAGGGGTCGATAGAATACCAGGGCCGCGACATTACGAATATGGCGGAAAGCCGATTGCGCGGCTTTCGGCGCGAGATGCAAATGATCTTTCAAGATCCCGGCGGCAGCTTCAATCCACGCAAGACCATGGGTGCCTCGTTGCGTGAGGCGCTGGTAGCGGCAGGTATATCCAAGCCCGATATTTCTGACCGGATCGTCACGCTTCTGGAGCGTGTCGGCCTGCAGGCACTTCATGCTGATCGCTATGCGCATGAGATGTCCGGCGGACAACTCCAGCGTGTAGCGATCGCCCGCGCCATTGCGCTCAATCCCAAGGTAATCATCGCTGACGAAGCCGTGTCGAAGCTGGACGTATCCGTACGCGCCGGCGTCCTCAATTTGCTGGCGGATGTACAGAGGGAACTTGGAATGTCGATGATCTTCATCACCCATGACCTCGATGTGGCGCGTTATATCTGCGACCGTATCGCGGTGATGTATCACGGCAGGTTACTGGAGATCGGCCCCACCGAGGACGTCTTCACCAATCCGGCTACCGAATATACTCGCAGCCTTTTGGCCGCCCATCATGACCTGTCCCAACTGATCGGTGCCTGACCCGTGACCCACAACAGCTCCCCCTTCGTCGCCTATATAGACTGCTCCGATCTGATGTATGAGATGCTCAGTCTCGAATGGCCCGACCATGCCAGAAACATGAAAGTCTATCTCGGCGATATGCCGGCATCGGAGATAGCCGAATTCTGCCAGGATGCCACTGTTATCTGGAACGGTCACACCATGATGACCGCACCGCTTCTGTCACAATTGCCGCGACTGAAGCGTATATTGTTTCTGGGCAGTGGTCCGCAAAGCTATATCGACATGGAGTATTGCGCCAAGGCAGGTATCGTCGTCGACAGGGTAGCCAGATATGGCGACCGCGCAGTGGCGGAGCACGCGCTGGCTCTGATGCTGGCATCTGCGCGCAGGGTGGCGGACATGGACCGGGCGCTGCGTATCGGAATATGGGATCCATTGGAAGGTATGGAACTGGGCGAGCGGCGGCTGGGGCTGATAGGCGGCGGCGGCATCGCCCGCAGCCTCGCGGGCATGGCTCGGGCCCTCGACATGAAAGTATCAATCTGGAACCGTTCGCCGCTGCCTGCGGAATGGGCTGACTGCGCAACAGAGCTGGATGATCTGCTTTCCGGCAGCGACTTCATCTCGCTGCACCTGTCGTTAAATCCCCAGACGCATGGCTTTCTATCGGCGGCGCATATCGCCCGTATGCGCCCCGGAGCGATCCTGATAAACACCGCACGGGCTGGTCTCATTGATACAAGCGCTCTAATCGCGGCGCTAAAATCCGGTCATTTACGTCATGCCGGGCTGGATGTGTTCGAAATGGAGCCGCTTCCCCCCGATGACCCGCTGCTTTCAGCACCCAATCTCACTATGACCAGCCATGCCGGTTTCAAGACCCGTGAAGCCACTCAGCGTCTGATGCGTCAGGCCATAGAAACAACCCGAAATCGATAGGTAGCGGGTCCGAAAGGGCCAATGAACGAAGAAGGAGGAAATCCATGGCGGAAACCACACCCTGCAACCTGCTCCATCAAAATCTTGCAAATGGCCTGCGTTTGACGATGCGCAATGCCGCAACAGGCGTAGCATTGGTTACAACCCGCGATGCTGCCGGTGATTATCATGGTCTGGCTGTCACCACCGCGAACTCCCTGTCGATGTCTCCTCCTTCCATGATGTTCGCGATCAATCACACCGCGTCGGCCGCCCCGGTTCTGGAACAGACGGGGTTATTTTGTGTGAACATTCTGAGCATAGCGCACGAGCCAATCCTGCGATTGTTCTCAAGTTCCAAAACGCGGGCAGAGCGTTTCCGAAGCCCTCTCTGGCACGAAGGCCCGAGGGGCCTGCCCTGGCTTGAAGGCTGTCTCTCCTCCGTCTTCTGTGAGCGCGACGCTGTACATGAATATGGCAGCCATCTCGTGTATTTTGGAAAGATCATTGACATCTTTCAGGTTGAAGACAACCCGTGCCCTGTCCCTCTCATATGGCAACAAGGCACAGCCATGCCTCTCCAGACCAACCGCTAAAACGGCTCGCAAGGCCCGCTTCCTGAAACCCGCATGCCGATGGGGTCGGCCGGTACGGTATAATTTCCCGCCGGCACAAAGCGCCGACGGGACCATTTTGATCTGACTGTTTGTTTTTACCGCGCATCTTGTCCGAAAACCGTTTCACACTTTTCGGGATGCGCTCTAAATTACATTCAGCGCGACAATCCCGATACCGATCGCGGCGTATAGAACTGTTCCATCTCGGCGATTTCTTCCTTGGTCAAGGAAATATCGAGGGCCGCGACGGCATCCGTAATATGATGCGGCTTTGTTGCCCCTATGATCGGCGCGGTGATGCCCGGTCGGCTCGAAGTCCATGCCAAAGCGATCTGTGCCATGGGCACATCACGGTTCTTGGCAATACGCGCGACCACTTCGATAATCTTCTCGTCCTCGTCCAGATAAAGGCTTTTGGCGAATGGATCGTGGCGGCTGCGGTCGCTATCCGTCGTGATCTTGGTCAGTCGACCACGAGCAAGCGGGCTCCACGGAATGACAGCAACACCCTGATCCTGACAAAGCGGAATGATTTCGCGCTCTTCCTCGCGGTAAAGCAGATTGTAATGCGGCTGCATGCTGACGAAATGCGCCCAGCCATTGAGTTTCGACGTATAAAGCGCCTTGGAAAACTGCCAGGCATACATGGATGACGCACCGATATAACGCACCTTGCCCGCGCGAATGAGGTCATCAAGCGTTTGCAGTGTCTCTTCGATCGGCGTTTCCGGATCCCAGCGATGGATCTGATAAAGATCGATATAATCCGTGCCCAGACGCTTCAGGCTGGCATCGCAGGCCGCAATCAGTGCCTTGCGTGACAGGCCCTGCCGATTGGGGCCGCCTTTGCCGACAGGAAAATGTACCTTTGTAGCGATCACGACATCATCGCGCGAAGCATGCTCCTTGAGCAACTGGCCGACGACCTCTTCGCTGGCACCCGCAGAATAAGCATTCGCAGTATCGAAAAAATTGATGCCCGCTTCGATTGCCTGCCGGATGAAAGGGCGCGCATCGTCAAGGCCAAGCGCCCAATCATGCGTACCGGCTTTGGGGTCTCCGTAGGTCATGCATCCGAGTGCCAGACGCGAGATTTTCAAGCCGCTTTTACCGAGATTTACGTAATTCATCTGTCATATAACCTATCTTTGTTGAGGTGGAATTCTTCAAGCGGGCATGCACAGCCGTGCAGCGTCATAAATGGCGGCATGGATGTTGCGTCCGGCCACGGCGTCACCAATACGGAACAACTGAAATCGCCCGTTCTCGTTACGCCTGAGGCCTTGAGGCTTGATGTCGATGAAGGCCTGGAGATCAAGCTCTCCAAGATTGACCGAATAGGGGATCAGGCCGAAATAGAGATCGTCATTGGGCAGCGTGCCATGTTCAACCACGACATGGTCAACAATGCGGGTGCGCGCCGACTGGGAATATTCGTTTACAAGATGCGCCGCCAGCCTTCCGCCTTCGCGGGTGACACCATGAAGACGCCAGCCCAAACTCACCTGTACGCCATGGTCGGCGAACATGCGCAGATAGCCGGGCGACGTCAGGGGGCCGACTTCAGGTGCAATAACACGCGCAGGCGTAACATATTCGACTTTCGCTCCACCATTGACCAGCGTTTCCGTCGCATCCAGCCCCGCATGACCACCCATATTGTCGAATACCAGCACATCGCCCGACTTCGGCCTGTCGGTCATTACCTCCCATGTGTCGGCGACGAGGTCTTCGCCCTGTTTTAAAAAGCTGCGGTCAGGCAGTCCGCCGGTGGCGACGATGACAATATCCGGCCGTTCGGCCAGCACGTCATCGACCTCGGCATAGACACCGCAGTGTATATCAACGCCAAGAATTTCCGCTTCGGCCAATCGCCAATCCACTATCCCGATAAGATCGCGGCGGCGTTTCGATTTGGCTGCTATGACGATCTGCCCGCCCGGCTGTTTATTCGCTTCAAAAAGCGTGACCTTGTGCCCGCGCTCGGCCAGCACTCTTGCGGCTTCCAACCCGGCGGGACCGCCGCCAACAACGACCGCGCGGCGTCCCGGAGTGGCGCTTCTGGGGATTATGTGTGGAAGCACGCCCTCGCGCCCGGTGGAAGGGTTGTGAATACATTTTGAATCGCCCGTTCTATGCAGGGCATCCAGGCAATAGGTAGCGCCAACGCAGGGCCGGATACGATCAGCGAGGCCCGTTGCGACCTTATTGACGATATGCGGATCGGCCATCATCGCTCGTGTCATGCCGACAAGATCCAGAAGCCCCTCGCCGACCGCATGGCGAGCGGTCGCCACATCATTGATGCGGGCGGCATGCATGATGGGCAGATCGAGAGCCTTCTTCACTTTGCCGGCAAAATCGAGGAAAGGCGCCGAAGGCGTGCCCATCGGCGGAATGACCCGGGCCAGCCCCTCATCGGTGCCAATCGTGCCTTTGATGACCGACAGAAAGTCGATCCCGTCACTGGCAAGAACCCGAACGGCGTTCAGTCCCTCTTCCAGCCCGACACCCTCGGGATCATCCTCATCAATCGCAGCGCGCAGGCCCACGATAAAGTCGGGTCCGACGGCTTTGCGGATCGCCTGAACCACAGCACGGGGAAAAGCGAGCCGCTTTTCCGCAGAACCGCCCCAGCGGTCGGTACGCTTATTGGTCAGCGGCGATAAAAACCCGTCGAAAAGATGACCGTAGCATTCGATCTCGATTCCATCCAACCCGGCTTCCCTGCAACGCAGTGCCGCCGCAGCGTAATCGGCGATGATGCGTTCGAGGTCCCAGTCCTCGGCAATTTTCGGCGTAGCACGATGGAATGGCTCGGGGATCGCCGATGCGGAAAGTGCGGGCAGCCAGTCGCCTGCATAATGGCTTGTACGCCTGCCCAGATGCGTGATTTGCAGCATGAGCGCCGCACCCTCGGCATGCACATCATCAGCCACCTTACGCAGCCAGCCCTCGATTTCCGGCCTGTGCAGAACGAGATTGCTGCCGAATGACGACGGACTATCGCGCGACACCATGGAAGTGCCGATCATCGTAAGCCCTACCCCGCCTTTGGCCTTCTCGACATGATAAAGGCGATAACGGTCCTTTGGCATGCCCTGTTCGCCATAGGCGGGCTCATGCGAGGTGCTGACAATCCGGTTGCGCAATGTCAGGTTCTTTAGCTGAAAGGGTTGCAGTAGCGGGTCCTGTGACATGTTCATTCTTTCCTGACGGCAACTAATGACGAAGGACTGCGGGCAGATATGTCGTCAGCGCCGGAAACAGGATTACGGCCAGCGTAACGAGGATCAAACCCACCAGAAAGGGAAGGAAGGCGCGGGTAAATTCCCCAAGCCTGCAACCGGTGATCGCGCAGACGGTGAAGGAAATGGTTCCGACCGGAGGCGTGATTCCGCCGATGGTGAAAACCAGCACCAGCATCAGCCCCAGCTGCACTGCCGGAATACCCAGCGCTTCGCCGATCGGCGCAAGAACCGGGATGAGGATAATCATCAAGGACAATGACTCCAGCACCATTCCCAAAATAAGCAGCGCGCCGGCAACCATCAGCATGAAGATGATCGGAGAGACGGAAGCTGCATCCAGCACGGCTTTCATCTGCCGGGGAATTTGCTCATAGGAAACCACCAGCCCGAAAGCGCCCGAAGCGGCGATGATAAGCATGATCATCGCCGTCGTCAGCGAAGCCTCGCGCAAGATCGGCATGAGAGAGCCCCAGCTGATTTCGCGATAAACGAACATCGCAATGAACAGCGAATATACGACTGACACAGCGGCCAGCTCGGTCGGGGTGAATACCCCTGCCCGAAGTCCCACCAGAAGCAGCACAGGCATCATCAGGGCAAAGAAGGAATGTTTCGCCGCCGCGCCAATCTCGACCAGGGATGCCCGGCGGCGGGAAGGCGCATAACCGTTGCGGATCGACATGATATGCACGGTCACCATCATGACGACCAGCATGACCGCCGCGACGCCCAGCCCCGCTATGAACAGGTCACCAATGGAGACGTCGGCCAGCACGCCATAGATCACCAGGCTGATCGAGGGCGGCAGGATGGGAGAAAAGACGGAAGAGGTTGCGGTCAGCGCACTGGCGAAGCCATTGGAATAGCCCTTGCGACGCATGATAGGCACAAGAACCTTGCTGTCTATTGCCGCATCGGCGCTTGCCGAGCCGGACATGCCGCCGATCAGCACGCTGTTCATGACATTGACCTGTGCGAGGCCGCCACGCAAATGCCCGACCAGCACATCGGCAAAGCCAATCAGACGTTCGGCGATACCACCGCGCGCCATGATCGTCCCTGTAAGGACGAAGAACGGCACGGCAAGGAGCGGGAAGGAAGCGAGCGCTGTAACCATGCGCTGCACCACGATAATATCCAGCGCGGGAGTGACCGTGAAATAGACCAGGCACGCTGCAAGCAACGCGAATGCAATCGGCAACCCGATGGCGATAAGCCCGACGATCAGCAATATCAGCAATGCGATAGTCATGCCAACTCTCCCTTGCCCTGTTCCAGATCGTCAAGCTCTCCCAGACTTTCCGGTTCGGCGGTGTAGTCGCCATCACATGCGCCGCGCAGGGACGTGTATAGATGCAGAACCACGTGAAACAGCATTCCCAGCACGCCGACCAGCACTGCTATCGCCAATATGCGGCGCGACAGGCCCGTAGCCGGGAGCAGCGAGAAATTGGTGCGTATGACGAATTTCCATGCTTGCCATCCGACAAGCACCAGCGTTCCGGCTATGATGAGATTATTCAGGCTATCGAGGAGCGCGCGCCCGCGTGCAGCCAGCCTGTCCCGCAAGACATGGACGGCGATGTGCCGCCTTCTGCGCATGATTGCGATGCTGGCAAGATAGACCTGCCAGACGAAACAGATTTCGGCTATCTCGGTCACACCGAGAATAGAATGCTTGAGAACGTACCGGGCAAATACTTCGGCGCTCAGAGCCGTGACCATGATCGCCAGAAGGATAGCCGGCAGGCTATCCTCCATGAAGAGGATGATGCGTTTCATGTGCTTTTCCGCTTGGGTTGAAACCAGCCCTCGCAAGAGGGGCCGATTCTGCCTTATTTTGCGGCGGTGCGTATCTGATCGACGAGATCAGCGGGCCAATCCTTGGAGCTGGTGTAAAAACCGGCTGCCGCAGCACGATAGGCGTCGATGTCGGCCTGATGCACCTCGACCCCCATTGCCTTCATGGCCTCGATATTGGCGTTGGTGCGCTCGGTATGGGTTTTTGCAGCCAGCTTTCCTGCCTCATTGAACTCTTCCAGAAGAATGGCACGGTATTCTTCAGGCAAGCGCAAGAAAGCATCCTCACCCATGGCGTAACCCAACCATGGGCGGATATGCCCCGTTCGGGTAAGATGCTTGGAAACTTCTCCCCACTTGGCGGCGAAAATGGCATTTGGAGACGATTCAGCGCCATTCACAACGCCCTGTTCGAGCGCTCCATAGGTTTCACCATATGTCAGATTGGTCGGGATCGCTCCGAGCGGCTTGAAGGTATGAAGCCATGCATCCAGAGGCGGAAGGCGAATTTTCATGCCGTTCAATGCGGCAGGGTCCGCAAAGGATCGATCACCGATAATATCGCGGGGCTCATCGAACCAATTCAATGCCAGAAGGCGCAAGTTGCCTTTCTTCGCAAGCTCCTCGGTCCACTCCTTGAACATGGGAGATTCAGCAAATTTTTGCGCCTGCTCTCCATTGTCAAAGAGGAACGGGCCCGAAAGAATCGAAAGAGTGGGAAACCCCTTTTCCGCCGCCCCCGAAGCATCGACGAAAACGATTATATCGCCGCCGGAAACAGCCTGCTCGACGACATCCGAGTTGGTTCCAAGCTCATTGCTGGGAAATATCTGAATATCCAGTCCGCCATTGGTTCGCTCACGAATTTTATCCGTGGTGGCGGTCAGCACTTCCTGCTCGACGGAGATCGGCGTGTAACCATGAGCAAGGCGGAGTTTGACTTTTTCCTGAGCGACGCTGCCTCCGGCAAGCATCGCCGAGAAGAAACATCCTGCCAGCAGGGCAGACGCCGATCGGCGCGTGAAACGTGAAATACCCATTATTATATTTTCCCCTTTGTTTTTTGATTTTTACATTTGGAGTGCGCGCATCATGAGATGCGCCTGAACCCGGTTCTCCTGTCCACGACTTCGTACGACCGCGGATTCAACGGCCGCGATACCATTTGAACGCAAGCTGTCGAGAAGCTCGATTACGGCTTCAGGCTGCCCGCTCTCCACAAGCTCGATAAGGTGACGATGTTCGGCAAAGACCGCTGCCCGATGCTCCGCATCGGAAGCAAAGATCAGCCGGTAATAAATGGTGCGCCAGCTATCGGTGTTATCCCACAGGTTGCGCAATATGCGCAGCAGGACCGGCTCACAGCAGGCTTCGAAAAGCGTGAAGTGGAAGGCCCGCGTTTTTGTTGCGACCGCTACCGTCTCATCCACCGGCAATTGTTGAAGATTGAGATGCTGTTGCTTCATGGCTCCCGCAAGAGCGGGACCGAGGCGACCCGCCGATGCAGCCTGCCGAACCGCTTCAGCCTCCAGCAACTGCCGAATGCGCTGGGTACTGTGCAATTGAGCCGCATCCATCCGCGCTACTGAATAGCCACTGTTTTTCTCGTAAACCACCAATCCTTCCGCTTCGAGAAGCCTCAGCCCTTCCCGAACAGGAATACGTGACACGCCCAATGCTTCAGCGATTTGTTCCTGTATCAGGCGACCTCCGGGAAGGATGTCGCCCGAGAGGATGGCCTTGCGCATATGATCCGCCACTCGCTGGCTTGCAGAAAACTTCGCCATTCCTGACATCCCGTATTTGAATACGATAATTGGATACACTCTATAAATCCAAAGTGGATGTCAAGCCTTCCTGCGAGAAGCAGTTCAGTTTTTACGGCAAGAAAAATTGATGGGGCTGCGTCAGGTGTCTGGTCCCGGCATATGATCCGGTCTCGTGCCTGTCCTATTCCTGCATCGTTGCAAGCAAAAAATGTTTACGCACCGCAGGAAGGATAATCGGATGGCTGAATACCCGGTTGAGCTTTTTACTGCAAGACCGGCAACTGTTCCCTTACTCCACCTTCATTACATATATCCAGCAGGATGGCCGACGATACTATCAAATACCAGTTCCATCTGATGCGCTACATTCAACAATCGTGCCTCGCAAAAATGCCGACCAACAAGTTGAAGACTCAAGGGAAGCCCATCTTTGGTTTTTCCATTTGGGATACTGATGGCAGGATGGCCGGTCACATTAAAAGGCGAAGCAAAACCAAGGGTTTCAAATAGGGACTCTGGTGGCTCGGCTCTCAGCACGCTTGCCGGCTCAGACATAGGAAGAGCCAAAATTTCTACCTGATTAAAAACTTTATTCATAGCGCGCTGTAACAGCCCGCGTAAGCGTTGCGCCTGAACGAGATCATCGGCTTGAAGCAAGGCACCCGCCACGATCCGGCCTCGAAGGTTGCTTCCCAAAAGTTCCGGTGAATGGCGTAAAACCGGGCCGTGCAACGAATAAAGATCTGATAAGGCGATTATTTTTTTAACAGCTTCAAATTCGTGTAATGGTGGGAGTTCCACTTCCTCCAGTTCAGCACCCAAACTGGCGAGTACTTTCATCGAGGCTTCGAAAGCGGATAAAACCGCCAAACTTACCGGAGAATCCTGAGTGAACCATTTCCACGGAACGCCTACCCGCAAACCTCTCGGGACCGCTTGTTCCAAGTAACCGATATATTGAACTCTCTCGCGGTTTACGCTGCCTGAATCGTAGACATCATAACCGGCTATGGCCTCTAAAACGATCGCCGCATCTTCAACCGTACCAGTGATCGGACCAATATGATCCTGCGAAAATGAGTTTGGAATACACCCTCCGCGACTCACGAGTCCGTAAGTTGGCTTCAATCCAACTACGCCACATACGGCAGCTGGTGTTCGGATCGATCCCCCCGTATCTGTACCTAAAGCAAAGGGGGTAAGCCTTGCGGCCACTGCTGCCGCAGACCCTGAAGAAGAACCGGATGGACTGCGGTTTAAATCCCATGGATTGCGAGCGGGGGGAAATAGAATATCCCATGATGGCCCCCCATGAGCAAACTCCCAGGTGGCCGTCTTACCCAACGGGACCGCACCAGCCTCGCAAAGTCTTTCGACCACAGTGCTGTTATGCTCAGCAATATGATTTGCACGGCTCCGGGATTGCCCGGTCGTAGGAACGCCTTTCAGATCAATAACATCTTTGATGCCAAACGGGATTCCGGTTAATGCGCCAGATTTTTCTGCGGCATGTTTAGCGGCATCAACCGCCAACTCCGCCGTAACAACCACGAAGCTGTGCAATGCTGGATCATGCTTTTCCAGTTTACTTAAATAAGCTTCAGTCAACTCACTCGCACTGACCTCTCTCTGAACAAGAAGTCGACGCAAGCTTGCAATCGAAAGAGTAGTAAGCTCTTGCATAATCATTCCATTTTGGGTGTTAGAGCGGTAAACACATTGGCAGGTTCATCTTGATCAGATAGCTGTCGGTCCACAATGTCGCACAGCTCAGCAACGTATGGCCAAACACGGATAAGATCATCGAGGTTTTCTTGGTGGCCCCCTAGTTTTGCAACAACTCTTTCAGTCAAAATTCGAGGTAATTCCATTTATGCCATCCAGTTGCTAATATAGTAATGCTTTGCCGCAATTGGTTCATAATATACCTATGACCATGACGTGTTCTTTCTGAACTCTCAATCGCACTGTCTCGTCACTGGAAGGGCGCGGACCGCCAAGCTTTTGAACTCTGATCAAACCATCGGGTGTATCAACAAAAAAATCGATCTGCGCTCCGGAAAATACAACATCAGTTACTCGGCCTATGAATATATCGTCCGCCACCGCCTCACTTGTGCAAAGATGGAGGTTTTCCGGGCGGATCATGATCCGAACGGTTTGTCCCACTTTCGCTTCCGTAAGAAGTGTCGCGGTTAAAGAGCGTCCAGACGACAGCTTAACGGAGGCTGTTTTTTCATTGATTTTCTCGACTTGTGCTTCGAATAGATTAGCCAGACCAACGAATTGAGCTACGAACTCGTTAGCAGGACGTTCATATAATTCGGTAGGGGCAGCAATTTGCTCAATACGACCATTGCGCATTACTGCCACACGGTCTCCCAGTGCAAATGCTTCTTCTTGACTATGAGTTACATAAATTCCAGTCAAAGCGGACCGCTGATGAATCCGACGAAGCTCAAATCGCATTGTTTCTCTCAGCGTAGCGTCCAAGTTCGACAGCGGCTCATCAAACAGTACAATTCGCGGCTGTGTAGCCAATGCCCGTGCGACAGAAACTCTTTGTTGTTGCCCGCCACTTAGTTCACTGGGCAAACGTTTCTCGAACCCAACCATTTCAACAAAGCTTAACATCTCACGGACTCGACGTGTGATGTCATCATTACTTACGTTACGCTTGCGCAGCCCATAGGCTATATTGTCGGTGACGGTCATGTGTGGCCAAAGAGCATAACTTTGAAATACCATTCCCATATCCCGACGTTCCGGGGGGACGGAATCCCCCCGAGACGCTATCACTGAGTTTCCAAGAACAATCTTCCCATCTGTAGGATGTTCAAGCCCACCAATCATGCGCAATGTTGTCGTCTTGCCGCAGCCGCTCGGCCCCAGCAGTGCAACCAGTTCGCCTTCTGCTAATTCAAGGTTGATGCCATCAACGGCCGAAAAGCTACCAAAGTCCTTACGGACATTTTCAAGACGCAGTGCGGTCATAGTTAGTTGTCTTTCTTCTATTCAGGTCAGTGTGGCGAATTTGAAATTCGCATCACCCTGGAACTATCTGTAAACAAACTCCGGATTCGCATGCCGGAATCAGACCACTAGCGGACGCCAGCAGCATTTTGGAATTCGCGGATAATTTCAGGCCGGTTTTCCGTGATATAAACGGTGTCGACCGGCACCAGATTAAGATCTGCGGGAGCTGACCCGTCGGGAAATTTGATCTCGACCTTGGTATTGACAGGGACAAGAGAGACAATGTCGGAAGTAACCTTCTGGCCTTCCGGGCTCAATAACCAATCGGCAAAGGCTAGGCCTGGCTCGGGATCCTTGCCATTATCGATGACTGAAACAGCAAATTGTCCAGCCGGGACGCCCTCTTCAGGCCAATTCCACCAGACCTTCTCACCGCGAGCAATCGGATCGGTCAGATAGAACGATAATTGGAATCCCAAAGGCCTTTCGCCACTCACAAGCAAATCTCTGATCGGCCCATGCGCGCTGACATATTGTGGATTGAGGTCCTTCAGCTTGGAAAAAAAATCCCAGCCATAGGGTTCTTTGCCACCTAAATGCTGCGTGACCATCCAAAAGAGATTATGCACGCCTGCAGAACTCTGCGGGTTAGCCATAACGATTTTGTTGGCCCATTTTGGATCCAGCATTTGAGCGAAAGACGTCGGAGCATCCTCTTTCGAGATTTGTCCAGTATTAAATCCAATAACATAGAGCATCATCCCGACTGGAGCGGTTTTCTGATACTCACCAACACGAACCTGATCCAGCAAATCATCGAAATGTTTTGATTCAATCGTATGATAAAGACCTTCGTTGCGCCGTCCCAGAGCTTGTATTTGTGGCATATCCGTCCACAAAACATCAGCTTTTGACTTTCCGCTCCGAATCTCCATCCCTACCTGAGCAATGATTTCTTCAGTTGGGCCATATAGTATATTGAACTTAACCGGCTTTCCGTATGCATTTTTAAAATGCTCCAGCACAACCTCTGCCTGATCCCGCGGGACGCCTGTGTAGATATTCAGTTCTGCTTCAGCGTGAGCATTAACAGGAGCTACAAACACACTACTTGCTATGATGCTTGCTGCTGCGAACAACCTTGTGAACGTTCTTCTATTCATAATTTTACTTCTCCTCCTTGGTTTCGTTATTTTTTACGCTTTATAGTGGCGGCATAGATGAGCCCTAGACTTACTGCAATCAAAGCAAACATAAGAACAGCCATTGCTGCCGCGCCCTGCAACCCCCCTTCGCCTTCCCAGCGGCCCAGCAATGCTGTGGAGACCACTTGCGTATCGACCGAGCGCAACATGATCGACATGGAGAGCTCCGGGAAGCACAACACGAAGACAAGTGCGGCGACTGATATGATAGCTCCGCCAATGAGTGGCAGATCAACATCAAGCAGTGTTTTAAACTTTGACGCGCCAGTCATACGGGCTGCTTCCGATAGCTCCGTAGAAATTTGCATAAGGGCCGTTTGGATTCCTCGAACGCCAAAAGAGACATAGTGAGCAACATATGCGAGTACGAGAATAGACAGTGTGCCTGGCAGCCCGAGGAACTGGAAAGGAGGGTTCAAATAGGTCACGAGCACAGCGATGCCGAACGCCGTTCCTGCTAACCCCAATGGTAGAATAGCAATGTAATCGACAAGGTCACGCCCTGTCGCTTTAGTCCGAACCAGAATATATCCGCAGACCAGACCCAGTATCACAACAATGAATGCGGAAACACTTGACAATATCAAGCTATTGACCAGCGCATTACGCGTAAACGCATCAGTGACAAGACCCGTATAATGATCGAAAGTGATATTATCCCAGCTGAATCCTAGTGATGTTGCCTTCAATAAAGAAACATAAATTAATGTAGCGTAAGGCAATATGCAGGCAAAGAAAGTATAAATGAATGTCATTACAGTTAAGACATGACGCCAGGAACCAATATCAACAATGGTGTTGCGTGCCCCACGATGCCCAACGGTTTCATAACGTTTTTGCGCACGTATGGAACGTCGATAAATTATGACAGCTATAACCGCAATTACTGTTGCGAGCACTGAAAGAACTGAAGCTTCTTTCATGTCATCCACAACAAGTAACGATTGCCGAATAGAAATTGACAATACATTTATCCCAAGCACCTGTGCCGTACCATAGGTTGCCAGAGTCAGCGTGAAAGTAAGAATGAAGCCGGAAAATAAAGCCGGTGAAATGATTGGGAAGGTAACTCTGAATAAGGTGGATACTGGCCCAGCTCCCGCAATACGGCTGGCTTCCTCCATAGAACTGTCAAGACTTGTCAATGATGGGATCAATTGCAATGAACAGATGCCGATACCCATCGGAACGCTCAGCAGCACAAAGCCGGTCAGGGAATAGATATTAAAAGGCCCCACTAAGGTCTCTAGACCCAATAGATCGCGTATGGCGACATTGATAAAACCGGAGTTTGGACCGAATAACAGAACATACGCGAAAGCAATCAAGAACCCTGGGCTTATAATCGATATTAATACGGTGGCATGGAAAAGCCCCTTACCCCACATGCGGGTGCGGGTTACGCCAAAAGAAAAAATAGCGGACAAAGCCAGACTAATTAGCGCCACGGCGCCAGATAATGCCAAGGTATTAATAATCGAGTTGAGGTTGTAGCGGCTTTGCAATGCTCGTATAAAATTCATGAACGTCAGCCGTCCAGAATTATCTGTGAACGCTTCAGTAATGAGGGAGAACAACGGAAGCAGAATCAGCCCAGCAAATATTAAGAGAGTTAACGTCAGTAAAGCTCCACCGTCCGTCCACCATTTCGACAAGCCCATGCTACGCATTGGACGGGCCCCTAACTCTTGAGCCATAATTACTCTCCTCCCAAGAATATTTTTTGCAGCTTGTGGGCAATACTGATGCTCACCACGCTTTGCACTGCGCATGAGTGTATTGTGATTTGGCAGCCCAGTTATCCAAGTGATCGTCCCTAAAATACAAAGCCATATATCAGGTCCAAAAACATTTGATCTTTCGAGTTTTGTTTACGCATAACTCCGCAGCAATATGCATTAGTGAACTGAATTTAATGCCCAGTCGGCCTGTAATTTGCGTTTTTCACGAACCGGGTTGAGTTTTGCGAGCGACACCCCCAGATTGGCGGCGGCAAGCGTTGCGCCGAGATCTGCCTTGCCCTGACCGGCAATGTCAAAAGCCGTGCCATGTGCAGGCGTGACCAGCGGGAAGCCATAGCCGGCAATCAGCGTGACACCGCGGTCAAAGCCGATCAGCTTCATCGCGATCTGGCCCTGATCATGATACATGGTCATGACGGCATCGAATTCACCGCGAATGGCGCGAACGAAAACCGTATCGGACGGAATAGGCCCCTTGGCGTTGATGCCTTCAGCGACCGCCTGTTCGACTGCGGGAGCGATAATATCGTCGTCTTCATGGCCGAAATTGCGGCCATCGCCGGCATGGGGGTTGAGCGCTGCCACGCCAATACGCGGATTGGGTTTGCCCGCGCCGGTCAGCACTTCATCGGTCAGCCGCAGGCTGTCTAGAATACGCTCGACGCTGAGCCTGGACGCCACTTCGCGCAGTGGAATATGCGAGGTCACGCGCGCGTTCCAGACTTCATCAAGCACGTTGAATTCACGGCCGCTGCGTGCGGCATTGATGGCCGAGTCGATAAAGCCGATTTCATCGATATAAGACGGGCGGGACAAGCGCATCGAGTGCTTGTTGAACGGGGTGAACATGGCCACATCGGCCAGTCCCGCATCGGCAAGGCGGAGAACGGCAGCAAAATTTTGCAGCGAAGCCTTGCCCGCTTCAGCGCTGGATTGGCCCAGCGTCAGCTTTGCCGGATCAAAATTTGCCAGATCGACAAAGACCTTGCCGGAGGGAAGGCCATTGACCAGTTCGTCGGCCTGCAGCACCGGAATATCAAGCGTCACCCCCGCATGGTCCTGACCCATTTTGAAAACTCTGGCGTCGCCCACGATGATAACGTCGCGGTCCGCCATGTCGGAATGAGCAAGAAGCTTTGCGGCAAGTTCCGGGCCCACGCCGTTGGCATCACCAATCGCAAGTGCAGTCCGCATTGTTTGTTCCTTTATCCTTTGTCGTTCATCGGGGGAAACGACATTCATTTCCTGAAATCAGCAGATGCCCGAAAGCACGTCTGGTTTGTCATGTGCCTGCCGTCACTCACCGGCTTTTGGCCAATTCGTCTGCGATTGTGCGGGCGCAAAGGGCCAGCGAAATTGCGCCTGCATCGGGATGGCCGATGCTGCGCTCGGCCAGCGGGCGGGCGCGGCCAAGTTTTGGCGTAAGCTTTGCGGTTGCCTTAGCAGCCTCGGTTGCTTTCTCCGCTGCCAGCTTCCATGCTTGTGGCAAGGATCGGCCTTTTTCGACTTCGGCTGAAAAAGCCTCGCTGAAGGGGATGAAGGCATCAACGAGGGTCTTGTCGCCGGGTTTTGCGCCGCCAAGACGAACCACCGCGTCCAATGCGGATTGCACCGCTGCGGCCAGATTGGCCGCACTGATTACAGCATCATTATCGAGCGTGGTGCCGAGCGCACGCAGAGCCACACCCCAAAGGGCGCCGGAGGTGCCGCCTGCGCGATCCGCCCAGGCATCGCCCGCAAGGGCAAGCACGGTTGCAGGGCCTGCGCCTTCCTTTACAGCGTGAGCAGCGGCTTGCGCAGCAGCGCGTGATCCGCGTGCCATGCCCTGTCCATGATCGCCATCGCCTGCTTGCGCATCAATCCGGCCCAGTTCCTCTTCTGCATCAGCCAGCGTTGCTGCCATGCGCGCAAGCAGTTGCGCGACACAGGCACCAGACTTGCGGCCCTCCTCGGAAGCGGCCTCTATAGGGCTTGTGGTTTCATCGACAATAATTTCATCGCTGGTCCCGGCAGGCACGGCCACGATGCCGCGACGCAAAGCGGGAGCATCCGCAGGGGCGCACCAGAATTTCTCCAGCTCTTCATCAAGCCAGGTGAGAGAAACCGAGCAGCCGGCCATGTCGAGGCTGGTTACAAGTTCGCCCACTTCCGGCTCGATGATGGTCATGCCCTCATTTTCAAGCCGTGCGGCGACATGGTGCCAAAGAACGAAAAGCTCTTCATATTTGGTCCGGCCCAGCCCGTTGAGCACAACCGCAATGCGGCCATTGTGCCCTGCGGGACGCTCGTTCAATAATGGCGCGAGCAGCATGTCGGCCATTTCACGCGCGCTGACCATCGGCTCATTGCGAATGCCGGGTTCGCCGTGGATACCAAGGCCAAGAGCGACGGTTCCCTTATCGACAGTAAAGAGCGGAGCGCCCTGTCCGGGGAGTGTGCAGCCATCAAAGGCTACACCAAAGGAAACGGTGTTTTTGTTTGCACGCTGGGCAATCACCTCAACTTCATCGATGTCCAGCCCTGCTTCGGCAGCACTGCCCGCAATCTTGAAGACCAGAAAATCACCGGCAATACCGCGGCGTTTATGGGCTTCTTCAAGCTTCGCGCTGGCCACATCGTCAGTGACTGCAAGAATGCGCACATCAATGCCATCGGCCCGCAGCCGTTCCGCAGCAGCGCCAAAATTAAGCACGTCCCCGGCATAATTGCCAAAACCGAGAATGACGCCGCCCCCCTTATTGGCAAGGCGTGCGACCTGCGCCACAGCACTGGTGGATGGCGAGGCAAAAACATCACCGGCTACCGCGCCATCGGCAAAGCCCTGCCCCACATAGCCAAGAAACGCCGGATAATGGCCTGACCCTCCACCAACGACGAGCGCGACCTTGCCTTTGGGCGAAGCCGCCGCGCGCAGGGCACCATGAGGCACGGCGCGGACATGATTGCGATATGCATGGCAAAAACCCGCAAGGGCCGTTGCGGCGAAATCTTCAGGAGCATCGAATATATGCGTCATTTTTTATCCGTTCCGCTGGCAAGAACCTGACGGATATATTCGCGGTTCAGAGCACAAATGCCCAGACCGTCACCGCCATAATGTTCAACAAGGAACGGACTGTTGAAGCCATGTTTCAGGGCTTCGCGAATGGCCGCACGCCAGTTGATCGTGCCGCCAAGCAGCGGTGCGGGATGGGTGAGGATTTGCCCGGTGGCCGTGTCTTCCATCCGATAGTAGTTCTTGACGTGCCAGTAACCGGCAAATGGCGCACAAAGGGCCATCATTTCCTGCCATGGCTCGACGGGCCGGTGAAGCCGGATGAGGTTGCCGATGTCCAGATTGAGCTTGACCGAAGGCATGTCGAGATCGGTGGCAAAACGCACGGCGTCTTTTGCCGTCCCGATATAGGTGTCTTCATACATCTCCAGCGAGACCTGCACGCCAACTTCATCGGCATGGCGGCCAAGCTCGCGAATGCGCTCAAGGGCCAGCTTGTAAGTGGCGGCATCGTCGGGGTTTTTCTCGCCCGGCTCGGTCCAGAACCATAATGCTTTTTGCTGGGCAGGCGTGAGAGGGCCAAAGAAGCCGAAGCTGACATAGCCTGCGCCGATTTCGGCGGCGCAATCGATAACGCGATGGCCATAGGCAAGGTGCTCGGCACCAAGCACGGGATCGATCACGCTGCGGCGTGAGGTGGAAATAGCCGGGACAGACAGGCTGAGATCGCCGCAAAGCGCCATGAAATCGGCACGCCGCGCCGCATCAAGATCAGCAATACGCAACCAGGAATCTGTCGGATCAACGGCGTTAAAACCAGCATCGGCCACGTCCGTGAGGCTTTCCGCCCACACATCCGGCCCCGAATCCTGCACCAGGCTGCCGTCGGCACGCTTGCCGGGAAAAGGAATCATCGCTGCCGCAATGGGCCAGCTCTTTGCATCCCACATGTACTCAACTCCTCCACAGAGTACTCAGCCAACTCGATGGCTGGGGTATCTCCCTCACCAACTCGTTGAAATGTCCGATCCTCCGAATCAGGCATTTCATCAAGCATAGCGTTTTAACAATTATGTATCAATTATTTTGCATACAAAATACTTTTGTTTAAATTGACAAGTGATTTGGAACTGCTTAGCCAGAAGAAAAGGGAGGAATGCGCTTGGAAGCCACAGAGCTCGATACCGCGACGCAGCCATTACCGGCTGATCAGATCGGCAGGTTTTCACTTCACGAAGCGATCCTCAATCGCCTGCGCGACATGATTATTACGGGCGAGTTGCAGCCGGGAAACAAGATCAACGAGGCACAGGTGTGCGCGCGGCTCGGAGTATCGCGCACGCCATTGCGCGAGGCGCTCAAATATCTCGCCAGCGAAGGTCTGGTCGAACTGGTCCCGCGCCGGGGCGCTGTGGTCAAAAAGTTCACCTCCAAGGAAACGCGCGATATGCTTGAGGTGATCAAATCACTTGAGCAACTGGCTGCGGAGCGTGCCTGCGAGGTCGCTTCCGATGCAGGCATCGCCAATATCCGCCACATGCATGATGAAATGGTTGCCGCCTATGAGCACGGCGATCGCCTGACCTATTACAAGCTCAACCAGAGCATACATCTTGCAATCGTCGCGCTGGCGGACAATGCCGCCTTGTCGGATGTGCATGCGATCTTGCAGACCCGTCTGAAGCGCATCCGCTTCGTCGGCCATGAAGGTCCGGTCAAATGGGCGGCGGCGGTGGGCGAACATGTCGAGATGATGGAAGCACTGGAAATGCGTGACGCCAAACGGCTCAAGGAGGTGATCGGTCGCCATCTGACCGAGGCGTGGCTGCGCGTGCGTGATGTCGCCTCGGTCTGAATCGCATTACTAGCCCTTGCGGCCGGATCGGCAGCAAGCCAGAATGCGCTATCCAAATACTGTTACAACGGCTTTCTTCGTTGCTGCGACAATCTGATCTGCTTCGTCACGGGTCAGGCAAAGGGGCGGCGCAAACCCCAGAATATCGCCCTCCGGCATGGCGCGTCCGATGACGCCATTGGCAAGAAGTGCCGCCGATACTTGCGGGCCGATCTTCTGCGACGCATCAAAAAACTTGCGATCATCGCGATCTTCGACAAATTCGATTGCCGCCATCAGACCTTCGCCGCGAATTTCGCCCACATGTTTGTGATCGGCAAGCGCATCCTGCAAGGTTTTACGGAAATAAGCGCCGGTAGAACCGGCATTTTCTACCAGCTTCAGTTCATCGATGAGTTGCAGATTGGCAACCCCCGCCGCCGCACAAATCGGATGCGCGGAATAGGTCCAGCCGTGACCGATCGGCCCCATCTGGTCCGAACCCTGTACGAGCACCTTCCACATGCGCTCGGACACGATTGAGCCTGATAATGGCGCATAAGCGGAAGTGAGTCCCTTGGCGATGGTAATCAGATCAGGCTTCATGCCATAATGCTCCGAGCCGAACATGCTGCCCAGACGGCCAAAGCCGGTCACGACTTCATCAGCCACAAGCAGAATATCGTAGCGGTCGAGAACGGCCTGAATTTTTTGCCAGTAACCGGCAGGCGGCGGCACGATTCCGCCAGTCCCCAACACCGGCTCGCCGATAAAGGCGGCAATCGTATCCGGCCCTTCGGCAAGGATCATTTCTTCCAGCTTGTCCGCACAATATTGCGCAAACTGCTCTTCATTCATGGAGCGATCCGGGCGGCGGAAATAATAGGGAGATTCGGTATGAAGAATGGGCGCGCGCGGCAGATCGAACGCATTGTGGAAAGCGCCAAGCCCCGTCAGACTGCCGGTCATGACGCCGGAGCCGTGATAGCCGCGCCAGCGCGAAATGATTTTCTTCTTTTCCGGGCGACCCAGAATATTATTGTAATACCAGATCAGCTTGATGTTGGTCTCATTGGCATCGGAACCGGACAGGCCAAAATAGACCCGGCTCATATGGTCCGGCGCGCGGTCGATAATCATTTTGGAAAGCGTAATCGACGCTTCGGTCCCATGCCCGACATAGGCGTGGTAATAGGCAAGTTCATGCGCCTGTTTGGCGATTGCATCGGCGATTTCCTTGCGGCCATAGCCGACATTGACGCAATAAAGCCCGGCAAAGGCATCGAGGCTCTTGCGCCCGTTCACATCGGTAATAAAGACCCCTTCACCGCCGCCCAGCACGCGCGTTGGCGTTTCGCCGCGCGCATGCATACCCATATGCGTGGAAGGGTGGAAGAAATGGTCGCGATCCCAAGCGGTAAGTTCATTGCTTTTATTCAACATTGTCATGTCCTTTCCTGTCACGACGCATTCAAGCGACGGTATCGATGCACAGATATTTGAGTTCGGTGAAAGCCTCGATGCCCTGATGCGCGCCTTCGCGCCCCAGCCCCGACTGTTTCCAGCCGCCAAAAGGAATGGGCGCGCCGGTGATTTTGGCGCGGTTGATGGCGACCATGCCATATTCGAGCGCCCGGCCCATACGAAGCTGCCTTGCACCATTGGCCGTCACCACATAGGCGACGAGGCCATATTGCGTGGCATTGGCGCGTGCGATCACCTCTTCTTCGCTATCGAAAACGCTGATCGCCGCCACCGGACCGAATGTTTCTTCATGCATGAGCGCCGCGTCGTGAGGCACATCGACAAGCAATGTCGGCTCGAAGAACAGCGTGTCACTCTCGACGCGATTGCCGCCGACGCGAATTTTCGCGCCGCGCTCGCAAGCGTCATGTACATGTTCTTCTACTTTATCGACGGCGCGACCATGCATTAACGGGCCGATTTCGGTCGCGGGATCAAGCCCGTTTCCGACCTTCAACGCGGCGATGCGCGATGCGAAAGCGTCCGCAAAGGCTTCATAAATACCGCGCTGCACGAATATGCGGTTCGCGGCGAGGCAATCCTGCCCGGAAGTGGCAAATTTTGCAGCCATCGCAATATCCGCAGCGCGGTCGATGTCAGCATCGTCGAAGATAATCAGCGGCGCATGTCCGCCCAGTTCCATGACAAGCCGCTTTACGGTTGCAGCACATTTGCCGGCGATCATCTTGCCGATCTCGGTGGAACCCGTAAAACTGAGTGCGCGCACACGTTCGTCACGGCAAAACGCATCGACAATCGGAGCGGCTTTCCCTGTGACGATATTGAAGACGCCCGCCGGCATGCCCGCCCGTTCTGCAAGTTCGACCAGCGCCAGGGCGGAAAGCGGTGTTTCCGATGAGGGATGGATAACGACGGGACAGCCCGCTGCGATGGCTGCTGCGGCCTTGCGCGTAATCATGGCATTGGGAAAATTCCACGGTGTTACCAGCGCAACAACACCAAGCGCTTCACGGCGCACCAGCATTTCCGCATCGGGCAGATGGCTTGCTATGGTCTCGCCATTAAGGCGCTTCGCTTCTTCCGCGAACCATTCGATGAAGGAGGCGCCATAATCGATTTCACCACGGGATTCGCCAAGCGGCTTGCCTTGTTCCAGCGTCATGAGCACCGCGAGATCCTCACGGTTCGCAAGGACAAGCTCATACCAGCGGCGCAATATTGCCGCACGCTCCTGCGGCAACCGACTGCGCCACGCAGGAAAGGCTTTTTCTGCCGCATCGATGGCAAGCACCGCCTGCGCTTCATCAAGGCTTGCGACGCGGGCAAGCCGCCTGCCTGTCGCCGGATCGGTGACGGCAAAGGTCTCTGCGTTTTTACCCGCCACCCAGCGCCCGTCAATATAGGCCAATTCGCGGAAAAGATGTTTGTCCTGAAGCCTGCCAAGGCCGTCATGCCCTATCGGATGATCCAGAATGGCGTTCATTATGCTTCTCCCGTTTCTACGGAAAAGCATGACACGATCTGGAGCGACAATCGGACTAAAGAGCGATGCCGGACGAATGAATTGGACTATTCTTGCCCCGCCGGACAGGCAGATCGGTCTATTCGGATTGCTCTGCCAGCAAGGATAAGGGCAGACTGGTCTTCTCGTCCTTGACCAGCTTGGTCACGATATAGGTGAAATAGCGCTCGATCCCGATATTCTGGTCTAGCATACGATCGATCAGACGCTGATAGCTGTCTATATCGTGCGCCGCAATCATCAGGAAATAATCGACGCCACCGCCGACCGACCAGCAGGACACAATTTCAGGAATAGCGCAAACCGCGCGCTCAAAGCGGTCGAAATCGCTCTGGCGATGATTTCCGAGCGTGATCTGCACGATGACATGCGCGATGGATGCAACCTTGCGCGAAGCGATATGCGCATGATAGCCGGTAATGATGCCCGCTTCTTCAAGCTTACGCAGCCGCAGCCAGCAGGGCGTGGGTGAAAGACCGGCCTTTTCCGCAAGCGCCGATCTGGTAATCCGCGCATTTTCCTGCACTGCCTGGAGAATACGCAGATCGACGGCATCAAGCTTGGGAGCAGTTTTCATTGCACGGTTCCAGTGTCGGCGAGACGAGATTGCATCTTGTGCCCTTCTCATTGGCATGGCCGCTTCCCGGAGACAAGATCGGGCAAGCCAAAAACCGCTACAGGTCAAAATTGTAATGATCCAATATAATCATTGACATGATCTATATGCTCTTCCAAACATAGTGCCAACAATAAGTAATAAATATATGGGGAACGAGGATGCGGCCTTACGGTTTCGCAAGGGGGCTTTATTGCGCCCGAAATATACTCATCTGCCGTCGCGCCCTGACAACGCTTCGTTACCCTTCAATCCTTTGCTTGGAGTGGCAGGCGTCGTGACGGGGATGGTTGGCATTGCAGAAATAGAGGCGGCGCGTGAAAGGCTGAAGCCCCATGTCGCAACCACGCCGCTTGTCCGTTCTGAAAGCCTGAGCGGGCAAATGGGTGTGCCGGTCTTTCTCAAACTTGAAAATTATCAGCCCACCGGCAGCTTCAAGCTGCGCGGCGCGACCAATGCGCTTTTGTGCCTGTCTGAAGAAGAGCAACGTAAAGGGCTTGTGACCGCCTCCACCGGCAATCATGGGCGCGCGCTGGCACATGCCGCATCCGCGCTGGGGCTAAGGGCCACGATCTGCCTTTCAAGACTTGTGCCGCATAACAAGGTCGAAGCCATTCGCAAGCTTGGCGCGCAAGTGTGCATTATCGGCAAATCGCAGGATGAAGCGATGGCGGAAGCGGAGCGGTTCGTGCGCGAAAAGGGCATGAACGAGATCCCGCCCTTTGACGATCCGCGCATCATCGCCGGTCAGGGAACCATCGGACTGGAGATCGTCGACGCACTTGCCGATGTGGCAACGGTGCTCGTGCCTTTATCTGGAGGCGGGCTAGCCGCCGGAATTGCGGCAGCGATCAAGGCCAAACGACCAGAAGCGAAAGTAATCGGTGTTTCCATGCGGCGGGGGGCCGCCATGCAAGCCAGCCTTGCAGCGGGAAAGCCGGTGGAGGTTGAAGAACTCGACACATTGGCCGATTCTTTGGGCGGGGGCATCGGCCTGCACAATCGCTGGACTTTCAATATGTGCCGGGCCTTGCTCGATGATGTGATCCTGCTTGATGAGGAAGAAATCGCCGCCGGTATCCGGCATGCGGCGATGACGGAGGGCGAAATCATCGAAGGGGCTGCGGCTGTGGGTATCGCAGTCATGCTTGCAGGAAAAATCCGGCCCGAAGGGCCAACGGCGATCATCATATCGGGCGGCAATATCGACCCCGAACAGCACCGCGCAATCATGGAACAAAGCTATCTGAGGGCAGGCTGATGGCAACAATGACTATTCTGACTGAAAGCGATCTCCGGCAGTTTGTGACGCTGGATCGCGAAAGCATTGCCTGCATTGAAGATGCATTTCGGGCACTTGCCAGCGGTGGTGTGCAGATGCCGCCAATCCTGCGCCTCGATATTCCCGCCGAACGCGGCGAAGTCGATGTGAAAACCGCTTATATTCCGGGGCTGGACAGCTTTGCTATCAAGATCAGCCCCGGTTTTTTCAACAATCCTTCAATCGGCCTTCCTTCAACCAATGGCTTGATGATCCAGTTTTCGGCGAAAACCGGGCTTATTGAGGCATTATTGCTTGATAATGGCTATCTGACCGACGTGCGCACTGCCGCAGCCGGTGCTGTTGCCGCAAAATATCTTGCGCGCGAAAATGCAGGCATCGCGACTGTTTTCGGCGCAGGCATGCAAGCGGGGCTGCAATTGCAAGCTTTGATGCTCGTGCGCCCCATCACGCAAGCGCGGATCTGGGCGCGGGACAGGGCGAAAGCCGAAAGCACCGCGAAGGCGCTGGCCGAAAAACTCGGCATTGATGTCAGAGCCGTCGCCGATCCGCGCGAAGCCTGCCGGGGCAGCGATATTCTCATCACCACGACACCATCGGAAAAACCGCTTCTTCAGGCCGACTGGCTGGAACCCGGCCAGCATATAACCGCCATGGGTTCGGATGCCGAACATAAAAACGAGATCGATCCGGCGGTCTTTCGCCGCTCTGTCATCTATGTCGCCGACAATCTCAAGCAGACACGCAGACTTGGCGAATTGCATCATGCGATAGCCGCCGGAATTGTCGATGCGAATGCCAGCTTTCCGGAACTCGGCCAGATCATTCTTGATGCCAGAACGCTTCAACGCAGGCCGGACGACATCACATTATGCGACCTCACCGGCACCGGCGTTCAGGACACGGCCATCGCGCGCCTTGCCACACAGCGCGCCGCTGCGCACAGCGCCGGGATGAAAATCGATTCAAGCAAAATTGCAGGAGCCAGCCAATGAGTGCGGAACTCAACTTTACCCGCGCGGAATATGATCAGCGGATCGCAAAAACCCGGCATGCCATGGAAAAGGCAGGCATCGATCTGATCATCGTCACCGATCCGTCGAACATGCATTGGCTGACCGGTTATGACGGATGGTCCTTCTATGTGCATCAATGCGTCGTGCTGGCGATGGACGGAGAGCCGATCTGGTACGGACGCGGGCAGGACGGCAATGGCGCAAAGCGCACGGCATGGCTGAGCCACGACAATATCATCGGCTATCCCGATCATTACGTGCAGTCCACCGAGCGGCATCCGATGGATTTGCTGGCCGCGACCATAGAAGAACGCGGCTGGGGCAAAAGCACCATCGCCGTTGAATTCGATAATTACTGGTATACGGCTGCTGCCCACCACGCCTTGCAGAAGCACCTTCCCAATGCGCGCTTCAAGGATGCGCAGGGCCTCGTCAACTGGCAGCGCGCAGTCAAAAGCCCTACCGAAATCGATTATATGCGCAAGGCCGGACGTATCGTTGAAGCCATGCACCAGCGCATTGTCGAAAAGATCGAGCCGGGCATGAGAAAATGCGATCTCGTCGCTGAAATCTACGATGCGGGCATTCGCGGCGTCGATGGGTTTGGCGGTGATTATCCGGCCATCGTGCCGCTATTGCCCTCCGGCATCGACGCTTCGGCGCCGCATCTCACATGGAACGACCTGCCGATGAAAACCGGCGAAGGCACGTTTTTCGAAATCGCCGGTTGCTATAAGCGCTATCATTGCCCGCTCTCGCGCACGGTCTTTCTCGGCAAGCCGACACAGGCATTTCTGGACGCGGAAAAGGCGACGCTTGAAGGAATGGAGGCCGGGCTTGCAGCCGCCCGCCCCGGCAATACATGCGAAGATATTGCCAATGGCTTTTTCGCCGTGCTGAAAAAATACGGTATCGTCAAGGACAACCGCACCGGCTATTCGATCGGGCTTTCCTATCCGCCCGATTGGGGCGAGCGCACCATGAGCCTTCGTTCCGGTGATCGCACCGAGCTGCAACCGGGCATGACCTTCCATTTCATGTCCGGCCTGTGGCTTGAAACCATGGGACTGGAAATCACCGAAAGCATCGTCATTACGGATACGGGTGTCGAATGCCTTTCCAGCGTGCCGCGCAAACTGGTCGTCAAGGATTAGGCGATGATGCATACGACGCCACCCCGCCCCTCTCCCATCACGCCGACCATCGATCTTGAGCGCGACGGCGTGCAGCACGGGCATTTGCGCCTGCCATGGTCGCGCGACGATTCTGCGTGGGGGTCGCTGATGCTGCCGATCTGCGTCATTCGCAATGGTGACGGACCGACCGCGCTCCTGACGGGCGGCAATCATGGCGACGAATATGAAGGCCCGGTGGCCCTTTACGATCTTGCCGTCAATCTGAAACCCGAACGGATAAACGGACGCGTCATCATCGTGCCTGCGATGAATTTTCCCGCCTTCATGGCCGGAACACGCACCTCGCCCATCGACAAGGGCAATCTCAACCGCAGCTTTCCCGGTCGCCCGGACGGAACGGTCACGGAAAAGATTGCGGACTATTTCACACGCTATCTTCTGCCCGCAGCCGACATCGTCATGGATTTTCATTCCGGCGGCCGCACGCTCGATTTCCTGCCCTATGCGGCAGCGCATGCCTTGCCGGATAAAGCGCAGGAGGCCCGTTGCTTTGCCGCTGTAAAGGCTTTTTCGGCGCCTTTTTCCATGCGGATGATCGAAATCGACGCCGTTGGCATGTATGATACGACCGCAGAAGAAGCGGGCAAATTATTTGTCACCACCGAACTTTCGGGCGGCGGCACGATTTCAGCGCGCACGGCGGCAATTGCGAAACGTGGGATCAGCAATGTTCTGCGCCATGCGGGCATTCTGGAAGGCGGGGTCGAGCATTCGCCCACTACATGGCTCGATATGCCCTCACAGGATTGTTTCGGCTTTGCCGAAAATGACGGACTTCTGGAGCCGCTTGTCGATCTGGGCGCAGCGGTTCGCAAAGGTAACGTGATCGCACGCGTGCATGATGTGATCCGCACCGGTGCTGCGCCGCAGGAATATCGCGCGGCACTCGATGGCATTCTCGCGGCCCGCCACTTTCCGGGGCTTGTCAAAATGGGCGATTGCCTTTCCGTGATCGCGACGATCAGCGAGGAACCGTAAATACCTGAAGCAAAAGCCGGGGCAACAACCAACCGGCATTCATACAGAGGAGTGAACACAATGCGCATGAAACTTCGTACAATCTCCGCCCTTCTTTCCGCGGCAGCCGTCATTGCCTTGACGATCCCTTCGCAGGCAGTAACTCTGGACGAGCTCAAAAGTGCTGGTTTCGTTCGCGGCGCCACCGCCAACGAAGTGCCTTACGGCTATATGGATGCAAGCGGCGCGGCCAAGGGTATCGGCCCGGACGTAGCAGCCGCGATCTTCAAGAAACTCGGTCTGGAAGAAATAGACTGGACCGTCACGCCTTTCGGCTCGCTTATCCCCGGACTGAAAGCCAAGCGCTTTGAGTTCGTAGCAGCCGAACAGGCCATCCTGCCCGAACGCTGCAAGCAGGTACAGTTCAGTGTACCCAATTCAAGCTACGGTGAAGGACTTCTGGTCCCCAAGGGCAATCCGAAGAACATTCACTCCTATGACGACATCAAGAAAGACCCCTCGATAAAGGTCGCCATCGTTTCGGGTGCCGACCAGATCGACTTCCTGCACGCCATGGGCATCGAGGACTCGCAGATCGTGATGCTTCAGGGCAATGCCGATGCGCCCTCCACCGTGCAGACCGGGCGCGCGGATGCTTATGCGGCAACGGAACTGACCGTGGCAAAGCTGGTCGAAAACTCGCCCGAACTTGAGCAGGCCCATCCTTTCACCGATCCTGTCATTGACGGCAAGCCCGCACGAAGTTTTGGCGCTTTCAGCTTCCGCCCCGACGACAAGGAGTTTTTCGACGCCTTCAACAAGGAGCTGGTCGAGTTCAAGAAGACCGACGACTACGCGAAGATCCTCATGACCTATGGCCTGAGCGAAGAGAGCGTGGAAGCGGCGCGCGCGGCGGATACCGAAAGCCTTTGCGCCGGAAAATAATCGCTATCGAGCCTGCCGCTCCGTTTATCCGGGGCGGCAGATTTTGTTCCTGCCGGGAGACGCCCAAATGAACTGGACGGAGTATCTTCCTGCCCTTTTTGAAGGCGCAAAAATCACCATCGTTCTCGCTTTGAGTTCGATGACGCTGGGCGCAATCATGGCATTTGCCGCAGGCATTGCCCGTTTTGCCGGCGGACCGATCCTTTCCGCGATTGCAATCGCCTATATCGAAATCTTTCGCGGCACCTCGCTTCTGGTGCAGCTGTTCTGGCTTTACTATGCCCTGCCCCTGATGGGCGTTTCCTTCGACCCGATCACCACAGGGATCGTGGGGCTTGGCCTCAATATCGGCGCTTATGGCGCGGAGGTCGTGCGCGGAGCCTTGCAGGCCGTGCCCGAAGCCCAGCACGAGGCCGCGCGGGCGCTCAATTTCAGCAGGGGGCACACGCTGTTTCATGTCATTCTACCGCAGGCGGTGGTGGAAATGATGCCAGCTTTCGGAAATCTTGCCATTCACAACCTCAAGGACACAGCACTCGCTTCACTGATTGCGATCAGCGACCTGACCTTTCAGGCACAGCGGCTTCGCAATCTCACGCTCGATAGCGTGACGATCTATTCCCTCACATTGCTCGGTTATTTCGCCATGGCGCTCGTTCTGTCCGCGGCTATCCGCTGGCTGGAGCGGCGTTTGAAACGGCAAATGATGCTAGGGGGCTTCGCATGATCTATGGTTACGCCTGGGACACCACGTCCTCGCTTTCCTTCGCCATATCGATCCTGCCAATTCTGGCAATCGGGCTTACCGTAACATTGAAAGCCGCTGCCGCTGGCTTCGCCATCGCGCTGGTTCTCGGCCTTGTGTTTGCGCTTTTGCGCCGCAGCCGTTTTGTCTTCATATCCTGGCCGACTGTGGTGGTCGTCGAATTCCTGCGCGACACACCGCTGCTGGTGCAGCTTTTCTTCCTTTATTACGTGCTGCCGGTCTATGGCATCATATTGCCCGCCTTTCTCACCGGCGCACTGGCGCTGGGGCTGCAATATTCGGCTTATACGTCCGAAGTCTATCGCGGCGGCATCGACGCTATCGCACGCGGGCAATGGGAAGCGGCGCGGGCACTCAATCTGACGCCATGGCGCACCTATCGCGATATTGTCATTCCGCAGGCCATACCCCGCATCATTCCGGCCATGGGCAATTATCTGGTTTCCATGCTCAAGGAAACACCGGTGCTTTCCGTTGTCAGCATTGTCGATATGCTCAACCTCGCCAATCTCATCGGCGACCGCACCTTTGAATATCTGGTGCCGCTATCGATGGTCGGCCTGATCTTCCTCATTCTCACACTTATCTGCTCGGCGTTCATCCGCCTGCTCGAACGCACTCTTCCAAAAAACGGGATCGCTCTCAAATGACCGACGAAATTATCCGCTTTCAGGACGTGACCAAGCGCTTCGGGGCGCTGACGGTGCTGGATCGCTTCAATTTCTCGGTCACGACGGGCGAGAAAGTAACGCTGATCGGCCCTTCAGGATCGGGAAAATCGACGGTTCTGCGCATTCTCATGACGCTGGAACCCTTTCAGGAAGGCACGCTTGAACTGGTCGGAACGTCCTATCATGAACCCAATGGAAAAGGCCGGTTTCAGGCCAGCGAAGCACATTTGCGCAAGATACGCACCCATGTCGGCATGGTGTTTCAGAGCTTCAACCTGTTTCCGCATATGTCGGTGCTGCGCAATATCGTCGAAGCGCCGATCCATGTACTGGGCATGAAGCGCGACGAGGCGGAAGCCCGCGCACTCGACCTGCTCTCGCTGGTTGGCCTGACCGATAAGAAGGATCATTATCCGTCACAACTTTCCGGCGGGCAGCAACAGCGCGTAGCCATTGCGCGTGCGCTCGCCATGCGCCCGCGCGTGCTTCTGTTCGATGAACCGACATCGGCGCTTGATCCGCAACTGGTGGGCGAGGTTCTGGCCGTCATACGCAGTCTGGCAAAGGAGCACGATCTCACCATGCTGCTTGTCACCCATGAAATGCGCTTTGCGCGCGAGGTTTCCGATCGGGTCTGCTTTTTTGACAAGGGACGCATCTGCGAACAGGGAACACCCGACCAGATATTCCATGCGCCCACACAGGAACGCACCAAGGAGTTCCTGCAATCGGTTCTTTGATCAATCAAGCCTCACGCAATCGAGCTTACGTCATAGACGGGCGGCAATTGCGTGAAGGTTTCGCGGATGGTTTCAAGCGCGTTTCGCAAAGCCTGACGTGACAGTCTTCCACCCAGGCATATGCGGATTCCACCATGATTGCGGTCGCCGCCAGCCACGAAGGGATCGGAAGGCGTGACCGCCACCCCCTTGCTGGCCAGCGCACGAACCAGCCCGTCTTCCGACCAGTTGCGCGGAATTCCCAGCCAGGCACAGAGTGACAGCGGATTGCTGCCAAGAATATGCGCACCGAGAATATCACTCACCAGCGCCTGCCGGGAGCGCAATTCACTGCGCTGGATTTCCAGAAGTTCAGTGGTGGTTCCATCCTCAATCCAGCGGCTCGCCATTTCGGCAACCAGATTGACACCGCTCCAGCTCGTCACCCGCAGGATGGATGATACCCGGATGGAATAATGCGTGGGAACGACGAGATAGCCGGTCCGCAAGCCGGTCATGACGGTCTTGGTGAAGCTGGTGACGAAGAAGCCCAGTTCCGGCAAAAGTTCGACGATAGAGGGCAGTTTCTCTTCCAGAATGGGCTTGTAGACCTCATCCTCTATCACGCAGACACCAAAGCGCCGGGCAATTTGCGCAATGGCGATACGCCTTTGGACCCCCATCAAATGGCCGGTCGGGTTGCCGAGGGTCGGGATATGGACCAGCGCCCTGACATCTCCTGCTGCGCAAGCCGCTTCAAATGCATCGGGCAGAATGCCCTGCTCATCGGTCGGCAGGCCGCGCAGGGTAAAGCCGAGCACATTCGCCAATCCTATAATGCCGTGATCGGTCAGGCTTTCGGTCAGCACGACCTCGCCCGGCTGCACAACGGCCGCCACAGCGAGAAACAGCCCATGGGCCGCTCCGTTGGTAATGACGATGCGCCCCGGATCGACGTCGACGGAAAGCCCCTGCAACCAGTCGCGCGCAATACCTCGATGACGGTCAAGTCCGGCGATGGGGCGGCAGGGCCGCATGAAGTTGGCATTCTCGCTCTGGCTGAGTTCGGCGAATAGCTGGCGCGACGCATTTTCATGCGCTTGCGTATAGACCGCGCGAATGATCGACAGATCGGCAGCACCGCTTGGATCGCGGTCCAGCATGAAACTATCGGCGCGCTCCGTCACACGATTGCAGACATAGGTTCCCCGCCCGACTTCACCGCGCAGATAACCGCGGCGCTCCGCTTCCTTATAGCTGATGCTCACCGTCTGCACGGAAAGGCCAAGCTGGTGGGCAAGATCACGATGCGTCGGCATGCGCATTGAAGGCTGGAGAATTCCCCGGTCGACATCCTCGACTATTTTTTCCGTCAAAAGCCGATGCTTGGTTATTCCCTTGCGCATTTCCAGCCTGGGCTGCCAGGAATTTCCATCTGCACCGTCATGACAAGACATGAATTGATCCTACCAATCATCAAAACAATCATGACAATCTATCCGCCAGACAGTGCATGTTGCAAGCCTATCTTCAAGCAGGCTTTGAACAAGTGTCGCTCGGCGCTGCACACCGCCAGCGCCACCGGGACGGCAACAGGCTTTGCCAGACCGATAATCGCTGCTCATTCTGTAGCGATTATCGGTATCAAAAGCCTGCTGCCTACGTGATGCATCTGTCTGAGATTACTGTTTAACCGCTTCCACCTGGATTTTCAGGGTAACCATTTTTTCCATTCCCTCTTTCACGAGGTAGTCAACGCCCCACTGGGTGCGATCGATCGTCGTTTCAAAATCGCCACCGCAAACTTCGGCATTAACCATCGGGCTTTCATAGCAGTTGAATTTTGTTGCCTTGAGTTCAACCGGATGGGTCTGCCCCTTCATGGTGAGGTTGCCCTCAACGGAGGTCAGTTTCTTGTCGTCAAAGTTCAGTTTTGTCGATTTGAAATCAATCGTAGGGTGTTTTTCGACGTCCAGAATGTCGGAACTCAGCATATGCTCGTCGAACGCCTTAAATCCGGTATTGAGGGTGTTTACCGGGATCGATACGGAAATATCGCCCGACATTTCTTCTTCCACGAACGTAATGTCACCATTGATGCCGTAGAAACCACCGCTATTGGTAGAGGTGTTAAAGTGATCAATATAAAATCTGGCATTGGTATGTGCCGGGTCGATTTTATAGTCCGCTGCCTGCGCCGCCGCGACAGACATAACAACACATGCCATAGAGAGTGCGAGTTTTTTCATTGTAATACTCCAGTTATATAAGATCTTGATGTTACTTTTGCTCTATTGCCGTTGATTGGAAGAATGTTTTTTAGGCACAAGTCCAACCCTCGCCGTAAATACTGCGACAAGATTTTCAGCAATATGTGATGAGGCTCGTTCTGCGGGGCTAGAGCGGTTCTTGTTTAAACGGAATCGTTGGAACCGCTCTATCTATTTGTTTTTACGCATTATCCGGACGCAAAACCGTTTCACACTTTTGCTGGAAATGCTCTAGATACGCCGAACGTGCTCCTTGCCAAGCTTTGCGATGCTGTCGACGCCACTATGCAAAACCGCATCAACCGTTTCCTGATGGAAATAGCGGATGACACTGTCGACACCGCTGGCTCCACCAGTGGCAAGGCCGAACATGACTGGACGACCAATGGCTACGGCGTCTGCGCCAAGCGCCAATGATTTCACAACATCGGTCCCGCGACGAATGCCACTATCCAGAATTATCGGCACCTCTCCCTTCACTTCTTCCGCAATGGAAGGAAGAACGGTAATGGATGCAGGCGTTCCATCCAGTGCACGACCGCCATGGTTGGAAACCTGTATGGCTCCGGCACCCGCAGAAATAGCTGCGCGGGCATCTTCAGGGCGGGTCAGGCCTTTGACTATCACGGGCAATCCCGTCTCCTTACGGATCATTTCGACGTCGCTCCAGGACAGGTTGGTCTTGAACCTGGTTGAGCGTCCTGCCGGGAAATTCCCGTAAGGGAGCCATGGCCGAAGCTTGCCCAAATATTCATATTCATCCGAAGATCCCTGACCAATGGAGTCTACGGTGAGGATGATCGCTTTATAGCCTGCCGCTTTGGCCCTTTGCAGCAATTCGCGGGAGAAGCCTTCATCCACGTCCAGATAAATCTGAAACCATTTAGGACCATCCGATGCCTTGGCTATATCCTCAAGGCTTGCGGTCGATGCACTCGAAACGCTCAGGAGACCGCCGGTTTTCGCGGCACCTTTGGCCGTCGCCAGTTCGGCTGCCGGGTGATGCAGGCCGTGGCTGCCAAAAGGCGTAATGATGAGAGGGTGTGGAAGCTGTGTGCCCAGCAGGTTGACGGAAAGATCAATCTCCTCACGTACAATTCCCTGCATCCGGTTAGGCGTCATGACGTAATCGTCCCAGGCTCTCTGGTTTTCAGCCAGCGTCCATTGCCGGCCAGAGCCATTCTTCACGAAAACATAAGTGCCCTTGTTGTAAAAGCGCTTGGCTTCTTCTTCCAGAATATCGATGTTGAAAACTTCAAATGACTTGTCGATGCCCTTGCGCACAATATTGAGCGGTTCGGTATTCGCTTCTTCAGGAACCTGAGCCATAGCCGATGTCACCGGAGAAGCCAAAGCGGTTGCGGCAAGCCCTGCACCGGCGAATTTAAGCAGATTGCGGCGGGAAGCATCCTTTGGGTGGGATGCGACTTCAACGTCTTTGGTGTCTGAAATATTAGAATCGGAATTCATATTTGGTTCTCCTTTTATACGCGAAGTCAAAGCTGGTGCTGCCGGTGGCATGGAACGACCGTCAAGAAGCAGGTAACTCAATTCAAGCTATGCATCGCAGACAGTCGTTGCAAGAAAATGACCCTGAACAGTGTGTTCATGATTTACCTGTCGTCAGCTTCATAAGCCGTCTCAACCAGTCTTGTTTCTGAATGACCGGGAGTGCGGGAGGTCTGTCAGCCTTGCCTGCCCGGCCTGTCGGCGTCATTCGCGCGCAGAACCGCATCCTGCCGGAAAACCACTTCTTGCAGGACGATTTTGAGGCGCAGATTGCGGCCAATGCCTCCTTCGGGCGCGGCCACACCAGACAGTCATAGCCTGTCGTTCAGTCGCCACCACCAATTACGCCGCCCGTGGCCGGATCGAACAACATGATCCGGTCGGGCCGGAACCGAACGCCCACTTGCCCCGATGGCGGGGCAATATCCGATGATTGACTGATACTGAACGGCCCTGCATCAGTGATGACATAGACGATGCGCGTCGTCCCCAGCTCCTGCACAATGTCCACCCGCGCCGGTATCGAGCCCGCTTCTCCAAGGGGCACGATCGTCAGATCATCGGCACGAAAGCCCATATCCACTTTTGCAAGATCAGCCAGAGCGGCTGCGGCGTCCGCCGCAATTGAGGAGCCATCAGGCAGCAGCAGCATGCCGCCTGCCACTTTGGCGGGCAGGAAGTCCATCAATGGATTACCAATGAAGCTTGCTACAAAACGCGAAGCCGGCTTTCGAAATATTTCAGAGGGTGAGCCGACCTGCTCAATACGTCCGTCGCGCATGACCACCAATATGTCTGCGAGACTCATCGCCTCAAGCTGGTCGTGCGTGACGTAAACCGAAGTCGCGCCCATCAGATTATGTATGCGCTTGATCTCAAGACGCAGGTCGCTGCGCAAAGCCGCATCCAGATTGGAAAGCGGCTCGTCAAACAGGAATAGAGACGGCTCGCGGACCATCGCGCGTCCGATAGCGACGCGTTGGCGCTGTCCTCCTGAAAGCTGGGAGGGCCGTCGCTCCATCAACTGCTCAATCCGCAGCATTTTTGCAGTTGCGCCGACGCGGCGCGCTATTTCACGAGCAGGAGTTTTGCGCTGACGCAGCCCGAAAGACAGGTTCTGCCGGACTGTTTTGGTTGGATAGAGTGCGTAATTCTGGAAAACCATTGCGACATTGCGTGCTGCGGGCGCAACTGCGGTAATGTCACGCGACCCCAGCCGAAGCGAGCCTTCATCCACATCTTCGAGGCCAGCGAGGATACGCAGCAACGTCGTTTTACCGCAACCGCTGGGGCCGACAATCACGACGAAGGCACCGCTTTCAACGGAGAGTGAGATATTCTCCAATATCCTTGTCGTTCCATAGGCTTTTTTCACCTGATTTACTTCAAGTGCGTTCATGCCTTCACCAGCGACCGCGAAAGCAGTTCCTCGATGTTTGACATCGACCGATCAAGCCCAAATCTCTTGCGGCGCGAACTGTCACGGCTTAAAAAGAGAAGTTCTTCAGGCTTTATTCCATATTGACTGGCAATGCGCGGAGCTAATTCAGCGTAGCGTGGCAGCGGCTCAAAAGGTAATTGCGGCGGCAGCGGGCGATTTTCATCGATGGCGATTACAAGCCCGGCACCTTGCGGCAATCCCCGGCGGGAGAGAGCGAGAAACAGCCGGTCATGCCGTTTGAGTATTTCGGACCAGGCCAGCGACTGCGAGTGCGGATCATTCCACGCAGATACGAGGACCGGCTGAAACCCTGCTTCGAGCGCCTGTTCAAACAATGCATCGGCTTCTTTCTTCAAGACATATTCGGGGCTTGCTTCCGATGGCTCGTCGGTCAGAATATCCGTCCGGTCGATAAGAACTATCCGTTGGTCCGCGAGCGGCCCGCGCAGCAATTGTTCGGTGCGCATCTGGCAGCCTTCTGCCGTAAAATCAAACAGCCGATAGTGGTGGGGCGCTTCGGTGATGGATTTACAAACCGCATAATAGCCATTGCCGTGATTGACGATTTCCGTTCCGGCATGAAAATGACCAGAAAGCACCACGTGACGGCTACTGGCTGAATGCAGCAAGTCACGTAATTCGTCGGCTTCTCTATAGCGCATTGGATAGCCATGAGGGACGTCTGGCCAGATCAGAAAATGCTGGAGATGGACAATCCAGCGTTCTGGCCAGCCCTCTGGGCGATTTTCCATAAGGGCCGCATCGAAGCGGGCGCGTTCCTCGCCTAACCGTTCGGCAATATTCTCATGAACCTCCCAGTCGTAATAGCTGATAGCTGTCAGGTCGGCCAGTTCGAGCCTTCGTGGAGCATCGGCAAATATTTCAAGAAAGACCGGGCGGAAATCATGATTGCCGGGCGCGATCATCCAAGGGCAGCCCAGCTCATCGAGCCATTTACGCATCGTACGATAATCCGCCCGGACCGCCTCGATCAGTTCGTTCCGATCATTGCTGTCGCCGGTATTGTGGAGCAGGTCGTGCGGCGCATCGATAATATCGCCCGTGAAGGCGACGAGGTCGGGGGCTTCAGCTTCCACGCATTCCTTGAGCATTTGAAGGAGTTCCGGGCCATGGCGGGACAAACGCTCGGAATGGCCGCTGTGTCCGGGCAATGCCTGCCTGAAATGAAGATCGGTGAATTGAAGAATGCGGGTCATGGGAGAGGCTTTCGGTTAGTGATGTCCGCCGGTGAGGCCGGACGAAAAGTGACGTTCCAGTAGAAGAAAGACGATAAAGACAGGTGCCGCCGCGAGAACTGCAACCGCCATTACCTTGTTCCACGCCATTTCGACTTCGCCGAGAAACTGTGTGGATGCCGCAGAAATAGTCATGACTTCTCCACCCGGCAGAAACGTCCGGGCGAACATGAAATCGTTCCAGGCGACGATGAAAACGTAGATGGTGACGGCAGCCAATGCTGGCGCGGCCGCTGGCAATATCGTTTTGAGCATTGCTCCAAGCGGACCACAGCCATCGATCATGGCAGCTTCCTCTATTTCTTTGGGAATACCATCGAAATATGCCTTCATCATCCATGTGGCGAAGGGTGCGGCGAAGCTGCAATTGGCGAGTATGACTGCAATGGAGGATTGCGGCCCCTTGAGCAATCCGGCCTGAAAGAACATGATATAGAGTGGTATTATGAGCAATGTGCCCGGCAGCATCTTGGCAATGAGGATCACATAGCCCGCAATCCCTGTTAGACGGGAGCGGCTGCGTGAGAGCGCATATCCTGCCAATGTGGCAATGCTTACTGTAAGCAATGTGGTGCCTATGGCGATAATGGCGGACATGCCCAGCCATGACAGGACCGGCGTCCCCGTAAACAGTGCCTGCATGGCTTCCAGGCTGAAGCCGGATGGAGAGGGCCAGATATTGGGCGGCCATTGCATGACAACGCGATTGGAGCGAAATGCGCTGAGCACCATCCAATAGATGGGCAACAGCGCGATCAGCGAAAACAGACCGAGCACAATCACGCGTGCGGCTGAATAAAAACGGTTCATTGCGCGCGCTTCCTATCCTGGATAAGCCAGAGCGTTCCTACCACCAACACGAAGCAGAGCAGAAACACCACGACGCCAAGCGCCGAGGCGCGGCCCACCTCGAAATACTGGAATGCCCGGTTGTAGATCCCGAGCGCCAGGGTTTCGGTAGCGCGACCGGGACCGCCGCCTGTCAATACAAGTATGGTTTCAATTTCGCGAAAAGCCGAGAGAAGCGACAAGGGCAGTGAAACGGCAATCACCGGACGCAATGCAGGGAGGGTAACCCAGAAGAAGCGGACCAAAGGACCGGCGCCATCGATCTTGGCCGCATCCAGCGCGTCTTTTGGCACTGCCTTCAAACCCGCCATCAGCATGACGGTGAAAAAGGGGTAGCTCTTCCATGCGGAGACAAACACGACTGTCGGCAAGGCCCATATCGAACTGCCAAGGAAGTTGATGGGCTTGTCAATAATGCCGGCGGCAAGAAGCATGTAGTTCATGAGGCCGGATTCGGAGTTTAGCAAAAACATCCACGCAAGGCTGGCAACGACTGCGGCCACTGCCCACGGGCTCACGATCAGCATGCGGATTGCGGTGCGGCCGGGAAAGGCCCGGTCAAGCAACAGGGCCGTAGCCAGCCCCCACAAAAAAGCCAATGCCGTTGATCCGAATACAAAGATCGCCGTGATCTGGAACGTTTGCGGCAAGCGACGGTCGGTCAACAGGCGCTGGAAATTGCGCAATGTATATTCAGGCGCAACGGCGGCATTCACATTCACCAGCTTAACATCCTGAAATGCGAGATGGATCATCGTGAGGATCGGATAGCCTATCAGTACCACGATCAGGATTGCCGCAGGTAAAAGCATCAACAGATAGGCCCGTTCGCGCGCATGGCGAAGCCCCCGCGCCGTTTGGCGACGCGGGGAACGATCTGCATTTATGGATGCGGGAATATCAGAAGAACTCATTGGTCAGTTCGTCATGGATCTGATCGGTAGCCCCATCGGCATCCAGTGCGCCACTTGCCAATGCCGATATGCCTTCGGCAACAATTGCGGAGAACTTGTTATATTCGCCCTCCAGACCGGTCGGCAGATAGGATTTCGTTGCCCGTTTGGCGCTTGCTTCAAAAACCGGGATTTCAGGCCAATCAGCACGGGCCTTATCGGTCAGCATGCCCAAGCGTGCGGGTGGATTGCCGCTGATTTCACCATATTTCTGCTGCCATTCGGGACGGCTGACCAGTTCGAGGAACTTGAAGGCAAGCTCCTTGCGTTCGTCATCGAGAGCTGCCGGGACCGCCAGGACATTGCTTGGGCCACCGGCTTCGTCAGGGAAAGGCAAAGCGGCAACGCGATAGGATTCTGCGACCTGCGGCGTGGCATCCTTTTTGTAAGCGGGCGCCCAGCTCCCATCGATATACATGGCTGCACGGCCCTGCCAGAACAGCTGGCGCATATCGTTATTGCCAATGCCTGTGGGCGTTGTACCGGCCTTCAATAACTCATCCGTCATGGCGACAGCCTTGCGCAAATCGTCCTTGGAGATGAGTTTTCCGTCTTCCACCCAGTTATGACCAAGGCCGGCAAGCAAATAGGTCAGGTTAAAGTAAGACTGGCTGCTCTGATCGGTAACGAAGGCAAAACCGTATTGATCGACGCGACCGTCGCCGTCACTGTCGAGCGTCAACGCTTTGGCTGCGGCAACAAACTCGTCCGGTGTCGTCGGTACAGCGATGTTGGCTACATCCAGCATTTCCTTATTGTAGAACAGGCCCCACGCATAGCCGAGAAGAGCCTGCGCATAAACCTTGCCTTCGCGGCGCATCGAGGCTTGCGCACTGATGAAATCTTCTTCCTTCCAGCCAATATTTTTCAACCGCTCGTCGAGAGGCTCAAGAAGTCCGTTATCGGCAAATCCGAATACGAAACGAGCCGAAATATGCGCAATATCGGGAGGCGTGCCTGCTGCAAGCCGTGTGGTCATCTGATCGTGATGATCGCCAAATGGCACACTGATGAGTTTGACCGAATGGCCGGGATTTTCTTTCGTGAAAGCTTCGGCAGCAGCCTTCCACCAGTCGCCAAAGCCCTCTTCGAGCTGATATGTTGGCATCTCCAGCTCAATCGCCTGCGAAGGCGACAGCGCCGTTAATGTAACCACCGTGGCTAGCGCGAGAGCACTAATATGTGTTTTTAGCATTGGGCTTCCTATTCGACCTAAGGGAGGTTGCGTTACTCGGTGCCTTTAGCTAATGAAATATTGTAACGAGGAAATGACAAAATTTCAGATCGAGGGGATCGATGCAAACTGAACGTGATCTGATGCTGCGCGCATCCTGGGCCCATCTGGTCGAAGGCCGTACACAGGATTCGATTGCTCAATCGCTGGGCCTTACGCGCGCGAAGGTTAACCGGCTTATTGCAGAATGCAGGGAAGCCGGTCTGATCCATTATGTAATCGCGCCGAATGCACGCGTTGCCTTGCGTGAAGAAAATGCATTGAAACAGCGCTTCGGGCTGGCAGATGCATGGGTTGTGCCGCAATCGGAGACCGAAAGTGGCGTCGTTCGCAGCGTCGGAATTGCGGCCGGAGCCTATGTGATGAGCAGCCTTGAGGCCAATCAGACGCTGGCTGTTGGCTGGGGGAAGACGCTTGATGCCTCGGTTGCGGGATTGCAGCCCAGACGGCCAGAGGGCAACCGGGTCGTGACGTTATTGGGTAGCATGGTGCGGGGCAACGGGCTGAGTTCTTTCGATATTGCCTCACGTTATGCACGCATATTGAGCGCAGAATGCTGCTATCTGATTGCCCCGCGCATCACCGAAACGATCGCCGAGTCGGTGCAATTGCGAAAAAGTGCGCACATTCGCGAAGCGATCGGCATTGCCGCCGAGGCCGACATCGTATTGGTCGGCGTGGATGATTTAAGCAATGCAAGTACGTTGCGTCTGGTTGGGCAATTTTCGGATGACGATGTTGCCGAACTCATGCGTGCCGGTGCTGTCTGCATTCTTCAGGGGGAGGCATTGGGCCTGGAGGGAAATACGATTTCCCATCCGCTGGCGGACCGAACGGTCGGGTTGGAGCTGGATAAGTTCAGGCGTATTCCGAAACGAATTGTTGCAGCGGCAGGGAAGCGCAAGGTTGAAAGCCTGCGGGCCATCCTTCAGGGCGGGCATTGCAATATTGTGATTACCGATGAGGCGACCGCCGCTGAACTGCTCATATAGTCAGCGGCCTTTCATGACCAGATCGGCAACATGCCGTTGATTATCTGGCGATTGCTCAGGGTTGGAGACGGTTGCGCGCCACGCGCATGCAGGCTGCGCGAATTGTCAATTTTTTGTGTTTTTATTGATGCCAAATAGTTGGCGTGCTAAATATACAAATATCAATAGCACACTAATGATTGGTGCCCGATGGGAAAGCGTAACCAGTATTCTGATTTTTTGGATGCCATCACCAGATTAAGCCTCAAGCTGCGCATGGCCTTTGACCAGCAGGTCAGCATGCATGGGCTTACTTACCCGCGCGCCCGCGTCTTGTTCAGGCTTGCAAACAAGGAAAGCATGACGCAGGCGGAACTGGCCCTCAGTCTCAATCTTCAGCAAGCAACGGTTGTCCGCTTGCTGGACCGCATGGAGGAGCATGGTTTTATCGAGCGGCGTCCGGATGCCACAGACCGGCGGGTGAAGCGCCTGTACCTGACCCCTTACGGGGTGGAACAGGCGCGGTTGGTGCATGCAATAGCCGACGCGATGCGCCGCCAGATTGTCGCGGGGATCGAGCCGGATAAAATTGAGATCGCGCTTCACCTGATCGAGCAAATCTCTGACAATATTTCCTCGATGGAACATATGAATGTCCGCGGCTAGTTCGACATCAAAAACCGGCCCCGGAACCAGTAAGCAGGCAGATGCAACAGGCGCAACCCCGGATTCTCCGGGAACCGCGTCACCCGAAAGCACCAAAATCCTGACCAAGCCGCCATTATTGTCAGCCGCCTACATTATTGCGGGTTTCATATTCGCAGCAATACAGGGACTCGGCCTGAGCTTCATTGCGAGCAACCTTCAGGAAATAGCAGGCCCGATGGGACTCACACAAAATGAAACCGTGTGGCTCATGGCGGCATATGTTTTTCCGAATGTCAGCCTCACCTTGCTGCTTTTCAAGGTTCGGGCACAATATGGCATAAGAAACTTCTCCGAAGCGGCCATCGTCGTTTACGTGTTTGTCTGCCTCGCACATTTATGGGTCAATGATTTTGGAACCGCGCTTCTTTTCCGTTTTGTAGCGGGCGCAGCAGCGGCACCCATATCGTCCCTTGCGTTTCTCTACATTCTTGAAGCCTTTCAGCCCGCCCGGAAAATGAACATCGGCCTTTGCATGGCGCTGTTGGCGCTGGCCATTCCGACACCGCTCACCGGTATTCTTTCGCCGTTCCTGCTGGATCTGGGCGGAGTAAGAATGTTCTATACCTTTGAAATTGGCGCGGCGATGGTAGCGCTGGGACTTGTCTACCTGTTGCCGCTTGCCTCGCCGCCGCGTGTCAAGGCAATACGAAAGCTGGATGTTGTCAGCTATATTTTCCTGGCGGTCGGGCTGGGTTCTTTTGCTGTCGCACTGACCGTAGGCCGGCTCTACTGGTGGACCGAGGCCAACTGGCTGGCCTGGCTGTTCATCACAGGTATCGTCTCGTCCGCAATCTTCGTTGTCATAGAATTGAACCGCAAGGAACATCTGGTAGACATACGCTGGCTGACATCCAGAGAAATACTGCATTTTGCCGGAGCCTTGCTCGTTTTCCGCATTGCCCTTTCGGAGCAGTCGAGCGGCGCCATCAATTTTCTGCGAAATGCCGGGATGCTCAATGCGCAAATGGCCGGGCTTTACTGGGTCATGCTGATTGCTGCCATCATCTCCGGCGCTGTTTGTGCCCTGATCATGAAGCCGGGTCGGGAACCCTTCATCCATGCCGTGGCATTGCTGCTGCTGGGGGTTGGAAGCTATATGGATAGCCAGTCAACGACGCTGACCCGTCCAGAGCAGATGTATGTCAGCCAGGCATTGGTCAGCTTTGCAAGCGGCCTGTTCTTGCCCCCGGCCCTTGCGGTGGGCATGGGCGCTGCGATGAAGCGCGGCCCAAACTATATTCTTTCATTCGTCGTGGTGTTTCTTGCAACCCAGAAAGTGGGCGGCTATCTGGGCAGCGCGCTTTACGGAACTTTTGTAACCTGGCGCGAGCACGTCCATTCGTTTTATCTGACCTCGCGTCTCCAGATTACAGACCCGCTTGTAACGCTCCGCCTTAATCAGCTTGGTGGAGCCTATAATAAATTCCTGACCGACCCCGGCCAGCAGGCCGTGCAGGCCAAAGCCCTCTTTGCCAGACAAGTGACCCAGCAGGCCTATGCGCTCGCTTATAATGAGGCATTTCTCCTGATTTCCTGCCTCTCCTTCGCAGCACTGGGGTGTTTGCTTATCCATGTCGCCTGGCAGAACCGGCAGCGCCTTTGGTCTTCCGGAATATCCTCTCGCTCTATTGCACAACAATATTAGACCCAAAGACAAGTCATCCATTATGTCCAGTATCTTTCGTTCCATTGCTACCTATATTGCAATCATTGTCGGTATAACCGGCGTGGTGATTGTCCTCTATGTGTGGAATCTGCCGCCCTTTAAAAGCTCTGTCGAAACGACGAATGACGCCTATATCCGCGGCAAGGTGACGATCCTGAGTCCGCAACTCGCCGGATATATCGTTGAAATACCGGTACAGGATTATCAGCAAGTCAAACGAGGCGATCTGATCGTCAGGATCGATGACCGGATCTATGCCCAGAAACTGGAACAAGCCCAGGCCGCACTTGAGACTGCCAAGGCACAGCTTGCTGTTTCCGAGCAGAACCAAAAATCCGCAGAGGCGAAAATTGAATCAGCCAAGGCAGAAATAGAAAGTGCCGATGCAGCGTTGGATGCCGCCAAAAGTGCGAATGAACGGACATTGAACCTGCTGGGAAAAAAGATCGCCACCAAGAGCGACGCCGAAAAAAACCAGGCAACATTCAACCAAGCCCGTGCGGCGGTACATCAGGCCGAGGCTGCGGAAAAAGTCACGGAACAGGAGTTGAGAAGTATAATCGTCGGGCGTCGCTCGCTTGAAGCAAATATCAGCAACGCGGAGGCCGCAGTCCGGCTGGCAGAGATAGACCTGCAGAATACGCGCATTCTCGCCCCTCAGGATGGCACGCTGGGCGAAATAACAGGTCGTGTGGGCCAATATCTTTCTGTCGGCTCGCAGATCGGATCGATCGTGCCTGATGATATATGGGTGGTGGCCAACTTCAAGGAAAGCCAGCTTGAACATATGGAGCCGGGCTATGCAATCACATTCACCGTCGATGCTCTCGGGCATAGAAGGTTTACAGGCCGCATCGAGCATTTCGCACCGGCAACGGGTTCGGAATTCTCTGTCGTCAAAGCAGACAACGCCACCGGCAATTTCACGAAAGTCGCCCAGCGTATTCCTGTGCGGGTCAGGATTGACCCGCAACAGCCTTTCAGCGAACGGCTTATTCCGGGCATGTCAGTGGTTGCCGATGTCGACCTGAATCAAGGCGGCTAGAGCGGTTCCTGTTTAAACGGAATCGTTGGAAATGCTCTAAGCCCGGTTGTTCATCAATGCTTGCACAAGGTCTGCTTCAAGATCTTCCCGATCTTCCAGACCGATAGAGATGCGGATGAGTTGAGCGCCAATGCCCAGATGGCTTTTCTGATCTTCCGGTACAACCGCATGGGTAAGGGAATAGGGATGCTGAATGAGACTTTCCACACTTCCCAGACTGACTGCAAAATGGAAATACCGGGTTGAAGTCAAAATGCGTTCGACACGTTGCAGGCTCCCTTCGACCTCGACGGAAATAACACAGCCGAAATTGATCATTTGATCGGCGGCCAGTGCATGCTGGGGATGGCTTGCCAGACCGGGATAGATAACCCGGGCAAGCCCCAGTTCTTTCGCATTTTGTTCGAGATTGCGCGCCAATGCCAATGCAGTTTGTGATTGCCGGACGCTACGGATTTCCAGGGTTTTCAGGGAACGGTGCAAAAGAGCGCAGTCGGTCGGCGACATGACGGAGCCAAGCGCGTTTTGCAGATATTTCACCCGCTCTGCAAGATTGTCTGGTGCGTTTGCCGATACGGCAATCACTCCGCCCAGAAGATCCGAGTGCCCATTGAGCATCTTCGTGGCCGAATGCACGACGACATGAATGCCATAATCTATCGGGCGCTGTCCGGCCGGAGATGAAAAGGTGCTGTCGCAAACGGTAATCGCGCCAGCCTTGTTGCCCAATTGTGCAACGAGCGACAGATCGACAATGCGAAGTGTTGGATTGGAAGGCGTCTCAAACCACAACAGGGCAGGCTTGTGGTCCAGGATGGCCTGCCGAAGCGCGCCTTCATCAGAAAAATCCACAAAGTTCACATTATGAGCCGCCGTAACGGGCCTGACATCGGCAAGCAGTCGATAGACACCCCCGTAAAGATCATTATGCGCCAGTATCGATGACCCGGCCGGCAGCGCTTCCAGCAAGGTTGCCGCTGCCGCAAGGCCGCTGGGAAATGTAAACGCGGCTTGCGCGCCTTCCAGATCCGCGAGGCATTGTTCCAGACCATTTCTGGTTGGATTGCCGCTGCGCGTATAATCATATCCCTTGCTCACGCCTATGCCATCCTGCACATAGGTCGTGGCATGGTAGACTGGAGGGATTACGGCTCCGGTCAGAGGATCGGGCTGTTGACCGATATGGATTGCGCGCGTTGCGAAACCAAGCTGATTGCGAGGAGAATTCTTGGACAATTTCGTCTCTCTGCCGTTGTTATATTGATACCCGGTTAGTTACCAGTGACTCGCTCTGTTTATAAGGCGCATCGGGCTCATCATTAAGAAATAAGTTTTCTCCAATCTCCATGAAATCAGAACCGATATGCACGACAGAGCATGTCGGAGCGGCTATTTCCTGAACACGTCTCATAGCCTTTGCAAACAGAAACCTGAAAAGGTCTTTCGTCTTGAAAAACATGCGCCTTTTTAAACCGATCCTTGCTGGCGCTACTTTACGCGAACGATTGCTGGCCTGTCTGGGCGCATTGATTGGTGTCGGGCTGACAGGATATGTGACGGCTCTCTTTCTTGGTAATGGGGAACAATTATCTTTGATAATTGCACCAATCGGCGCATCGGCAGTCCTTGTTTTCGCCGTGCCGAACAGCCCGCTTGCACAGCCATGGTCTGTCGTTGGCGGCAATGTGATTTCCGCTCTGGTCGGGATTTCGATTGCTCAGTCCATCGACACTCAAATACTTGCGATAGGTGCGGGCGTGGCACTGGCCATTGCAGCCATGTCATTTTGCCGCTGTCTTCACCCGCCGGGCGGGGCCGTGGCGCTTATGTCTGTTATCGATGGAGCTTCCATAACGGATGCCGGCTATTCTTTCGCCTTTGTCCCCGTGGCATTGAATTCCATTATTCTGGTCGGGATGGGCATTGCATTTCACAAAGCTTCAGGGCGAAAATATCCGCACATCCCTGCGGCGATACCGGCCAGTCCGCATCAAACCAAAGATCTGCCGCCCCAGCTTCGTGTCGGCTTCAACGCCGATGATGTCAACGCAGCACTTATGGCGATTGATGAGACATTCGATATTGATCCGGGCGACCTGACCCGACTTCTCCATCAGGTTGAAATGCAGGCTTTACAACGCCGCCATGGGGATATTCTGGCCGGGCATATCATGTCGCGCGACGTGATCCAGATCGGTGCCGATGATACGGTTGGCGCGGCGCGGCGTTTGTTATTGGCGCATAATATACGAACATTGCCGGTGGCAAGTGAGGACGGTCGGCTGTTGGGCGTCGTGGGATTGCGCGAGCTTGAAACAATCGAGACCGCCAAAATCGCTGCACGTATGGTAAAAGCGCCGACAGCTTCAGCAGATGATCCCGCCATTATCATGCTTCCGCAATTTGCAGAGGGGCACACCCATGCCGTTATCATTACCGACGAAAATGATCATGTTCTGGGTCTGGTTTCCCAAACCGATCTGCTGAATGCGCTGGCGTGGGAGCTAAGGTATCAGCAATCGCCTCCCCCCAAGAAACCGCGCCCGCGACTCCATCTGCTTCGCGGCGCGGGCATATAAATGTGAGCGGCCTGAAAAGACCCTGTCATCCTCATTCGTCAGATTGCAAGATACTCGTTTCGAAGCCCTTCGTCCTCCAGCAATTCCCTGGCGCTTCCCGAGAAGACAAGCTCGCCGGTATCGAGGATGACCGCACGATCAGCGAGACGCAATGCTGCAACCGCGTTCTGCTCGACAATGATGGTCGTGATGCCGCGTTTCTTGATGTCGTAGACGATGTTCTCGATTTCCTTGACGATGACGGGGGCAAGCCCCTCATAAGGCTCGTCGAGCAGAAGAAGCTTTACTTCGCGGGAAAGTGCGCGCGCTACGGCCAGCATCTGCTGTTCGCCGCCCGAAAGTGTCACGCCCTCCTGCTTGCGACGGTCCGCCAGACGCGGGAAATGCTCATAAACCTCCTCGAGCGACCAGCCATGTCCCGGTGCGACCTGCGCAAGAATCAGATTTTCCTCTACAGTCATGCCGGAAATGATACGCCGGTCCTCGGGCACAAGCTGAATGCCAGCCCGCGACGCCTGCCAGGATTTTGCGGTATGGAGCGGTCGGCCCTCAAGCCAGATTTCGCCCTGACGCAGTTCAGGATCATCCATACGGGCAATGGTGCGCAAAGTGGATGTCTTGCCCGCGCCATTACGGCCTAAAAGGGCAACGATCTCGCCTTGACGCACATCGAGCGACACGTCCTGTACGATATAGCTTTCGCCGTAATAGGCATGCGCATTGCGCATGGCAAAAAAGGCTTTGGAGGGGTCCGCTTCGCTCACTGCGGAAATTGCCTCACGCTTTGCAGCGATGACATTCATTCTGCAACTCCTCCAAGATAGGCTTCCTGCACACGCGGGTCTTCCTTGATCTGCTGGGGCAGGCCGGACGCTATGATGCGCCCCTGCGCCAGCACCGAGATCGTGTCGGCCAGTGAAAACACGACATGCATGTCATGCTCGATAATCACCTTGGTCATTCCGCGCGACTTGATCTTTTTCAGAAGTTCGATGGTGGTGTTGGTGTCGTGGCGGCTCATGCCGGCCGTCGGCTCGTCGAGCAGCAGCAGGCGAGGACGCTGGATGAGGCACATGGCCAGTTCCAGCCTGCGCTTGTCGCCGCGCGAAAGTGCCCCGGCTATATCCTCGCGCCGCGCATGCAGGCCGATCTCCTCTATAAGATGCTCGGCCTCTTCGCGGATTTCATGTTCAGTGTCGACACTGCGAAATATACTGATCCTGAACGCCCCGTCGCGGCGGGCAAAAGCGGGCGCCATGACGTTTTGCAACACGGTCAGTTCCGGAAAAATCTCCGGGGTCTGAAAGACGCGCGAGATGCCGAGCTGATTGATCTGGTATGGCGACTTGCCGGTCAGGACGGTGCCGTCAAATACCACCGCCCCCGTGGTTGGCGCAATACGTCCGATAATGACATTGAGCAGGGTCGATTTGCCCGCGCCGTTCGGGCCGATAATGGCATGGGTCTTCCCTTCCTCGATTTGCAGGTCAATGTCTGAAAGAGCCCTCAAGCCGCCAAAGTTCTTGTGCACATCGGCGGCGTGAAGCACGATATTGGGTACAGCCTCGCTCATGTTCCTACTCCGCAGCCTGTGTTGAAAGTGATCTGTCGGAAGCTTCAGCCTGCCGCCGCGGCTTTATTCTTCGCATGATGCGCTGCCAGCCTTCGACAAGCCCACCGGGCAGGAACACGACGATAAGCACGAACATCAGACCCAGCGTCAGGTGCCAGCCCTCGCCCACGAATTTCGAAACGATTGTAACGACAATGCTTTGAAGCCCGTCGGGGAGGAATGAGAAGAAATTATTGAGCATATTGATATTGATCGCCGAGAAAATATTCTCGAAATATTTGATCAGCCAGGCGCCGACCACCGGCCCGAACAGCGTCCCGGCGCCGCCCAGAATGGTCATCAGCACAACATTGCCGGATTCAGTCCACCGCATGCGTTCGGCACCGGCGATCGGATCGGTGACGGACAGGAGCGCGCCGGCAAGCCCGGCAAACATGCCCGAGATCACGAACGCCGTCAGCGTATAGGGACGCGTATTGAAGCCGGTATAATTCATGCGTGTCTGATTGGACTTAATTCCGCGCAATGCCATGCCAAAAGGCGAAGCGAAGATCTTCTGCGAGATATAAAAGGCGATGATCAAGAGCGCCGCGCAGATATAAAAGCCGGTATATCCGTTGACGCTGGTACCCAGCAATGTTGGCTGCGGGAGCCCGGAAAGACCCTGTCGTGCTCCGAAAAGCGCATCAATATAGCGTGGATCGGTGCGCGCCAGAAGCAGACCTGTTTCTCCATTGGTAATCGGGGTCAGCACAGAATAGGCGAGACTGTAGCTCATCTGCGCGAAAGCGAGCGTGAGGATGGAGAAATAGATGCCGGAACGGCGCAGACTGAAATAGCCGATAACAAGCGCGAATAGCCCTGCCATGATGACTGCGCAAATGATTGCAGGCACAATATCCATGGTCATGAGCTTGAATGACCAGACCGCCGTATAGGAGCCGACCCCAAGAAAGGCTGCGTGACCAAAGCTCAGATAGCCGGTCAGGCCGAACAGGATGTTGAAGCCAATGGCGAAGATCGCGTAAATCGCGAATTTCTGCATGAGGCCCGGATAGGCCGCGCCAAAAGGCGAAAGCCAGAGCGGCATGCACAGCACGATTGCGCCGAAAATCACCAGTGAAACGAGATCCTTGCGAGAAAGTGATAACATGGCCGCTCAGGTCTCCATAATGCCACGCCGCCCCATCAGCCCACGCGGACGCACGAGCAGGATGACAACGGCAACGAGATAGATGATGACTTGGTCAATGCCGGGGATCAGGGACTTGACCTCGGTCATGGATGCGAATGACTGAAGAATCCCCAGCAGGAAGCCCGCGGTGACGGCACCGGCAAGAGAACCCATGCCGCCCACCACCACCACGACGAAACTCAGGACGAGAAAGTCCATCCCAAGCTGGTAATTGGGTGCGAGCAACGGCGTGTACATGACGCCCGCAACCCCGGCCACCACGGCGGCAATGCCGAATACGATGGTAAAGCGCCGGTCGATGTCGATCCCCATCAACCCCACCGTCTCCCGGTCGGCCATGCCCGCACGGACCACCATGCCGAAGGTTGTGAATTGCAGGAACGCAAACACGGCTCCGATGGTGAGAAGGGAGAAGGCAAGATAGACCAGACGCCACCATGGATATGTGAGCATATGGGGGTCCATGCCGATCAGGACGCCCAGATCGGCAGCACTGCGAAGATCGGATGGAATCGGCTGCGGAATGGGATTGGGGCCGAAAAAACTCTTGACGATTTCCTGCAACACAATCGCAATGCCGAACGTGACCAATATCTGTTCGGCATGGGATCGTTTGTAAAAATGCTTGATCAGCCCGCGCTCCAGCGCAATGCCGATGAAAAGCATGACCGGAACAGCCAGCAGGATCGAAACCGGTACGGAATAATCCACCAGCACAGCGCCAAAATCACCAAACCAGCTTTGCACTAGCGGGGTGCGGACCTCAAGCGGCGTGCCCCATGGGGAAAGCTGGCTCGGATCGACGGTGACGGTTTCCATGGTTATGAGATAGCGGAAGGCAACCGCGCAGAAGCAGCCGAGCATGAACAAGGCGCCATGGGCGAAGTTGACAACGCCGAGCGTGCCGAAAACGAGCGTCAGACCAAGGGCAATCAGCGCATAAGCACCGCCCTTGTCCAGCCCGTTAAGTAATTGTGCAAAGAACGCGTTCATCCGTGTCCCCGTGGATTATGATCGTTTCCGGACCCAGCCGCTACCCGGTTGGGTGCGCCCGGCGCCGTTTCAAACGCCGGGCGGTTTTTGAAAAATCAGCAGGCGTTGGGCTCATACGGCCCCAGTTCGCCGCCAAAGATGGTCGGATCATAGGTGACGGCATCACGCGTCGTTTTGCCGATCACATTCAGCACGTCGAATTTGCTGGTCGGGTTTTCGTTGCCGCGCACGACCAGCACTTCCTTGAAACACTGGTGGTCCGAGTCGCGGTACATTGTCGGCCCGTTTCCTGCGCCATCGAACTCGAAGCCTTCCAGAGCCTTGATGACTTCCGGCGGATAGAAAGTGCCGGCACGCTCGACTGCATCGGCATAGAGAATGGCCTGAACATAACCCGTATGAGCCGACTGCGATGGCGGCGAGCCATAGGCTTCGCCATAGGATTTGGTGAAGGCCTTGGTGCCTTCATCATCCAGCGCCCAATGCCAGTTCGATGTTCCGATGATGCCTTTCACCGCATCGCCTGCACCAACCGCCATGAGTTCGGAGAACATCGGCACGACGATCTCAAAGTTCTTGCCGTTTGCCTGCCGGTCACGCAGTCCGAACTGAACCGCCTGAGGCAGCGAATTGACCATGTCGTGGCCATAATGGTTGAGAATGAGAACATCAGCGCCCGAATTCATGATCGGGGTCAGATATTGCGAGTAGTCGCCAAGGCCAAGCGGCGTGCGAACAGCGGCAACGGTCTCCCAGCCGAGCGCTTCGGTCGCCGCCTTGATGGATTCTTCCTGCGTCCAGCCCCAGGTATAGTCGGCGGTCAGGTGATAGGCGCGACGATCCTTGCCATATTCTTCGGCGAGGAACGGCGCGATGGCCACACCCGATTGATAGGCGTTGAAGAAATGGCGGAAGCCGTAACGGCGCTTGTCCTTGCCCGTCGTATCATTGGAGTGGGTAAGGCCCGACATATAGATCACGCCCATTTCCTGACAAAGCGACTGCTGGGCAATCGCTTCACCCGACGTAACGGAGCCTGTTACCATGATGGCGCCGTCGCGCTCGATCATGCGGCGGGCGCCATCGCGGGCGGCGTCGGTATTGGTCTGGGTGTCGCCGGTGACATATTCCACCTTCTTGCCCAGGACACCATTGCCCTTGAGGGCCAGAGGCTTGAGGGTTTTCAGGATGCCGCCATCCCCCTCGCCGTTGATATGTTTGACTGCAAGTTCATAGGCCTTCAGCTGATCGAGGCCTTCCTCCGCATATGAACCCGTTTGCGGAACATTGAAGCCAAAGACGATCTTGCCTTTGGCGGGATCATTACAGAAATTCTGTGCCCAGGCGCCTTTGGTAAAAATATGCGGCGTGGCCAATGTCACAAGCCCGGCGCCAGCACTCTTTAAAATGCCGCGCCTGTTCATACGAAACTTCGTCATGGTATCTCCTCCCAAGATAGCGTTACTCAGGAGACGGGCTAAATGAAATGAATTCAACAGGAGATTGCTTGTATTGAGTTTTTTTGTAAATTTACAAACTCAGGAAGAGATAATTTTGTAAACACTTGTACGGGGAGGATGCCAGCATGCGAGCGCCGATCGGCATAAGGATCAGACGACGAAGGCTGGAAACCGGGCTGTCTCAGGCTGGTCTGGCCAAAGAAGTCGGTATTTCTCCCACCTATCTGAACCTCATCGAAAACAACAAGCGCGCCATAGGCGGCAAGCTGCTTTTACGTATCGGAGAACGGCTGCAATTAAACCTTGCGGAACTCTCCGGCGCATATGAGGCCCGATCGATACAGGTGATCGAGGAATTGCTGGCCGATCCCTTGATGAAGGGAATCGCTATGGATCAGAATGCGATCCGCGAACTTGTTGCACGTTTTCCCGAAGCCGGAATTGCTCTTACGCGCCTCTACCGCTCCTATATGGATGCGATGTCCAGCATCGAGGCCTATGTCCATCGGCTGCGGTCCGATCCTTTGCTATCGGAAATGCTGCATCTTGTGCTCAATCGGATCGCAGCCATCAAATCAGGCGCGGAAATTCTCACAAGCATTCCCGATCTGACGGACGATGAACAAAAGCGTTTCATCGGCACTATCAACAACGAAAGCGCTGACCTGACCCAGACTGTGCGAAATCTCGTCGCCTATTTCGAGCGGACGGTGGCGCAGCAAAAAGCCGTCTCGCCCATGGCGGAACTCGACGAAGCAATCATAGCGCAACAAGACCATTTTCCGCAGCTTGAAGATCTGGCAGACAGGCTCAGGAATGAGACCACAAGTGCGGGCAGATGGGATGAACCTGCGCTGATCAAAGCCTTGCAGGAGCGGTTTGCGGTGCACTGTCTAAGAGTGCCCCAGAGCGCCTCGATGCCGGAACAGCACAAATATGATCCCGCCACGGGAGAGTTTCGCATCAGGACATCGGCCACCGCTGCAACGCGGCTGTTCCAGATGGCGAGACTTTACGCACTAAAGGCTGCTCCCAATGTGCTGGAGCGGTCAATCGATGCGCTGGCGCTGACATCGGATGAAGCGCGCCAGCTTGCCCATGGCGCTTTGGCTTCCTACGTCGCAGGCGCGATGATGATGCCCTATGAGCCATTTCTCAACGATGCGAATATGTGGCGCTATGACATCGATCTGCTGGCGCAGCTTTATAATTCCAGTTTCGAACAGATCGCGCACCGGCTCGTCACCTTGCGCCGCAAGGGTGCGGAAGGACTTCCATTCGGCTTCCTGCGGGCGGATCGCACCGGACGGCTGACGAAACGGCTGCCGATAAGCGGCCTCACGCTTCCCGTCTCCGGATATGGCTGCACTTTATGGCCGATCTATCAGGCTTTCGGCTCCGAGGGGATCGTGCGTCAGGTCGCGGTTTTCCCCGGCGGAGGACGGTTTCTTCTGATCGCCAAGACCGTATCAAAAAGAGCATCGACCTATCACGAGCAGCCGCTCGTTTACTCCATCATGCTCGCACTTGATCTCGTCCATGCGGACCGCACTGTCTATGGGCAGGGACTTGATCTGTCGCATGAGGCCGTCCCGGTCGGGCCATCCTGCCTGTTATGTCCCCGACAGGATTGCAGCCATCGTCAGGAAGCCTCATCCTCCAGGGCTCTGGATTCCTGATCGAGCGGGAGGGTCACGCGAAAGCAGGCGCCGGGCAGATGGCCTTTGGCCAGTTTAAGCGTACCGTCCAGCTTTTCCACGATGGTATGGCTGATATTCAGGCCAAGTCCGAGACCGACATAGCCCCCTTCCGGTCCGCCTGTGCCCGCCCGCACGAATTTATCGAAAATCGTATTCCGGTATAAATCCGGAATACCCCGGCCATTATCGGAAATATCGACCACATAATGCGCGCCTTCAATACGTGAGGTGACATGCACCCGTGGATTTTCGGATTCGTTGTGCGAAATCGCATTAGCGATAATATTGATGAACACCTGACTGAGACGCCCGGCATTGGCGAGCAGCGGAGCATTCGGCACGCGTGGCCCCGGTTCGATGATGACGCAGCGCTTGCGCGCCAGCGCCTCGCAAACTGCAATGGCCTGCTGGAGCACTTCCTCGCCATCGACCGGAACATTGACCCATGGCCGCTCGCCTTGTTCGAGCGCGCTCAGGTCCAGTATTTCCTCGATCAGTTTTGTCAAGCGGACGCTTTCATTATGAATGGTCGAGACAAAGCGTTCCGTCTGCTCCATGGGCAGATCTTTTTCCGCCATCAATATTTCGGAGAAGGATCGGATCGAGGTCATCGGCGTGCGGATTTCATGGCTCACATGCGAAAGAAAATCATCTTTCTGGCGATGCAGTTCCTGCAGCTTGGCATTGGCAATCTGAAGCTGCTGCGCCGTGGTGCGAAGTTCCTGCGACTTCAGCTCCATTTCATGCGAATATTCGATCGCCTGCTGGGTTTCATCGGCAATGCGCATCGCTTCCTCCAGCGAAATCGTATCGCCTGCCACAACACTGGTCAGCAAAATATGGGCAGACGCCGATCCGATCGAACCCGCCAGTTCCTTTTCCAGTTCCGCGATGAATTCGGGCGGCACGTCCCGGTTGGCGGCTGAGCCGCCGCGCGCCACGCCCGCTGCCGCAAACAGATCATCGGCCTGTTTCCAGCCAAGAACCCGCTCCGCGACGAAGAAAAGCTCGCTGGTGGTGGCCGACCCCCTGATCGTATGGGGCTGGAACGAGGAATTGCGGCGCAAGACATCGACAAACAGGGTGGACTGAATGCGTTCAAGCGCATTTTGCGACGTAAATACCGACACAATGGCAAGAACGGAGGAATTCAGGAGAAGGCTCCAGAACACGGCATGGACCAGAGGATCAATATCGCTCATGCCGAAAAGAGCCTCTGGCCGCAGCATAGCAATACCCCAGGGGCCGTCTCGCATCAGCGACGCCACCAGAGAGCTCGATGCTTCAAAGCTTGGGAGAAACATCGTCCATCCCCAGATACAAAAACCGACCAGTGTGCCGGCGAAGGCTCCCTTTACATTTGCCGTGCGCCAGTAAAGTGCGGCGAGAATTCCGGGCAAAAACTGCGCCACACCGGCAAAGGAGATCAAGCCGATGGGGGCAAGGGCATCGGAATCCTTGGTAAACCAGAAATAGAGAAAGCCGAGGAATAAAAGCCCGGCAATGGAAAGGCGTCTGCTTCGCAGCAGCAGCCGGGCAATATCCCGGTCGCTTCCTTCTTCCGATCCTCTTGAACCCCGCAAAGCCAGAGGCAGGATGATGTGATTGGAGACCATGATCGACAGGGCGATCGAGGCCACGATAATCATGGAAGTGGCACTGGAAAAGCCGCCGATAAAAGCGAAAAGCGCAAGACTGTCGTAGCCTGCCGACATGGGCAGCGTCAGCACAAACATATCCGGGTTTGAACCTGCGGGCATGGTCGCAAGCCCATAAAACGCGATGGGGGCGGTAAAGAGACTCATGAGCAGGAGATAGGCAGGAAATGCCCAGCCCGCGGTGCGCAGATAGTTTTCGTTGGAATTTTCGACAATTGCGATCTGGAACTGGCGCGGCAGGCAGATGACTGCCGCACCCGACAGAACGACCAGCGCGACCCAGCGGCTTCCCAAGGGGGATTTTTCGTAAATGTCCAGTCCTGCCGCAGCGGCATTCTCATATATTTGTCCCATGTCGCCGCCAAGGCCATAGACGACAAACAGGCCGACCGCGAGAAGCGCCAGCAGCTTTACCACGGCTTCAAAGGCAATTGCGGCCACAACGCCGGGATGCTGTTCGCGCGCATCGACGTTGCGGGTGCCAAAGAGGATCGTGAACAGGGCCATGCCCACGGCAGCGCCCAATGCAAGCGTAAGTTCGTCCAGAGCCGCGAGGTGATCGGCGCCGCCCTTGGCGACCGAAACCGCCTGAATGGACGAGGTAATGGCCTTCAATTGCAGCGCGATATAGGGCGTGACGCTGATCACCGCGATAACGGTGACGAGCACGGCAAGCTTGCTCGACTTTCCAAACCGCGAAGAAAGAAAGTCGGCAATCGACGTTATGCGCTGGGAATGGCTGATAAGAATGAGCTTGCGCAGGAGAAACCACCAGCCGACAAAAACCAGGGTCGGCCCGATATAAATGGCGGTAAATTCCAGGCCGTTCCGAGCAGCGGTGCCCACGGCACCGTAGAATGTCCAGCTGGTGCAATAAACGGAAATCGAGAGCGTATAAATGGCGGGAGAACGAAGGAAACCTTCCTTGCCCCGGCTGGCCAGTGAATCCGAAGCATAAGCAATCAGGAACAGAAGCCCCACATAACCAACAGCCGTAAGGATGACAAAATCTGGCGACAGCATCATTCGTTTCCGGATTGGGGAAGTCTGTTCTTGCCATGCTCATCCTCCTCACCGGAGGCGCCTATATTCGGGAGCCAGTAAGACAGGCCAATGGCTCCGCAGATCAACAGACCCCAGACGGCAAAGAGATAAAGCATATCCAATGGCAGGCCGAACAGCCGGGTCCGCGTCAGGAACAGATTGGCCAGCAGCGGCATCAGGAGGATGGCTCCGAAAACAGGGATCAGGGCTGCGAAATCCTCGCGCTTGCCGCGATCATCCGAACCAAAGCGCCGCTTATGCATGATTGACGACAAGCATCCGGCGAACCTCGGCAATCACGTCGCTGTTCGCATAGGGTTTGGTGATGAAACCATCCGCTTTCAATTCAATCGCAAGCTGGCGGTCATATTGCTGGCCTCGTGCCGTCAGGACGACGACCGGAATTTTAGCAGTCGCCGATTGAGATCGAATAGTCTTGAGAACATCGAGACCGCCCATCTTCGGCAGCATGATGTCGAGCAGCACCATTCTTGGCTTCAACCGCCAAACCGCCTGAATCGCAGCTTCGCCATCGCGCACCGCATCGACGGACCAGCCGTCTCTTGTCAGAATAAAATGCAGCGATTCAAGGATCGCCGGCTCATCCTCCACCATCAGGACATCGACCATAATCCCAATTCTCCTCCCCTCTTATATGTGAGAATTCCGAGCCGATTTCATAGCTCCTCCCCTGGAATCCCACCTTATGCCTGCTACACCCTACAATAACGACCCGAGAATCGGAATCGATTTCTGGAAGGCACAATATCGAAGGCAATCATCAGCGACGCAAAGACGACGGTTCCTTACGCAACACGTAAACCAGTTCGATACGCCCGAGTGCGGCGGCGCACAAGAAACCAGACACCGCTCATACAAGATCATCCTGCCGGAAGTTGGTGCCGAAAAAGAGCATCCGCACCTTTGCTGCGGCGTGATTGCCACGGATCGCATTCATTTGCGCAATTAACTTCCATACTAGTCTACCATATGCTAAAGACAGGATCAGATTCATGGAGGAATGGAATGCGGCAGACATGGCGGTGGTTCGGACCACAGGACCTGACTTCGATTGACGATATGCGGCAGGCGGGCGTAGAGGGCGTTGTTTCGGCCCTGCATCATGTGGCCACCGGCACTGTATGGACGCCTGAGGAGATCGCGCTGCGGCAGGCGCAGATCGGGCGTATGAAAGATGGCGCGCCGTCGCATCTCAAATGGGAAGTTGTGGAAAGCCTGCCTGTTTCCGAAGACATCAAGCGGCAGACCGGCGATTGGAAAACCCATATCAACCACTGGAAAACCAGCCTGACCAATCTGTCGCGCGCCGGGATAGAGGTCGTTTGCTATAATTTCATGCCGGTGCTGGACTGGACACGCACCGATCTGGCCTGGCGACTGGATAGCGGTGCGACATGCATGCGCTTCGACCTGATCGATTTCGCGGCTTTCGACATTTATATCCTCCAGCGCGCCGATGCGGCCCAAAGCTTCCCCGACGATGTGGTCGAGGCTGCGCGGGAGCGTTTTGACAGCATGAGCGAGGAGCGGCGTGAGCAACTGGCGGCAAATGTGGTCTTTGGCCTGCCCGGCACTGCCGAGACTTTCAGCCTTGCCGATGTGCGCCAGCATCTGGCGCAATATGACAATATCAGCGCGGAAAAACTGCGCAGCCATCTGTTCGATTTTCTTTCGGAAGTCGCTCCGCTGGCCGAAGAACTGGGCGTGCGCATCTGCTGCCACCCCGACGATCCGCCGTTCCCGCTGCTTGGCCTGCCCCGCATCATGTCGACGGAAAGCGATTACCGGCAGATGATCGAGGCCGTGAACATTCCGGCAAGCGGTATCACGCTCTGCACCGGCTCGCTCGGGACGCGGCGTGACAATGACCTGCCCGGCATGATGCAGCGTCTGGGGGATCGTGTCCATTTCCTGCATCTGCGCAATGTCGTGATCGAGGAACCCGGTAATTACGGCTCCTTTTATGAAGCGGGCCATCTGGAAGGCGGGACCGATATGGTCGCCATGATCGCAGCCATTCTGGCGGAAGAGCGCCGCCGCAAGGCCGCAGGCCGCAAGGACTGGCAATTGCCGATCCGTCCCGATCACGGTCAGGATATTCTCGATGATCTGGGCCGCAAGGGCCAGCCCGGCTATCCGTCCATCGGTCGCCTCAAGGGTCTGGCGGAACTGCGCGGCATCATGACGGCACTCGAACATCCTTCTTTCGCAAGAGATGCCTGATGAGACTATCTGCACAAAGCCCCCGGTCCGAGATGCAGGCATTCTGCATCTCGGACCGGGGGCTTTTACGCGCGCATATCGCAGCCAATGCCGGATTGCCGGAACTGGTGCCGCCTGATCAGCTATCAGACATCGTTGAGAATGAGATCGGGATAGCGTTGCACCAGACGGTCGGTGACTTTGAGCACTTCCGATAGATGCACGCGCACGGCAGCTTCGGCGGCAGCGGGATCGCGCTGGCGTATGGCCGCGAGCATGGCCTTATGCTGCTCGATAAGCAGTTCAACCGGCGTGACATTGGGCAGGCTTAGAAAGCGCAGCCGGTCGAACTGGGCTTTTTCGCGTTCGAGCAGGCCCCATATATCACCCATACGGATGCTGTTGGCGATGGTGCGATGGAAGGCATCGTCGGCCATCGTGAAGTCTTCGGGCGAATCCTTTGAGTTTTCCTGCGCGGCGATGATCGCATCGAGTTCGGCCAGCACGTCCTCGTCAAGCCCCTCTTCCGCTGCGCGCCGGAATACCGCGATTTCAACGGCATTGCGCACAAAACGCGCCCGCCGCACGGCAGAAAGCGAAATCGGCATGATGAAGGTGCCGCGCTGCGGCCAGACTTCGACCAGACCCTGATCGACAAGCCGCAGCAGCGCCTCGCGCACCGGCGTCCGGCTGGTGCCGAAATGCCGTGCCAGCTCATTTTCCGAGACGCGCTTTCCCGGCATCAGCCGCAAGCTGATGATGTCGTTGCGAATGGCTTCGAGAATGGTTCCGACCGCCGGCGGAACCCCGCCGCCATGCGCTGATTTTTCCTGAAGCTGGATCGGGCCGGCCGGAACCTCACTCATGCCTCAACCATCCCAGCCAAGGTGACTGAGGAAATCCCTCGTGCGGGTCGTATGCGGATTGTCGAAAATCTGCTCCGGCGGCCCCTGCTCGATGATCTGGCCATTGGCAAAAACCACGACATGATCGGCCACGCGGCGCGCAAAGGTCATTTCATGGGTCACGACAATCATGGTCATTCCGTCATCCGCCAGTCTTTTCATGACGTTGAGCACTTCACCGATGGTTTCGGGATCGAGCGCCGAGGTCGGCTCATCAAAGAGCATGACTTCCGGCTCCATCGCAAGCGCTCTGGCGATGGCGACGCGCTGCTGCTGACCGCCGGAAAGATTGGACGGGTAATTATCCGCCTTATCGGACAGCCCGACCTTGGCCAGCAAGGCGACGGCGCGCTCGCGCGCCTGCTTTTCCGACAATCCGAGAACAGTCGTTGGCCCCATCATGATATTGCCGAGCGCATTCTTGTGCGGGAAAAGTTCAAAATTCTGAAACACCATGCCCATGCGCTGGCGCATGGCCCGCGCCTGTCTGGGGTCTTGTGTCAGGGGCTCGCCGTCGATCAGGATCTCGCCGCCACTCATGGCTTCAAGACCGTTGGTGCAGCGCAGCAGGGTCGATTTTCCTGAACCCGAAGGCCCGATAAGGCAGACGACCTGCCCCTTGTGCACTTTCAGGCTGACCCCATTGAGGGCGACGAAATCGCCGTAGGATTTGCGCACATCGCGATATTCAATGACGACATCGCCGGTTTTTGCGGTTGCGGTCTTGGGAGATGTCATTCGGTAACCCCGTATTTGCGATGAATCCAGTCGACGATTTTGGCCTGCGGGTAACCCAGCAGCCAGTAAATCGCGGCCATTGCGGTCAGAAGTTCGATCACGCGGAAAGTCTGCGAGCGTATCTGCATGGCCGTGTGAGCCAGATCGCCGACAGCAATCACGGATACAAGCGAGGTATCCTTGAAAAGCGTGACCCATGTGGTGGCCAGCACCGGCAGCACGCGGCGCGATGCCTGCGGCAGCACGATCTTGCGAAATGCCGTCCATTCGCTCATGCCAAGCGCCAGTCCGGCCTCGGTCTGCCCCTTGCGGATGGAGCGTATGCCGGAACGAAACGTCTCGGAATTATAGGCGGCATTGTTGGCGACCAGCGCTATAAGCCCCGTCATAAAGGGCGAAAATGAAATGCCGGTCATAATCGGCATCACATAAAAGGCCCAGTACACGACGAGAATGATGGGCAGATTGCGCATCAGTTCGACATAGCAAGTCGCAATCGATGCAACGAATTTGAAACGCGATTCGCGCATCATCGCAATCAGGATGCCCAGCGGCGTTGCGATCAGCATCGTCAATACGGTCAGCACGATGGTGATGATCGCGCCATAACCCAATGCAGGCAGGCTTTTCCAGATAATGAACCAATCGAATGTCATGAGCGCCCCAGGAAAGAAATGCGGCGGTAGAGCATGTCGACGCCTCGGGTAAGCGGGAAGATGATAAGGAAAAACAGGATCATGACGACAGTATAGGCTTCCACGGGCGCATATTTCTGGCCCGCGATCGCTTCCGCACGGCGCATGAGTTCAGGCACGGCAATCACACTGGCGATGGCTGTATCCTTGACGGCCAGCGACAACAGGGAGCCAAAAGAGGGCAGCATTCGCACGAAAGCCTGCGGCAGCACGATTTTGCGCATGACCTGACTTTGCGACATGCCCAGCGCCAGCCCCGCGCGCACCTGACCGGGGCGAACCGACTGGATGCCGGCGCGCACGACTTCAGCGACATAGGCACCAAGATGCAGCGACAGCGAGAACAGGGCCGACCAGAATGGCGGCAGATTTATTCCCGTCGCAATCGGCAGGGCGAAATAGACCCATACCAGAACCACAAGCACCGGAATGGCGCGCATGGAATCGATATAGAACACGGTAATCTTCTTGAGCCAGGCTGGCCCATAGAGACGGGCAAAAGCAAGCAGAAGCCCAAAAAGGAAGCTTAATATGCTTACACCTGCTGCAAGCAGGATGGTAACCACCAATCCTTCAAGCAGAAACTGCCAACTGTCTAATATTACGCTGAAATTGAATTCCATTATCAATGATCCCGAAAGTTCAGGCACGAAACAGGATAGCCCCATACGCGACTGCAAAGCCGCGTATGGAATAGCGACGCCAATTACATTTTGGCGACTTCAGCTTCTTCGAGCTTGAGAAGTTCAGGAAGTTTCGGCTCCGCCACCGCCTTCAGCCATTCGAGATATTCAGGCTGGTTCTTGTCGATGGCGAGCCCGATTTCATTCACGGCTTCGGTGCTGTCCTGACAATTATTTTCACGCGGCAGCGCTTCCAGCCCCTTTACGTTCTTGCTCAGGGCGATGAACGGAATGCGGTTGATCGGCGCCACATCGGCCCGGCCCGCCATGATTTCTTCCATCGGCGCGGCAGTACCCGCACTTGTCACACCGCGCAGCGTGGCGTTTGGAAAGCGTTCCTTGACCCAGTTTTCCTCGCCGCCGCCCGTGAAATAAGCGATCGTGACTTCCGGCTTATTAAAATCGTCAACCGACTTGGCCTCGGAAACCTTGGGATTGGAAGCCTTGCCGAAAACGCACAAGGAAGTGCGCGAATAGGTAACGAAATCGACGACTTCCTGCCGCTGCTTGGTCATGGAAAGCGGCGAAATGGTCATATCGACCTGATTGGCTGCGAGAACCGGAACCTTGGTTTCATGCGAAACGAGAATCGGCACCAGCTTTACGCCGAGATCATCGGCATAGGTTTGCGCCAGCGACCATGCCGGACCCCGCCAGCGTTCGCCCGAACCGGTCGTGTCTTCGACCAGCCATGGCGGATTGGCCAGAACGCCCACGCGCAATTCGCCCGCTTTCTTGATCGCGTCGATACGTGCGCTTACGCCCGGCGCGGGCACTTCCTGTGCCAGCGCTGCCCCTGTAATGGATAACATGCCCACAGCGGTCATAGCCACGACCGCATGCAAAAGCTTTTTCATTGTAAATCGCTCCTCACCGTTCTCTGCCAGCACTCCTCTGGCGATAAAGGTATTCTAGTATACAAGTTTGAAAGCTGCAAGTACCCGAATACATGAACTGACTGATCAGCATGCGGTCCGCATGCTGCCGGAGAATTTATTTCCCGCAACCCACGCCTCTTTGTCATGCTGGATAGCCCGGCCCGGAACTAGGCCGTTAAACTTATTGATAATCCCGCTACGGGGCTTTATGCAAAAGCAGTCTTCCATGTTTTCCATGGCAGAGACGAAATGAAATATTGTTTGCCGGGTTTAGCCGTAAATTTCCGGCGATCGACCGACACCCGCATCGAAGGAGAGCCAGAATGGATTTCACCCTGACACGCCGTCAGACATTGATGGGACTTGGTGCGTTGGGCATCAGCACGGCTTTCGGCTTCCCCGCACGCGCTGCCACACGAAATCTGGCCGTTCTCCATCTGGCGAGCCATGCGCCAAGCTATATCGCGCATGAGCGCGGTTATTTCAAAGATGCCGGTCTCGATATAGAATTGAAATTTTTCGAAGCTGCACAGCCTATGGCAGTCGCCATTGCATCCGGCGATGCCGATTTTGGTGTGACGGCAATGAGCGGCGGTCTGATCAGCCTGGCCGACAAGGGTGCGATCAAGGTGATCGGCGGTGCGCTTGCCGAAGAAAAAGGCATCACGGGCAACATTATTCTGGCCTCCAACAAGGCCTATGAAGGCGGGCTCACGGAACCGTCCAGACTGGCCGGACATAGCTTCGGCATTACCACCGCGGGATCCTCATTCCATTTCATGGCGTACAAGATCGCCAAAGCCAACAATATTCCGCTTTCCGAAATCCAGCTCCGTCCATTGCAGAAGCTCGGTGCCGTCGTGGGCGCCTTGTCGACCGGACAGATCGACGCCTGGGCGATCCAGCCCAATATTGCGAGAAAGCTCATTCGCGAAGGGGCTGCAAAGCAGATTGGCCTCGTCTCTGATTATGCGCCGGATTATCAGGTCACGACGGCATTCACCTCCACCAGAAATGCAAGCGAAGAGCGCGCCATGACGGAAGCCTTCGTGAAAGCCTATTCCAAGGCTATCGATGACTATAACGCGGCCTTCGTCGATAACACGGCAGATGATACGGCGCGCGACGACATCGCAAAGATCGTGCACAAATACGTCGAAAGCGACAGTCCTTTCGAGACTGCCAAGCAGAACCTGATCGATGGCGCGATGCGCATCAACAAGGGACTGGCCCTTTCGCTCGATAGCTGTGTGGAACAATTGGACTGGTTCCGGTCCGAAGGCATGGTCAAGGAAGCTGTCACGCAGGAAAAATTGTTCGACACATCCTACGTCAAAACAATCTGAGACTGAATATTCGGTGCCCGGCGCGTTTCGTCGGGCGCAAAGCCCGAAGACAGGCATTCCAGACCGGAGTGCCACTGTCGGAGAGCGGTCTTTCCGACCGGAGTTGAAATGGATCTGCAACTAAAAAACATCAGCCATTTTTATGGTCCAGTCGAAGTTCTCAAGGATATTTCGCTCACCATTCCGCAAGGACAGATTGTGTGCCTGATCGGGCCTTCGGGTTGCGGAAAATCCACTCTCCTGCGTTTTCTTGGTGGTCTTGAACGGCCATCATCGGGCGAGGTGCTGCAAATCGGTTCGCCGCCCAAGGACTCACTCAATCCCCTCACCTATGTTTTCCAGCATTTTGCGCTCCTGCCCTGGCGCACTGTCGAAGGAAATATCAAGCTGGTGCTGGAAGATCACGGCCTTGGCCGGGCGGAAATGGACAGGATCGTCTCCAATGTTCTGGAGCGTACCCGGCTCTCGGATTTCCGGCAGGCTTTGCCGAAGCAGCTTTCGGGCGGGATGCGCCAGCGCGTGGCGATCGCGCGCGCCTTGTCGGTGCGCCCCGCCGTCATGCTGATGGATGAGCCCTTGTCAGCGCTCGATAGCCAGACACGGGAATTACTCATGGACGACCTGATTGCATTATGGACGCGCCAGCCATTCACATCGGTCTATGTCACGCATAACCTCAACGAGGCCGTGCGACTCGGCCATCGGGTGGTCGTGCTGTCGCGCAGGCCGGGGCGGATCAGGGAAGTCGTTGACATCGATATTCCCCTTTCCGAGCGTCATCTTGGCGATCCCCTCCTTGAAGAAAAGCAAAAGCAGCTCTGGGAGTTGATGCGGGCGGAAGCGCAGGCAGCGGATCAGGAGTTGATCAATGGTTGAGATCGCAGAGACAAAGCAGTCGGGCCGGGATGTCCGCACTGTCCCTTTCCGTGGCGGCGGCTTCGCGCCGCAACCCGTTCGCCATATTGCCTTGATCCTGTTCGTCGCATTGCTGGCGTTGGCGGAAATCGGAACCCGCAGCGGTTTCATATCCAATCTGACATTGCCGCGCCCGTCTGCTGTGCTCGAAACATTCGTCCGGCTCTGGCAAACCGGCCTTCTGTGGCAACATCTGCTGCCATCGCTGCGGCGGCTTGTCGTCGGTGCCAGCCTTGGCATCGCGGTCGGCGTCAGTCTCGGTGTCCTGATCGGGTTGTTCAGCTATGTGCGGGCGGGTCTGGTGCCGCTGGTCGCGGCTCTCTTCCCCATCCCGAAGATCGCACTTTTGCCGCTCTTCGTGATATGGTTCGGCATCGATGAAATGTCGAAATATATGCTCATAGCTTTCGGCACCTTCACGCCCACGGTCGTCGCCACTTATGGCGCGGTGGATAATGTCGACCGTTCGCTCGTGCGCATGGGCCAGAGTTTCGGCCTCGGATGGTGGTCGATCGTGCGAAAGATCATCCTGCCCGGTGCCTTTCCTGCAATCCTGTCAGGATTGCGCGTGTCGATCTCCATCGCCATCATTTTGCTGGTGGCAGCTGAAATGCTGGGTGCCCAGTTCGGCGTCGGTTCCTATATCCTCGAAGCCGGATCGCTTTACGATCTCGAAAAACTGTTTGCAGGCGTCACTATCCTGTCGGTGATGGGGCTGGTTGTCAATTTCGTCATCGCGCAGATCGAAAAGCGTTTTCTCACCTGGCGCGGCTGACCCCGATATTCAAGCCTCTTTGGTTGCGATGGGATGATCGCCCCTTTTCCAGTGCATGGAAGGGACTGGATCAACGCTCTTTCTAGTCTTTCAAACCGGCGACCTGTTGTGGCGTCAGCGGGCGGATTGCCTGTCCGCGCAGCAACAGATGCAGCTTCGCTGTTTCTTCGAGTTCTTCGCTCGCATATTGCGCATCCAGAAGCGTTTTTCCTGCAACCACAGGCCCGTGGTTGGCGAGCAAAACTGCATGGGAATGGGTGGCTTTTTCTCGCACCGCCAGGGCCAGTGCTTCATCGCCGGGCTTGTAATAGGGAACGAGAGGCAGATTGCCGACCCTCATGATATAATAGGCGGTGAGTGGCGGCAGCGCATCTTCGGGATTGGTGTCAGCCAGAATGCTGACCGCCACCGAATAGGTCGAATGCAGATGCACCACCGCATTGGCGGATGAGCGCATGCAATACATGCATGTATGAAGAAACGCTTCCTTGGTCGGCTTGTCGCCGTCCTCATGCACGCCTTCGGCAGAAAAGCGCGAAAGCCGCGCCGGATCAAGTGAGCCGAGCGAGGCATTTGTCGGTGTCATGAGCATGCGCCCGTCTGAAAGACGCACGCTGATATTGCCAGTCGATCCCGCCGTCAGCCCGCGATCGAAGAATGATTTTCCGACCGATGCGATCGTGTCGCGCATGCGCGTTTCTTCCGACAGGATAGCGCTCATCGCACCATCTCCCAGGCTTTGGTAAAGAAGTCGTCGCTGCCGAAATTGCCGGATTTCAGTGCAAGGCAGACGGGATTGTTTTCGTCCAGTGTGAAGACCCATGGCACGCCGGGATCGATTTCAGGGCCGATCTGCACGGCCTGCGCATTCAGCGCATTGACAACAGCGCCAGAGGTTTCGCCGCCCGCAACGATGAAACGCTGATAGCCCTGTCCCGCCAGCGATACGGCAAGTGAAGACAGGAAATTCTCGATCATTTCACCGGCTTCAAAGCGGCCAAGCTTTTCTTGTGCGATCTTCACCTGATCGGGATCGGTCGATGAATAGATCAGCGCCGGATAGGTGGAGCCGTCCTGTCCCGCAATGAATGCCAGAACTTTTTCTGCCGTGAGTTCGCCATTTGCTATTTGCAACGCATCCAGCCTGAAGCTTGGAACACCGGCATTTTGCGCATGCGCGATTTGCCGTCGCGTGGCAGCCGAGCATGACCCGGCCAGCATCACACCTTTGCCCTTCGGAGCGGCAAATTCGGTTTTGGACGCCTTTGCGGGCATTTTCCCCTGACGGCGATAATTATCCGGCAAGCCCTGCGCCAGGGCCGAACCGCCGGTAATCAGTTTCAGTTCGGCCATGGCTTCACCGATTATGCGCAAATCCTGATCGGTGATGGCATCAACGATAGCGATGCCCGGTTGCGCGAAAAGGTCGTCGCGAAGTCTGGCTGGCCCCTGATGAACCGTTTCCAGATTGACCAGACGAACCGGTCTGCTGGTCTGCTGTTGCAAAACACGCACGAGATTGGCATCGCGCATTGGCGTCAGCGGATGGTCCTTCATCGGGCTTTCAGAGAGAAGTTGGTCGCCGACGAACAGATGCCCTTTATAGACGGTGCGCTTGTTTTCGGGGAAAGCGGGGCATGCAACCGTATGCTCCGCCTCCAGATATGCCATCAGGGCCTGCGTCACCGGGCCGATATTGCCTTCCGACGTCGAATCGAAAGTCGAGCAATATTTAAAATATATCTGCCCGGCGCCAGCCGCGCGCAGAACTTCTGCGGCGGCCAGCGTCTGCTCGATAGCCGCCTGCGGTGCGATGGTGCGTGATTTCAGCGCCACCACGACCGCATCGGCATCACCGAAGTCAGCCTTATCCTGTGGCACGCCAACCACCTGGATCACTTTCATCCCCTCACGAGAGAGAATAAGAGCCAGATCCGTCGCGCCGGTCAAATCGTCGGCAATAGAACCGAGCAGCATGGTGTTTCCTCTTCCTCTTGCGTCAATCAAGCCACTTTGCGGGCACTATTACAATTTGGGGGGATAGCAACAAGAGCAGCAAAAGCAACACTTGCGAAATCAGGAATGGTGTTACGCTGCAAACCCCTCTCAACAGGACGCATGTTTTGATTGATGCTTCGGACCACTTAATTTGTATAAAAATGACGGTCCTGCTTTTCGCGCAGGCTTTTCAGTTCCGCATTTGTGACATGTTCGAGGTCGCCCATAAGTATGAGGTTCCCGGCTTTTAGTGGCCGCTTCAGCTTCTGGTTAGAAGCAATATAAAACGGTGCGGGACTATCTTCGCTTAAAGCGCTTCCGGCAATAATTCGAGCAGAGACGCCCTCTATACTATGGTGATGGCCGCCCATCGTCAGGATTTCACCCGCTGCAAAATCACGATCCGCATGGGCGACGAGATCGACATGATGTGCGGGTGTCATTCCGCCAGTGCTCACATTGTGAATTCCCGCCGATAAAATACTGGTTGCCGCCTCCAGCCCCAGAAGATGGCGCGGAAGGTAGACCATCGCAACTTTGCCATTACGGCTAAGTATATGGCCTTTTTCTTCAAGCAGCTTCCACGTCACCGCGTCTTCGCAGCGAATGATGACAAAAACGCCACCGGCAAAGCTGACTTCGCCCGGATTGCGCAGGCAATGGAAGACATCAAGCCTGCCTTTGCCGGATAAAATGCCGCCATCCTTCTTTTCGCAGAGAATGGTTGGAACTTCCGTAATGCGGGCAATGGGGGCATGGAGTTGTGCTACATCTGGCATCATTCCGGTGGCGTTGGCCACGACCGATAACTCGCATAGATCAGGCACCGCACGCTGCGGCAGCGCAGATGCAGCCTGCGAACGGCCTTTGATAGTTTCAAGGCAATCCCTGTCGCCGAGGCGGTCATAATCGCCAAATTCAGGCGCAGTTATGGTTATTCCATTGCTATACAAGGTGCCTTTATCCGCATCCCAGATGAAATCATATTCGCTGGATTTGCCCGCCGCGATGATCTCAAAGCCGAGAACTTCAGCCCAGGTGATGAGATCGATCAGGAGGCTGGGCTGATCACCATCGACCGGCGTAACGGTCTTGCCATTCTGGGCCGCAAACGCGGCCAGACCCGGCCCGACCACGCTGTCGACTTCCTTGGAAACCAGCGCGATATGATGGCCTGCTTCCAATGCGAGCCGGGCGTGGCGGGCGCCAGCCTCCGGCTGACCGGTCGCCTCGACCAGAACATCAATGGGCAGGTCTGTCAGGATGGCATAATCGGTCGCTGCAATATACAGCCCCTCATCCCAAGCCTGCCGAGCCTCTGCCGCCGTAGTGCAGATGCGGATTTGATCAGCAGGAATGCCGACGTCGCGCATGGCTGCAACGACACGTTCGACATCGAGATCGACAGCAACGCGTGATTTCATCAAGGGGACGCGCAATCCTTGCGCCAGAAAACTTCTGCCAAATCCACCCGTGCCGATAACGCAGGTCTCAACCGGCTTATGCGCATTATTAAAATAGAGATGATAGTTCATTGGATTGCGCCTCAACTCTCGCTGGGATGAAAAGACAGCATACAGACAGATTTCCGGTTGCGTCGCCTGTGCGTGTCACACTGATCACGAATGATTGCATGCAATATGCCAATATTGTCAAGAAGCTTGCTTATAATGTTGCATTATAATAATCTTTTGCATGCAATTATCGGCCTGAAGATAGGAGCAGTGAATTCAATGTCGCTATCGGAATGGCCGCGGGGCCAGCGTTCAATCTATATCGCCAATCACATACGCGATATGATTGTTACGGGAGAAATTCCTGAAGGGAGCCGGGTCAACGAGCGGATTCTCGCCGAGCAGCTTGGTGTTTCCAGAACGCCTTTGCGTGAGGCTTTCAAGATTCTCGAAGGCGAAGGACTGGTCATGATCGAGCCTAATCGCGGAGCGACGGTCAACCATATCTCGCCCGAAGACGTTGAATCCGCAATTGAAGTTCTGATCGGTCTGGAAAGCGTCGGTGCCGAACAGGCCTGTATCAGGGCAAGCGATGCAATGATCGCGGAGATTGAAAAACTGCATATGGAAATGGTGCAGGCCTACAAGGATGGGGCCTTGATGCACTATTTCCATATCAACCAGACCATTCACGAGAAAATCATCGATTGTGCATGCAATCCGAATCTCTCACGCATCTACAAGGCCGAGAGCGCCCGCGTCCGCCGCTACCGTTACACTGGAAATCAGGTTAAGGAGCGCTGGGCGCGTGCGGTTCTTGAACATGAACAGATACTGGACGCACTAAAGCAGCGTCAGGGGCCGCTGCTTCGTGAGGTCCTGCGTGCCCATCACCGCAGCGGATGGCGCGTTACCCGTGCCGTTCTTGATGGCGAGATCAAGCCGGATTAGAGCGCGTCCCGAAAATAGTTTCACACTTTTCGGGATGCGCTCTCATTCGAAGTCTTTTCTCAACCCCCGCCTTCAAAACCGGTAATCACTCGCCACGCACTGGTTTGTCTGTTTGCGGGACCGGTCATAATAGCTATGATCCCCCGAAAGCTTCAATCAGCAGGAGAGCGACATGGCCGACACACTTGTTAATGTAGCTAAACGCAGCGTAGTCGTTGATGGTTTCACAAACAGCGTACTCGACCCGAACGAGCCGATGCTTGGCCCGCTTCAAAGCGGAGGGACGATCATTGCAAACACGGCACCGGGCTGCTGGGGGCCAATGATTACGCCGCAGCTGCGCGGCGGCCATGAAGTCACCCGGCCTGTCTATATCGAAGGTGCCGAAATTGGTGATGGGGTTGTCGTCCGTATCCGGGATATTTCCGTTACGTCAATGGCCACGGCTTCTGGTCATGACAGTGTTTCCAACCAATATTGCCTTGGCGATCCTTTTGTGGCGGCGCGTTGTCCCGTCTGCGATGAGACATGGCCCGAAACCCACATCGAAGGCGTGGGCCAGGATTCCGTGCGGTGCAACAAATGCGGGAATCCGGTCAAACCCTTTGCGATCGCCCATGGATACACGGTGGTTTTCGATGATGCGCAAGAAATCGGCCTGACACTGAACAAGGCCGCTGCGGAACGTCTCGCCGAGAACGCCGATCATTATGCATCATTGCCCGATCAATCAGTGCAACATTCAATTCTGAATTACGCGCCAGCCGATCTGGTTGGTGCCATGGTGCGAATGCGACCATTTCTTGGGCAACTTGGTACGACACCATCGAAAGCCATGCCCGATTCCCATAATGCGGGCGACTTTGGTGCATTTCTGGTAGGCGCACCCCATCCTTACGCTTTAACCGAAGAAGAATTGCAACAGCATAAGACCGACGGTCATATGGACATCGATGCCGTCAGGCCGGGAGCCGTTCTGGTATGTCCTGTCAAGGTGAAGGGCGCAGGCGTCTATATGGGCGACATGCATGCGTCTCAGGGCGATGGTGAAATCGCGGGACATACAATGGATGTGGCAGGGAGTGTCACACTACAGGTTGAAGTCCTGAAAAACTATAACAATGATGGCCCTGTGCTGTTTCCGCTGTTGGAAGACTTGCCGCCTTTGGCAAAACCGTTCAGCACCGGGGAAAAGAAACGCGCGGCCAAGCTGGCGCAGCAATGGGGCCTTGAAACCGTCGAGGAAGTCGCGCCGATTTCGGTGATTGGTACAGCCGCCGGTATGAATGCTGCAATTGTCAATGGTCTCGAAAGAGCGGCGAAACTGCTTGATATGAGTGTGCCCGAGGTTCGCAACCGCGCGACGATCAATGGCGCAATCGAAATCGGGCGTGATCCGGGGGTTATTCAGGTCACGTTCCTGGCTCCGCTGTCAAATCTGGATAAAGCCGGACTGGGCGACATCGCGCGCGAGCAATATAATCTTTAAAATCAATCTTCCATGCCGAAAGCACTTTGTCAGGGAAGGCGATAACCGCCTTCCCGCTTCCATCAGCAGCTTTCGGAATAATGCCCTGCCTCTTTCCAGTTCAGCAGGCGGCTGG
>NZ_QGDB01000019.1 GCF_003149535.1 Falsochrobactrum shanghaiense | reverse complement strand
TGGTCGCTCTGGCGACGAGCACATCAGGCAACTGCACAACGAGCACACATCAAATCAAAAACGCAACTGTAATGCTAGTTTCGGGAAACGCCTCACGAACCCATGCTGTCAACGTTGCACGGCCGGGATAGCCCAAGGCGCGCATGGTTGCAGAAACACAACGACCATGCGTGCGGTAGTGCTCAACAGCCACTTCCTTCTGCGCCTGTGTGAACTTAGGGGCTCGGGGCGCAAATCCTAAACGCAGATCAAGATGGTGCTCATATTCCAGGTACCAGCCCTTCAAAGCATTCTTGCTTGGATAGCCCAACTGGCGAATAGTCGCTTTCGGGCGCTTGCCCAGCTTGATGTAGAGCGCAACTGCTCGCATCCGGTCTTCGTAGGAATACATGAACTACCTCCCTGATAGTCCAAGTTTTCGTCCGCACCCCCAAGGGGTCACTTCTCAGCGGCAATCAACACCTACAACAATGAACGGCCCAACATGGGCATCGGCGGCATTACACCCGCACAGAAACTGAAAAGGGCCGCGTGAATTCTATGATCGAGCCCCGTTAAAAACGGGGGGATTACCAGCAATTCGAAATCGGTTAAATCAAAACGCATCATCACTGCCTCCAAATCAATGGAGACAGTGAACCATAAGCAGCTAAAACTGCAATAGAATATACGGGTATGTGACCTAACATAACGGGAGCATGCCAAGCTAATTGAGTCTATTCTAGGATCAGTTTTTTTCAGCTATGGCGCGATTAAAGCCTTCAATCACCTTGGAACGGTTGGCGTTGATTTCATTCCAATTTGGCAGAGAAAGGCTCTTTACACTACCATCTGCACCCCACGGCATTTTTTGCTTCGCATTGTCAGACAATTCAATGTCCTTCGTGGCTGGGCCAACGAAAATGCGCTCGGACATGCATTTTGCGGCTTCCTTGCCCATAGCAAAATCGATGAATTTCTCCGCTGCTTCTTTGCGTGGGGTGTTGGCAACAAGATGCAAACGGATGTCGCCACCGATTGCGCCCTCCTGAGGCACGACGAATTCGATCGGCAGATTTTGGTCGCGCATCGCAAATACGGAGCTTGCATAATGCGCGCCAGCAATGACTTCCCCGCTCTGGAACAAGTTGGTCCCGGCACCGGCCGTGTCAAAATATGCAGCAACGCGCAATTTCTTGATGTCTTCCAGAACCGGGCCGATTTCGCTAAGTGGAGTGCCTTTGTGTTTGGCGAGTTCAGCCAGGAAAGGCACGCCCATCGCATTGGCCGGACTTGGGAAGGTCACAGCACCTTCATATTCCGCGTCCCACAGATCGCTCCAGGATTTAGGAGGCGTACTAACCTGATCCTTGTTGTAGGCCAGGCCAAGCGAATAGAAACCAGTGCTGAGAGCGAAAATCTTGCCATCAGCATCCTTATAGACGCCTTCCTCGACCAATCCGGCTACACCGGGGATTTTCTCTACGTCGATACTATCAAGTACACCTTGCGCGGCGGCTTGCTCGGAAACACCACCATCCAGCCATACCGCATCCAGAACGGGGGCATCCTTCTGTTGCAGCAATTTGCTCAGTGTAACGCCCGAGACGCCCGGTTCAGGCGTTACCTTAATACCTGTCGCTTCAATGAAGGGGTCAATGATACACGCCTGTAAGGCAGCACCCCATTCGCCGCCATAAGTGGCAACGGTAATGGAAGACTGCGCCATTGCTGGCGCGCTTAGACAGCCAGCTGCAAGCGTGGCCATGACAATTTTTGCGAATTTTTGTTGCGTCATTCCGAAACTCCCCTTTTGTGTTGTATCATTCGGGAGGCATATTAAGTATTGTGAACACGGGAACAGCAAATTACAATTGATTTATCTGGGATAACTTCGAGTTATGAACGTCAGACAACTTGAAGCCTTCAAGGCCATAATGGAGCTTGGAAGTTTCACGCGCGCGGCCGAGAAACTTCACCTCACCCAGCCAGCGGTCAGTAAACTGATCATGCTTCTCGAACATAAATGCGGGTTTCAATTATTCCACCGTCAAAAGAACGGTGTGATCCCCACAGCCGAAGGCGAAATGCTTTATTCCGAGGTTGAACGTGTCTTTTTGGGACTGGAATCCATCTCTGCCCGGGCGCGGGCGATCAAGCAATTCGATTTCGGCGAAATTGACCTTGCCGTATTTCCGTCGCTTGGCACCCGCGTATTACCGCTGATTCTTGCCAGTTTTCTTGAGAAGAAGCAGATCAAGCTCAATCTGACGAGTCGTAATTCATGGCTATTAGTGGATCGCGTCGCCACGCAAGGCATCGATGTTGGTTTCGGCATGGCCAGAACCGAGCGCCCCGGTGTGCAATTTTCCCACCTTTGTTCAATGCAAGCCGTGTGCGTTCTGCCCCCATGGCATCCTCTGGCAGAAAAGGACACAATCTTCGTGCGCGACCTGGAGAATGAAAAATTCATATCTCTGGCCGAAGAAGACGGCGTTCAGGTGGCGATTGACCGCGCTTTCAGTGAATATGGGGTAAAACGTAATATCGTACTCAAATCACAGCTGTCAGAAAGTATCTGTTCGTTCGTTTCAGCAGGCCTTGGCGTTGCGATTGTCGATCCGATCAGCGCAGTCGGCTTCACCCGAGCCGAACTCATAGTCAAACCGTTTCTCCCTGTTATCAAACAGGATATTTGGGTGATAACCCCGAGTTTTCGCGAAGTATCGTTGGGGACGCAGGCCCTTATAAAGCACGTCAGAACCGCGCTCCCTGCCAAGATAAACGAGCTTACGGAAGCCATGGCTCCCGCTTCTAGGCCTTAGCTGGGCCAGACATATCGAAAAGTTATGTGTGACTTAATATTAGAAATTTGATTTCCTTTGTCATGCTGCGCATCCTTCATCAAACAGGAAATACTTCTTGTTCATTATGGAAGTACTCCCAATAATAGTTTGATTGAATGGAAGCTTGTCATGGGAACGAGTAGAACTATTACAGTTCTAACGCCAACGGGTACGTTGGGCTATGGGTTCGGTGCTGAAGCACTTTCACGGGGAATGGAGCTGGGGCCTCAGGTCATCGCCGTTGATGCGGGCTCGACCGATCCTGGTCCTTCTTATCTCGGGTCAAACGAGCCTCTGGTGTCAGACTTCGGAATTCGCCGTGAACTGAAGCAATTGATTTCTGCAGGTCACAAGGCTGGCATTCCGGTTATCGTCGGTAGCGCCGGCGGGGCGGGAACTGGTGCACAAGTCGATCGCACGGTAGCCCTCGTACGCGATATTGTTGCCGAACTCGGGATTCACATCAAATTGGCATGGATTTATTCCGATATTCCGATCGAACGCGCGAAAGCTGCTGTTCGCGCTGGCGAAATAGTCGACTTTGAAGTCGGCTCGTCCTTAACGGAAGAAATGCTCGATGGAACCTGCAATCTGGTTGCACAGATGGGGCATGAGCCTATCTGCCAAGCGCTTGAAGCCGGTGCAAATGTAATCATCGCTGGCCGTGCTTGCGATGACTCAGTCATCGCTTCATATCCAATCTGGCGCGGGGCCGATCCGGCGCTCGCCATTCACATGGGCAAGATCCTCGAATGCGGTGCTTTCTCGGCTGAACCATTTGCTATGGATGTCATGCTGGGTACGATCCATGACGAACACTTCGTTCTTGAGCCCGGCAGTGTTAATCGCCGTGCGTCGGTGAAGTCGGTCGCCGCCCACTCCCTTTACGAGCGCGAGAATCCATTCTCCCAAGGTGGCCCCGGCCATATTATGGATCTTTCCGACTGCGCGTTCGAGCAGATCAATGAGCGTCAGGTCAAAGTCACCGGCGCGAAAATTTCTGATACTGAGGATTATTATATCAAGCTCGAAGGTGCCCGTCTGGCCGGCTATCGCTCGATCTGCATCGCAGGTCTGCGCTGCCCGACACTGGCCGGTTCCATCGAACGCCTTCTGGAAGAAATACGCGTAAAGGCGCTCGACTATTTTGCTCCTGAAAAGCTGACCATCACTTTCCATCTTTATGGCCGCAATGCAGTCATGAAGGAGCTGGAACAATCGGCTCCTTCGGGTCACGAACTGGGTCTTCTGATTGATGTCGTTGCAGATAATCAGGAAATTGCACATGCTGTCTGTCACTATATCAGCGGCGGCCTGCTGCATTACCATTACCCGGAAGTCGTCAATCCGTCCGGCAATCTGGCCTTCCCTTATTCTCCCTCCGATCTCGACACCGGCCCACATTACGAGTTCAGTGCATATCACCTGATGAAGGTGGCGTCACCAACCGAGCTCTTCCCCGTTCATTTCGAGGATTTATGAGATGACGAACCGCCCACTGTATGAAATAGCCGATATTGTCCGCAGCAAAAATGCTGGCCCTTATCGCATTACATTTGATATTATCTTCACAGATAAAAGACGTTACGAGGCCGTCCGCGACAGCGAGGCAATCACGCCTGAATCTGTTGCCGCCGCCTATGGCCTGGATATTTCGCAAATATCGTCTTTCTTCAAGATCGATCAGGCTATGGCGATGAAGATAACGATTAAGCGCCCAATCGCGCAGGGTGCTGCCGGTGATGGCGACATGTATGGTTGCCAACATCACGTCCCCCTGATGAATATTCCGGTACCAATAACCAACATCAAGTGTGACAATGGCTAATTATATAGACGTCAGAAATCTTACCAAGCGCTACGCCGACTATGTCGCATTGAACGACGTGTCCATCGGAATCGCAGAGGGCGAGTTTCTGGCGCTTCTTGGGCCAAGCGGCTGCGGGAAGACCACGCTCTTGAGATCGATTGCCGGTTTCGTCGAGAACGTATCGGGCGAAATTTTCATTGACGGCAAATCGATGCGTAATCTGCCCCCTAATCGACGACCGGTAAACACCGTATTCCAGAACTATGCGCTGTTTCCGCATATGACGGTTGCCGATAATGTCGCTTATGGTCCCCGCCGCAATGGTGCGGGCCGCGGTGCCGCAGCGGCGCTTGCCGAAGAAAGCCTCGCTACCGTTGGTATGCTGGATTTCATGAAGCGTTATCCGACGCAGCTTTCCGGCGGACAGCAGCAGCGCGTGGCGCTTGCGCGGGCGATCGCGAACCGCCCAAAAGTCTTGCTGCTTGACGAACCGCTCGGTGCACTCGATCTGAAACTGCGCAAGCAGATGCAGATCGAACTGAAGGCGCTGCAAAATCAGCTTGGCATGACGTTCATCTTCGTTACCCACGATCAGGAAGAAGCATTGGTGATGGCCGACCGCATTGCGGTCATGGAGGCGGGCCGCATTGTTCAAATCGGATCCGGTGAAGCTATCTATCACAAGCCTTTAACGCGTTATGTCGCCGGCTTCATCGGCGATGCCAACCTTATCGATTGCCATGTAAATAAAGACGGTATTCTGGAAACCGTCGATGGCAACATTGCATTCCCTATAAGCCACGATGCCAGGAATGGTGCTACCGTTACTTATCTGGTTCGTCCAGAAGCGATTACTGTCAGCATTGAAGCATCGGTATTGTCGGCGGATAGGGTGAGCTTGCAGGCCGTGATCAAGGACATTGTATTCGTTGGGAATGCGACACGCGTCTATGCGGAAGTGAAGGGACAAATCTTTACGTGCCAGTTCCCGTCTTCTCTACAGACAACCAGCCTCAATAACGGTCAGCCAGTTCATATCAGCTGGCACCGTGATAGCGGACAGGTGTTATCACAATGAGAATAAAGAGCCTCTGGGCCGTAATCCTCATAGCCATGCCACTGGCTTTTATGGCGGCATTTTTTCTGGTGCCGTTTCTGTTCAGCGTCGTGGCCAGCCTGCAGACCCCCGAAGGCGAATGGACGCTGGGCAACTACCAGAAAATAGTCGCGGATAGCTATTATCCCGGAATTTTCTATACGACGTTCAAACTATCCTTGATCGCCACCGTCGTATCCTTTTTCATTGCCTATCCAATCGCCTATTACATCGTGAACATGGTGAAATCACGTAATCTACGGCGGTTTTGCTATGTTCTTGTCATCATGCCGCTGTTTACGAGCAACATCGTCCGCTCTTTCGGCTGGCTGATCCTTCTAGGACGACAGGGACTTGTAAATCAGGCTCTGGTTGCCCTGGGTCTGGCAGACAGGCCAATCGCAATCTTGTTTACAGAAACTGCGATCATCATCGGTCTGGCCTATATTCTGGTGCCGTTCATGGTGCTGACAATCGCAGCCGTTCTGCAAACCATTGACCGCTCACTTGTGGAAGCATCGCTTGATCTCGGCAGCAGCCGCCTTGCGACATTCTTCAACATCACCCTGCCATTGAGCCTGCCGGGAGTGATCGCGGGTTCGCTGATTGTCTTCACCCTTGCCGTCAGTGCCTATGTTGTCCCTGCGATTATGAGTGGCGGGCGTATTATTGTGGCTGCGATGCCGATCTTCGACAACTATTCCACGCTGTTCAACTTCAACTTTGGCGCAGCGCTGGCCGTATCGCTCCTCATTGTAACCCTTATCCTCATCACGCTGTATCTGCTGTTCATTGAACGCGGCAGCGCTAAAGCTGCGAGGCGGTCATGAGCATAATCGATCGTATCGCGCGCATGGGCGTCATCCTTCTTGCCTGGGCGGGTCTTGTCTTCCTGACCCTCCCTCTAGTGATAATCATTGCAACGTCGTTCACCGAGACCCAGTTTCTGGCCTTCCCGCCAGTCGGCTTTACCTTCAAGTGGTATGGTGAGTTTCTTAAGGACACGTCCTATCTGGAATCGATCTGGACGAGCGTCGCCATCGCTGCCCTCGCCACCGTTCTGGCGATCGTCATCGGCATTCTGGCGGCCTTGGTTGTCTCGCGCAGTGACATGAAGGGAAAACGGATCGTCAGCACAGTCTTCATCGCGCCGCTCATCCTCCCCACAATCGTCATTGGTGCAGCCCTCCTGCAATATGCCAATGCCCTGGGATTTGCGCGCAGCTTCTTTGCATTGGTTGTTGGGCATACAGTTATCGTTGTGCCTTATGTATTGCGCACGGTACTCGCTTCACTCGAGCGCTTTGACCAGTCCCTTGAAGAAGCCAGCCATGATCTCGGCGGAACGGCAGTTTCGACCTTCTTTCTGATTACCCTTCCTATCATCAAGCCCGGTCTCGTTGCAGGCGCGCTTTTTGCCTTCATCATCTCGTGGATCAACGTCGAGCTTTCGATCTTCAACGCGACCGCAGACTTGATGCCGATCCCGGTCAAGCTTTTCAACTACGTCCAATATGCGGTCGATCCAATGCTGGCGGCTGTCTCCGCTACAACGATCTATGTCGCGATCATTGCGGTCATTGTCCTCGACGTGTTCGTCGGCATCGACCGGGTGGCAGCATCACAGAAGTAATAAAATAAAGGGAAACTCATAAAATGTCATCCGTTTCGGAAAACGCTGAAGACACTTCAGCGCTGGGGGACATCCGTGTGCTTGAGCTCGGCTCCATGCTGGCCGGACCGTTTGTCGGTTCTCTGTTGGGCGACTTTGGCGCTCAGGTGATCAAGGTCGAAAAGCCCGGCAAGCCGGACGCCCTTCGCGAATGGCCACCGCACAAGGACGAAGTGCCTCTGTGGTGGAAATCCATGGCTCGCAACAAGCATGCTGTGACGCTGGATATTTCCCGTCCTGAAGCACGCGACGTTGCACTGAAACTGATCGGCGGAAGCGATATAGTCATCGAAAACTTCCGTCCCGGCACGATGGAACGCTGGGGGCTTTCCCCACACGAGCTGCGCGAAGAATTTCCGCATATCATCTGGGTGCGCGTCAGCGGCTGGGGTCAGACCGGCCCCAAGTCCCTGGAAGGCGGCTATGCCACCATCGCTGAAGCTTTTTCCGGTCTTTCTTCTTTCACCGGTTACCCGGATAAGGGCCCGATGGTTTCAGCCTTTCCGATGGGCGATTATCTCGCAGGCGTTTTTGGGGCTTTTGGTGCTTTGGCAGCACTGCATAACCGCACCAAGACCAGTCAGGGTCAGATCATCGATGTGGCGCTTTACGAACCGATCCTGCGCATCATCGAGTCCCTTGTCGTGCGTTATGACCAGACAGGTCACGGCAAGCCTCTTCTTGGCAACCAGATGGAAGAAGACGTTCCGCGCAATGTTTATGCTACGGCGGATGGCGGCGCGATTGCCATCAGTTGCGGGTCGCAAAGCATCTATGAAGGTCTCGCCAATGCAATGGAGCGTCCCGATCTTATCAGCGACCCGCGTTTCCTGACCATGGCATTGCGGGTTGAACATCGCGATATCGTCGATGCGGAAGTAGCTGCCTGGATGAAAGCCCAAACTACGCAGGACGCTCTTCAAAAACTGCAAGAGTTCCGCGTGGTTGCTGGCAAGGTCAATACAATCGAGGATGTTTTTACCGAGCCGCATATAGCTGCGCGTAAAGCCATTGAAACCATCGTTGACAGCCAGCTTGGCCCCATCCGCATGCCCGCCCCGACACCTAAACTGTCGGACACGCCTGGAAATATTCGCTGGGCCGGCCAGATGCCCGGCGACGCAAACGAAGAAATTTTCGGCAAGCTGCTTGGCATGAGCAACAACGAAATCGACGCACTTCGCGCACAGAAAATCATTTGAGGGACATATGAAGCGTGACAGCCAAATCGGCATCATAGGCTATGGTGCCACCGCATATGAGAAGAAGACCAGCCGTTCGCTGTTCTCTTTCCTATCCGAAGCGGGCCGAAAGGCTCTCGACTGTGCAGGCCTGACCTTTGCGGACATCGACGGTCTCGCAATCAGCTCGTTCGAGCTGCCGCCAGATAACACCGTCACTGCTGCCGAACAATTCGGCATGTCCATTTCCTGGGCCTATCTGGGAACCGCCGGTAGCGCTGGCCCGGTGGCCAGCATCATCAATGCCGTCCATGCTATCGAAAGCGGACAAGCAACGACCGTTCTTTGCATTGCTGGCGACAATTATGACGTCGGTGGTCATTTCAAGCTGATGGATAATTTCAGCCGCGGCTTACGCAATTACGGTACGCCGCTCGGTTTTGGCGGTGCAAACGGTCTGTTTGCAATCATCCAGCGCAAGCATATGGAAACATATGGCACCCGCGTCGAAGATCTCGGCCGTATCTCGGTTGGGCAGCGCAAGAGTGCACAGCAGAATGAAGCTGCTCTGCTACGTGGTCCCATGACCATTGAAGACTACATCAACTCGCGCATGATCGCCGATCCTATCCGCCTTTATGATTGCGTGCTGCCTTGTGCGGGTGCGGAAGCCGTTATCGTGACTTCGCTCGACCGGGCCCCTGCCGGAAAGGGCGTGAGAGTGGTGACAGGCTATGAGCGCCACAATCATCCGCCGATGGAAATCGCACCCCTTAAAGGAGGCTGGGAAACCTTTGCCAGCAAGCTTTATGCGGACGCCGGATATGGCCCCGAGGACATGGATTTCGTGCAGCTTTATGACGATTACCCGATCATGGCTGCAATCCAGTTTGAAGATCTCGGATTCTGCGCCAAGGGCGAAGTCAGTAAGTTCCTCGCTGACAACACGTTTGATTGGGAAGGTTCCATGCCACTTAATACGGGCGGCGGACAGCTTTCTTGCGGACAGGCAGGCATTGCCGGTGGTTTGCTGAGCGTGACGGAAGCGGTTCGTCAGTTGCGTGGGGAAGGTGGTGGCCGTCAGGTCGCAAATGCCACTCGCGGGCTTGTCGCCGGTTACGGCATGGTCGGTTACGGCCATGGTCTTTCAGCAAGCAGTATCATTCTGGAGGCTACGCGATGAGCCAGACATACGATTACCCCGTTCCATTTGAAGATGAAGACAACCGCGCATTTCTGACCGCATGGCGCGAAAAGGGTGAAATCCTGTTGCAGAAAGCGGCTGGTGGCGGCAAGCCGTTCTTCTATCCGCGACCTATCTGCCCTTATACGGGATCTGCAGATCTCGTTTCTCTTATTTCCAGCGGCAAGGGACGCATCGTGTCTTATTCGCTGGTGCTTCGCCCGAACCACCCCGCCTTCAACGATGAAGTGCCGATCATCATGGCCGAAGTTGAATTGGAAGAAGGCGCGACCATGCTTGCGCGCATCATTTGCGATGATGCATCGAAGATAGCCAGTGGCTTTGCCATTGAAACCCTGCCGCGCGATCAGGCAACCCGCTTTCCGCTTCCAACTTTCCGTCTTCAGAGGCAAGTCGATGCATAAAGGCATTCGCAGCTATAGTGACGCCGATGTTACAGCGCGCCTTAACTGGTCTGCCTTGATAACAACAATGGAAGCTGCGTTCAAACGCGGCGCCGAAAGCCCCCCTCGTCCGCATTATGATATTTGTGTTCCCGGTGAGCCGAACGGCACATTGCTTTTAATGCCTGCCTGGGCCGAAGGCCACCACATTGGCCTCAAGACTGTTACGGTATTTCTAGGTAATGCCGTTCGTTCAGAACCCAGCATTAACGCGCAGTATCTTTTGTTCAGTGCGGTAAACGGCAAGCTCGTTGCAATTCTGGAAGGCGGAGCACTGACAGCACGGCGCACCGCATCCGCATCTGCGTTAGCCTCAAGATATCTCTCGCGCATCGATGCAAAACGCCTGCTCATTGTAGGCACGGGTCGACTGAGCACTAATCTTGCCCAGCGCATGCATCGGTACGTGAGATTGACGATATTATCGTTTGGGGCAGAAATTTTACTAAGGCGAAAGCCATTGCCGATGAACTTATCACACAAGGCTTGCCGGGAAGAGCTTCTGACGATTTGGAAGTAGAGGCACGCGCCGCGGACATCATTTCGTGCTGCACATTATCGCGTAAACCGATCGTCAAGGGCGCTTGGCTTAAGCCGGGATCGCACCTTTATCTGGTTGGCGCGTTCACACCGCAAATGGCGGAGGCGGATGACGAAGCGCTGCAACGCGGTTCGATATTCGTAGACACGGTTGAGGGTGCGCTTCAGGAAGCAGGCGAATTGGTTCAAGCAATCAAACGTGGCGCAATAGAGCCAAAAGATGTCCAAGCCAGCTTGTTCGAATTGACCCGTAACGAGCATAAGGGTCGACGCAACGATACGGAGATAACTATTTTTAAATCGGTTGGGTGTTCGCTCGAAGATCTAGCTGCGGCGGAGCTGTGTGTCTCTTGACTGGATAACCCATCCCAATGAAATTGCCGCCTGTTGATGGACCATTACCCGCCAATACCTCTGCAGCGTGGGGGATTCCGATTTTCTATGCAGTGGCGGTGTTGGCGCGCACATCTGTCATTGTGGTTATCCCAACTTTAGCCTTTCGTTATCTCGGGGAGGCGAGCCTTGTCAGTGCGATCTATTTCATCGCGAGCGTAGGTGGATTACTTACCAGCACGGTACTTCCGGCGGTTCTGAAGGCCATAGGTCCCTGGTGGTTAACGATTGGGGCCGGCTTAATGGGAGGCGTGTCCGGAATACTGTTTACAGTGCCTGGCAGTGTGCCGCTTACCCTCGGGCTGGCGAGCTATTTTCTGATGGTGCAGCTTTTTGAAACCGCCTCAAATATATATGCCCTGAACATGATACCCCGACGTTCTTTGGCTCGTTTTGAACCACGTCGCATAATGCTAGCAGGTGCTGCTTATGGCATTGGTCCGTTAATTGGTACATTTCTACTGCGACATGGTCCGGAGTGGTCTCCTTTTGCAATAAGCGCCGCTTGTGCATTTCTGGCACCATTCGTGTTGGTGTTCTTGGTCGATAATGTCCGAACCCCTATGATCATGCCTATTGCTTCAACAAAGCAAGAATTCGCTATTAAACAATTCCTGCGCCAACCGCGCTTACGCCTCGCCTGGGTTCTGGCGATTGGACGTGCGGCATGGTGGCAAGTATTTTTTGTCTACACACCAATACTTATCGTTGCAGCAGAATATGACCCATCATATACGGGAGCAATCGCTGGTATCGCATCTGGCCTGCTGCTACTTAGCCCAATTTGGGGGATGTTCATGCGGCGCATCGGATTGCGCCGCTATTTAACCGTCACATATGCGGTATGTGGCATTGCGACTGCTATTGTCGGTTTTGTTACTGAATGGTCATTCACATGGGCAATCATCGCTCTGATGTTTGCCGCGCTTGTAGCAAGTGGAATTGATAGCGCTGGCAACGCACCTTTCCTGCGTTCCGTCAAAAACCGTGACCGGCTGCGCATGGTGCCAATCTACAATACATATCGCGAGATATCTCAAATCATTCCGGCAGCGATCTTCACGATTGTTCTGATGTTTCAAAGTGTGTCGCAGGTGTTTCTATGGGTAGGCTTATCGCTACTCATATTGTCATTTTACTGTAGGAATCTACCCCGCAGAACATAGTGCGACGTCCACAACCATCCCCTCCGAACGACACCCGTCGCTCACTGCATGGGGGGAAGTTAGAGGTGGTTCGGTTTGTCTGAACAGTTTCGGGCGTTTCGTTAAGTGGATTTCCGCCGCGATTATGCCGCCACCATCATTGGTGTCAGCGCGTTGAAGTAGACCTGATCCGGCGTCTGCCGGTCAAGGGATGAATGTGGGCGTCGGCTATTGTAAAAGGTCAGATATCGACCGATGCCGACGCGGGCCTCAGACACGGTCTTGTAGGCGTGGAGATAAACCTCCTCATATTTGATCGACCGCCAGAGCCGCTCGACGAAGACATTGTCCCGCCACGCGCCCTTGCCATCCATCGAGATGGCGACTTCCGCCTTCTTCAGCACGGTGGTGAAGTCAATGGACGTGAACTGCGAGCCCTGGACGCCCTTCTGTTTGTCAAGCGACGATCCTGGTTTGATTGATCTGCTTCTGGCGACGCA
>NZ_QGDB01000018.1 GCF_003149535.1 Falsochrobactrum shanghaiense | reverse complement strand
GATCCTCCGTAGTCTTGGTAAACCACAGAGAATCATAAACTCCTGAAATCGCTCAACTTAATTTTCGGTTCGGCTCTTAGACAATTGAGAAAGTGTGTCATTGTGCTGGCGAAAGATGTGCAGATGCTCACAGATGACCTGACCTTCCGCAGCGACAACAACGCGATCTGGATAACCGCTGATGTACCGGTAACGGCGCCACCGCCGATTATGCGCGTGAGGTCGAACAGCAAGCCCAGCTGGGATGCGCCGAATTCAGTTTTCCACTGTTCGTACTCGTCTTCTGTCATCGCTGCGTAGCAGTCGGGGTCTTCCCGATTCAGTTCTTCAAGACGGGTCGCAATCTCGTCGGGTTGTTCATTGGGCTGCGATCATCTGGAACCTGCTCTTGTTCGGACGCGGCTTTCGCTGCCGTCGTTTCTTGTTCAGACGGATTCCTCCCGCCGTAGAAATTGCCGCTGGCCTGAAACTCGAATTTTTCATCAACCTCGATCGGGCAGACAGCTTCTGGAGTGGTTTTATTAGCCCGAGACATTTGACAGGTTCAAATTGAATATGAGGTCTTGGAGATCCATAGCGCGGTTATTCCATGACATTTCGTCTGCCCATTCTTTACGGTTGGCGGCATCAGTTCTGGCTAAAGCACTTCGGATGGAAGTTATGAACTCGTCTGGAGTTTTGTAATAATCGATCAGATCGCCTGCCTTTATCGTTTCTTCGGAAATATAGCTCACGACCGGCAGGCCAGTGGCGCAATACTCATACAATTTCAAAGGGTTTATAGCTCTTACGAGGTTCGGCTGGTTGATTATATCGAACGGAATGATTCCGACTTGGGAATGCTGGAGAAATTCCGGCACACGATAATGGGGGACAGTCCCCAGAAAGTGAACATTTGAAATGCCGGCGAGAGAAGGGTGTTCGGTGCTGGACTTACCTAGCAGAACAAACTGCATATTCGGCAGTGCGAGGGCTGCCGCGCGAATGGCGGATACGTCCAGCCATGGTCCAAGTGTTCCACTGTAAATTATGCGGGGTTTAGGAATGCCAATCAGTTCGGGTGGCTCGTTACATGGCTTTCCATAAAGCGCTGTATTAACTCCATTAGGTAGATAATAAGTAGGTTTGGTCCTGTTTTGCAGATCCGCCTGCATTGTTTTGGATGTGTAGAGTACGATATCGGAAGACTGCAATGCGACCTGTTGTTTTGCCAATAAAGCTGACGTTACTTCGGAAAAATACTGAATACGGTCTGCGTAACGATAAATAACGGGCAGCCGTAAATTCTGCGCCAATGAATAAAAATAGGGGCTATCGGTCAGAAATGCCTGCGGATGCATTAGTTCAGATCGCCTGAATGCGCCTGAAAGACGCGGAAAGGTATATTTCCACCAGTAATTCAGCATGTGTTCGCTGCGGAGCAATGGCATGTTGACATGCGGCCATGGCACGATGGTCTGAAGCAGCGTCAAGCTGCCATCTCCGAAGCGATAGGTCTGTGTATTGCCGCCGAAAGTGCGCAGAGCGCCGATGGTCTTTTGCCATGCTCGTTTGCGAGATTGCGGGTGGACAAGATGCAACGGACTCGTTGGCTGCTCTATGTATAAAATATTCCAGCCCAATTCGCACAGCGCTTCAGCGAGGTAAGAAGTTCCAAATCGCATATCGGCCATAAAGGGATGCGTGGATGCGATAATGATTTGTTTGGCTGTCATAGAATTCTAGGCACTTCCTTGAAGACCGAATCGGATATGGAATGAATCACGTATAGCTTATATCTTCCATTCGCTTCAGATAATGGGTAGCCGTTTGGTGGGGCTTCGGCAATGTGACGTGCCACCATTATTCCACATCGGTCGCGGCAAAGAAAAAGCATGATTGCGTGGATGCATGATCGCCTTCTTTGAGATGGCGCTGTAAAGTATTACGAAACGAAATTACAAATAAGGCGGTCTATTGTCTCGATCACTTATCTATCTCATAAGCGAGGACTGGTTTTTTTTATCGCATTTTATGGATAGGGCCAAAGCAGCGAAGGAAGCCGGATTTCAGGTGCATGTCGTTACGCGGGTTGGCACTCGTGGCGAAGAAATACGTGCTGCGGGTTTCAATTTAATCCATCTAGATATGCGGCGCGCGAGCTTGGGGCCTTTCCAGCTTTTGCGAGAAATAGCTGAGGTTGCACGGATTTATCGGCGTACTGCGCCGGATATCGTGCATCATATCGCTTTGCGGCCTATAATTGTGGGTTCATTCGCTGCCTTTTTAGCGAGAATTGGGAGAGTCGTTAATGCTCCGGTCGGAATGGGTTTTGTTTTTTCATCAGATACAATCAAGGCACGCTTGCTCAGGCCATTCGTTGTCAAGGCGCTGAAAATCGCGTTGCATGGGCGACGCAAGATTGCCATCGTTGAAAATGACGATGACCGCACGGAGCTTGTAGAGCGTAAACTTGTTAAGCCCGATAAGCTGGTAGTCATAGAAGGGGCGGGGGTAGATCTGAATGCTTTCCCTTATGTGAAACGACAGGACGCAGACGGAATTGTCGTTATGCTGGCAGCGCGTTTGCTGAAAGAAAAAGGGGTGAGGGAATTTGTCGGTGCTGTGGAGATTTTGCAACGGGAGTGTTTGAATTGTCGGTTTGTACTTGTGGGCGAACCGGACCCGGACAATCCCGGCAAGATCGACGACAAAGAACTCAAGGATTGGCAGGACAGGAACCTTGTTGATTGGCAGGGTCGCTCTAACAACATGACAGAAACAATTCTGCAAGCCGATATTTTCTGCTTGCCATCCTATAGGGAAGGTCTGCCGAAGGTGCTGTTGGAGGCCGGAGCCTCTGGTTGCGCTATAATAACGACTGATGTTCCAGGTTGTCGGCAGATTGTGACCCATATGCAAACAGGGCTTCTTGTTCCGCCCAGGGATGCTGTGTTTCTTGCCGGCGCTATAAGAACGCTCGTCAGAGATGGAAGTCTGCGGCTTAGCCTGGCTGACGCGGCTCGAAAAAAGGTCGAGAGCTGTTTCTCAAACAAGATAGTTAATGAACGCACACTTTCTGTTTACCGGCATATGATTTCCGAAGATATTGATAATAGATCCTGACCGTAATGAAGGTCTGGCAATGGTTGATTCGCCAATGAATCTGAGGAATTGACATGAAGGTACAACGACCGGCTGTGAGCGTTGTCATTCCGCACTATAATCAGGGCCAACTTATTGAAAGATGCGTCGCTTCAGTTGCCTGCCAATTAGGCAAAGAGGACGAGATCATCATTATAGACGATCATAGCACTCCGCCTTTAAACATCGAAACAGGCATCTGGACCCCGTGCGTGCGTGTAGTCGCTCTTCCCGAAAATGGCGGCCCTGGGGCGGCGCGCAACATTGGCGTCGAACAAGCAAAACACGATTATATCGCTTTTCTTGATGCGGATGACGTCGCATTGCCCGGCCGGATTACCGCGCAGTTGGGCGTCATGAGAAATAATCCTGACTGGGCAGGCTGCGTGGGTGACTACGTTTATCAGCGCGATGGAAATCGTGATGCGCAAGCTAATCACCAACTCGAACTGGCTTTCAATATTCGTCGCGAACTTATCGCAGGCCGTATATTTGCAGCGGGCAGTACATTGATGGTGAAACGGCAACTGTTTTTGGAAGTAGGCGGCTACAATCCCGCGCTTCGTGTGTATGAAGACTGGGATTTGCTATTGCGTCTGGCTCTCCGGTCGAAGGTCGGCCATTCGGGCATTCCACTTGCTATTATTTCGCCCTCGACCCGCCGGGCAGGCAAAGATGATCGTTTGCGGATATTGTCGCAACTTGATGCCAGCTATGCCAGAAGCATGGAGGAAGCAAATGAGTACCGCAGTTTCCGGCAGGCTTTGGCTTACGAACGGGCTAGCACATATTTTAGGGCTAAAGAGGCATGGGGTGGTCTTGGAGCACTTCTGATCGGCTTTAGATATGCTCCAGTTACCTTGTCACGCAGGTTGGCAGCCAGAATATTTTACGGAGTGCCATAGATTTCATCGCTTTTGTGAAACAGCCAGTCACGGTGGTAGCTATTGCAATCAGGGGTGACTTACTGAGGTCGATAGAGGCTTGCTCGATGAGCTGACAAAGATACAGCGGCAAATTGACTATTGTGCTGTATCAACCAAATGGGTAGGAACCGGGTTCCAAATTTATTGGGGATCAATCTAATGAAGCCTATCAAGACGTTTTGCGTCATGGGAACCCGTCCGGAAGCCATAAAAATGGCCCCGCTATCGCTCGCTCTTCATGATGATGACCGTTTTGATGCGCACACATGTGTAACCGGGCAGCATCGCGAAATGCTGGATCAGGTTTTGCAGATTTTCAAAGTTGTTCCCGATAGTGATCTGGCAATTATGCGTCCCAATCAGGACTTGACAGATGTGACATCGTCGATTTTGCAAGGCATGCGAAAAGTACTGAAAGACGTACGGCCGGATATTGTTCTTGTTCACGGGGACACCGCAACAACTTTCGCAGCTTCTCTTGCTGCCTATTACGAGCGAATTCCGGTTGGGCATGTAGAGGCTGGCTTACGGACAGGCAATCTTTATTCGCCCTGGCCAGAAGAAGCCAATCGCAAATTGACTGGCGTGCTAACAAACTTTCACTATGCGCCGACCGAACGCGCCCGCGCTAATCTTCTGGCAGAGGGCGTGAATCCTGATAATGTTCTTGTCACAGGCAATACCGTTATCGACGCATTGCTGACGATCAAGCATCGCATTGAGACAGATGCGGATCTCGCCGCGACTTTGCGGAAGCAATATGACTATTTGCGCCCCGACCGCAGACTGATTCTTGTGACCGGTCATCGGCGCGAGAATTTCGGCGGTGGTTTCGAGCGCATATGCGAGGCGCTCCGAGCGATTGCCAACGCCAATCCCGATGTGGATATTCTCTATCCTGTCCACCTCAATCCTGCCGTGCGCGGGCCGGTAAATCGCATTTTGAGCGACATTAACAATGTCAGACTGATCGAACCGGTGGGGTATGTCGATTTCATCTATCTGATGATGCAATCCTATATGATCATCACTGACTCCGGTGGGGTTCAGGAAGAGGCGCCGTCGTTGGGTAAGCCGGTGCTTGTCATGCGCGATACGACAGAGCGGCCCGAGGCTGTGGACGCAAAGACTGTTCGGCTCGTCGGAACCGACGTTGAACAAATCACGACATGGGCCCAGCGATTGCTCGCGGACCAGGACGCTTACCGTGAAATGAGCCTCGCACACAACCCATATGGGGATGGGCAAACCACTGCCCGTATCTGCAATCATATAGCCGCCGAATTCTCAAAAAAGGCAAGTTTGACAGCATGACATTCAAAACTATTTCTGTGGTAGGTTTGGGATATATAGGCCTGCCGACTGCTGCGGTGATGGCCAATCAAGGGCAGACCGTTATCGGGATCGATGTTGCCGCTCATGTGGTCGAGACAATCAATGCCGGTAAGGTGCATATCGTTGAGCCGGACCTTGAACGGGTCGTACAGGATGTGGTCAAGATCGGCCGTCTGCGAGCGACGGTCACACCAGAAGAATCCGATGCTTTTATTGTGGCCGTACCAACACCGTTCAAGAAGGTGACAGCAGGTGACAGCCCCGAGCCTGACCTTAGTTATATCCGGTCGGCCGCGCTTATGATTGCCCCCGTCCTGAAGACTGGCGACTTGGTCATTCTTGAATCAACGTCACCGGTCGGGGCTACTGAACAGTTGTCTGCTTGGCTTGCCGACGCCCGTCCAGATCTTAGCTTCCCGCAAAATGCAGGCGAGAATTCTGATATTCGTGTAGCTCACTGCCCTGAGCGCGTCCTGCCCGGTCAAGTTTTAAAGGAGTTGGTATCCAATGACCGCGTCGTAGGGGGGATGACGCCACGTTGTGCACAGCGTGCGGTAGAGCTTTATCGGCTTTTTGTTGAAGGTGAATGCATTGTTACCGACAGCCGTACTGCTGAAATGGCTAAGCTGACGGAAAACAGTTTTCGAGATGTGAACATCGCTTTTGCGAACGAACTATCCCTCATTTGCGACAAGATGGGCATTGATGTGTGGGAGCTTATTCGTTTGGCGAACAGGCATCCTCGGGTCAATATTCTACAACCGGGGCCCGGTGTTGGTGGACATTGTATCGCCGTTGATCCTTGGTTTATTGTTGCTTCCGCACCAGAGCAGGCGAAGATTGTGCGGCAGGCCCGTGAAGTCAATGACTCTAAACCACGTTGGGTCATTGATAAGGTTGATGCTGCGGTTTCTGACTGGAAACACCTCAATCCAGAAAAAACTCCGACCGTCGCTTGCTTCGGTCTGGCCTTCAAGCCTAACATTGATGATCTTCGTGAAAGTCCTGCTTTGGATATCTCCCGTCAAATCGCGAGCCGGGACGATATACGGTTGCTGGTGGTAGAGCCGCATATTGACTGCTTGCCTTCCAAACTGGAAAACGCAGTCCTGGTTACCGCTGATGAAGCGTTAAAAACAGCTGACGTCTGTGTGCTACTTGTCGATCACACGGTTTTCAGAGAAGGTAACAAGCCAGATGCAAATCGTCAGAGGGTGATTGATACCCGTGGTTTGTGGGATGGGCAGAGGGCTCAATGATAAGCCCTATTTTCTCGGGAGGCCGCCTTTAGCCTAATAATTTGTATGTATCGGCGGCTTTGAAATTAAATGTTTAAAGACCGGTGATAGTTAAGGCTGCGGAATGAGCAATATATTTCGTGCAGGAATAGACGATTTTTTCAAGGGGTGGGGGTCACGACGCCTTTGGTTGGCGTTTGCAAAAGAAGACATAGATGACAGCCATAAGAACACCCTGTTGGGGCCTTTTTGGCTCCTTCTTAACTATCTGACATTTATTGGGACTTTCGGATTTGTCATGCAGTCGGGTGCTGGTGACGACAATTATCTTGCCTATATTTCAATAGGACTTCTTATCTGGTTCTTTATTCTTGAGGTTATTACGCAGGGGGTTTCTTTGTTCTCGCGCGAAGAAAGTTTTATTAAGGGAACGCCTTTGCCACTTTCGACTTATGTTTTTCGTCTGACGATGCAATCTGTAATCCGGAACAGTTATGCTTTGCTGGGTTGTCTCGGTGTGCTACTTCTCACGGGCGTGTATCCATCTGTCACCTGGTTTTGGAGTGCGCTTGGCGTCGTTGTTGTTGTTCTCTCGGCTCCGGCAGTGATAACGGTCTTCGCTTTCGTCGGAGCCTATTTTCCAGATAGCCGGTATCTAATATCCAATGCCATGCGGGTGGGCATGTTTCTGACGCCGGTATTCTGGACCTACAATGGCAGTCATGGTGTTCGGCACCTCTTTTACTGGTATAATCCTTTCACCTATTTTGTGGAGATGGTGAGAATTCCGATTGTAAACGGTACTACGCCTTTAAAAGCACTTTTTTTGTGCGTTCTCATAGGTATTGTGATGTGGGTTGCGGCCGTATTCTTGATGGGCCGCTATCGCAAGAAGGTTGTGTTTATTCTGTAATGGTATCAATTTACGCAGATAATCTTCGCTTGACCTATAGGCTGATGCAGCCTGCTTCTCTGGCAAGGCGGAAGGAACGATCCCTGATGTCGGGGCCAGGCGGGGCTATCGTCAGAGCGGGGCGTCGCAGTGAAGTCAAGGCGCTAGACGGTATCAGTTTCGATCTTGAGGCCGGTGACCGATTGGGCTTGATTGGTTCGAATGGCGCAGGCAAAACGACTTTGCTGAAAGTCTTATATGGCATCTATGAACCCTCCGGTGGAACGCTAATCGTAGATGGCAAAATTGATGCCTTGTTCAACATCAATTTGGGTTTTCGTGCCGGAGCGACGGGGCGACGCAATATTGAATTGCGGGGACTGATCAACGGCTGGTCATCGCAGGAAATCGCGGAACGTATGGAGCCGATCATTGAATTTAGCGAACTGGGTGATTTCATTGATATGCCGTTGAAATCCTACAGCCAAGGCATGGCAGCGCGTTTGGCCTTTTCGATAGCGACCAGTTTCGAGCCGGAGATTCTATTGATGGATGAGTGGATCGGCGCAGGCGATCCCGCTTTTCAAGAAAAAGCTAAGCAGCGTATGGATAGTATGGCTGAAAAGGCCGGCATAATCGTACTAGCAAGTCATAATCATTCATTGATCAAGCGCACATGCACGAAGGTGCTGGAATTGCAAGCAGGGCATGTTAAAGCCTTCTGTAATATAGATAAATGGTCTTCGGGAGACAGATAAAGAAATTTAGGCTTGCCAGTCGCGCTTACCATTAATCTGGCCCTTTCGGAGTGTAATTGCAGATGCCGAGTTCTATCCCAGGAATTACCAATATACTTTTTAGCTTAATTTATTAAATACCGAGTAAAATTGTTGAAGCCTGAACGTCGTTGTCTGGTTTCTAAAGCTGGTATTTGCTGTTCGCGTTCTAATGATCAGAGGTATTTCTCGATGGTTTGGCAAAGAAAGAAAAAGACACACAAATTGCCGCGGCTGACTGTGCGAGCCAAAGATTACTTGATTCGCGAAATTAAGGCCCGTCCGGTTTTGGAACGACTAGCGCGCAAGCTACTTTATTGGTGGCGAAGCAGGCGTAGCGTTGCTGGTCCGGCAGATCTGGTGGCTGGCGCACAGGACAAGCATATGGTGACGGGAACACCGTTCGCTTCTCAGGTCAAAGTTGCAACGATTCTTGATGAGTTCTCATTTGGCAGTTTTGCGTGTGAATTCAAGGCTATCCCTGTGGAGCCGGACAATTGGAGGGAGCGGTTCGAAAATGAGAAGCCGGATGTATTCTTTTGCGAGTCCGCGTGGTCTGGGCCTGACTCGGTACGTAGGCCGTGGAAAGGTCAGGTATATGCGAGCGTCAATTTTAAGAATGAAAATCGCGGCGCGCTTTTAAGTATATTAAATTATTGTAACTTAAATGCCATCCCAACTGTGTTTTGGAATAAGGAGGACCCGACACATTTTGGCGATAAGGTTCATGATTTTATTAAGACAGCACAGCTTTTTGATTTTGTTTTTACAACGGCGGAAGAGTGTGTAGCGCGATATAGACAAGATTATGGATGCAAGAATGTCTTTGCTCTACCTTTCGCGAGCCAGCCTCGAATGTTTAATCCTCTTGAATTGGACGGTAGCAGGACAGAGGATATCGTTTTTGCTGGCAGTTGGTATAGCGTACATAAGGAACGCTCGCAACTGATGGAGCAGGTATTGGATAGGTTCGTGAAGGATGGGTATTCGCTAAAACTAATCGATAGGTACTTCGGTACAAAGGACGAAAATCACATCTTTCCGGAGAGATTTCGTTCTTACCTCTTCCCACCGGTAGAGCATAAGAAAATTAATAGTATATATAAGTCAAGCTTGTTTGGATTGAACTTCAATACAGTTACCACTTCGTCGACAATGTTTGCACGGCGAGTTTTTGAATTGATCTCCAGTAATACATTAGTGTTGTCTAATTATTCTCTCGGTATGGATAAGATGTTCGGTAAAGATGTGGTTTTTGTTGATAGGGATCCGGCTCGCCTGAAGGGACTATCTAAACAAGAAATAGATGTGATCCGCGAGCGTGCGCTACATAATGTTCTTGAAAATCATACCTATGAAAATCGGTGGGAATTCATTCTGGATTCAATAGGGTTTTATTACCGAAAGAATGATAAGGCAGTAACATTGGTTTCACGTATAAACAATCATGATGAAGCCAGAGCGAGCATCGTGTATTTTTCTCAGGTTGAGGCTCTGATTCCTAATAGCAGGCTTCTACTCCTTCTATCTAAAATGATTCCCGACGATGAGGTGGCAGCCTATTATCAGGAATATAACCGATATGGGAGTATGGTCGTTTGTGAATCTTTTTTAGAAAAATATAGCGATCCAGAGGCAAATATAATATATACGGCGAATATGCTGTTTGTGACGGGCTGCCGTTTTCCGCCGCTTTCGTGGCTGGACAAGGCAAGGCTGCATTTATGCTATGCCGGTGAGAGATACATTGGCTTTGACGCAGAAGAGGCGAAGTATAGTGTCGTTCCGCTTGATTTGAATAAGTCCTTGCTATCTTCTTCGTCGGGTTTCTTGCCGCTGCTCACTAAGAAAAATCATAACAGTTGGAATTCGGTTTTTTACGTCTAAGGTCTACATTGAAAATATCTATCCTCGTCCCCTGTTATAATGCCCGTGGAAAAATCGAAGCATGCATAAGCTCTTTGCGTGCCATCGAGTTTCCGGAAAAGGACTTTGAAGTCATTTTCGTCGACGACTGTTCATCTGATGGCACCTTCGATTATCTTCTAGAGGTTTGTAAGGATCAGGAAAACTGGTCAGTATATCGTTTAACGTCTAACAGCGGCTCCCCTTCAAAGCCACGAAATTACGGCAGCCGGAAGGCCAAAGGGGAATTTATCATATACATGGATTGTGACGACACAATTTTCCCCGATACGCTTCGAGCGTATTACAATTACGCAGTATCAAGAAATGCTTGTATTGTTCGAGGCTATTTAATTGTTGATGATGGCAGCGGAAACCTGCGGCAATTGAATAGAATGCCAAACTGGAGCGAAGGACTCTCCAAAGCGGAAAAGATAAGGTTAATAATTACCACCCAAAGTACTACGGTAGTCTCATTTATTAAAAGAAGCGTTATTATTGATAATAATATCCTCTGGCACGAAGATATAAGGGTTGGAGAGGATACATTATTTCTTATTAATGCTTTAGAAAAGTCAAATAATATTCATTACATTGATCACCCAACATTTGTATACAATAAACGCTCGTCGCCTCACGCTTCCAGTACTCAACAGTACGGGCGGAGGGAGCTTAAAAACCATATTCGCGTCTGGGTGGAAGCAGAAAATGCACTGAAGAGAACTGGCATCAGCTATTTTGAAATTCGACTCCATGTTGGGTTGAATACTGTTCTTCATTCGATGATTTTTCAAGGTCTTGGAGACATCGATAGAAACACTTTTCAGGAGTTTTCTGATTTTCTGGGGTTGGCGTGGGAAAAGTTAGACAAGAAACTTTTAGGAACTCGATATTTCAGCGTGCTTAACGCCGTTGTCACATCTGATTACAGCGGATTTATTGAAGCGTGTAAGCCTAGGCTTCTTATAGCTGGGTATGACCTGAAGTTTATTTTGTCGAGTGTAGATTCTCTTAAGAAATATTTCGATATTAGGATCGATGAGTGGGAAAGTCACGATGTACATGACGAGAAACGCAGTCGTGAACATCTGCTTTGGGCAGATTATATCTGGTGTGAGTGGTTGTTAGCAAACGCAGTTTGGTATTCAGAGAATAAGCGCGATAATCAAAAGCTCGTTATCCGCATGCATCGGATGGAGTTAAGTCGTAATTACGGCTATTACGTTAACCCGAAAAGAATTCACGCTATAATTACAGTATCTGTATTCTATTTTGAAAGATTACTTCAGAGGTTTAATCATATTCATAGGGGTAAGGTACGGTTAATTCCAAACTATACATTTTTAGGAAAAGAAGATAACCGGTTCGAGGTTGATCGTCTATTTAGGTTGGCTGCGGTTGGTGTAGTCCCGAGCCGGAAAGGCTTCATGCGCATGCTGAAAATACTCGTTGCATTACGTATGAAAGATTCTAGATATACACTTGATGTTTTTGGTTATGGTCCAGAACATTTTAGCTGGGTCACTCGCGACAAAATAGAAATGAAATATTATGAACTTTGCCGAGAATTTATCGAAGAAAATGATTTACGGCAATACGTGAATTTTATCGGACAATCAAAATTACCCGATACTCTCTCCGATAGAAAAGTTGGCTTTGTGCTCTCTACCAGTGATTCAGGAGATCTGTTTTCTGGACCTGAAAGTTTTCATCTAGCCGTTCTTGATGGTTTCTCCGGGGGTGGCCAAAGTGTTGTTCGCCATTGGGACGGGTGCGAGTATATTTATCCTCCGTCTATGATTTTTGAAAATGAAGAAGAAATAGTTGAGTACATTTCGAAAATAAGTATTGAGAGATTCTATGAAGCATCCAGAGTTGGGAGAAAGTTGATTGCGTCAAGATATAGTCTAGATCACTTTGTAAATTCAGTTGTTTCTATTTTTAAGGAGTAGGTGTCGTGAGTCGGCGCTTGGAGTGCTCCCCATTTCACCACGGGATTACCACCCCGCAAGCCAGATAGACCCGCACATTTCCTGAAGGCCCGATCATGATGCTTCCACACAGACGATCAACGATGCCAGGGTCTTTCGTTCAATATCGGATGGAACTTTCAGACCACGACCGTTGCACAGCACGGTAATCCCCCCGCCAAACAACGGACTTCAAAAGTAGAATTTTCTCGGGCTATATGATCGAGGAGATTTTGATGAAGACGAGCAGATTCAGCGAACCGCAAATCCTTGCCATCCTTCGCCAGGCGGAAGGCGGCGTTCCTGTACCCGAGTTATGCCGGGAACATGGAATGAGCACTGCGTCATTCTACAAATGGCGATCCAAATACGGTGGCATGGATGCCTCGATGATCAGCCAGATGAAGGCTCTGGAAGACGAGAACCGTCGCCTGAAGAAGATGTATGCGGAGATGAGCATGCAGGCGGAACTGCTCAAAGAGGCTCTTGGAAAAAAGTGACGCGGCCATCTCAACGTAACGTCCCGATTGCTACCGCCTGCCTGAGTTCGTGATTTTGGCATAGACACGTGTTTAACGACGTCGTTAGCGACGTGTCTTATGCGAGGATTGGATGCGAGTTGAAGTTCTTGGCGCGGAACGGCGTCGTCGCTGGGGAGATCAGAAGAAACTGGACATCGTGATGTCGATTGGGATCGACGGCGCGACAGTGACGGATGTGGCGCAGAAGTACGATGTGACCCGCCAGCAGATTTACTCCTGGCGACGGGAACTGAAGAAGAAGGGGCTTCTGCTCTCCTCACAGGAAGCCGTATTTCTTCCTATTGAGATGAGTAGCGAGCAGATCGGTGGCGCGGTGAACGATGCCCTTGATGCTTCGCCCTCCATGATTGAATTGCACTTGCGCTGCGGCCGCCGTCTTTGTTTTGGCAGCCGAGTGGAAGGTGCGGTTCTGACGCGGCTGATCCGGGCGGTGGAACAGGCATGATTGGACCGGGCACCGGCGTTCGGGTTTACCTTGCCTGCGGCGTCACAGATATGAGGAAGGGCATTGAGGGCCTTTCGATGTTGGCGCAGGATGTCTTGCGCCAGAAGCCGACAGGTGGAGCTGTCTTCGCCTTTCGTGGGCGGCGTGGTGATCGGGTGAAGCTGCTGTATTTTGATGGCCAGGGATTTTGCCTTTACTATAAAATTCTGCAGAAAGGCCGTTTCCCCTGGCCTTCAGCGGCCGATGGGACGGCTCGACTGACAGCAGCCCAACTGGCGATGCTATGGGAAGGAATAGACTGGAGACGTCCGGACTGGGGTGCTCCGCCGGCACGTGTCGGTTGATTTTATCTTACTGAAACTACTTGTTTTTATGGTGTTCTGTCCTGACTTATGCTAGTCATGTCTATCAGCACCCAAACGGGACCCCTTATCGGCGTCCAAAAAGTACCCCTCCTTTAAGTTGCAACGGTTAGCGCGCGCGGCCCTGAAG
>NZ_QGDB01000017.1 GCF_003149535.1 Falsochrobactrum shanghaiense | reverse complement strand
AATAGATAACCTCCGATTGAAAACCGAAGATCATGTTACCCTCTAATAAGGGGTCCCGTTTGGATGCCGATAACCCCAACAAAGGGGTCCTTATTCCACGCCGAATGACACTTAGTACATGTCGCTCGATGGTGCTTCGCCTTGAACGGAATCGAACCATCGACCCTTTGTTTGTCGGTCGCTTTTTATTAATTTTTCCCAATTGTTGCAGCTACTTGCTTGTCGGAATGGCAGGTCATCAGGCCGTCTGCGGTCCGGGGCAGGTTCGCTCGGATAAAAGGTTAGCATTACAATCCGGTTGACATACGTACCGCACCAGTCTGATCGGGAAATTCAAGCGCGCGGCAATTACATTGGTTAAATTTGACAAAACAGTTAGATGCGGACTAATGTCCTCAGTCCCAGGACAGAGGACAGATGCAATGAAAAGCCAGGATATTGTCGTCCTGCTGAAATTGATCAGCTTGCAGGATCAAGAGCTCGAGAAGGGCTCAGAGCGACTGCGATCGGAATCGATTGGGGGGGATCCCTATGCTGTGCGAAATCTGGAAAATCTCACCGGCATCAGCAAAACAGAAATTGCGCAATCCATCAAGCGAAGCGTAGCATCCGGTATCGCGCGGAAGGACAACGCGAAAAATGAACCACGCCCACACCGACGAAACCTGTTCAACTTCATCATTCACGGTTTGAGGTTCGTGTTCCCCGCAAACCCAGGCCCAATGCAACGCGGCATCCCGACGGCGTTCGCGGCCCCTATGCTCGAAGGATTGCTCGTCAGCGGTGGAAGCTACAACTACGTGTGGCCATACGCCGAAGGGCGAGAGATGGGGCAATCGGTGGAACCGTTGTTCAAGAGCGTGCCGGAAGCAGCCTTGAAAGACCAGCACCTCTACGAATATCTGGCTCTGGTCGATGCCATCAGACTTGGCAACCAGCGCGAAGTTGGACTGGCAAGCGATCACCTCAAATCAAGGATGCTTGCGAAATGACTGAGATCCGCGAGCAGCTGTTGGAGATGCTGAAGGCCGTCGCTACCGCTCTTGGCGATGACCTCCGCAACCGTCTCGTCTTTGTCGGAGGGTGCACAACGGCGCTGTTCATCACAGACCCGGTGACGCTGGAAGACGTCAGGTCGACGGACGATATCGATCTGATCGTCGATCTTGCCGGATTGCATGAATGGGCAATGCTGCTGGAAGACCTGCGCACAAAAGGTTTCGTAGAGGCTGCTGACGATGATGTAATCTGCCGGATGCGCCTCGGCAGGCTCAAGGTCGATTTCATGCCCGATGATGAAGCAATCCTCGGTTTTAGCAATCGTTGGTATGCGACCGGGATCGAAACGGCTCAGCCGCACATCCTCGACGCCGGCATAGACATAAAGGTGCTGACACCGCCCATTTTCGTAGCGACCAAACTTGAGGCCTTCCTAGGGCGCGGCAACAATGATCTTTACTCCAGTCGCGATGCAGAGGATCTGTTGTTGATGGTTGACGGACGCGAGGAGTTACTAGCCGAGATTTCTGCTGCCTCCGTTGACGTGCGTCAATTCACCGCCGAGGGGTTCCGCGCACTTCTCGCCAATAGTGATTTTGACGACTTCCTTGAAGGAAATCTCCGTAAACAGCCTGGCCGCTCAGCCATCGTAAAAGCGCGCTATGTGGCAATCAGCCAGTGTGATGGCAAAAATGCGGGCTAACCTCGAATGGCGCACGCTGAAGGGAACCCGCACAAGCGACAACCGGGACTTTGCTGGCATCGGCATTAATGCTCACGGCCTGCTGATGATCATCACAGACGGATCGACAGCCGGCGAGAGCAATGGAGACCTTGCCCGCGTGCTAGTAAAAGAGATGGTCGATTGGTTTGCCGCGGCTTCTCCTGTCTCAGCTGAGGTCCTATGCGACTTCCTCCGCGATCTGCACAGTGATCTGGCACCACGCTTTCCGCGGGGGTCTGCTAGCTATCTCGTAGTGATTTGCGGCGTGGAGGGCTGCTTTGCCGCCTATGCAGGAGATTGCTCATTGGGCATCAGGGGTGCGGATGGATCAGTATCCTGGATAACCGCCCCACACACCTTGGCGAATGCAGTAAAAGACTTACCGCATGCTGAAATTGCGAAATCAAAAGCGCGACATCTCTTAACGTCAAGCTTCCGATCCAGGGAATTTATTGCCCCGACGATTGAGAAAATCGAGGGAACGGCAGCGCGTCTGATCATGGCGACCGATGGCTTCTGGGCCGAGTTAAGTCCCGATCAACAGACGACGTTCCTTCATACAGGCAGCAGGACGGCGTCAGCCGAGCAGGACGACTGCAGCGCCCTTTTGATCAGCCTCGCCCAGACGGAAAACGTCGATGAGATTCATCTCAAAGAAGGTGGCCCGGATGGGCTCTACATTCGAAGGCTCGACTGACGTCTATAGGTCGTCGGTCGCGATGTTTATCTGCGTGTACCTGCACCATACGGATCCAACCATGGGACGGAATATGAATGCCAAACAAAAGCGTATTCACCAACAAAAGTTGTCAGATACGTTTCCCCAAGCGGCACTGGTGATCTCGGGGCCAGTATCTCCGGATTGCGCCTGTAATCGATCGCCGACCTCGGCAGGCCATAAGGAATGGGAAACTTCCATCTCTTACGCGCTTCGCTCATCACTTCCCATTCCTGGCTGGCTTAAAGCGCCTCTGGGGCAGAGTGACGTGAAATAGGCGCTTCAGCGGACTCCACGGCCTAAGGCACTGGATGTTCGCAACCAACTTCCTCCGCTTCCAGGTAAGCTAAACTAGCAGAAAACGGAATAAGACTCGCTGACGAGAAGCCACGGAAAAAGAACAGAAAACTGGTTCGAAAGTTCTTGTTCGTTCATCAGCGCTTTTTGTTGGATTGTGAGAGCACGGATCCTGCCAACTGCTTGGTAGCAGTGCTGTATTTTGTGCTCGATAGAACCTGCGAAGCCTTATCCTCCATCGCAGCTCCTGTCTGCTTTGAGGTGCCAGCCTGAGCAAGCGCAGATCCCGCTAGACTCTTGGCGGTCGCAGACGCACTTGGATCCCGTAGAGTGCCGCCAGCCTTGCTCGCGATTGGTGATGACGTCTTTTTGCCGTTACCTGCCATGTCCCAAACCCTCAATGAACATACACACCTTACATGATGTTCCCTCTTTGTTCAATAGATTGATAAAGGCAGGTTGCTTTCCGGAAACCAGACTTTATCGAAAGGCAAATACTTTTCGGCTGCGCTCCCGCACCGGCAACGGGGCGGTCTCTCGAGGCACTTCGATGCAGTTGGGCGCCCGGCGCCTGAGACCCTTGCTTGCGATCCTCCAGACCTCGCCGTTCAAGGAAGGCGGCGTGAGATATGACCCCTGCCATTGTACAGAAGAGCACTTGTATTCGAGGAAGAGATTTGTACGTTACTTGACGTAGGTGTATCGAGAGCAAATGCCGCATGTCGTTTAAGATTACTGGGCTGGATAAGCTCGAAAAGCAATTGAAGGATGCCCAGCGGGCATTCCAGGCGCTCGACGGTAAGATCACCACAGTGCACTTCGATCCCCATCAGCCGGCAAGTATTCTTGCTGCCATTGGGCAGATGGAGAACGCCATCGACAACATTGCTGACGGATATCGCAACAATCCTTTTGTCCAGAACATGTCTGTACAACTCAAGGAAGCTTATTCAGAGCAGATCCATGAACGAGCGGCTCAGGCACGCACAGAAGCGAATTCAGAGGAATCCATAATGCCGACCGAGAAGGTGCCACTCCTCCTTCGACAGATTGAAAACATCATCAACGACCTGAAATGGGCAGAAGCCGGTTCGTTTGACCGGCATATCAAAAAGCTGTCTCGCATTCTGCATGACCCCGAGCTTGAACCCGTTTCGGCAGAGCTTACCGAAGGTCTTCAATTAGACGCCTGGCTTGCGGCCGGCGAAGAGACACAGGGATCAATGGTCGGATCCGCGACGCTCGATTGGCCAACTGAACATGAGCAGGAATTGGGCATGACCATCTTGCTGGTCGATAAGTTCGCGTCTGATGAAAACGCTGCGCTACATTTTGCGCATACCTTCTATTATAACGGCAATAAATATACAGCCAACCTGCAGAACATGACCGGTCAAGTCCTGGTACCATTCGCCCGAGACTATATCGACTTCGTCAAGCGGTCTCTGAATGTGGAGGAAGCTGTCAAGCTTCCGGTCAAAACCGGACCGGCCCCCCGCAAGGTTTTCGTGGTTCATGGCCACGAGGATGGGGCCAGAGAAGCAGTCGCAAGGTTTCTTGAGAAACTGGGTTTCGAGGCGATCATTCTGATGGAACAAGCCAACCAGGGCCGCACCATCATCGAGAAGTTTGAGGCGCATGGCGATGTGGGTTTCGCCGTAGTTCTGCTTACACCGGATGACGAGGGTTATGCCAAAGGCAAGCCGCCGCAGCCTCGCGCCCGACAGAACGTGATTTTTGAACTCGGCTACTTTGTCGGACGGTTGGGGCGCAGCCGGATTATGGCCCTTATCCAGGGGGAACTGGAGATCCCTTCCGATTTCCAGGGCGTTGTGCACGAACCCTATTCGTCGGGTGGCGCATGGCGACAGGCCTTGAGTCGGGAGTTGAAGGCTGCTGGCTTCGACATCGATTGGAATCTGGTCATGAACCCATGAATCCCGGCCAGAGGTGCTGTTGAGTCGCATGAACCACGTTCACTAAAGTGCAGCTGGACGCCGTTTTGCACAAGACTCAAGCGCGCACGCCGTGCCGCCTGAGGCGGATCTAACGCATCCGCAAACCTCCCACTGATACATCTAAGCCATAAGTTATTGATGGGACCTGAACCCTGGGGCGCCGTTAGGCGGCTTATTTGGATTGCTTTTCCTAATCAGCACAACTGCTTGCTCTCAAGAATGGGCGGCTGGCGCCGGTAGCGGACCGGGAGCGCTGAGGGGCGGTGCCCAGCAACGCGGCCATTCGCACTCATCGCGCAGAGGCAGCTGCCGATCCGGTTCGGACATTGGATTGCTCGGTTGTCGCGATCGTCGAACGTTGACCTCTTTGCTCGCCGACACTGTGCTGCCGTTGCTCACTTCTCGCATCCAACGTTACATGGCAACTAGATCCGCGAGCTTTGTAGCGACTTCGGCCATGCTGTCTTCCGCCGTGTTGAGCCCGTTGCGCGAAGCGAGCATGGGACTTTCCTCGTTTAGTTCAGCGAAGGTGGTGCCGTGGATGACAGGAACTAACTTACCTCCATGAAGCAGCACCGAAAGTTCCTTGTCGGCGATGCTACGACCGTGAATTCGTTTAAGAAAGTTTGGGGTCACCAAAACAATCCCGACTCGTGATTTTGTGAGCCCCCTGTCGATCTCTCGAAGAAATGGTTCACCGAGTGCGATATCTTTCTCGCTGAACCAGACTTTCACTCCACGCGCCTCAAGCAAATCATGCAATTCCTTTGCAGCTCCCTGCCGGTCGTCCCAAGCATGACATAGGAATACGTCCCGAAGATCAGGCACTGTGGCCCGTCTCTCGATTTGCTCGCGTACGGGCTCAAGTTCCCGCACCTCTGCTGGTGTGTACCACACGGTTGAACTGGCTCGCGCCCACCTAGGTTTCGAGGTTTTGCCCGACACGCCCCCGCCTCGGCTCCCGCCGCCACTACCAGGCGAGGAGTAAGAAGTCGGCGACGACGGCCAGGAGCCGTAACCGCCAAAGCGACTGCGGCCCCATCGACTGCTACATGCCGGACAATTCGCTGCGCCGTTCCCTGTGTGGCCTCTTACTGGTGCAGTGCATTTAGCCATTGAAGGCTACTCCTCGGTGGATGTTAGGATCGCAACGCTCGTTTAGGACTAAGAACATTATCGTTATTCGGAAGCACTAGCTGACAAGATCTTCGCTGACGTACATGGCCTTCACAACTTCGAAGGTCGATATTTCCCAATCAGCGGGCTCAAGCGAACGAAACTGAGCTTCATAGACAGCAGCCTCAGCCCGCCTCCCAAGGGCAAGCATGGTATTGGCGAGCGTCGCAAAAACCCACTTTCTGTCGGAACGCTCGTGAAAGGACGGATCCGAGATTAACGCCGAAAGAATTTCCACAAGTGCCAAACGAGTCTTCTTGGCACTCATGCGATCAAATAGCTGCTCCTCCGGATCGATTTGTCTGGAGGCCCTCAAATCGAAACAGGTGGCGAGATTCTCACCATTGTAATAGTCGCGCCTGACTTCAAAACCTCGACCATAAAAGCGCAAAGCCTTGTCCAGATGAACGGGGTTCTCCTGAAGGAGCCAGAGCCGCTTGTGAATTGCCCCGGTTATGCCGAGAGTTTCAGGGTCGTTGGAATCTTCCGGCTGCAGATGCTCAATGATCTCAAGGGCCCGCTGCAGCGCCTCGGCTTCGGTCGGCAGCTTAGTCTTATAGGTCGCAAGGGCATATTGCTGGCGAAAGGATGCTTCCTCAGGCTTAAGCTCGCAGGCGCGGGCAAAAGCTGCGGCGGCCGCCTTCATGTCGCTACGGTCGAACGCATCGCGTCCGGCTCGAAGCACAGCGCTCAGCATTTCATGATTTTCCTCGGCCTCATCGAGTAGTTCGGCATATTGTTCGTCTGATAGGCGGGGCCGCTGTAGAGTCGGAAGAAACGTATAGACGGGGCTGTCTGGCGTTGTTGAGGACATCGCCCTAACGATCAGTTCGGAAAGCGCATCCGTCGCGCGGATCGCCTCACGACTACCGATATCTTCACCAAGATGTTTGTAATGGAACGTGTTAATATGATTGAGATCGAAATGGAGTTTTCCTTGATCCTCTTTGATGATCACCGTCGTATTCGGGCGTAGCGCGTGACGGACGCCCAGTTCGTAGACCGCATTGACATTCCCGGTCGATATATCGGCGACCACGACATCCGCTCTCAGCAGCAAATCGTACATGGAGACGTCGATTACTCCGCTTCCGTTGATGTCAACGGCACGGATCGGACGCAGACCTGCCTTTTCTGCAGCTGGCTTGATAATTGCATCGAACGTTGCGTCAAGATCGAGCGTCCGTCCGCTTTCATAGTCGGTTTTCTTGCCGAACCCCATGACAACGAAGCAGACGGGACGATGGTCAATGTCGTTTTGAACTGCAGTCATAACGGCTCCGTACCTTATTCATACACTCGTTTTACGTGAAATAAGGTATAAATCCAGTCTGGCACGCTCCGCTTTCCACTGGCTTATTTGTTATACTGCGCCTATCGCGGATCGACCCCGGCTCATATTTTATCGGAAGTCGGAGCTTCGCCGCGGGTTGGGTGCAGATGAGGAAATACGAATGCATATTGCGGGTGGACTTTATCGCGAACTTTGCCTTCACCCGCACTGGGATGCTCTTCTCGGTTCCGGCGGGCGAGCTGCCCGCGCCCTTTCCCGCTTATCACCTGGCAACATCTTCAGCTGCTACTTCGAGCGCCCGCACGAGGTAGACACCGTCCTTTCTGCATTAGGGGTGAATGGTTCGTGCGCCTTTCGTGCCGATCCGATTGCATTCGCTTATTTTCATCCGCTGTCGCGTCCGCACTTGCAGCCGGCGCGATCGGAGTTGCGAAAAATGCCTCCCCTGAAAATCGAGGGAAGGGCGGTTCTCCGGTTCGGCTTTCTTGAGGGCGATGCTATCGTGAATGCAGAAAAGGCTGTCTACGATCCCCAAACCACCGGCGAATTTCCTCCCTTTTTCAGCAACGGTTCGACTGCGAAACAACTGGCTCTCGTCTTAAATGAACAGGAGCTCCTGAGTGTTGCGAGGATTGACGACGTCGAGGTAGCCGCAGCTTCGATTCTTGAAATCCATAGGGCAAGTTGCATCGTCGTCAAACGGGGCATCAAGGGTGTTGCAGTCTTCGAGCCTGGTACCGCATCGCGTTTCATTCCCGCATTTCGCAGCACGCGTGTTTTCAAGATAGGTACAGGGGATGTGTTCAGCGCGGCCTTCGCATATTACTGGGCGGAGCTCGGACAGGATCTCTTCACCGCAGCGCTTTCAGCATCGAAGCAGGTAGCCCGCTACTGTGACAATCCGCTTGCCCCCCTTGAGCCGCTTGCGTCAGGTGCGCACGATGTCCGAGAGGAAAGGCATCCGGTCTGCGAGCCTCGGACAGTCCTTCTGCTCGGCGCGATCAAGACGCTGGGACAACGCTATTCGATTGAGGAAGCAAGATATAGTCTGGCTGACCTCGGTCTCACCGTGATCTGCCCGGCCCTGGAAAATGTTGAACTATCGCACATTCAGGTTTCTACAGTTCTCGTGTTGGCTGACGGAATTGAGCCTGACATGCTCTCATTGGCACATACACTGGTCGATGAGGGTGTCAAATGCGTGGCTCTTGCAGAACTGCCGCAGTCCAGCGACCAGCTTACCCGCCTGGTCAACTGTGAAACGACTGATGACTTTACGACCGCTTTATACCTAGCAGGCTGGAAGTAATTGATCAGATTTAACATCAGCTCCATACAACCCCCATTGCGCAGCCCTCACGTTGTTACTACACCATAGATAGGCCATTTGCGATTCGGAGGGGGCGTGGCTGATATCTATTTGATCTATGCCGGAGAAGATCGGGCGAAAGTAAAAAAGGTATTCGAATTTCTTTCTAAGACCTGGAGCGTGTGGTGGGATCAGATGATCCGGCAACGCTTTGCTGCCGAGATCGAAGACGAGATTACCAGGGCGGGATGTGTGCTGGTCTTTTGGTCGAAGTCCTCTCGGCTGAAGGATACGGTCACCGACGAGGTTCGCTTGGCTCAGAAGGCGAATAGGCCAATTGTTTGCGTCACGCTGGACGGAAGCGAGGCTGCCTATGGGTTCGGCGGCTATTCGAGCAGCGATCTGTCGGCGTGGAATGAACGCCCCGATCACGGCGATCTCAGGACACTTGCCAGCCGGATTAGCACGATCGTTCCCGTTCGCATGAAACCGCAGCGACCAGTCGCGCTGCAAGGGCGCCTGCCCCTCCCCACCCTCTTTCTCTCGACCTCCTCCTTCGAGACCCGGCTGAAACCCAGCGAGGCGGTGAAAGCGCTGAATCTTGCCCGCTATCCCTCGTTGCTCGTTTCCGCGTGGGATCTTGTCGACAGGCGAAAACCCACCGCACTTAAATCAGCGCTGACAGAGTACCGCGAAAATGGCGGATTCGTCCTTGTCGATTCCGGGAACTACGAATCTTCACGTCTGACTAACAAACGATGGAAGCCCATCGATTTGGTCGATGCCCTGTCGGGTGCTTCCTACGACCGGATCTTCTGCTTCGATGACATGAAACCCGGCAGAAAGCCTGCGAAGGCGGCCGCCTCGATTCTCGCCGCCGTCGAACGGGACCAAAAAGCAACCAAAGCCGGGGTTCTGCCGATCGTCCATGCTGCAAAGCTGAAAAACGGCGGTCACGATGTCGACACGCTGATCGAGACTGTATTTGCCGTTGCCCACGAGCTGCAACCAGAGCTGATCGGCGTTGCCGAACGCGAGCTTGGCGCAGGGCTTTTTCAACGTTGCCGGACGATGATGGCGATCCGGGCAAAGCTAAGTGAGCTTCCCTTTTATCAGCCCATCCATCTCCTCGGCACCGGCAATCCATGGAGCATCGCGGTCCTGGCCGCAGCTGGCGCGGACACCTTTGACGGGCTCGAATGGTGCCGCGTCGTCGCCGACATCGAAAACGACCGGCTCTATCATTTTCAGCACTATGATTTCTTCACCTATCAGACAGGCGTCGCCGATTCCGACGTTGCCCGTTCGGCGTTTGTTGACGACAAGATCGATTTCGCGGGGAAAGCTGCGTTTCACAATATTGATTATTATACGAACTTCATGAAAGACCTTCGAGAGGCTGTAACAGACGACCGCCTCGAGGCCTTCGTCGCTGAACGGATCGGCAAGGCGCCGATACAACAGTTGAAGCGAGAGGTGGAAGGATTGTTCAGATGAAAGCTTTCTCGGCTGGGAGAATCACCGACGCCGTCTGCGCCATTTGTCCGGAGATCGAAGAGCGGATCGCAAATGGTGCGGCCGAGCGGAATGAGAGACGCCTGTGGTGGGAGCTTTCCACCTGTGTTCTCAGCAGCCAGGTTCCCTATCCGCTGGCATGCGAGGCTGCCTCGGCGATCGATACAGCTGGCCACCTTTTCGAGCCATACTGCTTGCCCGACCTTTCCGACCGGCTGAGCGAGACATTACGGCGGCCGATGACTGCGACCGGGCGAAGCTATCGCTTTCCTGGCGCGCGAGCGCGGCAGCTGGCGGCGACAAAGGAACGTATCACTGACCGGTTCGGCACGCTTAGCGGCCTGCTGACCATGCTCGATACCCCGATTGCCGCTCGCAACTGGCTCGTCGACTGCGCGCCGGGGCTCGGCCCGAAGCAGGCGAGCATGTTCCTACGCAACAGCGGCTTCAGCTACGATCTCGCAATCCTGGACAGGCATGTCCTGAACTACATGGAACTCACTGGCCTGCGGGCAGAAAACTCCAAGCCAATCGCAACGATGCGAGAGTACCGGCTCGGCGAGGAGAGTATGCGCGGCCATGCGCACCAACTCGGCTTTCCTGTCGGCATTCTGGATTGGGCGATCTGGATCGTAATGCGGGTCGCGAGAACGGAAGAAGGGGCAAGAGCATGAGCATCGTTACACTCGTCTCGGGAGGGCTCGATTCGACCCTCGTCGCGAAACTCGCCCAAGAGGAAGGTCTTTCGATCCACCCGCTCTTCATCGACTATGGCCAACGGTCACGAGACCGCGAGCTCGCCGCCTGCCGAGGCATCATGAAGAGGCTCGGACTTCCCGAGCCGAAAATCGCCGATCTGTCAGGGTATGGGGCATTGATCCGCTCGGGCTTGACCGACCGATCGCTGCACATCGTTGATGACGCGTTTACGCCAGGCCGGAACATGCTGTTTCTGCTAACTGCTGCAGCCTACGCCTTTCAGAGGAATGCGGATGCGGTCTCGATTGGGCTGCTTCACGAGGAAACCAGCCTCTTCCCCGACCAAACCTCTGCTTTTCTGCGGGATGCCGAGCAGATGATCGCCCGCTGCCTAGGCCGTTCGATCCGGGTGCTTGCTCCCCTTTCGCAATTTCACAAGATCGACGTCGTCGAGCTTGCACGCCAGAAAGGCATCGTCGGTACCTATTCCTGCCACGAGGGTAGCGAAGAGGCGTGCGGGGTATGCATTGCTTGCAACGAATTCAAGTTTGAAAGGGCATAGAGATGGGCGGCGGCGGAGGTGGAAACTGGAACAGGCTGGGGGACGTGCGCTCGCTCGAAGAGAAGGCGAAGGCGGCGCTGGCAGGCGGAAAGCGCAACGTCTTCATCAGCTTTGCGACCGAAGACATGGCCGAAGTTAACTTACTACGGGGCCAGGCCAAGAATGAGAACAGCGACATCGAGTTCAACGACCATTCGGTTCGCGAACCCTACGATAGCGAACGCGCCGACTATATTAAGAGCAAGATTACCGAGCGAATTAATCGCTGCTCTGTGACCGTGGTTTATGTTTCAGAAAGTACGGCGCAAAGCCGCTGGGTCCAATGGGAGGTCGAAAAAAGCCTGTCACTCGGCAAAAAGGTCGTCGCGACGCACGCGGGTGTGAGCCCCGCAAGCCCAATACCGAAATGGCTGTCTCGGCCGGAGATCAAGGTGGTACCGTGGAGCAAGCTCTCTGGTGAGCTGAAGTAAACATCGGCAGAAGCAAAGCTAGACAGACCCGGGAACAAAGCCATGATGAACTATCCGACATTGTTCGAAAGCGCCGATGCGGCGTCCAACAGGAGTCAGTGGAGGTTTTTGGCGCTGGTCCGGCTCGAATACGGCCTGTTGATCGTTACGGCCTTTTTCTCGCTTGGATGGAGCGACACACGCGCATATTTTGCCGCTTATGCGATCGTTTTCGCATCGTCGATGATTGTCATGCTCTACCGCTCAATAAAGAAGCCTGAGCGAACGTGGTATCAGGCCCGTGCACTTTCGGAATCTGTCAAAACACTGAGCTGGCGATTTGCCATGCGTGCTGAGCCTTTCGATGATGCCAAGTCGAGCGACGCGCGACGCGACTTCCGAGATCTGTTGAGTGATGTTCTTAAAGCTAATCATTCGATCGGTGACGCGCTGAGCGGTTTGGAGCTGGGTGGTGAACAGTTGCCAAGCGCTATGCAGGAAATGCGGGAGAAAAAATTAGAGGAGCGTCGCGCATTCTATTTGCTACATCGCATCACCGATCAACAGGTCTGGTATCAAAAGAAGGCCAAGGCAAACAGTTCTGCCGCCCAATGGTGGGTAGCGATCTCATGTGTCGCGTACGGTCTCGGTCTTGTCTTTATTCTCACGCGGATCGTAAATCCCACATTCGTCGGCTGGCCAACCGAGCCATTGGTCGTCTTCGCTTCGGCCGCGATTGGATGGACGCAAATAAAGAAGTTCAACGAACTAGCAGCTGCTTACACGCTTACAGCGCAGGAGATCGGTTTAGTGAAAAGCCGTATCGAAGACGCAGAAACCGCGGGGGAGTTCTCTGCCGCTGTGAACGAAGCCGAACTCGCCTTCTCCCGTGAGCACACACAATGGGCTGCCCGCCAACAACAGGGAAATTAAAATGAGCTCGCACACCGATCCTTCTTACGTCATTTTCGACGGCGACAACGATGGCTGGGCTTATCGATTCATGCGTGGATGGAAGGCAAATGAAAAAGTCGATTTTAATTTTCTCGACGCCCACGACCTAGATACGATGACAAGCAAGGCTCAGAGCGAAGCCTATGTGAAAAGCAACCTCAAAGAGCGTATGCGTCAGTCATCAGCTGTGATTGTGCTGATTGGAGAGAAGACCAAGAATCTGTACCGGTTCGTTCGTTGGGAACTGGAACTAGCAATGGAGATGGGACTGCCAATCATAGCTGCAAACCTAAATGAGAGCAGACAGCAGGATGCAAATTGCCCGCCCATCATCCGCGATGAGTGTGTTGTACACGTACCATTCAAAATGAGAGCTATCCGTTTTGCTCTTGACCACTGGCCAGACGAGTACCGCCGTATGAATACAGCAGAAAGGAACGGTGGCTCACGCCATTACAATGCTAAAATCTACGCTGACCTGGGACTTTAAACAAATCCTAGCGTCTCACAGGCCGCCTGTGAATGAGGCATGCAATCCCTTCAATTCGGAAGCGGGTGGGTTGCAGGCCCGCCCCAATAAAGCGGAGCGGCGCTTCCGGACCAGTGCTGAAGCCAGTGTCGCACATCCGTCTCACCACCTTGCGTTTTCCGAGCGAGGCGCAAATAATCCCCATGTAACGTTAGGTTTGTTCTTGGATCAAACCAGCTCCCGCAATTTGATGATAGGCGTTTCCGATCGCGTAGCCTGCCGAATTCATAAGGAATCCACTGTGAACGACGGCTTGCTCGCGTATGGATCGCGATGAGGTGCGAACTGTTTAGCAAAGCCATTTCAATTATTCCGGCAACTAGAATGGGATACAAAGGATTTGCTCTTGGAATATTGTGGTTGGCATATTTCAGGAATGGATCATGAACATCGAGCCAGTAATCCATCCCAGCATCGCATGCCAGCCAAGCGACGCGCTCCGCAAATTTGAGGTCGAATTGCCTATGCGATACGAAGACCGTGGGCGTCTGTACCGTCGAATTCGCGGTTAGGTCGAACTTCGAGAGGGCCTCGCCAGCTAGAATAAGCAGGTCGGTAGGTAGTCCAGTTTCATCACTCACAAGTGTACTCAGTGGATCTGATAAGAGCTCCAGAAAACTCTGCCATTGTTCATACCCATTTGTTTCAGGCTTGAAGCGCTCAAAGATCTCGGGGTTTGCCTCGCTCCAGTTAAATTTCATGACGTCTCCTTTTCGATCACACGGAAGCTATTCCTGCCGCGATAAGCTCGGCTATGGCAAAGAATACTGGGGCCACACCACCTTCAAGCAAAACAAGGACAGTAGCTAGACCCGATATCAAAGTAGGATTCCGCCGAGTGGGACCCAAGGTGGCTACCACAACAGCGCAGAACTACAGAATTCCCCACGCCCGAAACCTCCCCCTGCCCGTCATCTCTCTTAACCCCAGTTCCTGAACGATCCGCCGCGCGCCTTGCGGCGTGACCTCAAGCGTCTTCGCCACCATCCCGGCGGAGATCAGCGGCTGCGCAATGACGAGCTCGACAAGCTCCGGCAGCCTGGACGACGTCCGCCGCCCCTCCACTTTGCGCATCATCATCTGCCGCGCCAGCACCAGCCGGTCATGCTCCTTCAGGCCGCTCTCAGCCGCGATGGCCAATGCCCTTGTAATTGCCAGCAACCGCGTCTCGCGATCACGATGCCGGCGCCGATCGACAGGAATAGCCTTGAGCCCCAGATTGATCGCGGCGAGATGACCGCCGGTGGTCACACCTCCTTCGCGCAGAAGGGAGGCGGCGAGCAGCCGACCAAGCCAGGGCGCGTGCTGGAGGACAGCGATCTCATTCCATGCATCGAGGGCGACGATGGCCTGCAGGACCGGCGGCAGATCCTGGGCCCGCGCCAGCACGGCCCGCCACTCCTCCAGCCGCTCGTCCTCATCCCAGTCGAGGTCATAAACGAAGGGATCCTTGTCCGGAGTGTTCTTGGCGCGACCCGGCGTCTTCGCCTCTTCGATCGCGGCCTCGGACCGGGCGAGCACCGCATCGATCGCGGCAAACGCATCACCCAGACCATCATTGTCTGGGTCTTCGGCCTCCCCTACCCCAACCCGAGCGTCGCTCACCTCAACATTCCCATCTGACACCGACACCCCCTCCCCGTCTCCTCCCGATGATGCGGCGGGCCACGCCCGCCCGCGGAGGGAGGCGAGGCCTTGGGCAGAGAGAGCCCAACCAGGAGGATGGGCAGCGATGCGGCGGCGGGTTTTCAGGATGTCGCGGGCGATGGTGAGTTCGTGGGTGGGTGCGCGGATGTCGCGGAGGGCATCATGCAGGACGAGGTCCTCGAGATGGACGAGTTCACCGTCGACCCAGAGCGAAGCATGCGCGTCGAGGAAATGCGAGCGCTCGAGAAAGCCCTCACCGACGGCAGAACGGGCAACGCGCTCATCGAGACGGGTGAGCGCGACCCCAGCCTCGGAGATCGGCCGCAGCAGGTTCTGGATGGGCAATTTCGCAAGATCGTAAGCCATTGAATTTATGGTAAATGATTTCTTACACGAACTCTATCTGAATATTACAGTTCCTCACATCGTATGATTGCCGGCTGGGTCCATAACCATCGATAAGTATAGCTTATCGAAGCTTATTGCTTTTGGCGCGCAAATCGGTAAAAGTCGTGGCAAAGGCAGTGATTTCA
>NZ_QGDB01000016.1 GCF_003149535.1 Falsochrobactrum shanghaiense | reverse complement strand
GGCTATGATGCAGGCAAAAAGATCAAAGGGCGCAAGCGCCATATCGTAACCGATATGGTAGGCAACATGTTGGAAGGCATCGTGCATGGTGCTGACGTTCAGGACCGCGACGGTGCGCCAGATCTGATCGAGCGCGCCTGCCAAAACCACCCCACGGTGAGGAAACTCTTTGCCGATGGCGGATATGCTGGCGAAAAGCTGACAACGGCTGTGGCACATATCGAAGCACTGGCGATAGAAATCGCCAAGCGCTCCGATCAGGCCAAAGGCTTTGTAATTCTGCCCAGGCGCTGGATCGTTGAGCGAACCTTCGCCTGGCTTAATCGTTGCCGTCGGTTGGCTAAAGATTGGGAAGCCTCTATCGCCTCGTCAGAGGCATGGATGTTCATCTCGTCAATCAGGCGTATGACACGCCGTATCGCAAGGTTGCAATTTTGAGTCGGGCACTTAGCTCGACTTTGTACAAAATTGGCATCGATTTTAAGTGCCTCATTGCGCTTCTTTGGTGAATCAATTCGCCGCAGTTTGTGATCTTGCGTTATACGTCTGATCGGATTCGAACTGATGCATGACCAAAGTAGATGAATGCTATAATGAGGCCGGAGATGCGGTTCCTCATCGTCTTCACCAATGGCTTGAACCTTTTCGTTTTGGGTTCACAGCCCCAACATGGAACCACCTGCTCGTCCTTGTTATGGGAGCGCTTCTGGCACCAGGTAAACGAACGGTAACGTCATGCCTGCGGATCACTGGTCGAGCCGATGTGACAAACTTTGCCACTTATCACCAGTTTCTCAATCGGGCTCGCTGGAACCCACGCTTGCTGGCAAAACACTTATTATCTATTGTTGTGGCACGGCTTGTGCCCGAAGGCCCCGTTGTCATTGGAATGGACGATACAATAGAACGACGTTGGGGTCAGCGTATTGCTGCTCGAGGTATATACCGAGACCCTATACGTTCCAGCCACGGCCATTTCGTCAAGGCCAGTGGATTGCGGTGGCTGAGTTTTATGGTTCTCTCTCCGGTGCCTTGGGCAAAATGCATCAAAGCGATGCCTGTGCTGACAATCCTGTGCCCTTCAGAACGATATAGCCAAAAGATGCTCCGAAGGCACAAGATGCTGACCGATTGGGCAAGGCAAGGCCTGCTGCAGATATGTCGTTGGCTGCCAGGTCGCCAGATTATTTTTGTCGGCGATAGCAGCTTTGCGGTTCATACACTGGCCGCAGCACTTCCAGACAGGGCTACGCTTATCACTCGGTTGCGCCTCGATGCTAATCTTTTTGCAGCACCGGCTCAAAGGCATGAGCACACACTTGGACGGCCAGCGCAAAAGGGGCAGCCATTGCCAAAACTAAAGGCTCTTCTCAAGGACCCAAAGACCCAATGGGAGCAGATTGCAGTATCGTCGTGGTATGCCAGGCAAACCAACAAAGTTCTCGACATCACGTCGGGAACAGCACTTTGGTATCGACGAGGAACACCACCCAAACACATTCGCTGGGTAATCGTTCGCGATCCAACTAATCGCCGCGAACCGCAGGCCTTCATGAGTACGAATACGGATCTTGATCCTGTGGAGATCATTACCTTCTACGTTCGTCGCTGGCAGATCGAGGTCACTTTTGCCGAGACCCGTGCGCATCTTGGTGTGGAAACGCAAAGACAGTGGAACGACAAAGCCATTCTGCGTACGACACCGTCTTTGATGGCATTCTACACCCTCGTAACACTATGGGCGTGTGATCTACTCCGTCCGAACAGGCTTCCATACGCCGCGTCATGGTACAAAAAGACCAACTGCACATTCTCTGATGCAATCGGGGCTGTTCGTATGGTTTTATGGGAGCAGGATATTTATCGACAGTCCACGTTTCACCGCGACATACATAAAATACCGCCAGGGCGCATCAAACGAATGGCCGAGGCGCTTTGCTTCGCTGCTTAATGTACAAAGTCGAGCTTAGAGCTTTCTTTATTTGGTTGACAGAAAGAGAACCCTTATTCTACGATTTAATCGGACATTTGTGAGAGCTGTTCTTGGCAGATTCATCTAGCAAGATGTGGTGAATTTGGGGAAGATGGGGGGCATTCGCATGCGCAATTTAATAGATGGTGTCTTTCCGAATAGGGGGGGGGCTTTTTACAGGTGTCGATTCCCTTGGATTCATTATTGTCAACGTCCCACTGTGGGGGGCGTTATTGATGGATCGTCATGAAATACTTTGTGATTATTTGGAATCAGAGGTAATAGATGCGATTTGTGATAATCGTATTTATGTCGCTATTCAGGGGGTTCATTCGGTCGCAAATATTGACCATATGTTATATGGCGAATGTTTCGCGCGCTTGTTGGCGCGTAATGGATGTGTCCACAATGCGGGCGACTTTATTCCTGTACTGGATAGCCGGGGTAGTACGCCCATCTTGGATCGCCATATGGTCAAGCTTGTTTTGGATGAGCTTGCTGCGGATTCTCGAGCGGTTCTCGGGTGCAATATTTCCGCAGATAGTGTTGCGGATGAGGCTGCTTGGCTTCCAATCAAAGTCCAGCTTGAGAATCGTTCTTACCTCATCGACCGTTTAATTCTCGAGGTCACAGAAACTCGCCCCTTGGTTAATGTGACAAACGCAAACAAGGCATTCCATCAAGCGCGCCAGCTTGGCTGTCGAATTGCAATAGATGATTTCGGGCGGGGGCATATTACGCCGGAACAATTACTAAGCCTAGAGGTCGATATTGTCAAAATCGATGCTCTGTTTGTTCAGAACATCAAGGAATCCAAAGAGGCTGGGACCAGTCTCCATCATATGGTTGGGCTCGCAAAATGCGCAGCTCCAATAGTCGTGGTGGAAGGGGTCGAAACCAGCCCGCAGCTTGTCGCCGCTGCAATGGCGGGCGCCACACATGCGCAAGGCTTTTTCTTATCTCCACCCGTAATCATGCAATCATGTGTGTCTACAATGCGGACAAGTTCTGAAGGGTAGTCTACGTCTATAATATCCAGAGATCTGGCTCGCGTTTTAGGTTCCACGGCACTTTCTCTATCGCTGGCAACAGGGATGTAGCTTGTTGCGGTTAGTTACGGGTTGGCTGCGGAGGATCCACTTATTTCCCCTATAACGGTAGCGCCGAACGGGAATCTAGTACTGCCGCTGTCGTCGTGGCGCTCCCATGGTGAACTTGTCCCATAGTGCCTCCTTCAATTCATGGGAAAAGATTGCACCTCTTAGTGCGCCGCTTTCTTACGTGTAGCGTGTATGCCACAGTTTCCGTTCAATTTTATATTTTAGTTGAAAACACTTGGCTTCAACCAGCTTCAATGCTAGCTCTACCATTGAGTGTATTCATGATCTTATGGCGGCATTTTGGGGGGGTCTATGACGAGCTTGGAAGCCAATAAAAGTAAAAACAGCAATCTGGAGTCAAGTTTCAGATCGCGCAGACATGGGGCGCTTATCAATTCGACAGCGCTTTCACTGTTGCTAGCAACGGGGTTAATGTCTGGTGTGGCCAACGCGCAGGAGTTGACTGTACATGACGAGCAAACGCTTAGTTCGGAAAGCTTTGCTGGTATTGATGTCATTTCGGGTGGGTCGCTTACTGGCAACGATCTGACTATTTTGCAAAGCACAAACAATACAGGCTTGCTCGTCACCAAAGGTGAAGCTTTGTTAAGTGGCGGCACGATTACGCAAACCAATGCTACTTCGTCGGCGCGGGGTGTGCGGGTGCTTGAGGGATTCGCATCTGTAAATGATTTAACAATTAATGTAGACGGAAAATCTGGAGTTTCGGGCCTTTCAGCTGACGGAAATAACTCCAGTGCTTTCGGTGACGAGATTACAGTCAATCTATCTGCTGCTGGTAGCACAACGGGCTCACCTTCGGCTAGTGTTTATGCTACCAATGGTGCGACTATTTCGACCACCGGTAGCACCTTTATAAGCGCCGGTAAAAACGCATATGGTCTACTTGCCTCAGGCAACAAAGGCGTGGTTAATATTGTAAGTCAGAACGATACGATCTCCACAACCGGTGAGTCGGGATGGGGAGTCTTTGCCTTTTCTGATTACGAGGGCGAAGGTAGCGGTATAATTACTATCGCTGATGGTGGCGTTTCGACTGAAGGCCTTTATGGATATGCCCTTCTTTCTCAGGAAGCAGGATCGATAATTAATGCTTCGAATCTTTCGATCAACACAATAGGTGAATGGGGACTTGGTGCCTATGCTTCCTATGGCGGTCATGTTGATATTTCCGATACCAGCATTAATACGTCGGGCAATTCAGCATCAGGCTTTTATTCCCATCTTTCCACGGTAGAGGCAAGTAATGTAAGCATCTCAACCGAGGGAGCATCCGCCTATGGCGCTAGAGCCCTTGAGGGCCGCATCACGATTAATAATAGCAGTATCGCCACTATCGGCAGTAAAGCCCATGGCCTCTTCGCTACAGGCGCAGATGGCTCCATCACAGCAGATAATACTACAATCAATACATCAGAATCCTGGACGTTTGGTGCTTACGCCAAAGCAAATGGCACTATCGTTCTCAATGGTGGTGCGATCAATACAACTGGTGAGCGTGGCTACGGTATTCTCAGCGCCACAGGCGGCACAGTTACCAGCAGTGCGGATATTACGACCACCGGTCTTAAGGCTCATGGCGTTCAGGCAGGCGAGGATGCAGCTAACAGAGAGGGCACCGTTAATCTGACCGGAGGGACGATCAAAACCTCAGGCAGTGACGCTTTCGGTCTTCACTCTGTTTTTGGGGGCAGTATCTCTGCAACAGGCAACGTTACGGTCATGACAACGGGCACCAATGGTTTTGGCGCTTTTGCGGAAAGTGATTCCAGAATCCTTCTTGATGGGACAGCCATTCGCACCTCGGGCACTGGTGGCTTTGGCCTGGTGGCTAATAATGACAAAGCCACTGTTGGCGGGATAATTGCCGCCAATGATGTGAATGTCATCGTGGCGGGCGAAAGCACGGAAGCTGCGCGTGCCGAGAAAGGTGGCGCGATCTCGATTTCCAACTCATATCTCGAGTCCTCCAACGCCGCCGGTATTAGACTTCTCGATAATGCGACGGTTACTCTCAATGAGACAACCCTGGTTTCCGCTCAGGAAACCTTCGTTTCGCAGCTTGATCAGGCTGGAAAGACCCAGCATATAGCTCTTGGTCAAGGAACTGTTGCCACCCAGAACAATGGCACGCTTCTGCGCGTCAATCGTAGTGCGGATGGCGCTGACGGCGTTGTTCAGTTAACTCTCGGGGCTGGCTCCACAACCCAGGGCGATATTATCGATGTAGATACCAAATCCAGCGGTGGCACGGATGTGACGCTGGAAGAAGGTGCAAACTGGGCTGGCCTGCTGCACGGTGTCCGCAACTTCTTCGGCTTCCAAGGCGGTAGCGTCGACTTTGAAGGTGAGGCCAATATTGCTGGTAATCTTAATGGCACCGGCACCAGCTATTCATTCAGCAGTCAAGGCGGTACGATTGGCGGCGACGTCAATCTTGCTGGCGGTTCCTCGACCACCGGTGGCTCGATAGACAATCGTATCGTGGTCGGCGGCGATGTGAACGTGGATGATACATCCATTCTTGGTGGCAACTGGCGTATTGGTGGCAATCTCGGAAGTAGTGGTACTTTGTCGCCGGGTAATTCCATCGGTCGTGTTGATATAGGCGGCAATCTCAATCTGACGCCTTCGTCCGTCTATCAGGTGGATGTCGATCTCAGCGGCGACGCCGATCTGGTAACGGTGGCTGGCACCGCTTATCTCGACGGTATTGTCACCGTAACGCCGATGGACGGCTATAAGCTGGCCTCTCCATATACGATCCTTACTGCTGGTGCTATTGACGGGCAGTTCCAGTCCGCAAGTTTGGCCGAGCCAAGCGCATTCCTTGATACCAGTCTTGCTCAAAGTGCAACAGACGTTACCCTTACGGTTGAACGGAACAGCACCAGTTTCAGTTCGATTGCTCAGACTGCCAATCAGGTAGGGGTCGCCAATGCAATCGACCAACTGCCGCTTTCTCATGGCGTTGCAGGGGCTATTGCACTGTCTTCGGTTGAAGATGCACGTGAAGCCTTCCATCATCTTTCCGGCGATGCGAACGCATCGGTCAAGACCGGTCTGATTGAAACTGCCCATCTTACAGCGGATGCGATCAACAACCGCTTGCGGTCGGCATTTGAAGGTGTTGGCGCGAAAGCAATGCCTGTGCTTTCATTCGCTCAATCAGCGAAAACAGGTGCGGGTGCTGCCATTGATGATGCTAGCATTGCCCAGCCTTCTTATAATTATGCATTTTGGGCAACTGGGTTCGGTTCGTGGATCGACCATGACGGGAACTCGAATGCAGGTGGTCTTAAGACCTCGACAGGTGGCTTCCTATCTGGTCTGGATGTTGGGTTTGCATCAGGTTGGCGCGTCGGGCTTGTTGGAGGCTACAGTGAGGCGGATCTTGATGCCAAGGGCCGTTATGCTTCAGCTACAAGCGACAATTGGCATCTGGGTGTCTATGGTGGCAACCAATGGGGAGCGCTCGGCCTGAGGGCCGGACTTATTCACACATGGCATGGTGTGGATTCTTCCCGTTCGACGTTCTATGCGGGCTATGGCGATAGCCTGACTGCGGATTACGATGCCCGGACTCTTCAGGCATTTGGCGAAGTCGGTTATCGTATCGATGTCGCTCCCGTTTCACTTGAACCATTCGCGAACCTGTCACACATCAGACTGCGCACAGATGGCTATACGGAAAAGGGTGGGGCGTCCGCACTTACGGTTGAAAGCGAAACGACCAATACGACATTCACGACTCTGGGTGTGCGTGCGTCTACGCCTCTCCAGCTCGGTGCAACCACTGCCAATCTAAAAGGCACTATCGGCTGGAGGCACGCATACGGCGATATCACACCAGAATCCACGCAAGCCTTTATTGGAGGCACTGCATTCACCGTGCAGGGCGCGCCAATCGCCAAGGATGCAGCCCTTCTGGAGGCAGGCTTTGATGTTGCCATTACCGAGACTTCGACTTTCGGTCTGAGCTATGTCGGGCAGTTTGGCAATGGAACCACTCAGAACGGCTTCAATGCTTCGTTCAACGTGAAGTTCTGATTGGCATAGAGATCGCCCCACTATGCGATCTCTATGAATTGTTTGAGATAACTCCGCACTTTTTCGTGCCGCCCGGCCTGATGTTGGGCGGCATTTTTATCGATATGATCTGAAAATGGGGTTGTGGATGCGGTGGTCGCCTTCGAGCGATATAGGTTGCAATAAATTTCCGGCACTATATCTGGAATTGCGGGACTGGCAAAACGACGTGTAGACAGATCAATCCAGATTGCGGACAAGTCACGTAGATTTAGTCTGATTTGCAGTAATCCGATTCAAAACTTGGGAAGAGCGTTGCAAAGTTACGGGCGAACGTTGCTGAACCTGAGATTTCCGTTTCATCTGTAAACGCCGTTTGCGGGCAGGGCCGGGGAAAACGCCTTGCGCCGACAGGTCTTGAACTCAGAATTTAATTGTTAGCGGGCAACTGGGAGGGGGAATGGTATCGAACAAGCAGCAGGCAGAACGCTTGCGCAAGCAGCGGGAGCGGCAGAAAGAATATCGGGATCGTCTGAGAGCGGAGCGCAAACCGACACGAGACGACGTTGCTCGGGTGTTCCTGCATTTCATGATTGCCAAAGCGATGAGGTCTGGCAATCAGGATGGGATGGAGAAGCTGATTGATATGCTGCTTGATGGGCTGGCAGCTCAGGGCTTCGATAAAGACGCTTCGTTGGATGTCATTGATGATCTGATTGACAGATACACCAAAAGGGGGTGGGATTTCAGGCGCAAAGTGCATTTGGTACCTCATGAAGGCGCTGACGACCCGGAACAATGAAGATGGCTTTCAAAGCTGTGGCCACCTGATTTCACTGGTTTGTTTCATAAACGGCGTTTGGTTCTTTTGTCTGTTCTCCCCCCATTACTTGATAAAACGCCGTTTGCAGATGAATCGGAAATCTCGGGTTTGAAATGGCTGACCGGTCGGGGCGCGTAATATGCAGGCACGTTATTTCGATTTGTCGGCAACGCGTTTCAAATCGAAATAATTTGCAGCCATCCGATTCAAAACTCGAGAAGAGCGTTGTTTGAGACGGCTTTTCCGATTCAGCCGCAAACGGTGTTTGCGAACGGCTCGCAGGAAACGCTTTGCGTCGAACCGTGGGAAATACACGTGCGCTGAATTGTGCTATCCGAGTGATTTGACGGGCGGGGAGTGGAAACTGATCGATCTTTTGATCTGGCCCGCCCGAGTATGCTGGTTGTAGGTGCGAGGCTGTCAATGAGCTGGCTTACGCTCTGAACACAGGCTGTTCGTTCCCGCTGTTGCTGGCGAAGCAACACCAGACGCAAACGCCTTACGACGCCATCCATAAAGCTGCGAGGGATCCAGATCTTCAGACCGTGCAATCGCCGAGACGTTGGCTCCAGCCTGCAATGACACGGCAGCAATACGCGCCTTCTCGTCATCCGACCAGTCACGCGGCCGCCGTCTGCTTCGCACGGGTTCCGCCGTCAAAACCTCAAATATCTGGGAATGATTCATATCCTCATTCATAGGACTCTCCGCATGATTCATACGGAAAATCGCCCATCACGCCGATAAAAGATATGTTGGGTGGCTTACGCGCTTTCGCAAAGCCAGTCTGACGGCAGTCATCATCGGAGCGGCGTCTTGGCTGGGGCCTTGAAAGTTAGCGCTTAGGCAGATATCACGACATGCTTCTGATACGAACGTCAAGCTGGCCTGCCAACGCCGTCATCGTACGCCTTTCACCTCGCGGATTGGCAACTTGCACGGCTCGGCTCCTCGGCCATGTTGGGTGCGCCCATGCACTATGACGGCAACTGCTTGGCCTTTGCCACCTCGCACAAGGCCGCCGATCACCTCGAGCTTCCCGGACTGGCTACACAATAGTGTAGGGCCAACCCACTATGTAGCATTCCGAGATGTCAAAAGCTGCGCTGGATCATCGACAGGGGAATTTAACCGGTTCGTTTCACAAACGGCGTTTGTTCCTTTTATCTGTTCTCCCCCCATTACTTCGTAAAACGCCGTTTGCAGTTGAATCGGAAATCTCGGGTTTGAACTGGTGAGCCGGTCGGGGCGCGTAATGTGCAGGCACGTCCTTTCGATTTGTCGGCAACGCGTTTCAAGTCGAAATAATTTGCAGTCATCCGATTCAGAATTCGAGAAGAGTGTTACCCGAGATGATTTTTCTGATTCAGCGGCAAACGCCGTTTGGAGTAAGGCATGGAATGTGCTCGGCCGTGGAGCTTTTCAAATCCATGTTTTGTTTCCGGTGAGGCTGCTTCGCTCAATGAGCCCTATGGCCTGCTGCTTAAGCTGGCTTCTGAACCCCGCCTGTGGATAACTCTCACCTTGTTTAATCATGCTGATCTGTCGTTGACAGATACAAAAGCCTTACAGCCACTGGCTTTTGAAGCCGTAGGCACAAAATCGAAAAAGCCGGTGATATCCGGGACTTAGATAAAAATGCTGTCTTGGGATCTTTTTTCGTTTTGGATCCTTGCAGCGCGTTTGAGATCCTGCAATAGTCACTTTGCCTGATTGATCAGACGCCTCCATTCCGGTGCTGGAACACCAGAATGGAGACTAACTTAGCCTGCCAACAACAGGAGCCAAGCTATGCTGAACATTATCGACATTCGTCCCGGATTAAAAGATCTGCGCCCTGAATTCCTCGTCGGCAGCATGGTGGCTCGACAGCGGAAATAATTTCCGTCCCTAACGCGTTCGGTGCTTTTTAAAGCCCGAACTCCCAACTTTCTTTCTGGCGCTCTGGTCGTGTGCGTTCGCGCGCAACGTCACGGTCTTTGCTGTCTTTAAAATCTGACGCTGCTTGCACAGGCAAGCGCGGCCGATCTTTCACACCCATTTGGCTCCGGCGATTGCATCGCTCCGGGGAAGGAGAACTTATGTTTGCAGAAACGGTCGTCGGTTATATCGATCTTATCGAGCACAAGATTCCCGTGCGGAGTTTCAAGCAGGAACTCAATGCCTCTCTCCATTTGTCCTGGCTTTTTAACCGGATTGACCGGGCCCATGACCGGGACAGCCGAAAAAGGGCGGTGCGGGATGTGCTTTTGCGCTGGGCAATTTGGAATGAAGGCGAAAAGATTTTTGGGCATATCGAAGAAGCATCAGCGCGGGCAAAGGTTTCTGGTGATACGGCACCGGCACGGTCTATGCCGATTACGCGTGATACGCTTAATCATGTGACTGAGTCTGTTGCGTCAAAATCAGCTCCGGCTAAAACCGACATCGAGATTGCTGCTTCAACGCTTCCGGCAAGGCCGTATGCTTTTGATCTGTTGCATTATGATGCGGAACAGAAACAACTCCGCGTATTGAGCATGGTCTACGGCATCAGCGTGCACAAAGAGACCTTGTGTCAGTGGCGCACTGCAGCATCGAACACACCATCCATGTGGGGACGTCTGGCGTCACAATATTATGGCATCGACATCGAACAATATGAATTCGCGCTGATTGATCCGTTGCTCGATGAAAGCCAGACCGAGGAGGGGATCTGGGCACTGGCTGATCTTGATCGTCTGATCGGCGTACCGGGGATCGCAAAGAAAGCCCTTAATGTGCAGGAAGCGCTCAGAGAAGAACTCATCGTAGGGATTGGCGACACATTTGCAAAAACGGAAGCAGAGCAAGCACGGCTGATTGATAAAGAGATTGCGAAGATTGCGGTCGAAGCCATCGATAATGCGTCTTTACCGCAAGTTCAAATCCTGACGCCTGATAACGCATCGCGTTGATGAGATGCTACTGGAACGGTCCGGGTTAAAACGGAGTCGCTGGAGCCGCACTATCTCCTTGCTGTACGCTTGCCTCGATCCCAAAGCCGGTTGCCGCTTTTCGGGATATGCTTAGGAATTCACTCTTCTATCCATGAGGTCGCTTCATGACCACTTCACCACCCGGCGCAAGCCGGCTTGGGCGGCATCTGCTTGCCCGCCTGAAACATGCTTTATATCGCGACGTGCGACAGGTTTTCTGCGAACTCGATCTATTGTCTCACACTGAAGTCGACGTTGATGGATTTTTCGTGATGCGCTTCGATATGCCGGAACAGTCATCTGATCCGGGTGATACAGATCGACCAGTATTACATCTGACCGGTCATCCGGTTCATGATCTGCGTGTCTTGAACGCTTATATGGGTGCGGGCTTCAATCTGAGTGCTTCCAGCGTGCAAGATCAGTTTGCCCTTTCACTGCCATTTCCAATGTTCCTGAGCGACATGCCCCATGCTCCCGTCGAGCGAACATATCTTTTGAAACTCCTGCGCTGCTTTCATGTCGAGCCGGATATTGGTGAAATCGCAGTGTGCCATTTGCTGGCACGGGCTCTGGAGGAGGGGAGTTTTGGGCAAAACCACTTGATGGAGCTTTCACGCAGACGATCCGGGCTTGTTATCGTGCGCACCGATATCGAAGGCTTCGAAGATATTCTGCTCCGGATGTTGAGTGAACAGCGGCTTTATCGCGGGTACGTTGTGGTGCGACCTCTCGAGCATTGGGGAACGACAACAATCCGGCAGTTAAAGCGGACAAGGGGCCGCCTCCGTCCGGCAGATGTCATTATCAATACTATTGATGCTGATGGATTTGAGAAACTGGCGCTGATCGATGAAGACAGCATTGGGGATGCACTGTCGCGTGGCGAATGGCTTCTCGGTATCGTTGATATGCAATACGAGATTCCGGCCAGGCTGAAAGTGGCGGCAGATATTGTCCTTGATACCGGTCCGCTTGATGGTGCTCTTCTCAACAGGCTGCTCGATGCGGTGACTGCACACGATGCCGACACCGTTTTTCCAGAGGAGTTTACACTCGGTTCATTACGTGAGTTGAGACACTCGTTCAGGGAAGCCAGCACACGCCAGGAAACCTTCGCCTATCTGCTGGCCCAATGGGAGTTGGAGGGGGGAAAGCAGGCACGCCCGGTGCAGGAGCAAAAGCAAAAGCAGAAAGAGGCAGATAAAAAGAAGGATAAGGCCGATGACAAAAAATCGTTCTCGACTGGAGAACGCGGTCGGCATGGCAGGAAGATTGTTTCCGACAGCCGATTGATTGAACCTGAACCGCTCGATGATGGCAATGATGACGTTGGCTCAGTGGAGGGCCTCGTTCGTCACACGCAGGCTCTGTGCGTGGAGACTCTGTCTGGCTATGGCGAGGCGGTTGAATGGGCGCTGGCGCTCAAGGATGACCTTGCATTGTGGACGTCAGGATCGCTCGTCTGGTCTGACATCAGCACACGGCTGCTTCTGTCCGGCCCGCCCGGCACCGGCAAGACCACATTTGCACGGGCGCTGTGTAACAGCCTGCGTATTCCTGTCCTTGCAACGTCTATCGCGACATGGCTGCGGATGGGCCATCTTGGTGATGTGTTGCTACGCATGAAGAGTGCGTTTGAAGAAGCGGCGTCTCATGCTCCGGTCATCCTGTTTATTGATGAGATCGACAGTATCGGGCGACGTCAGGATCCATCCCGCGATTATGCAGATTACTGGAACGCTGTCGTCAATCAACTGCTCGAATTGATGGATGGCGCAGTTAGACAGGAAGGCATCGTCATTGTGGGCGCGACCAACCGGCCTGACGATATTGATGAGGCATTGTTACGGTCCGGACGGCTGGAAACCCATGTCCGGATACCAAAACCTGACACGGATGCACTGGTCGGCATTCTCGCGCATCATCTGGGTGCCGACCTTGAAGCTGTGCTGGAAACACGACAGATGGAGCAACAGCGATGACAGGTTGCAAATCAGATGAACGTCTCAAGAGTTTGCGCGATCTGCGTTCTCTGGCGTTAAAGGCACAGGGCATGACCGGAGCCGATATCGAGCGGATTGTCCGTCAGGCTCGCCAGCAGGCACGTCGTAAGAAGCGTCAGCTTACCTGGAAGGATATTGAAAATGGCATTACCGGCAATCGCAGATCAATTCTACCGGAAGAGCGCTGGCGCATGGCAGTGCATGAGGCAGGCCATGCTCTCATCCTTCATATATTGCAAACTGGCCATCCGCTGACGCTGAGCATTGAAGAACAGGTGGGGTTCGGTTTTGCAACGGAGCGTCGCAAGCTTGTTCTGCTGGAAAAGGATTGCGAAGACAATCTTGCCGTGATGCTGGCGGGTAGGGCGGCGGAAGAGCTTGTTCTTGGGGATGTCTCTGTCGGCTCCGGGATGCGACCGGGAAGTGATCTCTCCAATGCAACTGATCTGGCGCTGGCAATGGAGACGACATATGGCTTTGCCAGAGAGCGCCCATTGCTGTTTTGCGACGGCGTGGCACGAGGAGAACTGCTCCGTGAAAAGCATCCTGTCACGAACCGTGTCGATGAGCGGCTGCAAAAAGCCTATGACGCCGCCCGTCACGGACTTGTCCGTTACGCGGCAGCGCACAGGATGCTTGCCGAGGCGTTGCTCGAACATGGCGTTCTGGAAGGTGAAACCGTCACCGCCATTCTCAACGATGCTGTCCAGCGACAGGATCAGCAAAGTGGTCAAGCCATGATGAGCATAGCGGATAGCAGGTCTCAGGAGACGAACACACCCGGTCCGGCCTGAGCGGCCGCCCCGACCGACGCCCAGCCCAACCAACAATCCGGATTCATTCCAAAACGCGCTCGGCGGCTCGAACGCGAACGATCCCCCATATTCAATGAAAGGAATATCTCATGGCAATTATCGCAAATGATGGCGCGTTCAACCGGGAAAGGCTTGCAGCAGAAATCAAGGCCCTCAAAGCGCTTGTTCATGATCTTGAACGCCTGCTTAATGGAGAACATCCAGATCCCGAGGAACTGGCGGATGCGCCATTGATCAACAACTGGGATTTTGATCGTCGGGACGCCGTATGCCTTGTCGGCACATTCCTGGGTCATCCGCGTCTGGGGCGCATCGTTCCAAATGGTATTACCTCCGAACTTTGGTACATAAACCCGGACGAAGGATATGCGCGTACATTCAGCCGTTTCTACAGGCTCGGTAAACCGGCCCAGTTTCGAGGCGGCAAGCGTTAACACGCTCAAGTTTACCAGTATTTTGCAATGAATGCGAACTTCATATCAGGCCCTTAGCAAAGTAGGAGACAGCCTTTTTAATATACCATACTCGCTCTCAGCTTGGCGGTTATCTAGTGCAGCTTTTCGACCTTAAGCTGCTCAGGCTTCACCTGTGACCGGGAAAATCCTACGTCGGTTCTGGGCGGTATTCGGTGCGCCAGATCAAATCCCTACTTCGAGACTCTTGGTTACACAGCACAGTCTTTGTGACAGCTAGGTGACGAGGTATCAGTAACAGGCATTCGGAAAAGAATCACCGGACTTCAGTGTTATGTCGAACAGAGAAGCTATCTTTGACAGCAACGGATAGCGATGTAGACTTTCCGGTTCCACCAGCACGGTACAAATGCCAGCAGCCCGCGCTTTCTCGAGCATGATGGCCATCTCCACAGTCGCTGCTGGATCACGTAAGGTCAGGGCGTGCTCCCAACCAAATGCCTGCGACAACCAGGTAGTATCAATGATCAGATGGCTAGGATCAATACTATCCCAGTCTTTATCGTAACCATCGAACGGCAATGCAGGGTCGGCAATCTGGGCACCTAACTTGTTCCGAAGTTCTTCCCCAATGATGCCGACTATCCGAAGCTGGCCATTGTCAATACGCTCTGCGATCTGAGATCCCATTGGCGGAAAAGTAAGATTGACTGTTAATGTATCCGTCTCATTATTCTGACGCAGCATCGCCACCGTTCGCCGCCGCGGTTCACCTAGCACATTGGAAACCGGAGTTGGTGGGAACACAAAATGGGGTTCCTCCTCGACTTGCCAAGGATATAGCTCAATCTCCATCGCTGTAGCGTCCATTGGCGGGACAAAAGGCCAATTGATTACAGATGGTTTATCGATCTGGCCCCCTTCCGCATAGAAGTAGGCGGGAAATCTAGTTGATTTGGCAAAGCCTTCATACGGTGGTGAAATCGGTTTTCGCTTCTCGTCAAAAAACTTGACGGCCGCAACGAAAGCCTTGGGGCCTCCTTGATGGCCATTTGCTAGTGACAGTGTGATCGCCTGTGTGCGGTCCGATATGAAAAGGCGATGCAAGCTTGGGCGCGCCGACGTCTGGTCAACGTCTCCATCTTCGATCACCCGTACGTCGTTTGCAAGTCGAGCGCGCGCCCGGAACATCCATGAACGCAACTCGATTTGTAATGTCGTAGCTCGCGGCGGTGGGGTAAAAAAACGGGTGGTCACGACAGGAGTCATGGCTTCACCGCCGGAAACATAAAAATAGGCGATTCCGTGGGGGGAATGGTCAAAGCCTTGGTAAGGTGGCAAAATCAACTGACCGGTATCATCGTAAAATTGGACAAAAGCTGCGAAAGCTTTCCCCTCGGTAGAGCCACCATTAGCTAATGACAGCGTTACAGCCGTGGTACGGTCTGATATGGACAGTTGCCACCGATTCAGCGCTCTTAGATATCGAAGATTATTCAGTATGCTCAGATACCCGATTTTTGCTCGCCTGCGCATACGACTCCTCAGACTACTATTTTAATTAACCTGTAGCTTGCATCACGTAAATGCCCTAGTTAAATTTTATTTGACAGATAATGTTTGTTCAATCAAGTGAGATTCATGAAAGTACTCATCTATGCTAATGTCGACCTCAATCTGATCGATGGTTCGACTATTTGGGTTCAGAGTATCGCGGAAGTGCTTTCTGGCCTGCCCAACTGCAACGTTGTGGTTTTGAGTCGAACTAGGGTGGAGGAACGGGGTGTTGTTCCTGCACTAAAGCGAATTGGAAACGTGCGCATTGTTTGCTGTCCAGATTACGCCGAGATCACAGAGCAGTACCCACAACCGGGTAATCCTCAGGCCATAGAGAAAATTATCGCGCTCTTGGATGCGGAAGAGGAGCTTGATCGTATAGTGGTCCGTGCGCCCGATGTTGCGTTACGGCTTGCGCGAGCGGAACGGATGCGGCAACGTTTGTGGGCTTATCTGCTTGAAAGCCCGCCGCTCGAAATCGCTACAAACCGCTCCGAGATAGGAGAACTCGTTGAGAAGGCCGGAGGCTTGATCGTGCAGACCGATACCCAGCGCGGACTACTCGAAGCGGTGTTTCCGGCTGCATGCAACAAGACCAGTGTCCTGCCCCCCATGGTCAAGCCCGTAGTGGTTGATACGACTATGCCGCCTTTGGATGACGATGAACAGGCAGTTCGTTTCATTTATTCGGGGAAGTATTCGATCACTTGGAACGTCGAAGCCTTTTTCGAAATACCAGACGTTTGCGCACAAGAGGGCCTTGCCGCGACGGTGACGATGATCGGTGACAAGGTCCACAATGAGGTATCTGACCATGGCTTCCGAAGCAGGATACTGGAGAAATTTACCGTAACTCCCGGGGTGAAGTGGCTCGGACCTTTGGAGCGGGAAGCGGCGATAGCCGAGGCGGGACGCCATGACCTTGGGTTGTGCTGGCGCACCGATGCGCTAGATGACTCGCTTGAAATCTCCACGAAATTTCTTGAATTTGCCTACATGGGTGTCCCAGCGGTTGTCAATCGTACCGCCGCTTATGAAAGCCTGCTCGGGAAGGACTATCCTTATTTTGCCACCACAATGGATGATGTGGTTGCCGCTGCGAAGTGTGTGGCTGCTGATCGTGATCGGCATGAGCGAATCCGCCTGCAATGCAAGGAGGTAGCCTCTAAATTCACCTATGAGTCGGCTGCGGAAAGGCTGAAGAATGCATTACGATTACGCAAGCCGGACTTGGGAATGGTGAGTCCTGCGAAGATAAAGGTGCTGGTTGCTTCCCACGATCTGAAATTTCTAAAGGGCGCACTGCGTTGGCTTGGCGAATCTGGGCGGTATGAATTTCTGTACGACAATTGGGCGTCGTCGACGGAACATAATGAAAAGCTAAGCAAGGAGCTCCTTGCTCAGGCAGATGTCATCTTTTGCGAATGGTGCGTCGGCGCAGCTGTCTGGTACAGCAAGCACAAACTGCCGCATCAGAAGCTTTTCATCAGATTGCATCGGTATGAAGCATTTACCCCCTTTCCTCGCGAGGTTGTCATCACAGCCATTGACGGTGCAATCGTCGTTAGCGAGTATTTTCGTGATATTTGTATCAACGACTTCGATTGGCCAAAAAATCGGTTGATTGTACTCCCGCAATACTGCATCGCTGAACAGTTCCAACGTAGCAAATACCCTGGCGCTGAAAGAACGCTTGGATTTGTAGGGATAAATGGTTTCTATCATAAACGTTTCGACCGGGCACTCAATATATTGCGCCTCCTCCGGCACAAAGATTCACGCTTTCGTATGCGCATCCGTTCAGTGATGCCATGGGAGTTTGATTGGATATGGAAGAACAATGAGGCTGAGCGCCAAAAGTTCATGGACACATTTGATTCGCTGGAGAAAGATGCAGAACTGCGCAAAGCTGTGATTTTCGACCGTCCAGGCGCCAATATGGCGGAATGGTATCGTCAAGTCGGCTTCATCCTATCCACCTCCGAAACCGAGGGCTGTCATACGGCTGTAGCCGAGGGAGTATGCTCGGGCGCGATGCCTGTCGTTATCAATTGGCCTGGCGCAAGGTCTATCTATGGCAGCAAAAATGTTTATGACACAGTTGAGCAGATGGCAGATGCGATTTTGAGCTTGTCAGCCGGTATGCCGTGCAAAGAAAAAATGATGGCGATGCAGACCGAAGCCACTAAACAGTTCGACCTTGCGCGGACGGTTAATCAACTTGACGAATGGTTTGGTGGAGAACAATTGACTGGCCGTGTGGCGGCGTCAAAGTAAAAGGGCACAACTAATGATCACTTGGTTGACACGAGGCAGCAGGGACGCGCTGAACAAGTTACTTCAGAGGCAGACTATTCATGGGACAAGTGTGGATGTAAAAGCGCTGGGGGACAAGGTGGATTTACTTCTGAGCGCGGGTAAAGTGAATGAGGCCAGCATTCAGGCAGTTCGCCAATCGTTGGATGCGCTATCGTGCCAGATAGACATGCAGCAGGAAGCACTTGAGACCGCAGTTATCAAGAGCGGCGACGCTTTCCAAGCGCGCATGACAACATTTGTGAGAAAAATCGAGGCGCTTGAGCGTATGTCGTTTCGGCAGCATGAGGCTTTAGCTACACTTACGCGTGTCCTCAATACGCGCCATCCGTTTCCCACGACGCGGGGCTGGGCCGCCTCGCCCGATCTCTTACTCTTTCTGTATGAGTTTGTCTTGGAAAAGAAGCCGACCGTTGTTGTTGAGCTCGGAGGGGGGCTTTCTTCGCTCGTCATTGCAGCAGCGCTGAAGACGAATGGGCAAGGACGCCTATTTAGCTTCGACCATGACGCGGAATATGCTGCAAGGACCACAACCCTTTTGGAGCGCGAAGGTTTTTCCGACGTTGCGGTTATCAAGTACGCGCCGTTGTCACAATGGTTGCCGCCGACACCAAGCAGTCTAGCCGTATCTTGGGAATGGTACACTCTACCGGAGAACCTGCCCGCTATTGACCTCCTCATGGTTGACGGGCCGCCGGAAAATACAGGTTCTTATTCACGCTATCCTGCTCTACCAGCGCTTACAGATAAACTCGCGCCTAATGCTACTGTTCTCTTAGATGATACGATTCGTGAAGCAGAGACAAAGATCGCTGAAACATGGCGCGACGAATTCGGATTTGATCTCGTCTTGCGCCGGGATTTCGAGAAGGGGTTAGCTATTCTAGGCAAGCTGGGGGCAACCCATAAGGCTGAACTCGCCTCTGCGGTATAATGTGGAAATTATTATAGGGACCAATAGCTGCAAAACTATCTGCTGGGATGTCGTTTAGTGCCCGACTCAAAATTGCAACCTTGCGATACGGCGTGTCATACGCCTGATTGACGAGATGAACATCCATGCCTCTGACGAGGCGATAGAGGCTTCCCAATCTTTAGCCAACCGACGGCAACGATTAAGCCAGGCGAAGGTTCGCTCAACGATCCAGCGCCTGGGCAGAATTACAAAGCCTTTGGCCTGATCGGAGCGCTTGACGATTTCTATCGCCAGTGCTTCGATATGTGCCACAGCCGTTGTCAGCTTTTCGCCAGCATATCCGCCATCGGCAAAGAGTTTCCTCACCGTGGGGTGGTTTTGGCAGGCGCGCTCGATCAGATCTGGCGCACCGTCGCGGTCCTGAACGTCAGCACCATGCACGATGCCTTCCAACATGTTGCCTACCATATCGGTTACGATATGGCGCTTGCGCCCTTTGATCTTTTTGCCTGCATCATAGCC
>NZ_QGDB01000015.1 GCF_003149535.1 Falsochrobactrum shanghaiense | reverse complement strand
TGAAATCACTGCCTTTGCCACGACTTTTACCGATTTGCGCGCCAAAAGCAATAAGCTTCGATAAGCTATACTTATCGGCGGTAATAAAATAGCATGGGAAAAGTCCGGGTGACGAAAATGAACCCATCGATCGCATTCGTTTGGTAAAAATTAGTATTGATTTCTGAAGTTTTATCTGAAAACGGCTGCCAGTCCAATGCGTGTCGGGGGGGTAAGCGGGGCATATTTGGTGGCGGTGCCATTTTGCTGAGCGGTGTTGTCACGTTAACTGGGCTACAGTTGCCTGCCTGACGGTTTGGGCGTAAATTTTGGCGATGCAGACATCAGATATCATCTTCAAGCGTCACCGTTTTCCGCCACAGATTATTGCTCATGCGGTGTGGCTTTATCTGCGGTTCAACCTTAGTCTGCGTGAAGTTGAAGAAATGCTGCTTGAGCGTGGAATTGACGTATCATACGAGACAGTTCGTCGTTGGATCGCCAAGTTCGGACCCCAGATCACACGCAACTTGCGGCGGCGTCAGGCGCGCCCCGGCGATATTTGGTATTTGGACGAAGTGGTCGTCAAATGCGCTGGAGAGAAATTCTGGCTCTGGCGTGCGGTGGATCAACATGGCTCCGTTCTCGAAGAAATCTTGCAGAAGCGGCGTGATAAAAGGGCGGCAAAGCGACTGCTCGTGGCGTTAATGAAGCGCTATGGCTTTGCTCCCAAACGGATCATCACCGATAAGCTCCGCTCCTACGGTGCAGCAAAGGCAGAAGTGGCACCCGGCCTTGACCATTGGTCGCACAAGGGCCTCAATAATCGGGCCGAAAATAGCCATCTGCCGTTTAGGAAACGGGAGCGAACCATGCAAGGTCATCGGTCGCCTGGAGCGTTGCAACGGTTCGTCTCCATGCACTCGGCGACCCGCAATTGTTTCTCTGTTCCATCTCGTCGCCGAGCCGCACACACAATTCGCTACCATCGCCTCGAAGCTTTCGATGCATGGAAAATTGCGGCCTGTTTCGCCTGAATATCTACGAGCCACGGGCCTTTCCGGTCAGAGAAACTTAACGTGACAACACCCGTTGCCGATATTGTTTCGCGCGTCGATCGGATAAAAGTCCATTGTTGCAGGTATAGGCTGTGAGCAGATGTCGGAGCGCTGAACTTGGGGTTTCAGCAAAGGTGTCACCCAGGCGTGACGCTCTTGGTAAAAGCGTTTTGGCAAGCAATTCGATCCATGCGCCGTGATCGCTTGCCGGGGGAATGTGGCGCTGCAGCAGGTCGACCGCCGCCAGCTCATGATCCTCATAATCAGGATTTGCAGGGCATCTATCAGTCATGATGTTAATATTCCACAGTGGCCACTCGGCTGGCTGGAGCTATATTGTCATAAGGGTTGCAAGAGACTGTACTAATTATCTATAAAGTTTTTTGGGGATTTTCTATCGGGGGAGGGCATCATGAAGTTCGGTTTACTATTGAGCGGCCTTTTCCTGCTCTTTTCAGAACCTACGTGGGCCAGCAGCCAATGCAATCCTGATATTAAACCTGTAGCGGCAGATGAACTGGCCTATAGGGATCGTGGTGACCGATGCGAGGGCCTGTTCGTTCAGAAAGTTTCTGCGACGGGGCTGCGGGTTGCGGCATTTCACAAGAGTGCAGCAACATTTGACGAAAATGCGCTGGCGCTCAACATCAACGTGAGCGGCCATTCCGGCAACAAGCAGCTGTCGGTCACGTCGTTGCGTCCAAACCAGTATTATCGGATGGACGCTTCTTTCGAACAGGACAATTTCAGTTTGCCGCTTGAACTGTTGCGTCACCCGCAAATTGACATCAAGCCGCAGGAACTGGCCACCATCATCTGCGTCAAGGATTGCCAGTCTGCGGTACCGACGCTTGTTGCGGCCTCGTTTGCGGACGAGGACAATGCCAATCCATATGTTGCGCTCGTCGCCAATCTGGAAATCTTTGAACTTCGTGTCACCATCAGGGATGAGGAAACGGGCGAGGTTCTGCATGACAAGGAAATGCTTGGCAGCCGGACCTGGCCGGCCGGTCGGCCCGCGACCTTTCCGCTAAAACCTTATTTTAAGGGACGCAATGAAGTCCGTATGGAAATCGTTGCAGCCGGTCGCGGAAATGAGCTGATCGACAGCGTGTCGATGCGTTTACAGAGCCGATGATGATGGGCTGGGGCCTTCGCCTGCGGCAACGGTTTCAAAATGCTGTCAAGCGGGCCAGACAAAGACTTGGCTGGCATGTTCTGGCTTTTGCGGTCATCTTGCTGTGCGCGGCATTGATCGTGCTGGAACTCGTCCCCAGCAGAACATTTGTCAGGACGACGTTCACAGCCACAATCGAAACACAAGAAGTCAGGTTTCGGCTCGGAGAACAGCAAGCCGCCCTTACGGGCATATCGGGTAATCGCATCCTCGCGCGCGAACTGGTACCCTCCCCGGGGGAGGCAGAGGTGGTCCCCTTCGATCTTGGCGATCCGTCAGAACCGACGCATTCCAGTGCGAACGGCGATCTGGAACTGCTGGCGCAGGCGACTGACGCTTATCTTGAAATAGATCGTCTCTGGCTGCCTCCGCATACTGCCGTGAAGATTGCGAGTGGTGGCGAAGGCTCGACATTGGCCTTGGAATTCATCGAAACAGGTGCCGATGACCCGATTGATGTCCGCTTTGTATGGCGAGGAGCTATTGCTTCATCGCAGGATGCCGCCCCAACATTGGTGGGGTCACGCATCTGGCAGGCCGACAAGCCGTCGCTGACGATAGACGAGGCACGGATAAGGGGCCTTGTTCCCGTTCCCATTCATATTACCAATATTGCTTTCGACAGGGTGTTGTCGGGGGATGAATATCAAAGCCCGGTCAGTGCGGTCATCAGCGGTGAACTCCAGTTCGACATTGCCGGCTTTCCCGGCAGGCCGCACACCATCCGCGAAGGAGAAACCCTTTCATTCGATGGGTTGAAAGCGCAGATGCTGAACCTTTCCCAGTCGGATAAAGGCTTTCGGTTCTTGCTCATCGGCTCCGCTGACGCCGTATCCCTGGGTTTTCTGACCAACCATCGCGATGTGCAGCCGTCCATGCTGAATGCTATTCTGGCGCGTGAGAGCCTGACAATCCTCGCTTCAGCGCTGTTTGCAATGTTGCTTGCGCTTATGGGAGCCATCAATTTCGGGGGAAAGAAATGACCGCACGATTGCTGATACAGTTGATTGGCTGGGTGGCCTTGTCAGTGCTCGCTCTCACCACGCTGGCATGGGCGCAGGACACGGATAATGCAGGTAAAGGCATTACCGCCAAACAGCTTGTGGTCATGGTGGATGGCCGTTTTCCGACTTCCGGTGCGCTTACATCCGGTGCCGGTATCGTCGTCGGGCGAAAAGGCGGTCTCATATATATCGCCACGGCAGGCCATGTCGTCCGGGATCTGATGGAGGAAGCAGAAAATATCCGGGTCCAGTTTCCCGATCGTCCGGGTCTGGAGGTAAGCGCTACGATTTTTCCAGCCAGTTTCGACAAGGGAATTGATGTCGCTTTGCTGATAGTGCCGCAGTCTGAAGCGCCAGAAACAATCGCCAGCCTGGAGGTGTTCCCAACGGCTCGTATGTCTTCGGAAATCCAGGCGGGAGAGGGTGTTTATCTGTTTGGCCAACCCGGCGGCAAGGTCTGGAGCGGCAATGGTTCCCCGGAAAAGGTGCAAGCTTCGCGCACGACCGAGCTTGAAGTGGAATCGAATACGGTTATTCCCGGTCTTTCAGGCGGCGCTGCTCTTGACGAAGGCTTGCGGATCGTTGGCATCATAGTCGAAACAGATAATGGCGTTGCAAGGTCCATACCCATCCGCTTTCTCAAGGAAATCATCGAGGGCGGTGGATACCCATTCATGCTCGCAGATGCAGAAGCGGCTCTTCCCGATATAGAGATCGATCCACTCGAAGAACTCACCAAGCGCGGCTATAAACTGAGTGGAGACCCAATAGTGACGGTTGTCGAGTTCGTCCGCGCACTGGAAATGGGGCGCGGCAAGGATGCGGAGCTTTTCATAGCTGCCGGCGTGCCTCTCGACCCGGATGCCCTGGCCAGCCGTGTTGCGGTTCCAGCGGATATGGTCGACGCTCTTCTTCATAACAATCTGATAAGAAGCAGGAGTGATGCCACTGTTCTGGATTGGTGCCGCGGCCTCGTCAGGGCAGATGGCAACGATATAGCGTCTTCTTACATGGCTGGCCGGTTTGCGCGCTTTGATAACAGCTATCTGTTTCAGACGGCATGCAAGGATGAAGCGCCCCGGATAAAGCAGCTTTTGACGAAACAAATCCAGCGACATGAGGAATGGCTGGAGAATGTCAAAAAAGATGAAGCGCGTCTAAAGGAAATACAGAGGGTTTGCCGTGATGTGATGGCTGAGAATGCGCCGCTCAGTGTAATGGCGGAAAACTTATACAAGGCCGCGCATGAGCAATCCTATGATGCTCTGGATTTAGAGGAATTGGGCGAAGCAGCAACGAAGATCATCCACCAGAAGTTTGGTGGCGGTGAACATATGGTCTTTAATTCTTATGCCTATGACGATTATGGTTTTGCCAAAAGTGCGCCAACCCAGAACCAGCGGCTCGCCTATGTGTACAGGGAAATAGATGAAGCAGCTTGGGCAACGGCAAACGGGGCGCATATTCGAGGCAATGCGATCTATTACGGTAATAAATTATATAAAACCATCCCGGAATTATATGCCGATATTGCTCCCATGGCGATTCATGAAAGTTGCAACAAGAACATAAGATTTATAAATCCAAACAGATCTGCGCAGTCTTCTTATGAGGATGCCAGACACATTATGAAGTTGCTTGGAGGATAGCCAAGCCTCTTGGCGGGTATCCCGAATAGGGCATTATTTTTGCTAACGGTGGAGCTTATGCATCCACGCCGTGACTGCAGGTTGAAATTCGGAACAAAAACAGATGGGCCGGCCATTTGCTGGCCACGACGATGCTGGGCAGCGCAGTTGGGATTATCTCTATTTGACTGAGATCGACATGATAGTCTGGATGAAGCCATGCTGATGGATCTGAATCGGCGTATTATTGAGCGGTGGCAGTTTCGAGAGAAGCCGGGCCTGCCTTGCAACCGACAGCTTGTGCGCGCGGTCAATCATTTTTTTCCGCCCAGCAATCCCGCCTTGTTCTCATCACCGAAAACGCCGGTCGCCCCCTCAAGGAGCTGGTCTTTCCACTGCTTAATCTGGTTGGCATGCACGTCGAACTGCTGGGACAATTCCACCAGTGTCTGCTCGCCTCGAATGGCGGCAAGCGCCACCTTTGCCTTGAAAGTCGGGCTGTGGTTCCGGCGTGGTCGTCTCGTCATGGTATCTCCTGTTCTCGGCATCTAAGCCGAAGTCAGGCAGAAATTCCACTTATCTCCGCTGTCCAGATTTCCCGAACCACCTCTCTCCACGTCCAACTGACAACTAGAAGAAGTCGTCGAGCTTGCTCGAATGGTTCAGGTCTGAACTCCGAACGTCCTTTACAGCTTTTCCCTTGGAAAACAGGACCGCTCTATGGGTGACCGACGCGATAAACTCGATATCCTGCTCGACAACCAGGATCGAAAGGTCTTTCTCCTTCGCCACCTTCCGCAAGAAATCCTCGATTTCAGAGACAATCGACGGCTGGATACCTTCAGTCGGCTCGTCGAGCAGCAAGACCTTGGGATTGCCCGCCATCGCGCGGGCGAGGGCGAGAAGCTGTTGTTCACCGCCGCTCAGAGCACCGCCTTTTCGGTCCAGAAGGCGCTCAAGTTGCGGGAAATCGGCGACCGCCGCAGCTATGAGGTCGTCCGCATTGCGTTTGTGCGCCAGTCCGCCGACTGTGATGTTCTCGCGAACGGTCAATGAGGGGAAAATCTCACGCCCCTGCGGCACGTAGCCAATTCCGCGCCTTGCTCTCGAGAACGAGTTCAATGATGTGACATCCTGGCCATCAAGGGTGAGCGTCCCAGACTTTGTCGGCAGCAACCCGACGATCGACTTGAGAAGCGTGGTCTTGCCCATGCCATTGTGGCCGATCAGGCCGACAACCTCGCCTTTCGAAACCGAAAGCGTGCTGCCCCACAGGACGGGGATCCGGCCGTAGCCGCCATGAAGGTTTGTGACTTCGAGAACCGCCTGCATGTCTATGCTCCCACCCGGGCCTTCCCGAGATACGCGTCGCGCACCTTCGGATCGGCCATTACCTTGTCCATTCGGTCTTCGGCGAGAACCTTCCCGCGATGGAAGACCGTCACCTGCTCGGCAATCCGCCCAACGAAATGCATGTCGTGTTCGACCACGATGATCGTGTGCTTGCCACGCAGCCGGCCAAGCAACTCGGCAAGCTGGTCGACCTCTTCAGGCGTCATGCCCGCCGCCGGTTCGTCCAGGAGAATGATGCGCGGGCTGGTGATAAGGACCAGACCCAGCTCGACGATCTGGCGCTGGCCGTGTGCAAGAATTGCTGCAGGCCGCTCAGTCAGTTTCTTAAGCGACATGTCCGTGAGGACCTTCTCTGCCGCATCGCGGGCGTCGGCTGGCCGCATCGTCTTCATTGCCGCGACCTCAAGATTTTCGCGAACGCTCAGGTTTTCAAAGAGGTTGGGAACCTGGGTCTTCGTGGAGACGCCGAGATGGGAAATTCGGGACGGGTTCCATCCAGTCACGTCAGTTCCATCGATCAGGATCTGCCCTTTCGTTGGAGTTATCTGGCCACTCAACATCTTGAAGAATGTGCTTTTTCCGGCGCCGTTGGCGCCGATCAGGCAACGCAGCTCTCCTTCTGCGATGGAAACATCCACACCGGCGACAGCCGCAACGCCATCGTATTTTTTCCAAAGATCACGTACTTCGACTAGCATCACGCTTTCTCCTCGCCACGACGTGCGATCCGACGCCATGCACTTGTTGCGCTCGGAACAAGTCCCTTGGGAACCACCAGAACGAGAGCCAGGAAGATGCTGCCAAGGACGATCATCGGTTCGAGAATTTTCGTGTCGCCAAGCCAGGTGATGACTGCTTGGATCAGCGCGGCGCCGATCATCGGGCCGACGAGTGTTCCTAGGCCCCCCATGACGACCCAAACGATGACTTGGGCGCTGAAACCGAGTGAAAACACGCTAGGTCCGATGAAGTTGCCCCAGGCCGCGAAAAGCGCGCCAGCGAAGCCTGCGATACCGGCGCCGATACAGAACGTGCCAAGCCTGTAAAGGCGAACATCGTATCCGAGCAGCTCGGCGCGCAGTTCGTTTTCACGAACGGCGGCCACGACGCGGCCGAACTTTGCGAGCATCAGAACGCGGAGCAACAGATAGACGATCAGCAGCGAGAAGGCGGCGACGTAGAAGAACTGACCGTAGTCGAGCTGCTGATCGGGTGCGAACGGGACGTTGATGGACGGGACAGTCGGAATGCCGTTGTAACCCCCGATCGGCGCGGAGCCGATCGTGAATTCAGCACCGGACGAGCTGTTGACGACGTTATAGAGGATGAGTGCAAGGATGAGAGAGATCACGCCAAAATAGACGTCGCTCACCCGTCCGTAGAAAGTGAAGTAGCCCACCAGCGCGGCGACGATTGCCGGTACAGCGACCGCCATGAGAAGTGGCATGGTGCTGCTGCCTTCGTTGATCGCATAGAGCGCGTAAGTATAGCCACCGATCCCGAAGAATGCGGCCTGGCCGAAGCTCAGGATCCCGCCGATGCCCCAGACAAAGCCGAGGCTGAGAGCCAGCATAGCCATGATCAGATATACCGATACGCTGTAGATCGTGTAGATCTCGGTGACGATCGGCAGGGTGAGAATGACTGCGGTTCCGGCGACAGCGATTGCGCCGAGTTCGATACAGTTTTTCGATTTCATCAGACGCCTCGCTTGAAGTAGCGGCCGGTAATACCGGCAGGCAAGATACGGAGCATGACTACAGCGACCGCCAGAAGGGCCGCTTCGCCGATGACAGGCGTCGAGAAGACGGTGGTGATTTCACTGATCAGGCCAAGGAGGCTCGAGGAGAAGAATGTTCCGGTCAGAGCCAGCGGCCCTCCGCTGATCACCGTGATGAAGGTCTTGCCGATATAGGTCGCGCCCATCACCGGCTGGACGCCGGTAAGGGGTGCGATGACTGCGCCCGCGAGGCCGGCGAGGGCCGATCCCAATCCGAACGTCGCCATGTAGACGTGGTTGACGTTCAATCCTACCGCAGCCGCCATGGAGGGGTTTTGCATCGTTGCGCGGAGCTTCAGACCGAAATTGGTGAAGCGGAAGACCGCGAACAGGCCGGCAAGAAGGACGATGGCCACGACGATGATGAAAATATTGTAACCAGCAACACTGTATTCGCCGATGCGGAAGTCCGAAAGGAGCGGAGCGATCCCCGGCTGATTGTAGCCGAAGACGACGCTGGCGATGCCCGTGAGCACAAGGCTCAGGCCCCATGTAGCAAGGATGGTGTCCACCAGCCGACCGTAAAGGCGCCGGATGATGAGGCGTTCGACGACAACACCCAATAGTCCGACGGAAACGGGGGCGATGACAAGCATCGCCACCCACGGATTTACGCCCGCGTGAACGCTCAGGATGAAGGCGTAACCGCCCAGCATCAGGAACTCTCCGTGGGCGAAGTTGATCACGCGCATCATCCCGAAGATTATGGCCAGACCCACACTCGTCAGAAAAAGGCTAGCCACTGCAAAAGCGAGCCCTATTAACGTTACGATGATTGAGCTCATTTCTGTCTCCCAGTGACTAGAGTCGCAGCATTACTGCATCGCGCCGAACTGCTTGTTTGTCTTAGGTTCGGCGATCAGGTCGCAGCGATTGTCGGCGCCGGTTGGGGAGACCGCATCCCACTTCTCAAGGATCGCCACCTTTCCGCCCTTGACCTCGCCAAGGTAGACGTTCTGGGTGCAGTGATGGCTCTTTGCGTCAATGGTCACGACACCATTCGGCCCTGACGCAGAGATGCCGGTTTCAAGCGCTGCAATAACCGGGTCACGGTCTGGGCTGCCTGCCTTATTGACGGCCTCCGCCCAGAGGAGGACCGCATAGTAGTCGGCCGGCGCAATAGTGCTATCCACCGTCTTGCTGCCGAACTTAGCCGCGTATTTGGCACGGAAATCCGCAGCTTCAGGCGTATCGATCTCGTCGAAATAGCTGCCGACCGCGATGATCCCTTCGCTGACTTCCGGCGGCAGGCGCTGCAATTCGCTGGCGTGCTGCAGAGTGCTCGAGGACATGCCGATTTGCTTGTTCATGCCAGCCGATGCCCACTGCCCGTAGAAGGACTCGTGCGCCGGGCCGACGAAGATGTTGTGGATCCAATCGGGCTTCAGGCTCTGGATCTTCGCGATTGCTGCGGAGAAGTTGTTAACCTCGAGGGGGAAGAATTCCGATCCGAGGATTTCACCACCTGCGTCGCCTGCGATCTTGCGAATCCAGTCGTTCGAGAGGTGACCGAAGTTGTAGTCGGCGGCCACCACGTAGCCCTTCTTGCCGAACCGCTTGATCATGTAGGGGATCTGCTCGACCAGCTGCTGCTGTGGCGTCGAGCCGACCACGAACGTATTGCGGTCGCACACACCGCCTTCATAGACGGTATTGTAGAAGTAGAGCGTCTTGCCGCGATTGAGCACGGGACGAACAACCTCGCGCGATGCGCTCGTCACGGCGCCGAATACCGCAGCAACGCGGTCCTTCAGCATCAGCTGCTGCGCATACTGGCCGTAGAGCTGGGTCTGCGACTGTGTATCGTACGTGACCAATTCAACGGGGCGACCAAGGACACCGCCTTTTGCATTCAGTTCATCGACGGCCAGCTGAATGCAATTTGCCTTCGGCTTGCCATAGACCTGGAGCGGTCCGGTCATGTCCATGAGGAACCCGATCTTGATCGGGTCCCCTCCCTGGGCAAAGGCCTTTGGGAAGTTCGAGGTCATGGCCAGCAGCCCGATGCTGCCAGCCAGGAATTTACGACGTTCGACTTTCATAAGAACCCCTCTTTTAGGTCGTTGTTATGCGTTGATGAAAGACTGTCGGCTTATCTTGGGTCGATGGGCGTTCTTACCTCCGTCCGCGCTTCCAGGACTTCGCCGGCAGAAAGCAGGATGTCTTCACGGAATTTCGGCCCGATCATCTGGACGCCACACGGCAGGCCGTTGTGGACGTGGACAGGAGCTGAAATGCCGGGCAGTGAGAGCATCGGGATTGCCATCGCGCCCCAGTTCGCGCGAATGACCTCGATGCCTCGATTGATGTCGAGATAGTCAGCATCCTGTTCGAAAGGAGGCTCGGCCGAGATCGGAAGAAGCAGGATCGGGTATTCCTGGAAGATCTTCTGGACTTGAGCGATAAGCGTGCCCCGACGGGCATAGCCCTTCATGTAGTCTTCAAGCGTCGGCTTTTCCGGCCACCACTGCTGTGCGGCAGCAAAATAGGTGTTGAACACACCGCGAATGCCATCATCACCTTCCTTGTGCATGAAGGGAACTTCCGAGCGAAGTTCTTCGATACAGAGGAGGTACCAGAGCTTGTAGGCTTCCTCGAATGCGGGAACCCTGATCTCTTCGACCTGGTAGCCGGCATCTTTCAGCCAGCCGGCGGCCTTGTCGATCGCCTGCGCGACGCCCGGGTGCAGCTTGACGATTTCTTCGCCACGAACGACGCCGACCTTGATCGGACGACGGAGAGGTGCCCCGCTCAGGGGAGCCGGCGCAAACCACGGATCGCGCGGATCCGGCTTCGCCATCGCCTGGAGGCCGAGACGAAGGTCGGAAACGGAACGAGCGATCGGGCCCTGGACCCACATCGACTGGAAGGAGAGTGACTGGTCAGCCTCTGCAGGTCCGACCCAGCCCGAGACACGGCCGACAGTCGGACGCAGGCCGTAGATCCCACAGGCGTAGGCTGGGTAGCGGATGGAACCGCCGATGTCGTTTCCATGGCTGATCGGCACCATGCCAGCTGCGACGGAGGAGCTTGCACCGCCGCTCGAACCACCGGGGGTGTGCGCCTTGTTCCAAGGGCTCAACGTGCGTCCATAGACGTCGTTGTTTGCAAACCAGCGCAACGAGAACGCTGGGGTGTTTGTGCGGCCGACCATGATGCCTCCGGCATCACGAAGGCTTTTGACCTGCGGGCTATCAGCGTCAACGACCGCGTCCTTGAATGCAGGTACGCCATCGACGGTCGCGTGACCGGCTTGGTCCGTGTTCATCTTGATGGTGACGGGAACGCCATGGAGCGGACCGAGCTCGTCGCCGCCCTTGACCATGCGGTCGGCCTGATCAGCTGCCTTCAGTGCCTCGTCGGAGGAGAGCTCGACGATGGCATTGAGGGTCGGGTTGGTCTCCGCGATGCGGTCAAGCGAACTCTGGACCGCTTCACGAGCGGAGATTGCGCCAGTGCGAACGCGGTGCGCGATCTCGGTCGCAGTCCAGCGCCAGATTTCATTCCCAGTGTTGTTAGAAGGTGTGGTCATAGTCCCATCCGATCGTGAGTGTTTTCATCACTTGGTCTGGTGCCGCTCGAGGCGGCAACAGATCAGATCACTCCGGGAGAACTTCTTCGGACGCAAGCAAGCACGCATATTCATTTTCAGCGCGCAGGCCCTCTACCCGCCGCGCGAAGGTGCGCGGCGACTGGGAGGCGTCTAGGTTGTTCCCCTTATTATGTTTTTTTTCTAGCTAACTGAGTTAGCTATTTCAAGCGGTTTTTTGTGAGGGGCCGCATCAGCGACCCTTCAGGCTCCCTTCGAGCGAGTAGCTCGACAGGAGCTTGTTTGGCGTTGCCTTTGCGCGATCCCAATCGTAGGTCCTGAACGAGTTGCCTCGAGTGACGAATTTCGGACCCGAATAGAACATTTCGTACTGGACATGTCGCGAGGCGAATTCCGAACCGACAGCATCCCAGATGAGCTTAAAGAGCTTAATACGATCGAGGCTCGAGACCGCCGGCGAAATCTGAGTGTGCTTGATGAGCGTCTCGATGTCAGAATTCGTAAAATCTTCGACCGAGGACGGCAGCATGAGAAGTGCACCACCCGCGAGTTCGCGGATCGTGGCGATCACCTCCGGATAGATCTCCTGGCTCTGCACCTGCGCCGCATACAGGAGATGCGCATCCGGGATGTAGTACCCGTTCACATTACGTCCCTTGGCTTCCATGCCCCAGACAAGGCCTTCGATGGTGGCCGCTTGGGCAGCAAGACGACCGAGGGTCTCGGCGACCGCCGGCACGGTGATCGTGTTGATGACCTCTGCGATGCCGCGAGCCAAACCAACCAAGAAGCGCAGCTTTACGGCGATGCGGATCTCAGACTGATAGTTCGCGTAAACGTGCGCCGGAGTGTTGTGAAGCTGCTTGCGGCACATTGCGGTGTCGCGATGGACGAACACGCGCTCCCACGGAACCTTGACGTCATCGAAGAAGACGAGCGCGTCGTTCTCGTCGAAATTGGTCGAGAGCGGATAATCGAATTCCGAGCCGGCATGCTGCTCGTAAGACTTGCGCGACAGGAGCTTGATGCCTTTGGCATCCATCGGAAGCGCACAGGAGAACGCGAGGTGTTCTTCGCCTGGCTTCAACGGCTGACCGGTTCCGACGAAGATCTCGTTTGCCATGATCGCCGAGGTCGCGAACAGCTTGGCGCCACGAATTGTGATGCCTTCGCTGTCTTCGTCTACGATCCGGGCAACCATGTCTTCTGCACCCGGTCCCTGATCCCCATAGGCCTTCGAGCGGTCGCCTTGAACGTTGTTGATGACGTAGGTCATGAAGACGTCGTTGCGACGCGCTTCGTGGAACCAATCGCGAAATGCCTTGCCACGCGCCGGAGAATGCTCGTCGAAGATCTCTGCGCCCATGAACTGACCGCACATCGACGAGGCGACGTGAGCCGGATCCCGGCCAAGAAACCCGCCGGTAAGTTCGGACCACTCGGTCAGCGCCTTGCGGCGCTCGACCAGTTCCGCATAAGACCGAGGAAGCTGCCACGCACGATTCACGCGGTGCCCGTCACCGAGATCGAACGTCATGCGCTCGATATTTTCCGGAGCGGCCTGGTAGTCGTAGAGCATCGCAGCAGATTTGATCGCATTGCGATAAGCCGGATGCTCGGTCGCGTCGGTGATCACCTTTCCGTCGAGATAGATCTGACGACCGTCACGAACCGCATTGATATGGTCCTGGCCCGTTTTGACCATGGGCTTTGTCTCAAGTTTGTTAAGCATATACTGATGTTCCCAAAAGATAGAAGGGGTGATCACGCGGCCTGCCCGTAGGCGCCACGGAAGAAGAGCAGCGGACGCTTGTCCTTGTCCGCCATGAAATTTCGCACGCGGCCGACAAGGATCGTGTGGTCGCCGGCCGGATAAGCGGCTTCGGCTTCACAATCGAACCAGGCGATAGCGCCGGGAACCATCAGGGCTCCCTCCTTGCCTTCGATGAAGGCCATGCCGTCCCACTTGGGGCCACCGCGCGTCGCAAACCTGCCAGAGATATCGCGCTGGTCTTCAGACAGAACACTGACTCCGAAACCGCCGGTTGAGACCATTGCGTCATGGCTGCGAAGATTGGTGCCGAGACAGACAAGTAGCAGGGCGGGGTCGAGCGAGAGCGATGTGAACGAGTTGACGGTGATGCCGACTTTCGTGCCATCCTGACCAACAAAGCCTACGACGCAGACACCGGTTGCGAAGTGACCGAAGGCGTCACGAAGCTGTTTCTGATCGAATTCGGCAAGGGCTGTATCCATGCGTTCCTCCTCGTAGGTTTTCGCGCTCGATCAGTATGCTATCTAAATTAGCTTCATTTGCCAGCTATTTTTGCATGGCATTTAGAGCTAGCTGTTTTTGTGGATTTGCTGTTCGGGAGGGGGATCCTCTGATGTCACTCGGAGGATTGAAACCGCCGAGCAGGCTGCCAAGCACCGCGCTGAAAGCAGATGGAGGGCAGCGCGACCTCTATCACCTTTCGGTGAGGAAGCGGGTTAGATGGCGGCCTTCATTTTTGATTAAGCCTCTACACTCAGGCAGAGATATTTGACTTCGAGGTAATCATCGAGCCCGTAGCGTGATCCTTCACGACCCTAGCCAGACTGCTTGATGCCGCCAAACGGCGCCACTTCTGTCGAAATCAGGCCGGTATTGATGCCGACCATGCCGTACTCGAGCTGTTCCGATACGCGAGCGACGCGAGACACATCCCTGGCAAAGAAATAAGCCGCCAGACCGAATTCGGTGTTGTTGGCCAGCTCAATGACCTGTTCTTCGGTATCAAATTTGAAGAGTGGAGCAACTGGACCAAACGTCTCTTCACGTGAGACCCGCGACCCGAGATCCACGTCGGTTAGCAAGGTGGGCTCGAAAAAGAGGCCACCCGCAGCTGCCGGTTTACCGCCGACCAAGACCTTGCCGCCGCGTGAGACCGCATCGTCGATGTGCTCACTGACTTTCGCAACCGCTTTGCGATCGATCAACGGCCCAATCAGAACACCCGGCTCGAAGCCATCGCCAACCGGCAGTGCCGTAACGCGCTCTGCAAGCTTCTTGGCGAATGCATCATAGACGCTGGACTGCACGTATATGCGGTTGGCGCACACACAGGTCTGGCCATTGTTCCGGAATTTCGCGACCATGGCGCCTTCGACGGCCGCGTCGAGATTTGCGTCATCGAACACGATGAACGGTGCATTGCCACCGAGCTCGAGCCCGAGCTTGAGGATGTTCTCGGCGCCCTGACGCATCAGGATCTTTCCGACTCCCGTCGATCCGGTAAAGGTAAGCTTCCTGACAGTCGCGTTTTCGGTAAACTCTTTGCCAATCGACGGCGTGTCCGTCGAGGTGATCACGCTGAACAGCCCGCTTGGAAAACCTGCCAGCTCGGCGAGACGGGCCAGAGCAAGCGCCGACAGGGGCGTCTCGGCAGCGGGCTTCGACACCATTGCGCACCCTGCTGCGATTGCCGGTGCGAGCTTGCGAGCCAGCATGGCATTCGGAAAGTTCCAAGGGGTAATAACCGCGACCACACCGACCGGCTGTTTAATGACGGTCAGGCGCTTGTCCGCCTGATGGCCGGGTATGGTATCGCCATACACGCGTCGTGCCTCTTCCGAGAACCATTCGACATATGAAGCGCCATAGCGGATCTCACCCTCGGCCTCGGCGACGGGCTTACCCATCTCTGCGGTCAGCAGAACGGCGAGGTCCCGGGCGTTCGCGATGAGGAGGTCGAAAAGCGCACGGAGGGCATTCGATCGCTCTTTCGCGGTACGGCGTGCCCAGGCTTTCTGCGCCTTGTTTGCGGCCTCAATGGCGCGGGCCGCTTCTTCACGACCCAGATCGGGAAGCGTCGCGATGACTTCACCGGTCGATGGATTGGTGACATCAAATGTCTTGCCGCTCTGAGCGCTCGACACCTACTCGCCGGCGACAAGTGCCTTGTCCACCGCAATAGAAGGATTTGAGAGACGCGCCAGAAGGCTTTTGGAAAGTGTCATTTCACTGGTCCCGAATAGGTCTAGATTGGGTACGATCTCCCGGTCGCGCGGCAACCGGGGGAAGACAGCCTCAGTGGGCGGCAGCGCCCGAGAACAACTCTACTACGTTCGATCGAGTGACCTTGACCTTGCGGATCGAAGCCGGCGTGTTCCGCGAGCGCCCCACAAACCTTGGGACACCTGCGGTGACCACCGCCGCGACAGCGGGGACGTCACCGTTGCTGATCCCCGAGAGGGCATCATTCTTGGATCCACCATCGCAAGCATCGATGAGGACGATGTCGGCATCGCGTCCCGCTGCTAGAACTCCAGAGTTTAGTCCGTAGACACGGGCATTGTTTCCGGTAGCGGCCGCAATCGCCTGCACCGGCGACATGCCGCCAAGCGAGCACAGGTGCGTTATGGTGTAGAACATGCCAAGCGGCATAATTCCGGACCCAGTCGGCGTGTCGGTCGCTATAAGAAGGCGTTCAGGCATTCCCGCTTCATCCAGGAGCTTCGCTGTCAGAAGCGCCGTCCGGAGGTTGCCGGCGGTACAAAGCTGGAGCGCAATGTCCTTGCCCTCATTGACCAACGTTGCGAACCCTTCGTCAGGCATCGCCGTCGGCCCACCATTGACGTGGAATGACACATTCGGATTGGAACGCAGAACATGCTCTGCCCAAATACCTGACGATCCGGGGATGGATGACCCGCCTGTGTGCATAGTGGTGACGAAACCCTTCGCACGCGCCGCATTCATCAGCGGTGCATAGTCGAATGGTGTCGCGAAGCGTCCGAAACCTGCCTTGGCGAGCCAGACACCACCAGCGCGAAGCTCGTCCAGATCCTCGACGCGGAGATCCGGTTCGAGGATTACGGAGCCGGCATGCACTCTCATGCCGCCCGGCCTATAGCCCTCAAAACAGGCTCTTGCAGCCATTGCCAGGGCCTTCACACCCTGTGCGTCCGTCGGTCGGCCAGGCGTGTGGACTTCCGAGGCGGTAATCGACGTGGTCGTGCCGCCATGAACGTAGCTCTCGAGATAGCCAACGGTCCGCTGTCTCGGCGTGTAGTCGCCGAAAGTGATATGAACGTGACTGTCGATCAGGCCCGGCATTGCGGTCGTGCCTGCTGCGTCGATCACCACGTCGGCGCTCTCAACGAGCGAGGGATCTTTGGCGCCGAGGTGAACAATCTTGCCGTTGTCGGTGATGATACAGTCGCCTTGCGCGACAAGCGCATTGAGATCACCTGAGACAATCGTCCCGATATTGATGATTGCTGTACGCATCTCGGACTCACTTCAGGCCGTCGAAGGCCTTGACCTCTTCGTGCTTGAGACCACCGACACGAGCGTTGAGGCGACCGCGGTTTGCGGCGCAGAAGATCAGCGCGATCTCGTCGGCATGTGGAACATCGTTTGACAGGGTCACCGTCATCGCGCCGTAGTGACTGCGGACATAGACAGCGTCCTTGTGGTTCATCGGCACGTCGATCGACGAACCAGGTACGCCGACCTTCGTGAAGGACGAGATCCAGGCTACTGCACCACCAATCCGCTCACGGATGGGGTTGGCGAAAGTCGTGGTGAGCAGCATGTTTGCGTGCTCAAGCTCTCCGTTGATACCGACGATACCCGCCTTGCCGTAAGACTGAATTGGGTAGGAGCCCATTGCTTCGACAAGCATATCGCCGACGATCGCGCCGAGCTCCGCACTGGCTTCAACGAATTCCGTCAGATCTTCCTGATATTTGCCGACGAGCGGGTTGTTAACAACAATGGCCACCGCCGCGCGGCGTAGCCCTTCTTCGTGCCACTTGCCAGCCTCGAAGGAGCGGTCCTCTATCTGGACGAATTTGTTGCGAACCTTAATCATGGGTGCCTCCCGTCATTGATAACTGCCATCTATGTTTGCACTTAAAATTAGCTTTGTAAAGAAGAGAACTTGATGAGCTTATAAACTAAGCAATCCGGTGATGTAAGGGAACTGTTGGCCTTCTCGCTAATCCGGTTGGGAAGCAGGCGAGAGGGCCTTGACGGCCGTTGATTTAGATAACGCCTTGGCACATCCAGACGCCCGAGCACCTTGGCGGCACTTCATCACATCCATTAATTTTTTTGCTTTTTTTAAAAGCATAACAAATTTGCATTGTTGTCCTATGCATATCGTTCTAGGTATTTCGTGGATGCAACATTTGAGAGGTGCGAAGTATGGCAGCTAGAGCCGAGAAAACCCCTGCCAAGGACGGGGCGGAGAAGACTTCCAATCGCCCGCTAACGGTGTCTCGACACGAACTCCTGGTGAAAGGCTCCGACCAGGAGTTTCGTCGCCTCGTACACGCTTTTTTTGCATTCCTGACCCGCCACGAAACCATCCGATCGGGTCACGGCCGAGTTATCGGCCTTCCAGGGGTTGACTACACGATACTGATTTCGATTGGCCATCTCCAGGCCGACGGAGAGTCAGTCAACGTCAACCAGCTTGCCTCCTGCCTCCACCTCTCTGGCGCCTTTGTTACGACGGTGACGAACAAGCTTGTGAAACGCGGCCTAATTACAAAAGAGCCCGACCCGGAGGATCGCCGCAAAGTTCGGCTGTCGCTCACCGACAAGGCGTGGCGGCAGCTCTCGAAGCTTGCGCCCATCCAGCGGCAGGTCAACGATGTACAGTTCGGGCCGCTTCAGCCCGATGATCTCTCCTTTCTTGTAACGACGTTGGAGAAACTGATCGACAGCAGCGATCAGGCGATCAAACTGCAGGCATTCCTAACCTCGGCCCTGCCAGTGGACAACGACTAGAGTTGCAGCCGAACAATTTGAAAGGAACTTGCCATGGAGAGGCCTCGCACTGAAAAATTTAACCGAGGTCTTGCGACCCGCCGCGAAGTACTAGGGGCTGAGTACGTCGACAAGTCCATCGCTGCGGCCGATGTTTTCAACTGGCCGATGCAGCAATTGACGACGGAATATTGTTGGGATGAAATCTGGAACCGTCCAGGACTTGAACGGAAGACGCGTAGCCTTCTCAACCTTGCAATGCTCTCTGCTCTCAACCGGCCTCACGAGCTTAAACTTCATGTGCGTGGTGCGTTGAACAATGGCGTCACACGCGAGGAAATTCAGGAAGCATTCCTTCAAGTGGGGGTGTACTGCGGGATTCCGGCTGCGATAGAGAGCTTTCGTCTGGCCCAGGAGGTCTTGGACGAAATCGATCGCGAGACACCATCAACAGCGATCTGATATGAGAGTATTGAGAATGACTGCCGCCGCGGCAGGTCTGCAGCGGTTCGGATCAAAATTAAAGCTGCGCATCAACAGAAAATTCTGAGGGCACGTAAGGCAGTTGCGTCGTCATTGGCACTGACGCCGCTAGAACGACGTCAATGCCAAGCAGGTTTCCGCCTCGTCACGCTTCATATCAGTTCCTCGACGGTCGCGCCAAAGGGCGGGGCGGACACCGCCGGGATCTACAATCGGTTTTCCGCTGGCGCAAGTCAATGGGGATGAGCTTCTCCGCTCTTGAGCGGATCGAACCTTCAAATGAATTGATGAATGCGCAACCTACTGATTGTCTAGGATACGTTAGTCTGACGAGCGGCCATCTTTCGTTATTAGCCCGCGGAGCGAAATCTCACGGCAAAAGGATTGTCCTTCAGCGCGTTAGATGCCCCGCTCCGTCACCCAACTGCGGCATCATAACGGGTTCACTATCTTTGATCAGATGCCTCATATCGGCTACACCATATTCCTATTAGTCGGACGAGCGATTCTATCACTAGCCGTACAGCTGAAAATGAACCCCGAGGCATGATGGGCTGCAAGTGAACTTGGCATCCAATGTTGTACCACTTCGAGCTCCTACACCTGCAGAAGCCTAACGAGTTGCCAAACCGCGCAACTCGTTACCCTGATCTGCGCTATATGGGTTCGAAATCGCGGCTACTGCCGTGGATATTTGACACCTTGAATGAACTGGATTTCGAGAGCGTTCTGGATCCATTTTCCGGCACTGGATGTGTTGGCTATCTGTTCAAATCCATGGATCGCCGGGTGGTAGCAGAGGTGGTTCGGGAAATCTGGACAGCGGAGATAAGTGGAATTTCTGCCTGACTTCGGCTTAGATGCCGGGAACAGGAGAT
>NZ_QGDB01000014.1 GCF_003149535.1 Falsochrobactrum shanghaiense | reverse complement strand
CAATGATGGTGGCGGCATAATCGAGGCGGAAATCCACTTAACGAAACGCCCGAAACTGTGCAGACAAACCGAACCACCTCTGAAACGGTCTGTTGCTGGGATTGTCCGAGTGTCCCGATCCGGCCCCAATAGCGCATGACACACCATTCACCGAACAGATTGGGTTGAACCGACAAAGTGTAGAAGCGACGCATGTTGTTGTGCGGTTCGATCTTATGAAAATGTATCGGAAACGAATTCTGGTTCGACATGCACCCAGAATCCGATATTCAAGCGAGAACGTCCAACGCATTCTATGAATCGATCCGGGCTGTCCGATTCATGTCGCTGATGTAATCGTAGCAGAGTGAGGGTAGTGTAGGGAGTTTATCGCGTTTGATAAGTTATTGGCACGTAAAGCGCCTGCCAGAAATTCGATTATCATGCAGAAACTTTGTCTGCCGCGATCCAGTTCCCCGTTAGACGGCGAAGACGGATGCGGACAATTGGTATCAAATTCTTTCACTCACGGTGAACTCCACTATTTCCTGTTACGTTTCGTTATTTCAGTGACCGTCTACAGATGTCGGCACGGCGGCGCAGCGGATTCTCCAAATCTTTAGAGACGGTCTTCACCTCGTTGATTCGCGATTCAGCCATTCGCGAAGTTCGGCGTCAGCGCGTTCCAGCCCATTATAATTAAGAAGCTTCCGCAGCAATGCAACCGTAACCGCGCGTGCGCGCAAATTGAAATGGCTTTCGTTCGGGTCTGCTTTTTCCTGATAGACGCCAAGCTTGTCATAAAGCTGCTGCAAGCGGTTCTGAACGCTTCTCAAGGAGAGATTTCTCCGCCGGGCAATAACCCGGTCCGTAAGCCCAAGCGCTATATCGACGAGAATCTCATATTCGGCTTCACTAAAACCGCGAAGATGGCCCTGGCTTTTTTGTTGAAGGCCCCGCACTTCGCGGTCAATTACACATTGCGCCTCAACGAAAATACTGCGCAGCGCCAATCGAAGCTTATCATCGGATGCCGATTTCAGTACATAGCCATAGGCTGCGCCCTCGGGTACAATTCTGGAAACACCGCGTACATAGGCCTCATCCGCATAGTTGGACCAGAATAGAATCCGGGTTTCCGGGTTTTCCTTCCAGATGGTTCGCGCAGCTTCGATGCCGTTACGCTCGTCCATCTGAAGATCCATCACAATATGGGCGCTGCGATATTGCCGGGCGAGCTTTTCACCCTCCAGGCCATTGGGCGCTTCATAGACCCCAACGCATTCTGGCAGGGCCGCCCGGATTGCTTCACCCAGATAAGCACGATGCAAGGGATCGTCCTCAACAATAAGAACGTCCATCTTTGCCTCCTGCTATTTTGCTATGCATAAATTTAGGCAGAGATATGCTCACGCACACGCCCCGGCCTTCCGGATTGTTACTGATTGAAAATGCCGCCGAAATAAGTCGTGCGCGCGTTCGCATATTATCAATGCCCCGTCCCTTGCGCTCTATCTGGCGGTCCATGCCGATTCCATCATCCATAATCTCGACCTGCAAACGGCCATCTCCGTTGGAAAGCCGCACCCGCACTTCCTCTGCATGCGCATGGCGAATGGCATTGTTGATTGCTTCCTGCACGATACGGAAAAGTGAAGTCTCCACCGTGCCCTTCAACCCATCCACCAGACCGCCACTACGATCTTCGAGCACCCATTCAATCATCGAGCCGCTATCCTGAACGGATCGAACAAGATGATTTTCCGCTGCCTGGACAAAACCAAAAAGCTGGAGAACCGACGGCTTTGCCTCTTCAATGATCTGGCGAAGATCATGCATGCAATTCTGAAGTCCGCGAAAGAGCGGTTCCAACTGCTCACCCGTAAGATCGGGACTACGGGTCAGGCGCTCCACATGACGCGCCAACCGTGTCAGATCAGCCAGGGTCTGGTCATGAAGATCCATTCCGATGCGCTGCCGCTCCATTTCCAAAGCTTCCGTCAGCTTCAACGCCCCTAAGCGCAACCCCTCCTCGCGGGCATTGGCTTCCGCCTCGACAACGGCTGATTGCTTGGCCTGCTCCGTCGCACGGATTGCATAGAAATAGGGCGCGAGCAGATCCGCGACCGATTGTGCATTACGAATATCCTGCATCGTATAACGGGCTGCGTGAAGGCTGGAGCAGCTCAGCGCGCCAATAATGGCTCCTTGCGCTTTGAGTGGAACATGCAATCGTGATTTCAGACCATGTTCGAGAATGGGAGTGGAAAACGAGCCTTCGAAATGAAAGCGCCCGTCTGAACATGCATTATCTGTCAGCAGATAATCGACTTCACCCGATAGAAGCGAGCGAATGGGACTGCCAGACAAAAGCGCCGGAGGATTTTTACTCCAGGCGGTTTCAATTCCGCTTTCATAAGCAATATGAAATTTGCCGTCCACCATCTTGATACAGACATCAAGATGATCATAAGGCAGAATATAGTTTATCTCTGCCGCTACCGCCTGAATGATGGAATCGAAATCGAGTTGACCGGCGAGCAATCTCGAAATATTGAGATAATGCTCCAGAAGCCGCTCGGCAGCCAGTTCCGATCTTCGTTCGGGAACGCGTTCAAGCAAGTGTATCTCCTCCCAAAACGCGAACTGCTTTCTTTTAATATGCTATTTCCCTCACAAGGCGTCTTGCGGTTTCCCGCAATTTTGTTGCGGCAATCCGCAGCCTAATTGCTTCGATCAGCCTTCCCTCAATAGCATATTTATTTCATTCTTGTTCAACCAGAAATTTTGCAGAAACTGTCTGTGTCTTTGCGATGGCAAAGCTTTTGCAAGATTTACGCGAAGCAACACATTGGGAATGTTTCGCCAAACTGGGGGTCGCCAGAAAGCGGCCGTGTGGGAGGTTACGCACATAGATTGAACAGTTCCGAAGCATTCACCATGCATAAGAACTTAAATAGTGCACATGGGAGGATTAGATGCAGCTTGGAAAGATTCTTTTCGCATCCGTCGCGCTGGCAGGCGTAATGGCAGCAGGCGGCGCTTTTGCCGATACATCATCAAAGAAAATCGCATTTTCAAATAATTATGCCGGCAATTCATGGCGTCAGGCGATGCTCGAAAGCTGGGATAAGGTGACAAAGGAAGCGGTCAGTTCCGGCATCGTCGCCGCTGCCGATGCTTTCACCACGGCTGAAAATCAGGCAACCGAGCAGGCCGCGCAGATCCAGAATATGATCCTGCAAGGCTATGACGCAATCGTCATCAATGCAGCTTCCCCGACAGCGCTCAATGGTGCAGTCAAGGAAGCCTGTGATGCCGGCATAACGGTGGTATCCTTCGATGGTATCGTAACCGAGCCATGTGCCTGGCGCATTGAAGTCGACTTCAAGGCAATGGGTGAAGGCCAGATCGACTATCTCGCAAAACGTTTGCCGGAAGGCGGAAACCTGCTGGAAATCCGTGGTCTTGCCGGTGTTTCAGTAGACGACAACATTCATGCCGGCATCGAAGCCGGTGTAGCCAGGCATCCAGGTTTCAAAATCGTCGGTTCTGTCAACGGCGATTGGGCAGCGGATGTGGCGCAGCGCGCAGTGGCCGGCATTCTTCCAAGCCTGCCGAAAATTGATGCGGTTGTGACGCAGGGCGGTGACGGCTATGGCGCAGCGCAGGCTTTTGCAGCCGCCAAACGCGAGACACCGATCATCATCATGGGTAATCGTGAAGATGAGTTGCAATGGTGGAAGCAGCAAAAAGACGCAAACGGCTACGAAACCATGTCGGTTTCAATTGCGCCCGGTGTTTCCACGCTTGCATTCTGGGTCGCCCAGCAGATTCTTGACGGCCAGGAAGTCAAGAAAGACCTCGTTGTTCCATTTTTGAGCATCAGCCAGGATACGCTTGAGGATTCGCTCACCAATACCCAGAAGGGTGGTGTGGCGAATGTCGAATATAGTCTGGAAGACGCCCAGAAGATCATCAGCGAAGCAAACTAGCTGTCCCTGAGCCAGACGGGGCGGCCAAACCGCCCCCTCCCTTTCTCCAATCATAGTTTGAGCATGGTAGAAACACCCCTGAAGCAAGAGGTCGTGGCAGCGCGGGACATCCGAATGCAGTTTGGTGCTGTCAAGGCACTGGATGGCGCTGAACTCGTGATCTACGAAGGCGAATGCGTCGGACTTGTCGGCCACAATGGCGCGGGCAAATCCACCATAGTGAATGTGATCAATGGAGGGCTCACGCCGCATGCTGGAAGCCTCTCCTATCACGGAGAAGCAGATCACGGTGTTCTGGCGGCGCGCAAGCATGGTGTTCGATGCGTATTCCAGGAATTGTCACTGTTTCCCAACCTCACGATTGCCGAAAACGTGCGCATCATGCAGCGCGACCTGAGTAGTTCCAATTGGCGCGCCAATGCTATCCGGCTGATTTCCGGCAAGCTTGATGAAATCTTCCCTAATCACAAGATCAGCGTCTGGGCGAGCGTCGACGAGTTGTCGATTGCAGAACGGCAGATGGTGGAAATCGCCATCAACTTCACCGCTCCGCAAAGCGCACCCAAACTGGTCATTCTGGACGAACCAACTTCGTCACTCGATGCAGGCATTGCGGCACAACTTATGGCTTATGTCCGGCGGTTTGTGGAATCGGGCGGCTCAGTAATCCTGATTTCACACATGCTGGGAGAAATTCTCTCCACATCCGACCGAATTGTCGTCATGAAGGATGGCAAGGTGGTTGCCAATCGCCCGGCCAAGGAGTTCACCAATCGCAGCCTCGTTGAAGCGATGGGAAGCGTCGAACGCGCCAAGGCGGAGCGGCGGCTTGCAAGCAGGCAAGACAAAGACATACCTGTTCTGTCACGCCCTGCACACGGCAAGGATTCGCAATCCTTCAAAGCATTCAAAGGCGAGATTGTCGGTCTGGCGGGACTGGCGGGCCACGGACAGACCAGAATTTTGCTCGATCTTTACTATGCCCAACGATCCAACTGGATGCCTTCGGGTGCGTGTGAAATCGCCTTTGTCCCCGGCGACCGGAGCCTTAACGGCACCTTTCCGCTCTGGAGCATTCTCCTCAATCTCACCATCAATTCGCTCAACCGCCTTTCATCCATGAAACTGGTCGATCCTGACCGCGAGGCAGCAATCGGCGAGAAATGGCAAGAGAAGATCCAGATACGCACACAGAATATGGATAATGGTATTCTGTCGCTTTCGGGCGGTAATCAGCAAAAGGTTCTTTTCGCGCGCGCCTTGGCTACAAGCGCCAACATCATTCTGATGGATGACCCCATGCGCGGCGTGGATGTGGGAACCAAGCAGGAAGTCTATGAGATTCTACGCAATGAAGTCGAGAAAGGCCGCACATTTGTCTGGTATTCGACAGAAATGGACGAGATCGAACTTTGCGACCGTGTTTATGTTTTCCGCGACGGCGCTATCGTGACCCAGCTCGAAGGCCACGACATCACCGAGAAAAACGTCCTTGCCGCATCCTTTGAGGGAGGGGCTGAATAATGCGCCTCAACTCGGCATCCATCCGCCTGCTGACTCCGATTTTCTCCCTGGTGCTGCTTCTGGCTGCTGTATTCTATATGCAGCCGCGCGCCATGAGCTATACCGGCCTGAATCTGCTCTTTAATCTTGCAGTCCCGATCGCACTGGCAACGATTGCTCAGATGCTGATCATGGCCGTCAATGATCTCGATCTATCGATGGGAACCTTTGTCAGCTTCGTGGTCTGTGTTACGGCAACCTATCTGAATACCGACCCCTTTATAGGCGTACTGATTCTGGCTGCAGCCATTGCCGTTTATGCAGCATTGGGCGCTATAATACATTTGCGAAACCTGCCCTCCATCGTGGTCACACTGGGTATGAGCTTCGTCTGGGGCGGTCTGGCTGTTCTCTTGCTGCCGTCTCCGGGAGGGCATGCACCCGATTGGGCGCGGTGGATCATGACGACCAAGCCGCCCTTTGTCCCGATGGCGATTGTCGCAAGCGTTCTGATTGCACTTATCACCCATTTTCTCATCATGCGCACTACATTTGGCGTTTTGATCCGCGGTGCCGGTGGCAATGGACGCTCCATCGAACGCGCGGGCTGGTCAATCACCGGCATAAGAGCCGCGACCTATGCGCTTGCCGCCTTTTTTGCGATCCTTGCCGGCATAGCACTTGTCGGCCTGACCACATCCGCCGATGCCAATATTGCGTTGCGCTACACGCTTCTTTCCATTGCCGGTGTTATTCTCGGCGGCGGTGAATTTGTTGGAGGACGCATTTCCCCCATCGGCGCGGTCGTCGGCGCTCTGACGCTAACCCTTGCTGGTTCTTTTCTGTCATTCATGCGAATCTCACCGGACTGGCAGATTGGAGCACAAGGCGCGATCCTCATTGCAGTACTGGCGTTACGCCTCTTCCTCAACCGCCTGGAAAAGCGGGAGAAAAAATGATGAACGCCTTTTCGGTTTTATCACAGCGCCCGTGGATCTGGTCGTTTGCCGCAACGGTTGCCGTCTGGCTCATCACCATCGTCTTTACGGGCAGTGCCGGTATCCATGGCTTGTCGCATGCAGCCTTCACCTTCGCGTCCTTTTCGGTAATCGTGGGGCTGGGACAGATGTTCGTCATCACATTGGGGCCTGGAAATATCGACCTGTCGGTGCCTGCAACCATGACGCTCGCTGCAACCATTGCGCTCAAGCTCATGGATTCGCAGGAGGGCATGATTTTTGCCGGGCTGGGTGTCGCAATTCTCATCGGCCTGGCCGTAGGCATCTGCAATTATTCGCTGATCAAGCTGTTGCGCATCCCCCCGATCATCGCCACCTTGTCACTAAGTTTTCTCGTGCAATCAACGGCTATCTGGAGTAATCGCGGACTGCGCGTAAAGCCACCTGAGAGCCTTGCGCAATTTGCGACTTCTTCCACTTTGGGAATTCCCAATGTTGCGATTATCGCCCTCATTCTGTCCGTCATCGGCTGGGTTGCGTTAAAGAAAACCATATATGGCAGATGGATATCGGCTATCGGGCAGAACCCTTTCGCCGCACGCATGGCGGGCATTCCGGTGGATGGCGCGCGCTTCGTCACCTATATTATTTGCGCAATGCTGGCGGCCCTTTGCGGATTTCTACTGGCCTGTTTCTCAGGCGGCGCGGCGCTCAACATGGGCGCGGAATATCTCCTGATGTCCATAGCGGTCGTCATCATCGGCGGCACAGCGGTGGCAGGCGGCGATTCCAATGTTCCCGGCATATGGGGTGCAGCCCTGTTCATGTTTCTCATTGTCTCAATGCTCAACACCTATGGCTTTGGCGCAGGCGTGCGCCTGGTTCTGACAGGCCTCACCATCATTGCGGTGATCCTGCTTGCCAGCAGCCGCAGGGCAAAACGTTAAACTTGTTCCCGGAGTCGACTCCTTGTCCCATAGAAATACGATCTACGAAATCCATGACGAGCGCTTCCGGCAAATGATTGTGCCAAGCGCCGACCTCGATGAACTTTACACCGGCTGCCGCTGGGCCGAAGGGCCGGTCTGGTTTAACGATCACGGATGCCTGTTGTGGAGCGATATTCCCAACCAGCGTATCTTACGCTGGGTAGCTGAGGGTGGGGTGTCGGTCTACCGCGCACCGTCCAATTTCGCCAATGGCAATACGCGTGACCGCGAAGGGCGCCTGATTACCTGTGAACATGGCGGACGGAGCGTCACCCGCACTGAAGTAGACGGTAGCATCACCATCCTTGCCGACAGCTTCAATGGCAAGAAACTCAATGCACCCAATGATGTTATTGTCCGTTCGGATGGCACGATCTGGTTTACCGATCCCACTTATGGCATATTAGCCGATTATGAAGGCTACAAGGCCGAACCCGAACAGCCCACCCGCAACGTCTATCGTCTTGATCCAGCCAGCGGTGAACTTACAGCGGTCATCACGGATTTTCAGCAGCCTAATGGCCTTGCTTTCTCGCCCGACGAAAAGAAACTGTTCGTGGCCGACAGTGCCTATAGCCATGCCGATGATGCCCCTCGGCATATCCGCGCTTTTAGCCTATCAGCAGACGCTCGCAGCGTAAGTGGCGGTGATGTGTTCTGCACGATAGACAATGGCCTGCCCGATGGCTTCCGCTTTGACACCACCGGCAATCTCTGGACCAGCGCTGGCGACGGCGTCCATTGTTTTTCGCCGGATGGCAGCTTGCTCGGCAAAATTAAAATCCCGCAGACGGTTGCCAATGTGACCTTCGGCGGGCCGCGGCGCAATCGCCTGTTTATTGCGGCAACCAAGTCGCTATATGCGCTTTATCTCACGGTAACTGGTGCTCAAACACCATAAACAGCGGCAATCTGATATATATGCTAGAGCAAATCCATTGACGCTGAACGAAATGGTTGAGCGTCTGACTGATGAGCGTGGTGTCCAGATTGTGCGGAGTGCTTTGAACATCTGTAACCGCCGATTGTTACCGTGAATTATCAGTTGTTTTCTACATGTCTCTCGCGTGAAATATGACGAATATTGAGTTCAGCAGTGAATCAGGACCCGCGAAATAGTTGACTCTATTTAGTGGGTGAATGATGGTAAGTTTATTTAATTTTTAAATTTATCGTTGTGAATTAGTATAATTATAAAAAATAAATAATTTAAGTTGATTTATATAGTATATTACATAAGTTGTTTAATAAAAATACCTATATATGTATCCTTATTATATAGTATATATTTATTATATTATTATAAGCATATTGCAGGCGTACGGCATTTCCAACCAGAGCAGCTCAAGGGTGGACTTCTGAATATTATTGCTTATAAGAGGGGTTGCTGAATTCAGCTTTCCCTACGCGCGCGCTCTTCTTTGCGCTTCTGCGCGTTTCGGCTCTTTGTGCCGCTCACAGTTCGGTGACTTTCGTCCCAGCTATAAGAACAAGACACAGCCCCTTCTCTGGGACGCAAAAAATCGCGACGTAAAGGTCATAATGCAATATCAACAATTAGGTACGCCTCTTACACTCTTTCTTCTGTTTATTTTCTTTGGCGGGACATTTTACATTTCGCTTTCTATCGGCAAGAAGAAAGAAAATGCCGATAATTACATGACTGCCGGAAACAATGTGGGCTTGGGCATGTCCGCCGCCTCCATGACAGCAACCTGGATCTGGGCATCTTCACTCTACGCTTCGGCTACATCGGGCTACACCTATGGTGTTTCTGGCCCGATCCATTACGGTCTCTGGGGGGCGTTGATGATCCTGTTCATCTATCCCTTTGGCATGCGCATCAGAAAGCTGGCGCCTCATGCCCATAGCCTTGCCGAAATCTTGCGTGCGCGCCATGGCCAATCGAGTCAGCTCATTTTGGCCGGTTCCAACATCCTCGGAAGCCTGCTGAGCCTGACGTCAAACTTCATTGCTGGCGGGGCCTTGATCGCCATGCTATCGCCGTTGTCTTTCAGCGCTGGCATCCTGATTGTCGCAACCGGTGTATTACTCTACACCCTGTGGTCCGGACTGCGGGCGTCGATCTTGACTGACTTCATTCAGGTTTGTGCCATGCTGGGCGCGGTAGTTATCATCGTACCGGCTGTGTTCTTCTCTGCGGGCGGCACGGAAATATTTGTCACCGGGGCTATAAACCTGACATCTGAGCAGAAATCGTTCTTTTCATCCGACGCGTTTCTCAATCAGGGCGCACCCTATATTGCTGCTGTTCTGGCTTATGCTATCGGCAACCAGACCATTGCGCAGCGGCTATTTGCTGTCCGTCCGGATATGATCAAGCGCACCTTCATAACCGCGACGGTGGGCTATGGTGCGACCGTAATCGGCGTGGGCATTCTCGGTGTGATTGCACTCTATATCGGTGTCGTGCCGATGGACGGTGATACGAACAACCTTATCCCGCAGCTCGCTGCGACCTATCTGGGCAAGGGGCTGCTCTGCGTTTTCTTCATCATGGTCATTGGCTCCCTGGCGTCCACTGCGGATTCCGATCTGGCGGCCCTGTCCTCAATCATGATGGCGGACATCTATGGCCGCAATCTTTCGGGTAAAGCTCGGGCTAACCCCAAGACGATGCTGTTCATTGGGCGGTTGACCATGATCACCGCCACCGGTGCAGCATTGTTTTTCGCCAGCAACAAGTTCAACATCCTTGATCTTCTGGTTCTGGTCGGCGCCATCTGGGGGGCTCTGGTGTTCCCGGTGATCGCCAGTTTCTATTGGTCGAAGGTTACAAACAAAGCCTTCACCACATCGGTCGTTGTCGCGCTGGCCGTGTTCTTCCCGGTGCGGTTCGGCTTTATCGAGTTGAGTGGCGGCATTGCTATTGTGTCAGATATCCTGGCCGTTATTGGCGTGGGCGTTGTCGCCGGTCTGATGGCGTTTGGTTTTTTTGGTTTCAAGGTGGCGCGTGCCGCAGGCATAGTTGCGATCATCATCGTGGCACCCATCAGCATTGGCGCATTGCACGCCTACCCTGTGCTGACGGCTTCGCTTCTTGCCTATGCCATCAGCACGTTGATTTGCGTCGGGATGTCCTGGCGTAACACCGAAGAGTTCGATTTTTCGACCATCGCGAAAAAGACTGGAAACTTCGATTCCACGGTCAATATATAAGAAGGAGACTTTTATGACCCCGTTATTACTGACTGCATATGTTCTGGTATGGCCTGCTATTGTCGCTGGTGTATTGTTTTATCTGATGCGTGCATTTTTTTCAGAGTGGCGCCTTGCGCGGGCTGAAAACCGTCCGATGATCTGATCATAAAACAATGGTGGCTAATGGTTTGTGACTGGAGAAGCACCAACATAAACCATGCACCTCCAAGGGAAGTGTTTGTAACCACTATCTTCCGATCCTGAGCGAGGCCGGGTTATTGTATCCCGAGGTGCAACGTTTCGGCGGTTGCACGATCTGAAGGACTGGATCCCTCGGGTATTGTCACGTTAAGTTTCTCTGGCCGGAAAGGCTAGCTTTATAGCCAATCTGCGAGATGAAATTGCCAGACAGGCGGCCTTGAAACCTGAGATCGAACTTAGCTACACAGTGTCGAAAGCTTCAATCCCAACACGCTTGCGCGTGCGCTTGAATGCCTCAGAGGACAGACGCAAGGCGTTGGCGTAATTGCACTGGATCACCCGACAGTGCGTGAGGCCATGCACTCGCTGGCTCAATCCGGCGCACATATCGTCACCATTGCGTCTGATATCATGCATGTACCGCGCGTCGGTTATATCGGTATCGACAATCGCGCTGCGGGTCGTCTTGGCGGTTATATTCTTGGTCGTTTTCTTTGCCGCTCGACAGAAGGCAAGAGTGCGCTGTTTGCCGGTTCGCTTTCCTATCGTGGCCATGAAGAGCGTGAGATGGGCTTTCGCCGTGTTATCGCGGAGGAGTTTCCACGCCTTAGTATTGTGGAACGTATGCATCCGCTGAAGACCGCCTTGTGATGCCTCATTGCTGTCCTGATTATAGGTCGTATGAGCAGCGATACGACTTATAATGAATTGAACGTACTTGAGATTGTAGGCACAGGTCGACGCCGCCGTTTCAGCGCGACAGCGAAACGGCAGATTGTTGAAGAGAGCTATAGCTGCGGGGACAGCGTTACGACCGTGGCTCGTCGCCACGGTTTATTTCCAGCGCAATTATTTTCATGGCGCAAACTGGCGCGTGAAGGTGCTTTTGGGGTTTGGCATGGAGAAAATTCAGCGACGGGTTTTATCCCGGTGCGCATAGAGGAGACCGCGCCTCAATGTCAGTCCGCTCCACAGGATCCTTGCCGTGGGCAATTTGAGATTATCTGCGCGAATGGTCGCCGGGTTATTGTCGATCATGGCGTGAATATAGATATTCTGGTTCGCCTTAGCCGCGACAGGTGTCTTGCCGGTCTTACCGCAGCTAAGTTTACGATGCCTGCATCACTCATCACTGATGTATTTTAGCGACGCTGAGAGCCTTGGGTCATGCCCCATTTTTGCAACAGCCAGCAGGTTTTCATTTGACGGGTATCGATTGAAGCAGCACTATTCATTCGGTTGAGCAATAAGCAGCGGGGTGCACAATGGACCGCTATGGTGGGGTTCCTACTCGTAATCGGCCGTTAAACACGTCGCAAACCAAATGGCCAACTCTTGCAGTGTTAGCCGGGACAAGCGCTGTATTTTATTTCGCCAAAGATGTTTTTCTGCCCTTCGCCATTGCGGTTTTGCTGACATTCACGCTCGCTCCGATCGTGGCCTTCTTTCGACGGTTGGGATTTCCCCGGCTTGTCGCAATTATTACGAGTGTTGCGGGCAGTTTCCTTATTGTTGCTGTTTTCAGCGCAATCCTGGCTTTTCAAGTAACTGAGGTCGGACAGAACATTGCGGCCTATCAATATAATATCATTGAAAAAATCAGGGCCCTGAAACAGGCCGGCACGGAGGGCGGAATCTTCAACCGCCTGAACCGGTTTGCCGATAAAATAGGGGCAGAAATCAGCAGTCCTGAAGAAAAGCCTGTTGCCTCGGACACCGGCTCTGAACCCCCAAGAAAGCCGGTGCTCGTCGAGATATTCTCGCCACACAGCCCTATCGAGACACTGGAGAACATCATTGGTCCCTTGATCAGTCCGCTGGCAACGACGGGCCTGGTTGTAGTCGTCGTCATATTCATGCTGCTCGAAAGGGAACAGCTGCGGGACCGGTTTATCCGGCTGGTCGGCTATGGCGATTTGCACCGGACGACCGAAGCCCTTCAAGAGGCTGGCCGCCGTGTTGGCCAGTATTTGCTGATGCAGCTGATGGTGAATATCGCTTACGGTATACCTTTGGGCATAGGTTTATGGCTGCTTGGCATACCTAACGCGCTGCTGTGGGGCATGCTGGCGGTTGTCTTGAGATTTGTCCCCTATATAGGCCCCGTTATTGCTGCGGTAATGCCGATCTTTCTGGCATTTGCTGTCTCACCCGGCTGGATGCTTCTTGTCTGGACGATTGCTCTTTTCGTCGTGATCGAGCTTGTCAGCAATAACGTGATCGAGCCATGGCTATATGGATCCAGAACCGGCCTGTCACCGCTCGCGATCATTGTGTCTGCAATCTTCTGGGCATGGCTATGGGGGCCGGTGGGGCTTGTCCTGTCCACGCCGTTAACCGTTTGTCTGGTCGTTTTGGGACGGCACGTACCGCAGTTCGAATTTTTCGAGATCCTGTTTGGCGACGAGCCCGTCCTTGCCCCCGAGGAACGGCTTTACCAGCGCCTACTTGCGGGTGACCCGAATGAAGCTACGGATAATGCGGAAGAAATGCTGGAGGAGAAGTTCCTGGTCGAGTATTACGGGACCGTGGCGATCCCGGCCCTTCTTATCGCACATCAAGACCGAGTGCGTGGTGCGATGAATGAAGCACAGCTCAAAGAGGTTATAAGAAGTGCCAATCTGCTTATCGACAATCTCAGGATGATCGCAAACGAGGAACTGGACAACGACGAAGACGTTACAGTCGACACGTTAACCGTCGACAGGACCGCGCTTGAACTCCCGCCTGGGGAGGACAGAACGGTCGTCTGTATTGGTGGGCATGATGCGCTGGATGATATTACCGCAGAAATGTTGGGACAGGTACTTTCGGCCCAAGGGGCACAGGCAACCGTTACAGGTCATGCGGGGTTGCTGCCAAGCCAGCTGAACACGGAAGCCGTCATGCAGGCATCGTCGGTGGTCGTCTGCTACCTGGATATGGATGCAGCGGTGCGCGGCAGATTCTCCATCCGGCGATTGAAGCGCCTCAATCCCGATGCTCTCATCGGTGTAGCGATATGGTCGCTCGACAACGCAATTTCACCTGAAGAGGGGGAAGACATTGCGGCAAGAATACCGTCAGACTTTCTCTCGTCCCGGATCGCCGATGTTGTTATCAACTGTCTGTCCGATGCGAAGCCCACCCCGCTTCGCCCTGCACAGCCCGTGGGCGTCAAACGACTGCCATCCAAAGCCTAGCTGGGCGGTGATGTCGAAGAAGGAGGCTTACAAAGCAGCCTGAGATTTTCTGGCGCACCACAAACGCGCCGCACAAGTTGCAAGGTATGCGCCGTCTACGTCCCATTGATTTTGGGTTTGCGCTTGAACTTTTGAGTGTCACCAAAGCCGTTCAGACGTACAGGTGACGTTTCATCCCCACTTCGAGGCTATGATCATGAAACACGAAATCATTGAAGTCCCTATCATTTCCGATGCCATTCGCGAACTCGGGGCACCGACTTCGGCTTTGACGCGGGTCGGCGGGCTGCTTTACACCTGCGGGATGCCGCCGATCGACCTCAAGACGGGCAAGATCGTCAGGGGAGACATGACCGCCCAGGCCCGCGCCTGCATGGAGGCGCTTTCCTTCACACTTCGTCATGCCGACTCGTCCTTCGACAACGTCTTCAAATCGCTGGTTTTTATTACCGACAACGATTTTGCCGCCGAGATGAACGTGGTCTATCGCGACTATTTTCCGAACGGTTTTCCGGCCCGCAGTTGCGTGGCGATCAAGCCGTGGGCGCATTTCGACATCGAAATAGAGTGCATCGCGACCACGGGATAAGGCGGTTTGCGCACAGGAAATCACGCGTGCGCGCATAAGTGGATGCAATGTTTATCATTGAGTCCGGCTATTTGCGTCACGTCGATTATGGTCGCCTTATGTGCCAGAATAAACGCAACAAATGAGGGAACTATGAAACTGGGCATATCAAAAATTTCACGCGGTCTAGCCGCTACGGTGATCGCTGGCATGGTCGGTCTTTCCGCCCATTCGGCTGCCCTGGCTGAGACGACGATCCGCCTCGGCCACGTTCTTGCGGATACGCACAGCTGGAATAAGGCCTCGGTAGATTTCGCGAAAGACATCGCTGAGAAGACGGAAGGCCGCGTCAAGATCGAGATCTACCCCTCCGGCCAGCTCGGCACGGAGAAGGAAGTCATCGAAGGCATGCAGATCGGCACCATTCAGGGTGGTCTTATCGGCAGCGGCTCCTTCCAGTTCGTCGAACCGAAGTTCGGCATCATCGAGATGCCCTATGCCTGGACCAGCCGCGAACAGGCTTTCGCTGCGCTCGACGGCAAGCTCGGCACGACGCTTGCCGATCTCCTGCGCCCGAAGGGCATCGAGGTTCTCGCCTGGTGGGAAAACGGTTTCCGCAACATCACCAACAACAAGCATCCGATCGTCAAGCCGGCTGATCTGGCCGGCATCAAGATCCGCGTCACGCCGGACAAGGTGCGCCTTGCAACCTTCGAAGCGCTCGGTGCGCAGCCGGCTCCGCTGGCATTCGGCGAACTCTATTCGGCTCTACAGCAGGGCGTGTTCGACGCACAGGAAAACCCGCTCTCGATCATCGACGCATCCTCCTTCTACGAAGTGCAGAAATACGTCTCGATGACCGGTCACATCTGGGGCGCCGCCTGTCTCACAGTGTCGAGCACGACCTGGGCACAGATTTCCCCTGAGGATCAGATCATCGTCAAGGAAGCCGCCGTCAAGTGGGGCAATGCACAGCGCCAGATGGTCGCCGACAACGAGGTCGCGCTGATCGAGACGCTGAAGTCGAAGGGCATGCAGTTCAACGAGGTGGACAAGCCCGCTTTCGTCGAAGCGCTAAAGCCGATCTGGGAAAACGAAAAGGACGTCTTCGGTCCCGAGCTGCTTGAAGTCATGGACAGCTATCGCAAGTAACGTGTTCGTCCCGTCCGTCTGAAGCGGGCGGGACGTTTCCGCCCGCATGGCGGGCACATCACGTTTTCTTCAAACACCAGCGAGGCTGCCATGCAAGATGTGCCGATACCGCGTTTGCGGATTTCCAATGCCATAGACAGTGTAGCTGGTGCCGTGGGCGGCCTGTTCGTTGCCACCTTCACCGCCATCATCGTCTACGTGGTTATTTGCCGATACGCCTTTTCCTTCACCCCGCGTTGGTCGGAGGAAATTCCGCGCCTGCTGCTCGTCTGGGTCACGTTCATCGGTGCCGTTTCCGCTTTCGTCCGCAACACACATCTTTGCGCCGGCCTGACGGACCTGATGATCGCACCCGGGCGGTTTCGCACCTTCCTGGCGCGCCTCGCGCGGCTGGCGTCATATCTGTTCCTGATCGTCGTGTTCTGGTCTGGGTGGCAGATAACGGGGGTGACCTGGTCGCATGAGACGACTGTGCTCAGTTGGCCCGCCGGGCTTTCCTATCTGGCGCTTCCGGTGACTGCGGCCGCTGCTTTTATCGCTCTCGTTGCCGCGGAGTTGCGCAAATGAGTCTCGCACTCCTTGTTCTTTTTGCTGTTTTCATTCTCCTGCTTTTGATCGACACGCCCATCGTGATCGCGCTTGCGCTGTCCTCAATCGCCTATCTTTTGGTCGGCGACACCCTGCCGGTGATGGTCGTCGCCCAGCGCATGGTCGCAGGCATCAACAGTTTCACGCTGCTTGCCATTCCGCTGTTCCTGCTTGCCGGCCTGCTGATGGTCCATGGCGGCCTGGCACCAAGGATTGTCAACCTGTGTGCGGCCGTCGTCGGCCAGCGCACCGGCGGTCTTGCCATCGTGATGATCGCCGCCTGCATGATGTTTGGCTCTCTTTCGGGCTCGGGCGTGGCCGACGTGGTAGCGATCGGCTCGATGATGCTGCCCGCCATGAAGGAGCGCGGCTATCATCCGGGTTTTTCAGCTGCGGGCCTTGGCTGCGCCGGCTCGCTCGGCACAGTCATCCCACCGTCGATCGTGCTGATCGTCTACGGCACGGCAACTGGCACGTCGATCGGTCAGCTCTTCATCCAATCCATCGGCCCCGGCATTCTGCTCGGTCTCGGCCTGATGGTTGTCGCCTGGTGGATTTCCCGCAAGAACGGCTGGAAGGGCGGCGAGCCGTTCAGCTGGGGGCGTCTCGGCGTGGCCCTGCGCGAATCCGTGCTTGCGCTGCTCGCGCCTGTCATCATCGTTGGCGGCATCCGCTTCGGCATCTTCACGCCGACGGAAGCGGCCGGCATCGGGGTCGCCTATGCGCTGTTTGTCGGGCTCTTCGTCTATCGCATGCTGTCGCTTTCCAAGGTCTTCAGCCTTCTGCGCGACACGACAGAAATGACCGGCTCCATCCTCATCGTCATCGCTGCCGCTTCCGTCTTCGGCTGGATTCTAACGGTCGAGCAGGTCCCTCAGCTCGTGCTCAATGCCATCACCGGTGCCACCGAAAACGCCACGATTGCGCTGATGCTGATGATGGCCGCAGTCCTCGTGCTCGGCACCTTTATGGAATCGATCGCCATCATTCTCATCCTGGCGCCGGTCTTCCTGCCGGTCCTTAGGGTCTACGAGATCGATCCGGTCTATTTCGGCGTGCTCCTGACAATCAACCTGGCGATCGGCGCCAACACGCCGCCGCTCGGTATCGATCTCATGGCGGCGTGCCGCACCGGAGGTATACCTATGTCGGCTTCCTTCCGCTACCTGCTGCCGTTCATCGGCGTCATGACGCTCATCATGTTCCTGCTGGTTCTCTTCCCCGGCCTGATGACGCTGATGTCCTTCGGTATGTAAAGCCCTTCGTCTGCAATCGTATCTGAAAGGTGAACCATGTTGTTCGCACAGAATACCCGCGTTAATATCGATCGTTTCTGGTCGACGATCGAAAGCTCCGCCCAGATCGGCGAGGGGCGCCCCGGCGGCCTCGCCCGCCTCACGCTCACAGACGACGATCGCCGGATGCGCGACATGTTCGTCAGCTGGTGCCGGGATGCGGGGCTCAGCGTTGAGATCGACGAACTCGGCAACATCTTTGGTCGACGCGAGGGGACAGATCCTTCGCTTCCGCCCATCCTGATCGGCAGCCATCTCGACACGCAGATCAACGGTGGCCGCTTTGACGGCATCGCCGGCGTGCTCGCCGGGCTCGAAGTCATCCGCACGCTGAATGATGCCGGCCACATCACCCGCCGGCCCATCGTCGTCGTCGACTGGACGAACGAGGAAGGCGCGCGCTTTTCTCCGCCGATGGTCGCTTCCGGCTGTTTTGTCGGGGCCTATGACGTCGATTGGGTGAAGGACCTGATCTCCGACGACGGCGCACGGTTTGGCGCCGAGCTTGCACGCATCGGCTACGATGGCAACAAGCCCTGCCGGGCCGGCGAAATCGATGCCTATTATGAGCTGCATATCGAGCAGGGGCCGATCCTCGACCTCGAAAAGCGTGATATCGGCGTGGTGACGGGCGGATATCCGAGCTACGGCATGCGGGTGCGCTTCACCGGCAAGACGGCCCATACCGGCCCGACGCCGATGGACCTTCGCCGCAATGCGCTGGTCGCCGGCGCGCGCTGGCTGACGGCGGTGGACGATATCGGCTGGGATTTTGCCGTCGGCGACGGCAAGGCAACGGGCGCAAGGCTTGCCGCGTGGCCGAACAAGCCCGGCATCCTGTCCGACACTGCCCAGGCGATCTGCGATGTTCGTCATCCCGATCCCGCCACGGCCCGGGTCATGGGCGAGAAGATGCGCCGCGCGGTCTTCGAAAGCGCGGCCCGCGCCGGCTGTGATGCGGTCATCGAGGACGAATGGTTCTGGGGCGGCGATATCTTCGATCAAACGTTGGTTGACGGCATTCGTGCGGAAGCGGTGCGCATGGAGTACGACTGGCGCGACATCCAGTCCCAGGCTGGCCACGATGCCTATTTCCTCGCCCGACATTGCCCGACGGCGATGATCTTCACGCCATGCAAAGGCGGCATCACGCACAACAACGAGGAAGACTGTGATCCTGACGATCTCGCACCCGGCCTCAACGTCCTGTTGCATGCCGTGGTGGCACGCGCTGACCGATAAAAGAGCGAGGGTGCCGAACAGGCACCCTCAATGCATGTCGGGATAGAGCGCGCGCAGTTCCTGCACCAGGTCGATAAAATGCTGCTCGGCACGCGAATAGGCGCCGTCGGGATGCGTGACTAGAAAGACGTCAGCGCCAAGTGGATAGCCTTTGATTTCGAGTGGCCAGAGAAGGCCATTCGCAACCTCGTCATGCACCGCCGTCAAGGGCAGGATGCCGATGCCGAGCCCGGCGACGATCATCCGGCGCACTTCCTCGAGATTGGGGCTTTGCCCGCTGATCCGTTCACCAAGCCCCAGGCTCTGGCTAAGGACCGACATGGGCTCGAGGCCCAGTCCCTCGGTGGCGCAGGTGAAGGACACGAAGGATTCCTGACGCAGTTCCCGCTTTTCCACTTCCTTTCGGCCGAAGAATGGATGTTCCGCGCCACAATAGACGCTGAATTCTTCACGAAACAACAATTCGCATGTCAGGCTGAAGACGGGGCGTGACAACAGGCAGAGCCCGATGCCGCATTTTTCTGTCTGGATTCGCTTGATCGTGTCCTGGCTGTTCTGGACTTCCATGATCCATGTGACCGACGGATAGCGCTGATGGTAGAGGCGCAGCGCCTCATTGACGAGCGGGGATTCCAGGTTCGAGATAATCTGGATGCGGACCTCGCCGAATTCTTCGATGGTCCTTTCCTGCGTGAGGTGGCCAATGCGTTCCACGGCGTGGAAAATCTCGCCGCATTCCTCGTAAACCTTCTGTCCCCGGGCCGTCAGCTCAAACTTCCGGCTGCCACGCAGCACGAGTTGGCACGCCAGCTGTTCCTCCAGCCGTTGCAGCGCCTGGCTCACCGAGGGTTGGCTCATGTTCAGTCGCGCCGCCGCCCGTGTGAGACTGCGCTCCTCGGCGATCATGAAGAACGACCGCAGGAGATTGAGATTTAGATCTGTCAGCATCAACCCAGCCTAGCGCTTAGCCCCGAAGCCGGCAATCCGGTGCGATCAGGTTCTGTCGCAAATTTTTCAGGTAACGGTCTCTGTGGTTGCCGCTCGTTTTGCAAGAGTTTTTTGACCTTTCTGGTGAGTGATCGAGTGCGCACTTCTGTTGATTGCCGCTGAGAATTGACCCGGGGGGGTGCGGATAAAAACTTGGACTGGTTTTACGTTACAATGCCAAGACTGTTTCGATATTCGATTGGGCTTCGAGCGCCAAGTGATATCTTGATCCGCTTCTCGTTGTACCATCGAATGTAGTCATCGACTTCCTTGATAAACTGCTCGAGCGTGGTGGTCTTCCAATCCCGGGGGTAGAAGAGTTCTGTTTTCAGCCTTCCGAAGAAGCCTTCGCATGCAGCGTTATCTGGGGAGCACGCCTTGCGGGACATTGAGCGTACAAGCTTTGCATCACTGATCCTCGATAGCCAACCCGGCCAGCGATAGTGTGCGCCGCGATCAGAATGCACAATTGGCCGCTCATCTGTACCTGTGACAGTTTCTATTGCGGCATCGAGCATCGTGTTGACCAATTCCGCATCTGGTTTCGTTCCGATAGACCAACTGATGACCAGACCATCGAAGCAGTCGATGATGGGTGAGAGATACACCTTGCCAGCCGGGATATGGAACTCGGTGATATCAGTTAGCCATTTCTCATTCGGCGCTGTGGCCTGGAAGTCGCGATTAATAAGGTTCTCGGGTGCCGGACTGATTTCTCCCAGATAAGAGCGGTATCGCCGCCGCTTTGGCGTGGCAACGATCAGGTTCTCCTGTTTCATCAAGCGCTGCACAACCTTCTCTGAGAGCCGAACCGAAAATTAAGTTGAGCGATTTCAGGAGTTTATGATTCTCTGTGGTTTACCAAGACTACGGAGGATC
>NZ_QGDB01000013.1 GCF_003149535.1 Falsochrobactrum shanghaiense | reverse complement strand
GTGAACGCACCCTCCAGACCCCGCCAGCGGGTCAGCGTCGACCAGTTGGCCAGACGCCGACGCACGGTTGCCGGTGCGTGTGGTCCGGATACGCGCAGAAAGCCTTGCTGGCGCAATTCGTCCTCTATGCCAGTCGGCATGCCGTGATCGGGGTCGATTTCGCGTTGCTGCGGTCGCCAGAGATGATGGGCGACGAACTTCAGCAACAAGGCTTCGGACGCGGGCCAGGGGAGGGGGCTGCCGGTTGCAGCCATCGTCCAGGCTTCGAGATAGGCCAGATCCGAGGTCAGCGCACGCAGGGTGTTTTCGCCCATGCCTTCATTAACCAGATGACGCAGGGTTTCGACGTCCTCGTCCGTCAAAATACCCGCCAGCATGTCGCGTCGGTTCATCGGTAGAACAGACGCAATCGTGTCGAGGGCTTCGGCGCGCAATAGTGTTTTGGATTGATCGCTGTCAGTGATCATGGGCGAATGGGCCCAGAACAATGGCCTTTTCCGCGTGGGCGGTAGCGGCAAGATTGCGATCAAGTGTTGCCAGTGGCAGGCTTTCTGTCAGAGCGAGCGCCAGATAAGCAGCATCGTAAGCGCTGATCTGGTGGCGTCGGGCGACCCGAATGACTTCTGAATCCTCGCTGCGTGTTACCAGACGCAGTGGCAAGGCACGAAAACGCGTCAGGGCTGTGTACACCATGTCCTCGGCAATACGACCGCGCTTTTCGGCGATCAGCAGAATGCTGCGGATTTCATGCAGCAGAAGTTCCGGGGCGACAGCGTCTTCATCGGCCAACTGGTTCATCATCTCTGTGGCGAACGGATGATCCTCATCAGGCAGCAGCCATGCACCGGCTACTGATGCGTCGACAATAAAAGCCATCAGTAACGGCGCCCTTCTTCAATCCACGAGCGGATTTCTTTCTGGGTGACAGGTTGCGCCTGGGCCCGGAAAGCCTGTACAGCTTCAATCGCGGCCAGTCGCCGCTGCCGTTCATCAAGCGCCACGAGGCGCGCGATGGGCGTATTGCCACGCGAAATGATCACCTCTTCGCCCGCTTCGACCCGTGCCAGCAGGTCTGAAAGGTGCGTTTTGGCTTCAGCGACTTTCACGGTTACAGTCATGGCCAGATCCTCCGGCTGTTGATCAGGTGGCAGTGGCACCATTTATCGATTTCTTCACGACTTGGTCAATGCATTGGTCAACTTTCATACGATAACCATAAACGCTCGCGGTCTAAGCCTCAATCGGCGATGGCATACCTGCCGGGAAGCTGTTGGTTTGTTCTGACTGCCGCTATGAATGACTTCCTTGCAGAAGACGCTAGACTGTCTGGAGTTGCCGCAGATTCTAGGGTTGACGCGGCAAGATAGACAGGAAATTGACAGCAAACCAAAATTTTACACGGCCCTTAAGCACCGGTAGAAGGAGAAATGATGCAGAAGGTGGCGGTTATCCTCAGTGCCATTGTCTTGACGCTTTCGACCCCTGCGAAAGCCGATCGACTTGTTTGTTCTGAATCAGAACATCTGCGCTACATGAGAATGGTCAGCGAGGTTGGCGAAATGGGGATCGACCTTAGCCCTGTGGGACAGGATCGTGTGGTTTTCGAGAGGTTGATAGCCGCATATGAAACCCTCAATCCGAAGGGGCCGAAGACCTCGCTTTTCGTGGCGTATGTTCCCACCGGTCAGATTTATAGTCAAACATGTGCAGAAGAGCGCTGTACGATGGAAGAAATGGCAACACCGGAGCAAGCCTGTTTGATCGATCATATGAACCAATGCAGCTATATTGCACTTCGCTTCCGGGGCGAAGAGTTCTGCCTACTCCGTTCGCCGCAAAAATAGGTTTTTGATCCCGGCATCTGATGGATTTCTCGCTGGCATGATCGCCGAACTCCGTGCGGTATGCTGCTAATTTATCTCTGAGATCCTGAACTTTGCATCGGGACGCACTAGCTTTGAATTCTCATGGAAATCTCTGTCGCAATAGCCAGGCGTGAAAGTCCGACTTACACGGCCGATTTTGCAGTACTACAGGCCGCTTCTACCCTTTCTGCCTGCAAGCCGACTGACTGTTTCTCACCTCAACCCGGCCGTTTCAGCTCGTAATAGCTAAACTGTTTGATTGCCTTTAGATCAGTCGCTCGTCATTTCGATGACGGGAAACTTGCGAAGAATGGCATCGCATGAACGGATAAGTCCGGGCAGGCAGGACTGGTCTCCCTCCACGATGAAGCGATGATATTGGTTGATGTGATCAGCAGTAATTTCGATCACCGCTTCAATATGGCCCAACTTCTGCATTGTCAGAACGACATTGATTTCGGGTTCCAAACCCTTGAGTGTGGCTTCGCCTTCCAATGAAGCCGCCATTGCATTTAGTTGATCGCGGAATTTCTTGATGTCCGTTGTCATCAGGATTGGCCCTGCACATTCGATATGTGCGCCGTTAGCCTCCATGCGCGCACGAACCATCAGCCAATTTCCATCCCAGAAGTCCAACGTGTCCGGGAACTGGCGTCCATCAATCCAAAGCGAAAAGCCGCTAAAGCGCAAATCGGGTTCATCTATCATAGTCACAACAATGCCATGGCGTCCGTCCGTTTTCTACTCGCCAACGCAAAAGGACGCCGTTCCGCTTGGTACCCTATCTCAGACACGCGCCAAAACCTTCAAAGTCTACTCCGGCTACCAGTGGGGATCAGGCCATTCCCTGTAAGCGGATGTTTCCGAAACTCAACGGCTTTTCTTTTGTCAACAAGGGGAGGGGCACTGTTGTGAGCGCTCTGCCAGCCTGGTCTTCCTAATTGTGTTCTGATCGATTGGGCTGTCCCTGCATCGTTTTGACGGCCTGTTCATGCACGGTCAGTCGCGCAGCCTCGATAGCCGCAATAAAGGATTTGGCCCTAAAGCATCGGATTTTCAGCACCCCCGTAGCAAATAGGATGGTTATGGCGTCTGTAATCAGTCTTCGTTGAACTGAAATATCGACGATGTCCTCCAACTGTATTTCAACATTCAATTCGTCAGGATGAGCATGCAATGTCCGGTTCATGTCGTTCGGGCGGAAACTTAGAGTGGCGGCTGTCAGTTCACACTTGCCCCCGACCCACAATCCACCCTGCTTACGATGACGCTCATCAATCTGACCAGAGATTGTATCTGGCAAAAGATCGGTTTCCAGCGATCTTGCATTGTCAAAGAAAGCGTTGACGAGACGGCTATCGATAACGTTTGGCGTGGCATCCTCCCGATTAAGGTCTGTTGCAACAGGCATCCAGATATTAGCGCAAAGGAGAAGCTTTAGACAAATGAACCCGATTACAAAAGGAGGTCGTGTCAGCAGTTACGTCCTGTTGAATTGCCCAGCCAATCGACCGTTTGTGACCCTATCCAACCGTTGTTTGTTCGATGTGTCCGCATTCAAAGCTGCCGTTGAAATGGCGACTGGGCTGCTTCATCGTGCGGATTTCAATAGCCAGTTCCACACGTCCGCTATTGGTTCGGGATAGCGGCGCTTGCGCGGTGAGACCAGATAGAAATCCGATCCAACGCGTAATTCCGTCATGAAGGGCCGCGCGAGGCGGCCTGCTGCAATATCTTCCTGCACGAAGAAGAGGCTCGCCAGCGCCAAGCCCTGTCCCGCGATCGCCGCCTCGATGGCGAGCGAGGTCTGGTTGAAGCGGATGTTCTTCGTGGCCGCGCTCGCACCGTTTGGATAGGCCCGTTCGAGGAATTGGGGCCAGAAATTATGCGCGTCGTGCAGCAGCGCATAGCGCGTGAGATTGTCGCTTTCGTCGGGAGGACCAAGCTTTTCGAGGAGAAGCGGGCTGGCGACCGAGACAATCACCTGCTCGAATAGCAGCTCGGCGTTGAGACCCGGCCCAAAGGGCGGTCGTCCGTAGCGCACGGCAATATCGACCGCATCTGTCTGAAAGCTGGAAAGCCGGTCGCTGGCGACGATGCGCAAGTCTATGTCCGGGTGCGCGGCGGTGAAATCGGGCAGGCGCGGAATCAGCCAGCGCGAGGCGAATGTCGGCGTCACGCTGATGGTCAGGTGCCTTGGCTCCGGTTTCAGAGCATCGGTCGCTTCGGCGATCAGCTCGAACGCCCGTCGAATGTTGGCGGTATAGCTCCGGCCCGCCTCGGTCAGCGCCAGAGTGCGCGGCTGGCGCTCGAACAACTTCAACCCGAGTTCGGTTTCCAGTCCGCGAATCTGCTGCGCGACCGCCCCTTGCGTGACGCCAAGTTCTTCGGCCGCCAGCCGAAAATTGAGATGCCGTGTCACGACCTCGAACACGCGCAGGCCGTTGAGCGGGGGGAGACGTGGGAAGCCTTCTGCCATAAGATAGTTTTTCTACAGGATAATGAGAGTGGAACTGGTTCGTATTTGCTGCGTGAGGATGATAACAATCCACAACATCCCTGCATAGATGGCTTCTTGCCGTCCAATCGCTTTCAAAGGAGGCAGACATGTCAGTAGAAAAAGTGGCAATTATCACAGCAGGCGGTAGCGGCATGGGCGCGGCGGCAGCTCGCCGGCTGGCGGCGGACGGCTTCAAGGTGGGGGTCTTATCGTCTTCGGGCAAAGGCGAGGCGCTGGCCGAGGAGCTTGGCGGCTTAGGCGTGACCGGCTCCAACCAGTCGAACGACGACCTGAAGCGCCTCGTTGATGGCGCGCTTGAGCGTTGGGACCGCATCGACGTGCTGGTCAACAGCGCCGGCCACGGCCCGCGCAAGCCGATTCTCGAAATCACCGACGAGGACTGGCACGCCGGCTTTGACACCTATTTCCTGAATGTCGTGCGGCCGACGCGGCTGGTCGCGCCGGTCATGCAGAAGCAGAAGGGCGGCGTCATCATCAACATCTCCACAACATGGGCTTTCGAGCCGAGCAACATGTTTCCGACTTCGGCAGTCGCTCGCGCGGGCCTTGCTTCCTTCACCAAGATTTTTGCCGACGACTATGCGGCCGACAACATCCGCATGAACAATGTACTGCCCGGCTGGATCGACAGCCTTCCGACGACCGATGAGCGCCGCGACAGCGTGCCGTTGAAGCGATACGGTACGTCTGATGAGATCGCGGCGACGATTTCCTTCCTCGCTTCCGATGGCGCGGCCTATATCACCGGCCAGAATATCCGGGTTGATGGTGGCGTCACCCGCTCCGTGTGATCCCATGAAGAAAACCGCATGGTTGGCCTTCTGCTTCCTCGGCCTTGTCTGTGGAAGCAACTTCATCTTCGTAAAATGGGCGGCCGAATACATCACGCCCGCGCAGATCACACTCCTGCGCGTCGTCTTCGGCTTCCTGCCGGTCTTCCTGTTCGCCCTGCTGCGAGGGGAATTGCGATGGAGTCGCGCCCGGCATCATCAAAGGTCGATGCCGATGTCAGCTGCCCCTCATCCCTTGCGAAGAGAAATGACGAACGAGGACCTTCTTCGCTCCAGTCACCCAAGCCGGCGCTTCTTTATCTCACCAAGAAGCATGAAAATCATAAGACAAGCATTTCCAGCAAAAGTGCGTAGCGGTTTTGCGTCCGGATAATGCGTAAAAACAAATAGATAGAGCGGTTCCGACGATTCCGTTTAAATAGGAACCGCTCTAGCGACCTCCAAGCGGTCGTTCAGACGAGATAGCGACTGCTCATAGAGCAGACCTCAGGACCGGGCAGACTCGAATCTGGCCTTCATCTGATCTACGAAGTTCCGAACCCTTGACGGCATATGGTGGCGGGTGGGCAACACCGCCCAGATGGCGAGCCTGTCCGGTTCGACGTCGCGCAACGTGACTTCAACCAACGAACCCCCTCCAAGATCCTCCGCCACATCCCAATAGGTAAGCAGCGCAATGCCAGCGCCAGCCAGACAGGCCGCGCGCTCGGCTTCAACGCTGCTGGTAGAAAAGCGACCGCTCATTGGCTTGGCGATTTGCTCCTTTTCGCGCTTAAAGAGCCACGCGCCGATACCATGAAGGGTCAGACAGGAATGTCCGTTCAGGTCTGACAGGGTTTCCGGGTACCCGTGCATTTCGAGATAGCCGGGAGCCGCGCAAAGCACCCGCGGATTGTCCGCCAGTTTCACCGCGATCAATTCCGACGGCGGCAAGGGCGCGACGCGAATGGCGACGTCTATGCCGGATGCGACGATATCGACGATGCCATCGGTGAGCGTGACATCGGCTTGCAGCAGTGGATTGGCAGCCATCAACTTGGCGACCACCGGAACGACGAGCGAGCGACCGATCAGATTCGGGGCGGTCACCTTGAGGACGCCGCTGAGGCTCTCTGTCTGATCGGTGAAGGCCGCCACTGCGGCATTCCTGGCGTCGAGCATCGCCTGCGCAAGCGGCAGAAAGGTCTCGCCGTCCGGCGTCAGGGAAAGGGTGCGGGTGGTGCGATGAACGAGACGCACGCCGAGTTCCTCTTCAAGCCTCGCAAGTCCGCGACTGACCGCCATCGGAGACAGGCCGATCTGCCGCCCGGCGCCTGAAAGGCTACCGGCGGATACGATCGAACAGAAGAGAGAAACGTCTGATAAATCCATCATCTTAACGATATACGATAAAGTGCTTATCGTCCATCCCGCCTACCGGCGTGCCGTCGCAATCTTTACCTGATGTCCGGCGCGTTGATCCCTCCCTATTTCACTTAGGCAGTACGAACGATGCGCAACCATTGAAGGGAGATCGAGAATGAGCACTAACGCCAGCGCGTTTTTCACGCAGACCGATATAAACACCCTCACGCTTCACAATCGCCTCGCCGTCGCGCCGATGACGCGCGTGAGCGCTGCCAAGGATGGTACGGCCACTGCGGCTATGCAGCGCTATTATGAGCGCTTTGCGATGGGCGGCTTCGGCTTGCTGATTACCGAGGGCCTCTATACCGATCAGGCGTTCTCACAGGGCTACCACCACCAGCCCGGAGTCAGCGACGAGGCACAGGCGCGATCCTGGAAACCAGTCGTTGATGCTGTTCACGAACACGATGCCCGCATCTTTGCGCAGATCATGCATTCTGGTGCCCTCAGCTACGCCAATCGCTTCCGCAATGGCACGGTCGGACCGTCGGCGGTCAAGCCGAAGGGCAAGCAGAGCGAACTCTATTATGGCGAGGGCGAGTTTGTGATCCCCCGCGCCATGACGGAGGAGGAAATCGCCGACGCCATCGCAGGTTTTGCCATTGCCGCCGAGCGTGCGGTTAGCATCGCGGGGTTCGACGGGATCGAACTCCATGGTGCCAATGGCTACCTTATCGACCAGTTCCTGACCGACTATACCAACAGTCGCACTGACCGCTGGGGTGGAAGCACGCAGCGGCGGACTGAGTTCCTCATCGCCGTGTTCAAGGCTGTGCGCGAAAAGATCGGCGACGCCGTTCCGCTGGGCGCCCGCATCTCGCAGGCCAAGGTGAATGACTTCGTCCATAAATGGCAGGGCCGTGACGCGGATGCGGAGATTATTTTCGGCTCACTGGCCGATGCCGGCGCGGATTTCATCCATGTGACCGAATTCGAGGCATGGCAGCCGGCATTTGACGGTGGGCGTGAAAGCCTTGCAGCATTGGCGCGCCGCTTTGCACCGGGTGCTGCAATCATCGCCAATGGCGGCCTGCATGATCTGGCGCGCGCCGCGCAGATGATCGACCAGGGCGTCGACGTGATTGCGATCGGTCGCGGTGCACTGGCCAATCCCGATCTCCCCCGCCGCGCCGCAGCCGCACGAGAACTGGCAGTGTTCGACAGTGGCATTCTGGCTCCGATCGCCAACATCAAACAACACGAACTCGAAATGGCATGAGGCGATCACCGCGCACGACATGCCTCTCATACAAGAATGGAGTGAATGATGACCAAGGAGCAGCAAACAACGCTGAGGCTCGTCATGCCGCAATGGCAGGGCAGTGGCGCCAATTCCATCTATCCGCTTGGGGCATCCCTCCTGGCATGGCTTGCACCCGATAGCGACGATCCGCTTGTCGAGGTGCCGTCGCGCGACGTGAATGTCATCTCAAAGGCAGACGAGCAGGCGCTGTTCGCCGCGCTCAGCAAAGCCGGCTATCCGGCGGAGCAGCCAGCGGCCGCATAATCAGACTGACCATGCCTCTCACAAAGCGTGGCCGAAGCGCTGGCGGTATTCGCCGGGCGTCAGCCCGATGAACCGGGCGAAAATCTTGCGGAAGGCCCCCGGATCGGCATAACCCGTTTCCCATGCGATCTGCTCGACTGTGAGCGCGCTGAACTGCAACAGTTCGCACGCTTTACTGACCCGTAGCCGCTGCCCGTATTCCGACGTCGTCATGCCCGTCGCCTTGCGGAAACGGCGCAGGAAGGTGCGCCGTTCAAGACCTGCTTTCGTCGCCAGCGTTTCCAAAGTGATGTCCTTTGCCCCGGTGTCCTGTAACCAGCGCTGGACCTCCAGAACGGCGGCGTCGCCGTGGCCCGTCCGCGGCGAGAAGATGCTGTAATAGCGTTGCTCGCGCCCCGGCGGGTCGACCAGCAGGAAACGGGCGGTTTGCGTCATCACCTCCGCACCGCGCAGGCGTTCCACCAACCGCAGGCACAAATCGGTCCATGACATGACCCCACCCGCCGTCAGGATCTGGCCGCCATCGATCAACAGCCGGTCCACATCGACCGGCACGCGAGGAAAGTGGGTGCGAAACTGGTCTTCGAGAATCCAGTGCGTCGTCGATGGTCGCCCATTGAGAAGGCCGGTCTGTGCCAAAAGGAACGCTCCGGCGCAGACCGAGGCGAGAATTGTGCCGGCGGCATGGCGATCGCGCAGCCAGGCGAGATAGGGCGCGGCAATTTCGGCCGTTGCCGGAGAATCGAGGCTGGGCGGCAGGATCAGGACATCCGGCCCGATGCCCATGGACGTACCGCTGTCGTAGACCCGCTGCGGCGGGCTGCCTTCCGTCTCGATATGCCAATGACTGACGGCAATCCGGTTTGGTTCCGATTCAGCGTGTGGCGATGAGAAACGGTTGGAGACGATGAAGAGATCGGTCATCGAAAGGACCGCGGACATCTGCGCGCCCGGATAGATCAGCAGCCCGACCTCTATCTCCTTTTCCGCAGCCATTTGTCACTATTGCCCCTGATTATGTCTATATCGCCAATGGGCATAGACCAAACCGATCCTTATTGTCCAGTCATCGCAATTCCAACAGCCAAGAAAGGTGAGACCATGAGCAAACGCGCCGTTGTCGTCGTCGATCTCCAGAATGACTATTTTCCCGGCGGGAAGTACGAACTTGTCGGCATCGACAAGGCCGCCGAAAACGCAGCCCGCGTGATCGAGGCGGCCCGCCAGAAGGGCGACCGCGTTATCCACGTCCAGCACATCTTCCCCAGTCCCGACGCGCCGTTCTTCACGCTCGACTCTGAAGGCATCGAGATCAATCCTGTCGTCGCCTCGCGCGAGGGCGAGACGGTCGTGGTCAAGAACTATCCCAATTCCTTCCTCAAGACCGAGTTGAAGGAGATACTCGACGCCGACGGCATCGAGGACGTCGTGGTTGTCGGTGCGATGAGCCACATGTGTATCGACGCAACCACCCGAGCCGCCAGCGATTTCGGTTACAAGACGACCGTGGTTCAGGATGCCTGCGCGACGCGCGATCTCGAACATGAAGGCGTCACCGTGCCGGCTGCATCCGTGCATGCCGCCATGATGTCGGCGCTCGGCTTCGCCTATGCGACGATCACGGATACCGAGGCCTACGTCGCGCAGTAACCAGCCTTTCTGGTCCTCATGAACGCAATCTATTCGCCGGGGCTTCGATACGGCCCCGGCGGATGACTCTGCTGTTGGCGGCAGCATCAGCTTATCCGGAGAAGACAACATGTTCTCACAGATCATCGGTACGCGCGTCGGTACAGCGCCGGTTCCCGTCTCCATCCTCGACTTCGCCATGGCCGGGCAAGGGCTTGCCGCGCGTGAGGCGCTGGCGGCCAGCGTGGAACTGGCGCGTCTCGTCGACCGGCGCGGCTTCACCCGCTACTGGGTCGCCGAGCACCATTCCTCGCCAGGCGTTACTACCTCCTCGCCGCCAATGCTGCTGGCCCGTCTCGTCGGCGAAACCCGGCGCATCCGGCTGGGCGCGGGCGGCATGATGCTGCCCAACTTTCCACCGTTGGTCGTCGCCGAACAATTCGGGCTGCTGGCCTCAATGGCATCTGGCCGCATCGACCTTGGCATCGGCCGCGCGCCGGGCACCGACATGGCAACCGCCGCAGCACTTCGGCGCGGTCAGATCGGCGCGGAAGATTTCCCGGGCCAACTCATGGAGCTTCTCGCCTTCCTCGATGCCGATTTTCCAGGCGGCAATCCCTATGGCGGCAGCGTCCACGCAGTGCCGGGACCATGGCAGGATCACGAGAATGGCGTGCCGCGCTCGTTCCAGCGTCCGCCGGTCTGGCTGCTGGGATCTTCCGGCTATTCGGCGCAGTTGGCCGCACATCTGGGTTTTCCCTTCGCCTTCGCGGCACATCTCGCGGACCAAAATCTCGACATCGCGCTCGACCTCTATCGCAGCAAATTCCGGCCCTCCGCCATTCTCGACAAGCCCTATGTCATCGTCAGCTCCGGCGTGATGGCGGCCGATGATGAGCGTGAGGCGCAACGCCAGTCATGGGCCTATTCGCATGCGATGATGCGCATGTCGCAGGGCAAATCTTTTGTCGTACCAACGCCTGAAAATGCCGAAGCTTATTCCTATACGGCGCAGGAACGGCAGATCATCAGCATGTGGGATGCCAAGACGATGAAGGGCACCGGTGAACAGGTAGCGGAGCAACTCAACGCACGGCAGAAGCACACGAATGCTGACGAGATGATGATCCTGAACCTCGGTCACACGCCCTTAGCGATCCATCGCTCAACCGAACTGATCGCAGATGCCTATGACATGCCTGAGGATATGTCGGTAACGCCATAAGCGCCAATTTCCATGACATGGAGCAGGCCCATCTGCCCGCTCCATGTCATCATGGCCTCACGCCTGACGCGCGGGCCTGAAACCAAGCAGCCGTGACGCCTGCTGGACGGAACGATGACGGGATTACTCCATGGCTTCGGGGAGGGGAATGCCACGATTGGCGGCTTCGGTGAGATAGCCGGAGCGCAGACCATGGGCAGAAAATTCCGCCGGGTCGAGACCGGCCATTTGCGCGCGCCGCTTGACGATGGCGTTGACAGCACTGGGTTCCAGTGCCCGCGCGGAAACATTGCCCCAGCGATCGATCTTGCGAAACACGCTGCCCTTGACGATCTTGGCCGCTTCCAGCCAGCGGGTGAGGGCGTCGACGGGCCGTCCGGTAAGACAGACGATTTCTGGCCCTTATCCACTTTCCCTAAATAGCCTGTGGAATAGAAAAATTGGCATCTATGGACTGGGCCGGATTGGAAAAGCAATTGGGCGGAGACTGGAAGGGTTTGAGCTTCCCATCAATTATCATAATCGGCGCCCGGTTGCCGGCTGCGCTTACCAGTATTATAGCTCGCTACACAACCTCGCGATGGCCGTCGATACGTTAATATGTGCAGTTCCAGGCAATGCCGCCACCGATGGATCAATTAATGCCGATATATTGCAAGCGCTCGGGCCAACGGGCATTTTAATCAATATTGGACGCAGTAAAACTGTTGATCAGGATGCGCTTATTTTCTGTCTGGAAAACAAAATCATCAGTGCCGCTGGGCCCGATGTATTTGCAAATGAGTCTTGCGTCTCCGACGAAATGCTGATGCTGGAAAATACGTCGCGGCGGCCACATATTGCTCCCGCATCAGTTGATGCCCGAGGAGCAGTCGCTAATCTCGTTATTGATAATCTGCTTAGCTGGATTAAAACAGGAAAGACCATCACGCCAATCGAATAAAGGGTATTGTTGCGGGTTCTGTTGCAAATGTTTCCCGGTGCGGTCGATGGCGGAATAATGGGTCGCCTCGTCGTGCTCCGCGAGGAAGTCGCCCGCCGCATGATCGAGGGCGATGCACTCCATTTGGCACCAGTCCGAACATATCATTCCCCCTGCGCTTCGCCTTCTCTTGCGGCGTCATCAACGCTTGATAGGCTATGGGGTAATGTGAAAGCTACTGCAGGCTTAGGTCTGGTATCGACCGAGAGGTGGAAGACGTCCGGGCGCGCATAATGGCCGACCACGTCGAGATCGTATTTGCCTTGTGTGATGATGCGGCGGTCCAGTTCCGCAATCTGGATCGTTTCGCCCGTGAAATCCGGCTCGACGAGCACGTTGCCGAGCGGATCGACGATACAGGAGCCGCCGCGGATCAAAACGGTCGATGGGTTGTCGCCCTGGATGGGCGCAAAATCGGCCGGGCCGTCCGCCCTCGTCAAATACTGGCAGGCCGAGATGACAAAGCAGCGCCCCTCAAGTGCGATCGTGCGCATGGTCGGCAGCCAGGCGTCGCGATCATCGACGGTGGGCGCGCAATAGAGTTCGACACCCTGCGCATACATGGCCGCACGCAGCAGCGGCATGTAGTTTTCCCAGCAGATGACGCTGCCGATCCTGCCGATGGGCGTATCGACCACGCCGATGGTGGAACCGTCGCCAAAGCCCCAGACGAGACGCTCCAGCGCCGTCGGCATCAGCTTGCGGTGCTTGTAGAGAAGTTTTCCCGAAGGTGCATAGGTCAAGGTGGAGCAGTAAAGTGTGCCGCCGTCGCGCTCGATCACCCCCACCACGAGATGGACTTTCGCCTCGCGTGCGGCTTCGCCGATGCGTGCGGTTTCAGAACCGGGCAGATCGATGGCGCTGTCAAAATAGCGGCGGAACTCTTCTCTGCCTTCCGGGCTGCGGCTGCCAAGCCGTGCTCCGAAATCAAGGCCTTTCGGATAGCCGCCGACGAAGGCTTCGGGGAACACGACCAGATTCGCGCCGCGACCGGCGGCATCGCGGGTAAGCGCTTCTAGTTTTTCAATCGTCTTCGGCGTATCGAAGAGGACGGGTGCGGCCTGGACGACTGCGGCTTTGATCGGGTTCATCGGTTTCTCCGGGTTCAGACCACCGTTCGGATGGCGAAAGAGGGTTGGGCGATAAGATTGGCCAGTTGCGTCAGTCCGTCCTCCAGATCGTCCCTGTCCGGAGCGACCCCGAGAGAAATCCGCACCGCTTCAACCGGCTGGGCGACAGTGGCGAAAGCCGAGGCGGGAACGATCGAAACCCCGACGCGATCGGCATGTTCGGCAAAATCACTGGCGCGCCAGTGGGACGGAAGCTGTAGCCATACATGATGGCCATGCGGGTCGGCGGCGTAGCCAATATCGCCAAGCACCGATGCAGCCAGCTTCTGGCGTGTGGCATTTTCGTTCCGGATCGCCCGGGTGATCTCTCTGAGCGTGCCGTCGGAAACCCAGTGACTCGCCAAGGAAGCCAATAATGGCGGCGCCATCAGCACGGTTGCCCGCAATGTGCTGGCAAGCCGCAACGCGCCAGTGGCATCCGGCGCGACGACATAGGCGATGCGCAAAGCCGGCGTCGCGCATTTGGAAAGGGTTGCGATATGCCAGGTGATGTCGGGCGCAAGCCCGGCGATCGATGGCGTACGCTCCTGCCGCAGCGGAGCATATGGGTCATCCTCGATGATGGTGATCCCATGCTTGCGTGCGATCCCGATCAGGACACGGCGGCGCTCTTCGGGCAGGGTCGCCGTCGTCGGATTGTCGATGCTGGGGATAACGTAGAGAGCCTTCGGCACACGCTTGCGGCAAAGCCGCTCCAGAGCGTCCGGCAAGATGCCCTGCCTGTCCATGGCGAGAGGCTCAAGCACGAGCCCTTTTTGAAAAGCGACGGCCTTCAGGCCGGGATAGGTCATCGCGCCACACGCGATCACGTCACCACGATCAAGAAGTGTGTCGCAGATCGCAAAAAGGGCACTTTGCGCGCCGCCGGTGACGACAATCCGTTCCGACGTCACCCCGTCGATCCGATCGGCAAGCCAGTTTGCAGCCAGATGCCGGTCCGGCGCGGTGCCGGTGCTTTCCTGATAATGCAGGCTGAGCAAACCGCGTGACGTGCCCAGCACGGCGCTCATGCCTTGCGAAAGCAGCTTGCGGAAGTCGATCTCCGCCGGTTGTGGGGGGATGTTCATGCTGAGGTCGATGAGGGAATGGCCCTGAAGGGAGCCACCCTCCATCACCTCGCTGATGAAGGTGCCGCGTCCGGCCTGCGCCTGTACGAGTCCTCGACGGCGCGCTTCGTTGAAGGCGCGGGTGACAGTCGTCAGGTCGACGCCGAGCACTTCCGCGATGGCGCGCTGCGCCGGCAAACGCTCACCGGGCACCACCATACCGGACCGAATGTCCGCCTCAAGGGCTTCGACAATGCCGAGATACTTCATCCGGGCATTTTCGACCAGCCTCGGTCTCCACATGCACATCTCCAGAAATGTATGGCATGATTACATACGATGTCTTTATCATGTATGGCTTCCGATGAAAAGGGAGCACAGTCTGGCGGCTTGGCATCCCGGCTGATGCGTGTCCCGGCCATGGAGAAATCGGATGCAGTCGCTCGCTGCCGGCCAACGCGAACGGGCCAGCTACACTCTTCTGACGGATCAGTCGAGTGGCTTCAAGCTCGCCTCGATCTGCGCACGGCGTGGTTCCAGGAACGGCGGCAGCGACAGCGCCTCGCCCATGGTCTCGAACGGCTCGTCCACCGCAAAGCCCGGCGTGTCGCTGGCGATCTCGAACAGGTTGCCGCCCGGCTCGCGAAAATAGAGCGAGCGGAAATAATAGCGCTCGACCTCACCCGAGGACGGGATGCGGAAACTGCTCACATGCCGCGCCCAGTCATGGATCGACGCTTCATCCGGGACGCGGAAGGCGACGTGGTGTACGGCGCCCGCACCCTGCCGCGCGACATTCAGACCCGGCTGGACAGCGACATGCAGTTCCGCCGCGGGGCCGCCTTCGCCCATCTCGAACACATGCACCTGACCTTCGCCGTCGGGACTGGCATAGTCACGGACTGCGCGCATGTTCATCACGCGGGTCAGAACCGCTTCCGTCGGGCCGAGATCGGGCACCGAGATGGTGATTGGTCCAAGACCGCGAATCTGGTGCTCGGCCGGAACCGGGCTGCGCTCCCACGGATGGGTCTCGCCCGGTCGGTCGGCGGTCAAGCGGAAGCGTTGTCCTTCCGGATCCTCGAAGTCGAGTGTGGCGCGGGTATCCAGCGTCGTGATCTCGCCTGTCGCCAGATCGTTGTCGCGCAGGCGTGCCGCCCAGTAGTCGAGGCTCGCCTCGTTGACGCGCAGTCCGGTGCGGCTGATCGAATGCGTGCCGCGTTGCTCGCGTGCGACGGGCCAGTCGAAAAAGGTCAGATCCGTTCCCGGACTGCCCGCGCCGTCTGCAAAGAACAGGTGATAGGCGGACGTGTCGTCCTGATTGACGGTCTTCTTGACCCGCCGAAGCCCCAAGGTCCCGGTGTAGAAACGGTTATTGGCGGGCGCGTCGGCGGTGATCGCCGTCAGATGGTGAATGCCGGTGAGATTCATATCGGTCTCCTTTCATTGCCGCTAATATCGGCGTTCGCCGCCGGCATTGCCAGCTGCGTCTGATCGAAGCCGGTGTTCGGTTATTGCGAACGCCGGATGCGCTACTATATTGCATCGATGCGATATTCCCTGGATGAAATCGAGACCTTCCTGATGGTGATGGAGATGGGCACCATCTCCGCTGCCGCCTCTCCCGGCAGGATTTCGGCATAGCGGAACAAGTCTTGCGCCCAGGCAGCGTCAGGAGGTGAAGGACAGCCGTATTAACAGGCTGTTCATCACAGCGTGCTGCCACTCCACAGCCCTGCCGCCGGGCAGCCGGCCCAGCGCGGACACGGCGAGCAACGGTGCGTTATGTGGGCAGGAGAGCAATCCTGATTCCTCATCTTGCGGCATGCGTGCGCCCACGACGGTTGAAGCGCGCTGGAGCGGGCCCAATCCCTCTTCGCGCAGCAGCGCGGTGAACGAGCCTCCGCGCAACAGTCGGTTCTCGAAATCCGGAATGAGATCGAGCGGAAAATAACGTGTCGTCAACAGAAAGGGGACATCGTCTCCAAGAATGAGTGCCGTGTGCCGAAGCACCGGCATGCCTTCTCTTATCTCCAGCTTTGCTGCGACGTCGGAAGTCGCCGGCTCCACACCGCTCTGGATAACCCGCGAACGGCTGTCGACGCCAAGACGCTGCAATACGTCGCGAAACCGCGATCCCGCAACAACATCGCGCCGATCGCCGAACGTGCTCTCACCGCGCTAGGCACCGAAGCCGATCCGCAGGTCGATCTTTTCGACGAGCCCTTCGCCAGCCTCGACCAGCATCTGCGCGAACGGCTTCGCGAGGAAGTGCGCGACATCCAGCGCCGTGCTGGCATCACAATGATCTTCGTTACCCATGGGCAGGATGAGGCGCTCGCCATTGCGGATCGCATTGCCGTCATGCGCGACGGCAGGCTCGAACAGTTGAGCCGTCCCGACACGCTCTACCGCCAGCCGCAGACCGAATTCGTCGCAGGCTTTGTAGGCCAGATGAATCTGCTGCGCGGCGCAGTCCGCACCAATGTGATGAGCGCTGCGGGCATCGATCTTCCCGCCGTGCTTTCTGACGGGCCGGCGACGCTGGCGCTGCGGCCGGAAGACATCGTACTCAACCGGCGAAATGACGAGGGCGGCGCGACCGTTACCCGCGTTACCGATTTCGGCACACACCTGTCGATAGAGGTCGAGACCATATGCGGACATCGACTGAAGGTCATGACGCCGCCTGACACCGGCTGGTCCGCCGACATGCGCGCGGATGTCAGCGCGCGCAAGTTCGCGCTCTACCGCCAGGGCAGGCTTTGCTTCATGCCGTCATCCGCCTCCAGCGCTGCCGCCCACATTGGCACGGGCTCGTTTAGCGGCAGTCGGCACGACACCCTTTTGCACTGAAGGGTTGACCACGATCATGGGAGCGGAACTGTATGCCGATGGCCCCGAAAATGGCGAAATCTGGCATCTCTTTGCCAATGGCGTGCCGCTTGATTTTGCACCCCTTGTCACGGGGAGACCGTTATACAATTGGCGCAGCGCGCTCTTGATGCCGGGGCCTACGTTTCTGTAGCGCATCCGGGGTGGTACGGTCTGCTGCCGGGCGATGTCCTGATGATGCCAACTGGCCATGCCGTCGAGGCATCTAAGCCGAACTCAGGCAGAAATCCCACTTATCCCAGTTGTTCAAATTTCCCGAACCACCTTTCTCAGTACAGTTTTTCTTCACAGCGGTTTAACTTGATCGGCCCACCGGCGGTTTCGCCCAAGTCGATGCAGCGACCGGATGCGCACAGCCGCCAGCCGCCCCCAGTCAGGCCCGACGACGCCAAGACCAGCGATTTCTGCGCTGGCAGCTTTGGCCTATAGACCCACCAGCCGTCAATCAGCCGAGAACCTTCGGGCGGCTCCATTCCCGCGCCTGACCCTTTCACCCGCGCTTTGGTCAGCGCGAGACCGGCCGGTATAATCTGCCATTCCTCGTACCATTCCGACTTCTGCACTGAGTGGGTCCAGGAAAGCGAGAAGACGGAGGCTGCAATGACGATCGTCTTTCCAGCGGCGAGGATGCAAAGTGCACTCATGGTGATTTCTCAACACCATGCTTTAGCAGGGCGGTGAGGCGACGGCTGCGCCACCAATGGGCCGCCACTAGGGCAATGCCAAGCACCCACCCAGCCTCATCGGTCAGCGGCAAAGCCAGCAACAGGAGAACGCCGGCGAGAAAGCAACCTACCCGCTCCCACCAGTACGTTTTCATAAACAGATAGCCGACAACCGCCGTGCCCCAGAGCGCGATGCCGAAGCAGGCTTTCAGGAATATATAGCTCACCTCGCCCCAATAGCCGATATAGGCCGAAAGAGGCCCTGGATCCTGAAGCATCAACGCTGGCGTATAGACCGCCATGAAGGGCACGACGAAACCGGCCGTCGCGAGTTTGGTCGCCTGAATCGAAATCTTGAGGCCGGATGTCTTGGCCATGGGTGCGGCTGCGAAGCAGGCAAGCGCAACCGGTGGTGTGAGATCCGCCATGATGCCGAAATAGAAGACGAACATGTGACTGACCAGCAGCGGCACACCGAGCTCCAGCAGGGCAGGGCCAGCCAGCGACGATGTAATGATGTAGTTGGGGATCGTGGGAATACCCATACCCAGCACCAGGCAGGTGATCATTGTCAGGATCAGCGACAGGAACAAATTGTTCTCGCCGATGGCTATAACCCAGCCTATGAAAGTGGAGGCGATGCCGGTCAGCGTCAGCGTACCGATGACGATACCGACAACGGCGCAGGCGATGCCGACTGGCAGCGCATTCTTCGCGCCTTCTGCCATGGAGTCACGACAGATGAGCAATGTTTCGCGCCCGCCCTTGAACACCGCGCATGCAGCGATCAGCAGGCCGATCACGATGGCAAGGATGTTGACGCCGAACCTCATGAAGGCCGCAGCCGCCAGCCCAAGAGCGATCCAGAATACGACGCGAAAGGCGAAGGGGCCGATCAGCGCGGCAAGGGGAGTGCCGAGGATCAGCACGACGATCAGTGCAAGCCCCATAGTGCCGGCGAAGATCGGCGTATAGCCGGCAAATAGCAGATAGACCAGCATGCCAAGCGGCAAAACCAGCGGCCAGTGTCGGCGCAGCGCCAACCAGGGGTCAGGCAGGCTCTTCTTGTCCAGGCCGCCAAGACTTGCCTTGCCCGCTTCCAGATGCACCATCCAGAAGCAGGTGCCGAAATAGAGGACGGCAGGAATGAGAGCTGCCTTGACGACCTCGACATAGGGAACGTTCAATGTCTCCGCCATGATGAAGGCGACTGCGCCCATCACCGGCGGCATGATCTGCCCACCCATGGATGAGGTCGCTTCGACACCTCCAGCAAAGGCGGACCGGAAGCCGAAGCGTTTCATCAGCGGAATGGTGAACTGGCCGGAGGCCACGACATTGGCGACGCCGGAGCCTGAGATGGTGCCCATCAGGGCAGACGACATGACGCAGACCTGCGCCGGGCCGCCACGCCACGCGCCTACAAGGCCAAGCGCAAAATCATTGAACAGGGCTAGCATCCCGGCACGTTCGAGGAAAGCGGCAAACACGACAAAGATGAAGATATAGGCCGCCGAGACATAGACCGGCGTGCCGTAAATTCCCTCCGTACCAAAACCGAAATGCTCGATGATCTGCGCGAAGTCATAGCCACGATGGATGAAGGGGGGCGGTAGGTAATTACCAAAGAAGCAGTAGGCCAGAAATATCCCGGCGATAATGGTAAGCGGCCAGCCCATCAGGCGACGCGCCCCTTCAAAGACCAGCACGATAACCATGGTGCCCACGATCAGGTCGGGAACCGTGTGAAATCCCGAACGCATGATCAGGTCTTTGTAGAAGATCCAATTATAGACCCCGGTTAGAAAGCCGAGAAGGCCCAGCAGCCAGAACCATGCCTTGCTGGCCGGATTCTTCGCGACAAGATTACCAATGAGAGCAAAGCCAAGCAGCAGCAGGAAGCCAACATGCATGGCTCGGACAATCTGGCTGGCCAGCGTTCCGTAAGCTGCGGTCCATAGCTGGAATAATGAGAACGTAAAGGCGATCCAGAAGGCGATCCGGCCAAAAACGCCTTCGCCGAAACCGGGCGGCAGGCCCTCGATGGTTTCTTCCGCGCTATCTTGTAAAATGATCGGCCCTTCACCCTTGCCAGCTATGCTCACTGTTGCCCTCCATGCAATGGAAGCGCCAGCCATATCTGGCTGCGCCTGATCTGCGGATTGTTGATGAGTAAGGGGGGCGTCCAATGCAGACGTCCCCCTCAGGCTTGGGGTGATTATTTCAGGATGCCTGCTTCGCGATAATAGCGTTCGGCGCCCGGATGCAACGGGACAGGCATGCCGTCCAGCGCCTTGGCCGGATCGATAGCCTTGGCCGCAGCGTGTGAGGCAATGAGCTGCGGCAAATTCTCGAAGAGCAATTTGGTCATCTGATAGGCCGTCTCGTCCGAAACACCATCATGGGTAATCAGGAAGTTACCGACCGCAGCCGTTTCGACGTCGGCGCTCTGGCCGTCATAGGTGTCGGCAGGAATAATAACCGGGATGTAAGGCGCACCGATTTTATCGACGTCCGCCTTGGGCACCGCCACGACGTTGATCGGCAGCGAGGTTGCAAGATCGCGGATCGAGGCGACACCAAGTCCAGCCGACTGCAAGGTCGCGTCAAGCTGGCGGTTTTTTATCAGTTCTACCGATTCCGCGAATGGCAGGTATTCGATCTTGCCCAGATCCTCATATTTCATGCCAGCGGCGGTGAAAATGGCGCGCGCATTGAGTTCTGTGCCCGAAGCCGGAGCGCCGACAGAAAGGCTTTTGCCCTTCAGGTCAGCCAGTGACTTGATGCCGGACTCCTGACTGGCAACGATCTGAATATAGTTCGGATAAATAGCGGCTATGCCGCGCAGCTTGTCGAGGGGCTGCGGAAAGCCAGCTTCCTTGTTGCCCTTGACGGCTTCCTGCACTGAATCGCCCAACGAGAAGCCGATCTCGCCCTTGCCTTGCTGCAGCAGGTTGAGATTCTCGACTGAAGCCTTGGTGGCCTGCACCTGCGTGCGCGAACCCTGAATACCCTTGGCGTAGATTTCCGACAGTGCCACACCGAGCGGATAATAGACGCCCGAGGTGCCCCCGGTGAGTACGTTGATGAATTCCTGTGCCTGTGCGCCCATTGCGGACAGGCTAAGCGACAGGGCTGCGGCCCCGCCGATCAAAGTGCGTCGTGCCAATGTGATCATACTCTTCCTCCCTGTATGTTCACGAAGGAGTTTAGACGGATGATACGAAATCGGAAAGGCCAGACATCGATTTTCCGCAGTGGCTCTTCTTCCCTGCGTTTCATTCAGAAAGGCAGCCGCGTTGGCCACAGTCTCAGCATTGTAAATGGCGAGGTGCAGGAGACGATCAAACACCCAGATAGCGGTTCTGAATCTCGGTGCCCATGTCTTGCGATTTCCCCCGCCAGACTGTTCTGCCTCGCTCCAAAACGACGCAGCGGTCGGCGACCGGCAATAGTTCCGACAGGGTTTTATCAACGATTAGAATGGATTGTCCCCGGCGTTTTAATTCCCTTACGGCTTTCCAGATTTCCAGCCGGATGATTGGGGCCAGTCCCTCGGTTGCCTCGTCGAGCACAATCAGTTCCGGATTGGTCATCAAAGCCCGGCCCACAGCCAGCATCTGCTGCTCACCGCCCGAAAGCGTATTTGCCATTTGCCGGTGACGTTCCTTCAGGCGTGGAAACAGTTCATTGACTGTTTCGAGCGTCCACTCTCCGCGTCGTGCAGATACGAGCAGGTTTTCTGCGACGGTAAGATTGGGAAAGCAACGTCGTCCTTCAGGCACCAGGCCCAATCCAAGACGAGCGATGCGGTAAGGGGCCATGGCGGAAATATCGCGCCCCATGAAACTGATCTTGCCCTTGCGGGCTGGCGTCAAGCCGAAGATGGAGCGGATGGTGGTGGTTTTCCCCATGCCATTGCGGCCCATCAAGGCGACGACCTCGCCTTTTACAATATGCAGATCAACGCCAAACAGCGCTTGGGAAGCGCCGTAGAATGTTTCAACCTGATTGAGTTCGAGCAACATTACCCGGTCTCTCCCAGATAGGCTTCGCGCACCAGCGCATTATTGCGGATTTCGGCGGCGGTGCCGTGGGCAATGATACGGCCATAAACCAGCACGGAAATCCGGTCCGCCAGCGCAAACACTGCATCCATATCATGCTCAACCAGAAGTATGGGAACCTCATGGCGCAAGGCATCCAGAAAGCCGGTTAACTGTTTTGACCCTTCCGGCCCCATTCCTGCCATCGGTTCATCCAGTAAAAGCGCTTTGGAGCGCAAAGCCAGCGCAATGGCAATTTCCAATTGGCGGCGCTCGCCATGGGAAAGTTCTGCGCTGGGTATATCCTTTCGGTTTTCAAGCCGGACCCGCTCAAGAATTGCTGCGGCTTCATCTTTCAATGCTGTATCGCGCATCACTGGTTGCCAGAACCGGAAACTGGAACCCTGACGAGCCTGCAAAGCCAGCATCACATTCCGCAAGGCGGAGAATTCCGGCATGAGGGACGACACTTGAAATGTTCGCCCCAGCCCCAATTGCGCCCTTTGCACGCCATCGAGCGAGCCAATATCTCGTCCATCGAAATACAGGCTTCCGCTATCATGCGCGATCGTTCCTGCGATCTGTGCAATCAGCGTGGATTTTCCTGCGCCATTGGGTCCGATCAGGGCGTGAATTTCGCCCTTGCGAAGATCAAGGCTCACATTGTCGGTGGCTTTGAGCATGTCGAAGCTTTTATGCAGGTTCTTTATTTCCAGAATAGTCTCAACCATAATGGATTTTCCCGGCAAAAAGACCAACGATGCCGCCGCGTGCAAACATGACCACGCCAAGCAGGATCAGCCCGAAGAATAGCTGCCAATGCTCAACCCAGCCGCCGAGCGCAAATTCAAACACCACATAGAGAACCGCGCCGATCAGGGGACCGAACAAGCGCCCGGTTCCGCCGAGAATGATCAGCACGATGAGTTCGCCCGACATATGCCAGGAGAACATGGATGGGCTGACAAAGCGGTTAAGTTCAACGAAAAGCGCGCCCGCAAGAGCGGTGATCATTCCGGATAGGACAAAGGCGACGAGCCGGATTTTTAAAGGTGCAATACCCAGCGATGACAGGCGGGTCTCATTTTGCCGCGCACCTTCCAGCGCCGCGCCAAAGCGCGAATTTCGCAGGCGCGAAAACAAAAACAAAACCACGAGCAGCAACCCGTAAGCGATGATGAAAAAGCTCAAGGGCTGGAGAGTGTTAACACCGGGAAAATTGTTACGCAGCGCCAATGGCAAACCGTCTTCGCCCCCATAAGCGGGCCAGGAGATGGCGAAGTAATAAATCATCTGGGCGAAAGCCAGCGTGATCATAATGAAATATACGCCCGATGTGCGCAGGCTGATGATGCCGATCAGCAGCGCGACCAGCCCGGCAACAAGCATGGCTACCGGCCAGATAACGAGCATCTGATCGCTGCCATGAATTGCAATCGGCCAATTGAATATCGCGCTCTGGTCCATCGCATGGGTTGCCATGACACCGGCAACATAGCCGCCAATGCCGAAAAACGCCGCATGTCCGAAAGAGATCAGCCCGCCAAGACCCAATATCAGGTTAAGCCCCGTGGCTGCCAATGCCAGAATGGCAATCCGGGTTACTAGTGAAATATAGAATATTTCACCGAGCTGATGGGCGACCAGTGCAACGACCGGCAATGCCAGCGCGAACACCAGACTGATCGACATTTCGCGTGTCATTGTGCTTGCCCCCACCATTTTGCAGCTTTGACTCTATCCATTTGCCGCAAACAATCCCCGGGGCCGTATCGTGAGAATAATCGCCATAACGATATAGATGAGCATCGATGCCAAAGCGGTTCCTGCTGTTGCGGCCTGTGAAGGGTCCATGAATATGGTGAATAGTTTTGGCAGCAAAAAGCGCCCCATCGTATCGACCACGCCGACCAGAACAGCTCCCGCCAGCGCCCCTTTGATCGAGCCGATTCCGCCAATGACAATCACCACAAAAGCCAGGATCAGCACCGGCTCGCCCATCCCCACCTGCACCGATTGCAAGGCACCGATCAATGCGCCTGCAAGGCCGGCTAATGCTGCACCAACTGCAAATACGATCGTATTGAGTTTGGCAATATCGACGCCTAATGCGCTGATCATTTCCCGATCGGATTCACCAGCGCGAATACGCATTCCCAGTCGTGTTCTGGAGATCAAGAGATAAAGACCTATCGAAACAAGGATGCCTGCGCCGATAATTGCGAGGCGGTATAGCTGATATTGCAGTCCGCCCGGCAATGTCACGGCCCCCTGTAAGATTGGCGGAATGTCGAGATAATACGGAAAAGAACCAAAAACCCAGCGCGTTGCATCGGAGAAGATCAGGATGAGGGCAAAAGTCGCCAGAACCTGATCCAGATGGCTGCGATTATAGAGCTTGCGAATAATCGCCATTTCAATAATCGCACCAGCCGCAGCGGCGGCAATCAGGCTTGCCGCCAGTCCGAGCCAGAATGAACCGGTTGCCGCAGCCACCACTGCACAGGCGAACGCCCCGACCATAAACAGCGAGCCGTGGGCAAGATTGATAACCCCCATCACGCCGAATATCAGGGTCAGGCCAGCCGCCATCAAGAACAGCATCACGCCAAATTGCAACCCGTTGAGTAGCTGCTCAATGAAAAGTGCAGATGACAAAACCGCTGCCATTCATATTTTGATCAAAGTTTGCAATCGTGCGCGTAAGCATCCTGACGGTCCGTGAGGCTTTTTGCCACGATCTTGTTGGTCAGAACGCCGTCCTCTTTGATCACTTCGCGGATATAAATATCCTGGATCGGATGGTTATTATTGCCGAAAGAAAACTTTCCACGCACTGAATCGAAGTCTGCGGCCTTCATTGCGGCACGGAATGCTTCTTTGTCGTTGATATTGGCCTTGGCGGCAGCAGACAGGATCAGATTGGCCGCATCATAGCCCTGCGTTGCATAAAGCGAAGGCAGGCGGCCATATTCTTTCTGGAAAGCTTCGACATAGGCCTTATTGGCCGGGTTATCGAGATCCTTGGACCAATGTGACGAGTTTCTCACACCGATTGCCGCATCGCCGATGGCAGCCAGAACGTCCTGATCAAAAGAGAAGCCCGGACCCATGACAGGAATGGTCATGCCGGATTGGGAATATTGCTTCATGAATGCAATACCCATGCCGCCGGGGAGAAAGAAATAGACAGAATCCGCGCCGGAATTACGGATTTGGGCAATTTCGGCGGCATAATCGGTCTGGCCGATCTTGGTATAGATTTCACCGGCGAGTTCGCCCTTGTAAAAGCGCTTGAAGCCGGTCAGGGCATCGGTGCCTGCGGGATAGTTCGGTGCAAGAATGAAGCTCTTTTTATAGCCTGCATCATTGGCGTAATTGCCAACCGCTTCATGCAGATTATCGTTTTGATAGGCAGCGTTGAAATAATTGGCGTTGCATTTGGCGCCTGCCAAGGCGGATGGCCCGGCATTGGTGGAAACGTAGATCTTGTCCTGCGCTACGACGCTTGGCACCACTGCCATGGCGAGATTGGACCAGACGATGCCGGTGAGAATGTCTACCTTGTCGCTCTGCACCATTTTATCGGCGATCTGAACCGCCAGTTCCGGTTTTTGGGCATCGTCCTCGACAATGACCTCAACATCCTCATTGCCGGATTGTTTCACGGCCAGCAAAAAGCCATCGCGAATATCAATGCCAAGACCTGCTCCGCCCCCGGACAGGGTGGTGATCATCCCGATTTTCAGGGGATCGGCTATTGCGGAATTCGAGAATGCCATAGTCAGGCCGAAGCAGGCGGCTGACAGAGCAAGAGCGGTGCGTTTCATTTATGTTCTCTCCCAATTGTTATCTCGTTGAATAATAAACTTTTGCTGGTTACAAGTTTTATTTTGCTATTTGCCGTAACTCGCGGTGGTTATTCAACGTCTCATGCATTTTTATAGACATAGGAGCTTGCGCGTCAGTGGATGATCCGGATCGCAAAGGCCGTCAATAATGTTCATATGGTGCTTTTCGGGTTCCTCAACCGCATCGATACGGCAGTCAAACCCGCTCCACATATTCGCCAGAACCTGATTCTGCCTGACGAATTCCGGCAATTCCGCAGCTCCGGCCCAGGCGGTCACATCGATGCCCGTTAAAGGCTCAAGCAGAGCCGGGCTTTCGCGGCGCGCCTGTGCAAGATCGAGCCGGAGATCGTTATTCATTTCAATTCGTAGCAAAGGCCGCAGATCGTTCAATGCGGAGATCGGCATGATTTTGCGCAAACGTTGATGCAGGCTGCGGTTCAAAGGCGTTGACGCCGCTCCCATACGCGCCACAAGATGTCCACCTGCGGAATGGCCTGCAAGATGCAGCGGCCCGTCGACCATCGATGCGGCCTGCCTGATCGCCATGCCGATTTCTTCGGTGATGTCACCAATCGCTGCCTGCGGGCACAGGGTATAGGAGGGGAGGGCAACAGCGTAACCGCGCAGGACTGCGCCGTGAGCCAAATGAGTGAAGTAGCTTTTATCGAACCGGAGCCAGTAACCGCCATGCACAAAGACAACCAAACCGCATGGCTGCCCGTCCGGCATCACAATATCCAGCAGATTACGCTCGCGTGAACCGTAGCGCACATCGCCGATAAACCGTCCTTGTGCCTGCATGGCTTCGCGCATTTCGCGCGAGCGCTTCAGCCATAAAGGCGGATATGAGGCCGAATCCGTGACATGGTTTACGTTGGAATAGGCCAGATCCCAATCTTTGATCGTCGATTCCACGGTCTTTTTCTGCATTTCCACCTCTCCCGATGAGAAATCACTAGCAAGAAGAGGGGATTATCTCCAACACTATAAAGATAACACTTGCTGATAAGGCAGGGTGACGGGTGATTTCGCGCCACGATTGCATTGCTGGCTGATGCAATCCGGCTGCGTTATTTTGCTTGAATATGATGGTTTCGCCAAGCTACAGAAGTTTCAT
>NZ_QGDB01000012.1 GCF_003149535.1 Falsochrobactrum shanghaiense | reverse complement strand
CATGATCTGAAAAACATACTCGAAGGTGGCTCAATTCTCGGTGAAAAAACCGGCTCAGTTCCGCGTGAAAACCAACAGCGCAGGGCGTTTGAAAGCTTGTGGCTGAGCAGAAAACCCAGCGCATGAAGCTTCGGTGTCGAGCTTTTCTGGTCAAGCTTTCCTGGCGCTTGGGAAAAACAATGCGGCAGATTTGCCCCTGAGATCCTCGGCTTCTTTGGCCAGACGAGCGCTGCGTAACCGCAGTGTCTTTTCCTGGCGAGCCTGAGCGATCGGGTCGCATTTTTGGTCGGCGGGCTTCCGGAGAAGAAAGGGTGTTTGAATTTTAGCGAAAGCTATCTCAGCTGTTTGGCGAGATATGCTGTGTGTTGGTGTCATTGTTGGTGTTGTCTTCCAGAGGCCAGCTTCGGTGAGCAGCCATAAAAAAAGGCCAGGCAAATTGCCTGACCTTGATTGGTATTATGCTTTCGCAGTGCCAGTACATCCGTGGTCAAGGGAAAGCGGATACCGTTTTAGGCAGCTTGCAGGTTGCAAGCCGACATTTTGCCCGACTTCATGTCGCGCTCCATGTCATAGGCAATCTTCTGGCCTTCGACGATTTCGCGCATTCCGGCGCGCTCGACGGCAGAGATGTGAACGAAGGCGTCAGCGCCGCCGTTGTCAGGCTGAATGAAGCCGAAGCCTTTTGTGGAATTGAACCATTTAACTGTGCCAGTGGTCATAACGAACCCTTTCATAGCAACATAGAGGACCGCAGCGCCGAGGCGTTACGGATGATGATAGCGATGTTTTAAAGGGAGGGTTCGTTCAAGGCGCGGTGCCAATCGCGCAATAAAAAAGCTCAACAAGAAAATATCGATGGCCTTCAATAGGGGCGATTGGACTTGGTGTCAACTTTTACTTTTGCCAATCGTTACGCGAACCGAAATTATCTGGTGCTCACACAAGGAGTTCTGACATGGCCGGCCGCAAGCCGCTGCCAACACATCTGAAGCTTGTGAAAGGTACAGCCCGACCACACCGCATGAACAAGGCCGAACCAAAGCCGGTGGTGGCAGTTCCCGCACCGCCAGATCATCTCGACGAGGAGGCAAGCACCAAGTTCACCGAAATGGCTGAGATGTTAGCGCACCATGGCGTCATGACCGAGCTCGATACCGGTGCGCTTGCGCGTTACGTCGTTATCTGGCGGCGCTGGATTGAAGCCGAGCAGGAAGTGAAGCGTCGCGGCCATGTGGTGAAGACGGCGAATGACAACATCATCCAGAACCCGTTTCTGGCCGTCGCCAACAAATGCCTGGCGCAGATGCACCAGATCGAGGCCGAGTTTGGCCTGACGCCATCGAGCCGCTCGCGCATCCGCATGGCGGAACCCGCCGAGACCAGTGATCCATTTGAGGACTTCTTGAGCCGTGGCAGAAAAGCGTAATTCCCGCCCACCGCGCAATCCGGGTGGTGGCAGGAAGGCACCGTCCTGTCCGGTCACCGCCTACGCCCGGGCTGTCGTTGACGGCAAGATCGTCGCCGGCCGTCTTGTTCGTTTGGCCTGCGAACGGCATCTAGCGGACCTGAAAGCTGGAAGCAAACGCGGTCTGGTTTGGGATATTGATGCTGCACGGCACGCGATCGACTTCTTTGGTCATCTGCGCCACTCGACTGGTGAATGGGCCGGCGAGCCCTTCGTGCTGCAGGACTGGCAGCAATTTGTGGTCGGCTCGCTCTATGGCTGGAAGCGGGCAAATGGATTGCGCCGCTTTCGCACGGCCTATGTCGAGGTGGCGAGGAAGAACGGCAAATCGGTGCTGTTGGCGGGAACCGCGCTCTATGCACTGATTGCCGATGGTGAACCGGGTGCACATGTCTATTCTGCGGCGACAACACGCGATCAGGCCCGCATCGTGTTTGGCGAGGCCGAGCGCATGGTGGCGGCAAGTTCAGCGCTCCAGGCACGTATTACCAGGACCGTGAACAATCTCGCCGTGCTGCCGACCTCGTCCTGGTTCCGGCCGCTGTCAGCCGATGCCACCAAGATGGACGGGTTGAACATTCACTTTGCCGCAGTCGACGAGGTGCATGAACATCCAGGCCCCGAGATCATCCAGAAGCTGAACACCGCCACTGGAGCACGGCGCCAACCACTGATCTTCGAGATCACCACGGCCGGCTATGATCGCCATTCCGTCTGTCGCCAGCATCACGAGTTCTCGGTCAAGGCGCTGGAGGGCACGGTGCCGACGGAGTCTTCAGACAGCTGGTTTGCCTATATCGCCACTATTGATGATGGCGATGATTGGACTGACCCTGCGATCTGGGTGAAGGCGAACCCCAGCCTCGGTGTCACCGTCAAGGTTGATGATCTTAAGCGTCAGATCGACGAGGCCAAGGAAATGCCAGCGCAGCAGAACGCGATCCGCCGGCTGCGGCTCAACGAATGGACCGAGCAGGTCACCCGTTGGCTCGACATGGGCGTCTGGGAGGAGGGAGGTCTGCCGGTTGCCACTGACTGGCGCATCGTCAAACACGAGCTGGAAGAACTGGAGCGGAAGCTGCTTGGGCGCGAATGCTATGGCGGGCTCGACCTGGCTCGCGTCAACGATCTATCGGCTTTCGTGCTGGTGTTTCCACCGACGCTGGATGACGATCTCGGTGAGTTTGCCGACAAGTGGATCGTGCTCTGCCGTTTCTTCATTCCGGAGGACGACATTCTGCGCCGGGTGCGCCGTGATCGTGTCCCCTATGATGTCTGGCGTGATCAGGGCTTTCTGACAGCTACCCCCGGAAACGCCACCGATTTTGTCTTTGTCGAGAAGGAAATCCTCGAACTGGCGTCCCGCTACGATCTGCGTGAGCTGTCCTATGATCGCACCTTTGCCGGCGAGATCGTCCAGCAATTGTCCGATGAAGGCTTGAACCTCGTCCAGTTCGGTCAGGGCTTTTTATCCATGGCAGCACCCACGGCGGAACTGGAGCGGCTGTCAGTGTCACGATCACTCTGGCACGGCGGCCATCCGGTGTTGCGCTGGAACGCCTCCAATGTCGCCGTGCGCCATGATCCGGCCGGCAACGTCAAGCCCGACAAGGAGCGCTCGAGTGAGCGTATCGACGGCATTGTCGCGATCTGCAACGCTCTCGGCCGGGCTCTGGCCCGTGACGTCAATGCCGGCCGCTCAGTTTATGAGAACCGCGGCATCCTGATGCTGTAGCGGCGACTGCAGAGAAGAAGAGAGTAGATGGCATTCTGGTCAAACTGGTTCGGCGGGGCAAAACCGCCGGCCGCATCTCCGCGTGCGTCGTTCCATGATGCCGGCGGTGGCCTGGTCATTGCGACCAGCCAGCAACTCGAAGAGGCGCTGCGCTCTGGAGCGGTAACGGCATCGGGTACGACGGTGACGCCGAACAGCGCCATGCGGGTGGCGGCTGTCTATGCCTGCGTGCGCATTATCTCCGGTGCGGTGGCAACATTGCCTTTACACATCAAGCGCCGGGTCGATGAGCGTACCCGGCAGGACGCCTCCGACACGCCGATCTGGACCGTGCTGCGACGACGGCCGAACCGCTGGCAGACGCCGTCGCAGTTTCGGCGTATGCTGCAGGCGCATCTGCTGTTGCGCGGCAATGCCTATGCGATGATCGTGCGCTCGCGCGGGACTGTGCAGGAACTGATCCCGCTGCATCCTGATCGGGTTGAGGTGAAGCAGCGCGACGATCTTGCGCTGGAATATTTTTATACGCGCCAGGACGGACGGCGCATCCAGCTTGCTCAGACGGAAGTGTTCCATCTGGTTGGGCTGACGCTCGACGGCGTTCATGGCGTGTCGGCCATTGGTTACGCTCGCGAGACCATCGGCCTATCGCTGGCCATGGAAGATCATGGTGCCGCCACCTTCCGCAATGGCGCGCGTGTGAGCGGTGTCTTGAAACATCCCAACAAGCTCGGGCCGGAGGCCGTCGCCAATCTCAAGGCCGGGCTCGAGGAATTCCGCTCCGGCGGCGAACAGGAAGGCAAAAATCTCATCCTCGAAGAGGGCATGGATTATGCCCGCATCGCCATGACGGCAGAGGATGCGCAATGGCTGGAGGCGCGCAAGTTCAGCCGCACGGACATTGCCATGTTCTTTGGCGTTCCGCCGCACATGATCGGCGACACCGAAAAGAGCACCTCATGGGGCACCGGCATCGAACAGCAGTCGATCGGCTTTGTTGCCTATACGCTCGAAGACCATCTGACCATGTGGGAAGAGGCGATCAACCGCGACCTGATCGACCCAGAGGGAAAGCACAACGACAAGCTCTATGCCCGCTTTAATCGGGCGGCGCTCGTCAAGGGCGACATCAAGGCTCGCTGGGAAGCTTACGTCAAAGGCCTGCAATGGGGCGTCTACAGCCCGAACGAAATCCGCGCGCTCGAAGACCAGAACCCGCGCGATGGTGGGGATGTCTTCTATCCACCGCCGAACACGGCGGGGATGCCGATCACCAACGATGGCGACCATGGCGACAATGATCGGCCGCTCATCGAAAAGGACACTGACACATGAGCCTTCGCAAACTGCCCGAGGCACGGACGTTCCCTCGGCCGCAGAACTACCAGTGGGATACGCCGAGCGGCGTGCTGACGAAATGGTCCGAGCATCCGCTGGCGGCGACGCCCGGTGCAGATGGTGACACCACTATCTCCATGTTTGACGTCATTGGTGAGGATGGCTGGTCCGGTGGTGGCGTCACCGCAAACCGCATCTCGGCAGCGCTGCGGTCGATCGGCAGCAAGGACATTACTGTCTGCATCAACTCGCCGGGCGGCGACATGTTCGAGGGGATTGCGATCTACAATCTGCTGCGTGCCCATCCGGCCAAGGTTACGGTCGAGGTGCTGGGCTGGGCGGCGTCGGCTGCCTCGATCATCGCCATGGCCGGTGACGACATCCGCATGGGGCTCGGCTCCTTCATGATGGTGCACAATGCTTGGGGGCTGGTGATCGGCAATCGCCACGACATGCGTGACGCCGCCACCCTGTTCGACCAGTTCGATGCTGCCATTGCTGATATTTACGCAGCACGCACCGGCATGGAGCGCGCCCATATCGAGCAGCTGATGGACGCGGAAACCTTCATGGCGGCGGCGCAGGCTGTCGAATATGGTTTTGCCGATGTCGTCGACGATGCCGAAATCCATCCAGAGACCAATGCGTCCGCGCCGATCCGCCCCGAAATCCATGCCAAGCGCCGCATCGACGCAGCGCTTGCGCAACAAGGCATCTCGCGCACAGAGCGGCGCAAGATGTTTTGCCAGATTGCCGGCATGCACGACGCTGCCGATACCGCCACGCACGACGCTGGCTTCCATGCAGCCGCCATCCAGCGGTTGATCGACACCATCAGATCATAGGAGACCCGTCATGGGTATCGAACTGAACCCGCGTGCGCGCGGGATTGTCGGCGTGCGCGCCGATTCCGGCAGCGCCACCAAGATCCTCGCCGAACTGCAGAAGACCTTCGAGGACTTCAAGGTCGAACGCGACAAGGAGCTGGCCGACATCAAGGCCGGCATGGCCGACGTGGTGCAGACCGAAAAGGTCGACCGCATCAATGCCGAGATCACCACCCTGCAAAAGGCGCTCGACGAAACCAACGCCATGCTGGCAGCGGTGAAGGTCGGTGGTGTCGGCCGGACGACCGATCCGGACAAGGCCGAGCATGCACAGGCCTTCGACCGCTTCTTCCGCCGCGGCGTCGATGCCGGCCTGCGTGATCTGGAGGTCAAGGCCAAGCTGACCACGCAGTCCGATCCCGATGGTGGCTATCTGGTGCCGGAAGAAACCGAAGCCGGTATCGACCGGGTGCTTGGCACCGTATCAACCATCCGCTCGCTTGCCCGCACCATCTCGATCTCGACCAACACCTACAAGAAGCTGGTCAATATGGGCGGCGCAACGTCCGGATGGGTCGGCGAGGAACAGGATCGTCCTGGCACGGCCACGCCGACGCTGCGTGAGATCGCCATCAATACCGGCGAGATCTACGCCATGCCCGGCGCCACGCAGACCTCGCTCGACGATGCCCGCATCGATCTTGCCGCATGGCTGGCCGACGAGGTGTCGATCGAGTTCGCCGAGCAGGAAGGAGCGGCCTTTGCCAATGGCGATGGCATCAACAAGCCGCGCGGCATTCTCGCCTACGACAAGGTGGCGAATGCTTCCCATGTGTGGGGCAAGATCGGCTTCGTTGCCTCGGGGAAAGCGGATGGCTTCCTTGCTGCGACCGCTTCGGTCAGTCCGGCCGACTGCCTGATCGATCTCTATTATGCGCTCAAGTCCGGCTACCGGAACGGGGCATCGTGGCTGATGTCGGATGCGACCATGAACACGGTGCGCAAGTTCAAGGATGCGGAAGGCGCCTATATCTGGGCGCCGCCATCGGGTGCAGCCGAAGTCGCCACTATCCTCGGCAAGCCGGTCTACACCGACGACAACATGCCGGCGGCAGAGGCCAGCAAGTTCCCCATCGCCTTCGGGGACTTCGGTCGCTCCTACCTGATCGTCGACCGCATCGGCATCCGGGTGCTGCGTGATCCGTTCACCTCGAAGCCGAACGTCCTGTTCTACACGACCAAGCGCGTTGGTGGCGGCATCGTCAACTTCGAGGCCATGAAGCTGCTGAAGATCAGCACCTGATCAACACAACGGGCGGCTCTGGTCGCCCGTCTCTAATCCCATTCATCGAAAGGACTTCTGTCATGAAGGACGGTATCTCCGGCCTCGGCCTCGTTGCATCGCTGGTTCCCGCCGTGGTCACCGCCACGACCAAGGGCAGCCATGCCGATCTGCAGGGCTTCAACTCCGCAACCCTGATCATCAATACCGGCGCGATTGCCGGCGATGGCCTCTTCGTCGTCGCCATCCAGGAGAGCAACACCACCACGGATGGCGATTTTACCGATGTGGCGGCCGGCGATCTGCTTGGAATCCTGCCGGCAGCGCTCGAGGCCAGCACGGTCTACAGCCAAGGCTACAAGGGCACGAAGCGCTATATCCGCGCCGTCATCACCAAAACCTCGGGCACGTCGATTGCCGCCGGCGCGGTCTTTGCGCTCGGCCATCCCCACGACGCGCCGATCGCCTGACATCATCCGAAGCGATCAGCCCATCGTTCGGCCGAACGGCTGGTCGCTTCTCTTTATTATATGGACCTGAAACCATGCTCGCTCCCGTCCGCACGGTTGCGCCTGCGTCCATGCCGGTGACGCTGGCCGAGGCCAAAGCCCATCTGCGTGTTGATCATGATGACCAGGACGATCTGATCACCGCCCAGATCAAGGCGGCGACGGCATATCTCGACGGCTATGCCGGCATTCTCGGCCGGGCGCTGGTGACGCAAACCTGGCGGCAGGATTTTGTCGGCTTTGCCGATCACCTGGCTTTGCCAATATCGCCGGTAATTGCCATTGTCAGCATCAGCTATTTCGATGTCGGCAATGTGCAGCAGACGCTGGATGCCGGCGTCTACGATCTGTTTGCCGACACGCGTGGCGCCTATCTCACCCTGCGGCCGGGGCAATCCTGGCCGGCCACCTTCCGTCGCGCTGACGCCGTCTCCATCACCTTCATCGCCGGCTTTGGCGCGGCGGCCGACGTGCCTGAGCCCATCCGCCAGGCCATCCTGCTCATCGTCCAGCGGCTGTTCGATGGCGCTGACACCGAAATCGATATCGCCATCGAGGGCACCGTTCATGCCCTGATTGCACCCTACCGGAAAAGTCCGATCTGATGGCCAGGATCACCGCCAACGATCTGCGTGATCGTGTCAGCTTCGAAAAGCGCGAGGAGATCGATGATGGCTATGGCAACACCTATGGCCAGTGGGTGCCACAGTTCGAGCGCGACGCCTGCATTCTACTCTCCAAAGGCGGCGAGACCGTCATTGCCGCACGCCTGCAAAGCGTTCAGCCGGCGCTGATAATCGTGCGCTACGATGCCGAGACCGCAACCATTACCGCTGCCTGGCGGCTGATCGAGACCCGTTCCGGCACCACCTACAACATCCGCACATCCGCCGACATGGAGCGGCGCGGCCGCTTCATCACCATGCTTTGCGAGGCCGGCGCGCCAACGTGACCGTAACCCTGGCGTGGGCCGTGGCGGGCCAACGATAAGAACGAAACCCTGATCGCACCCCGCCTGGCGCAAGAGCTATGCGTCCTGCCTTTACACTGGCATGCCCGCGAAAGGACATCATCATGAACGCCAACGTGCCCACCGGCGCGGCGACCCTGCCTGCGTCCGACAAATATCATGTTTACCGGCCCATGCTCGACTTGATCGGTTTTGCCGAGGGCACCGACCGAAAGCGCGGCTATAATGAAACGCTCGCCTATGGCGCCTTTACCGGCGGCGACGTCGATCTGGTTGCCATGACATTGCAGGAGGTTGATGCGCTGCAGACCCGAATGCTGAAGCATCCGGACAACCGCTTTAACTCATCAGCGCTCGGCCGCTACCAGATCGTCCGCACCACGCTGCGGACGATCGCCAAGACGCTCAAGCTTCCGCCGTCGGCACTGTTTGATGCCGAGATGCAGGACCGATGCGCCTGCTACCTCCTCGGCCTGCGCGGCATCGACAAATATCTCGCAGGCCGCCTCTCCGAAGATACGCTGATCAACAATCTTGCCCATGAATGGGCATCGCTCCCAACCGCCACCGGCAAAGGGGCCTATGCCGGCCAGAATATTGCCGTTAGTCCGGATCGCGTGCGTGAAGTGTTGGCCAAGGTCCGAGAGCGCCATGGCGCAACCCAGCCAGCGCGCGAGATTGTGGTCGAGAAAGAAATCGACAAGCCCGTCGTTCCCATTACCGTCGAAGCTGAAATCCGCAAGCGCACCGATCAATGGAGCTGGATCACCACCATCTTCGGCTCGGGCGGTGCAGGACTTGCAGCGCTCGCCGGCATGGACTGGCAGACTGTCATCGCCATCGGCGCGCTCGCGCTGGGCGGCCTCATCATCGCGCTGCTGTTGCGGCGGCAGATCGTCTGCGCGGTGCGCGACGTGAGAAGAATAATCGAGAAGTGACATGGCCAGGCCACACCTTGGCTTCCCAAGGGATTAATCAATCACTGGATAGAATGGCCTGCCCCAATCTTTCTCAGGATTGTCCATCATCAGATCAACAAAAACAGGCATTAGGAAACCAAGGATGGCAGCGCCGTCCCGTACCTGTGCGCGGTTTACACCGCTGTTCCAAGTGGAGCCACCGTGCACCAGCTGATTTCGTAGAACATATAGCCTGTCGAACACTAAGCTCAGGACCTTGGCGGTATCGCCGGCCTGAAAGGCCAACGCAAAAGTTCGCGACGCACTCCTGAATTTCTCCTCCCAATCTTCGAAGCCGTCGATTCCGTTGTGATGCTGCCAAAACGGATTTAAGACCTAGAGGTTGTCCAACAACATTTTATCGGCCCGGAAAATCGCTACCAGAGCCGGTTGTCAGTCACGACATCAATCGGCGAAGCCCAGCCGCCATCCCCATCAGTGCGATTGGCGTCATTCGACATGACTCGACTGCACTTGTCCGAAAGCCCGGCGAGGCCAAGCTTGCCGAGCGTCGCATCGGAGAATGTGTTTCGCTGTTCTCCAGACTTATCCATGGTAATCCTAGCCTTATGCTTTGGTACGTCCACGACATAGCAAAGACCCTGCCGCTGCGCGTAACGGATCGCAGACGCCAGCGTCGGGAACTTAAGCTCGACCTGCTTCAGTGTGTCCCGGCTGCTGGTGTAGCCCATGAGCGGTTCGATAAAAGACGGGCTGCGCGCCTCGAACACGAGCTTCCATTGATCGCGCGGCGGAGCACTGGTAGTCGCCGAGCGAGATGGGCGGTAGATCCGGGCCACGGCATCGCTGGGGAATAAGGAGCGTCCCATTGACATCATCTTGCGTCGATTGTCGTTGGCTCCCGGCACGGCCCGGTCGACAGGATCATCTGCCATTGATGTCCTTCTTGCAGCAATGTTCATGGTTCTTCCTCCGTGATCGGTGAAGATCGACGCCGACGGGCGCAACGAACCCGCCGGCGCCGAAACCCTCGTCAGCTCTTGATCGCTATGCGTTTTACCTGCGACTGTGCCTTTTCGGTCTTGGGAAGCACGAGGCTCAGCACGCCATTTCTGAACCTAGCGTCTATCTTGTCCTCGACGATTTCCCTTCCAACCGGGATACGGCGCTCGAAACGGCCGTAGAAGCGTTCCGAGAACTGCTTGTCCTTGTCCTCGGTCTCAGATCGCTTTTCGCCGCGCAGCGTCAGCACACCGTCATCCAGAACCAGTTCGATGTCCTTTTCCTCCAGACCTGGCACTTCCGCGGTTATGCGGATCTCCTTTTCAGTCTCGGAGATTTCGACGCTCGGCCACCCCCGTCCGAAGGAAGCCAGAGAGTCAAAAGCTGGCAGGTTTCGATCAAACGAGCGAAAAACATCATCGAACAGGCGATTGACTTCCCGGTGCAGCGACAGGAACGGATTGCGGTCATCTTCACGATAGACAGCGGGAGCCTGATTGCTGCTCGTGTCGCGGCCCCAGGGGATCAGGTCACGTACGTTCATGGTTATTCTCCTTCTGTTCTGAACAATTGGACACAGCTTCGCCGATGGCGCCGGACGCGTGGCCCGACGCTGGCGATCCGTAGACTGACAAAAGCGTCAGGCTGCGATCTGCTCGTTGGTGTGCGAAGAGGCTTCAATCTGCATCGTCTTCTCCTGCGACGAGATCGCAATCCGACGAGGCTTCATCTCCTCCGGGATCTCACGCCGAAGATCGATTGTCAGGAGGCCGTTGACGAGAGTCGCGCCTTCAACTCGTACGTGGTCGGCGAGCTGGAAGCGACGCTGGAACGAGCGTCCGGCAATGCCGCGATGCAGATACTGCGCATTCTCGTCGGTGGTTTTGCTGCCCGCCACGAGAAGCATGTTTTGCTCCTGCGTGATGGAAAGCTCGTCTTCGCTGAAGCCGGCCACCGCCATGGTGATGCGGTAGTTCTCTTCGTCAGTCTTTGCGATGTCATAGGGCGGCCAGTTGTCGATGCTCTCGACGCGGCTGGCTGCCTCCAGCGCATTGACCAGACGGTCGAAGCCGATGCTCGACCGGAACAGGGGAGAAAAATCGAAAGTGGTTCTCATAGCCACATCCTCCTTGAAGCAACATGGGTACAAGATTGTGCGGCTTTTGGCCGGCGCCGCCCCGTAGTGGCAGCGGCGCACAATCGATCTGGTTCCTTCATTTCAGAGTTTCAAGAGGGTGACGGCAGAAAATTTCTACAACGATTTCAGACTGTTGGAAATTGAGAACAACTCCACCATCTGATGAGTTGGTTGGTAAAATGAATGGAGACCTGCTATGACCTATGACGACATCGTTTCAGTGCTCGGCTCCATAGACGACGATCTGGCGGCGGGGCTTATCGCAACCGGGGCGAGTGTTGATGAACTTCGAGAAGCGTGGAACTGGCTTAACAATGACGAGGCGCTGATGGGCGAAGGGCGACCGCTCCCGGACACACGCGTCAGCCAACTCATCGATCTGCTTGAACCTGATGATGACGGCGTGGACTGAGCTACGGATGGAGGGTTGAAGAGGTACGTCGGTATGCCCAGATCACAAGAGATCGTACAGAACGATCAGTTACTTGCTCTTAAAAGACGATCAGAAAACAAGGAGGAAGTGATGTCTGATGTCGTGTTCAACGAACCCGTAATTCTGCGCATGCCAAAAACTGGCCTCCGAAAGGTGGCGACAGGTTTTGAAGCACTGGAATGCCTTGAGCGCGAATGGCCGGATTGGGCACGTGGACGGCGTTGGCGGAATGCCGTTGCTGCCTGTCGGGACGCACTCGATGGATGGCGCTCTGCGAAGGAGGCACGCCGGAGCTTCATGAAGGCTGCAATGCGAGCGGGCCTCGTTCAGGGAGCACGACGCACGCGAGTTCGGGGTACTCTCGGTAGCTATCAGGGAATTCCCGCCGGGCTTCAGTGAACGGATATGATCCCGTCGACGGCTTTCCATTCTGAGGGCTGGATCAGACGATGGTGGGCGACGCGCACGGAGTGCAGCGCGCCCTCCAGCGTCTCGGTCCAGTAGTCGAGAAAGCCGCGCAGTTCGGGAAACTTCGGGGCGAGGTCATAATCCTGCCAGACATAGACCTGCAACAGGCTCGGGTGATCGGGCAGATGGTAATGGATTTCGGCTGTGGTCAGGCCGTAGCCTTCCATCTGCATCCGGAATTCACGACTGACGATCGCTGGCATATGTCTCTCCTTTGTCGGTTCATGCGTGAAGACGATGGTGATGGTCTGCGGATCCGCATACGGTATCGTCCGCCCCGATGTCGCCGTGATCAAGACGCCGCAGCGCATCCATGATGACATCGAATGGGATGGGGCTTTCCGCGCCCGGCGGCTGGCGCAGTGCGGGCATCGATTCGACCGCGCATGCGTCGGATGCCCATGACGAGAGAATGGCGCGCTTTTCGCTGCGTTCGAGCGTGTCGTCGCGCAGCACATCCTCGGGATGCCTGTAGTGGCGCGCCGGCGACAGGAGCCGGTCGAGCGCAATGTCTTCGGCTCGTGGCGCGAGAGAGGGAATGATCATCGAAAAACCGGTTCGACGCATCGGTGTCCTCCTTCCTGTCGTATTGTTCCAAAACTCCGTTCTGTCTCAAATTGCCAAGCGTGCTCCTGAGGCACGCTGATGAGAAGATTTTGGCTCATATGTGCTAAATTTCAAGAGACCTATTATGCCCGATGAAGAAATTATCACATGTTTTCATGCTACTAGCGGTCGATGATTGCGAGTGATAATTTTTTGCCCTGTCCTCTTGAAATTCTGGAATCGTAAAACAAAATCGATATGCGCGTAATGCCGACAAGGGTTGCGCGGCCTCGCTCCGGCTCTCAGCGGACCGGAGCGGAGGGACCTCTCAAAATCTGTTTGTCCTGAAAGGAGAACGATATGACGTTCCGTCCATTGCATGACCGTATCCTGGTCCGCCGCATCGAAGCCGAAGAAAAGTCGGCCGGTGGCATCATCATTCCTGACACTGCCAAGGAAAAGCCGAGCGAAGGCGAAGTGATCGCGGTCGGCCCGGGTGCCCGCGACGATGCGGGCAAGATCATCGAGCTCGATGTCAAGGTCGGTGACCGCATTCTTTTTGGCAAGTGGTCAGGCACCGAGATCAAACTCAATGGTGAAGATCTGCTGATCATGAAGGAAAGTGACGTGATGGGCGTGATTGAGGCGACCGCCACGCTGAAGAAGGCCGCCTGACGGCTTCTCTCTTAACCATTTCAGTCAATGAAAGCTGCCTATTGAAGGAGTGATCCCATGGCTGCCAAAGAAGTCAAATTCAACACTGAAGCCCGCGAGAAAATGCTGCGCGGCGTAGATATTCTCGCCAATGCTGTCAAGGTGACGCTCGGGCCGAAGGGCCGCAACGTCGTCATCGACAAGTCGTTTGGCGCGCCGCGCATCACCAAGGACGGCGTTTCCGTCGCCAAGGAAATCGAACTTGAGGATAAGTTCGAGAACATGGGCGCGCAGCTTGTTCGTGAAGTTGCCTCCAAGACAAACGATCTGGCCGGCGACGGGACCACGACCGCGACCGTGCTGGCGCAGGCCATCGTCAAGGAAGGCGCCAAGGCTGTGGCGTCGGGCATGAACCCGATGGACCTGAAGCGCGGCATCGACAAGGCGGTGGACGCCGTCGTTGCCGAACTCAAAGCCAATGCACGGAAAATCTCGAAGAACGACGAGATCGCCCAGGTCGGCACCATCTCGGCCAATGGCGATTCCGAAATCGGACGTTTCCTCGCCGAAGCCATGCAGAAGGTCGGCAATGAGGGGGTCATCACCGTCGAAGAAGCCAAGACTGCCGAGACCGAACTGGAAGTGGTCGAGGGCATGCAGTTCGACCGCGGCTATCTCTCGCCCTATTTCGTGACCAATCAGGACAAGATGCGTGTCGAGTTCGAGGATCCCTATGTCCTTATCCACGAAAAGAAGCTCGGCAATCTTCAGGCCATGCTCCCTGTTCTTGAAGCGGTCGTCCAGTCAAGCAAACCGCTGGTCATCATCGCCGAGGATGTCGAGGGTGAGGCACTGGCCACGCTGGTGGTCAACAAGCTGCGCGGCGGCCTGAAGGTTGCGGCTGTCAAGGCTCCGGGCTTCGGCGATCGCCGCAAGGCCATGCTCGAGGACATCGCCATCCTTACCGGCGGCACAGCGATCAGTGAAGATCTCGGCATCAAGCTGGAAAATGTCACGCTGGAGATGCTCGGGCGTGCCAAGAAGGTGGTGATCGAGAAGGAGAACACCACCATCGTCGATGGCGCCGGTTCAAAGGCCGAGATCGAAGGCCGCGTGAAGCAGATCAAGGCGCAGATCGAGGAGACGACCTCCGATTACGACCGCGAGAAGCTTCAGGAGCGTCTGGCGAAGCTCGCCGGCGGCGTTGCCGTCATCCGCGTCGGCGGTGCGACCGAGGTCGAAGTTAAGGAGAAAAAGGACCGCGTCGACGACGCACTGCATGCGACCCGTGCAGCCGTCGAGGAAGGCATTCTGCCCGGTGGCGGCGTGGCGCTGCTGCGTGCGCAGAAGGCGCTCGATGCCGTAGAGACCGAGAACCCCGACCAGAAGCACGGCGTCGAGATCGTGCGCCGGGCTATCGAGGCGCCGGTGCGCCAGATCGCCGAAAATGCCGGCGCCGAAGGCTCGATCATCGTCGGCAAGCTGCGGGAGAAGGCTGACTTCGCCTTTGGCTGGAATGCCCAGACCGACGAGTATGGCGATCTCTTCGCACAGGGGGTTATAGACCCGGCCAAGGTGGTCCGCACAGCCTTGCAGGATGCGGCATCTGTCGCCGGCTTGCTGGTGACCACCGAGGCGATGATCGCTGAAAAGCCGAAGAAGGAAGCAGCCCCGGCGATGCCCGCGGGCGGCATGGACTTCTGACCATCTCGCGCTGAAAATGACCGCTCCCATGTCGGGAGCGGTCAGGAGCAAAGCATAGATTGGAGACTGACATGAGCCTCATGCCAGACTTTGACCGTGTGCCTGTGCCGCATCATCCCCCGGCCGAGTTCCTGTCGCACGATGCGGAAGCGCGCATGGCATTGGCCCCGCTGTTCGAATCTTTGCTCGACAGGCTGGTGATGGCTGGATGGGATCGGCGCACGGCGGCCTCGGCGCTGATGTTCCATGCGGCGGCGCAGGTGTCGTCCCTCTCGCGAGACGGCCGGCCACAATGATCCGGGAACCTCGCCTCCGGGCGGGGTTCATTTCCAATCGAACCAGGCGCGGGAATGACCGGCGGCGGAAGATCTCTTCCGGTGCGACGGCAGCGCCGTATCCTACACGAAGGAAAAATATCGGGAGATCGACAATGTTCATCGGCATGCCTCGCGCCCCGCAGATTGTCGCCATCCTTCTCACGTGCCTTGCATTGTCGTTTTCCGGTGGCGCTGTGCCGCCCGTTGCCGCACAGGATGTGGCATCCGGCGTGCGTGTCGAGCGTTCGTTGCCCGATGTTCTGGAGGAGATCACGCCCGCGGTGGTCAACATCGCGGTCACGTCTCGCGCGTCTGCCGAAACCAACCCGCTCTTCAACGATCCCTATTTCCGGCGCTTCTTCGACCTGCCGCAGATGCCGCAGCAAAGGCCCCGCATGAGCGCCGGGTCCGGCGTCATCGTCGACGCGGACAAGGGTTACATTCTCACCAACCACCATGTCGTCGACGGCGCGAGCGAGATCGCGGTGACGCTGAAGGATCGCCGCCGCTTCACGGCCGAACTGGTCGGCAGCGACAAGGCGACCGACATCGCCCTGCTCAGGGTTGATGCGTCAAACCTGACCGCCCTGCGGCTGGGCGATCCGTCGCGTCTGCGCGTCGGCGACAATGTGGTCGCCATCGGCAATCCGTTCGGGCTCGGCCAGACCGTCACCTCCGGCATCGTCAGCGCGCTGAGCCGCAGCGGGCTGAACGTCGAAGGCTATGAAGACTTCATCCAGACCGACGCCTCGATCAATCCCGGCAATTCGGGCGGCGCGCTGGTGACGGCGAACGGCCAGCTTGTCGGTATCAACACCGCGATCATCGCGCCGGCCGGCGGCAATGTCGGCATCGGCTTCGCCGTTCCCATCGACATGGCATCGGCGGTGATGACGCAGCTAATCGCGCATGGCGAGGTCCGGCGCGGACGCATCGGCGTCTCGATCCAGGACCTGACGCCCGACCTTGCCGAGGCTCTGGGCATCGATGCCAGCTTCGGCGCCGTTGTCGCCAGCGTTGAAGACGGCTCGCCCGCTGCCGAAGCCGGCATTCAGGCCAGTGACATTATCGTCGCCGTCGACGGGCGCGAGATCGCAGGTTCGGCAGATTTGCGCAACCGCATCGGCCTGTCGCCAGCGGGTTCAAGGGTGGAGATTGATTATCTACGTGATGGCGCCAGGCGGATGGCGACCCTGACCGTGAGTGGCGAATCGAGTCCTTCGCGCGCTTCTGCAAGAGTCATGCCCGACCGTCTGGCCGGTGCGGATTTCCAGGATGCGTCCGGCAACGTGCTGGTCGCCAACGTGACTCCGGGCAGTCCCGCCGCACAGGCAGGTCTGCGCACCGGCGACGTCATCGTCGCCGTCAACCGCCGGCCGGTCGGGACCGTGGCCGAACTGACGCGGCTGCTCGGCGAAACGCGCGGCACCATCGCGCTCGATCTTTTCCGCGGAGGGGCGCGGCTCCTACTCGTCATTCGTTAGGGCGTGCCTTCCGCTTTGCTGACTGTTCGTTGTGAATAGGGGAGAACATGATGAGGACATTTACCGCAACATTGATGGCAGCAGCGCTCGGCGCAATGCTGATGGCGCCGCTGCCGCTTGGCGCACAGGAAAACCCTTCAGCGCAGCAATTTGCCGAACTCAGCGGCTTCTGGTTGACGACATCCTGGCCCGAGATGACCATCAAGCCGGGCGAAACGCAGTCGGTTTCGCTGTCGCTGCGCAATGAAAAACTGCCGCCCCAGCGCGCCACGATCGAAGTGTCGGGCGTGCCGGAAGGCTGGGCGTGGTCACTGAAGGGCGGCGGCCGCGAGGTGACGGCAGCGATCGTCTCGCCGGATTCGACCGAGCGGCTGACGCTCGAACTCACGCCTCCGGAAGACGCTTCCACCGACGGCGAACACGCCATCGAGGTCCGCGCCAGCACCGCAACTGAGACGGTGACCCTGCCGCTTGTGGTACGCCTGTCGGAAACCGAGGAGGCCGCCTCCGGCCTTTCGCTTGAGCCCGAATTGCCTGCGTTACGCGGCACAGCGCGCTCGACCTTCTCCTTCAAGATCAAGGTGAAGAACGAAGGTGCGGAAGACGGGCTGTTCAATCTGACAGCCAGCGTGCCGGCCGGCTTCCAGACACGCTTCAAGAAGGGTTACGGCTCCGAGGAGATCACCGGCCTGCCCATCGCCGCAGGCGCCACGGAGACGGTGACAATGGAGGTGATCCCATCGCGTGGGGTCGCGGCCGGGCGCTATGAAGCCGGGTTCGAGGTTTCCGGCGAAGGGCTTTCCGGGACCACCCAGCTCAGTCTCGACGTAACAGGCGAACCGCAGCTCGCCATCGTCGGCCCGCAGGAGCGCCTGTCTGGCGAGGCGGTGGCCGGCAGAGAGTCGAGCTTCACCTTCACCCTCGTCAACACCGGAACTGCTCCCGCGACAGATCTGGAGCTTTCCGCCACGCCGCCCTCCGGCTGGACCGTTGAGTTCGAGCCGAAGGACGTTGCCCAGATCGCGCCGAACTCCACCGGCGAGGTCAATGTAAAAATCACCCCGTCTGAACAGGCGATCGCCGGCGATTACGTGGTGTCGGTGCGGGCCTCCAACGACACCGTCTCCGAAAGCGTACAGTTCCGCGTTACTGTGAAGACCTCCACCCTGTGGGGCGCTGCCGGGCTTGGCGTGATCGCCGTCGCGGTTCTGGTGCTGGGCGGTGCAGTCATGAGGTATGGGCGGCGATGAGTACGATCGTTCTCGAAGCGAAGGGCCTTGCCAAGCGCTATGGCGACGCGGTGGCCGTGGCCGGCATCGACCTTTCCGTCAACCAGGGCGAGGTGATCGGCCTGCTTGGCCCAAACGGCGCCGGCAAGACCACGACGATCCTGATGCTGCTCGGTCTGACCGAAGCAAGCGAAGGAAGCGTCAGCATTCTCGGCAAGGACCCGCTGCGCCGGCCTCTGGAGGTCAAGCGCGAGGTCGGTTACCTGCCGGACACCGTCGGTTTCTACGACACGATGACCGGCAGGGAGAATCTCGCCTATACGGCGAATCTCGCTGGCATGTCGCGCGAACAGGCAAAGGAGCGCATCGCGGCAGCACTCGACAAGGTGCGGCTCAGCGTCCCCGCCGACCGTCCGGTCGCCACCTATTCGCGGGGCATGCGCCAACGCCTCGGCATTGCCGAACTGCTGATGCGCGACTGCAGGATAGCGATCCTCGACGAGCCGACCTCGGGCCTCGATCCGCAATCGACGCAGGAGCTGCTCGACCTCATTCTCGACCTGTCGCGCGGGGGCATGACCATCCTTCTGTCCTCGCACATGCTCGACGTGGTGCAGTCGATCTGCAGCCGCGTGGCGCTGTTCAACAAGGGCCGCATTGGCTTCTTCGGCACGATCGAGGAGCTGGCAGCGAGGATCGGGCGCGGTTCCTTCGTCATCGATGTTGAGGCCGATGGGATCGACCTTGGCCAACTCGCGAACAAGACCGACGGCGTGACGTCGGTTGCAGCCGCCTCCCACGGCCTCTGGCAGGTCGAGGCGACGCGCGATGTGCGGTCCGATCTCGCAAAACTCGTGGTCGAGGCCGGCGGCAGGCTGAAGAATCTCGACCTGCGCCGCGCCCGTCTCGACGAAGCCTACAATCGTTACTTCAGGGAGGTTGCCAATGCGGCGTGAAGGTTCTCCTTTTCGAGGCGTCGGCACAGTCGCGCTCAAGGAAGCGGCTGACCACATGACGAGCGCGCGCATGCATCTCATCATGCTGCTGGTACTGCTCACCGCCGTCGGCGCGGTGTACGGTGCGATCGATCGTATTCGGGACACCACGGCGCAAGACGCCTATCTGTTCCTCAAGCTGTTCACCGTGGCGCGTGAACCGCTGCCGTCCTTTGCCGCCTTCCTCGGCTTCCTGCTGCCGCTAGTAGCGATCGCGCTCGGCTTCGACGCCATTAATGGCGAGTTCAACCGGCGCACCATGAGCCGGCTGCTTGCCCAGCCGATCTATCGCGATGCAGTGCTGTTCGGAAAGTTTCTCGGTGGCCTGCTGGTCATCGCCATCGCGCTCCTGACGCTGTGGCTGATGATGGTCGGGCTCGGCATGCTTTTCCTCGGCCTGCCGCCTTCCGGCGCAGACATCGTGCGTGGCGTGTTCTGGCTTGCCGCGGCGCTCGCCTATGCGGGTGTCTGGCTCGCGCTTGCCATCGCATTCTCGACCGTCATCCGCTCGCCTGCCACCTCGGCCTTGGCGGCGCTGTCGGTCTGGCTGGTGCTGACGGTGTTCTGGGGCATGATCGCGCCGCTGCTGGCCGGCATCGTCGCGCCGATCGACCCGTTTGATCCGATGAGCGTGCTCAACCGCTTTGAGTGGCAGCAGGCGATTGCCCGCGTCTCGCCACAGACGCTCTACGGAGAGATAACGGGGCTGCTGCTCGACCCGGCCGCGCGCTCCGTCGGGCCACTATTCATGCACCAGATGCAGGGCGCGGTGATCGGCGCACCGCTACCGACCATGCAGAGCCTGCTGATCGTCTGGCCCCAGATCTCCGGCCTGATCGCCGCGATGCTGGTCCTGTTCACGCTCGCCTATGTCGTGTTCCAGCGGCAGGAGGTGCGGGCATGATAGCCGCGGACCTGAGCCACTGAACGCCATCCTCCGCTGGACCCAAGCTGATCTGGCGGAGGACGTATCATTTAAACTTAGGACACTCTATTCTGTCTATACAGGATCTGTAGTGCCGGCGTATAATTTATGGAAGAAAAACAAGCACTTATCACGGAGAAGGTTCGATCGCAGCCCCTTTCCCTCCGCCATTCCCGCCGATTGCCCTACATGGTTCGATATTGCCGCCGTTTCCACGCTACAGCTCACCTATTTCTACCAGCGGTCAGGCTGGGGATGAAAAGAGCTGTCAATAAGACACGCAGCAGACTCTTTACTCATCTCCTTGATGCTCGGGATGCTGAATAGTTAAGTTCCGCACATAGCCGCCGAGGCGAGCGTCTCCCCAATCTGACCCGTCCAGCCATACCCGCACGCCATCAACTACCAAGGCTTCGGGCTCGGAGGTTTGAGCGCGCACGTAGATCGTCGTCGCCCGATCAGCGTCAAACGCATTAGCCAACAGGGCCAACGCGCGTTCATCGAAGGCCTGCTGCGAATCCTTCGTGTCGTTCTGGTTTGAGCCATCCAGTGCGAGCCGCAGTCGCGTCACGGCGCGCTCATTGCCGGTTAGGTAGTAGGAAATCCGATCCGCCATCACTTTGTCGTTCAGTTTCACCGATGGAATGTGCGCGAACCACTCCCATTGTGTGCGGTGATAGTCGTCGGTGACGAGGCCGTACTCTTCAAGAAATACCCGCGCCGCGTGCGGCGACCAACCTTCGACGCGCGTAACAGTGGGCGGGTTCTTTTCAACCTTGAAGAGCCGCTTGATTTCCCGGATGGCGTCGTTGATGCCCTGCTTCTCGGCGATGTCGCGCCCGCGAATATCGCGCGCGAGACGTTTCACCCCGTCAATATTCCAGCCGAACGCGAACAGAGCGCGCCATCGCGCATAGCGTGCGATGGGAGCCTGTTTTGGTCTCATCTGTAAATAGATGAAGGCTTCCTCGTAGGTCATAAAGACCGCGAGTAGAAAAATGAACGGAATGAACATGAGCCAGAGCAGCAAGGGCAACCCGAACTCACGCAACGTGTTCAATGACCAGAATTCAGTAATGCTGGCGGCAACCAGCCAATAGCTGAAGCCGAGGATAGTGAGGCCTGCGAGCATCTGGAGCTCGCGCAGCAGTTTCAGCACTCGTGGGACACCGGGTTTGTCAGTCTGATATTCGCCAGCGGCTATAAGGAGAGTGAGAGACACCAGCGACAGAAGCATGAGCAGTTCGACCCAGAGTGGGAAGCTCACCAACTCGGCGATGAACAGGACGACGGCAGAGAGCGTGAAGGCATCGCGCACCAGCTTGCGTAGCGCATGCGGCTTGTCTTTAAGCCGCTGGGCTTCAAAGACGCAGGTGAAACCAACTGTCAGCCACCAAAGCAGGGTCGATTTGAGATTGGGCCAGTCCCACAAATTCAGCCATGCGAGCAGCCAGACACAAGCCGCCACGTAGAGGGACATGAGCAGCCAGAGCAGTGCGAGCTTCGGCATAAGGAAGGCACGCACGACATTAAACGCGAGAAACCGCCCCTTTTTCCACAGAAGCACAGCGGCCAGTAGAAGGCTTAGATAAACTAGGGCGGCAATCTCTCGATTGCTCAGGTCGAATCCGAAGCTGGCCAATGTGAAGGACATATCTTTTTAAACCGCACCTCACGCGCGGCGGCAATCTCTCATTCGAACCTGAGAACACTCACACGTCTCATCGCTCTCAAGTAGTTTTGAGCTGACGTACGGCACACAAGACGGCCAGCACGGCTTCAGATGTCATTTTGGAGGGCTATAGCGTAGGTGTAGTTCTCTGTTTCATCGGCTTCGGACCGCCATCAAGCTTCCACAAGCCATTCAAACTTCATAAAGCCTCGCATGCATGCAGCCAGCGCAATGCCGAAACCGGCTTTTATAGAGCTGCTTCTGCGGTGATTCGCGGCAAAGTTACGGCAGCAAAAAGCCTGTCCTCTCGTGCCGGTGATCCGCTCAATAATTGCCGTCGGGGAGAATCCTGCTGCAAGATTGAGAAAACAGATGGCCTGCGATGACCGATCAACATTGATTTTATTTAATATTCCTGCGTGCTTTCGTTCATCTGTCATTCACGAGCGCGTCGCTAGGTTGGTCTCACCAAACAAGGAGAGCCCCATGTTGAAGAAAGTCGTCCTCGCTGCCATCGCCCTGTCGTTTATCGGCGCACCGCTCGCCCAGGCCCGCGACAATTACAATTCGTCGTCCCGGCCAGGCCATCATCGCGTAGAGCCGAAACGTCCGGGACCAAGCAAAGACTTCAAGCGCCATGATCACCGCAAGCAGGTGCATAAGAAGCGCTGGTCCAAAGGACAGCATTACAGCAACTGGCGCCGTCATCAGGAGGTCCGCGATTATCGCCGTCATGGCCTTCGCAAGCCGGCACGCGGCCAGCATTGGGTGAAGGTCGATAACGAATTCCTGCTGATTACGGCAGCGACCGGCCTTATCGCAGGCATCGTAGCCAGCCGATAGGCGTTATATTGCCCGGTTTATGAGCGATACAAAGCAGACAGCCGCAATCGGGAACAGTCCCTGATTGCGGCTGTTGCATTTCATGCATTGCCCATGAGTTTGTGTAAGTCAGGCCCCACCGGAACGATTCCCGTCGGGTTCAACGCCTTGATGGAATAGTAACCGCGCTTGATATGATCGATACTCACCGTTTCGCGCACACCGGGAAGACCAAGGATGCGGGCTGTATATTCCGTCAGATGCGGATAGTCAGCAAGACGGCGCAGATTGCATTTGAATAGCCCATAATAGGCCGCATCGAAGCGGATCAGCGTTACAAAAAGTCGTATATCGGCTTCGGTGATGCGGTCATCAAACAGGAATTTTCGACCGTCAGACAGCCGCTCTTCCAGCTCGTCAAGCATGGCAAAAACCTCCGCAAAAGCCTCTTCATAGGCAATCTGCGTGGTCGCGAAGCCCGCACGATACACCCCATTATTGAGGCGCGGATAGATTCTTTCGTTAAGGGCGTCGATGCGGGCGCGCAAATCTTCCGGATAAAGATCAAGGGAAGCATCCGCCAGATCGCCAAAGCCCGAATTCATCATCCGCAGGATTTCAGCCGATTCATTATTGACGATCGTACCGCGTTTCTTATCCCATAATACCGGCACGGTGGCGCGTCCACTGATCATCGGATCAGCGCGCGTGTAGATTTCGTGCAGATAGGTCGCGCCATTGACCGGGTCCGGCTCAGCGCCAAATCGCCAGCCCTGCTCGCTCAATTCAGGCTCAACCACCGTGACGGAAATCGCGTTTTCAAGTTTCTTCAACTTGCGCCCGATAAGGGTGCGTGAAGCCCAGGGACAGATCAGCGCGACATAGAGATGATACCGCCCGGCTTCTGCCTCGAACCCGCCCTCGCCCGTCGGACCAGCGCTTCCATCCGGTGTTATCCAGTTGCGAAAGCTGGAAGTCTGGCGCACAAAGCCGCCCTTTTCATCCTTGGCCTGTACCGGCTGCCAATTGGCCATCCATTTTCCATTTACAAGCATATCGGATCCCTGTTGTTGAGTTTGGGTTTCACGCCTCAAGTCCCGCAGCGTCACGATCAATCGGCGGCATCAAGCCCGGCCAGTCAAGGCCCGCCAGTCAAGCCATGACCGAAGTGCCGCTGCACGCCAATGCGCATTCTGATGAAATGAATATACTACCTGTCGAACCGAATTATAATCACGTCTAAAAGAAGATGATCAGGTCCATTTTGGAAGCAGTATCGCATTTTCTCTATCAAGCTTCGTCCCAAGGCCGGGCGCCCCGAAACCCGGTACACAAGCAATCCCCAGCCCCGATACGGCTGCCGTTTCTTTTTTTCCGGATATGGAAAGACGCAGGACAAGTTGATATGCCTGTATATTGATCCATTATCGGGAAAGGACCGGAATTTACCGCCCTCTCCTCCCCTGACCAGACTGACCGGAAACGCCATGGCATCGCCTCGACTTACCTCCCTTGTAAAAAGCCTTCCTGAAACTGTTCCCTTCGTTGGCCCTGAAACATTGGAAATGCAGCGCGGCAAGCCTTTTGCTGCGCGAATAGGCGCCAATGAAAGCAGCTTCGGACCTGCCCCTTCCGTCATTGCCGCAATGCAGAAAGAGGCGTCCGAAGTCTGGAAATATGGCGATCCGGAAAATTACGAGCTGCGGCATGCCATTGCCGCGCATCATGATATAAAAGCCGAAAACGTCATGCCGGGTGCGGGCGTCGATGCCTTGCTGGGCCTTGTGGTCAGACAATACGTGCAGCCGGGCGACAAGGTAATCAATTCGCTCGGCGGCTATCCCACCTTCAATTATCATGTTTCGGGCTATGGCGGCGTGTTGCTGACTACGCCCTATAAGGATGACAGGCCCGACCTTGATGCGCTGATCGAACTGGCGCGCAAGGAAAATCCGGCAATCCTGTATATTTCCAATCCCGACAACCCGATGGGTACATGGCATGAAGGCAGCGATATTCAGTCTTTCATCGAGCAGGTTCCCGAAACCACCTTACTGATTCTGGATGAAGCCTATTGCGAAACCGGCCCCCAATCCGCCTTCCCCGCCTTTGAGCCCGATCGGCCCAATATCCTGCGGATGCGCACTTTTTCAAAGGCTTACGGCCTTGCAGGCATTCGCTGCGGCTATGTGGTTGGCTGCGCTGCGGCAATTCGGCCTTTCGACAAGATACGCGATCATTTCGCAGTCAACAGGGTTGCGCAGGCAGCAGCCATTGCGGCACTGAAAGATCAGGACTATCTGCGCGATGTGGTCGCAAAGATACATGCCGGGCGGGAGCGCATCGCAAAAATCGCCGCGCAAAATGGACTGCAAGCCATTCCTTCCGCTGCAAATTTTGTCGCGGTGGATTGCGGCGCGGATGGTGCTTTTGCCACGGCGGTCCTCAATGGATTGATCAAGCGCGACGTCTTTGTACGCAAGCCCGGCGCACCCGTGCTCGATCGCTGCATCCGCGTGAGCGTGGGTGTGGATGAGCAGCTCGATGTGTTTGAAGCCGCCCTCCCCGAAGCACTGGCCGATGCGCGGCGCGCGCAAGGCAATCAATAGTCCCGGCAATAGTCCGTAAGGGGCGGTTCCGTTTAAAGCGTCTTTATCTTATCGCATTATCCAACGCATCGGAGCAGGAAAAGAAACCAGATGTCCATTCCTCATGAGAACCTGTCTCACAATCGATTGTTCAGCACGCTCGCCGGGCTATGCGGCGCCTTGGCCATTGTTGCTTACGCCGGTTCCGCCCATAGCAGCTGGGGCCAGCTCACGGTCATTGCGCCGCTTTTGCTCGCGCACGCACCCGCCTTGCTGGTTCTTTCCCTCATCGCGCCAGCCAGTTCCAGTGCACGGATCGGCGGAGCGCTCCTGTTTATCGGACTGGCGCTTTTCTGCGGCAGCCTGTTCATGCTCGACGTGACCGGAGAAAGGCTCTTTCCCTATTCCGCCCCGACCGGCGGCACGCTGATGATCCTTGGCTGGCTCGTTGTCGGCCTGACCGGCTGGTTCTCGAAACGCAGATGATAAAAGGGGCTGCGCAAGCCCCTTTTCAATCTTCACCCGATATTACGAATTGCCTTTCAGGCGCGCGTTACACAGGCTGTAATAACCGCCGCCTTTCTGAATCCATTTCAGCCCGCCGAGCGCATTGGCCTGCTTGGCCGCATAGTACTGCTCCAGGCAAGTGTGCATCCGCGCCTTGCCGGGTGTCTCATTCGCAAATTTCGAAGAAACAGTCGTCGGGAACCTGACGCCGCGCGGTGCGGCAATGGTCGGCGCAGCCGGTTCAGCCGAACCATCGGTGCTCAGCGCCACCGGATCGGCTCCCGGACCGCATTCGGATTTGCGGAAGTCGTTCCATTTGACGCCCTTATCAGCGCCCGCATCCTTGGCCGCCTGATATTTCGCGCTGCACTCTTTCATCGTCAGCCCCTTGGCTGCCGTATCCGTGGCAGGCGCTGCGGCCTTCTTTGCCGGTGCAGGAGCAGCAGGGGCAGCGGCTGCATCATCCGCGCATTGGGTCTTGCGGAAATCATTCCATTTTACACCGCCCAAAGTACCGGCATCCTTGGCTGCCTGATATTTTGTGCTGCATTCCTTCATCGTCAGCGCGCTGGCCGGTGATGAAAAGGCCAAAGCGGATATGCCCATGATTATGGCCGTGCCAGCCATAAATGCGACGGTACGAACAGACATTTCGTAACTCCCTATCAAATATGGCTGCTGGAGAGGCGATCCTGTTAAACCAGCACTCCGATTATCATTCCAATATAGGTTTCGATCCGATTGAGCCCGATAGGCATCGTTTGCAGCATGCGCTGCAAACTTTTCCATAGCGAATCTGCCGCCAGACAAGTGGTCTGTCAAGCAGTTCTTAAATATTAACACTTACTACAATACAAAAATTATAACAGGCACTCCTGTTATGTTACAGTCATAATAATGTCTTCAAGTAGTTTACAGTAAAATTTCAGCTTCAAATGTTATTTACTAAAGCATGTCGCCCGAAAGTGGGAACCGGTTTCGGGATAACGACATGCGTAAAAACAACAACTTAAAGCGTAAGGAGCGAATCTGAAAGATCGCGATACGCTTTAGAGCCAAACCCTAATGCGTCATCATCCATTCGCGCGCGCCGCGAAGGGCCGTCGCGAGTTCATGCTTGCTCATGGTTGCGGCAACCTGATTGCGCATGCGCGCGGCTTTCTGGCTGCCACGAATAGCAGCGATATTGAGCCATTTATGCGCTTCGACAATGTCGATCTCGCAGTCGCGTCCGATTGCATATTTCAGGCCCATTTCCAGAAGAATGCGATCCTGCGGAGCTGTCTGGTTCTGGTGTGCAAAATTTTGAAACTGCGTCATGTGTCTTGTCCCTGTTAAATCCCGAGAACCGTCCGCTCTGTTTTCGGGGCCGCTTCAAGGCTCCGAACCGCCGGATCTGTCGTTCCGTTCATGATGCTCAGAATAGGAGGGAGGATTAAAATGCGCGTTAAACCAGATGCTTAACAGGACGCCAACGAAATCCCAACAAGGCGTAAACTTGGGATTTCATTAAGCATTCAAGTCATATGGATTGCACGTCTTTTCGCGATCTGCAGCCTTGCGCCCACTTGAGGACGGAAACCAGATGATAACCATAGCCCGCTTTGCTTCGTCATCTGCCTGTAAAAACGGCCCGCCGTTCATGCCAGCGGGCCGCTCGTTTGATCATGCAGTGTCTTTGATCGAATTTGCCGCGATCAGCGGCTTTTTTGACCAAACAGGATTTTATGCTCGTCTTCCTTATTGGCGGAAGCGGCGGCACGTTCGCGCTCTTCCTTGCCCACGAGCAAGCCGCGCGCGACTGCCGGGCGCGCATTCATCGTCTCATGCCAGCGCTGGAGATTGGGGAAATCCTCCAGCTTCTGGTCATAATTCGCATAGGCATTTATCCAGCCGATACAGGCCATATCCGCGATGGAATAATCGCCGGCAATATAATCACGGCCCTCAAGCTGGCCGTTCAGCACACCATAGAGGCGATTGACCTCATTCGTATAGCGATCAATGCCGTACTGGACCTTTTCTGGGGCATAGACACGGAAATGCCCCGCCTGCCCCGACATCGGCCCCAACCCACCCATCTGCCACATCAGCCATTCGTCGACAGCAACGCGCCTGCGTTCGTCGGAGGGGTAGAATTTGCCGAATTTACGACCGAGATATTGCAGGATCGCGCCGGATTCGAACACCGAAATCGGCTCGCCGCCCGGACCTTCCGGATCAACGATAGCGGGCATACGGTTATTGGGGGAGATTTTCAGAAAATCCGGCTGGAACTGGTCGCCTTTGCCGATATTGATATATTTGACCTCATAAGGGACGCCGAGTTCCTCCAGCATGATGCTGATTTTTACCCCGTTCGGCGTCGGCCAATAATAAAGCTCGATGGGTTTCGTCTGTTGGGACATCCTGCGCTAACTCCCGTTTTCTTGGCTTTGTGCGAAATTCCGGTTCCAGCTAACATAGGCTGGACCAGGCCCGACGCAAGTGCGGTCGGCACAAGTTCATGAAGTATTAATATTTTTGAATGGCGGATGAATATTGCTCTCAGCGCAGGTTCAGGCGCAGACCCTATTGTGAAGGCAGGGATTTAAAATGACCATTTTTCGAGGACCAATATGTTATTGTGGCGTTTCACCATCATATGTCTGCTTATCGTGGTTCTGGCTGTAATCGCCGGCACTTTCGTCGATCGCAAATACGATATTTATAAAGACCAGCCGGTGATCGATCCGCTCGCACTTAAAAATTTGCGGAAGACGAGCACGGACTCGCCGTCATGATCGGAGATCTTCGCCTTTTCAGCATCATTGCCTTTCGGATCTTTTTATTCACTGCCGTCTTCACCGGCCCCGCCGCGATTTTCGCCTATAATCAGATCGGCCAGAAAACCCAGATGAGCGGAATCGGCCTGGTTCTTTATGTCAGCCTGCAACGAAAGGCATAAAGTCGTGCATCGCACCGTCATAGTCTTTGTTATACTGGGCCATGACACAGCGAATCGAACAGGTTTTTCTCACCGCGATCAAGACGCCTCCAGCCGTCGAGCCGGAAATCTTTCATGATGCGCGCGCGGCAGTCGATGCCTTGCGCAGGCTTTATGATCGCAACACCGCTTTTTTATGCGATGCTTTCGCCGATCTGGCGCGCGGCAAGGTGCCGCCGCAGCGCTACCGCGCCTTTTATCCTGAAATCGCCCTCTCCACGTCAAGCTTCGCGCATGTGGATTCGCGACTGGCTTATGGCCATGTCAGCATGCCCGGCGACTATTCCTCCACCATCACGCGACCGGACCTGTTCGAGAATTATCTTTACGAGCAAATCCGGCTCCTGATGCGCAATCATGGCGTGCCGGTCACGGTGCGCGAATCCACCACGCCGATCCCGCTTCATTTCGCCTTCATGGAGGACGCCTATGTAGAGGCTTCCGTCGCCGACGCCTTTACATATCCGTTGCGCGATCTGTTCGATGTGCCCGATCTCACCTCGACCGACGACAAGATCGTCAATGCTGATCTCGACCCGGCGACGGAAGGGCCGCTGCCGCTTGCGCCCTTCACTGCGCAGCGCGTCGATTATTCGCTGCATCGGCTTGCCCATTATACCGCGACCGTCCCAAAGCATTTCCAGAATTTTGTCCTTTTTACCAACTATCAGTTCTACATGGACGAATTCTGCGCTTATGCCCGCCAGCTCATGGCGGAAGGCGGCGGCGGATATGACGCCTTCATCGAACCGGGCAATATCATCACACTGGCGGGGGAAACCGCGCCGAGCACCGGAAATCCGCTTCAGCGGATGCCGCAAATGCCAGCCTATCATTTGCAACGCGCCGATCATTCCGGCATCACCATGGTCAATATCGGCGTCGGCCCTTCCAATGCCAAGACGATCACCGACCATATTGCCGTGCTGCGCCCGCATGCATGGCTGATGCTGGGACATTGCGCGGGCCTGCGCAACAGCCAGCAGCTTGGCGATTATGTCCTCGCCCACGCCTATATGCGTGAGGACCATGTGCTTGACGATGACCTGCCCGCCTGGGTTCCCCTGCCCGCGCTTGCGGAAATTCAGGTGGCGCTGGAAGAAGCCGTCGAAGAAATCACCGGCCTTGAGGGCTATGACCTCAAGCGCATCATGCGCACGGGAACGGTTGCCACCATCGACAACCGCAATTGGGAGCTTCGCGACCAGCGCGGCCCCGTGCAGCGGCTTTCACAGGCGCGCGCCATCGCGCTCGACATGGAATCGGCCACAATCGCCGCCAATGGTTTTCGCTTTCGCGTCCCCTATGGCACGTTGCTGTGCGTCTCCGACAAGCCCTTGCACGGCGAATTGAAACTGCCGGGAATGGCCACCGAATTCTACAAGAGGCAGGTGGCGCAGCATTTGCAGATCGGCATAAGGGCAATCGAAAAAATTGCCGCCATGCCCGATGAAAGCCTGCATTCGCGCAAGCTCAGAAGTTTTTACGAAACGGCATTTCAGTAGAGCCGGACCTTCGCCAGCATTTTGCCAGCGGCGGTCGAGACGGACTCAGTCTACATAAACATTTATTCTCTCGCATTATCCGACGCATCGGAGCAGGAAAAGAAATCAGTCCAGTGAACTGATTTCCCTGCGGAGGTGCTACGCACTTTTGCTGGAAATGCTCTACATGTTTACATAGACCGGTCCTTCGCCGCCTTGGGGCGGAACCCAGTTGATGTTCTGGTTCGGATCCTTGATGTC
>NZ_QGDB01000011.1 GCF_003149535.1 Falsochrobactrum shanghaiense | reverse complement strand
CTTGCAGCGCCAGCCTACCAAGCGATCGATCGGTGTTTGAGACAAACCGCCCGGGAACTGGCTATCATCTTCTGACTATCTGTGTTGAAGATATCCGGCTTGCCATAGCGGGCCAGCGCTTCCTCAACCGCTTCGATGCAGAAGGCCGCTTCCATCGTGATCGACAGTCGCCACGATAAAACCTTGCGGCTGAACCAGTCCACGACGGCGCAGAGATAGACAAAACCACGCGCCATGGGGATATAGGTCAGATCCATTGCCCACACCTGGTTGGGCCGGGTGACCGCCAGCTTGCGCAGGAGATAGGGATAGATTTTGTGCCCTGGCGCTGGCTTCGAGGTGTTCGGGCGGCGATAGATTGCCTCAATGCCCATCTTCTTCATCAGCGTCGCGATATGAAGTCGCCCGGTTTCCAGCCCTTCTCCTCTCAAAAGCCCTTGCAACATCCGACTTCCGGCAAAAGGGTAGTCGAGATGCAGTTCGTCGATCCGCCGCATCAAAGCCAGATCGCTGTCCGACACTGATCGTGGAGAATAGTAGACGCTGCTACGGCTGAAGCCGAGAAGCCGGGCCTGCCTTGCAACCGACAGCTTGTGCGCGCGGTCAATCATTTTTTTCCGCCCAGCAATCCCGCCTTGCCGAGCGCACCGGACAAAAAATCGTTCTCCAGCGTCAGTTCGCCGATTTTGGCATGAAGCGTTTTGACATCAACGGTTGGCCCTGCCGGTTCCGCCTTGTTCTCATCACCGAAAACGCCGGTCGCGCCCTCAAGGAGCTGGTCTTTCCACTGCTTGATCTGGTTCGCATGCACGTCGAACTGCTGGGACAATTCCACCAGTGTCTGCTCGCCTCGAATGGCGGCAAGCGCCACCTTTGCCTTGAAAGCAGGGCTGTGGTTCCGGCGTGGTCGTCTCGTCATGGTATCTCCTGTTCCCGGCATCTAAGCCGAAGTCAGGCAGAAATTCCACTTATCTCCGCTGTCCAGATTTCCCGAACCACTTCTAACAGCCGCGTTGGTTCCGCTACATTTTACGACAGAAAATTTTCCACCTTGCGAGCAGTTTTCTGTCTGGCAACAGCATATGGCGCCGCTACTTGATGTGCACTTGCCGGATAATGCTAGTGCGGAGGGCGGTTTTATTGTCCAGCAGGCTGTCTGGAATCTTGGAGGTGTGCTGCTGGTTCAACAATCCGCCCCGCCCTTCCATTACGAGCGCTCGTGGGACAAGGTGCGTTTCAGCCCGATCGACCATTGGCAGATCACGTTTCTTCATTCCGGCCATAGCTGGACCGGAGTTGAAGGGAATATTGTTGAAAATGAGCCCGGGACGGTGGAAGTTCGTTCGCTCGGGCAGCCTTTTCGGGGACGGGCCACCGCAACGGATTCTGTGTCCCTGATAATTCCCATCGACCATTTTGCAGACCGCGGGGGTCTGCCGCCAGCTAGCAGCAATGTGGTTTTGGGGGGGCATCGCGCCAAAATGCTAATTGACTTCGTATCAAGTCTGGAAGCCAGTCTCCACCAACTGACGAACGATGAACTGCCGAGCACGAAAGATAGTTTCCGAGAAATAATTTTTGATACAATCGCACCGTTGGTATGGCAAAGTGGCACGAATGATCAGATCTCGCAAATCGGCCTGATGACTCGTGCGAGACGTTTCATTCAGAGCAATCTGGCATCCCATGATCTGACGCCCGATGCCCTGAGCAAGGAACTGGCCATTTCACGCACGCGTCTTTACGAGATGTTTGAAAGTTCCGGGGGCGTGCTGAATTATATCCGCCAGCAGCGCTTGTCGGCAGCCCATGCAATGCTCATAGATATTTCCGATACACGAAAGATTACCGATGTGGCAGCGGCACTCGGCTTTGATTCAGCTGCCAATTTCAGCCGGGCATTTACGCAGCAATTCGGTTATAGCCCTAGCAATGTCCGTAAGATGTCCTGTATGGGCGGTGTGCACATCCAGGCATCATCAGATCAGAGCACGAAGCTAACATTTGAGGTCTTGCTGCGAACGCTTGGACTGGTACTGTAGAATCGATTATATGAGCGTCTTCGATGCTCCGCCACGACGCATAACGGATGTGTTGCCAACTTTTCGCCCTTGATGACGCCAGCATTTCGGCTTTACATCAGCAGAGTATAATCGATGTTCAAAGGCCGCCATTTCGATAAATCCATTATCCTTCTCAGTGTGCGGTGGTATCTGGCCTGCAATCTGAACCTGCGTAATTTGACGGAGATAATGGCCGAGCGTGGCATTGCTATCGGCCATTCTACCGTGCGTTGCCGGGTCTTGCATTTCAGTCCTAAATTGTTTGGCGCTTTCTGCGCAAGACATTAACTCGTCACGGCAGACCGAAGCAGATCACTATTGGACTTGTCCTGCTTTATTTCCGCCTCATCGTCTCTTTTCTGCGGTTATTTGTTCGAATTGAGCGGATGATATTCCTCCGGGTTCTGTCGCGAAATTTTCACATCTGCTACGTTATTGTCCCTTCGATGAGCATAATTGCGTGCGGCGACGGATTGTATTGGCGTAATCTCGCCCGAATTTTTCAGCCCATGCGCGCACCGTCTTATGGGTGACGAAGATCCCTCTGTATGCCAGCGTGTCTTCGACCATGCGAAAGCTTAGCGGAAACCGGAAATACAGCCACACCGCCTCTGCAATAATTTCAGGTGGAAAGCGATGGCGGTGATAAAGTGAGGAGCGATTGTCGAGCATGCCCTCTTATCCACCGCTGAGATTTACGACAAAGTTAAGGTTACGGTGCCGGCGCGCCGTTGATCAGGATGGCTTTGTGCTTGAAGTGCTGGTCCAGAAACGCCGTGATACCAAGGCTGCGAAGCGCTTCATTCGGAAGTTACTGTCAGATCAGGGCGCAGTTCCCCGTGTCATGGTCACGGACAAACTGGGTTCTTATGATGCCGCCAATCGGGAGATCGGTCTCACGGTCTGTGATCATCGCCAGCACAAAGGCTTGAACAACCGGGCCGAGAATTCTCATCAGCCCATCCGACGACGAGAACGTAGCATGAGGCGCTTCAAGTCAACGCGACATTTGCAATGTTTCGCATCCATTCACGACCCGATCTACAATCTTCACCATTTTTCCCGCAACAGTTTCACATCTGCCATCCACCGCGAACTACGCCAGACCGCCAATATCATCTGGCGCGATATCGCTGACCTGTAATCTGCGCTATCACTACATCATAGATCAACACGCATCTACGCACAGGTTAAGGTTACGGTACCGGTGTGCTCAATGTGCCAGCACCTCAACCGCCATGTCCATGAATTCGCGTATAGCGCCTTTTTCCGCGAATTTGGGCAAAGCCACGACATATTCACCGGCTGAGAATTCCACGTCTTCCAGCGGGATTCCCCGCAAACGACTGTCAAAGCCCAGTTCGCGGCTAAGCGTAATGCCGACGCCAAGCCCCGCAGCAGCGGCTTCCTTGACCGCCTCACGGCTGCTCAGGATAAAGTGGGAGGCGAGAACCTCCGGCTTGCTTGCGACGGCGCGCTCGAATAGCTGCCGGGTCATGGAGCTTTCTTCCCGCAGGATGAATCTCTGCCCTGCCAGTTCGTCGATTGAAAGACTTGTCCGCTCCCACCACGGATGCTGCTCATTGACAAGCAGCAGCACCCGCTGGTCCATGAGATGACGGCATGTGAAATGCGGATCGGGTTCGGTGAGCGTCACCATGGCCGCATCGACGCGGCTGGATGCGACGAGATCCAGAAGGCGATAGGAGTTTTCCAGCCGCACATCCACATGCACTCCGGGCAGAAGCCGGAAGAAGCGTTCCAGAACCGGCATGACCACGCATGGCGAACAGACGCCGATGGTCAGATGCCCGGAGCGCAGCGATCTGGCGTTTTTCACCCGCGCGTCAATATCATCGATCGTCAGCATGACATCGCGCACTTTTGGCAGCAGATCCATTGCATTGGCCGTCAGTTCAATGGTGGTACCGTTGCGGATGAACAATCGTGCCTCAAGGCTCTCCTCGAGCGATTTTATGTGCTGCGTAATCGCAGGCTGGCTGACGCCCAGCGTCTGCGCCGCACCTGAAAATGTGCCGGTAACGGCAACGGCATGGAAGGCGCGCAACTGCGTAAAGTTCATTAATTGAATCCTCGATATAAGTTTATCTTCACATGCCTGTCATGAATCTAAGAGATACTTATACCATAATCAACACATCCAAGCGTGTCGCGCAAGGAATGGCAGGAGAGAAAAATGACAACCCCAACATTCAACAAGAAACTTATCGGATTGACGGTTGCCGCGCTGGCATTATCGGCATCCTCCGCTCTTGCCAAGGAGGTCATGATTTATAATGCCTCCGACAACGTCAATACGGCACTTGTCGCCGCATTCAAAGCCAAGCATCCCGACATCGAAGTCAAGTTCGTGTCCGGCTCCACCGGCCCGATCGTCGAGCGCGCCATTGCTGAAAAAGCCAACCCGCAGGCCGACATCATTTATCTCGTCAACAATACTGCTCTCGATCAGCTGACCGAAGCCGGGGTTTTTGAGCCGTATGAACCGAAAGAATCTCTCATTGGCGAGCAGTTCACGCATCCGGATAATTTCTACAACAAGCATTTTGCCACCACCATGTGCATGTTGGTGAATACCGACCGTCTGGCTGAGAAAAACTTGCCGATGCCCAAGGCCTGGGAAGATCTGGTCAAGCCCGTTTACAAGAACGAGATCTCCCTTCCTTCTCCGCTCAAGTCGGGCACGGGCGGAGCAATTCTCACGACTTTTGCCGATGCGTTCGGCTGGCCCTATATTGAAAATCTCAATGAAAACGTCTTCAAATATTCCGATGGCGGTTCGGGTGGAGCCGATCTTGCAGCATCCGGCGAGGTGGCTATCGGCTTGAGCTTCGACACCACCTGTTTCGAGCGTAAATCCTCCGGCCATCCTGTCGAGGTTGTCTATGGCGGGATAACGCCCAATGTGACGGAAGGCGGCGGACTGGTTGCGGGTGGCCCTAATCCCGACGAGGCACAGCTTTTCCTCGATTTCATGGCCAGCAAGGAAGCAGCCGAAGTACTCGGCAAGATCGTCGGTGCGACGGCGGTGCCCGGTTACGGTCTGGTCGATCTTTCCACCATCACTTTGTGGGATATGCGCCGTCCGGTGAATATCGATGAATTCCGCACCGAATTTACCACGCGCATTCTCAAGCAATGACAAGCCTGACCCTCGAAAAGCTGGAGCAGCTGGCCCCCGTTATGGGCCAGCCGCATATCCGCATAGGCAATATCCGGAAAACATTTTCCGGAAATGCAGCAGTTGATGATGTCAGTCTTGAGCTCGGCAAGGGTGAATTCGTCACCCTTCTGGGTGCTTCGGGCTGCGGCAAGACCACGCTCTTGCGGATTATTGCCGGTTTTGTCAGTGCGGATCGGGGTGAAATCTTTTGCGGTGATGCGAATATTACCCAGCAGCCCCCTGCCAGGCGCGGCATGGGATTTGTCTTTCAGTCCTATGCGCTGTTTCCGACAAAAACCGTAGCGCAGAATATCGGCTTTTCGAATATGATCCGCTCCATGCCGCGCGCCAGATTGCAGGCCCGCGTCAGTGAACTGGCGGCGATGGTCGAGCTTGAGCACCTGCTGGATCGCTACCCGCACGAATTATCCGGTGGACAGCAGCAGCGCGTGGCTTTGGCGAGAGCGCTGGCTTCGGAACCCGAAGTGCTGTTGCTGGACGAACCCATGTCCGCGCTCGACGCCCGCATTCGGTCAAAACTGCGCGCTGATCTGCGCGCTCTTGTAGATCGTCTGGGCATAACGACATTATTCGTCACGCACGATCAGGAAGAAGCCTTCGCCTTGTCCGATCGCATTGCCGTCATGTCGCAGGGTCGGATCGAGCAGGTCGGCACGCCATCGGAAATCTATCATCGTCCCGCGACCCGTTTTGTGGCGGAATTTGTCGGGGTGTCCAATCTTGTCACAGGCAGGGCCACGCAGCATGGTCTCGATGTCGAAGGCGCCATCTGGCCTGCGCTGCTGCCCGATGACGTGCGGATCGGCGAGGACGTTACGCTGCTTTATCGTCCCGAACATCTGGCGATACAGTCGCCCGACCCAAAATCGGTCGGTATCCCCGGTCGGATCGAAATGGCGACATTCTCCGGTGCGAGCGTGCGGCTGCAGGTTGTGGCGGAAACAGGCCAGAACCTGATTGTCGATGTGCCTTCGGTTTCTCATGCCGGTTACAGAAAAGGGCAATCCGTCCGCGTGGTGGCCAATCTGGCGCGCGCCTGGGCCTTGCCCGATGGAAGCAAGTGATGGGTGCATCGTCACGCAATCTCTCGTCCACTATTGTGTCCGCGCTGGTCACGTTGTTGCTGGTGGTGTTCATCGCCTATCCGCTGGGAACGGTTCTGGTGGAAAGTTTTAATATCCGCGGTCCCATGACGCCGGAACGGTTAAGCGTGGTAACGAGCGAAGCACTTGATGCAATGCCCGCGGATGAGCGCGATAAGAACATTGCGCGCTGGGTTGCCACAGCCACGATGAACGAGCAGGTGGATGCCGTCGCCGCCGCATTCGGGCTGTCAGGCATAGCCGTCGATTGGGATAGAAAAGCCGCTTATAATATACAGAAACGTCATGCAGATGCGGCTATTGCCCGATTGACGCCCGACGAGGCCGCTCGTTTTGACGAGATCTACCCGCTTGCCCATATCATGCAACACAAGCGTTCTGCGCTGGCCTTCAAGGTCAGGGATGCATTGGGGCAGGAAAAATTCGATCAATTGCGCAATGGCACGGAATCGCGTTTTGGCCTTGATCATTATCTGGAAGTCGCCCGCAAATCACATCTGAGGCTGGCGGCCTGGAACAGTCTCAGCCTTGCATTATGTGCGACGATCACGACGATCGCTGCCGCCTTCGCGCTGGCTTACAGTATCAATTCCGGAGCGGTCCGCAGGCCGCAATTGACGCGTGCCGTGCTGCTGACGCCGCTCGTTGCTCCGCCCGTCCTCATAGCCACCGCTACATTGATGCTTTTCGGGCGGCGAGGGCTTGTAACGCATACGCTGCTCGATCAATGGCTGGGCCTGATCGATGCCGAGCAAACCAATCTCTATGGTTTTGCGGGCATATTGATGGCGCAGACCCTGGCTTTCATTCCGCCAGCGCTGATCGTGTTTGACAATGTCATGCGAAAGCATAACGGCGATCTGCACGAAGCGTCCGCAGGTCTTGGTGCTCGTCACGGGCAGAGCTTCACTCATGTCACGCTGCCGATGTACTGGCCCGCATTCAAACGTGCAGCAGTGTTGGTTTTTATTCTGAGCCTCACCGATTTCGGCAATCCGATGCTGCTGGGGCGCGATATGCCCGTTCTGGCCGGGGTGATTTATGATCAGATCACCGCCTATCAAAATACACCGCTGGCGGCAGCAATCTGTGTCTGGCTGCTCGTTCCATCATTGCTGCTCTATCTGGTTCTGGAAGCCTTCGGCCGCCGCAAGCGTTATGTCAGCAATGGCGGCGGGCGTGCTGCGGATCTGGCCATTCCCGTCTCGTGGCGCATTGGCCTGTCGGCATTCACCGGTACGATCGTGCTCATCATTGCTACCGTTTATGGCACGATGGCGCTTGGCGCGGTGACGCGGATATGGGGCGTGGACTGGAGTTTTACGCTCGGCTATTTCACATCCGAAGGCGTGAATGTCGGGCTTGGGGGTTCCGGCTACGGCAGTTCGGATCGGGGGCTGGGCCTCGTATGGGACAGTGTCGTGATCGCCGGCATCGCAGCGCCAATCGGCGGGCTGATGGGAATTCTTGTCGGCTATGTGATAGAAAGGCTGCGTCCGCCGGGCGCCAATATCATCTTTTTCATCGCCCTTGCGCCTGCCATTCTGCCCGGAATAATCTTTGGTATAGGTTATATCATTGCCTTCAATCTGCCTTTTGGCATCAAGGCATTGGCGCTGACCGGCACGTCGGCGATCCTCGTCATCAATATTCTGTTTTCCAACCTCTTTGTCGGCATTCTTGCAACGCGTGCGGCGCTGCAAGGGCTGGATCCGGCTGTGGACGAAGCGGCGGAAAGCCTGGGGGCGGGGCTGGTTTCGCGGTTTTTCCGCGTCACCCTGCCAATGCTCAAGCCAGCGTTGTTGCTCGGCACGCTTTATGTCTTCATCGATGGGTTGACGACGCTTTCCTCGGTCATCTTTCTGGTGTCGGGCAATCACAAGCTGGCATCGGTTGCGATCTTCAATCACGCTGCATCCGGTGAATTCGGCTATGCGGGGGCAAAAAGCGTGGTGCTGCTCGCAATCGCGCTGATGGCCATGGCCCTTATCTGGCTGATCGAGCGCAAGCCTCAAATGAAGAGGCGACGAAAACGGGATCAGAATTTCCTTATGCATCAGGAGCAAACATCATGACCGGCACTTTGGTCGAACGCGACAGCCTGGCCTTTTTTCATCAGGAAGGCTCATCCCCCTGCCAGTCGGCCTTGCGTTCTGTGGGCGGCATCTGGCTGGAAGAGATGGATGGCCATCGACTGGTCGATCTGCATGGTAATACAGCGCATCATATCGGCTATGCTCATCCGGTGCTGGTTGAGGCGTTGAAAGCGCAGATTGACGAGCTTCCGTTCAGTCCCCGCCGGTTCACCAACCAACCGGCGGTTGAACTGGCTGAAAAGCTGCTCGGGCACTGGCCCGGTCCGGTCGCGAAGGTGCTTTTCGCCAATAGCGGTTCGGACGCCATCGAAATCGCGCTGAAGCTTGCGCGTGTGGCAACCGGACGGCATGAAACAATTTCGCTGCGCGGCAGCTATCACGGACACGGCTTTGGTGCTTTCGGCCTGTCCGCTTGCGATACCGATGAGCGTCTGGGGCCTCTGCTGGCGGGGCGTCATCATGTGACGCCTTATTGGGCTGCGGGCGGCGGCGAGCGGATGCTGGCGGAGATCGAGGAAATTCTTTCCAACTCGCAAAGCGGTATTGCCTGCGTGATAGCAGAACCTATCCGCTCCAACTGCCATATACCGCCGGACGGCCTATGGGCTGAAGTGCGCCGCCTGTGTGACCGATATGGTGCGCTCCTGATTTTCGATGAGATCCCCTCCGGGCTTGGCAAGACCGGAAAATTTTTCGCCTTCGAGCATGTGGGTGCTGTCCCTGACGCTGTGGTTCTGGGCAAGGCGCTGGGCGGTGCCATGCTGCCCATTGCCGCCGTCATTGCCGATGCACGGCTCAACATCGCTCCCGAACTCAATCTGGGGCATTATACGCATGAGAAAAATCCACTGACCACGCGCGCGGCCCTGACGACGCTGGAGATTATCGAAAGCGACAATCTGGTCGATTGGGCGGCGAGGGCGGGAGAAGATTTTACCCGCATGGTCGCGGAGATTGCGCAAGCCGTCCCGGCAATTGTCGGATCGCGCGGAAAGGGCTTGCTTCAGGCCATCGAGCTTGATCCATCGGCGCTGGGTTTTGACGCCGATGAGAAGTTTGCTCGAACCCTGCTTGCGGAACTGCGCAGGCAGGGGGTTTCGACGGTTTTCAAAGGCAAATCGAGCATCAGCTTTTCGCCGCCGCTTGTCATTACGGCGGCTGAACTCGACGATACGCTCAAGCGAATACGGCGGGGCGTGGAAAACCTGCGTGTTTAAACAAAAGCCTGAGGCGCCGATCTGATCCAACCAGATCGGCGCTTTAACCGGGGCACCTATTTTCCGGGCTTGCCGGACAGGTTCTGCACTGCCTTGAACGCTGTAATCGCGCATCCAAATCGTATAGGCGCGGGTATCTGCAAAATACATGCGCTTGCGATCTTCATCAAAAGCTAAACCGTTGGGGATTGCGAGATCGGCGACTTCTCGTGATATGAGCCCTGCCGTTCTTCATCGGCCTGAAAGCAGGCATCTGGGCCTATGGTACAGGGGCTAGCTGGCTCGGCGGCATCGTCGTCGGTCTTATCGCCGCCGGTTTGACACTGGCAGTCGCTCAGGGCCTGCTCATGCTGGTCCGTCCGATCTGGGCGCGTTTGCTGATTGCTCTGGCCTTCGTCGCTCCGACGGGTATGGCCGGGTTTGACGCGACGCTCGGTATTGTCAAGCACATGATACCGTCTGAAACATGGCAGCTCATCTTCTCGGTGATCAGCGCAGTTGCAGCCGGCCTGACGGCTTTGCACGCACCTGAACAGCAATGATCCGTTGATGGCGATCAGAAGCGGATACGGATCATTTTCCATTTTTGTCAGGAAAATGGTGCAGACAGCGGCCAGGCATCGGATCAGCTTGAGGCACAGACGCGGCCATAGGAGCGCAGAACGGTCAGCGCCAGCGGTCGCCGCGGCGAATGAGGCACGGTACAAAGGCCCCGACCACAAGGTCGGAGCCTTTTTCATGCCTGTGGGAAGGCTCCAGCCTCCACGCCCTGTTGTGTCTGGCACGGATCAGTCGCTTAGGATCGGGATCATGGTTTTTACATGGGCGTCGATCCGTTCCAGCACGGCCGACGGGACCAATTCGCGCTCCGGAAGCGCCCACCATTTCGCATCGATGTGCTTCACCGTCTCGGCAACCGCCTTCAGGACAGCAGGCTCCGGCAGCCGTGCCCTATTGGCAAACGCCTTCCAGCGGGCCGGGATCAGGCCCTTGAAGGCCCGCTCGCCGCCCAGAGACAGCGCCAGGCCATCGGCCGGAATATAGGGAACGGTCGAAAGCATGTCGTAGATCGGTGCAAGAGCAGGCATGTTGCCGTCGCCCGGATAGATCAGCGACCAGTTCTTGAGATGCATATCGCCATTGCCCATGACCACCGAGAAGGTCAGCCGTCGGACAAACTCCAGAGCCGCGAACGGCGAAATTGCCACATTTAGGGCCGATGCAATGTCGTGGGAGGCTGCTCCGTCATATTTGCGCGCCGGATAGAGGCCGAAGACCTGCGCGAAATCTTCGATATGGATGCGTTGCCCATCTGCCCCACGGTCGAAGCGTCGAACAAGCAGAACCAGACCTTCTGCAAGCGTCTCAAATTCTTCGGGAATGCCCTCAAACTGGTCTCTGCTGACCAGTTCACGTGTGGGCACATCCATGCCGATCGCTTCGGCAAGCGCGAGATTGGCGAACTCGTTCTCCGACACGCCCGGAAAGGCGGCCGAGGGAAATTTTGCAATATACTGCCCCTGGCCATCCCCGAGCGGCAAGGTCAGTCCACCGCCCTTGCCGGCGTTCTTCATCACCGAGAGCTTCATCTGCACGCCTGCCAATGAGAAGCGGGCCTTGGGCTGGCCTTGCATGGGTGCCGTTGTGATACCGGGTTGCCCTTCACTGGGCAGCACCCGCACAGCCCCCGGCAAGTCCGCGCCAAGTGTGGCCAGGAGGTCGAAATCGTTCCCCGGTCGCACATGGCCCGCATGATGCTTTTCCATCGCATCACGCAGCCTGTCTTCGGGCAGCAAGTTGGCAAAAAAAGGTGGCAGGCTGCTTGCGACAGGCCGTGGATCCTTGCGCAAGCCCCCTGATGCCGCGCGCAGCGATAAGCTCAGAACCGGAATGCCGCCGGTTGCGCGATAGACCGGATCAAGGCTGAAGGCGTTGAAATCACCCGGCGTCCTGACGATCATGCCGACCTTATTGCTGTTCAGGAACACATCGAGCGAAGTGATGGCCTCAGCGGTACGGGTGGCTGTCATCGTCACTCTCCGGCTGTGGACTAAAGGCGGGCTGATCGTCTGCGGCTTCGGGTCGCAGAAGCGCTTCGATCGCGGGCACCATCACCTGCGGGACCAGCATCATTTCCAGCCCAAGCGCCCGGGCAATGTTGATCAATGTCGTGGTGCGCGCAGCCGCAGCCCCGGTCTCGATATCCCGGTAGCGTGGCCGTGAAATGCCGGCGAGATCGGCCACTTGCGCCTGGGTCATACCCATAGCCAGCCGAGCGCGGCGAAAATGGTCGCCGATCAGCCCCAGTATTTCTGCTTCCTCCTTCATGTGATGCCTTTGCGGATCATTATTCATCAATTGATCTGAATAGGTATCATATTCTGCGCGAAACGCAACGACGTTGATCTCCAAGCGTATCATTGGAATTCTATACGATATGTTTACAGATCATTTTTGCCTGCCGGGCACTGGGCGTCGGTCGTCTTTCCGTCGATTAGCATATGTAGCAGGTTGAGCACATGTGTTTTCGTTGCCACGCCTTGATCGAGAGCCAGTTCTACAGCTCGAACGACAATCTGTTCGTCGTGATGAAGCACAAGAGCAAGGATATCGGCCATCTCGCGATCACCACCAAGGCGGCGGAGCATCTGGTCTTGAAGTTGCCGAAAGGCTAGCGGCAAGGTAATGCCGCCAATCGTAGATTGTCCTTGGCGGTTTGTCGTGGCTGCGTTCTATGATTCTCGGATGTTCACAAAGGATATTGCCCTCGGCTGCAACGACCAGTCGTTCGGGATAAATCCTCAGGCTGACAGGCCGGTTCGCAAATGATGCTGGTACGCTGTAACGATTACGCTCGAAGGTGATCAGGCATGTCGGTGACGCCCGCTTGCTCTGCTCGACGAAACCGCCGAACGCGGCATGCAAGGCCATCAACGCGGCCTGCTCAACAGCCCACACATCTGCGATCGAACCGGAGAGGCTGCCGTGTGGTGTCTCCTGCCACAAGTCCAGGCAATGCTGTTCCAGCCAGAGATTCAACGTTGCCAAATCCGGGAAGTCTGGCATCTGTTGCCATAGGCGGGGGTGAGAATCCTGAACATTTTTCTCGACCTGACCCTTCTCCCAACCCGCAGCAGGATTGCAGAACTCTGGTGCAAAGACGTAATGGTTCGTCATCGCGAGGAAGCGGAGATTAACCTGCCGCTCCTTGCCGCGGTCGACGCGATCAACTGCGGTGCGCATGTTGTCATATATTCCCCGCGCGGGCACCCCGCCAAACACCCTGAAGCTCTGCCAATGGGCATCGAACAACATCTCATGCGTTTGCAGCAGGTAAGCCCTGATTAGGAACGCCCGACTGTGCGATAGCTTGATATGTGCGACCTGGAGCTTCGTGCGCTCGCCGCCGATCACGGCATAGTCCTCGCTCCAATCGAACTGGAAAGCTTCACCTGGGCGGAAAGAAAGCGGAACGAAGATGCCGCAGCCCGTCGTCTGCTGCTCACGTTGCCGGTCAACCCGCCCAAATGACCCGGTAAAGCCAAGAGCTACCAGATCGGCATGAAGCTGCTTCAGTGTTCGTCGCTGCTTGCGTGACCTCCCCGCCTCGGTCTTCAACCAAGCAGAAAGTTTATCCGCAAAAGGATCAAGCTTGCTTGGGCGGTCTGGTACCGTGAAGCTTGGCTCGATCGTACCTGCGTTCAAATATTTTGCGATCGTGTTGCGTGACAGCCCGGTGCGTCGGCTGATCTCTCGGACCGACTGCTTATCGCGCAGCGCCATCCGCCGAATAATATTTAAAAGTCCCATATGGATCACTCCGTTGCCTCCCCATCGCTTACCGCGTTGGGGGGAGTTCACATGGCTCAATTCTCAACGGAAATTATGCACTTAACTGGCTCAGTTCCGCATGGAAACCAACAGCCTTTGGTTTGGGCGGCAATTTCACCACAGCTCCCAACGTGGGGCCCGACGAACCAGACCGAACCAAGGCAGCATCCTGTGCATCCTTGCAAGCCTGGCTTGTCGGTTTTACCAATCGCAATACGAGATCAAACCCTTAGATCAATGAGGCAGGAGACATTCTCTCCTATTGTCGAAAGGAGCCCGATCATGACCCAGAAAACCATCCTGCGCAGCGATGAGCTTTCCTGCCCGTCCTGCGTGCCGAAGATCGAAAAGGCGCTCAACGCCCTTCCGGGTGTCGCAAAAGCCGAGGTGCACTTCAACACCGGCAAGATCGAGGTCGAGCACGACCTCGCGCAATCAAGCGTCGAAGCCTTAGTCGAGGCGGTGCGCGGAACCGGTTACGAGGCACAGCCTGCCGCCTTCTGATCGGCACTCTGCCTTTTTTTCGCCGCGCCGCGAGCCGGCGCGGCAGACACGCTTTTCCGGTATGGATGAGGATGAAAGGAGTGATGAGATGAGCAATCTTGTCAGCAGGATCAGGAGCGCCTTCGTGCATCCGGCACGGCGACGCTTCTGGCTGACGGTCGGCAGCGGCGGGTTGATCACGGCGGGCCTTCTGGCGCGTTACGGCTTTGGCATGATCGAGGCATGGACGGCGCTGATGGTCGCGGCAGCTTTTCTTGCCGGCTCAGATATCGCCATCCGCGCCTGGCGCTCGCTGCGTGTAAAGCATTTCAGCATCGAATTGCTGGTCACCGTTGCGGCGGTCGGTGCGCTCATTATCGGCGAGGTCTGGGAATCGGCGGCCGTCACCTTCCTGTTCATGTTCGGCGGCTGGCTGGAGGCGCGCACCATGGGCCAGACCCGTGGCGCACTGAAGGCGCTGCTTGATGCCGCGCCCGCCACGGCGACCGTTTTGCGCGACGGCGAACCCGTCGAAATGCCCGCACATATGGTCGAGATCGGCGAGACCGTGCTGGTGAGGGCTGGCCAGCGCATTTCTGTGGACGGCGAAGTCACTGAAGGCACCGCCGCCGTCAGCGAGGCGGCGATTACCGGTGAGCCAATGCCGGCCGAGAAGGCACCGGGCAGCCACGTTCACGCCGGGACCATTGCCGAAAATGGTCTCCTGCGCATTCGTGCCACCAATGTCGGCGCCGACACCACGCTTGCCCGCATCATTCAGCGCGTTGAGGAAGCGCAGGAGGAAAAGGCCCCGAGTCAACGCATGATCGAGCGCTTTGCGCAATGGTATACACCGTCGATCATCGGGCTCGCGGTTGCCACCTTCGCCGTGACGCAGGACATCCGCCTGGCGCTGACGCTGCTGGTCGTCGGCTGCCCCGGCGCGCTGGTGATTTCGACGCCGGTCTCCATCGTCGCCGGCATCGGCCGCGCTGCGCGCAGCGGCATCCTCATCAAAGGCGGCCAGCATCTGGAAAGTGCGGGCCGGATCGACACGCTGGCGCTCGACAAGACCGGCACGCTGACGGAAGGCAAACCTCAGCTCGCCTCCATCGTCACGCTGGGCGGAGTGACGGAAGCCGAGTTGCTGCATCTGGCCGCAACCGCCGCCTGATGGATATGCTCGGCATCCCGCTGGGCCAGGAGGGCGAAGCTGCCCTGGACCGTCTGCTGTCCAACGGCCAGACGCCGATCCTGGTGGCACGTGACGGGCAGTTGATCGGGCTGCTGGGCATGTCCGACATGGCCCGGGAAGGCGCGGCGGAAGCCATCGCCCGGCTGCGCGACATCGGCATAGGCCGCGTGGTCATGCTGACCGGCGACCAGCATGGCGCGGCCGAGGCCATTGCCCGCGAGGTCGGCGTCGACGAGGTCCATGCCGGGTTGATGCCCGAGGAGAAGCTGGAACTGATCCGCAAGATGAACGCGGATGGCGCGCATGTCGCCATGGTCGGCGACGGCATCAACGATGCCCCCGCTCTTGCCGCCGCCGACACCTCGATCGCCATGGGTGCGGCCGGCAGCGACGTCGCCATCGAGACCGCCGACATCGCGCTTCTCAAGGACGATCTCGGCAAGATCCCCGAGGCGATGGCGATCTCGCGCGCGACGCTGGGCAATATGCGCCAGAACCTTGTCATCGCGCTGGTGACGGTAGCGGGATTGCTGGCAGGCGTGTTCTCCGGCAATGTCCACATGGCCGGCGGCATGCTGGTCCACCAGCTTTCGGTGCTGATCGTCATCGCCAACGGCATGCGCCTTCTGCGCGTGCCGAAGGCCGCAGCGCCCGGCCGAAGAGCCGCAAAAGCCGCCACCGCCCTTCCCGCAACTGAGGCCGCGCGAGGCTGACGCCTCCTGGCAGACCCCGTTCCGATGCGGGGTCTGTTGTTGTTGAAGCGTCAATCCTGTCTCATCGTCCGGAACTACCGGAAAGGATCGATATGAATGCCAGGACCGCCCCATGGAACGACGTGCTCGACTTCTGGTTTCCAGAAGGCCGCTCGTCAGTGATAGCGGCTGGAAGGCATCGCGATCACTGGGCGTGGCGGCTGCACGGCGGCGCGGACGACACGATCATGGCGCGCTTCGCCGACCTCACGAGCAGCGCAGCTTCAGGCGATCTCGACGACTGGGCCGGCGAGGCCGAAGGCAGGTTGGCGCTCATCATCGTGCTCGACCAGTTCTCGCGCTCGCTCTGGCGCGGTACGCCACGCGCATTCGCGCAAGATCCTGCCGCGCTGTCGCTGGCGATGGAGGGGTTCTCGAACGGCCACTACGCATCGCTGGGCAAGCCCCGGTTCAGGATCGTCTATAGCCAGCCGCTTGGCCATTGCGAAGGCCCGGATCATCTCGAACGCATTGATCTGCTCGTCAGGCTTCGCGAAGAAATCGCAGCGGAAGCGCCTGCTTCGCTTCAGCCGATATACCAGTCACTGGTGAAACAGGCCGGCGATGTACGCAAGGTTATCGCCGCTTTCGGCCGTCACCCGCACCGCAATCAGGTCCTCGGCCGAGAATCGACACAGGCGGAAGAAGCTTACATCGCCAGAGGCGATTTCCCGCACGACAGGGCGTTTCAGGCGTGACGTCTGGAGGCGAAGCGCATCGCGCGTTGATGCTTTCGCCAGCTGCCAGGGTAAGTTACGGTTGCTGCGTATTCATATTCTCTGGAAGGAAAACATCATGGCTGACACCTGGCTTCCCTCACTCAAGACAGCGACCCCGCAGGAGGGGTTCGACCTTGCCACCAAAATGGCGCGGGTCGGCGTCAAAGTAACCCAGCCTTCCGCCGAGATTCGCGACAAGCTGCGCGCGGCCTACGATCAGGACACTGCGCAACTCATCGCTTCATCGCAAGTGATCGCCATCCATTTCCAGACGGTCGCGGCAGCCAACAATTACTGGCGCGACTGATGCCCTCGCTTACGATCGACGCCGGAGCGTGGTCGCGCCAGCGTTTCAGTCAAAGTTTCAATCCGCGCAATCGCAGCGCATTGGCGATGACGCTGACCGACGACAGCGACATGGCGGCCGCCGCAATGATCGGTGACAAAAGGAGGCCGAAAGAAGGGTAAAGCACGCCCGCGGCAACCGGGATGCCGGCGGCATTATAAATGAAGGCGAAGAACAGGTTCTGGCGGATGTTCGCCATCGTCGCCTCGGATAACCTCCGCGCCTTGACGATCCCCATAAGGTCGCCCTTGAGCAGGGTGACGCCAGCGCTTTCGATGGCGACATCGGTGCCCGAGCCCATGGCAATGCCGACATCGGCCGCAGCAAGCGCGGGGGCGTCGTTCACCCCGTCGCCGGCCATCGCCACCACCCGGCCTTCCGCCTTGAGACGGCTCACCACGGCGCTTTTTGCATCCGGCAGGACGTCCGCCTCGACCTCGTCGATGCCCAGTTGACGAGCAACCGCTTCGGCTGTGGTTTTATTGTCGCCGGTCAGCATGACGATGCGGATGCCTTCGCCATGCAAGGCGTTCAGCGCCTCCTGCGTCGTCGCCTTGACCGGATCGGCAATGGCGAAGATGCCGCCTGCTTTACCCTCGATGCCGATATAGATCGCCGTCGCGCCATCATGGCGCAAGGCGTCCGCCTGTTCGGCAAGTAAGGTAACGTCAACGCCATGCTCCTTGAGGAACGCCGCATTGCCGAGTGCGATCGCCTTACCCTCGACGGTGCCGAGCGCGCCCTTGCCGAGAGGGGAGTCGAAGTCCACCACAGGCGGGATAGCGATGCCCTTCTTCTCCGCCGTCTCCACAATCGCCAGAGCAAGCGGGTGTTCCGACGCTTTCTCGACGCCAGCGGCCAGCCGCAGGATTTCCGTTTCGTTGAAGCCCCTTGCCGGGACGATTGCTGTCACCGATGGCCTGCCCTCGGTGAGCGTACCGGTCTTGTCGACGACAAGCGTATCGACCTTCTCCATGTGCTCGAGCGCTTCGGCATTCTTGATCAGCACGCCCGCGCCTGCGCCCTTGCCGACACCGACCATGATTGACATCGGCGTCGCCAGCCCCAATGCGCAGGGACAGGCGATGATCAGTACCGAAACGGCCACGACCAGCCCGTAGGCGAAGCGCGGCTCCGGCCCCCAGATGCCCCAGACGATGAAGGCGAGAATCGCGATGACGATGACCAGCGGCACGAACCAGCCCGATACCTGATCGGCCATGCGCTGGATCGGGGCGCGCGAACGCTGCGCGTCAGCGACCATCTGGACGATGCGTGACAGCATCGTATCGCGACCGACTTTTTCCGCACGGATCACCAGGGCCCCGGTCTGGTTCAGCGTGCCGCCGATGACCTGATCTCCCACAGTGCGGGTGACGGGCATGGATTCGCCGGTCACCATCGCCTCATCGAGCGAGGAGCGACCATCCTCCACGACGCCATCGACCGGCACGGTTTCGCCGGGGCGGACACGCAGCCTGTCGCCAAGGATAACGTGCTCGACCGGCACGTCTTCCTCCGACCCGTCGTCGCGGATGCGCCGCGCGGTCTTCGGTGCCAGGTCAAGAAGCGCCTTGATCGCGCCCGAGGTCTGTTCGCGGGCGCGCAGTTCCAGCAGCTGGCCGAGCAGCACCAGAACGGTGATGACCGCTGCCGCCTCGAAATAGACCGCGACCGTGCCGTCCGCTGCGCGGAAGGCTGCGGGGAAAATGCCCGGCGCAATGGCGGCAACGATGCTGTAAGCCCAGGCGACGCCGGTGCCCATGGCGATCAGGGTGAACATGTTGAGACTGCGATTGACCAGCGAGGCCCAGGCGCGCTCGAAGAACGGCAATCCGCACCACAAAACCACTGGCGTCGCCAGAACGAGCTGAATCCAGATCGATATCCGCATCGGCACCAGATGATGCAACGCGGGCACGAGGTGGCTGCCCATTTCGAGCACGAAGACCGGAGCGGCGAGGACGAGCCCGATCCAGAAGCGCTTCGTCATGTCGGCAAGTTCCGGGCTGGGGCCGCTGTCGGCGGTCACCACCAGCGGCTCCAGCGCCATGCCGCAGATCGGACAGCTTCCCGGCCCATCCTGCCGGATCTCGGGATGCATCGGACAGGTCCAGATCGTACCCTCGGGTGCGTCCGGAGCGGGTGCCGCGTCTCCTGCCAGATACCGGGCCGGGTCCGCCGCGAATTTCGCCTTGCAGGAAGCGGAGCAGAAATAGTGGGTGTGGCCCTCGTGGGTCAGGTGATGCTCCGCCGTCAGCGGATCGACCTCCATACCGCACACAGGGTCCTTCACCTTATGGGCGTGGCCAGAATGGTCATGAGTGTGGGAATGGTGCCGATGCTCGTGTCCGTTCATTTTCTAACCCGCCGCCTCATTGAACCTGGGAAACTTAACTTATCTTATCTTGCCGAGCAGCGCGTTCAGCCCCTCGGCCATCGTCGGGTGCGCAAGAATGGCGTCGCGCAGGACGCTATATGGCAACCCGCCAAGCATGGCCGCCTGCACCACGGCCATCACTTCCCCAGCCTCCGAGCCAATCATGGTAAAGCCTGCGATCCGGTCCTGTGGATCGATCAGCACCTTCATGAATCCTGCGGTCTGCGATGTGGTCCGCGTCCGCAGCACCGCCTTCATCGGCAGTTTCGCAACGCGCATATCCATTCCATTGGCCCGCGCTTCCACTTCGCTCATGCCGATGCGGGCAAGCGGCGGGTCGATGAACATGCAATAGGGCATCAGCCGCCCGGCGGTCGTTCTGTTTCCACCGTCGAGATTGTCGCGGATAAGTCGGAAATCATCGAGCGACGCGTGGGTGAATTGCGGACTTCCCGCGCACTCACCGATGGCCCATACGCCCTTCGCGGTCGTCTCCAGTCGTTCGGTCACCTTGATATAGCCGCGATCCGTCAGCGCAATGCCTGCCTCTTCGAGTCCGATACCCCGCGTGTTGGGCGTGCGACCGGCAGCGACCAGAATGTCGGTACCCTCGATCAGTCTCGAACCGTCCGGCGTGCGAATGGTGGCGCGCACGCTTTCGCCCGACCGGCCCTCCATTTTCTCGACTTCGGCCGGCAAGAGCACCTCCATGCCCTCCGCCTCCAGAATCCGCCGGACTTCTTCGGAAACATCCTCATCCTCGCGCTTCAGCAATCGTGGCCCACGGTCCACAATGGTAACGCGGCTGCCGAAACGCCGGTAGGCCTGTGCGAGTTCAAGGCCGACATAGCCGCCGCCGAGCACGATCAGATGTGCCGGCAACCGGTCCAGTTCGAGCGCTTCGATGTGGGTGAGCGGCTTGGCTTCGGGCAGACCGGGGACAGGCGGAACGCTTGCATGTGTCCCGAGATTGAGGAACAACTTTTCCGCGGCGAGCAGCCGCGTCCCGCCGTCGTTCAGTGCGACCTCGACCGTCGTTGGTCCGATGAGGCGGGCATTGCCCATGATGAGCTCCGCGCCCGTCGCCTCGTAGCGTTCGAGATGAAACGCAACCAGCCCCTCGACCATGGCGCGCTTGCGCGCGACGACCGTTTTCATGTCGATCGAGACGGGACCGACGGCAACGCCATACTCTCCGGCGTGGGCAACGGCATGAGCGATTCCCGCGCTCCAGATCTCATTCTTGCTGGGCAGGCAGTTGATATTGGGGCACGAGCCGCCGATCCAGCGCCGCTCGAGGACAGCTACCTTCTGGCCGGCTTGGGCCATATGCCAAGCGAGGTATTTGCCACCCTCACCACTGCCGATCACGACGGCGTCGTAGTGCTCCGCTTCCGTCATCAACTACGCATCCTTTTGTAACATCGGCCCTATCCGCGCGATGAGGATATGGCATTCGACCATATATGCAGGATCATGTCATACTCTTGCGGGGTTGAACAATTACTGTTGTGTTTGCGGGCGGTCCCTTGAAATGGCCTCACTACCAGTTTCGGCGCCGTCCCATCATTTCCGGGCCAGGGCCTTTAAATGGACCGGAATTATCGAGTGTAATCGATTCTGCTCCGGCTGTATTGCCCGAAAGGGAATATGCTGGCTGTACAGGATTGGCCGACTTTCTGTAGGAGAAAATCATGTCGCTGAATGATAAAGTCATCTTGGTAACCGGTGCCGGCCAGGGGATCGGACGCGGCATCGCGCTGCGGCTTGCAAAGGAAGGCGCCGACCTCGCGCTGGCCGACATCAAGGCCGACAAGCTCGAATCCGTTCGCAAGGAGGTGGAAGCGCTCGGCCGCAAGGCGACCACTATCGTCGCCAACGTCAGCAAGCGTGACGAAGTCTATGCCGCCATCGACCATGCGGAAAAGGAACTCGGCGGGTTCGACGTCATCGTCAACAATGCCGGTATCGCCCAGGTCAAGCCGATCGCCGACGTCACGCCCGAGGACATGGACCTGATCTTCCGCATCAATGTCGACGGCGTACTCTGGGGAATCCAGGCGGCTGCGAAGAAATTCAAGGATCGCGACCAGAAGGGTAAGATCATTAACGCCTGCTCGATCGCCGGACATGACGGTTTCGCCATGCTCGGCGTCTATTCGGCGACAAAGTTCGCCGTGCGTGCGCTGACGCAAGCCTCCGCCAAGGAATATGCGAGCGCAGGCATCACGGTGAACGCCTATTGCCCCGGTATCGTCGGCACCGACATGTGGGTGGAGATCGACGAGCGCTTTTCCGAGATCACCGGGACGCCGAAAGGCGAAACCTACAAGAAATATGTCGAGGGCATCGCTTTGGGCCGCGCGCAGACACCGGAGGACGTTGCAGCGTTGGTCGCCTTCCTCGCGAGTGCCGATTCCGACTACATCACCGGACAGTCGATCCTGACCGATGGCGGTATCGTCTATCGATAAGGCCGCCTGCCAGATCGCGAACGTTCAGAAGCGTCCGCATCGGGAAACGGCCTTGAGAATTTCTCCTGCCGTCATCCGGTTAACCCCCTGATTGGTAGGAAGGCTCCACAGGACCGGCGTCTGGTCGGCGTCGCAGTGAGATCACACTGCGCGCCCGGATTGGATCGGCAAGCAGCCTGAGTCCGTTCAACACCACCAACACGGTGCCGCCCTCATGTCCTACGACCGCGAGCGGCAGAGGCAAGGCAAAAAACAGGCTCGAGGCGACCAGAAGCAGCATCATGCCGATGGCGAAGGCGAGGTTCTGACGGATGATCCGGCGGGTACGACGCGCCAGCCGATGGGCGGCGGCGAGACGGGCCATGTCCTCCGACAACAGTGCAACATCGGCCGCCTGCAGGGCGACGTCGCTGCCTGCCGCGCCCATGGCAATACCGACATCGGCGCGCGCCAGCGCAGCGGCGTCGTTCACCCCGTCGCCGACAAAGGCCACCTTTCCATTCCTCGCCAGTTCGCCCACCAGCCGGACCTTGTCTTCAGGCAGCAGATCGGCATGGACATCCTTTGCCTCCAGTCCGAGTTCCGCGGCGATCCGCAAGCCGACAGGGCGCCGGTCGCCGGTCATCATGGCGATAGTCCCCACCCCAGCCGCCGTGAGCGCGGCCAAGCCGACGGCCGAGGTCTCACGCGGACGGTCGGCGACGGTGAGCGCGCCATAAACCCTGTCTCCCCGCCCCAGCCACACCACGGTCTGACTGCCGTCCGTCAGTTGCGCATATTCGGGTGCGTCGAGCGATGCCTCCATGCGTGCCGCCATGCGCGGATTGCCAGCCCAGAGCGCACCCACGGCGTCTTCCCCCGTAATCCCCTCACTGGGCACGGTTTCCACATCGCGCACCTCGGCGGCGGTTATGCCTTTTTCGTCGATGTAGCGACGGATCGCATCGGCAATTGGATGCTCGGAATGCGCCTCGAGACCGGCGATCAATGACAGGAACCGCTCTTCGGGTTTCTGCGTCACAATTTGCGTCACCTCGGCCTTGCCCGTGGTCAGCGTACCGGTCTTGTCGAAGGCGAAGATATCGACCTCGGCCAGCGTCTCCAGCGCCGCGCCACCCTTGAACAGAACGCCGCCGCGTGCGGCCGCCGCCAGCGACGAGAGTATCGCGGCCGGGACCGATATCACCACCGCGCAGGGGCTGGCCGCGACAAGCAGCGTCGCTGCGCGATAGAGCGCATCCTGCATCGTCCAGCCAAGCGCGAGGAATATCAGCAGGGCCAGCACCGCGCCGGCGAGAACCGCGATGGTATAGCGCTGGCCGAACCAGGCGCTGAACCGTTCGGATGGCGCGCGCGCCGCCTGGGCTTCCGTCACCAGTTCGATCATCCGCGCCACGGTGCTTTCCGCTACCGGGCGAGTGACGCGCACCACCAGCACGGCGTTGAGGTTCACCGTTGCCTCGAACACCTTTGCACCGGGGCTTTTGCTGACCGGCATCGATTCGCCGGTGATCGTCGCTTCGTCGAGCGAGCCTTCCCCTTCCGCCACCTCGCCATCGGCCGGCACGCGCGCGCCGGGGCGCAGCACCACCAGGTCGCCGGCCACGAGATCGCCCACCGGAACTTCCGTGACGGCGCCGTCAGGAGCGCGCCTCAGCGCGGTGTCGGGACGCAATGCCATCAGTGCCTCGACCGCATGACGCGCCCGGCCCATCGCCCGTTGCTCCAACGTGGTCGACAGGCTGAACAGCGTCAGCAGCACCGCCCCTTCGAGCGCAGCCCCCACCGCAGCGGCGGCGAGGGCGGCCACGATCATCAGAAGATCAATGTCGAGGATCCGCTCGCGCCAGAGCGACGTCAGGGCCCGGACCCCGGTCGGCACACCACCGGCCAGATAGACCAGAACGAGACCGACCGGTCCCCAAAGACCGGCGATCAGAAAGGCATCGACAGTCGCAAGCGCCATCCCGGCAAGCGTGACGCCGGTCAATGCTGTCATGAAGCGGTCGGAAGAAAGGTCGATTTGCAATTTGTGTTCCTGGCTGTGCCGCGTCGGCGGCAGTGGCTGGGGAAACCGGGCAGCGGTGCGCCATACGGCTGGCGCTACATTCCCGGTCGATCAGGTTCCGTTATTTCTTTTCCATCACGGCATCGAGCTTACCTCCAGGACCGCATGCCGCAATGAAGGGAAAGGAAGGATCATGGTATTCCTTTCCCGAGACAGCCTGCTTGCGCTCGGCGGCCCTCCAGAAGGTCGGCGTCGGTGGCGAGCACATCAGCCATGAAATCCATGAAGGCGCGGATACGGGCGGTGTTGCGCAGATCCTCATGGGTCAGCAACCACAGATCGAGCCGGAAATCTTCAGGAAACAGGGCGATGCGGAAAAGGTCGGGCGCGCGGTCAGCCACGACGCAGGGCAGCGGCGCAAGGCCACTTCCAGCTCTCGCCGCGGCAAGGGCGGCCGAGATCGAGTTGGTGCGATAGATCGGCTGCATTTCCGGCAGCCAGTCAGCCAGCCGTTGACCGATTGCTCCGTGCGAGCGGCCGAAGCCGATCCAGTCGTTAACGGCAAGATCGTCATCGATCCCTTGAGCGGCGCGTTCTGCCGAGGCATAAACCCCAAATGCCAGCCGCCCAACCCGGCGACCGACCAGAGTTTCCTGCGGCGTGTTGCCGATGCGCAGAGCGACATCGGCCTCGCGTCGGGTCAGGTCGAGGGGAATGTCCGAAACGATCACTTCCAATTCGATCCCCGGTTGCGCTGCATGGAAGGCCGCCAGATGTGGCGGCAACAACCCCGTCGCCAGCATGTCGATGGCTGTGATACGGATAAGCCCGCTCAGGCGCTGGTCCTGTCCGGTCACCTGACGCGACAGGGCGATAATCTCCTCGTCGATCCGGATGGCGGTCTCCTGCATGGCCTCTCCGGCGCCCGTCAGCGCATAGCCGTCCGGCAGCCGCTCGAAGAGCCGGACGCCCAGACGTTCCTCGAAGGCGCCAAGACGGCGAAACACGGTCGAGTGCGTTACGCCAAGGCTGCGTGCTGCTCCAGACAGGGTTCCCGCCCGGGCCACAGCGAGAAAGAAGCGCAGATCGTCCCAGTTCTGGTTGTGCGCAGTCATGAACAACTCATCTCCTGCAAGCCTGCCCCCCATTGCCAGCAACACCTCGCATTCGCTTTGCTCCATCAGAGAAGCTTGACCATGATCATTGCTCCACGTAAGTATGTGACTGCTCACTTACTAGGTATCTTATGCGAAAATCCGCAGAATTGCGCAAGGCCGAAATCGTTGCCGCCGTCCTCGACCTGGCCGATCGGATCGGGCCGGATCGGGTGACGACGGGCGCCACCGCAGCCGCCGTTGGCGTAAGCCAGGCGGCCCTGTTCCGGCATTTCCCGACCAAGGACACGCTGTGGCTTGCCGTAGCGGATCATGTGGCCGGAGAACTGGCCATGAAATGGGAATGGGCTCTGGCTGCGACCGATGATCCCGTCGATCGGATCAAGGCGCTGATGGGCGCGCAGTTGAGACAGATCGTGGCGACGCCGACGCTGCCTACGCTGCTGTTCTCGCGCGAGCTGAATGTCGGCAATGAGGATCTGCGCGCAGCCTTTCGCGGCCTGCTGATGAAGTTTCAGGGGCTGATCATCGCCGAACTGGCTCGCGGTCAGGACGCTGGCTTCTTGCGCCGCGAAGTCGCTGTGGAGGATGCCGCCGTTCTGTTGACGTCGTTGGTGCAGGGGATGGCGATCCGCTGGTCGCTCGGGGCGCGCAACTTCTCCCTGATCGGAGAAGGAAAGCGACTCCTTGACGTGCAACTTCGGCTTCTGGCCGTGAAGGAGAATTAGTACGCTCTATCAAAAACGCCACCTTTTACGGCGGCGTCTTTCGATTTTCTTTTATGTCAAAGGCTCACCCAACTGCCATTTTTTCCGGATGATCGGACACAGGCGTCGATGAATGCCACACCTTTGACGCCATCATCGATTGTTGGATAGATCACAGCAGAGTCCGGCATTGTATTGTCGCGTCGCGCCTGAATGGCATTGGCGGCTTCCGTGTAGATGGTCGCGAAAGCTTCCAGATAGCCTTCCGGGTGGCCGCCGGGTATACGTGTCACACGTGTTGCCGCCGTCCCGACACCTGCTCCGCCACGCGTGATAAGGCGCTTCTGCTCGCCAAATGGCGTGAACCATAGCCGGTTTGGATCCTCCTGCGCCCATTCAAGCCCACCCTTCGTACCGTAAACGCGAAGACGCAGCGCATTCTCATTACCCGGTGCAACCTGACTACACCAAAGCATGCCTTTTGCCCCACCGGCAAAGCGCAACATCACATGAGCATTGTCATCCAGCCGACGGCCCGGAACAAAACTGTCCAGATCAGCCGCAAGGCTGTCAAGCGTCAGGCCGGTTACAAACGATGCCAGATTGAATGCATGCGTACCAATGTCACCCGTAGCCCCGCCAAGCCCGGATTGCGCCGGATCGGTGCGCCAGACAGCGCCTTTGGCGCCGGTCTCTTCCACTGCTTCGGTCAGCCAGTCCTGCGCATATTCGACCTGAACGACGCGCAGATCCCCCAGCTCGCCATTAGCGATCATTTCACGTGCCTGCCGGACCATGGGATATCCGGTGTAATTGTGCGTGAGCACAAAAAGGGCGTCGCTCTCATCGGCTATTTTCTTCAGTTTCCTAGCGTCTGCTAGTGTTGATGTCAGCGGTTTGTCGCAAATCACGTGGATGCCGTGCTTCAGAAACTCTTTCGCAGCATCGTAGTGCACATGATTGGGTGTTACGATTGCGACTGCCTCAATACCGTTTTTTAATCGCGCTTCACGGATCGCCATTTCCTTGTAATTGGAATAGATGCGATCCGCAGCGAGGCCGAGTTCACGCCCCGAAGTCTGCGCTTTTTCAGCAGAAGACGACAGCGCCCCCGCCACCAGTTCGAACCGGTTATCAAGCCGCGATGCCATTCTATGAACGCCACCGATAAAGGCACCTGCACCGCCGCCAACCATACCAAGGCGAATATGCGGACTCGCGGTTTCTTTGCTTTTAGCCTCGATTGTCATTGTTTTCCCTCAAAGTCCCAGCATACGGCGGTTGGCAGCGTCATCCGTGCCGCCAGCAGCAAAATCGTCAAACGCTTTCTCGGTCACGCGGATGATATGCGCCTTCACAAATTCGGCACCCTCACGCGCGCCATCTTCGGGATGTTTGAGTGCACATTCCCATTCCACCACAGCCCAGCCGTCAAAATCATTGGCTGCCATTTTCGCGAAGATTGCGCCGAAATCAACATGTCCATCTCCCGGTGAACGGAACCGGCCAGCGCGATTGACCCAGCTCTGATATCCACCATAAACGCCCTGTCGGCCTGTCGGATTAAACTCCGCATCTTTGACGTGGAACATCTTGATGCGCTCCTTGTAGATATCGATATTGTCGAGATAATCCAGACACTGAAGCACGTAATGCGAAGGATCGTAGAGCATGTTGGCGCGCGGATGGTTGCGGACGCGCTCAAGGAACATCTCGAATGTCACGCCATCATGCATATCTTCACCCGGATGGATTTCATAGCAAATGTCGACGCCGTTTTCTTCGGCATGATCGAGCAGCGGCTGCCAGCGGCGCGCAAGCTCGTCGAACGCCATTTCGACAAGGCCGGCCGGGCGCTGCGGCCAAGGATAGATATAGGGCCACGCCAATGCGCCTGAGAACGTCGCATGTGCGCTAATGCCCAGATTGCGAGAAGCAGTGATCGCCATCCTGACCTGTTCGACGGCCCATGCCTGACGCGCTTTCGGATTGCCGCGCACCTCCGGTACTGCGAAGCCGTCGAATGCTTCGTCATAGGCGGGATGGACTGCGACCAGCTGCCCTTGCAGATGGGTCGAAAGCTCTGTTACTTCTACGCCATTCTGCTTCGCTACGCCTACAAACTCATCGCAATAATCTTTTGATTCCGAAGCCTTCTTCAGATCGATCAATTGGCTTGCCCAAGTCGGCACCTGCACACCGGCATAGCCTTTTTCAGCAGCCCATTTGGTAATGTTGTCCCACGAGTTGAACGGTGCTTCATCGCCTGCAAACTGTCCGAGAAATATCCCGGGGCCCTTGATCGTTTTCATCAAAAGTCCTCCAACTGAAAATTCAACCCTGCATCTAGCGCAAGGGTACAAAACCGCCCTAAACGGTAAGCGACGCGTCCGCCGGAGCGGACGCGTATGTGTCTGTTAGAAAGGTGAATCCGGGAAGTAGAACTGCTCGGCATTATCCTTGGTGACCAGCGTGGCATCAAGAATATACTCGCCGCTTACCGGAATCTGGTCATAGAAGTGACCGGCAGTGAGCTGCATTGCCGTGGCTACCATTGCTGGCGGATAGAGCACATCCACCGGCACAAGCTTGTCACCGTCCATGACCTTCTTGATCATGTCCTTAGAACCCGCACCTGCTATGATATACTGGATGTCCTCGCGCTTGGCCTGTTTGATAGCTTCAAGCACACCCACTGCCATGTCGTCATCCTGACACCAGATCACGTCTATCTTTGGATATTTTGTCAGGAAGTCCTGCGTGACACGGAAAGCATCGTCGCGGTTCCAGTTGCCGTACTGACGATCAAGAACCTTGACATTGGAACCCTCGATGCCCTTGTCAAAGCCATCCTGACGCTGCTGATCAATTGGAATCGGCAGACCGCGAATGACGACAACCTGTGCGTCAGGCGTGGTCTTTTTGATGTACTCACCTGCGACCTGTCCAAGGGCCGGATTGTTGCCCGCCACGTACAGATCACGGATAGAATTGTCGTTATTGCTTGGCGCGCGGTCAACGAGCGCTACGAAAGTGCCCTTGTCCTTGATTTCCTTGATAGCATTGACAAGCGGATCCGGATCAGACGGCAGAACCACCAATCCGTCCAGCCCCTGAACGGCCAAATCCTGCAAAGCATTTGCCTGACTGGCCGCATCCGGTGATGTCTTGACGATCATATTGAGACCCGGGTGTTCAGCCATCAAAAGCTTGGCTACGCGTTCGGCGTGATAGACAACGCCCGCGGTCCAGCCATGATCAGCGGCTGGAATGGACACGCCGATTGTGATCTTCTTGTCCTGTGCGCTGGCAATGCCCGTGAAGGCGAGCGCGCCTGCGGCCAGCGCGGTAAAAGCAACGCCTAAAAGTTTTCCTCGCATGATTTCCTCCCATAGTGTTCAGGGGGCTTCATCATTTTGTGGCCGGACCGCCCCTACAATCCCGCCAAAACACTCAAGTCATCGCCGCGAAAGCGAGCGCTGCACCAACATGGCGATAATAATGATCGCACCCTGAATGGCACTGATCAGATACTCGCTGATGAAATTGGAAAGCAGCATAATATTGCCGACAATCTCAAGAATGAACGCACCGCAAATCGTGCCCCAGACACGCCCAACACCGCCGCGCAATGCCGTGCCACCAACCACTACTGCGGTAATCGCCTGCAACTCCCATAACATGCCGGTTGTGGCCGACGTGGATCCAAGGCGCGGTACATAGAGAAGCACGGCAACGGCAACGCAAAGCCCCTGCACGATATAGGCAATCGTGCGAACACGTTTCACAGAAATTCCCGAATAGCGCGCAACATCTTCGCTCGAGCCGACCGCGATGACATGACGTCCGTAACGGGTCCGGTAAAGAACGAACGCGGCAATCGCCCCCGTTACAAAAATAACAACGACCGGTACAGGAATGCCCATGATCGAGCCGAAATAGGCTGGCCGGTACAGTGTCTGGATCTCGGAGTTCCGCAAGGTAATCGCGCCGCCCTGCGACAGCCATGTCGTCAAGCCGCGATAAATTCCCATCGTGCCAAGCGTGGCAATGAATGGCTCTATGCCGCCGAGCGTGGTGATCAATCCGTTTGCCAGACCGCACGCCGCCCCCACCAAAACCGCCAGAATAACGGCAGCAATCAACATCAGGACAGGATCGGCTATGACGCCACTGTTCATGAACAGGATCATGACGCTGCCAACGAAAGCAGCCATGGCCCCGACAGAAAGATCCAGTCCGCCTGACGAAATCACATAGGTCGCACCAAGCGCAACAATAGCGATGAACGCACTTCGGGTCACAACATTGAGCAAGTTATCTACGCTGATGAAGTTCGGATTGGCGACCGCACCCAGAACAAGCAGCAAAAGCAGCGCGATGAACGGCGCAATAGCCCTCAGGTCCCAGTCCCTGGAGGTCTTTATAGATCTGCTTTTGTTAGTTACTACGTCTGTCATTTACTCCCCTCTTTTACTCTACTCACGCTGCTTCTTCGGTGCCGACGCCCGTTGCCAAGACAACGATGTCATGTTCGGTCATGCGTTCACCTGTTACCTCACCGGCGATCCTGCCCTCACGCATAACGACAATACGGTCACAAACACCGATCAGCTCCGGCATTTCAGAGGAGACGACGATAATCGATCTCCCCTCATCCGCCAGATTGGCGATAAACTGGTAAATCTGTTCCTTGGTGCCAACATCGATGCCGCGCGTTGGCTCGTCAATGATAACGATAGACGGATTGAGCATCATCATTTTGGCCAAGAGGAGTTTTTGCTGGTTTCCGCCCGAAAGCTGTCCCGCCAAAATGTCCTTGCGACCAGTACGAATATCGAATTCGGCAATAGCGTCGTCGAGCGCTGCCCGCTCCTTGCGCCGATCGATCTGTAACCCACTGACAAACTTGCTGATGGAAGCCAGCGTGAGATTGATACCAATATCCTTGGCAAGCAGAAGACCCTTGCCCTTACGATCTTCACTCAAATAGGCGATACCGGCGGAAAGGCTTTCATGCGCATTTCGGAAACTCACGGGCTTGCCGTTGTGGCGGACATTGCCCTTGCCGGAACGCAAGCCAACAATACCTTCCATAAGCTCTGTGCGACCCGCACCGACAAGGCCTGCAAAGCCGAGAATCTCGCCTCTGGCGAGTTGAAAACTGGCTGTCTTCACATAGCCGGGAACAACGAAGTCCTCGACTTCCAGCACGAGCTCTCGACTTTGCTGCGCCGCACGATCAGGATAAAGCTTGGCGACATCGCGCCCAACCATCAGCCGGGCCATATCATTTGGCTCCAGCTCCGATGTCATGTGGGCAGCAACCAAAGCTCCATCGCGCAATACCGTCACGTGATCAGAAATCTCCTTCACCTCAGGCAAGCGGTGCGAAATATATAGGACGGCAATACCCTTAGCCCGAATATCGCAGATGACCTTCAAAAGCGCTTCGGTTTCAACCGGCGTCAGCGACGCGGTCGGCTCATCAAAAATTACAACACGGTGCGGAACCAGCAAAACACGTGCAATCTGCACGAGCTGGCGCTGCGCAATCGACAGGTTTCCAACGATGGCATCCGGATCGATCTCAGCCCCAAGATCGCGAATGGCCTTGCGCGCGCCCTCGCGCATTGACCTGTCATCGACCACAAAACCGTTGGATAATTCGCGACCAAGATAGATGTTCTGTGCAACGGTCAAATCAGGTGCCAGTAATATTTCCTGATGCACAAGAACAATGCCGTGCGCTTCGGCTTCAACCGGGCCGGAAAATGCAATCGGCTTTCCATCCATACGAATTTCACCGCTCGTGGGGCGTTCATTGCCTGCAAGCAGCTTCATCAAAGTTGACTTGCCGGCGCCGTTTTCACCAATGATCGCATGAACTTCGCCACCATAAATGTTCAGATTGATATTATTCAAAACCTGAACCGGCCCGAACGATTTCGATAGAGAAATCGCTTCAAGCAGCGCAGAACGGTCGCCTTTAACGGTGGAACTCATGCGTAGTCACCAATAAAGGCGCTACACACGCAACACGCTTCCTGCCGCATATTTCCTGAACACTTTGGCTGCACGCGAATTCCTCCCAGATCCACACATGTGAACCTTAGCCGTCGTCTTGAGGTACGTAAAGCAGAATCGTAAGCCCTTTACTTGGGGCTGGGATCGAAAATATGTCCCCACAGACCGGTTTATCGCCCAATGACGGACTTTTTTGCTATTTCCAAGGCCTTCCGCGGGCATTGCCAAGTTATTTGATTAAGGCTTCGAGCAGCTTGGGCGTGTGTTTCTCAGGCATCATTTCATCAGTGTAGTCACGCCATAATGGAAATGCATCGATACGTGCATAGCGGTAGGAGATAGCGTTGAGATTGTAGCGGCGAGGGCCGATGATCGTATTGATTTGATCGTGGTCCGACAAAAACCGTTGCGCCTGACGCGGTGATTTAAACCGCCCCATGATTTTCTCCCGTTTTCGGCTCGGACGATGTGAGTTTTCAATTCTGTAGTTCAGGCCTTTATGGACCCTATGATTGGCATTTGGCGCAAGGTCTTGTATCGGCTTAATATAACTGCGCAGCTTGTCGGTCACGACGACGCGTGGTTGACCGAATTGCTTGACCAGCCTTGAGAAGAAACTCTTAGTGGCCGTGGTATTGCGGCGTGCTTGAACCAGAATATCAAGAACATCGCCATCTGCGTCAATTGCCCGCCAGAGCCAGAGCTTTCTCCCGGCAATCGTGATGACGACTTCATCAAGGTGCCACTTGTCTTTTGGCTGTGGCCGACCCTTGCGGATACAATCGGCAAAGTGGCGGCCAAAGCGATTGATCTAAAGGCGAACCGTCTCCCGGCTGACGATTACGCCACGCTCAGCAAGAAGATCCTCCACATCGGCCGTGCTCAACGCAAATCGATAATAGGTCCAGACCGCGTAGGCAACAATCTCACGCGGAAAACGAAAACCCTTCAACCGTGGAAAGCTGCTCGGTAATTTCATCGCGAGTTGATAACCCATATGCAAAGGTCAAACAACTTGGCAATGCCGTCCGGGCAATTAGGGGGCTATTCCACGCCTCTGATCGCCACGTCCTAGCTGCAAGACAACTGCTCGTCATTATCAACGCCATGATCCGAGACAAACAACCCATCAGGCTATGATCCTGAACACGGTTGCCCGGTTGCAATTGATACGTGAACTAAAATGAACAGCAAGTATTTTTTGATTTACGTACCTCATTTTTGATCCTATGTTCCTCGACGAGGAGCAGGGATGAAACCTACCGTACATGATATAGCCAGAACTGCGGGCGTCAGCCTAGCCACAGTTGACCGTGTGCTGAACGACCGCCCCGGTGTAAGAGCCAAGACACGCGAGCGTGTAACGGAGGCAATGAACAGCCTCGGCTATGTACGCGATGTGGGTGCGGCCAATCTTGCGCGCGGCAAGCTTTACCAGTTCGATTTTATTTTTCCGGATAATGAAAACACCTTCATGCAAAGCCTGCGAGCAGAACTTGAATCCGCGGCTGAACGTAGCCTCTCAGAGCGCGTTTTGATCAATGTGGTGCTCGTTCCAGCCTTTGATGAAGGGGCGCTCGTTGAAGCGCTGAACGCCTGTGTTAACCGCAAACCAGACGGCGTAGCTTTCGTTGCCGTTGACACAGATCCGGTGCGAGAAGCCTGTGTACGCCTTTCCGGGCAAGGTATACACGCGGTAACGCTTGTTTCCGACCTTGGTAACTCAACACGTGCGCATTATGTCGGTATTGACAATGGCGCTGCCGGTCGCACGGCAGCACGCCTTCTCGGCCTTTTTGCCAGCGGGACCAATGGTGCCATTGCAGTAATCGCCGGCTCATTGAAAGTCCATGATCATCAGGAGCGGTTTGACGGCTTCGCTGCTGCAATGAAAACCGATTTCCCGCAGCATGAAATATTGCCCATCCTCGAAGGATTCGACGAAGGAGCGCGCGTCGAAAAACTGGTGAGCGAGCTTCTCGCAAAGCGCAGCGATGTCGTCGGCCTCTACAGCCTGGGTGCCGGTAACAGCGGTCTTGTTAAAGCTCTTGCGGCTCACTCCAGCATAAACCGTCCTCTTGTCGTTGCCCATGAACGCGATGCGGTGACGTCGCAAGCCCTTAAGGAAGGGCTAATTCATGCGGTTCTGGCACAGGATGCGGGGCATGAGATTCGCAGCGCGATCCGAGTTCTGAAAGCATCGGCTGATCGTCTCGCCATCGTACCAGGGCAGGAACATATCCGCATCGAAATCTTTCTCAAAGACAACCTGCCACAACTCGACTGAAGTGCAGGTAAAGCCTCAATGCCACAGGAGCGACCATGTATCTCGGGCTTGAACTTGGAACATCCGGCGTAAAAGCGCTTCTAATCGATGACAGGCAGCATGTGATCGGTTCCGCACATGGTAATCTGGATGTCCTGCGCCCTCACCCCAGCAGGAGCGAACAGGATCCTGCGCATTGGATCCAGGCATGTGAAGCAGCGATTGATGACTTGCGTGCGGCCCATCCGAAAGAGTTTTCAGCCATCAGTGGGATCGGACTACCAGGCCAGATGTATGGTGCAACTCTTCTCGATGAAAACGATCAGCTGCCGCGCCCCTGCATTCTCTGGAATGACACTCGTAGCCATAAGGGAGCTGCGGAGCTAAGCCCACTCGCTGAATGAGCAGACGATAGCGAACCAGCATCAACATTGGAGGAGCATGATGAGCACCGGATTTTTTGGAGATATCCAGAAAGTACGTTACGAAGGACCCGACAGCGACAATCCGCTGGCATTTCGCCATTACAACCCCGACGAAATCGTCCTCGGCAAGCGACTGGAAGACCACCTGCGCTTTGCAATCGCCTATTGGCACAGCTTCGCCTGGGAGGGCGGCGATCCTTTTGGCGGTCGCACATTCGACCGTCCCTGGCACAAGAATGGCCTAGAGGCTGCGAAGCTCAAGGCCGATGTAGCCTTCGAATTTTTCTCGCTTCTCGGTGCGCCGTTTTATTGCTTTCACGATGCGGATGTTCGTCCCGAAGGCGATAGCTTTACCGAAAACAAGAAATATCTGAACGAAATCGTCGATATTTTTGAGAAGAAACAAGCCGAAACCGGCATCAAACTTCTTTGGGGTACAGCCAACCTCTTCTATCACCGCCGCTATATGTCCGGTGCTGCGACCAATCCCGACCCGGAAGTGTTTGCTTTCGCAGCCGCTACCGTCAAAACCTGTCTCGACGCAACGAAACGATTAGGCGGTCAGAACTATGTGTTATGGGGCGGTCGTGAAGGGTACTCGACCCTGCTCAATACTGACCTTTCGCGCGAACTGGACAATATGGGCCGCTTCCTCAATCTCGTGGTTGAATATAAGCACAAGATTGGTTTCGAAGGTACAATCCTGATCGAGCCGAAGCCACAGGAACCGACCAAGCATCAGTATGACTATGATGTTGCGACGGTTTATGGCTTCCTGAAGCGCTACGGCCTTGAGAACGAGGTGAAGGTCAATATCGAGCAGGGTCACGCCATTCTGGCCGGACATTCGTTCGAGCATGAGCTGGCGCTGGCCCGCACACTCGGTATTCTTGGCTCCATAGACATGAACCGCAACGACTATCAGTCGGGCTGGGATACCGATCAGTTTCCGAACAATGTGCCCGAAATGGCGCTTGCCTATTATCAGGTGCTGCTTGACGGCGGCTTCAGGAACGGCGGCACCAATTTCGACGCGAAGCTTCGCCGCCAGTCTCTTGACCCGCAGGATCTTCTGATAGGGCATATTGGCGGGATGGACTGTTGCGCTCGCGGCCTTAAAGCTGCCGCTCGCATGCTGGAAGACGGTGCGCTCTCCAAGCCGCTCGATGAGCGCTATGCTGGGTGGTCCGGAAATTTCGGCCAAAACCTTGCAACAGGTCTTTCACTGGAGCAGATCGCTGCGAAGGTCGAAGAGGAAAACATCAACCCGCAGCCCCGATCAGGCCGTCAGGAATATCTGGAAAACGTCGTCAACCGCTACGTTTGATTGCTCAAAATTAAAAACCCCGCTCAATTGTGAACTGCCCCTTTCAAGTTGGACGTTTGATTGAGTGGGATGATTTGAGAATTGGGTCCTGTATTGTACGGGGCTCAGCCCTTTAAGTTTCATCCTGATGCGATCATTATTGTAATAGTTTATATAGTCCTCAACACCTTTGCGAAAGCTTTCGATACTGTCGAAGTGTCCGAGATAAAAGAACTCGGATTTGAGCGTTGCGAAGAAGCTTTCTATAGCCGCATTATCGAGGCAGTTTTCTTTGCGAGACATGAACGGGGTGATATTGCGGCTTTTGAGCATCTGATACTGCGAGCCCCGATCGGAGTGCAAATCGGTCTATCGCTGTCATCCAGGCGACTTATAGCCTTTTCGAGCATGTTCTTGACCAGTTTGAAGATCGGTCGTCTGGCCGTTTCAAAGGCAATGATTTCGCCATTGTGAAGGTCCATGACCGGCGACAGGAAGAGCTTTTCGCCAGCAATATTGAACTCGGTGACATCGGTCGCCCATTTCTGGTTCATGCGTTTTGCCGAGAACTGGCGTCACACGAGCGGCCTGTCCTTTGTAGGAGCGATATTTCTTCGGCCAGACCAGAGACTGTTGATTGCCGCTGAGAAGTGACCCGGTGGGGGTGCGGATAAAAACTTGGACTGGTTTTACGTCACAATGCCAAGACTGTTTCGATATTCGATTGGGCTTCGAGCGCCAAGTGATATCTTGATCCGCTTCTCGTTGTACCATCGAATGTAGTCATCGACTTCCTTGATAAACTGCTCAAGTGTGGTGGTCTTCCAATCACGGGGGTAGAAGAGCTCTGTTTTCAGTCTTCCGAAGAAGCCTTCGCATGCAGCGTTATCTGGGGAACAAGCCTTGCGGGACATTGAGCGCACCAGCTTCGCATCACTGATCCTCGATAGCCAACCCGGCCAGCGATAATGTGCACCGCGATCAGAATGCACTATTGGCCGCTTATCTGCGTCGGTCACAGTTTCTATGGCGGCATCAAGCATCATATTGACCAATTCCGCATCTGGTCTCGTTCCGAGTGACCAGCTGATAACCAAACCATCGAAACAGTCGATGATGGGTGAGAGATACACCTTGCCAGCCGGGATTTGGAATTCAGTGATATCGGTCAGCC
>NZ_QGDB01000010.1 GCF_003149535.1 Falsochrobactrum shanghaiense | reverse complement strand
CCTGTTCTCGGCATCTAAGCCGAAGTCAGGCAGAAATTCCACTTATCTCCGCTGTCCAGATTTCCCGAACCACCTCTATATGATGCCGGTTTTTATGATCGGAATCTGTCTGCTGAAGGGCAATTGTACTCGCTGAAACCGAAATGGCTCAGTTGATTGAGCCATTTAGGCCCCAACGTGTTTATCGGAGCGCGTTATTTTGAGTTCGGACGAGGAGGAGCGAACCCTGCAGCCTAAGAAGCATATTCGAAAATCGATTGTGCGGGAGCACTACCTGGTTGGCACGGTTTGAATGGCCGTCATTCGACTACAACCAGAGGAGCTAAGATTATGGGCGGTATACAGATGACTATCAATCCCGGTAGCGTTACGATGACGATGAAGACGAGCGCTACGGTAATCCGTCAGGACAGGCACTAGCCAATGCCTTTGCCACTAGGGTCATCGCAAGACTTGGAGCTTGGAGGGCTATTACCGCAAGCCTGACTCTGCATCGCTCTCAAGTGGCCTCAGGCACTACCACGAGATCAAATACGGTGCACGAATATCTGTTGGAGTTGTGTGAATCAGATAGCCGGCAAATCCGGGGCGGTTCAGGCGCCTGCGTTTTTGCTTTGTTTAATATGATAAACAAAGACTTAAAGTGGTTTTAAATTGGAACCGCTTTAAACGCTGAGAATTCAGTAACATGATAAAAAGGCATGCTTAACAGAGCTTGGATAAGGAAGTGCGGTTGGTTGCCAATTCGTCATGCCGAGCCATAAACCTTGAATGAGCAAGCCTTGCCGCAAGTTCAGCAATGGAATTTAAATCCCGCAATCCGCTTTCATATAGCCGGATTATGCATCCGGCGAGCTCTTCGGCAGAGTAAGAACGATCACTTTCTTCTAAAATTATCGCGGACTGAGAAAAGCAGCTACGCAAGAAGTTTACTTCATTCGGAGAGTAAATGCGGCTAGCTTCGTTGAACAACGGCATAAGAGCCTCCTTGGAATACGAAATGTTAATGATACGCTCTTTGGCCGATATAGATAGGTCTAAAACACGAACCATTCTTTCTGTACGATAGCGTACCAAGGCAGGCGCGAAATATTCTGGAACCAATCTCTTGTTCGCTTGTTCATGCCGCAGGCGACCAAGGAGATGTAAAGAATGTCTTTTCCATCACAGGGCGCGAGAGCCAACAAACTCCTGGCTTTGCTTCCATCATCCGATTACTGTGCTATCGCCCGTGAAATCACTTATGTCGAGCTTCCGCGCGGAGTAATGCTCGCGAAGACGGGCCGACCGATTGAATATGTCTATTTTCTTACGAATGGCATTGGCTCGGTCATTGTGGCGACTGCGGAAGGTAATCGGGCCGAGGCCGGGATTTTCGGTTTCGATGGATATATCCCCACTTCAGCGATAGCGGGCATGGAAACCAGTCCTTATGACGTCCTTATTCAAGTGGCGGCAAAGGGATATGAAATGCCTTACGAGAATTTCCGCCGTTGGATGGACAGCAATCGTAACTTTTCAAGAATAATGATCCGCTCCATTGAAGCATTCTCGATTCAGCTTGCCTATACGGCTGTCTCAAATGCAATTCATGAAGTTACGCAACGGTTGGCCCGGTGGTTGCTGATGTGTGATGACAGGATAATGGGCAACGAAATTGAGCTTACGCATGAATTCCTATCTATAATGCTTGCTGTCCGGCGTCCCACGGTCACGACTTCGCTTCATGTTCTGGAGGGACAGGGCCTCATCAGGTCGGAACGAGGGAACATTATTATTCGCAATCGTTCGGGGCTGGAACAATATGCCCATGATGCTTACGGTCGACCGGAAACAGAATATTTCCGTTTGATGCAAGGTTTTTCCTAAATCGGTAGCTAAAACTGACTGCCGAAAAGCTGGCTATATTCATTTTCAGGCTTTCCATAAGCTTCGTCGGCGCCCCCCCTCAAGGCCTTTTGGGAGGCGGCCGGGCATGATCTCTGCCGCCACGGCCGCAACCGCGGTTGTGATGATCACATTGGTCAAGGAGCACGGCCTTCAGTATCTGTTCGCCGCCACCATCCTGATGGGAATCATCCAGATCGTCGCGGGGTGGCTCAGGCTCGACCGCGTGATGCGCTTTGTCTCCCGCTCGGTCATCACGGGATTCGTCAACGCACTTGCGATCCTGATTTTTATGGCCCAGTTGCCCGAACTTATCGGGGTCCCGACGCTACCAGCTTCAGTTAGACAGTTGTCAAAGAGTTTTCCGGCGGGACCGATCAACGGGCGCCCTCCGCTATCCTCCTTATCGCCAGGTTGTTCGGCAGTGAAGAAAATTCGCGCATCGACCGGACCCTGGCCGAAAACTATCAGTATTGCGTGGTTATAAACTTCGCAACGTCGACAACCCTGCGTTTGCACGCAGAGTTGCTCAAGTTTATCTTACCGAGGCAGAGTTTCTGGGACTGTCACCGCCATTCTGAGATCGCTGACATAAGCCGCTACAGGAAAAAGGTAGTTCTTCTAATCTCTGACGGCCCATGCGAATCCGACTTTGGGTGTGACCAAATCTAACGCCTGCGCAGGCGTTCGCGTTCAATTTCGGCTGCTGTGTAGGGCGTGCCGGTTGCATTGAAATTTTCCCAGCCCTCTTCAACATAAGCATCCCGGCGCTGAGCAATATTAACACGTCCCCAATCTTCCAAAATGGCTTCGACTTTCTCGCGCTCCGTTTCATCGCAACGAACCGTGACGAGAGTGCTGCCACGGCGTATGGCTTCGCTATAGGCATGCGCCTCTGCTTCGGGCACTCCGCTTTCGACGAGAGCGCCTACAAGCCCGCCTGTCACACCGCCTGCAGCAGCGCCGCCGATCAGCCCTACGAGCGTTGCGGTCAGCCACCCGCCGGCTACAACAGGACCGACACCGGGTATGGATAACAAACCAAGTCCGGTCAGCAATCCCGCTCCGCCGCCAGCGACGGCACCGACACCCGCTCCTGTTTTGGCGCCCGTAGCGGCGCTACCTTCCTCGTGCAAGGCATCTTCGGCATATCGGCCGTCTGCGTTGTTAGAAATCAGACTGATATTCTCAGCCGACACACCTGCTTCTTCCAGGGCGCGAACAGCGTCCACTGCTTCGTCGTGATTGTCGAATAAGCCCGTGATATAGATCATTTTCATCTCCTTGCCTGCTTTCCGGCCTTTGCCGTCATTTCGTTGTGACGTTTCCCTGAAAATCGAGAAGAACTTTCACAGGTTGACCATTCTGTGCAGCATCAGCGTTCCAGATGCCCTCGTCGTCCAGTTGAAGATTTGTGACGTCAGTAAAACCCGCATCCGTTATCCGCTCTCGGGCCTGATCTTCAGTAAAGCTGTTTTCACCGGGCACCGGTGCCTGCGGATTGTTTTCTCCAGACGTGCTGATTGCGGGGGTCTGTGCGTCGTCGGACGGCGTGGTTTGGGCAAACGCCGCTGACGTAAATAGGACGAAAACTGCGCTTGCGAGATATCGGATGGTCCGTTTCATCATAAGCTCCGTTGTTTGAAGTGCTGGAGCGGTTCCTGGTAAAAGATCGCCGGAACTGCTCTAAGCCTTTGCTTGGGACAGGCTGGCGATTAAGCCGCTTCGGCATGAAGATTGGCAGAAGTCTCCGCGATTTTCGTGAGGTCCTTATCGGTCTGCCCTTCTTCCTGTAAGGTCTGGTTTAATAGCTTCGCTATATCCTTGTATCCGAGGGTTTCCGCCCATCGTTTCAACGTGCCGTAACGGGTGATTTCGTAATGTTCGACCGCCTGGGCAGACGATATCAGCCCGGCATCAAGGGCCGGACTATTCGAAAACTCATCGATGATTTCTTCTCCCTCCGCGATGATACCTTCAATGGCATCACAGGTTTTGCCTTGTGCACGTTTACCGAGAATCTCGAAGCATTGCTGCAGTCGTTCAATATGGTCTTCAGTCTGCTCCCGGTGTTTGTCGAAGGCATTTTTCAGTTTCTCTTCGGTAGCAGCACGGGACATTTTTGGAAGCGTCTTCAGAATCTTGCGTTCTGCGTAGTAAATATCCTTGAGCGTGTCATAGAACAGATCGTTGAGATTGCGTTGCTTGGTGCTGGCCATTGCAGGCTCCTCCTCATGTTTGCGGATGTCTTTGTCGGATGGATGAAAATCCCGCCGACTACGGATCTAACCCGCCAAGAAAAGTTTTGTTTCATGCGCAGACCGGAATAATCCAAGTGAATAATTGCTAACATTGACGGCTGCGTTGCGGGTGATGGTGGAGCCGAAACCCGTTCGCTGCACCGGTGAACAATTGCTTCGTGTTCCTAGCTCAGGACTTGGATTTGTGTTCGGGTTTGCCTTTCTGTTTGGTGGAAGCCAGTTTCTCAAGCTCTTTTTCGCTCATAGACTTGGCCATTTCTCTGGATGCTCCGCGCAGTTCGCTTTTTGGCTTACCTCCGCGTTTTGCAGCCAAAGCCGCGCCGGCAGCCTGTTGTTGTGCTTTGGATTTTGCAGGCATTTCCATCTCCTTCAAATATCAGCCTGAACCGGGATAGGGGGCCCTTTTCAACAAGCGGGCGAGATGCGCGCAGTTAGCGGCCAGCATTTTAGTGGCGGAAGCCACAGCCTCAGGTGCTTCATCCAGATCGACAAAATTGGTGGATTGCATGGCATGGCTTCCCCCACCCAATAGGTCACGCCGTTGGCGGGAATGGTAAAGCCCACATCATTCAATGCCTGATAGAGTTGGGATGACACGAAATGCGCGCCATCCTCATTACCCACCACTGCTGCAACCGCGATCCGCCCATAAGAGGGCATTCGGTTATTATCGTCAGTCTCGGAGAGAAATGCATCCATACGTTCAAGCACCCGCTTGCAGATACTTGATGGCTGTCCGAGCCAGATTGGACTGCCAAAAATGAGAATATCCGCATGGACAATTTTTGCCCTGAGCTCGGGCCAATCATCGTTTGCGCTTTCGCGCGATGTAACACCCGGTTCGATATTTAACTCACTCAGTCTTACATGCTCGGTGGTGACACCATAAGGTTCCAAATGCGTCTCGAGATAACGCAATATCCTCTCGGTTGAGGAGGGGTACTTATCGTCACCTCGTTTTAAAGTAGCATTCAAGGCAATGGCTCTAAGAGGAGGATCAGAAGGCACGGTCATTGTTTACCTGCCCTTTTTCCATCGCGCTTCGGTGTACTGAGCGCATCGGACAGGTTCTTGCGGTCGGGGTCGGAAAGACTATGGCCAGCGGCATCGCGCTTTGTCGTTGGATCGTCGTCGGCAGGCTCGTATCCCCGCGGTCGGTTTTCTGGTGGACCTTCCCATTTTGGTTTCTGGTCAGTGGTCCCGGGTTTCGGGTTCTGTTTCATGGAAACCTCCGTAGTTTTGAGACTGATGAATTAACTTTTCAAAACGGAGATTGTTTCATTCGACCGACAGATGACAGATCGTTGAAACCTGAAATGGCGAACAAGACGCGCAACTGGGGAACAATTTACCTGCCTCGCTGTTAGAAACAGGAGGCATAGTATGATGAAAACAAATAGATCGGATAAAAGAGCAGACGCTGATGGATGGACCGAAACCGGCGAGCAAGTTCCCGGATTTGGTCCTTTGGCGGCTGTTATGGAAAAGGATACCGAAGCGGCTGGACGTGGTCGTGCAGGGTTCAGAGAGAGCAATATGTCAGATTTGCTTGCCCGGACAACTGGAGAGGAAACGTTAGCTGCAAAAAGCACAGCCCAGATCTGGGAAGGTCCAGCCTATCTCATCTGGTGGTTGATTATTATTGCAGTGATGTTCATCGGATATTTTGTGATTTCATAGGGATAGAGCAATCGTCGCCAAAAAAAATCCAGAGACCAGAAAGGACGATCAATTATGAATGAGAATTCACCTACTCCGCTGACGGACGATGAGGATGTTAAATTCCTGGCCGAAAACTCCGATATTTCGCCTCTTCAGGCGCGCAAGTTGATTGAGACTTACGGTAGGAATCGGCAAAAGCTGCTTGAGGAAGCGAAAAAGTTCAAAGCGGAAAGCTGAAATAAAGGGCGTGACCAGTCACTTTGCACCAGAATTGCGATTTCTCAGGCTCCTTTTTTCTGTTATTGAAATTGCGGTTTGTCCCTTGGAGCAGTTTGTTCATGGCTGATCGTGATGCAACGACACGTAAAGACAACCTGCACACCGGTATACCTTTCTGGATAAAAACGCCAAATTCCACAGTTAAGGCAAACAGGCGTCTCTCCCGCGAGCGTTTCGATATTATTATTATCGGAGCCGGCATCACGGGCGCGCTGATGGCTGAAGCGCTCACTCGCGCCGACAAGAGCGTTCTGATTGTGGACCGGCGACTCCCGGTGCGCGGCTCGACCTCGGCGTCGACAGCAATGATCCAACATGAAATAGATGTGCCATTGACGCGCTTACGCAAGAAAATCGGAGAAAAACGGGCCGACGCCGCGTGGCTGCGCTCGGTGCAAGCCGTGGGAGACCTAGTTAATTTGACCCTCAAGCTTAATATCGAGTGTAAAATGTCTTTTAAACCTGCGCTTTATCTGGCAGGCAATGAATTGGGAGCGCGGGCGCTCGCTAACGAGGCTACGGAGCGCAACAAAATTGGAATCAAGGCCAATTATCTCAAACGTACTGATCTGATTGAGCGCTTCGGTTTGGACCGGACTGCCGCTATCTTGTCGGAAGCGTCCGCATCAGCCAATCCGGCTCAACTGGCTGCGGGACTCTTGCGCGCAGCATTGACACGCAAGGCGCAGATCGTTTCTCCGGTCGAGATTACCGATATGGCAGAGTTGTCCTCAGGCGTCGCTCTGGCCACCCGCCAAGGCGAGATTCTGATTGCTGAATATGCGGTATTTTGTACGGGCTACGAATATCTGCCCCAGATGGAGACAAAATCGCACAGAATAACGTCGACCTGGGCGTTGGCTTCGAAACCGATGAGCGATCTTCCCCTGTGGATGGGGAATATGCTCGTCTGGGAAGCAGCCGATCCTTATCTTTATCTCAGAACAGATGAATCTGGACGCATTATTGCCGGCGGCGAGGATGAGGAAGCGCAAGATAGCAATGCCGATCCAACGAAATTGGCGGACAAGGCGGCTGTCATCAAAGAAAAGGTGAAGAAACTTACGGGCATCGATATTGGCCAGCCCAAATATGTCTGGTCGTCCCCCTTCGGGGTCACGAAAGATGGACTCCCGATCATTGATCGTGTTCCCGGATATGAACGTATTTTTACCGCAATGGGCTTTGGCGGCAATGGAATTACATTCGCGATGATCGCATCGCAGGCTATCACCTCGGCAATCACAGGCAGAACAATCTCTGATCTGGAACTTTTTTCTTATCGGTAAGGCAAAAACCCGGGCATTTCCCGGGTTTTTGATCTGGTCAATCGCGATGCTCCGGCATTTCCTTAAGCTGATTCTTGGTCCAGCCGGTAACCGCGTGAACCTCGCCATTCTCGTCGCGCATAAAATCAAGATTGCTGATTGGCACGGCGACGGGCTTGGCCCCAATTCCAAGAAAACCGCCAACATCGACAATGACCATGCTTCCGCTGCCCGCTCCATGGACATGATGCACAGTTCCGACCTTCTCATCATCGGCACCATATACAGTCGCACCTTCGATATTGGCAGGCGTAAGTTCCTCGTTCGTCAGACGGATGTGAGCAGTGTGATCCATTTTCTTTCCTCCATGATAGTCCTCGATCAGAAACCATTCGCGAGAGCTATTTGTTCCCAAATGAGGGATCAGGGATCACAAAGGCAATCTTTAAAAGCGTGGCAAGGTTTCACGCGGGTCCGGTTTTGGGGGAGCAAAGCAACAAACTTGCAGAGAACATTCTTCCATTCCATAGTATTCTAAACAGGCGGTGATGCAATTCATTTGCATTGTATCGTGCATTGTAGTTTTGTCCTTATCCAATGATAGCCCAACAGCGAAACCACGCTTTTGTTTCAATGGAACAGAACGCAATGATTGCGGTTATGGGGGTGATGCTCTCTAAGGATGTATCGATGGGCAATCGAAAATGGAAGAAGCGAATTCGACGAGCGAAGGCTGGTCAGGAGATCGAGCAGGGGGCTGCACTTCCCTATCGGTTTGAAAATGGCAGCCTTAAAATCATGCTTGTGACATCGCGCAGGACGCGCAGATTTACCTTGCCGAAAGGTTGGCCAATGAAAAAGCGCAGTCTGGCGGATACCGCTCGCATCGAGGCACAGGAAGAAGCCGGAATTGAAGGCAAGGTCGCTCGTTCGACAATCGGCCACTATCTTTATTGGAAACGCCTGAAGAGGGTGTTCATTCCGGTGAAGGTGAGCGTTTATCCTTTGTATGTTCAACGTGAGAATGCACGATGGCCAGAATACAAGCAGCGCCAGCGCAAATGGCTTTCTCCCGACGAAGCGGGACTTTTGGTAGACGAACCTCAATTGATTAGCCTGATTGCATCTCTTAACCCAAATGAAAGCAAATAAACTCCTTCGGCGGACTCTCTGTTGGTGAGAGGCGCCTATTCAAAGGAGAACGACATGGTAGATCATATCGCCAGACAGGTGCTGAATAACAATAAAGGCATCTCGCGCAAGGAATAAAGAGTCTGAAAGCTTAAGACGCAAAATGAGGTCGAACGCGCAAAAAAATGGCGGTCACAATAAGGAGCACTGGCTTTACAGCCCTGCCTCACAATCTCCGATATATATTCGGCTATTACCGGAACTCCGGCGATCGTCGATTTCCGAGACCTTTCGTGTCCTCATCCAAGAGGCGACCAAGGATCACGGTACTCTAATCGCGGCCGCAAATGCCGAGCATCTGATCAGGCGCGATGGATACCGCGATGCCTATCGCAGCCAAAGCGGCATTGAGAATGGTCGTTTGCATGCTGAAAGACTTTCAACACAGTATGGTGTTGGCTTCCGGATTCTTGACGGTCGCGAGTTGGCGACTGAGGAGCCAAATCTTCGAATTCAAATGGCAGGCGCCGTTCACTGGACCGACGCTTGAACGTGTGTTGATCCGGGAGCACTCACGCGAGCCTATCGAGACCTCTTTATCAGCCGAGGCGGTACATTTGTTCGAGGCGACGCAATGACCTTGAGCGAGAAGCGTGGAAGCGGGCGCTGGCTGTCAGCTGAGGGCCGGCACGTTGAGGCACAGAACGCTGTGATTGCGTTAGGCCCATGGTCAGGTGATTTGCTGAAAAGACACACTAAGACCTGTTGAGATTCAGGATTCCATCTGAGGTTTGGATGTGATTCAAGCTTCGGATGGAACGATTTATACTAACAGATGCCCAATGGGCGAAGATGGAACCGCATTGTCTGGGTAAGCCGACCGACCCTGGACGCAGCGGCGGCGACAACCGGCGCTTCATCGAAGCGGTTCTGTGGGTGGTGCGCACGGCCAAACTTTGTAGCCCAATCCGAGACGGTCTGGAACGAAACCTCAATACCGCGCTCGGCAAGCAGATCTTCGGCGTCGCGAAAGCTGAACGGAAACCGGTAATAGAGCCAGACCGCATGGGCGACAATCTCGGCGGGAAAGCGGTGATATCGAAAATGAGCAGGCTGGCGTTCGGGTCATAGCATCGAATATCAAATCAATTGAAAACGCCGCAAGAACAGGCATGATAGAAGATCACACTCGATTACATGAGCCAGAAGTTAAAGTCACTTGCACAACGTGCGGCAACCACAGAAGTTGCTAGCGCAAATGTAGCAGGTCCAGCGTCAACGCACCATCGGCAATTGCATTGCGCATGATGGTTTCATCTTCTTCCCGTTTCGCCGCAGCCTCGCAGACCGCCGCACATTGCGCATTGGCAATGATAACGACACCATCGGCATCGCCAGCTATGATGTCGCCACGGGAAATATCAACGTCACCAATCCGGACAGGTTCTCCGACGCAGCCCTGTACAAGTTTGCTCGTACCCTGGATCGAAATGCCAAGCGAAAAGACCGGGAAATCCATGCGTATCAGATCCGCTGAATCCCGAACGCAGCCAGAAATAACCAGGCCGGACAAGCCGCGGGCGCGGCAGGCATGAGCCATGATGTCGCCAAAGGGACCATCGTCAAGTGTGCCCTCATGATCAACGAGCAATATTTCACCGGGGCAGGCTGCCGCAATTGCGCGGTGAAGAGCGAGATTGTCGCCAGCGGGGCAATGCACCGGGAAAGCGGGGCCGCAAAGCCGCATCCGGTGGTCAAGTGGCCGAATGCTCGCAGGAAGCGCCCCGATGCGTCCCGCCGCCTCATATATGGTCGCCGTAGAAAAACTGGCGAGGCGGGCTAAAACACCCTCCGGAACAGCATATGAGGTGGCGGGAGCCATGATCAGAGCGCTGCGCCGATGCTGATTTCGAGTGGAGCAAGCCCATCGAAGGTAGCGACGAGTTTGTCACCCGGAACCACCGGACCCACGCCATGCGGCGTGCCCGTGAGAATGATATCACCCGGCACCAGTTCAAAAAATTCGGACAGGCGCGCAATGATCTCGGGCAGTTTCCAGATCAACAGCGATACGTCTGAATCCTGTACGACCTTTCCATTGACCGAGAGCGATATACGGCCGCTGGTGATGTCACCTGTCTGGCTAGCCGGGGTCAATGCTCCGACCGGAAAGGATCGATCGAAGGATTTTGCAATTTCCCATGGCAGGCCCGAACTGCCTCCCTGCAAGTCGCGCCGGGTCATATCGAGTCCGACGCCATAGCCCCAGACATGGCTCATTGCGTCTGCTTCCGAAATATTCCGTCCACCTTTGCCGATTGCGAGAACCAGCTCAACCTCATGGTGGTAGTTGTCGGTTTTTGGCGGATACGGGATTTCCGTACCGGTCAGAACCACAGAATCTGTCGGTTTCTGGAAGAACAATGGCGGATCACGATCAGCCTGCCCTCCCATCTCTTCGACATGCGCCACATAATTGCGGCCAATGCAGTAGATACGACGCACGGGGAAAAGCTCGTCGCTTCCGGTAACGGGTATGGCTGCTACCGGGGGAACTTCAAATACATGTTTCTGGATTGTCATTGCGCCGCACTCCTCCTGCATAGCGGATAAAGATAATGTATTATCCTTACATCATAGATTATCCAATTATCAAGAAGCATAATAGATTATTATCCGTTGACATCAAATGATACATGATCAAGATTATAGATATGTCTTACGAGGAAAAGACGAGTCTCATTCGAATGCCACAACAAGCCGCAAAGGCGAAAACGGCTCATTCGTACAGGCACACAAACGGGAGGATTATCGATGACTGGACTGAAAAGCTGGGTCGCGGCGATCGGGTTTGCATTGGCGGCTTTCAATGCGGGCGCTGCTGTCGCGGAAACCCGGGAATTGACACTTGTCGTTCCCAATCCATCAGCACTTAATAATTTTCCGCTTCATGTCGCAGTGGGAGAGGGCTACTTTTCGGATGAGGGTCTGAAAGTCAATATTCAGGCGGTGAATGGTTCGGCGTCGGTCCTACAGCTTCTGGCGTCCGGGCAGGCCGATATCGGACAGCCCGGCCCGGCTCCGCTGCTAGGCGCCCGTGCACGCGGCGAGGATATTGTTTTTATCTATAATCATTTTGCCAAGTCGGTATTCGGTTTGGTTGTACCGGAAGATTCCGCTGTGCAGAGCCCGGCCGATCTCAAGGGTAGCGTCATAGGCGTGGGAACTGCGGATGGGGCCGAAGTCGGCTTTACCCGCAGTATCATGAATGATCTGGGGCTGACCGAGGGAACAGACTATGAATTTCTGGCCATCGGCGATGGCGGGACGGCTGCGGCAGCTTTGCTCAACAAGGAAGTGGCCGCATATGCAGCCGCAGTGGCGGATTCCGCAATAATCGAGGCACGCGGGATTCCATTGCGTGAAATCACCCCGGAACCCTATTTTGCTTATTTTGGCAATGGCTGGGCGGTGAAGCGCAATTTTCTCGAGAACAACAAAGATGCGCTGAATGGTTTCGGACGTGCACTGGTACGCGCGACAAAATTTGGCATGGACCCGGCTAACCGCGAGGCGGTCTTGCGCCATAATGCTGCTGCCAATCCCCAGGAAGGAGAGGATGCGACACTTTCCAGTGCTTTGCTGGATGGTATCCAGAGCCGCGTTCTGCCGCTCGATTCGAATGATCTGATTGGCTATCTTCCGCCGGAAGCATGGGTGAAATGGCAAGACAGCCTTGTGGACAGCGGAGCGCTTGATGCGCCGTTAAAGGACCTTGATGCCGCTTATTCGAACCAGTTTGTCGAAACGTGGAACACGGCGCGCTGACATGGAGCAAAGCGCGACAGAAAAAGTACGGCAACAGGTTGGCCCTCGGCGCCGGCCTGTTTACCAGCTACGCAACGTGAGCAAGTCTTACGGTATGGGAAGTATCCGCGCGTTGGATGCGGTTTCGCTGGATCTGCACGAGGGCAGCTTCTCATCCGTTATTGGGCCGTCGGGTTGCGGCAAATCCACCTTGCTGAAGATCATGGCCGGCCTTACCCCGCCCAGTACCGGCAGCGTTATCCTGGAAGGAGACCCAGTGCTGGGACCGCGCCGCGAGATCGGCATGATGTTCCAGCAGGCAACGTTGTTTCCATGGCTGAGCGCCCTCGATAATGTTCTACTTCCTATTGAAATTCGTGACGGAAAGGCGGCAGCCAGAAGCCGCTCGACCGAAGCGCGCGAATTGCTCGAACTTGTTGGCCTCAAAGGTTTTGATCAGGTATATCCGCGCCAGCTTTCCGGCGGCATGGCGCAGCGCGCGGCGATCTGCCGGATGTTGATAACCCGACCCGGTGTCTTGTTGCTGGATGAACCGTTCAGCGCACTCGATGAACTGGCGCGCGATTTCATGAACCTTGAATTGCAGCGCATCTGCATGACACGCAATGCCACTGCCTTCCTGATCACGCATTCGATACCTGAAGCGGTGTTCCTGTCCGACACGGTTTATATCATGTCGCCGCGACCGGGCCGGTTTTCGGAGGCGGTCAAAATCGATCTGCCCCGCCCCCGTAATCTGGAGATGATGGTTTCTCCCGAATTCGGGGCTTATGTTCATTATATCCGCACGAAACTCGATGATGGGGCGGCTGAGATATGAAGGTAACAAATCTGCATCACCGCCCCATGGGGCAGCCGGTTGTCACCACAGACGAGACTTTTCCGGAAACCGTCTGGACGGAGAAGGTGACGCCGATTGACCGGATTCCGCGCGCAGTGGCAATGCTCGGTCTTCTGGCAATCTGCCTGCTGTTCTGGCAGACACTGAGCAGTTTCCAGATTGTTTCGCGCATTATTTTGCCTTCACCCGTCGAAGTGGGCCGCGACATCATTGTGGTCGGCACGAACCTTCTCTCGGGCGGGTATATGCTCAAGGCTTTCTGGGTGACCTTTCAGGAAGTGCTGCTGGGCTTTGCGATTGCCATCGCCATTGGCTTCTCGCTTGGCACCCTTGTGGGGGAAACAACTTTCGGCGAACGAGCGGTGCTGCCCTATCTGGTTGCTATCGACACCATGCCGAAAGTGGCTTTTGCACCGCTATTTCTCGCATGGCTGGGATTTGGTATTTCTTCCAAGGTTGCGCTGGCTGCGTTTATGGCGACATTTCCGATCGTCGTAGGAACAGCCGCGGGGCTCTATGCTGCGGATGAAAATGCCCGCATGTTGTTTCGCTCGCTGGGCGCCAGCCGATGGCAGACATTGTTTCGCATGAAAGTTCCCTCCGGCCTGCCGCAGATTTTCACCGGCCTTAAAATCGGGGCGGTCGGGGTGATGGCGGGTGCCATTACGGCCGAATTCCTCGGCGGCGGCAAGGGGTTTGGAGAACTCATACGCGTTGCTGCCTCGCAATTGCAAACGCCGCGGGTATTTTCGCTTATTCTCTATCTCAGTCTTCTGGGCTATCTGCTGTTCTGGTCCATCATATGGCTTGAACGCAAGCTGGTATTCTGGCATCGCGCCAGCGTGTCCGGCATAGATGAACATCGTTAGGGCGCGCCGCTCCTTCCAGGCGTATAAAGGGCGAGATTATCTTGAACGACGCATTGACCGAAAGAAAAACAGAAAAACAGACCGCTGCGACCGTGGTCTATCATGCGTTGAAGCGGGATATAATTCTGGGATTGCTCGGTCCAGGCGACAAGTTGCAGATCGATCAGATCGCCGCGCGTTATGGTGCGGGAACAAATCCGGTGCGCGAGGCTCTCAATCGTCTGTCGGCTGAGCGATTGGTGGAAAGGGAGGATCTGCGCGGATTTTTTGTTCCGCCGATTTCGATCACTTTTTTTCGCGAACTGGTGAAAACCCGCTGCTGGCTGGAAGGCAAGGCACTGGCGGAATCGATCGCTCGTCGCACTGACGACTGGGAAGATGCCATCGTCCTTGCCAATCACCGGCTCCAGCGCACTCCCCCGCAACTCAGCGAGACGGTTGGTGAAACCACTGTCATGACAGTCAATCCGGAATGGGAGGATCGGCATCGTGCGCTCCATCGCGCACTGATCGCAAATTGCGGCTCCTCGATTCTTCTGGCCTTCTGCGATGATATGATGGTTCAGAACGAGCGCTATCGTCATATCGCCATGACGCACAGCTATCCGCGTCGCCGCAATAATGAGGAGCACCAGAAAATCGTGGATGCGACGCTGGGCGGCAACTCTGACGAAGCCGTCGAATGCCTGACGGAACATTACCAGCGCACCTTGCAAATATTTGAACAAAACTTCAGCGCCGATTGAATATGGACGGGCGCGCCGGATTGCGGGACGGGGTATCGGCATGGAAATGCAAACCATTATAATGATCGCGATCCTGCTGATCTTTGCAGGCGCGGTGGTCGGAATATTGGCAGGGCTGTTCGGCGTAGGCGGCGGCGCAGTTTCCGTGCCAGTACTTTATGAAACCTTTGGTTTCATGGGGCTTGAAGAAGGTGTCGCCATGCCCCTGGCGGTCGGAACGTCGCTTGCCATCATCATTCCCACCTCGCTCAGATCCGCATGGGGCCATTATCAGCGCGGCGCCGTTGACACAAAACTGCTACGAATATGGGTGCTTCCCATCATCCTGGGCGTGTTGGCGGGCACATCCGTTGCAAGCTTTGCCGATCCTTGGGTGTTTCAACTCGTTTTCGTTGCGGTTGCCAGCGTAATTGCGATAAAATTGTTCGTCGGCGGAAAAGGCTGGCGTGTAGGTGAGGAATTACCGTCAGACTGGCTGCTACGCATCTATGGCCTGATTGTCGGTGCACTTTCAGCACTCATGGGGATCGGCGGTGGCGCAATTTCCAACCTCATACTGACCCTGCACGGCAAAGCGATCCATCAGGCAATCGCTACATCCGCAGGGGTCGGGGTGCTGATTTCAATCCCCGGAACCATTGGCTATATCATTGCAGGCTGGGGCAAATCCGGCTTGCCGGTCGATGCGCTGGGATATGTTTCATTACTGGGATTTGTGCTTCTGGTGCCGACCTCGTTTCTCACAGCACGTACCGGCGTCTACCTCGCCCATGCCATGTCCCGGCGGGCGCTGGAGATCGCATTCGGCCTGTTTCTTCTTGCCGTAGCCGCACGATTTCTTTTTGCGCTGTCAACATAGCAGGCTTTTGTAAATGCCATCTGAACGGCAATGTTAGTTCCATAATTAATCTTATCTGATTTTTACTAACATATTGTTTTATTATGTATATTGTTAATTCCTACGACATAGTGGTCGTTACCGCTTGTTGTTGCTGATTTCGACATCACGGATTTATTCGTGATGTATGTTTTCTCATACCCAGTTGCGGTCATCCCTTCTTCAAGGAGCCAAACGTCCTTGATCTTCTTCACGCCGTTCATCGTCGATCGAACAATCGTATTCGGCGACGCTTTCGATCGCTCGACGCACCGCTTCCTCTTCTGGAAACAAGGCGATTTCAGTTTCATGCGTGGAACAAGGACGGATTCCGAAGCCCCAGACCGTGTACATCTCATTTCGAGCGAGCGTCGTATTACCTGGATCCACCACTTTTAGTGCGTATTTGGTTGCAGGTGGGGTCATGGGGGCGGTTCCATAAAAGCTCCCACTACTGACTTCGAGCTGACCAACCTGACAACGCACGCCATCGAACTCTTCGCGCGCGGACGGTAAGCTACCAGCAAGGATGATCGCATTAATTTTTGAAAAATGACCGTAGAGCATATAGTGAAACCGCATATCCAGATCGAAAATACGTAACCGTGAGATCAGCTGATCGATACCTTCATATTTCAAGATACAAAAATAGGCGCAGCCTTCACAAACTGGAATGTCCGCTTCATCAAGAACCTGAGCGTTCTCGCCATACATGTCCCATGGAATTTCTTTTAACATTTTATCATCTCCAACCAGCCAATAGACATATTGTGAGACCAATAATCCACCGGCGCAAACAGTGTCAGGAACGCCGATGAAAGAATTCAAAAACCGAGCTTGGCGGAAACCAGGAATATAGCCACCCAGCCTCGGCAATAGTCTCACCTGGAAAACAGTGACAGTAATAGTTGATGGCACGGGGTTCGGTCATATACCGTTGTCGTCGCTGAAGTTTAGGCTGAGGTTGAGGTAACAGTTTCCGCAAGCTTCGTCTGTCACGGTCACGGCGAGCCGTAGCCGGCTTATTGATTCAGTTTGTTCGTCAAATCGACCTTTGAACGGTTCGCATTCCTTCTTCAGAAGAAGTGCGACAATATGTCATTATTTTCAATTTTAAGGGGGGGGGAAACAGGGCAATATATACCTGTTTCAAGGCATTTCAGCGGCCTTTATGCTTACAACTATTTGATATTGTTAGCTTTTTATGCTTTAATCTAAAAGTCAGTATTTTTAAGCTGATGCTCAGTCATTTTAAAACAAGGAGTATTTGATGATTGATAATAAGTCCGCCCATCCCGCTATCAAACCCATGACAGGCCTGGAATTACAAGCCGCCCGCCGCGCTGCTGCCGACAGGTTCTATCAAATCGGCATTTCATATGTTCCGGAAGGTTATACTGTAAAATTCAGGAAAAACCTGACGGGGGTTCATCGCGGTAGCTTGCGCCAAATAGAAGCCCCGCAGCCAGTCACACGCAAAAGCCTTTACATTTTTTTACATGAGTGTGCCCATGCTCATCTTCACGGTAGCGGATCAAAATTGCCAGTGCACGTAAAAGAATTGCAGGCTGAAAAATGGGCGCATAGCAAAATGAGAGAACACGGTATTCCTGTCCCTCGATCCATGACAGAACGCGCCAAGGCCTATGTTGCCTGGAAGATCGATCGAGCTAAGAAACGGGGAGCAAAATCCATCAATCCTGAGGCCCAACGCTTCGCTTCGCCCCGCAAGATGAAAACGTCACACTAACAGCCTCCAAAAGTCAGCAATTTATCAATTTGGGAATTTTGCGAGTTCCCAAATTGTGGACAAAATCCGCAGGATCGATGTAGCTTGTTGCCTGGTCCACTTGTAGCCGCTTTGATAGTACAATCCTCGGAGCCGTTAAGCGGGTCGGTTCACTCCTCCCCGCTCGACAACATGGTCCTGACCTAATTTACTCTCCCAATACGCTTCCGACTTGCTCTTACAGACCAGCTTCACCGCTTGTCGCCTCGAAACCGGGCTGGTTTACCGAGCCTGTAGAAACGGCTGAATGTACGGGCATATCCTTCGTCCGGGTTTATGTACCAGAGTTCAGAGGTCATGCCGTTAGGAACGATGCGCCCCAGACGCGGATGACCTAGGAATGTGCCGACAAGGCATACAGCATCCCGACGATCAAAATCCCAGTTGTTGATCAATGGCGCATCCGCCAGTTCCCTGGGATCTGGATGCTCTCCATTGAGCAGGCGTTCGAGATCATGAACAAGCGCCTTGAGGGCCTTGATTTCTGCTGCAAGTCTTTCCCGGTTGACTGCACCATCGTTTGCGATAATTGCCATGAGATTTTCCTTTCATTGGATATGCGGGATCGTTCGCGTTCGAGCAGACGAGCGCGTTTCTGGTAAGTCCGGATTGTTGGCTGAGCTGGGCGACGGTCGGGGCGACCGCTCAGGCCGGACCGGGTGATCTCGTCTCGTGAGGCCTGCTATCCACTGCGCTCACCATGGCTTGACCACTTTGCTGATCCTGTCGCTGGACGGCATCGTTGAGAATGGCAGTGACGGTTTCACCTTCCAGAACGCCATGTTCGAGCAATGTCCCGGCAAGCGTCCTGTGCGCTGCCTCGTAACGGACAAGTCCGTGACAGGCGGCGTCATAGGCTTTTTGCAGCCGCTCATCGACACGGTTCGTGACAGGATGGTTTGCATGGAGCAGTTCCCGTCGTGCCACGCCGTCGCAAAACAGCAATGGCCGTTTCCTGGCAAAGCCGTATGTCGTTTCCATTGCCAGCGCCAGATCAGTTGCATTCGCCAGATCGCTTCCCGGTCGTATCCCGGAGCCGATAGAGACATCCCCAAGAACAAGCTCTTCCGCCGCCCTCCCCGCCAGCATCACGGCAAGATTGTCTTCACAATCCTTTTCCAGCGGAATATGCTTGCGACGCTCCATTGCAAAACCGAGCCCCACCTGTTCTTCAATGCTGAGCGTCAGCGGATGGCCGACTTGTAGCACATGACGGATGAGTGCATGGCCTGCCTCGTGCACCGCCATGCGCCAGCGTTCTTCCGGCAGGATCAGCCTGCGATTGCCAACAATGCCATTTTCAATATCCGTCCATGTAAGCTGACGCTTCTTACGACGCGCTTGCTGGCGAGCCTGACGGACAATCCGCTCGATATCGGCTCCCGTCATGCCCTGTGCCTTTAACGCCAGAGAACGCAGATCGCGCAAGCTCCTGAGACGTTCATCTGATTTGCAAGCCGTCATCGCTGTTGCTCCGCTTGTCGTGTTTCCAGCACAGCATCGAGATCGGCACCCAGATGATGCGCGAGAATGCCGACCAATGCATCCGTGTCAGGTTTTGGTATCCGGACATGAGTTTCCAGCCGTCCTGACCGTAACAATGCTTCATCAATATCGTCGGGCCGGTTGGTGGCACCCACAATGACGATGCCTTCCTGTCTGACGGCACCATCCATCAATTCCAGCAGTTGATTGACGACAGCGTTCCAGTAATCCGCATAATCGCGGGATGGATCCTGTCGTCGCCCGATGCTGTCGATCTCGTCAATAAACAGGATGACCGGAGCATGAGACGCCGCTTCTTCAAAAGCACTCTTCATGCGCAGCAACACATCACCAAGATGACCCATTCGCAGCCATGTTGCGATAGAGGTCGCAAGGACAGGAACGCGCAGGCTGTTACACAGCGCCCGTGCAAAAGTGGTCTTGCCGGTGCCAGGTGGGCCAGACAGAAGCAGCCGAGTGCTGATGTCAGACCAGGCGAGCGATCCTGATGTCCACAATGCAAGGTCTTCCTTGAGCGCCAGCGCCCATTCAGCCGCCTCGCCATAGCCAGACAGGTTTTCCACGCATAGAGTTGGTGTTCGACGCATGGCGCTCTCTGCAGAACCGACATCACTGAAGCCAGCATCGAGCGCTTCAGGTTCAATCAATCGGCTGTCGGAAACAATCTTTCTGCCATGCCGACCGCGTTCTCCTGTCGAGAACGGGTTTTTATCATCGGCCTTATCTCTCTTTTTATCTGCCTCTTTCTGCTCCTGCACCGGATGTGCCTGCTTTCTCCCCTCCAATTCCCATTGGGCCAGCAAATAGGCGAAGGTTTCCTGGCGTGTGCTGGCTTCCCTGAACGAGTGTCTCAGCTCTCGTAATGAACCGAGTGTGAACTCCTCGGGAAAAACGGTGTCGGCATCGTGCGTCGTCACCGTATCGAGCAGCCTGTTGAGAAGAGCGCCGTCAAGCACACGGGTATCGAGGACAACGTCTGCTAGCACCTTGAGTTTGGCTGGAATCTCGTATTGCATATCAACGATACCGAGAAGCCATTCGCCGCGTGACAGTGCATCCCCAATGCTGTCTTCGTCGATCAATGCGAGTTTCTCAAACCCATCAGCATCGATAGTATTGATAATGACATCTGCCGGACGGAGGCGGCCCCTTGTCCGCTTTAACTGCCGGATCGTTGTCGTTCCCCAATGCTCGAGGGGCCGCACCACAACGTGCCCGCGATAAAGCCGTTGCTCGCTCAACATCCGAAGCAGGATATCTTCAAAGCCCTCGATATCAGTGCGTATAATGACAAGCCCGGATTGTCTGCGTGAAAACTCCATCAAGTGGTTTTGCCCGAAACTCCCCTCCTCCAGAGCGCGTGCCAGCAGATGACACACTGCGATATCGCCAATATCTGGCTCGACACGAAAGCAGCGCAGGAGTTTCAAAAGATATGCTCGCTCGACGGGAGCATGGGGCATATCGGTCAGGAACACTGGAAACGGCATCGAGAGAGCGAACTGGTCTCTCACGCCGGAAGCGTCCAGATCCAAGCCCCCACCGAGATGAGCGTTCAAGACACGCAGATCATGAACCGGATGACCGGTCAGAAGCATGGCCGGTCTATATTCGTCACCGGGGTCGGACGCCGGGTCCGGCATATCGAAGCGCATCGCGAAAAATCCATCAACGTCGACTTCAGTGTGAGACAATAGATCGAGTTCGCAGAAAACCTGTCGCACGTCGCGATACAAAGCATGTTTCAGGCGGGCAAGCAGATGCCGCCCAAGCCGGCTTGCGCCGGGTGGTGAAATGGTCATGAAGCGACCTCATGGATAGAAGAGTGAATTCCTAAGCATATCCCGAAAAGCGGCAACCGGTTTTGGGATCGAGACATGCATACAGCATGGAAACAGTGCGGCTTCAGCGACTCCGTTTTAGCCAGAACCGCTCCAGCGGCATCTCGTCAACGCGACGCGTGATCAGGCATCAGGATTTGAACTTGCGGTAAAGACGCACTATCGATGGCTTCGACCGCAATCTTCGCAATCTCTTTATTGATCAGCCGTGCTTGCTCTGCTTCCGTTTTTGCAAATGTGTCGCCAATCCAGATGATAAGCTCTTCCCTAAGAGCTTCCTGTACATTGAGGGCTTTCTTTGCGACCCCCGGTACGCCGATCAGCCGATCAAGATCAGCCAGTGCCCAGATCCCTTCCTCGGCCTGGCTTTCATTGAGCAACGGATCAATCAGCGCGAATTCATATTGTTCGATGTCGATGCCATAATATTGTGACGCCAGACGCGTCAGAGCCGATGGCATAGCCGATACTTCATTGCGCCACTGACAGAGCGTATCTTTGTGCACGCTGATACCGTATACCATACTCAATACGCGGAGTTGTTTCTGTTCCGCATCATAATCCAGCAAATCAAAAGCATAGGGTCTTGCCGGAAGCGCTGAAGCAGCAATCTCGATGTCGGTTTTAGCCGGAACTGATTTTGACGCAACAGACTCGGTCACATGATTAAGCGTATCACGCGTAATCGGCATAGACCGTGCCGGTGCCACATCACCAGAAACCCTCACGCGCGCTGATGCTTCTTCGATATGCCCAAAAATCTTTTCGCCTTCATTCCAAATTGCCCAGCGCAAAAGCACATCCCGCACCGCCCTTTTTCGGCTATCCCGGTCATGGGCTTGATCAATCCGGTGAAAAAGCCAGGACAAATGGAGAGAGGCATTGAGTTCCTGCTTGAAACTCCGCACGGGAATCTTGTGTTCAATCAGGTCGATGTAGCCAATAACGGTTTCTGCAAACATAAGTTCTCCTTCCCCGAAGTGATTGTTGGTCGCCGGAGCAAAATGGGTGTGAAAGATCGGTCGCGCTTGCCTGTGCAAGCAGCGTCAGATTTTGAAGACAGCAAAGACCGTGACGTTGCGCGCAAACGCACACGACCAGAGCGCCAGAATGGGAAATTGGGAGTTCGGGCTTTAAAGAGCGCCGAACGCGTTAGGGGCGGAAATTATTTCCGCTGTCGAGCCGCCATGCTGACATCGAATTCAGGGCGTGGATCTTTTAATCCGGGACGAATGTCGATAATAACCAGCATAAGCTTGGCTCCTGTTGTTGGCAGGCTAAGTTAGTCTCCATTCTGGTGTTCCAGCACCGGAATGGAGGCGTCTGATCAATCAGACAAAGTGACTATTGCAGGATCTCAAACGCGCCGCAAGGATCCAAAATGAAAAAAGATCCCAAGACAGCATTTTTACCTAAGTCCCGGATATCACCGGCTTTTTCCGCTTCACTAAAATAGTGAAAAAACGTAGTGGCCATCAGCCTTTTGCGATGTGATGAACACCTGAGGAAGCCTGAATGTGGACCTTGAAAGTTATCCACAGGCTGGGCCATAGAACCTGTTTCAGCAGCAGGCTGACCTGCAAAAGCGATGCCGCAGCCACGGATGATCCCAACAATGGGCTGTTTGCTTGCACAGCCTTCAACGATCCCATGTCGCCGCCAATCTCGAGAAATCCGATTCATGTGCAAACAGCGTTTCACGAAGTAATGGGGGGAGAACTGACAAAAGGAACAAACTACGTTTGTAAAATCGCCAGGTTGAAATCAACGCAAGATGGTTTTGAAAACGATGCTCAATGTTTGGTCTCATCAGAAGCCCTGCCAGACTTCAGATGTACCTTGCGACGGAAACCCCAATTCGTTTTGGTATATTTGGCGATCAGATCATCAAGGACGTCCAGAGAAGCGTCTTCATCGAACCCCTGCTCTTTCAAGGCTTCCAGCACGCGATTGATGAGCTGATCAAGAGAGCGCGGGTCATCAGCCTCTGATGCAAGCAGAACCATGAAATGCAGCACGATCCGCGCAATGTCGTCGCGCGTCGGTTTGCGCTCTGCTCTCAGACGATCCCGATAGTCCTTCTGTCGCTCGCGCTGCTTGCGCAAACGTTCCGACTGCTGCCTGCTCGATACCATGGCTTCTCCAGATTACGTACCCATAATCAAAGCTTGAGCTCAAAAACCGTCGGCGCAAAGCATATTTTTCACCACCCCGCGTCTGCCCGCAAACCGCGTTTGACGCAGAATCAGAAATCTCGGGTTCAGCAACGTTCGCCCGTAACTCTGTAACGCAAATCTCGAGTTGAGAATCCAGTTACTGCAAATCGGAAAAAGTCTACGTGACTTGCCCACAATCTGGATTGATGTGTCTGCACGTCATTTTGCCAGCCCTACAATTCCAGATGCAGTGCGGGGAAATCATTACAATCTGTATCGCGCGCAGGGCTGGCCACCGCAAACGCCGTTCGCATCACCACGATCGATTTGAACTCCAGATGTTGCTGGAACAAGGTCGCTGCTTCTGCAGCCATTCTTCAGTCACGGCAAGCAATGGTACTCTTCGCAACAGATGCGACAACAAAAACGCGCTTACAATTCTTCGATTATAAGGCCACAGACCAGATCAAAGCAGGTTGCGACCCTTGAACATTACCATGCGGAAATCGCGGGCTTCGGCAAAAGAAAAACGGATAAGCAGTCGGCCCTGGAGCCCATCTGACTATGGCACCGGAACTGATCATGGAGGCACGTTCGGTAAGGAGGTCAAGGTCTGTTATGGCTATGGATGGTCCGGAGCGCAATTACATCGCCGTTCATAAAAACCCGGTGCAACCAATATCACGCCCCATTCGGAAGTTTGTTTGAATCAGGGCTTGCCTACCCTTTCTTTTGGTGATGTCATTTTACATACGACGACCAATTACCATCGGGCTTATATTACTAAAAAGGATTATTTTATGCAGATTTATAGCGGGGACCTGGTGGCCATCGCCACGCTTCTCAAGAAATACATAACGGATTCTGCCGATACAGAACCGGGTTGGGGAGTGGCCACCACCCTCTTGTCTCATGGCAAGTTCTGGGGTGTATCGGCACAACCCGAAAACGCCCGTTTCTCAATTCCCAAGGCGTGTTTTGCGAATGTGCAAGCCGAAGTGATTTTGCCTCGCAACCATCGTCGAGAGCAGTTCTGCTATGTCGAAGGCTACGCTTGCGATCTCGAATTGCCGATCCCGCTGCACCACGCCTGGCTCGTTAACAGTGAAGGTGAGGTTTTCGATCCAACATGGTCGGACGCGGAGCAATGCGTCTATTTTGGAATGAAGTTTAAAACCTCTTATGTGCAGGAACGGTTCAACGCTCGTGGTGATCAATTCGATTCCTTGCTTCTGGATGTTCTGAATGGCCACGCAATCCTGCGCGACGACGAATTTTGTCAACGGGTACTGGATACGACCGTCAAGCCTCGCTCAAACAGCCCTCAGACGGCGGTATCGCCCGGCGTCAATTGATCCAAAAAATGGGCTGAACGCATTTAATCCTACCGAACGAAAAAGCAGAACGTCTACGCTATCGACCTGGTGAGCTACGAGAGAATAGCAATGCCGAACCTTGGTATAGCTCTCTTCCACAGCTTCTCATTCAGTCTGTATATTTAGACTGAAAGCGGTCAGTCGATAGCTCCAGCGCCTCGCGCCGGGTGATCTGTTCATTGCGCCCAGCTTTGGCTTGCACCTTAATCCTGCTCGTATAGGCACCATATCATCCACCAAACTGGTAGGGGCTGTCTTCAAGCACGTCGACATCCCCCTATCACTCCTATTATTCACGCAACCATTCCGTCTTCTACCGGTCTGTCGTCACGGATGTTCCAGTTTATCGGCTCTGTTCGCAGCCATGGTGTGCCGCAAACCAATTGGCACAAAACGCCTGTCTCCGCGCTTGGCCTAGCTGGCAAACGCCGTTTGTAGCTGAAACGGAAATCTCGAATCTGGCAACGTTTGTGCGGAAACGCGCAACGCTTCTCTGAGGTTTTGAAACGGGTTAGTGCAAATTGTCCCGGTTTGATTTGCGTTGCTGGCAAATTGAAACGCCGCACCGACACTTTGCTATGCTTTACCCGCAACTCATGACGACATGTCCGCACTACATATACATTTTAGAAGCTTTATTTTCCGCTACAGGAATGAATATGGCGTCAAACGGCGTTTCGATCTGGAACGCCTGCCCGGGAAAACGCCTGTTGACCAGATTATTTTGCTCTACGCTCCTGACGCTCCCTCGAACACGGTGGGACCGTCCTGCATCGGTTCCCGGCTCTCAAACGCAGTTTATCGATGAATCGGATATATCCGGTTTCGCAATGGTTTTCCGGATACCCGCAACGTTAATCCAAAAGCTGGAATCGCAAGATTGCAAACTATCCAGAGTTAAAACGCATTGTCCGCACGCTGAAACACGGTAGCGTCAAATCGAGTTGCCACACCGGCAAATCATATCAGCGTATCCCAAGGCATCTCGGCCTGAAATGCCCAACTACGTAGCCAGACGGGTAACGAAAGCCTGGCAAACAGCGTTTCGGCACAGACCTAGCCTTTCTAGGAGGCCTGCCGTCCTAGCGTGTAAAATTGCGCCGGATTTTTATATCGCCATAGCCTCGCTACGATTGCATCAGCGGCATGAATCGATCAGCCCGGATCGATTCATAAAATGCGTTGGACGCTCTCGCCTCGATGTCAGATTCTGAGCCCATGTCGAACCAGCATTCGCTTCCGATACATTTTCGTAAAATTGATCCACGCAACAATATGCGGCGCTTCTACACCTTATCAATTCAACCAAATTTATTTGGAGAATGGTGCGTCATGCGCTCCTGGGGGCGGATCGGGACACTTGGACAATCCCTACAGCAAACAGTTCTGGACGAAGCATCCGCCAACGCACTTCTTCGCAGACTTGTCGCAGTTCGTCGCAAACGTGGTTATGAGGAAGTTGCCTGACTTCTTTGCAAAGGACAACCGGATGCTCCAGCCTCCTGTACAGGCGCTCTATGAATCCGTATCCTCAAGCAGCCATTCTTGAAGTCTTCGCAATGCGGGAATGGGCAGCTTTGCCTTTGCGATCGAGATACTCTGCATAAAGACGAAGAGCGGCACGCAGATCCGATCTCGTCCGAACCGTCAGTGTTTCGAATTCGGCATTCAGTTCCAGCCGGGCCAATTCCAGTCCTGTATCGGAGTATGTTCGTCCTCCTAAAAGACGGCGCGCCCGGTTGACCTGCGACTTGACATTGCGTGCCGATTGGGGCGAGCGTCCCGTTTCCATCAGCCAGTTCACAAAACGGCCTTCGACTTCGGGAATAGTTCGACCGTTCTCGCGCGCGAGGATGACACGACCGATCGCTTCGGCCAGTGGAGAGGGAACGGCGTTAGCAATCATTTGATGAATGTCCTGTCGCGTTGCGTCCTTCCATTGCCAGCCATCCGGAAATCCCTGCAGCATCGCCAACTGTCGGGTCGTCAGCATTGCTGCCTGTGAAGCTGGTACCGGATCTGCAGGATGGGGATTGTTCAGATAACGATCCGTCAACCGTTCCCAGGCTGTGCGCGTCACGGTTGGAAACGGTTCGTCGATACCACGAACCCCGCGCCCGGCACGGAAAGGCCGCGCATAGACCCAGCCTTCCGGAATATTCAGGACGTCGCTGATGACCGTCTGGCGTTCCGACCGCGCCTTAACAATGCTTGAATCGAGGAAACCATGGCGCTCTCCCAGACGTCCGATGACGAACAGACGTTTGCGGCGTTGTGGAACACCATACCATGAAGCGTCCAGCCTGCACTCGTTCAATCCGTATCCAGCCCGCACCAGCATTTTGCGCCCATCCGCCCACGCTTCAGAGCGGGCTACCTGTGGAACGTTTTCCATCGCAAACCATTGTGGTCTGGCGAGGCAGACGAGCATTGCAAAAGCCCGCGTCAGTGACGCGTTTTCTCCTTCCACCCGCTTGCCCGCAACCGAGTAATCCTGGCATGGCGGTCCGCCAGCGATCAGATCCGGGGCCATTCGGGCTATCGCAGGCGCAACAGCGAAAATATCTTTCAAATCATGTTTGTGAACTTGTCGCCCGACATTATGACGGTAGGTCTCTACCGCCGGATCCCAGGCATCATATGCCCCGACCACTTCGATACCTGCACGTTTCAATCCGAGGGACATGCCCCCTGCCCCGCAAAATAACTCAACCGCCCGCAAACCGAATTCCCCATGCCACACGCGCTCACGGACATATCCGTTACATTAGAGAAAAGAGGTCCGCATTAGGCTTCTGCGTTGTTCCACACCAAATGCAGAACGTGGCAATTTGAATAATGACCGCATTGAATCATTGGCGGTAACGAAGATGTCCCACGCCTCACGTCAGCGGAGGTTCGGGAGTACAAATGGTCCCAGACTTGTTTGTTATGTCTACACTCAAAGACGTGTTCCCCCAAGGTTTCCGCACCTGGGACCGAAGAGGTATCGGCAAAACACCAGTTCAGGATTGATGTGAAAGCCTCGCTGTTGAAAAAATCTAACTGAAGTGGTCGAAGTTAATGTGGCCAGGATGATTGATCGTGCGGCAAGCGATTGTCCGGGTCGTGAACGGCAACTTCATCTCCAGCCACAAGATTAGCTGAAAAAATCACGAGATTGGTTCCTCCCGCATGCCGAAGGGATGGAAAGAGCAGACCCCGCAACCCGGCCGAGATGATTTCGTCAGCAAGTTTCCAGGATGGCGGCGTCTTCTTATCGATGCGAGCGATTTTCCGCCACGGACAATCCCATTGTGCCCATGCCTCATCCCAATGAACAGGATCGTATCCTTTCGAAAGGTCGGCTACTTCTCCAAGGGTAATCGTGTAGGCAGCAAGTGTAGCAGGCGGCGTAATGCTCGCGCCTTGTCGATATTCCTCGAGTGCCGTCTGTGCCGACACTGACAGATACAGGGCCTCCACACCGGGACGATTAAAACGTCCCCCATCTGCTGCAGCGCCAGCTCCACTGATTGGAAGGAATGCCCATTTCGGTGTAAGATAGCGATGAAAAACGTTCTTCGGTCCGATACGGACGAGTTTCATCCCCGCGCTCCGTTCTCCAAGTCCCTGACATAGGCCAGAACGGCTTCTATCTCACCATCTGCAACAAGCTCTGCGGCCGTGCGATGGCCATAGTCAGCAATAGGCTCGTTCCGATACCAGTAGATCGCTTTCTGGAGATCGCCAGTCAGTTCAGCCGCTGCGGAGATTACCTTCACCATTTCCCGCATTCTGCCTTGCAAACGCTCGGAAGATGGATTGCGTAGCGTATTACGATGAACACCAGTCAATTCTGCAAGGTTTGCAACCTTGACCCCAAGCGCTTTTGATAGCCGCGATGGCGAGATATAGGGTGTCCGCGGCTCCTGAAGGCTGTCAACAAAGCCTGAAACCACAGCATATGCACGTTCTGTCTGCGCCTGTGCCATATCTAATCTCCGCTCAACAATATGCACAATATATGCATATTTTTTCACACATCAAGTGTAAGCGCATACATAGGCCACTCTGGAAAGAGCGAAAGCTCATTGTTTCCAGGGGTGCAAACATTTCGTCAATGGGGATTGATATAGGGCTGCCCCTTGCTTGATTGGCATGGAAGCCTGCCCAACCAGTCGTTATTGGGTACGAGAGGTCGCGGCGATGGGGCATGACCCCGCTCCTGGATATTGGGAGCGGTATTAGGTCTGGAAACAAAACGCATTGACCTCGGCGGTCGCTTTGCCATGCCCGGACTGTATGATGCGCATATGCATCTGCTGCCGCTCGGAGTATGGATGGCCTATGTAGACCTGCGCCCATCTGTCGTTCCCACGCTAAAGGACTTATTGCAGGCTTTGCGCGAGCGCGCTGCGCAAACTCCTAAAGGAGAATGGGTACTGGGACGCGGTTTCAACTGTCATTCGGCGTGGAATAAGATGGGGTGGTTGCCGCCCTCCCCAGACGGCATCGCAATGTGCCAGAGTGTGATCGGGGTTGATCTGGCAAAAAATGTTTTCCAGCTTCACGGCGCGTCGCTGACGGGCGAAGTGCGGTTCCGCAGGAAATTGTCGCGCGGTCAGTTTCTGCGTTTTATGTGCCTCAAGGAATTCTTTCGACCAGCTATAATAAAGGCTCTCGGCGATCCCCTCACGGCGGCAGATCGCAGCAATGCTGTCTTCCCCGCGCAGACCTTCCAAAACAATACGGATTTTATCCTCGGCTGAATAATGTTTACGCGTGGCACGACGGATATCTTTGATCGTCTTCTCCGCAGAAGACGTTTGGGGAACCGGTTTCTGTCTCATCTTTGCGTCCTTTGATAAAGCTATGATGAGCCGAAAATCCTCTCTTCTTAATTAAACCAGTTTTGTCTCAAAGGCGCTGATGTCGGACAATATGATTTATTTGTTCTATATATCAGCACGATGCATTGGTCCTTTGCGACAACTTTTCCGCCAGCGGGAGGCTGCGTTAGCAAACATGAATACATTAAAAGAAACGTCCGGGAGTCCGGTTGTCGAAGAATGCTTTCTCGCGCGACAGGAATGACCTGCGTTCAACTTATCTTGGAGAGACGGTGTGGCTGCGGCGTGCGCCCAATCACAGAGCACTTTGGCGAGATGCCATTGCAGACGGACATCAATGATAACGGATCTGTTGCAAAAATTTCTTCAGCGCAGAACACACCTTAACCTTGGACACAATTATTCTTCGAGCGCTGTGAATTGTTGTTTAAGCGAAGGCGCTTTCGTTGAGGCGAAGATGCCTTGGTGTTTGCGCATCATGTGAACGAGTTCGATGCCGGCAAGCGTGATGCTGGCAGCAGCCTCGGACTTGAAGCCGAGCATGGATCGAATGCGCCGTTTGACACGGCGATGATCCTGCTCGATGGGCATTGTTCATATATTTGCTGGTGCGGATGGTGATGGCCTTTCCACCCCGTCGCAACCAGTTCTCTGCATCACACTGCGTGATGGCCATACGATTGGTATGGCTGCCGTCAATCGTGATCCGCTCCGGCCTGCCATGTTTAGCCAAAGCCTTGCGCAGAAAGCGTTTGGCAGCGTTCAAGTCTCGCTCTTTGCTGAACAGGAACTCGACCGTATCGCCATAGTTGTCGATGGCGCGATACAGATAAAACCACGCGCCTTTGACCTTTACATAAGTCTCGTCGAGGTTCCATTTCCGCGTGGCCTCGCGTTTTCTCCGATTGAAGCGCTCAAGTTGCTCCGCCGTCCATGACGAAATGTTTGCTACAGATCCGTTCCGAACACCTTACGGTCTTTCCACGCCACGAAAACCAATCGTCAGGCAGACCTGCGCCCAACCATTGGTAACACTGGGGCCTGTCGTAGAAGCCTGTTGCCTCTTTGGTCGACAATGCCGACAGCCTCGTTTGAATCGTTATTCCCTTGAATTCAACCCAAAGTAGACTTGCCAGACCATTCAGCGTGTCCCATAACTTGGCTGATAAACATTTCATAGGCAGTTTCCTTGAGTTTTCGCTTTATCCACACCGCTGATCTGCACCTCGATGCACCGTTAAAGGCGATCGCCCTGCGCGATCCGGATCTGGCGCAGGCCGTCGGTGTAGCCTCGCGCACCGCCCTTTCCCGGATCGTGGATATGTGCATCGACGAATCCGTCATCTTTTTGGTGATCGCAGGCGATCTGTGGGACGGAGAGCACAGTTCCACCAAGACGCCCCGGTTTCTGAAGCAGGAATTGTTGCGCCTGCACGCAGCCGGCATCCGCTGTTTCATTATTCGCGGCAACCATGACGCCCTTGCTCGCCAGACCGGAGAACTGGATCTACCCGAAAACACCATCCTGTTCGGTGGCAGGGCCTCCACCGCCGAGCTTGATGTTGAGGGACATCGGATCGCCATTCATGGGCTGAGCTTCCGTGAACCTCACGCCCCTGAAAGCCTGCTGCCGCGTTATCCGGCGCCAAAGCCCGGGGCCTTCAACATCGGCATGATGCATACCAGCCTGAATGGCAGCCCGGGACATGATAATTACGCGCCCTGCAGTCTCAGCGATCTGGACGCTCACGGTTATGACTATTGGGCGCTTGGCCATATCCATCGCCGCACGGAACATATCGGACAAGCAGCGATCGTCATGCCGGGCACCCCGCAAGGCCGCGATATCGGCGAGGCAGGGGCGAGTTCGGTCACGCTGGTTCATGTGACCGATGACAACGCGGTCACTTTGGAACAGTGTACTGTCGCCTGCCTGCGCTTCGATCAGATCGAGATGGATTGTGATGGCGTAAGCGAGTGGGCCGAGCTTCTGACAATGCTGGAACGCTATATCCGGCAGGCCGGGCAGGCCCCTCGCAGGGAAGAGCATCTGGTGATCCGCCCGGTGCTACGCGGAGTCACGCCGCTGGCGTGGCGCATCGCACGCGATCTGGATCGCTTAACCGAAGAGGCCCGTGCCTTTGCTGCCGATGCCGGTATCTGGATCGACAAGCTGGAGTTGGGAATCGCCAGCGAGGAGGATACCGGATCCTTCGCCGGCGCCCATCTGCCCGCCGAACTGGTCCGCACCGTGCTGGAGGATCTGCCCGGCGATCCTGGACTGGCGGTCGCGATGACGCAGGCGGCCCATGACCTGCTGCGCGATCTACCCCCCGACCTGCGCGATATTCTGGGTCAAGACGAGACGGATCTGGCGCTACGTTGCCGGGAACTTCTTGCCGATGGCGCGCCGATCATTCTAGCTGGCCTGACCTCTGACAAGGCCGTATGATGCGGCTAGAACGACTGGACCTGACCCGCTATGGCCGCTTTACGGATCGCAGCCTCTCCTTTGCGCGACCCGTGCCCTTCGGTCCTGATCTGCACATCATCTATGGTCCGAATGAGGCCGGGAAATCGACCCTGTTTTCAGCCTGGCTGGACCTTCTGTTCGGTATCCCGGTGCGCAGCCGCTATGATTTCCTGCATTCCGGCCCGACGATGCAGATCGGCGCACATCTGTCCCATTCCGGCGCCATGCTGGAGCTGAAGCGCCTGAAGCGCAACAATGCCAGCCTGCTGGATCGCCACGATGCCCCGGTCGCCGAGGCGGTGTTGCAATCCGCGCTCGGCGGGCTGTCGCGTGACGGCTATTCCGCGATGTTTTCACTGGACGATGACACGCTGGAAAAAGGCGGTGACAGCATTCTCGCCAATCGTGGCGATCTGGGCGAGATGCTGTTTTCCGCCAGCGCCGGCCTGTCCGGTCTGGCTCCGCGGCTGGAAGCCATACGCGCGGATCTGGATGACTTTCACCGCAGCGGTAAGCGTAGTGGTTGGCTTTATGACGCAAAGAAGCAACTGCGCGATCTGGACGGGCGGCGGCGGGAGTTGGAGGTTTCCGCCAGCGCCCTGCAGAAGCTGACGCGAGAGGCCACAGCTGCCGAACAGGAATGGCGCGAGGCCCGGACCGCCGAAGAGGTCGCGCAGACCCAACTGGACCGGCTTCAGGATCTGGCGGGCGCGGTGCCGCTTGTGGCGCGGCTTGCCGGACTGAAGGCGCGACTTGCCCCTTTTCAGCATCTGCCCGATGCCGATGCCGCGTTGCAGAACCAGTTCGACCAGATCGAACGCGACCGCACCACCCTGACCAGTCGGATCGGTGATCGTGCGCTGCGTTGTCAGGGGCTTCGGGAACAGCTGACCGCACTGACCCGCGATCCCACCGTTCTGGCGCAGGCCGGCGTGATCGAGGCTGCCGAAGCACTGCGCCCCGAACATGACACGGCGATCAAGGATCTGCCCCGGCGCCAGCAAGAGGCCGATGAGGTCAAGGCCCGCATGAGCGTGCTATTGGCGGAACTGGACCAGCGCCATGCCCAACCTGCGGATATCATCATCCCCGGCCCGCATCTGTCGCGGATGCGGGCGCTTGTCGCCGCGCGCTCGGGCCTTCTGGCGGCGGCGGCGGCGACCTCGGCCGAGAGCCGCAAGGCCGCCGCCCTGTTGGCGCGCGAACGTGACCGGCTGGGAGATCCCGGACCCGCCGAAGACGAGGCCGCGCTGGCGGCACTGCTGACACGCTTGCGCGGGAAAGACCCCTCCGAGGCGCGGGCGCGCGCTTTACGTGATCGCGATGCGGCCCGGGGGCGGCTGGATGCGGCCCTAGCGGCGCTTGCCCCATGGATCGGGGATGGCGATGGCCTAGCCGCGCTGGCCGTTCCGCCCGGCTGGCAGATCGAGGAATGGGAGGCGGCGCTTGAGGCCGCACGGCAACAGGAGGTCGATGCCCGCCGCGCAACCGCCGATCTGCAGGATGAGTTGCAACGCCTGCAATCCGATACGGATGCCCATGCGCAGGCGCAGGCGGCGACCGGCATCACCATCGCCGATGCCGCCGCCGCGCGCAGTCAGCGCGAAACGCTCTGGGCCGCACATCTGAACGATCTATCAGCGACGACGGCCCGCCGCTTTGAACAGGCGCTGCGTGAGGATGACCGGATCTCGTCGCTGCTGGCCGAGGCGATGGCCGAGGCGCGCCGCGAGGCCCTGCAACGGGTGGCGCATGATACCGTCTCCGCCCGGCTGGGCGACGCCGAGGCCGGGCTTGAGGCGGCGGCGAAGGCCCGGCAAATCATCGAAGCGGCGGTTCAGGCCGCATGCGCATCCCTCGGGTTGCGGAATGCCGCCCTGGCCGATCTGAAACGCTGGCTTGATCTGCGGCTTCTGGCGCTGACCGAACGCAATGCCCTGCGGGAGGCCGAAACCGCAATTCTACGCTGCGACGATGAACTGAACGCCGCGCGGCGGGCGCTGAATGCCACTCTTGACCAGCCGCCGGCAATAGACCTGTCGGAGTTTGAAATCCTGCTGGCGCAGGCAACGGTCCGGCTGGAAGCCGCCGAGCGGCGACGCGAGGCGCGCCGGCACCTGACCGAACTGACATCCGACCTACGCGAGCGTGAGCAGGCGGAGAATGACGCGCGGGATGCCTTGGCTGCATGGCGGCAGGACTGGAACGAGGCCAGCCGCGACAGCATCCTTGCTGGATATCCCGATGATGACCCTGCTCTGGGCGCGGTTCTTGATTGGTTGGACCAGTTGGGCAAAGAGGAACAGACCGCCGCCGGTCTGCTTGACCGTATCGCCAAGATGGAGGCGAACCGCGACCGTTTCGCGGCGGCACGGGCGGCGGTGCTGATGGCGCTGAATCTGGAGGAGACTAGCCCTTGGGGCGATATACTGGCCCGTTTGCGCCGGGCGCAGGACAATGCCCGGGATCACGAGACGATCAACCGGCAGATTGAGGCAGAAGAACAGCAGGATACCGAGGACCGCCGTTTGCTCGATGCCCGCGAGGCCGCCGCCGCGGCTTTTGGCGCCACGCTGCAATGGCATCCCGATGACGGAGAACTTGCCGCCCATGTCGCGCGCTGCCGCGAAGCTACGGAACTGCGCCATGACATCGCCGCCATGGAGGAGGACCTGCGCGACCGCCCCACGCCGCGCGAGGACGAGGATGCCGACACGATCCGGCAGCAGATCGCCCGCCTGAAAGCCGACCAGCAGCTTTTGCGCAACGAGACCGAGGCCCGCCATTCCGCCTATCTGGAGGCCAAGCGGCGGATCGAGGCCGTCGGCGGGGATGACGCACTGGCCCACATCGCTGCCGAACGAGCGAACCTTTTGCTAGAGACGCGAGAGCGCGCACAAGCGCATCTTGCGTCGCGATTTGGCCTTTTGGCCTTTGAGACCGGCCTCAGACGTTATCGCGACAAGCATCGTAGCGCCATGCTGGCGCGGGCCTCTAATGCGTTCAGCCAGCTCAGCCGGGGCGCCTATTCGGGTCTCGCTGCTCAGCCTGATGGCGCGCAGGAGGTTCTGGTAGCGCTACCCGCCGAAGGTGGCGCAAAGCTTGCGGTTGACCTGTCGAAAGGCACGAGGTTCCAGCTTTATCTGGCGCTGCGCATCGCGGGCTATCACGAATTGGCGCAAAGCCGTCCGACCGTTCCCTTCATTGCCGACGACATCATGGAGACCTTCGACGATGACCGCTCGCACGCCGCTATGGTGCTGCTGGAGGAAATGTCCCGCGTGGGTCAGGTGATCTATCTGACCCATCACCGCCACCTGTGCGATATCGCCCGGACCGCCTGCCCAGGTGCCAATATCATTGAACTGTGATCTTCGTGAAGGAACGAAACATGCAGGATGAAACTCCGCTGATCGCGCCCGTGACAACCGCCGAGGACAACAGGGTATTGATCCTGCATCCGGCGCTTGCCACAAAGGTCAATTTTGCCAGTGCGCAGAATGGCCTGGCGGTCATCAAGCGCCTTGGCATCGAGAACTGCAGATCCGAGCCGGTCGAAACCGTCCGGCTTACGCTGTCGGCCAACCCCGCTATCTTTCGGGAAAAGACTTGGGTAATCGACCGCATCGCTGCGGGAACCACCCTGCAACTGGGCGATCTGGAAACCGCGCTTGATACCGCGCTTCTGGGCGGGTTGGACGAGGCCGAATTCGGACAACTTGAGTTTCGGTTGTCGGTAAAGGGGGCCGAGGATGTCACCTCCACCCACCGGATCGAGATGCTGGCCCGTGATGAATGGGGCGGGCTGACCGAGATGGACAACATCCTGGCCGCCTTCGTGTCGCCGAACCAGCCTTTCGTTGCCCGTATCCTCAAGGACGCCGCGCGCCTGCTGGAATCGGCCGGGCATTCCGGTTCGCTGGACGGATACCAGTCCGGGGATCCGCTTCGCGTCTGGATGCTGGCGGGCGCGATCTGGTCGGCCGCAACCGGTCTTGGTCTGACCTATGCCGTGCCTCCGGCATCCTTCGAGCGGATTGGGCAGAAGATCCGCGATCCGGAACGCATTGCCTCCGAGGGGTTGGCGACCTGTCTCGACAGCACGCTTCTGCTGGCGGCGGCCTATGAGGCTGTGGGGCTGAATACGGCCGTAATGTTTTCTCAGGGACACGCATGGGTCGGCGTCTGGTTGGTCGAAAAGGATTTTGGCCGCCTGGTGGAGCCTGACGTGGTGACGGTCCGAAAGGCTCTGGCCGCGCGGGAATTCGTTGCGTTGGAGACAACACTTCTGACGAAACGCCCCGCTATCGGCTTTGAGGAAGCGGTTCAGGCAGGACGTGACCACCTGTCAGAGGCCCGCGAAGCCGAATTCATTCAGGCAGTGGATATCAACCGCGCCCGCGCCGCGAGGATTCGCCCGCTGGCAAGCCATCGCATTCAGGAGGCTACGGCCACTAAGGACATCGCCGCCACACCTGCCACGCTGCCCCGCCCGCTGGATCTGGGCCTTCTGCCGGGCGAGCTGGTGGATGAGACACCGTCCACCGCGCTGGGGCGGATCGAACGCTGGCAGCGCAAGCTTCTGGATCTGTCTCTTGCCAACCGTTTGCTGAATTTTCGCGAGACGCGCGGCGCGGTCGCTATGATCTGCCCCGATATTTCCGGGACCGAGGATCGGCTGGCCAATGGCGAAACCTTCCGCCTGCTGGCCCTGAAGGACGAGAACGCGGTTTCCGGGCGCGATATCTCCGCCGACGAGGCCCGGCGGATCGAACTAGATCTAGCGCGCGATGCCTTGGCACGCGGGCAGATCGCCGTTCCCTTGACCGCCCGCGACATGACCAACCGGCTGACCGAACTCTATCGCAAGGCGCGAAGTGATATGGCGGAGGGGGGCACGAACACGCTGTTTCTGGCCGTGGGTTTTCTGCGCTGGAAACGCTCGGAAGGAGATAGCCGGTCCTATCGTGCACCTTTGCTGCTGCTGCCGGTGAAGCTGGAGCGACGCTCGGCCCAATCCGAATTCCGCCTGACCCAACTTGAGGATGAAGTTCGCATCAACTCGACCCTGCTGGAGTTGCTCAAGCGCGATTTCGAACTGCGCGTCCCGGAACTGGAGGGCGAACTGCCGCGTGATGAAAGTGGGCTCGATATCCCGCGCATCATGGAAATTCTTCGTCAGCGAGTCCGTGACGTTGCTGGCTTTGAGATTATCGAGGAATTCGCGCTTTCGACCTTTTCCTTTGCTAAATATCTGATGTGGAAAGACCTAGTGGACCGCACGGACAGTTTGCGTGAAAGCCGTCTGGTCGCCCATCTGGTCGATAACCCGACCGAAGCCTTCGAGGGGGCAAAGTCCCCGATGCCGCAGCCTTCGGACATCGACCGCAAACATGCGCCGGGCGACATTCTGGCACCGCTACCCGCCGACAGTTCGCAGTTGGCCGCCGTTCTGGCCGCCGCCCAGGGGCGCGATTTTGTACTGATCGGTCCGCCCGGCACCGGCAAAAGCCAGACGATCACCAATATCATCGCCGACCAGCTTGGCCGTGGCCGCACCGTGCTGTTTGTTGCCGAGAAATCCGCTGCTCTGGATGTGGTGCATCGCAGGCTTGAACGCCACGGCCTTGGCGATGCCGTGCTGGAACTGCACTCCAACAAGGCGGATCGCAAGACAGTTCTGGCTCAGCTTGGCCGCTCGTGGGAGCGCGCCAGCGCGGCAAACGCGCAGGACTGGGTGCGTGTGGCCGAAGACCTGCGCCTGACACGCGACCAGTTGAACGATTATGTCGATGCGCTGCACCGCCCCGGCACGCAGGGTTTCAGCGTCTATCAGGCCATTGGTCGGGTCGCCGGCCGCACGCCCGGCTTTGCCCTGCGCTTTGACAACAAGGATTGCCATGACGTGGCAAGCTGGAACCGGTTGCGCAGCCTTGCGGGTGATCTGGGCCAGCGCCACCGGATCGTCGCGGACCTGGATCCGGCGGGACCGCTTTCGCTGCTGGATCACGGCGAATGGTCCTTTGGCTGGCAGGACCATTATCTTGCCAGCGCCCAGACCCTGCGCAAGGCGCAAGCCGCTGCCAGGTACGCCCGTCAGGAACTGGCGCAACGCCTTGGCCTGTCGCAGATCGATTCCGACAATCCCGACATCGCTGCGGCGCTGACCTGGCTTGCCGGGCAACGATTGGAAAAGCCCGCTATCACAACGGCGGCCCTGCATGATCCTGAAACGGCGCAGGCGCAGCTTGATAGGCTGTCGGGACTGCTTACGGGGGTGGCGCAGGTACATGCGGCGCTTTCGGCCAAATACCCCGACGACGGGCTGGCCGACATACCGCTGGATACGCTGGAACTTCAGTGGCGGGAAGCGCAGGGCAAGTCCTGGCCCTTTGCCGGCATGGCACAGCGGAAACTGCGCAAGCTTCTGCAAAGCTATGCCTTGTCGGGCGAAGCGGATCCTGCCCGGGATTTACCCGCGCTGAAACAATTGTTGCGCGTCAGGCAGGAAATCTCAGCTTCCAAGTTGAAACATCTGCCGGGCTTTGCCGGTGAGGAAACGGATATCGCCCGCATTGCCGCCGAACTGGACGCAGCCAGGGCATACTTGGAACTGGAGCACCATTTGCGGGTCGCCGGCCTGCCTACGGCGCGCCTTGAAGAACACCGGGCAGAGCTGTCGCGTGCATCGGGGGGAAACTTCGCGCCCCTGTTTCAGAGGGTTGGCCAGACCGACAGTGCGGAAAATGCCGCCCATGTGGGTTTCACCGATCTGGGCGGCGCCCTGCTACCTGGAAGCGAGGATTTGCTTGCCGGGTTGGAGGCATTGCAGAATCGCTTCGGCGATTGGCTTAAATGGCGCGCGACGCGGGCCGAGGCGATCAATGCAGGGCTGGAGCCGCTTGTCGCCGCGTTGGAAGAAAACGCGGATATCGAGGATACCACCCGCGCCTTCGAGCAGGCCTATATGGCATGGTGGTTGCGTCTGGCAATGGATGCCGAGCCTTGCCTGCGCGGGTTTGCCCATTGGCAGCATGATGCCCTGATCCGCCGCTTTCGAAAGCTTGACGATGCTATGGCCGATCTCGCCGCGACTGAGGTCATGCGCCGTCTGGGCAACGACCTGCCGGTGCGCGACGCGGTGCCGCGAAACTCTGAACTTGGCGGGCTGCGCCATCAGCTTGGCCTGCAACGCCCGACCAAGGCAATCCGCAATCTGATTGCCGATATGCCGACCAGCTTTTCCAAACTGGCGCCCTGCGTGTTGATGTCGCCCCTGTCGGTCGCGCAATATCTGCCTGCGGGACAGGCGCAGTTCGATCTGGTAATCTTCGACGAAGCCTCGCAGATTTCGACCTGGGATGCGATCGGCGCGATTGCCCGCGGGCGCCAGGCGATCATCGTGGGCGACCCCAAGCAGCTGCCGCCCACGAATTTCTTTGGTCGTAGCGATGACGGCGCCGACGAAACTGCCGAGCTTGCCGAGTTCGAAAAGGACATGCCCTCGATCCTCGACGAGGTCGCCGCGGCCGGCATCCCCACGCATCGGCTGAACTGGCATTACCGCAGCCGCGATGAGGCGCTGATCGCCTTCTCGAACCATTTCTATTACGATGGCGGCCTGGTCACCTTCCCCTCACCTGATGCGTCGGGACAGGCGGTGCGGCTGCACAAGGTAAAGGGCACCTACCAGCGCGGCAAAGGTTCGACCAATCCGGATGAAGCGCGCACCATCGCTGCCTTCATCCGCAAGCGTCTGACAGAATGGCTGAAACTGCCCGAAGACAACCGCCCGACGCTTGGCGTCATCACCTTCAACGCGCAGCAGCAGGGCCTGATCCTTGACTTGCTGGATGCCGAGCGCAAGACCAATCCCGATTTCGAATGGTTCTTCTCGGACGAACGCGAAGAACCGCTGATCGTGAAGAACCTCGAAAACATTCAGGGGGACGAACGCGATGTGATGCTGTTCTCGATCACGTTCGGCCCGGATCAGGCCGGGAAGTTCACGATGAATTTCGGCGCGATGAACAAGGACGGCGGCGAAAAGCGCCTGAACGTGGCGGTCACCCGTGCGAGGGCTGAACTGCATATCTTCGCTTCGATCACCGCCGATCAGATCGATATGACCCGAACTCGGGCGCGCGGGGTGGCCGACCTCAAGGCTTTCCTCGATTTTGCCGACCGCGGCGCCGTCGCGCTTGCCGCGCAGGACAGCGGATCGCTCGGCCCGGTGGAGTCTCCCTTCGAGGAGGCGGTTCGGGACGCCCTGACCGCCAAGGGCTGGGAGATTCACAGCCAGGTCGGCGTATCCGGCTTCCGTATCGACCTCGGGGTGCGCCACCCTGACCATGCAGGCGTCTGGTTGGCCGGCGTAGAATGCGATGGCGCACGCTATCATTCCTCTGCTACGGCACGGGACCGCGACCGGATCCGACAGGCGGTGTTGGAAGGCTTGGGCTGGTCGATCCTGCGGATCTGGTCCACGGACTGGTTCCGCACCCCTGAAGAAACCCTCCGGCGCATCGACGCAGGGCTGCACGAAATTCTGGAGGCAGACCGCGCCCGGCGGGCCGAAGCGGAGGAAGCAGACAGTCAGCAAGAATCCGACCCGCTGCCGTCCGGGCTGGAAATTGCGGCCTCAGTCCCGTCCGAAATCGCTGCAGACAGCCCCGTTTCCGAGGATGAACCCGCGACACAGTTTGCGCGGGCCGCACGGCATCACGCACCACCAACGGGCAGTTCCGAGCCCGACCCAGCCCCTGATGCAGAACGGTTCTTCGAAGACAGCTATACGCCACAACTTGCAGCCTTGATGGAGAAGATTGTCGCCGCGCATGGACCGATGTCAGATACCTCTCTGGCGCGACATATTGCCCAGCTTCACGGCTGGCAGCGCACCGGCGCTCGGATTCAGGCGCGCATTGCCGCCCTGGCCGGCCTGTTCGATACGACCAGCGAGGAGGACACCCGCTTTCTTTGGCTGAAGGGCAGCGTCAAGGATCGGGTGCCGTTCAGAGGTATGGACGGGCGTTCGCTGCGCGAGATTTCAAGGACAGAGATTGCCGAACTTATCGACAGGAACGCCACTCGGATTTCTGCGGCCGAGGATCCGGAGCTTGAGATCGCACGCCTGGCCGGAATTGCCAGGCTCAGCAAGGATGCCCGAGAGTATCTGGAGATTTGCCGCAGCTGGTGCAAGTTATCCCGAGTCGCGCAATAATGGCCGGGCATAGTCAAGCGAGAGCACGTCGGTAATTTCCAATCAAGTCTTCTGATCGCAGGCGGCCAATCTGGCCCATGGGCGGGGATGTTGGTAGCTGACTCTGATATCTCGTGATTGGCACCCGCGACCGGTTCTGCGCTATGAATAAGAAGGCCGTCGTCTGCGGGGAAAGGGCGATTTTATCAGCGCAGCAGTGAAATCCGTGGTCGCGGATAGAATCGTTACCTGGCTTACAATCTGAGCCTGGGCAACCTGAAGGAAATGAAGGCCGAGCGCGGTACCGCGCTGGACCATTTGACCGTGCACCACTGGGTTTTGCATTTCAGCCCCAAACTGCTTGAGCGCTTCAATCGGAGAAAACGTCAAGTCACGCGAAAATGGAACCTTGATGAGACCGACATAAGGGTCAAAGATAAATGGCTTTATCTGTATCGCGCCATCGACAGCAATGGCGATACGCTCGAATTTCTGTTCAGCAAAGAGCGAGACCTGAAAGCTGCCAAACGCTTTATCCGCAAGGCTTTAAGCCGGCATGGCATACCAGAACGAACTATCATTGACGGCAGCTAGACCAATCGCATGGCCATCATGCAGTGCGACGCTGAAAACCGGTTGCACCAAGCTGGAAAGCCCATGGCTATCCGCTCCAGCAAATACATGAACAACCCCATTGAACAGGATCATCGCCGTTTCAAACGAAGGATACGATCCATGCTCGGCTTCAAATCCACAGTCGCAGCCAACATCACACTTTCCGGCATCGAACTGGTTCATATGATGCGCAAACAGCAGGGCGTCTTTGCAACAGCGAAGCCGTTCTCGCTCAAACAGCAATTCACGAAACTCACAGCATAAGTGCGCCCAAAGTTAAGCTGCACTCCATCTCAATCGAATTTTTGCAACGCACCCCCATTTGTGTCGGACTCTCCCGACTGCTTTCATCAGAGCTTGAGACCGAGATAGGCGCCGACGGTTGTAGCCGACCGGAAGCGGATCGGGTCATAGATAGTGCTTCTCAACGTCAGGGCGGTGACCACACCGATGCCCGGTACGGTCATTAGGCGACGACTTGTTTCATCGGAACGAATAAGAACTGAAGATGGCCGCGTGAATTCTACCGCCGACTTCTGTTAAAACGGGAAGCATAGTCGGTTTCCAATCAATCTTTGGGCTTTCTGCCATTCTGGCGCTTTTGCGAAGAGTTGCCATGGCAAGCCGGTACGATAGTTCTCGATCATAGCGAGGGTAGAGCCCTGATTGAGAGCGAGGCTGGTTCTGGCGATCCAGCCGGTGTCCGGCGCAAACGCGTCGACAAAACCATAGCGCCCGAGCAATCGTCCGTTCTTATACCTTAAAAAGAACCGCAAGGCAGCTTCGGCCTCCCTGGGCAAAAAGGGAAAAGAGGACAGGGCGGCAGACGGTGCAATAATTCCAGCGTCATTGACTGGACAGCAATTGAGATAGCCGTTTGGCCCATGGCAGGCCGTCAGTCCCCAGCAATCTGGGCCATACCCATAATAGCCATGCGGGTTTTTCACGCAATGGCGATAGTTGATTGCCGCATGTGCACTGGCCTGTTGCCAGTAATCGGCATAGCCGTCCTGCCATAGCCGGGGATCAAGCACGCAGAAGGACAGTTGCGATAAAAACAGTGGCCCGCCAAACGGCTTACCGAGCAGCAGTTCCAAACCGTAATAGGATGTACCATTTCTGAAGTGGCCAAAGCGTGCCCAGCCCGAATGGTAGAGGCTGACATCAATTGCATGCGTGCCTGCGCCAAGTGCAAGAACATAGCACATGAGTGCTTCGTTCCATCCGGACACGGGAAGGTTCTTTCGCCAACTGTGCTTCGGGCTCCAGTGCCAGAACAATGTGGCCTTGCCGTCTTTGGTATACCAGTCCCACTCAACCTGATTGACGATAATGTCAATCCGTTGACGTATGTCTGTCTCTACAGGGTCAGAGCCGCAGAAAAACTCCCGCGCGCAGATCATGCCCTGAAGGAGAAGCGCCGTTTCGACGAGATCGCCTCCATCATCAAAGCGTGAGAAAGCAACGGTCTCACCCGTTGCACCGTTGATGAAATGGGAAAATACACCGTGATACCGTGATGCTTTTTCCAGCGTCGACAGCATCATCGTCAGGCGCTCAAGGGCTTCGTCACGCACAATCCAGCCGCGATACACGCCAATGATTGTGGCGATAAAGGAAAAGCCTGATGCACCAATGGCGACGAGGTCATTCTTTGGTGTGCCATAGGTCAGTCTGCGATCATAGGCGAGACCACTGGACGGATGGGCCCCTTCCCAGAAATAGGCGAATGTACGGCGCTGAACACAATGCAGCAGAACCTCAACTTCATCAGAGACATCGGGATGATGGGTTTGCTCCTGCGAGGGGCTAGCAAGCCTGTACAGCATCAGACCAGGCCCTGCACAGAAGGAGACTGGGCCTTCAATCCGCTCATAAGCATCAGCGCGATGGAAAAGGTCCCTGCCCTCGCCTTTTGCGTCAGCGATCGCAGATAGCCGCCCGCTGAACTGATCTCGCCTGCACGCTGCAACAACCAGGCAATGACAGCAGAGGTGTTCTCTGCGCCCATGATTGCTATCGCCTCTCGATAGGCTGATTGCGTGATACCGAGAAACACCGAGACTGTCCTCGATGCATCAACCAGATCACGCCATGAGGCGATGCCATTGGACGAGTAGTCACGAATATCTGGACAAGCTCTGAGCACCATATCAAACGGTACAGCAGCAAACGAAGCGTCAACTGGGTGGTGATCGTTTTGTTCGGAAATCACCGGTTTTTCCGGACAAGGCTCCTTCAAATCAAAAGTTTTGATATTTTTAGATTCAAAAAGGGATTCTGGTAGGGATTCATTATGTTGCCGCTCAATTTGAGCGACGCTGCCGCTCATTTCTGAAGCATTCTCCTTATTTTTCAAAGCAATAGCCAATTCATCGCGAATGGCGTAAAGATTGGCTTTGATCGTCGTCAGATCATCTAGAGATGCACGGCGAGGAATAGCATCTACGATGGCACGGAAACGAACAAACAGATCCTTTAGATGGCCAGAAGATGCATCATCGGCATATGTTTCGTCTGCAAAGACCGATGCAATCTCTCGTCTGGCAACCGAGACCTCATCGCGAAGACGTTTCAAGGCTTTCTGATCGGCCAGAAGCTTTTCGGCAACTTTCGCAATCTCCGAAGCGCGATCAAGCATTGGGGCCAGGGAAAAGCCAAAGGCGAGTTCAACACCCCCTTCCCTATCCTTATGCGCATAACGTTTACGGGTCGGGCTATCTTTACGTGCGATAATGCCGGCCTCAACCAGTGAAGCCAGATGCCGACGCAGAGTTGATTCCGGCATGCCGTGGGCGCGCAGGGAAAGCTGGCGGTTTGACGGAAACACCACAATGCCATTTTTCGAGCTGATTTCATCCTCAGGAAGGAATGACAACAGCGAACTGAGAACCGCAAGGCACCGATCATTCAGGCCGAATTGTGATTTAGCGACACAGAGTTGTTTGTAGATCTCCCATCTGTTTACCCCCCTCCCCTGCTTCAGTTTTTTCTGCAGGTCAGAACTTTGGGCAAACATCTGCTTTCGCCCACGAAGTGTGGACGTGACAGTCTCCAAAATTTGCATGTCCTCTCACCTTTCTAAAGGCAAAAGAAATCCACCCGCCAAAATGACGCCAATGACACTTGACACTGATTCGTGGAAATGCGATTCTCGGAGTGCTTAGTTCTGAGGAAGGCTTCCACGACGGAAACGTTTGGGGGCCTTTTTCTTTTGCGGTTTAATCTCCTGTTTGCGTATTACTTGATAGCTGGAACTCGTCATATAGACGATCCAGAGAGGTTGAAAGCCAATCGCTAAACGGGCGAGCATTCGCATCCGTAAGTTCGATAGCGACCCTTTTAGCTCGCTGATTCATGATCAATGTTATTGAGTTGTCCTTGGATCGCCAAGACTTAACCGCAGGCGCATCTTTTTGCTGGGTCTTCACATCTTTAACCGCCTCAAAAACTTTAGAGAAACGAGTCTGGCTATCAGCAGCTAAGAATTCTGATGTTTTTATTAGTTGTCGCGCCACGTTGATCTTGCCATCGATGGCCATCAGCTCAGCGAGTGACGTCCATTTCGGACGACCTACTGATTTCGCTCGGCCAATTGCATAGATAATGTCGTCTGGAATGGCTGCGGTGACTTTGCCGAAGTGCGATATAGCAGCTTCCGTAAGTCCAAGAATAGGGCAAATAGCACGTTGTGTAAGGCCCACACTCTTGAGCTGGAGCGCCCACATTGCCTGTTCGATCCATGTCAAGTTCTCGCGAACGCCGTTTTCAAGGGATTGCTCTTCAATAAGTTGTCGATCCGTCAGCGCACGAACGTAGGCTTTGACCTTAAGAGCTTCTGTACGCCTTTCTTGGTTCAGAGTCTTAATGGCAGCTAATCGGCGATAGCCGTAAGCAAGCTGGTAGTATCCATTTTTCGATGGATGCGGACGAACCAGAACCGGGATTTTCTGGCCTTCAGAGGAAATTGAAAGCTTAAGAGCCTCTAGCTCCTCGTTAGCTTCGGCATCAGCTTCGAAGCGATCGACAAACGGCGATCGTTCAATTTTGTGGGGATCCAAGGTAACGATACTGTCTTCTGTCAGTTGGGTGAGCGCACGTCCGACATTAGAGATAACTGGAGATGAGTGGCGGCGTGCGGTTAATGGATTAGCTGCTTTGTCAGCTAATTGCTCCCGTGCCCCGTTTTCAGAGCGTGCTTCGACATCTGCCATGCGTTTTAGGATGCTCTTCTTCATGGGTTACGCCCCCAAACATTGTGGATAAGACCTAGAATGTCGAAATTCACGCGATCCGCGCTTTCAATAGCGCGTTTTAATGCTTCGCGACCAACTTCACCGGACTCGAGTTCGTAAAGAGTCTTTTTGGCGACCGCCGCACCAGCTATTGCTGTGGATTCCAAAGCTTCTGCAACTAGGACGTCATCGCTAAAGAGACGACGCATCACGCCCGACATGTATTTTTGTGGACCGTCATTAGGGTTCACACGGGTGAGTAAAAATTTAAAGTGGTCATGTTCGAATTTTGCGCCGAATTGAGCGAGAACCTCCGACAAGTCAGATATCATGATCAGGAACTGATTACAGGAGGCGACATCAAGCATTGCTGGATGCACGGTAACAATTAAAGATGTGGCTGCGTATAGCGCCGCAAGGGTCGTGTAACCGAGCGAGGGTGGTGTATCAAGGATAACGATGTCGTATCTGTCTTCAACGGTCCTAATTGCTTTACCAAGGCGCTCAAAGAATAGGCCAAGCTCGTCCCGACTCCGTTCAGCAAGATATGACGGTGTGTCGAATTCGAAGTCCATGAGTTCTAGATTTCCAGGCACGAGATCGACGCCAGGGAAATAGGTAGGGCGAATGACATCAGCAAGCAGCCGGCGATCTTCGTCATAACGCAACGCCGCATAAGCAGTCGAGTTTTCTTCCAGATCAAATTCCGGTTGAATGCCGAAGATCGACGTCATTGATGCCTGAGGATCAAGATCAATGCAAAGTACCCGATAGCCCTGAAGACCAAGGAAATGGGCGAGATGTGCGGATGTCGTTGTCTTGGAAGAGCCGCCCTTGAAGTTCGATGTTGCGATAATTTGGAGTTTTTCGCTGTCACGTCGATATGGCAACAGAGTTTTTGCCTCGTCCGGACGGAGAACAGAGAGGAATTGACGAAGTTCTTTGACTTGATCGATAGTATAGGTGCGTCGATTGTTTTCAGCCCGTCTAGGCTGGGGGCCTTTTCCTTCGATCGTCAACTGACGAAGTGTGCTTTCTGGCACATTAAGGAGACGAACGAGATCTAGCGTCGAAAATGTTCGCGTAAACGACTTACGAGAAGATGGCGGATAGAATGCCTCGCGCATGTCACGCAGTTCGGCCGATAGCTTAGCGGTATAGCCGTCAATCTTCGACGCTGTGTCACTGACGATGAGTCTGTTGGAGTGGAGCATTCAATCCTCATGACGGTTTTTAACCCGCTTTGGGTCAGTATCCGTCAAGCATACGAATAAATGCCGATTCGACAAGGGATTTTTCGTTAACAAGTGGTTAATGAGCGCCCAATCTCGTATGTATACTTTACAACTGTAAAGTTCTCGGAGTGATGGGTGGGCAGGTTGCGGACTTTACAGTTGTAAAGTTTCTCCAATGGCGTACTGCATATTCTTGGCGGAGTGTCGAAATTGTATGCCAGAGCTTGTTTAAATTTGCTCTAATTTTCTTCTTTTATCGGCGAACTATTCCACTTGCGCAGCGTGTTGCGACCAGATCGTTTGGTTTGATAGAGAACATCGTCCGCTCTTTCGAGCAATTGCGGTAGCGACACTTCGCTGACTGCCGCTGTTGCGATCCCGGCGCTGATGGTGACGACGTGGTAAGGGGAGCCGGGAGGGGGTGTCGCCAGTTGCTGAACCGCTTCCCGGATACGACTGGCAAGCCGTGCGGCCTGCTCGCCGCCATATCGGAAGACGGCTCCGCAGGGCCCGACGCTGTCGTTTGCCACAGAACTCACTGTCTGGATGCAGTTGTTGCCGTCGAGGTGGCCGTGAATGTCGTTGACCTTCTTGAAATAATCAATATCGATCATGACAGCGGATACGATCTTGCCGGAAGTGGCTGCTTCCATATCCGGTTTCGTATCGGGGCGGGCATGCGGCGATTGTTGAGACCTGTCATGGCATCGGCGCGGAAAGGCTTCGTCAATTCCGCCTGAAGCTTCTTGCCGTGCAGATGGTTGAGAAAATTCGGCCGGTCGACATGTTCCGTAAAATACGCCGAAATCGCCAGAAAGACACCAAACGAGACGTAAAACAACGACACGATACCCGAATAAGTGACGGGCTCGAACGAGCCGTTTAACCATGTGGTGAGGAACTGAAGGGAAACCATCACGGTGAGGCCGGTTGCCACCGTCACAAAACGTGGCCTGAGAACAATGACGAAGAAGGCAAGGGAACGAGACTTCCGGTCTGGTAGGCAAAGAGATAGGTGCTTTGCGAGAAGATGAAGGCGACCATGGGCAGGCCAACACCAAGAGCGCTAACGCCGAATGCGAGCATGTCATAGGTGGCGGGTGTGGGGCGAAGCCGGAGCCAGATAACAGTGAAGATGGCAGAGGGCAGAAACACGGCCAGACGCAGTAGCACGCCGATGTACACGACATCGGGCACCATCGAATGGTCGCCCGGGATCGAAAGCAGGTAGAACAGGGATCCCTGTCTGGCCCAGAGCGGAGCCATCCGCACACGTTTGTGGAGATATTCGCGAAGAAACAGGCGCTCTGTCGATGGTGCGAAAGCCAGAGTACGAAGCCCGGTCCTGATTTCCTCATCGATGGCATCGACCGATATGCTGCTGTGCGGGTCTGGCGGGATCATCATCGCGTCTCACTTGTCAGCGTCTGCTGCAGCCGAATTGGTGCGGGGTCTGATGGCATGCGACGGCATGCCGGATACAAGTTTGGGTGATGCACTTTCCAAAGCTGGCAGGGCTATCGGATCAAGGGATGATCCTTGCGGCTTTGCCCATGTGCCTTTCGGCACTGTTGTAATAGCGTGCGGCCTGATTGACGGAGCGGTGCTGCGACTGTTGCATGGCTTCCGGCAAGGGACGCCCTGATGGGCAGCCTCGGTACGGTAGCCGGCGCAGCCTGTGTGCGCTGAAGGCATCCAGGTCAAGCCCGGCCTGGGCGACGCGGCTTCTGAGAATGGCATTGACCAATTGCGGTGAGAGGGCGCGTGTCTTGCGATTGCCCGATTGATCGACGCCGCGCAACGCCGCCCGCCCTTTCTTGGCGATGGCACAAGCCAGTTTTTTGAGGGGATGGCAATCGGCGAGTCGATCAGCCTAGCAGCCTTGACGCACGTCCGCTGCGCCGTTTGGCGTTGTTGTAATAGTCGGAGGCCTGTTGGACGGAGCGATGGCGCGATTGTTCCATGGCTTCGGGCAGGGGAATGCCGCGATTTGCGGCTTCGGTGAGATAGCCGGAGCGCAGACCATGGGCAGAAAATTCCGCCGGGTCGAGACCCGCCATTTGTGCACGCCGCGTGACGATGGCGTTGACGGCACTGGGTTCCAGTGCCCGCGTGGAAACATTGCCCCAGCGATCAATCTTGCGAAACACGCTGCCCTTGTCGATCCTGGCCGCTTTCAGCCAGCGGGTGAGGGCATCGACGGGCCGTCCGGTCAGATAGACGATTTCGTCGTGATCAGCACCACTGGTTTTGGTGCGGCCGAGATGAATGCCGAGCGAGGGAAGGGGAGAGCCGTCTTCATTGATGACGGGGGCCTGCTTGACAAGCTGCTCCGTGCGCAAGCTGGCAACTTCGCTGCGGCGGCGGCCGCCGGAGGCAAAGGCCACCATCAGGATGGCCCGGTCGCGCAAGGCGGTGAGATCCTCACCCGAACAGGTCGCAAGCAGCTTGCCCAGAATATCGCCGGTGATGGCATTAGCACTCTTGCGGGCTTTGGGCCGGTTGAGGGCACGGACGGCAAGGCGGATGGCCGATTTGATGGCGGGCGACGTGAACGCACCCTCCAGACTCCGCCAGCGGGTGAGCGTCGACCAGTTGGCCAGACGCCGACGCACGGTTGCCGGTGCGTGCGGCCCAGGCACGCGCAAAAACCCCTGTTCGCGCAATTCTTCTTCCACGCCAATCGGCATGCCGTGATCGGGATCGATCTCGCGTTGCTGCGGCCGCCACAGATGATGGGCAATGAATTTCAGCAACAGGGCTTCCGGCGCGGGGAAGGGGAGGGGGCCACCTGTGGCCGCAAAAGCCCAGGCTTCGAGATAGGCCAGATCCGAGGTCAGCGCGCGGAGCGTGTTTTCGCCCATGCCTTCATTGACCAGATGGCGCAGCGTCTCGACGTCCTCGTCCGTCAGAATGCCCGCCAGCATGTCGCGACGGTTCATCGGCAGGACAGAGGCAATCGTGTCGAGTGTTTCGGCGCGCCGTTCGATCGGTTCTTCCCCGGCCATCGCTATACCGTCGATGATTCAGGGTGCAGTTTGAGATTGGTTTGTCCGAAATCCTGACCCTTGAACAGAAGCGGCGCCTTGTTGACGGCGGCGACAGCGTAGGAAAAACAGTCCCCCATGTTCAGACCGGCGGGATGACGGCCCTTGCCGAACCGTTCAAATGCCCGCTCTGCCGCCCGATAATGCGCCTGATCGAAGGCAACGGCCGTCACATTCGGCAATTCAGTGAGTTGATCGACAATGGCGGCGGCATTCGCAAAGCCCTTGCCTGTGAGAACCATACGCAATTCCAATAGCGTTGGCCAACCGATAATGACAGCATCGCGACGCACCAGCCGCTGGAACTGATCGGCTTCCGGTTCGCGCAAGGCCATGGCCAAGATCACCGACGTATCGATGGCGATCATCGCGGCAGTCCGTGTTCATCATAAAGATCGTCATGCGCGGAGGTCGTGCCTTCCGGCACGGTCCGCCGGCCTTCAGCCATCAGATCCAGCAGGGCATCCATGGGCGTGAGCGCCTGTTGCTGTCGCAGTTCCTGATCGTAACGCTCCAGCGCCCGTTCAACGAGCTTGTTGATGGGCTGGCCGGTGCGTCTGGCCAGGGAATGGGCTAGATCGCGTGCTTTAGAGCTGCGCACGGACAGTTGCTGTTCGGACATCGGTTTTCCTCACTGATTGTGCGCAGAACATAGCAAATCGCAACACAGATGGCAATTTTTTCATCGAGATGGCTAATTACCGATAAGCTATACTTATCGTAGGTTATAAGCCAGCATGGTTAACGTCACAGTAGCAATACTTAGAAGAGAATTAGATTTAATATGCAGGCAATTAATGCGTTATTTCAATCACTATATGGCTTCCAGTTCAGCGCGTATTGCGTAAATCGCAACTGACCGCTGCGCGTCAACGCGCCCTTGTCGACCAGATCCTGCAAATCACGGGTGGCGGTGGCGCGTGAGGTTTTTGGGCATTGCCAAGTTGTTTGAAGCGGGTCGCAATATAATAGCGATCCGGCGGCTATGCGTTCATTTCAGCAGTGTAG
>NZ_QGDB01000001.1 GCF_003149535.1 Falsochrobactrum shanghaiense | reverse complement strand
TGGTCGCTCTGGCGACGAGCACATCAGGCAACTGCACAACGAGCACACATCAAATCAAAAACGCAACTGTAATGCTAGAGCGGTTCCTGTTTAAACGGAATCGTTGGAACCGCACTATCTATTTGTTTTTTACGCATTATCCGGACGCAAAACCGTTTCACACTTTTGCTGGAAATGCTCTATTCGGTAAACTCCACCGAAACACCGGCTTTCACCAGCTTGGCGAGTTCCTCCGCATCCCAATTGGTCAGACGGACGCAACCATGGCTGGAGGTCTTGCCGATTCGCGAAGGTTCCGGCGTGCCGTGAATCCCGTAAGTCGGTTTTGACAGCGCGATCCAGACTGTTCCGACAGGGCCGTTCGGGCCGGGCGGAATGGTCAGCACCTTGTCATTATTGCCCTGCTTGAAATTGATTTTCGGATTATAGGTATAGTTCGGGTTGATCGCGATGCGCTGCACCTGAACATTTCCTGAAGGCGACGGGTTGTCGGACGATCCGATGGTCGAAGGATAGGCAACCACGAGATTGCCATTCTCGTCGTAACCACGCACCTGCTTGCGCGCTTTGTCCGCAATGATTCGCGCCACCTGCGTGCGCACCGGCTTGCCCAGATTGGGCACCTTGATGGTGGTTCCCGGATGGTTGAAGTTCACGCCGGGATTGATCTCCTTGAGATAAGGCTCATCGATATGGAATTTTTCGGCGAGCATCTCGGTCACAGATGTGTAGGCCATCGCCGGAAGCTGCGCCTTATGCGCATAATCATCCGGGATGGAGGCCACATATTGCCGACCCACATCTTCATTGGTGATCGTATATTCAGTGAATGCGGCACCGCCGGTTGCTTCCAGCTCCGCATTGATCGCCGCTTCATCGGATGGATCGAGGAATTTGCCGGTCATTTCACTATAAGCGGCAGCGGCCTTGTCGACATTGGAGCCGGAGCGCCCATCGATAACCCCCGGAGACGCGCCTGCCCGATCAAGCAGCACTTGGTAGGCTGCGATTTTCTGCTTGGCCCCCTGCCCTTTTGGCATTTCGATGGCGGGCGCCATGTCGCCTGCATCGGGAATTGCGCGCGGCTGGACCGATGGCTGGCCATAATCCGGCTCGCCATAACCGCGATCAATGCTGGCGGTTGGAGCACCCGAATCGGGATAGCCCGAACCCGGCGGCGGCAGTTCGGAACGCTGGACCTGCCCATCGCGATTATAATCATAACCCGGCGCTGCGGGCGCTTCGGGGTAATAATTAGGATCTTCCGGCACATCGCCAAACCCGTCATAAGGCGCGCCGCCATCGACGGGACCGTCGAGCGTCCAGTTTTCTTCCTGTGACCGGACATTCCGTCTCGACCATCCCGGGCGACGTGGTTCCTCGATATGCAATACGCGCCCGCGCCGGTCGACTGTCACCTGACGGCCATACTCATCGATATAGACCTGCACACCCCGATCGCCATCGCCAAAATCGAACAATTGCGCAAGCTGCACCGGCTGCGGAGCGGAACTCAATGAATGGTCGTCTTCCGCAAAGGCGCTGCCGCCGGAAGCGAGCGCCATGGCGGTGCCGAACAATGCGAAGCGAGACATGCGTATGGAATGCGCCATGAAGGAAACCCTGAATGATCCAATATTCATGGATGCGGAAATATGGTTAATATTTTACCTATAACAGCCCATGGCAGATGAACTGGACATGAAAATGGCCGTCTCTTCAACCATTTAAAATTACAGAAACGCCGCAATTGTTGATTGCGGCGTTCTGCGGGCAAGGTCGACCCGTCTTATGCCCGTGCTTTTTCCGATTCCGTGTCGCTGTCGTCCGCAACGTGGATCGGGCGGAAGTTGAGCCGATCCGAGCCGGTCAATATCTTGACGATGGAACCGTCGAGAATGTCGCCGAGCAGAATGCGCTCAGCGAGCGGGTCCTGAACCTCCTTCTGGATCACCCGCTTGAGCGGGCGAGCGCCATAGGCAGGATCATACCCCTTGTTCGCCAGCCATTCGCGCGCATCCGGCTCAAGCTGCAAGCTGATCTTGCGGTCGGCCAGCAGATTCTGGAGACGCTGGAGCTGGATGTCGACAATGGCACCCATATCGTCGCGGCGCAGGCGGTGGAACAGGATGATCTCATCGACACGGTTGAGGAATTCCGGGCGGAATGCCGAACGCACAACTCCCATCACCTCGTCGCGAACACTGTCCACATCGTCGTTCTCGCCCAGATTGACGAGATATTCTGCACCCAGATTCGACGTCATGATGATGATCGTATTGCGGAAATCGACCGTGCGGCCCTGACCGTCGGTCAGCCTTCCGTCATCGAGCACCTGCAACAGCACGTTGAACACATCGGGATGCGCCTTTTCGATCTCGTCGAAAAGAATCACCTGATAGGGCCTGCGACGCACGGCTTCGGTAAGCACACCGCCTTCCTCATAGCCGACATAGCCCGGAGGCGCGCCGATCAGCCGGCTCACGGAATGCTTTTCCATGAATTCCGACATATCGATTCGCACCATAGCCGTATCGTCCTGAAACATGAACGATGCCAGCGCCTTGGTCAGTTCCGTCTTGCCGACGCCCGTGGGGCCAAGGAAGATGAACGAGCCGATGGGCCGGTTGGGGTCCTGAAGACCCGCGCGCGCCCGGCGCACGGCCTTGGAGACAGCCTGAACCGCCTCGCCCTGCCCGATGACGCGCTTGCCGATTTCATCTTCCATGCGCAGGAGCTTTTCGCGTTCGCCTTCCAGCATCCGGTCGACCGGAATGCCGGTCCAGCGCGAAACGATCTGCGCGACATGGTCGGGCGTTACGGTTTCTTCAAGCAGCGAACCGCGATTTTCCTGGCTTTCCGCTTCGACAAGCTGCTTTTCAAGTTGCGGAATCTTGCCATAGGCCAGTTCGCCCGCCTTCTGGAACTCGCCATTGCGCTGCGCGATGGCAAGGGCATTGCGCGCTTCTTCGAGTTGCCCCTTGAGATCGGCGGCAAGGCCAAGCTTCTGCTTTTCCGCCTGCCATTTGGCCGTGAGTTCCGCTGATTCCTCTTCCAGATCGGTCAGTTCTTTTTCAAGGCGCTGCAAGCGATCACGCGAAGCTGTGTCCGTCTCGACCTTCAGCGCCTCGCGCTCGATCTTGAGCTGCATGACGCGGCGGTCGATTTCATCGAGTTCTTCCGGCTTGGAATCCACCTGCATGCGCAGGCGCGACGCAGCCTCATCGACCAGATCGATGGCCTTGTCCGGCAAAAAGCGGTCGGTGATATAACGATTCGATAAGCTCGCTGCCGCAACAAGCGCCGAATCCGAGACGCGCACCTTGTGATGCTGCTCGTATTTTTCCTTGAGTCCGCGTAAAATAGAGATCGTGTCTTCGATGGTCGGTTCATTGACGAATACCGGCTGGAACCGCCGCGCCAATGCCGCATCCTTTTCGACATATTTGCGATATTCCTCAAGCGTGGTCGCGCCCACGCAGTGCAACTCACCACGCGCAAGCGCCGGCTTGAGAAGATTAGACGCATCCATCGCGCCATCGGACTTGCCAGCGCCGACCAGCGTATGCATTTCATCGATGAAGAGAATGATCTGCCCCGCGGCCGTCTGCACTTCCGACAGCACGGCCTTGAGCCGCTCCTCGAATTCACCGCGATATTTCGCCCCCGCAATCAGCGCGCCCATGTCGAGCGCCATCAACTGCTTGTCCTTGAGTGATTCGGGCACATCGCCATTGACGATTCTGAGCGCCAGACCCTCTGCAATTGCCGTCTTGCCGACGCCGGGCTCACCGATCAGCACCGGATTGTTCTTGGTACGGCGCGAAAGAACCTGAATGGTGCGGCGGATTTCCTCGTCGCGGCCAATCACCGGATCGAGCTTGCCCGAGCGTGCATCCTCGGTCAGATCGCGCGCATATTTCTTCAAAGCATCATAATTGCTTTCAGCGGAAGCCGAATCGGCGGTACGACCCTTGCGCATATCATTGATAGCCTTGTTAAGTGCGGTGGGTGTCACCCCGGCACTGGAAAGAATTTCGGATGTTTTTGCGGATTTTTCGATTGCAAGCGCGCTCAGAAGCCGCTCGACGGTGACGAAACTGTCACCCGCCTTGCTGGCGAGTTCTTCCGCAAGCGTGAAGACCTTTGCCAATGGCTGCGCCAGATAAAGCTGGTCATTGCCGCCCGTTACCTTGGGCAGCTTTTCAAGCGCGCTCTGCAAGCCGGCCTGCACGTCCTTGACGCGTCCGCCCGCCCGCTCGATGAGCGATGCGGCCAGCCCCTCATCATCATCGACGAGGACTTTGAGCAGATGCTCTGGTGTAAATTGCTGATTGCTGGATGAAAGGGCGAAGGTCTGTGCCGATTGAATAAAGCCCCGAACCCGCTCCGTGTATTTTTCAATATTCATGATGTCTCCTTTTCCCTCCGACCCAATATGGCATCGGAAGATGTTTGGTGACGGAACCCCCGTTTGAGCATTCCCGGCAAAAGTATGAAACGGTTTTGCGTCGGATATGCGCCAAACAACATTTGCGGCAGGTTCCCTATCCGTCAAGGCATATGGGAAGGCATCCGGGCTTCGGCAAGGGCAACAAAAGGGCAGGTTTCCAAAAATAAAATGGCGCGGAAAACCGCGCCATTTCATAAATCCATTTTCGGTCCGGAACGATCAGGCTTCGGAAGCCACCGTTTCCGCCGCTGGCGTTTCGCTGGCTTCGCTTTCCTTGGTCACGCGGCGCGGACGACCGGGGCGACGCGTGCGGCGCACGGCTCCCTCTTCTTCTTCGCCATTCTCCACCGTCGCAGCCGCAGCTTTTTTGGGCGCAGCTTTTTTCGCAGCCGGGGCGGGTTCTTTCGCAGCCGCCACAGGCTCGGCTTCCTCGACGGGCGCTGCCGGTACGGATTCTGGTGCCGGAGCGGGTACAGGTGCCTGCGCTACAGGAGCGCTGTCGGCTTGCGCCGCAGCGGCTGGAGTTTCCACGGAAGGCTGCTCGGAGCCCTCTTCCGCATTGAAGCGTTCGCGTTGCGGGCGGCGGCCCCGGACAGGGCGACGCTGTTCGCGCCCCTCACGCTGCTGCGAACGGCCTTCGCTGTTTTCCTCGCCATAAATAACTTCTGCCGGAGTGCCTTCGATAACAGGCTGGGGTCCGGTGCCGCTGGCTGGCTGCGGGCTGGAAGCGGCAGGGCTGAAACCCGCCTCGTCTTCATCGGCCCCGTCATTATCGAATGTCTCTTCGCGCTGGAACGGGATATTGTTCTGCGCCATGGCAGCCATGATGATGCGATTATAATGTTCGGCGTGCTGAAGATAGTTTTCCGCCATGACACGGTCGCCGGAAGCCTGCGCGTCGCGTGCCAGAGTGGTATATTTTTCTGCAATATGCTGGGCGTTACCGCGGATTTTCACGTCCGGGCCATTGCTTTCATAATTGCGCGACAGAGGATTGGGGCCTTTGCGATTATTATTATTATTGTTGTTATTCCCCCGTCCGCGCATACGCCTGTTCTGCTGTGCTGGCCTCATAATCATCTCTTTTCAGATTAAAGGGTGTAGAAATCCGTAGCCAAAACAGCCACCGGCTTTGCATTATCGAACCATGGAGGAAGTACACCCTGAACTTCCTGCATATCGAATATTCCTGAATTCCCGTTGTTTCATTACGAACAACATGAACCTTGCGGGTTAGCGTTACGCACACGACTCTCTCCGAAAATCATAGTTTCCGGAAATAATTCTGAAAGTCTTGCGCTTCCGTACAAACCATCCCTTTGGAAGAAACCATCTCTCAAGGGAGCACGACTTGAATCGTCATGAAGGATTTCCGCCACCGCCCTCAAGCGGGCAAAACCATTCTGGCTGTCTCGGTGGCTGGAAACTAAACGGCTTCGCCGTAAATTCCAAGTGTTTTTTTGTTCGTCTGCAAGTGTTTTTTAAAGCGCTTGCGCAAAGGCAAAAATCATCGCCCTGCGGTGTCCGCCCAGATCGCTTGCAGCATCGACCAGAGAAAAACCGGCACTTTCAAAAAGTGCGAGAACATCGTCAAACTGGCCTGCGCCAATCTCAACGGCAATCATTCCATCCCTATATAGGTATTGTGCAGCCCCCTGTGCAAGAGCGCGATAAAAATCTAATCCATCGATACCGCCATCGAGCGCGGCGATCGGGTCGTGCTCGCGCACCTCACGCGCCAGTCCCTTTATTTCCTCCTGCGGAATATAGGGCGGGTTTGAGACAATCAGATGAAATCTTCCGCTGACATTGGCAAACCAGTCACTTTTGAGCGCGGCAAAGCGATTGCTGACAGCATTGGTTTCGGCATTGATTCGCGCCGTGGCCAGCGCATCTTCGGATATATCGAGCCCGACACCGCAAAGCTTCGCAAACCGGTGCAGCAGCGCGATGACGATCGCTCCCGTTCCCGTTCCCATATCGAGCATATCGGCGCAGCCATGACGGTCGATCAAAGCCTGAACATGCGGCGCGACAAGATCGACCAGCGCTTCGGTGTCAGGTCGAGGTTCGAGCGTTTGCGATGAAAGCCTGAACGGCAGGCCGTAAAACTCGCGCATGCCGATGATCCGGTGCACCGGCTCGCCACTCGCCCGCCGCTCCAGTGCCGCATGAAGCCTTGCCACCTGCTCTATATCCACGCGCTGTTCGGGAGAGGCGATCAGATCGAGCCGCGTCGTCCCCGTCACCCATTCCACGAGAAGGCGCGCATCAAGATCAGGCGTATCCAGACACGCTTCCCGCAGCCGCAAACGCGCAATCTGCATCAGGCGGTCGAGGCGCTCGGGCTGTTCGCTGCTCACGCCTATGCGCCCAGTTCGGTCAGAAGTGCGCTCTGATGATCGGAGATCAGCGCATCGATCAATTCGTCGAGTTCACCCTCCATCACCCGGTCGAGCTTGTAGAGCGTCAGGTTGATGCGATGGTCGGTAACGCGCCCTTGCGGAAAATTATAGGTACGGATGCGCTCCGAACGATCGCCCGATCCGACCTGGCTGCGCCGCGCTTCCGAGCGCTCGCTTTCAGCTTTCTGCCGTTCCATGTCGTAAAGGCGCGCACGCAAGATCTGCATGGCGCGCGCGCGGTTCTGATGCTGCGATTTTTCTGCCTGCACCACCATGAGACCCGTGGGAATATGGGTGATGCGCACCGCCGAATCGGTGGTATTGACGTGCTGCCCGCCCGCGCCCGATGCGCGCATCGTATCGATGCGAATATCCTCATTGCGGATTTCTATATCGATGTCTGCGGCCTCCGGCAGCACGGCGACGGTAGCTGCGGAAGTGTGAATGCGCCCGCCGCCTTCGGTTTCCGGCACCCGCTGCACGCGATGCACGCCCGATTCGAATTTGAGCTTCGAGAACACGCCCCGGCCCGAAACCGTGGCGATGATTTCCTTATAGCCGCCCGCATCGCCTTCGCTGGCCGATACCAGTTCGACGCGCCAGCCTTTTTCACTGGCATAACGCTCATACATGCGGAAAAGATCGCCCGCAAAAAGTGCGGCCTCAAGCCCGCCCGTGCCTGCGCGGATTTCAAGAATGGCATTCTTCTCGTCGGCGGCATCCTTGGGCAGCAGCAGGATCTGCACCTCCTGCTCCAGTTCCTCGATGCGGCCTTCCACCTGCGGCAGTTCCTCGTCGGCCAGCGCGCGCATCTCCGCATCCGTCGCCGCATCGTCGCGCATCGCCATCAGATCATGCGCTTCACTTCGCGCTTCGCTCAGTTCGCGGATTTTACCGACAACATCCTGAAGCTCGGAATATTCGGAAGCCAGCTTTACATAGGTTTCGGAATCCGGATTGTCGGCCATCTGGCTTTCAATCATGGAAAACCGCTTCAAAAGCTGGTCCATCCGGTCCTGCGGCAATGCGATCATCGTCATGTCCTAAAATCTTTTGGCAGCGCGCAGATACGCGCGACAAATGCCGCCTGTCCGCGGCACCCATTCTATCAGCAATATTCTTCGCTATAATGGAATATCGTTCTCTTCCGCAAACACCAGCAGCAATTCACGCAGCGAATGCGCCGTATTGGGCTTGTCGAGTTCCTCAAGCAGCAAGGCATTGAGCTTGCCTGCATCGAGCGCGCCCAGCATGGCTTTGACCGGGCCGATGGCCGCCGCCGACATGGAAATCGAGCGGAAACCCAGCCCCACCAGCGCCATTGCGGTAAGCGTGCGCCCGGCCATTTCGCCGCAAAGCGTGACCGGCTTGCCATGGCGACGACCGGCATCGACAATATGACGAAGCGTGCGCAGGAAGGCCGGTGACAGCTGGTCGAAACGATCGGTGATCAGCGAATTTCCCCGGTCCACCGCCATCAGGAACTGGAACAGGTCGTTGGAGCCGACCGAAACGAAATCCACAATCGACATTAACTCATCGAGCTGCCACAAAAGTGCAGGCACCTCGACCATTGCCCCCAGCTTGAGATTGAGCGGCAGGGCATGGGCAAAGCGCGACAGATGGCGGACTTCGCGCTCGATGATCTCGCGTGCCGCCTTCACTTCGCTCACTTCCGTGACCATGGGCAGCATGAGGCGCAATTCGCAACCGCCCGCCGCTTTCAAAAGCGCGCGCAACTGCGTGCGCAGCAGGCCGGGGCGGTCGAGCGTCAGGCGGATAGCGCGCCAGCCAAGCGCCGGATTTTCCTCATGTACGGTCGTGCGGAAATAAGGCAGCACCTTGTCGCCGCCAATATCGAGCGTGCGGAACGTCACCGGCTTGTTGCCCGCCGCCTCGATCACCGAGCGGTAAAGCCGCTCCTGCTGTTCGGCGCGCGGAAAAGTCGACGCCACCATGAACTGGAGTTCGGTGCGGAAAAGCCCGATACCCGCAGCCCCCGAAGCGGCAAGCTGCGGCAGGTCGACCAGAAGCCCCGCATTCATCAGCAGGGAAATATCCACGCCGTCCTGCGTGACGGAGGGCTGGTCGCGCAATTCGCGATAGAGCGCCTGCCGCCGCGCGCGAAAGCGCACCTTCTCGGCATAGGCCGTTTCCACATCGGTCTGCGGTCGCAGATGAACGATGCCCTCATCGCCATCGACAATGGCCGCATCGCTGTTTTCCGCCATGGAGACCGCACCCTTGGCCTGCCCGACGACGGGAATGCCCATGGCGCGCGCCACGATCACCACATGGCTGGTGGCGGCGCCGTCTTCCAGCACCACGCCGCGCAGCCGCTCGCGCGGATAGTCGAGCAGTTCCGCAGCCCCCATCGAGCGGGCGACGATGATTGCATCCTTGGCCAGAGATTCGGCGATGGTCTTGATGTCCCGCCCCATCAACTGGCGCAGCAGGCGGTTGGCGAGATCATCGAAATCCGACAGCCGCTCGCGCATATAGGGATCGGTCAGATGCATCATGCGCGCGCGGGTGTCGCTCTGCACTTTTTCGACTGCGGCTTCCGCCGTCAAACCATTATGAATAGCCTCTTCCAGACGCCGCACCCAGCCGCGATCATGCGCGAACATGCGATAGGCTTCCAGCACCTCGCGATGCTCGCCCTCGATCGCCACATCGCGGCGCGAAAGCATGTCGTCGATGGAAATGCGCAGCGAACCCAGCGCCTCGTCCAGCCGGTTGAGTTCGGCCTGGCTGTCTTCGTTGAAGAGATTGGTGACGACGATGCGCGGTTCATGCAGCACCACATGCCCCAGCCCGATACCGTCATTCAGCGCCATGCCGCTCACGCTCATGGGTCGTCCCAGATCCAGCTCGATTCCCGGACGCGCAAGCCGCAGTCCGTCGCCTGTCGCGATAATCTCGGCCAGAACCATTGCCGTGGTTTCAAGCGCTTCGACTTCATCCTCGCGATAAGCACGTTTGGTCCTGTTCTGAACGACAAGAACGCCCAAAGTGCGGCCGGCGCGAAGCACCGGAACGCCGAGAAACGAATTATAGGCTTCTTCGCCCGTTTCCGGCAGATAGGCGAAGGCCGGATGCCCTTGCGCATCCGTCAGGTTGAGAGGGCGCGCGCTTGCGGCAATCGTGCCGACCAGACCTTGTCCGAGGCGCAATTGCGCCAGATGGACCGACTGCGGGTTGAGACCTTCGGTGGCATAGAGTTCGAGCACGCCATCGGCGCGCAATATATAGAAGGAGCAGACTTCCGCGACCATGTTCTGCGCGATTTCACGGACGATCCGGTCAAGGCGTTCCTGCGGCTCCAGCGGCTCCGCCATCAATTCGCGCAACCGCTTCAGCAGCACGCGGGGACCGGTTGTCAGATCGCGCATGATCGTCAGGGGCTCCTCAAGGTTGGGCATGGCTTGTCGCAAAGCCGATTCCCATTACCCGCTTGCGAAGCGTTACGCCAAATCCTTTGTGAGCATTTTTGACACGAAGGTCTAGCGAATTCGTCATAAAAATCGACAAGCTCGAAAAACCTGCCCGCCGCACGCCCTTTTCCGCGTGCGGCCAATATTTTTCAAGAGATGCTTATTTATCCAGATCGTAGACGCCGTGCAGCGTGCGCACGGCAAGTTCCGCATAGGGGCCGTCGATCAGGATGGAAATCTTGATTTCCGATGTGGTGATGGCGCGGATATTGATGCCCTTTTCGGCCAGCGCCTTGAACGCCGTCGCCGCCACGCCCGCATGCGAGCGCATGCCGATGCCGATCACCGAGATCTTGGCCAGACCCGATTCGGACTGGATCGTATCGAAGCCGACTTCCGCCTTGGCCCGTTCCAGCGCCCGGACGGCCTTGTCCAGATCCCCTGATGGCACGGTAAAGGTCATGTCGGTCTTGGAGCCGTCCTCGGATATGTTCTGAACGATCATGTCGACATTGATATATTCTTCCGCCAGCGGCCCGAAAATGGCGGCAGAAACACCGGGGCGGTCATTGACACGCCGGAGCGAAATCTGCGCCTCATCCTTCGCATAGGCGATTCCTGTGACGACCTGCTGTTCCACGATTTCTTCCTCGTCGCAAATAAGTGTTCCGGGCGGGTTGATCGGATCGTCCATGCCCGGCGCATTGGGGTCCGTAAAGCTGGAACGCACGAAGGTGCGAACCTTGTGTACCATGGCAAGCTCGACCGAACGCACCTGCAAGACCTTGGCGCCCAGCGAAGCCATTTCCAGCATTTCTTCAAAAGTAATGCGCGAAAGGCGCTTGGCCTTGGGTTCGATGCGCGGATCGGTGGTATAAACGCCATCCACATCGGTATAAATGTCGCAGCGGTCGGCCTTCACGCCGGCGGCAATGGCGACAGCCGATGTATCCGAGCCGCCGCGGCCCAATGTTGCCACGCGATTATCCGGGCCCACGCCCTGAAAACCGGCGACGACTGCGACCTGCCCCATTTCCATGCGGCGGATGATTTCGGCGCCGTCGATTTCCTGAATGCGCGCAGCGCCATGCGAATTGTCGGTCTTGATCGGAATTTGCCAACCCTGCCACGACCGCGCATCGACGCCGATCGATTGCAGCGCGATTGCCAGCAATCCGCTCGTCACCAGTTCACCCGAGGCAACGATCGCATCATATTCGCGCGCATCATAGATCGGCGAGCTTGCGCCGCATACTTTGGGCATGTTCTGCACCCAGCCGACCAGCTCATTGGTCTTTCCGGCCATGGCCGAGACAACGACCGCCACCTGATTGCCGGAATCGACCTCGCGTTTGACGTGGCGCGCCACATTATAGATGCGTTCCAGATCGGCCACCGAAGTGCCGCCGAATTTCATCACGATGCGCGCCATTTAAGGATACGTCCCGTCTTTTGATAAATTTCATTCCTGCCCGTTCAAACATTACTTTATTGCGACGGACAAACCCGGGGGTCACATAACGAAATTGCCTGCATTTCGCAAGACTGTGATTCGCCCCCGCCCTCAGCAGATCGCAAATCAGGAAAATGATTTGCTCCTTGACAATCACACGCTACCTTGAGAGCAGGACTGCATGCCGCCGCCCGCAGGAGAATGACATGACCGACGCCGCCCGCACCACCATCGACGCTTCCGAGATCGAGCATTTCTCGCGCATCGCCGCGCAATGGTGGGACCCGCAGGGCAAATTCCGTCCGCTGCACAAGTTCAATCCCACGCGCCTTGCCTATATCAAGGAAAAACTCTGCGCCCAATTCGCACGAGACCCCAACAGCCCCCGCCCTTTCGAGGGGCTGCGCCTGCTCGATATAGGCTGCGGCGGCGGGCTTCTTTGCGAACCCATGGCGCGGCTTGGCGCAACGGTGATCGGCGCGGATGCTTCCGAAACCAATATCGAAGTGGCGAAAATCCACGCCGCACAAAGCAGGCTCGACATTGATTATCGCGCCACCACGGCGGAAGCGCTGGCGCAAGCGGGCGAAAAATTCGACGTGGTTCTCAATATGGAAGTTGTCGAACACGTCTCCGACGTTGATCTCTTCATGTCGGCGACCAGCGAAATGGTGAAGCCCGGCGGGCTGATGTTCGTCGCCACCATCAATCGCACGCCCAAAGCCTATGCGCTGGCCATTCTTGGTGCGGAATATGTGCTGCGCTGGCTCCCGCGCGGAACCCATCAATATGAAAAGCTGGTGCGCCCGCAGGAACTCGAAACCGCTCTTTCCAAAGCAGGCCTGCGCCTTATCGACAAGGTCGGCGTGAGCTACAATCCGCTGGCCGATAGCTGGAACCGTTCGCGCGATATGGATGTGAACTATATGGTGCTGGCGGAACGCCCGGAATAATCAGCGTTTCTTCAACGTTTTTGCGCACGGGTGGTCATGGTCACACCGATGGCGATGACTGCTGCTCCCATCCATGTGAGCGGCGGATAGTGCTCACCCAGAAACAGCGTGCCTGAAATCAGACCCAGCGCTGCCGCGACATAGCCGATCTGGCTCAGATAGACCGGCCCGCCCACCGCCTGCAAGCGGAAGAACAGCGCAAACATGCCCGCCGACGCGATAGCCTGCGCCAGCGTAGCTCCGGGAACCAGCGCAAATGTCTGAACCGGGAAATCTCCGGTGAACAGGAAAATTCCGCCCAAAAGCATTAGCGCCGCGGCCAGATGGCTTCCTGCCGCAAGCTCGGTCGGCCCGGCATTTTTGGGCCAGTCGAGCGTCCGGTAGACATTGCCGATCGCCAGCAGCACGGGGATGAGCAGTGCTGCCGCGACCCAGAGCGGATCGGCAGGCTTGCCGACCTCGCCCCGCGTCAGCGCCACCATCACCGCGCCAACAAAACCGACCGCAATCCCCGCAATGCCAAGCGCATTGGGGCGGCGCAGGCCGAAGCTCATCGAAATCAGCAAAGTGATCACCGGCGAGAGCGTGTACATGATGCCGGTAAAACCCGCTCCAAGGCGCGGAATGGCCGAAAGAATCAGCAGATTGGGCAAGGCATAGGAAATAATGGCGGTGCAGACATAATAGCGCAGCCTGCCGCCGGAAAAGCCGATGCTCCTTTTTTGCAGCAGCAAAGCCGCAAGCAAAATGGTTCCCGCACTTGCCGAAACCAGAAATGTCCACATGGCAGGCGGAACGCCCGCTTCGGCGGCAATCTTGCCCAAGGGCAGGATAAGGCCAAGAAGCGTACCAGTCGCAAGCAGCAGGAACAGCGCGGAATTCAAGAGGCTCATCCGCTCCGCCTCCCGCACTGGCTGAACATCAGTTCTGGTCTTCGGGGAAGATTGGAAGCGGCATAACTTCGACGCCATCCTCAAGCAGCGAACTCACATCCTCACGCGAGGCTTCGCCATAGATGCCGCGCGCCTCGGTTTCTCCGAAATGAATCTTGCGCGCTTCCTCAGCGAATTTATCTCCGACATAATCGGCGTTTTCACGCACCTTGCGGCTGAGTTCGCGCATTTCGTCCAGCGCCTGCTTTTGCGCATCGCCCAGCGCCAGCGTCATTTTCTCCTTGGTCCGGCTGGTGGAAACCGCAGGCGCCATCAAGGATTTTCCCACATGCGGCGAGTTGCAGACGGGGCAGGAAACGAGCTGCATTTCCGCCTGCCGGTCGAAGTCGGCATTGTCGCGAAACCAGCCCTCGAATTCATGGCCGTGATCGCAATGAAGCGAAAAGCGGATCATGGATTATGCGTCCTCTTTCTTTTCTGCGGCAGCGATCCTGACCGAAAACTCCCGCGCATTTTTCAGGTTCGGCACCTTGGCGCGCGCAGCAGCGCTTTCGCTCACGTCAATATCTGCGACGATCACGCCCGGCTCATCATGGTCGGCTTCCGCCAGAACCTTGCCCCACGGCGAAACGATGATTGAATGGCCATAGGTCTCACGGCCATCTTCATGCACGCCGCCTTGTGCTGCCGAAATCAGGAATGCACCATTCTCGATGGCGCGCGCACGCTGCAACACATGCCAGTGCGCCTCACCGGTCTGCCGTGTGAAGGCAGCCGGAGCCGTAATCACATTGGCGCCATTGAGCGCCTGCGCTCGGAAAAGCTGCGGAAAACGAATATCGTAACAGACGGCCATGCCCAGCCGGGCGAAAGGCAGATCGGCGATCACCGTTTCCCTGCCCGGTTCATAGGTCGCCGATTCGCGCCAGCTTTCGCCATTGTCGAGATCGACATCGAACATATGCACCTTGTCATAGGTCGCGATCTTCTCGCCCGAAGGCGCAAAAATCGCGGCGCGATTGGCGATCTTGCCGTCACCCGCAGCAATGGCCGTCGAGCCGATATGCACAAAAATGCCATGCTTTTTGGCAAGCGCCGATGCCGCCTTGAACACCGGATCATTGGCCTCGTCGCGCAGGCTCGCAAACAGCGCTTGCCGGTCGCGCACCAGCGCGCCGGTCATTTCCGGCGTCTGCACATATTGTGCGCCTTTGCCTGCCGCCTCGGCGACCAGTTTTTCCAGATCAGCAACATTGCGGGCAATATCGGTCCCCGAACGCATCTGGATTGCTGCTGCGCGAAAACTGCTCATCGTGCTGATCCTATTTCAATTCGCCGGTTGCAAGCAGGCCGTCGAGCTTGTCCTGAGCGTCGAGCGCGAAAAGATCGTCGCAACCGCCGACATGGACGGAACCGACAAAAATCTGCGGAAATGTGTTGCGGCCCGAACGCTCTCGCATTTCGGCGCGCAGTTGCGGCGAATCGCTCGCAACGATTTCATTAAATTGCGCGCCCTTGGCTGTGAGAAGCTCCTTGGCACGGATGCAATAGGGGCAGCCGGGACGCGTATAGATGGTAATATCGACCATGAAAAACTCCATTCGTTACTCCCTATATAGGCAGCAACGGCCTGATCTGGAAGCCCTTTCGATTTTCACGTTTCCGGCAGGACACGGCTGAAGGTGAGCACGTCCACACTCGCCGCCCCGCCGCGCGAAAGCGCGCGTGTGGCAGCTTTGACCGTAGCTCCGGTCGTATAAACATCATCCACCAGCAAAACCCGCCGCCCGCGCACGAGAATTTCACTTTCCTTGGGAACACGAAAAGCGCCATCGACATTGCGCCTGCGCTCCTTGAGGCCAAGGCCGATCTGCTGTTGCGTCCGGCGCACGCGTTTCAACGCTTCCGGCGCAAAAGGCTTTTCATTCAGGCGCGCCAGCGCGCGCGCCAGTTCCGCCGATTGATTGAAGCGCCGCTGCCACATCCGCCAGCGATGCAGCGGCACCGGCACCACCACATCGCAATCATCGAGCAGTTCACGCCCTGCGCGCTGCATCCAGCGCGCCATCCATGGCGCAAGATCAGTGCGATCATGAAACTTGAGCGAGACCGCCATGCGTTGCGCAGCCCCGTCATGTTGCACCGCCGAGCGCAACCGGCGAAATGGCGGCGGGTCGGCAATGGCTTCCGCACTCATGAAGTTCTCGCCAAAATCATGATTGAACGGAATACCAAGCACCGGGCAATAGGGCTTTTCGATAAAACGCAATTGCGACCAGCATTGCGGGCAGAGCGTTCCCGGCTGGGAAACCTGCATCCGGCACCCCGCACAACTGGCTGGAAACAGCAAATTCGTGCCATGGCGCAAGGCATCACGCATGATGCCCAGCCCTTTTGTGCGCAATATATGCAGCAAGCCGTGATGCGGCCTGTCGTCATCCACCATTGCATTCGCCCCCGTTCGAATGCATTTAACACTGACCCAGTTTACAGGCACATGCCCGAAAGAGAAGACAGAATTCCATGGCCGCTCCCACTCCCGAAAGCGCGATTTTCGACCGCGAACTCCTGCTCGCATTTCGCCGCCGTGCCTTTGCGCGCGCCGATCCGGGGGCGGACTTCCTGCTGGGCCGTACCACCGAAGATCTCGAAGACCGGCTGGATGCGGTCGAGCGCCATTTTGCGGTTGCCATCGATCTCGCCGGACATAACGGGCTTGCTGCCGCAGCTATCGCCCGTTCCGGCAAGGCCGATCTGATCCTGCGCATCGAACAGGATGCAAGTTTTTTGAAAGGCCCCTTTGCGGCAATCGTCGGCGATGAGGAGTTCCTGCCGCTCAAACAAGCAAGCGCCGACCTGATCGTCTCGCTCATGTCGCTGCATGCGACCAACGATACGCCGGGCGCGATGATCCAGATTGCGCGCGCGCTCAAGCCGGACGGCCTGTTTCTGGCAGCCCTGAGCGGCAGCGGAACCCTTGGCGAATTGCGCGAAAGCCTGTTGCAGGCCGAAATCGAGCTGACCGGCGGTGCATCACCGCGCGTCTTTCCCTTCCCCGATGTGCGCGATGTGGGCGGACTTTTGCAGCGGGCCGGTTTCGCGCTTCCCGTAACCGATGTCGAAAACGTGACCGTACGCTATGATTCGCTCTTCAACCTGATGGCCGACCTGCGCGCCATGGGCATGCAGAACGTGCTGCGCGACCGCTCGCGCAAACCCGTTTCCAGACGGCTGTTCCTGCGCGCAGCCGAAATCTATGCCGAGCGTTTCAGCGACCCCGACGGACGCATCCGCGCCACTTTCTCGACCATCTGGCTTTCGGGCTGGGCCCCGCATGAATCGCAGCAAAAGCCGCTCAAACCCGGTTCCGCCAAATCATCGCTGGCCGAGGCCCTGAAGAAAACGGAAGAAAACTAATCAGCAATCGCCGCTATGGCGTCCATCCGCCTCGATGATGCAGTGAGAGCCGGAGACGCCCTTGCTGGTAACAGCAGGCGGTGTCCGTTTGATCGATCCGGTCATGGTGCGGTCGATACCGTTGGGCAGCACCGACTGCGATGCGACCTTGTTTGCCTGATCATTGAGAACCGGGACGATAATCAACGCCAGAGCGATCGCTGCCGAACCAAACAAAAGCACGACGCGCAAGATGCCGCGCCCGGCTTTTGAAAATGGACCCGGCGTATTTTCCTTGTGATCTGTTTTGAAAAAATTATCGTCGAAACTCATGGGACAAACTCCGGGGCACTCATTCGGGAGAATGCCGCAGCGGAGTGAATCATCGATTAACGAGAATCGGAATCCGTAACGCTTTGTCAGCTATTTTGAACTTTTCCACCGCTCATAAAAGATCGACCAGAAAGGGGATCAGCGGCTCATCGGCGGGCGGCATTGGATAATCGCGCATATCTCTGGGCCGGACCCATTTGATCGCCTGCCCCTCAAGCCCGCGCGCAATGCCTTCAAAGCGACGGCAGACATAAAGCGGCATCAGCAGATGAAAACTCTCATAGGTGTGGCTGGCAAATGTCAGCGGAGCAAGACAGGCCGCTTTGGTCGTAATGCCGATTTCTTCCTGCAATTCGCGAATGAGCGTTTCTTCCGGCGTTTCGCCCGGCTCCACCTTGCCGCCGGGAAATTCCCAAAGCCCGGCAAGCTGCTTGCCTTCGGGGCGCTGCGCCAGAAGCACGCGCCCATCCGCATCGACCAGCGCACAGGCCGCCACCAGCAGGATGGGATGGGATTTCGTCTCGCTCATATTTTGTTGCTTTCCCGATAGGCATATCGATAGGCTTCCTGAAACCCGAAAGCTTCATAAAGCGCGATCCCGGCGGCATTCTCGGCATCGATCTGAAGCCACGCGGTTTTCGCTCCCTCGCCTTTGGCCCATTTGAGCACCGAAGCGATCAGCGCCTGACCATGGCCCCTGCGGCGCGCGGAAGACAGCGTACCCACATCGAACAGCCCCGCCATCGGGCCGTCGCATACGCAAAGCGCATTGGCGACCGCCTCGCCATCGCTGCACCGAACGAACATTCCCTTGACCGGCCTTATGCGCCCCAGAAGCTCAAGGAAGCTGGAGCGCTGCTGTAATGCGCGTTCATGAATGGCAAAAGATGCATCGGCAAACAGTTCCATATCGTCAAGCGGGGTCAGGTCGCCTGCCCCCGCCAGATCGAGCTTTTGCAGATCGCAGGTCATGACGATGGATTCTTCAAAACGCTTCCAGCCCAGCCTTTCCAGATGCTGGTCAAGTTCCACCGGCGCAAGCGGCGTGAGGCGAAAACAGGGCCGCACATCCAGCCCGCGCATATGCTGCGCCAGCCGTTCGACACGCGCCGCAATATCGCGCGTATCGCCCGGATCGAGCGGATTGACCGAATTGAGCCGCTTGGAAGCCTGCCCCGGCGTCAGTCGCACCGTCCATGCGCCGTCATACTTGACCGAAGCTGCCGGCCATGCGCGAAACCCTGCTGCTTCAAGCCTGCGGACGATGGCGAGATCGGGAGTAAGGCCGGGCATGGTCATCAGCTGCGATAGTCGCCATTGATGGCGACATATTCCTTGGTCAGATCGCAGGTCCAGACCGTGGCCTTGCCACTCCCCAGTCCCAGATCGACACGAATAAGAATATCCTCGCCCTTCATGTAAGCGGACGTTGCTTCTTCCGAATAGGCCGGATCACGCTCGCCCTGATGAGCCACGCGAATATCGCCGAACCAGATCGCCAGCAGATCGCGATCAGCCGGTTCGCCTGCCTTGCCGACGGCCATGACGACGCGGCCCCAATTGGCGTCCTCACCGGCCACCGCCGTCTTGACCAGCGGCGAATTGGCGATGGAAAGCGCAATTTTCTTTGCCGAAGCAGCAGACTTCGCACCGCTCACTTCGATCTCGACCATCTTGCGCGCGCCTTCGCCATCGCGCACCACCTGAAGCGCCAGCGCCTTGAGCACGCGGTCCAGCGCCTTTTTGAACTCGCCAAGGCGCTCATCGGCAATATCGGTGATTTCCGGCGCGCCGCGCCCGGCGGCGAGCCCGGTTGCAAACAGCATCAGCGTGTCGGAAGTCGATGTATCGCTATCCACCGTCACCGCATTGAAGGTCGTCTCGACACCCTCGCCGAGCAGGCCCTGCAACACATCGGATCTGATGGGTGCATCCGTCACCACGAAGGACAGCATCGTCGCCATATCGGGCGCGATCATCCCCGCACCCTTGGCAATGCCGTTGATCGTCACCGGCACCTGTCCGAGCAGCACCGTTTCGGTCGCCACTTTCGGATAGGTATCGGTCGTCATGATGGCCTTGGCGGCTTCCGCCCAGAAATCCTCATGCGCCTCCTGCGCCATTCCCCCCAGAAGATGGGAGAACTTGCCCGCATCAAGCGGCTCGCCGATCACGCCGGTCGAGGCAAGAAAAATATCACTCGTCTTGCAGCCGACAGCCCTGGCTGCCGCCTCTGCGGTTGCCTGCGTGGCCTCGCGCCCCTTTTTCCCGGTAAAGGCATTGGCATTGCCTGAATTGACCACCACGGCGCGCGCCTTGCCATGGACCAGATTCTGGCGGCAGAAATCCACCGGCGCTGAGGGGCAGAGCGAACGGGTGAAGACGCCCGCCACTTCCGCAGGCTGGTCGAACACCATCAGCATCACATCGGTTCGGCCCTTATATTTGATCCCGGCCGCGGCAGTCGCGATACGCACGCCATCGATAGCGGGCATGGGAGGATAATATTTTGGAGCAAGCGGAGATACGGACGCGGACATGTTTGCCTCTGAAAAGCGATGGACGGTTTCAACCGCATTGGAAAGATTTGCGGTTTAAAATCAAGCGGGAAACGCATGAGTGTCAAAAAAAACGCCCCGGATTGCCGGGGCGTTTGACTGCTTGTCCGCTTATTATTGCGGTAATGCGCCCTCATCCGCCGCATCGCCCTTTTCGGCTGCGTCCTGTGCGGCTGCGGCATCCTTCATCGCCTTGTCGACGGCAGGATCCTTATATTCGATTTTCAGGCCATCGCGCAGGTTCTTGACCAGCTCGACATAACGCTCGCGCATGACAATCGAGCGAATCTGCTCCGATACCTGCTCGAATGCGGGCGGCTGCTTGGTGCGGCGATCTTCAAGCTGGATCACATGGAAGCCGAACTGCGACTGCACCGGCTCCTTGGTATATTCGGAAGGCTTGAGCGCAAAGGCCGCCTTCTCGAATTCCGGCACCATCTGTCCTTCGGTGAAATAGCCCAGATCGCCACCATTGGCGGCTGTGCCGTCGGTCGAGCTTTCCTTGGCCAGATCTTCGAACTTCCCACCATCCTCAAGCTTCTTGATGATGGCTTCGGCTTCTTCCTTGGTCTTCACGAGAATGTGACGCGCGCGCACTTCGACCTGCGGCGGGATGGCGGCGATTTCCTTGTCGTAGCGGGCGCGCACATCGGCGTCGGAAATCTTGTCGACGACCTCGCTCTTGAAATATTCATTGTGCAGGGCGCGCTCGCGCAGGAATTCCATGCGGCTTTTGAATTCCTCGCTCTGGTCGAGCTTTTCCTTTTCCGCCTCGCCCGACATCGCCTTGATGTCGATCAGCGCGGCAAGAGCAGCCAGACGGCGCTGTTCGACCGGAAGGCGCGCAAATTGCGGATCAAGATCGCCTGCGGCCTGATCCACCTCGCCAACGGTGATGTCCTTGCCATTGACCGTTGCAAGAACCTTTGCCGGATCTTCGGAAGCAGCCGCAGACGGCGCGGCTTCCGCAGGCTTGGCAGTGCCTTGCGCTGCGTCCTGGGCAAACACGGCATGGCCGCTGAAACCTGCCAGTGCAACAGACGTTGCAAGAATGGCAAATGCCTTGCGGTATGGGGTTTTGAGAATGGCTTTCATATGGGATTCTCTCCTTCGGAGCACTTACCGGCCCGATGAATACGGCAGAATTTGGCCGAAAACCCCCATAGCTTATGGAAGAAACAGAAATTCCGGCGCTTCGAGCAACGTTGACATCGCCCGATCCCCCTCTTATCTGTCCTTCGACTTTGCGTCCAGTATGGCGTAAGGAGAACTGCGTGAGAAAGCGCCTTAAAAGGCCGCTTTTCAAGCGTGCTTTTCTTGCATTTGTTTCAATACGCGTGAATAAAGCATTTCGATATTGCCGGAAGCGCTTCCGGCTGAACGAACAGGAAAGGACCAGGAATGGTCAGCTTTGGCGGCCTCGCCCGCAAGATATTCGGTTCATCCAACGATCGACACGTCAAGTCATTGCGCCAGCGTGCGGAAAAGATCACGGCGCTGGAAAAGAATTACGAATCCCTCACCGACGAACAGCTTCAGGCCAAGACCGCCGAATTCCGTGCGGCGCTGGCGGAAGGCAAATCGCTTGATTCCCTGCTGCCGGATGCTTTTGCAACCGCGCGCGAGGCTGCAAAGCGTGTGCTCGGCATGCGCCCATTCGATGTGCAGCTGATCGGCGGCATGGTCCTGCATGAGCGCGGCATCGCTGAAATGCGCACCGGTGAAGGCAAGACGCTCATGGCGACCTTGCCCGTCTATCTCAACGCGCTTGAGGGCAAGGGCGTCCATGTCGTCACCGTCAACGACTACCTTGCCTCCCGCGATGCCGAAACCATGGGCCGGCTCTATAATTTCCTCGGTCTCACCGTCGGCGTCATCATGCATGGCCTCGATGATGACCAGCGCAAGGCGGCCTATGCCTGCGACATCACCTACGCAACGAACAACGAGCTTGGCTTCGATTATCTGCGCGATAATATGAAATATGAGCGCGGCCAGATGGTCCAGCGCGGCCACAACTATGCCATCGTCGACGAAGTGGACTCCATCCTCATCGACGAAGCGCGCACGCCGCTCATCATTTCCGGCCCGCTGGAAGACCGCTCCGACTTTTACACGCTTATCGATACTTTCATTCCGCCGCTTGCGCCGGAAGATTACGAAATCGACGAAAAGCAGAAAACCGCGATCTTCACCGAAGAAGGCACGGAAAAAGTAGAGAAGCTTCTCGAAGCGGCAGGCCACCTCAAGGGCGAAAGCCTTTACGACATCGAGAATGTCGCCGTGGTCCACCACCTCAACAATGCGCTTCGCGCGCACAAGCTTTTCCAGCGCGACAAGGATTATATCGTCCGCAACGACGAAATCGTCATCATCGACGAATTTACCGGTCGCATGATGCCGGGACGCCGTTATTCGGAAGGTCTGCATCAGGCGCTCGAAGCCAAGGAACAAGTGACGATCCAGCCTGAAAACCAGACGCTGGCCTCGATCACCTTCCAGAACTATTTCCGCATGTATACCAAGCTTGCCGGCATGACCGGCACCGCCGCGACGGAAGCGGAGGAATTCGGCAATATCTACGGTCTGGAAGTCACGGAAATTCCGACCAATCTTCCGATCAAGCGGCTTGATGAAGACGATGAAGTCTATCGTACGGTCGAGGAAAAATACCGCGCTATCGTGCGCGATATTCGTGCGGCCCACGAAAAGGGCCAGCCCATTCTCGTCGGCACCACGTCGATCGAGAAATCGGAACTTCTGGCCGAACGCCTGCGCAAGGAAGGCGTCAAGGGCTTCCAGGTTCTCAATGCCCGTTACCACGAGCAGGAAGCCTATATCATCGCACAGGCCGGTGTTCCGGGCGCTGTGACCATCGCCACCAACATGGCCGGTCGTGGCACCGACATCCAGCTTGGCGGCAATCTGGACATGCGCGTGCGTCAGGAACTCTCCGAGGTTCCAGAAGGGCCGGAGCGCGAAGAAAAGATTGCAGCGATCAAGGCTGACATCGCGCAGTTGAAGGAAAAGGCGCTTGAAGCTGGCGGTCTCTATGTTCTCGCCACCGAACGCCATGAAAGCCGCCGCATCGACAACCAGCTGCGCGGTCGTTCGGGCCGTCAGGGTGATCCGGGCCGCTCGAAATTCTTCCTGTCGCTTCAGGACGACCTGATGCGCATTTTCGGCTCCGACCGCATGGACGGCATGCTCCAGAAGCTGGGGCTGAAGGAAGACGAAGCCATCGTCCACCCCTGGATCAACAAGGCGCTGGAAAAGGCGCAGACCAAGGTCGAGGCGCGCAACTTCGAAATCCGCAAGAACCTGCTCAAATATGACGATGTGATGAACGATCAGCGCAAGGTGATCTTCGAACAGCGTCTGGAAATGATGGACGAGGAAGACCTCACCGATATTGTCGGCGGCATGCGCCACGAGGTGATCGAGGACATGGTCGCGCTGCGTATCCCCAAGGACGCCTATGCGGAAAAATGGGATATTGCGGGCCTCAAGGAAGATGTCACCTCCAAGCTCAACCTCGACCTGCCGGTCGAGGAATGGGCCAAGGAAGAAGGCATCGCGGAAGAAGAATTCGAGACCCGCATCAAGGACGCCGCCGACAAGGCCGCTGCTGAAAAGGCCGAGCGTTTCGGCCAGCAGATCATGACCTATATCGAAAAATCGGTCATCATGCAGTCGCTCGACAATCTGTGGCGCGAACATCTGGTCAATCTCGACCATCTGCGCTCTGTGGTCGGCTTCCGCGGCTATGCGCAGCGCGATCCGCTCAATGAATACAAGACGGAAGGCTTCGAGCTGTTTCAGGCCATGCTCGCCAATCTGCGCGAAGTCGTCGTATCGCAATTGATGCGCGTTGAAATCGTCCGCGAGGCTCCGCCGGAGCCGGCACTTCCGCCGATGACCGGCCGCCATATCGACGGCACCACCGGCGAGGATGATTTTGACGAGGGATCATGGGCGCAGCACCAGCAGGACGAGCGCACAGTGCCTGCATCCGAACGCGATCCCGCCGATCCCAGAACATGGGGCAAGGTCAGCCGCAACGAGCCTTGCCCATGCGGTTCGGGCAAGAAATACAAGCATTGCCACGGTGCCTTCGAGTAAGCCTCTGGCGCATCGCCCATAAAAAAACCCGGCGCATAATCGCCGGGTTTTTTGTGTCCTGAAGCTTTTCCAGCCGGTTGGAGCGGTTCTTGCTTATACGCAATGGCTTGAACTGCTCCAGGTCGTGGTGACGACCTGGATTCAGGAAATAATTACCATCCGCAAAGCTTTGTCGCGGCGATGCGCAACCGGCTGTTTCCTTTTCCTTTTATAAAGAACTCATCTTCTAGTATCGCCCTCGATCTGCTGCTCATTGCGCGCTTCAGACTGGGGGACATTGCATTGTCGACTGCCATTTCAATACTGCTTCAAGCAGTCCTGATCTCGTCCGTCGTCAACCGCACAATGAATATGGTGATGTTTACTCTCGTTGCGCAAAATAGAGCAATACTTCGGAGGAGACCTTTTAATGGCCGCCAAACCCTTGCTTGAGGAATCTGCGGGTGGAAATGCAGCCCGCATTGTGTCCGAACTCTCCGATAAGCTGGCTAATGAAGACGCGAAAAAGCATCTTGAAGAAAGCCTGAGCAGCCGCGATATTCCGCGCAAGCTTGCCATTTATGGCTCTTCGGCCGGGTTTGACCTGCGCGACGAACTAGATCATCTGGGCAATCGCGCCATAGAGCCGAATATTTTCTTCAATGCCCGCTTTCTGGCCCCTGCCATGCCGCGCCTTGAAGATCGCGAAGTCCGCTTCATGGTCATGCGCGACGAAAACGACACGCGCAGCCGCCTGCGCTTCGTGATGCCCTATACGATCGAGCGCCCCGGCCTGCCGCTCTCCACCCCCGTTCTTCGCGCATGGGCCACACCCTTCGGCCCGCAGGGTACACCGCTCATCGACCATGACGACCCGCTCGGCGTTCTCGAAGACCTGTTCGATATTCTCGCGCGCGACCATTTGAAAATGCCGGAAATTCTGGTTCTGCCCGAAATGCGGGCAAAAGGCGCGGTGGCCAAGCTGATCCGTTCGGTCGCTGTCGGACGACAATTGCCGATCATCTCCATTGAGAAGACCGAACGCCCCTTTCTCGAAAGCAGGCTTGATGGCGAAACCTATCTCGAACAGGCGATCAGCCATCATCATCGCAGGGAACTTAGCCGGCTTAGACGCCGCCTTGCTGAACAGGGCAGGCTTGAATACCGCATTGCCCGAAGCCCGGATGAAATACGCCCCGCTTTCGAGCACTTCCTCACGCTTGAAGCAAGCGGCTGGAAGGGGCGGCGCGGCACTGCGATGGCTGTGGACCGCTTTCGTGCGGCCTTTGCACGCGAAGCGGTCAATAATCTAGCCGAACGCGATTGCGTGCGCATCCATACGCTCCAGCTTGAGGGCCGGGTCATTGCCATTCTGATCGTTTTCACCGTATCCGGCGAGGCATGGACGTGGAAAACCGCCTATGATGAGACGCTCCGCGCCTTTTCGCCCGGCATGCTGCTGATGCTCGACGTCCTCAGGAATCATCTTGAAGACCCGAACATCATCCGCACCGATTCCTGCGCGCCGCCCGACCATCCGGTCATGTCGCGGCTGTTTCAGGAGCGTGAGAGCGTGGAAACGCTGGTAATCGGCCTCAATCCGGGCGCGGACCGGCATGTACGCCAGGCCGCTTCACAGATTCATCTCTACCAGCGCACGCGCAATCTCACGCGCATCATCCGCAATCGCATCCGAAATTTCGCGGAACGAAAAGGATAAGCAATCAAGCCGCGCGAGAGCAATTGACCTGATTTCGTTTAGCCGTTATATCCCTCTCCACTGTCCGTTTCAGGGCCATATCGGGCTGCTTTGCCAGTCATGTGCGGGTGTGGTGGAACTGGTAGACGCGCCGGACTCAAAATCCGGTTCCGAAAGGAGTGTCGGTTCGATTCCGACCACCCGCACCATTTTTCTTCCCTTGTTTTTCGAGCTTCACGCAGCCTCCAGCGCCTGCGCGAGATCGGCGATCAGATCATCGGGATGCTCGATGCCGATCGAAAGCCGGATCGTCGATTCAAGCACGCCGATGCGCTCGCGCACCTCGATGGGAACGCCCGAATGCGTCATCGTTGCCGGGTGGCTTGCCAGCGATTCGGTGCCGCCCAGACTGACCGCAAGCTTGAGGATTTGCAGCGCATTGAGAAAGCGGAATGCCGCCGCCTGCCCGCCCTTGATGTCGAACGAATAGGTGGAGCCCGCGCCGCTGCATTGGCGCTCAAACAAGGCGCCCAGCGCCGAATCGTCACCCGCAAACGACAGATAATGCAGCTTTTCCACCTTGGGATGATCGCGCAGGAAATCGGCGGTCGCAAGCGCATTGGTATTGGCGCGCTCCATGCGCAGCCCCAATGTTTCAAGCGAGCGGCCCAACATCCAGCAGGAATGCGGATCGAGCTGCGTTCCGATGGCTCCACGCAGCGCCTTGACCTGCCGCACCAGATCCTTGCTGCCCAGCACGGCACCTGCGATCAGGTCGGAATGTCCGCCGACATATTTGGTCAGCGAATAAAGCGACAGGTCGGCGCCGTGCTCCAGCGGCTTCTGGAACACCGGACCGAGCAATGTATTGTCACAGGCGATCACCGGGCGATGTCCCTGCCGCGTTTCAATTTTCCCGGCAATGCGCGCAATTGCGGCAATATCCACGAGACTATTGGTCGGATTGGCTGGCGTTTCGATCAGAATGACGGAAACGCGCCCTTTGGAAAGCGCTTCTTCGGCAGCTTTTTCAATCGCCTCCTCATGCACGCCATCCGCAAAAGGCACGGCCTCGACGCCAAAATTATGGAACGTCTTCGCCAGCAGCGTTTCACTGCCGCCATAAAGCGGCTGCGAATGCAGGATCACGTCGCCCGGACGCACAAAGGCAAGCAGTGTGGTCGCGATGGCCGACATGCCCGAAGAAAACACGGCGCCGCTTTCCGCCCCCTCATAAACCGCCAGACGATCTTCCACGATCTCGCTATTGGGATGATTGAAGCGTGAATAAACCAGTCCCGCGCCGACGCCTTCGGGCGGCTCCTTGCGCCCGGAGACGAAATCGAAAAAGTCCCGCCCGTCTTCCGCCGTCTTGAAAACGAAGGTCGAACTCAGAAATACCGGCGGCTTGACCGCGCCTTCTGAAAGATCGGGATCATAGCCATAATTGAGCATCTGCGTTTCGGGATGCAGCAGATGATTGCCGATGCTGGTTTTGGAAGGACGCGGCGCAGTCATGACGATCTCCTGAAAAAGCCTCTGTCAACTCTATCAGAACTGTGCCGCAATCTTCTTGCGTTGTTAATGCCCATCGGGAAATGAGCGGCCCGACACGATCATCGCGCCTACTTGATGATGAGCACCGGCACCGTGCTTAAAGTCAACACTTCTGCCGCCTGACTGCCAAGCAGAAGCTTGTTGACGCCGCGCCGTCCATGCGAGGCGATGACGATAAGATCGCATCCTTTTTGCTTGGCTGCTTCGACGATGCCCTGCGCCGGCGACTGGTTTTCGACATGCAGAACTTCGGCGGCGACGCCCGCGCTTTCCACTTTTGCCTTGGCCTGCGCCAGAAGATCGGCTGCGGCCTTGCTCAAGGCATCGCGATATTCCTGAAACGCCGCAGGGCTGGATGCCCATTCGGCGGCAACCACGATCCCATAAGAAGGCAACAATTCGGTCACGGAAACCAGCAATACGCCCGAGCCGAGCTTCGCTGCCAGCTTCGCTCCCTGCTCGACACCCTTTGCGGCCAGATCGGATCCATCAGTCGCGATCAGAATTTTCTTGTACATGATCTTACCTCCATATTGCATTCAATCTTCTGCGAACGAGATGGAAAAAGCATTGATGCAGATCAAACGGCTCAAAAAGCAGTGCCTATTTTAGTCATAGTATACCAGAATAATATTCTTCATTTTTGCACTATATAGCAATAATTTCTCCTCCAGCCGGATATGACGCACGAGTACAGCTATGCTTTTGCGTTGTTTCCTCATAAACTTCCGCAAAATAGAAGGAGATTATTTCATGACCAAGCCCCAGGGCGCAATCGACGGCCAGACCTCGGGTCGTGGCCGTATATATAATTCCATTCTCGACACAATCGGCAATACGCCGCTGGTTCGCATCGACAAATTCGCCCGGGAAAACGGCGTCGACGCCAATCTTCTGGTCAAGCTCGAATTCTTCAATCCGCTGGCAAGCGTCAAGGACCGCATCGGTCTGGCGATGATCGAAACGCTCGAAAAAGAGGGCAAGGCGGTTCCCGGCAAGACGGTTTTCGTAGAGCCGACATCCGGCAATACCGGCATCGCGCTCGCCTTTGCAGCCGCGGCCAAGGGCTATCGCCTCATCCTCACCATGCCTGAAACCATGTCGGTTGAACGCCGCAAGCTGCTCAAGCTTCTGGGCGCCGAGCTGGTGCTGACCGAAGGGCCAAAGGGCATGAAGGGGGCGATTGCCAAGGCAGAGGAAATTGCCCAGACCAATCCCGACGCGATCATCCCGCAGCAGTTTGAAAACCCGGCCAATCCTGAAATCCACCGCCTGACCACTGCGGAGGAAATCTGGAACGACACCAATGGCGAAGCCGATATTCTGATTTCGGGCATTGGCACGGGCGGCACGATCACCGGCGTCGGTCAGGTCATCAAGGCGCGCAAGCCCTCCTTCAAGGTCATTGCGGTCGAGCCGACCGATTCCCCGGTTCTTTCCGGCGGCACGCCCGGCCCGCACAAGATTCAGGGCATCGGCGCAGGCTTCGCCCCCAAGACGCTCGATACCGAAATCTATGACGAAGTCGTGCAGGTTTCCAATGACGACGCCTTCGCCAATGCGCGCCTGATCGCGCGCGTGGAAGGAATTCCCGTCGGCATTTCATCGGGTGCAGCGCTGGCCGCTGCCATCGAAATCGGCAAGCGCCCGGAAAACAAAGGCAAGAATATTGTCATAATCATTCCGTCCTTCGCCGAGCGCTACCTGTCGACCGCGCTGTTTGAGGGTCTGGAATAAGTAAGCCGAGAGCATTTCCAGCAAAAGTGTGAAACGGTTTTGCGTCCGGATAATGCGTAAAAACAAATAGATAGAGCCAGAGCGTCGCCGCTCTGGCTTTTTCTTTAGAGCATGTCGCCCGAAAGTGGGAACCGGTTTCGGGATAACGACATGCGTAAAACAACAACTTAAAGCGTAAGGAGCGAATCTGAAAGATCGCGACGCGCTTTAGAACATTTTGCGGATTAACCGCAGATCAGATAGCCGTGCGCGCCGCGCAGGCCGGGCCGGGTCCGCGCATATAATGGCGCTCGGGCCTGTAGCTCGGTGCAACGAACTCACGGATGACGTTAACGCTGTCACGCAACAGGACAATGATATTCATCGTCTTCACCCCATATGATAAAACAAAGGCTTGAGAAGCGACCCCCAACGGTTCCGCTTAAACAGGAACCGCTCTGGGATTGGCAGCTCGAAAGCGATGCTCCCCATGCCTTCAAGGGTTAACAAACCCCTTTCGGCCTTGGTGCATCTTAATGAAAACTTTAACAATTAAAGATGAACAAGAGCTGAATTCGTAGCGTTAACAATAAGTTAATGATAGGCATAACTGTGTTTTCCACAGGCATGAAATCGCCCGCAAACAAAAAGGCCGGTCGCTTGCGAAACCGGCCTTAAAGCTCAAATAGCTATTATCAGCGCGTGGGAACCGGATGCTCGCCGCGATAATCGTAGAAGCCACGGCCCGTCTTGCGGCCAAGCCATCCTGCTTCGACATATTTGACCAGCAGCGGGCATGGGCGATATTTTGAATCCGCCAACCCGTCATGCAGCACCTGCATGATGGAAAGGCAGGTATCGAGGCCGATGAAGTCGGCCAGTTGCAGCGGCCCCATCGGATGATTGGCGCCCAGCTTCATCGCCGTATCGATGGCCTCCACCGTGCCGACGCCTTCATAGAGCGTGTAGATCGCCTCATTGATCATCGGCAGCAGAATGCGATTGACGATAAAGGCGGGGAAGTCTTCCGCCACCGTCACCGTCTTGCCGAGCGCGCTGACGAAATCCTTCGACTTGCGGAAGGTTTCCTCATCGGTGGCAATGCCGCGCACGAGTTCGACGAGCTTCATGATCGGCACCGGATTCATGAAATGAATGCCGATAAAACGCTCTGGCCTGTCGGTGGTCGAAGCAAGCCGGGTAATGGAGATCGATGACGTGTTGGTCGCAAGAATGGCCTGCGGATTGAGGATCGGGCATAATTGCGTGAAAATCTTGCGCTTGACGGTCTCGTCTTCGGTCGCAGCTTCGATGGCCAGATCGACACCGGCCAGATCTTCCATGGAATTGACCGCGCGGATCAGTTTCATGGCGGCGTTGCGCTGTTCATCTTCCAGCTTGCCCGACGAAACCTGCCGCGCCATGTTGCCATTGATGGTGGCGATACCCTTTTCCAGCCGGTCAGATGCCGCATCGTGCAAGAACACATCATAACCCGCCAACGCGCAAACATGGGCGATACCGCCACCCATCTGGCCTGCGCCAACAATGCCTACCGACTTGATCGCCACCGTTCAAACTCCCTGATACTTCCGCCCGATGCGGTGATCCGTTCAGTATAGTACAGAAAAAGGCGGCGGATGTTTCCGCCGCCTCAAAATAAATCAAAGCGCCTTTTCAAGCTCCGGCAAGACCGTAAACAGATCGCCGACGAGGCCGTAATCCGCCACCTGGAAGATCGGCGCTTCCTCATCCTTGTTGATCGCGACGATGACGCGGCTGTCCTTCATGCCCGCCAGATGCTGGATCGCGCCGGAAATGCCCACCGCGATATAAAGATCAGGCGCAACCACCTTGCCGGTCTGGCCAACCTGCCAGTCATTGGGCGCATAGCCCGCATCGACCGCCGCACGGCTTGCACCAACGGCAGCGCCAAGCTTGTCGGCAACCGGCAGGATCACTTCCTGGAATTTCTCCGACGAACCAAGCGCGCGACCACCCGAAATGATGATCTTGGCCGATGTCAGCTCCGGACGATCGCCACCCGAAAGCGCATTGCCGACAAAGCTCGACAGTGCCGGGTCGGCGGCGGCATTGACGCTTTCGACCGCAGCCGAACCGCCTTCACCCGTTGCCTGGAAAGAGGCCGTGCGCACCGTGATGACCTTCTTGGCATCCGTCGATTGCACGGTCTGGATGGCATTGCCCGCATAGATCGGACGCTTGAACGTATCAGCCGACACGACTTCCGAGATTTCAGACAATTGCATCACATCGAGAAGGGCCGCCACGCGTGGCAGCACGTTCTTGGCCGAGGTGGTGGCCGGTGCGATGATCGTGTCGTAGTTTCCTGCGAGTTCAACGATGAGGGCTGCCACCGGCTCCGCAAGCTGGTTTTCCAGCGCATCGCTTTCAGCCAGCAGAACCTTGCGCACGCCCGAAAGCTTTGCTGCCGCATCAGCCGCAGCCTTCGCGCCCTTGCCTGCCACCAGAATATCGACATCGCCGCCGATCTGGGCAGCCGCACTCAGCGCCTTGGCCGTCTGATCGGAAAGCGTTGCATTGTCATGTTCGGCAATAAGAAGAATAGCCATTTATCTTGTCCCTTCCGATCTCTTACAACACGCCGTCGGCTTTAAGCTTCTCGACCAGTTCAGAGACTGAACCGACCTTGACGCCCGCCTTGCGACCGCCCGGCTCTTCGGTTTTGAGAACCTTGAGGCGCGGCGCGACATCGGCGCCGAAATCGGCTGGCGACTTCTCTTCCAGCGGCTTCTTCTTGGCCTTCATGATATTGGGCAGCGAGGCATAGCGCGGCTCGTTCAAACGCAGGTCCACCGTCACGATGGCGGGAAGCTTGACGTCGATGGTCTGAAGACCGCCATCGACTTCGCGCGTCACCTTGGCCGAGCCATCTTCCAGTTCCACCTTCGAGGCAAAGGTCGCCTGGCTCCAGCCCAAAAGCGCCGAGAGCATCTGCCCGGTCTGGTTGCTGTCATCATCGATGGCCTGCTTGCCCAGAAACACGAGGTCCGGCTTTTCGGCTTCGACCACGCCCTTGAGAACCTTGGCGACGCCCAGCGGCTCGACCAGTTCGTCATGCTTGACGAGGATCGCACGATCCGCACCCATGGCGAGCGCCGTGCGCAAGGTTTCCTGTGCCTGTGCCGGGCCGACCGAAACCGCGACGATTTCCGTCACCTTGCCCGCTTCCTTCAAACGGATCGCTTCTTCGACAGCAATCTCGTCGAACGGGTTCATCGACATCTTCACATTCGCAAGCTCGACGCCAGAACCGTCTCCCTTGACCCGGATCTTCACGTTGTAATCGACAACCCGCTTGACTGCGACAAGCACTTTCATCCGCGAATACCTCTTCCTCGACTTTTTTGCAGCACGATTATGCCGCCCTGAATCTGCGTCCGCATGCCAGAAACCGACATGAAAACCATGCTGGCAGATGCATCGCAAAAATCGCAACATCTGCCTCTCCCCCTCGGGAACCGGCTGGAAACCTAAAGACGCTTCACAGGCGCGTCAATCTGGCTTGGGCAGCAATATCGATTTAAATGGATTTATTCCGGAAGATCGTCATTCCAATTTTTCAGCACCCGCTTTTTCTCCCTGTTTCGTGGCGTTTACAAGCCGCCGATCATGCGTTAGGAACCCGCCCGTAACACCCGGTCGCAGCCTACCCGGTCAAAACAAGGACAAGACATATGAAAACGCTCGTCATCTGCTCCGGCGGATTGGACTCCGTTTCGCTCGCACATAAAATCGCAGCCGAACAGACACTCACTGGCCTGATTTCGTTTGATTACGGCCAAAGGCACAAGAAGGAACTGGACTTCGCACAAGCCTGCGCAAGACGGCTCGAAGTCCCGCATCAGATCATCGATATAAGTGCAATCGGTGCAAGCCTGACCGGCTCGGCCCTGACCGATAATGTCGCGGTTCCCGACGGCCATTATGCCGAAGACACCATGAAGATCACCGTGGTTCCCAACCGCAATGCCATCATGCTGGCCATTGCCTTTGGTGTTGCGGCGGCACAAAAGGCTGAGGCCGTAGCGCTTGCCGTTCATGGCGGCGACCACTTCATCTATCCCGATTGCCGTCCCGGCTTCATCGATGCCTTCCAGACCATGCAGAACCATGCGCTCGAAGGCTATGCCGATATAGACCTGCTCGCCCCCTATGTGCATTGCTCCAAAAGCGACATCGTTGTGGATGGTGCGAAATACCGCACGCCATTTGCGGCCACATGGTCGTGCTACAAGGGCGGCGAACAGCATTGCGGGCGTTGCGGAACCTGCGTCGAGCGGCGCGAGGCTTTTCATCTTGCGGGCATCGAAGACCCGACACCTTATGAAGACGCAACCTTCTGGCGCACGGCAATCGAGGGGAGGAACCGCTGATGTTTCGCATCACCAAGGAATTCCACTTCTCCGCATCGCATCAGTTGACGGAACTGCCCGCCGATCATCAATGCGCACGCCTGCACGGTCATAATTACATCGTCGTGGTGGAGCTTTGCGCAGACAAGCTCGACCAGCACGGCTTTGTGCGCGACTATCATGAACTGGCACCCCTCAAGCATTATATCGACGATGCATTCGATCACCGCCACCTCAATGAGGTGCTGGGCCATAACCGCGTGACGGCGGAATGCCTGGCGCGGCATTTTTATGACTGGTGCCGCGTGCGCTGGCCGGAAATTTCCGCCGTGCGTGTGAGCGAAACGCCAAAGACATGGGCGGAATACCGGCTATGAAAATGGCTTCCGACATTCGCATCAGCGAGATTTTCGGCCCCACCATTCAGGGTGAAGGCGTGTTGATCGGCGAGCCGACCGTCTTCGTGCGCACCGGCGGCTGCGACTATCGTTGCGCTTGGTGCGACAGCCTGCACGCCGTCGAAAGCCGCTTTCGGCACCAATGGAAGCCGATGAGCGTGGATGCAATCTGGGATCAAGTGACGGCACTTTCCGGGAAAACGCCTCTAACAGTGTCACTTTCTGGCGGCAATCCGGCAATCCAGCCTCTGGAACCATTGATCCGGCGCGGACAAGGCGAGGGCTATCGCTTTGCGCTGGAAACGCAAGGTTCGGTGGCAAAGGACTGGTTTTCAAGCCTCGATACGCTGGTGCTCAGCCCCAAACCGCCCTCAAGCGGCATGGAAACCGACTGGCTCGCTTTTGAACAATGCCTGAAAGCCGCTGCGAGCAAGCCAAGGACCGTGCTCAAATTCGTGATCTTCGATGAGGCGGATTATGCCTTCGCGAAAAATGCGGCGGCGCGCTATCCGCATCTTTCCCTTTATTTGCAGCCGGGCAATCACACGCCGCCTCCGCCCGAAGCCGAAGACGCGCAAATCGATATGAATGGCATCATGCAGCGCATGCAATGGCTCCTTGATCGGGTGATCGCGGACCGCTGGTTTAACGCGCATGTGCTGCCCCAGCTTCATGTGCTGATCTGGGGCAACAAGCGCGGCGTCTAAATTTAAGGCATATTCTATTAATGGCTAAATTTTAAGCAATCTCCCTCCCTCAAAGGCGCGCAATGCCCCGTTGCGCAGGCTTTTTTCCAACTGGCATGATTCTTGTTTCTCCCTGATTGATCCCGGCCTTTTGCCGCCAAGACGCGAAAGGCTCCATTCGACGGAGAGATTTGATGTTCATGACAGGAAGAAACAAACAAACGGCGCTTATAGCGTTCTCCATCCTGCTTTTATCGCAACGCGAAACACTTGCGCAGGCAACAGACGTCCCCGCGCTCGATACGGGCGACACGGCATGGATGCTGATTTCGACCGCCCTGGTCCTGATGATGACCATTCCGGGACTGGCGCTTTTTTACGGCGGCATGGTGCGCCGGAAAAACGTGCTTTCAACCGTGATGCAAAGTTTTGCGATTGCCTGCCTCATGTCCGTATTGTGGATGGTCGCGGGCTATTCCCTCGTCTTTACCGATGGCGGTTCGATGAATGCCTTTATTGGCAGCCTCTCCAAAGCCTTCTTTGCGGGCGTGAGCATGCAATCGCTCACCGGCACGATTCCCGAATATCTTTTCATCACCTTCCAGATGACTTTTGCGATCATCACCCCGGCGCTGATCGCAGGCTCCTTCGCCGAACGCATGAAGTTTTCTTCCATGCTGGTCTTCCTGACGCTGTGGCTGTTCATTGTCTACGTGCCCGTCGCCCACTGGGTCTGGGGCGGCGGCTTTCTGGGCTCGGACGGCGTTCTCGATTTTGCGGGCGGCACGGTGGTGCATATCAATGCCGGTGTCGCGGGCCTCGTCGCAGCACTCATCATCGGCAAGCGCGACGGTTACGGCCACACCAATATGGCCCCGCACAATCTCGTTCTTTCGGTGATTGGCGCAGCCCTGCTCTGGGTCGGCTGGTTCGGCTTCAATGCCGGTTCCGCCGCTGGCGCCAATGCGCTTGCCGCTGTCGCCATGCTCAACACGCAGGTCGCAACCGCGGGTGCCGCTCTGGCATGGATGCTCGTCGAATGGGCCATTTCAGGCAAGCCCAGCGTTCTTGGCATCATTTCGGGCGCAATCGCCGGTCTTGTCGCCATCACGCCTGCTGCCGGTTTCGTCAATCCGACAGGCGCGCTTTTCCTTGGCATTATTGCAGGCGCCATCTGTTATGTCGCAGCGGTAAAAATCAAGCATGCGCTCGGCTACGATGATTCGCTCGATGCTTTCGGCGTGCATGGGGTCGGCGGCTTCATCGGCGCGATCCTCACCGGCGTTTTCGCCGATGCGGCCATCAATCCGGCTGCGGCAGAAGCAACCATCGCCAAGCAGTTTTTCGGTGCGGCCATCACCATCGTCTATACCGCCATCGCCACGGCCATCATCCTTTATGCGATCAAGGCCGTCATGGGATTGCGTGTCGGCAAGCAGGCCGAGATCGAGGGCCTGGACATCGCCCTGCATGGCGAGTCGGTGCATTAAGCGCAAGGCGCATGGTTAATGGGGAATTAACCATCGCCGTTCTAGGATCAGCCCGATTTCATTCTGCCTGCGGCGATTCCGCCGTGGGCCAATAAACGGTTCGGGACAGGCTAGATGCGGCAAGAATATTCGCCCTCATACCCGCTGCGTAACGAGCGGCTTTCGGAAGACAGGCTGAGGCTGTCCAATCTTTTGCGCAGGCAGATCTATATCCTGCTGGGGCTTGCGCTGCTAGCGCTGACCGCCATGGCGGTGGGCGCGCTGGCAACCTGGAATGTTGCCGATCCAAGCTTCAGCCATGCCACCGATAATCCAATCACCAATGCGCTCGGCTATCCGGGCGCGGTGTTTTCCGATCTTGCCATGCAGTTCTTCGGTCTGGCGAGCGTGCCTGCGCTGCTGCCGCTGGCGGTCTGGTCGCTGCTTCTGATGACGCGCGGATATATCGGGCAAACGGGCAGGCGCGGTTTCGCATGGGCGGGTGCAAGCCTGCTCTGTGCAGCAATCGCAAGCTGTTTTGCCGTGCCTGAAAGCTGGCCGATGCCTATCGGCCTCGGCGGCGTTTTCGGCGATATGATGCTGCGCTTTCCCGCCCTCTTTCTGGGCAGCTTCCCGCAAGGCACGATTGCATCCGTCATTGCGCTGATACTGGCCCTGCCGACACTCTGGCTCATGCTTTTTGCAAGCGGGATCATTGGAAGAAACCACGCCGACGCAGGGTCCGACCAGCGCCCGACAGCCATCGAAGACGATTTCTCCGAAGATGACGAGGACGACGCCCCTTCCGGTCGCAGCACGCAGTTGATCGGTGCATTGACGCATACGGCGCTCAGCATATCGGCAAGTTTCAGGCGGCTGGCGGGCATGGGCCGCAGCAGATCGCGCGGGGACGAATTCGACCAGTTGAATACGCGCCCCAAAGCGCATAATGCAGCACGGAATGCACCGCGCCGCGAGCCGGGCTTTGGCGCGCATGACGAGGGCGAGCCGCCTTTCGACATGGACGAAACCCCACTTGCCGGACAGGAATGGCACGATGCGCCGCCTATACGCGGCAAGGCCCCGGTGGGGACACGCGTGGGCGAACGCCCCGCCTCTCCCCGGCCCGGATCACGCATCCAGCACGAGGCACAGCCCTCCTTCCTCAATGACAGCGGCATATTCGAACTGCCTGCGCTGCATTTTCTCGCCGAACCCAGGCTGGTGCAGCGCGACGCGACGCTCTCGCGCGATGCGCTGGAGCAGAACGCCCGCCTTCTCGAAGGGGTGCTGGAAGATTTCGGCGTGCGCGGCGAAATCATCAATGTCAAGCCGGGGCCGGTGGTCACGCTTTACGAGCTTGAGCCTGCACCGGGCATCAAGTCCTCGCGCGTCATCGGGCTCGCCGACGATATTGCCCGCTCCATGAGTGCCATTGCCGCGCGCGTGGCGGTCGTGCCGGGCCGCAATGTGATCGGCATCGAACTGCCCAACCAGAAGCGCGAAATGGTCTATCTGCGTGAAATGCTGGCAAGCCGCGATTTCGAGCAATCGAAGGCAAAGCTGGCGCTGGCGCTGGGCAAGACCATCAATGGCGAGCCGGTCATCGCCGATATTGCCAAGATGCCGCATCTGCTGGTGGCAGGCACCACCGGCTCGGGCAAATCGGTCGCCATCAACACCATGATCCTGTCGCTGCTTTATCGCATGACGCCCGATCAGTGCCGCCTGATCATGATCGATCCCAAAATGCTGGAACTCTCCATCTATGACGGCATTCCGCACCTTCTGACCCCGGTTGTGACCGATCCGAAAAAGGCGGTGGTGGCGCTCAAATGGACCGTGCGCGAAATGGAAGACCGCTACCGCAAGATGTCCAAGGTCGGCGTGCGCAATATTGACGGCTTCAACCAGCGCGTCAGTCAGGCGCAGAAGAAGGGCGAGCAGATCGCGCGCACCGTGCAGACCGGCTTCGACCGCAATACCGGCGAGGCCATTTACGAAACCGAGCAGCTCGATCTTGAGCCGATGCCCTATATCGTCGTCATCATCGACGAAATGGCCGATCTCATGATGGTCGCGGGCAAAGATATTGAAGGCACGGTGCAGCGTCTGGCGCAAATGGCGCGCGCGGCGGGCATTCACGTCATCATGGCAACCCAGCGCCCCTCCGTCGATGTCATCACCGGCACGATCAAGGCGAATTTCCCGACCCGTATCTCGTTTCAGGTCACGTCCAAGATCGACAGCCGCACGATTCTCGGTGAACAGGGCGCAGAACAATTGCTCGGGATGGGCGATATGCTGTTCATGGCGGGCGGCGGGCGCATCCAGCGTGTGCACGGACCCTTTGTCGGTGACGATGAGGTGGAACGCATCGTGCAGCACCTCAAGCTGCAAGGCGTGCCGGAATATCTCGACGCCATCACCGAGGATGAAGAGGAAGAAGGCGGCGGCGGCAACGGTCCGGGAGGCACTTCAAACCTTGAGGATTCCGACGATCCCTATGATCAGGCGGTTGCCGTGGTGCTGCGCGACAAGAAGGTTTCGACATCCTATATCCAGCGCCGTCTCGGCATCGGTTATAACCGCGCCGCCTCGATCATCGAGCGCATGGAGGAAGAAGGCGTGATTAGCCCTGCCAACCATGCGGGCAAGCGCGAAATACTGGTGCCGACCGAAGATGACGACTTCTGATCTGCCTTACAGCGCGATTGATGCCGCCCGGGGCCGAATTCGCCACACTCGCGACAAAGTGGCGGATTAGCCTGAAACAATGACGAAAAGAGAAAGCCTGCCGATGACGCTCTCCCCGTTTCTCACCCGTTTTTCCGCATTTGCGAAAGCCGGACGCCTTGCGGCCATGGCAGCGTTCGGTGCCATGGCCCTCAGCATCGCGCTGCCCGCTTTTGCTCCGGCCGTTGCGGTGGCGCAGGGCGCCAGTGGTGCTGCGGAAGCCCAGAAGATCGCGGATCATTTTTCCTCCATCCGCACCATGACCGGCGAATTCGTGCAATTCGGCCCCAAGGGCGAGCAGACTGGCGGCACCTTCTATATCGAGCGCCCCGGCAAGATTCGCTTCAATTACAACAATTCCCCCATCCGCGTGATTTCGGACGGAAATCAGGTCGTCATCAACAATCGCAAGCTCGATACATGGGATCTCTACGCGCTTTCGACAACGCCCCTCAACATGCTGCTTTCCGACAAGATCAATCTGGGCGGCGGGCGTCTCAAAAGCGTGAAGCAGGATCCCGACATGATCACGCTGGTAGTGGGCGACAAGTCGATGTTCGGCAACTCCACGATCACGATGATGTTCGATCCGAACAATTTCGAACTCAAGCAATGGACGATCACCGACGCGCAGAACCTCGACACCACGGTGATGGTTTTCAACCTGCGTACCGGGGTGCGCTTCACCGACGATATGTTCAAGATCGACTACCAGCGCATCGCGACCAAGGGCAAGCAGCGCTGATCTGTTCGAGCGCGGTTGCATTCACCGGATAAATGGTTAGTTTCGCGACCATCTTCAGATTGTCGCGAGTCTTTCCCATGGGTTTTTCTGTTGCTACGTGGAATATCAATTCCATTCGCCTGCGCATGCCGCTGGTCGAACAATTTCTGCGCGATTACCAGCCGGACGTGCTGTGCCTTCAGGAAACCAAATGTCCCGACAACCTGTTTCCCTTCAAGCCGCTGCGCGCGCTCGGCTATGAACATATCGAAATCAGCGGCCAGAAGGGCTATCACGGCGTTGCCACCATCTCGCGCCGCCCGCTTGTTGAGGCGGAAAAGATCGGCTTTTGCGACATGGGCGATTGCCGCCATTTGAGCGCGGTGGTCGAAGCAGGAAGCAAAAAGCTGCGCATCCATAATTTCTATGTGCCCGCCGGTGGTGACGAGCCCGACCCGGAAATCAATCCGAAATTCGCCCACAAGCTCTCTTTTCTGGAAGAAATGCGCGAGATCGTCGCCGAGCGTCCCGATGGCTATTCATCGCTTCTGGTCGGCGATCTCAATATCGCACCGCTGGAAAACGACGTCTGGTCGCACAAGCAGCTTCTCAAGATCGTCAGCCACACCCCGATCGAGACGCAGACGCTCGAAGACCTGCGGGTCAAGGGCGGCTGGAGCGATCTCATGCGCCATCTCATCCCGGCAGAAGAAAAAATCTATACCTGGTGGAGCTATCGCGCCAAGGATTGGAATGCTGCGGATCGCGGACGCAGGCTCGATCATATCTGGGGTTCTGCCGATCTGGAAAGCGACATCAAGGACTTGCAGATATTGCGTGAAGCGCGCGGCTGGGAGCGTCCCTCCGATCATGTGCCGGTGATCGCGACTTTCGATCTCGATTGAGAGCGATTTCACTTTCGACTATTTTGCGTTAGAGCTAACCCGTAGACAGGTTCAGGGAACAAAGTTGATGACAGGCCGCTCCGCCATTTCTTCCGTGCTTTTGATTGCAGCCCTTGCAACCGCGCTTGCCGCTTGCGGTCGCAAGGGGCCGCTTGAGCCGCCGCCTGCCGCCACGATCACCAACGATCAGGGCCGCACGATTGAAAAGCCGAAGGAAGACAAGCCCTTTATTCTCGACAAGCTGTTGTAATTCCTGAACCGACAGGGGCTGTTTCCCGTGAATCATTTTGAGTATCGCAATGGCGTTCTTTACGCCGAAAATGTCGCCATATCTGAAATTGCCAAGGCGGTCGGAACCCCGTTCTATGTCTATTCCCGCGCCACGCTGGAGCGCCATTATCGCGTTTTCAGCGAAGCCTTCGCCGATATGGACACCCTCATTGCCTATGCATTGAAGGCCAATTCCAATCTGGCCGTGCTCAAGACTTTGGCCAGGATGGGCGCAGGCGCCGACACGGTATCGGAAGGTGAAATCCGCCGCGCGCTCGCCGCAGGCATTCCGGCAAATAAAATCGTCTTTTCCGGTGTCGGCAAAACCCCGCGCGAAATGGATTTTGCGCTTGAGGCAGGCATTTACTGCTTCAATGTGGAATCGGAACCCGAACTGGAAATCCTCTCCGCGCGCGCGGTCGCGCTCGGCAAGACCGCCTCGGTGTCGCTGCGCGTCAATCCCGATGTCGACGCCAGAACCCATGCCAAGATTTCGACCGGAAAATCCGAAAACAAGTTCGGCATTCCGCGCGTGAAGGCCCGCGAGGCCTATGCCCGCGCCGCCAGCCTGCCCGGCCTCGACGTGGTGGGCATCGACATGCATATCGGCAGCCAGATCATCGATCTCGAACCCTTCGACGATGCCTTCGCGCTGATGGCGCAACTGGTGCGTGAATTGCAGGCCGACGGCCATAATATCCGCCATGTGGATGTGGGCGGCGGGCTGGGGATTCCCTATCGCACCGACAACAATCCGCCGCCGCTGCCGGTCGCTTATGCTCAAATCGTTGCAAGGCATATCAAGCCGCTGGGCTTGAAAACCCTGTTTGAACCCGGACGCCTGATCGCCGGAAATGCCGGGCTTCTGGTGACGGAAGTCATCTTCGTGAAGGAAGGCGACGCAAAGAACTTCATCATCGTGGATGCGGCGATGAACGATCTCATCCGCCCGACGCTCTATGAGGCGTTTCACGAGATCAGGCCGGTCAGGCTTCCTGCGGATGATGCGCCGCGCATCCGCGCCGATTTCGTCGGCCCGGTCTGCGAGACCGGCGATTATCTGGGACTGGATCGCGAGGTTGCAAAGCCCGCGCCCGGCGATCTGGTCGCGGTCTGGACCACGGGGGCCTATGGCGCAGTCTTGTCGAGCACCTATAACAGCCGCCTTCTGGTGCCCGAAGTGCTGGTCGATGACGACCGCTTCCATGTGATTCGCCCGCGCGGCACCTATGAAGAACTCCTCGCGCTCGATTCCGTGCCCGATTGGCTCTGATTTATAGGTGCAAGCCTCGCCTTTGCCATGATGCGTGTTATTCTAAGTAGGACGACTTAACCGGAACACGCATCAGAAAGCCCGGATGATCGAGCGAAGCCAGAACAGCAAGGATTTGCGTGCAAGCGACAAGACGCTTCGCCTGTTTTCCGGCGAAGATGGAGCCTTGCGCGGCCTTTATTGGCGCAGCCTGCTCACAATCGCGTTTGAACGGCTCTGGCCGCTGGTGCTGCCGCTGGTGCTTCTGGTCGCGCTTTTTACAAGTGCGGCCTGGTTCGGCCTGTTCGCGCTTATGCCGCGCTGGCTGCATATTGCCATATTGAGCCTGTTTGCGCTGGCCGCTTTGGCCGCGCTTTATCTGCCGCTGCGCTTTCGCTCTCCTTCCGCTGATGAAATCACCGCGCGGATCGAAAGGACCAATGGCCTTGTCCATGAACCGCTCGCGGTACAAAGCGCGCAACTGGCGACAGGCGCAAACGATCCTCTCGCGCGCGCCTTGTGGCACGAACACCAGCGCCGCATGGCCGAACGGCTCACCAATCTGCAATCCGGCCTGCCGCGCCCGCATATTCCCCAGCGCGATCCCTATGGCCTGCGGGCCGTGGTTGCACTGCTCTTCGTCACCGCCTTTGCCTATAGTTTTGGTTCCGGCAGCGGACTTGTTAGCGATGCATTCTATATCCCTGCCGGCAAGGGAGAAGCCGCAGCCCGCATCGACGCCTGGGTCACGCCGCCCCCCTATACCGGACGCGCGCCGATTTTTCTCAATGCGAATACGAATGTGGATACGCAGGCAACGGCGAGCGATGAGGCCATCAGGGTTCCTCAGGGCAGCATCCTCTCCCTTCGCGTGATCGGCGGCAGTTCCGAGCGCCTCACGCTCACCGACGCTACGGGTCAGCGCCGTGAAATCGCACCGGTTGCGGCCCCCGATACGGCAAAGGACGCCGCAGCGGAGACAGGCGAACAAGCCGCCGTCGATGGCAGCCGCAATTTCCGCCATGACCTTCAGCAAGACGCGACCTTGACGCTCTCGCATAGCCCGGCGCAATGGCGTTTTGTCGTAACGCCTGACAATCCCCCCACCATCCGCTTCACGAAAGAGCCGGGCCATGCCCGCAACGGCACCTTACAGCTTGCCTATGAAATCGATGACGATTACGGCCCCGCCGCAGCCTATGGCGAAATCGTGCCGCTCGACATGGACGATGAAGAGGAATTGCTGCCGCTTTATGAAGCCCCCGACCTGCCGCTTGTCCTGCCGCGGCGCGGCATCAGGGAGGCTACGACCTCGAAGGATTTGAGCGAACACCCATGGTCAGGCCGCAAGGTCGCGCTGACGCTGGTCGTCGAGGATGCCGCAGGCAATATCGGCCGCAGCGAAACGAAGATCATGACCTTGCCGGAGCGGCCCTTCTCCAACCCGCTGGCGCGCGCCATAGTCGAGCAACGCCGTATTCTGGCGCTCGACGCCATGCAGCGCGACCATGTGCGCGATATGGTCTCGGCCCTCATGCTGCGCCCGGATGAAACCATCCGGAATATGGCCCATTATCTTGGGCTTGCGACCATCCGCAGCAGGCTTCGCCTCGCGGAAAGCGACGACGCCTTGCGCGAGACGGCGGATTATATGTGGCAGGTGGCGCTGGGTATCGAAGACGGTAATCTGTCGGCTGCGGAGAAGCGGCTGCGGCAGGCGCAGGAAGCCCTGCGCGATGCGTTGCAGAACGGGGCATCGCAGGAAGAGATCGAAAAGCTCTCGGCTGAATTGCGCAAGGCGATGCAGGATTTCCTGCGTGAATTCGCCCAGCGCCAGCAGCAGAACCCCAATGCCCGCAATATGCCCATGGACCCCAATGCCCGCATGCTGACCGACAAGGACCTTGAGCGTATGATGGACCAGATCGAAAATCTGGCGCGTCAGGGCTCGCGTGATCAGGCCGAGCAGCTTTTATCGCAATTGCAGGATATGATGAACAATCTGCAAATGGGCCAGCAGGCCCGACCCGGCCAGCAGGGGCAAGGGCAGCAAGGTCAGGCGGGGCAGATGCAGCAGCAGATGAACAAGCTTGGCGAAATGATGCGCAAGCAGCAGCAATTGATGAATGAGACGTTCAAGCTCGACCAGCAGATGCAGCAGCAATTTGGCGGCAGCGATGGCGAGTTTGATGAGGATTTTTTCCCCGGCGATGATGGTTCGATGGGAGAAGGCGGACAATCAGGGGACGTTCCGCCGGACATGGCGCAAGCCATGCGCAAATTGCAGAAACGCCAGCAGGACCTTCAATCGGAACTGCAAAAACTGACTGACGACCTCAAGGGCATGGGCATCGATCCCAATCAGGACTTCTCCGATGCGGGAAAATCCATGGGCAATGCTGGTGACGCGCTGGGTCGCAGCGAAGGCGCGGAAGCAAGCGATCAGCAGGGCAATGCGCTTGATGCGCTGCGCCGCGGCGGTCGCGACATGATGCGTCAGATGCAGCAGGCCATGGGACAGGGCGAGCAAGGTCAGGGACAAAGTGGCGAGAATGGCCGTGATCCCCTTGGTCGCAGGCCCGGCAATGGCGGGCCGGACTTTGGCAATGACGTCAAGATACCCGGCGAGATCGATATTCAGCGCGCGCGCGAAATCCTCGATGAAATCCGCCGCAAGCTTGGCAATGCGCTCACCCCGCAAATGGAGAAGGAATATCTCCAGCGGCTGTTGCAATTCGACTAGAGCATTTCCAGCAAAAGTGTGAAACGGTTTTGCGTCTGGATAATGCGTAAAAACAAATAGATAGAGCGGTTCCGATGTCTCCGTTTAAACAGGAACCGCTCTAAATTAATCCCTCACATGCCCGACATAGGGCAATTGCCGGAAGGCATGGGCGACGTCCATGCCATAGCCCACGACGAAATAATCCGGGCATTCAAAGGCGACGAAATCGGCATCGAGTTCCACCTTGCGCCGCATGCTCTTGTCGAGCAGCACGGCGATGCTGACGCTGCGCGCGCCGCGTTCGAGCATCAGGTCGCGCACGAATTTCAGCGTCTTGCCCGATTCGAGAATATCGTCGATCAGCAGCACGTCGCGATCGCGCACATCACTGTCGATGTCGCGCAGCAGGCGCACTTCCCCGCTGGTCGTGCCTGCGCCATAGCTCGACACGGTGATGAATTCGACATCCGGCTCCACGCCTGCGCCATGCATGGCGCGAATGAGGTCGGCTGCGAAAATGAACGACCCCTTGAGGATTGAAACCGTCAGCAGATCGTGAAACCCGTGTTTTGCAATATCCTGCGCGAGCGCGAGATTACGCGAGGCTATATCGTCCGCGCTGAAAAGCACATCTATGGTTTTGCCGCCCACTACTGGCATTTGCGGGTCTCCTGCTCTGGCGCCGCGAGGGGATGAAAGCCACGGTCTATAGCATGGTTTTGCAAAATTCCATCCCGTGGCGTAAACAGCTTATCCGTTTCCCAATCTTTCGATTTGTTATAGCCTGCCGCCATGCACCCGGACATTATCGAACTGCGCTCTTTTTACGGCACCACGCTTGGTCATCTGACCGAGCGCGCGATCCGTATGTCGCTGGCGGCCCTTTGGGAACCCGTGGCCAATGAAAGGCTGGTCGGGCTTGGCTACAGCCTGCCCTATCTCGATCGTTTCAGCGCCGATACCGAGCGCAGCTTTGCCTTCATGCCCGCCGGTCAGGGCGCAATCGCATGGCCTTCGGCGGAAAAATCCGCGACCGCCCTGGTTTTTGACGAGGACTTGCCGCTGCCCGATTCCTCCATCGACCGCATATTGATGGTCCATGCGCTCGAATATGCGGAAAATGCCGCCGAATCGCTAAAGGAAATGTGGCGCGTACTTGCGCCCAACGGGCGGCTCGTCATCGTCGTCCCAAACCGGCGCGGCGTCTGGGCACGCCTCGACCATACGCCTTTTGGCAGCGGTCGCCCCTATAGCCGCACGCAATTGACCGCGCTGCTGCGCGAAGCCAATTTCACCGTCAACAACTTGAGCAATTCGCTGCATTTTCCGCCTGTAACCCGGCGCTGGATGATGCGGCCCTGCATGGCGATGGAAGGGATGGGGCGAAAATTATGGCCGCTTTTTGCGGGCGTTCTGGTGGTCGAGGCGCAAAAGCGGCTCTATCAGGGCCTGCCGGTCGCCCGGCGCTCCTCACGCCGCGTCTTCGTCCCCGCACTCGCCCCCCATGGCACCCCGGTCAGCGGCTTGCGCAAGGGCCTCCACAACCGCCGCAAATAAGGTTTTTCTCGACTTGCGCGCGATGGCGGTTTATGCCCGCATCGTAACCTTATCCCTAGTCCTTTTTGGCGGAGCCAAATCATGACCGAACAGCAAAACCTCACCCGTCCCCAGCCCAAGGCCGGCCTGCTCGATATTGCAGCCTATGTGCCGGGCAAGGAACATGTGGAAGGTGTTGCCAAGGTCTATAAGCTCTCCTCCAACGAGACGCCATTGGGACCCAGCCCCCATGCGATCGAAGCCTATCGATATTGTGGCGACCATCTGGCCATATATCCCGACGGGCAGGCGCTGGCGCTGCGGCAGGCAATTGCCGAAACGCAGGGGCTCAATGTCGCCAACATCATCTGCGGTAACGGCTCGGACGAGCTGCTGGGGCTTTTGTGCCAGACCTATCTTGCGCCGGGCGATGAATCCATCATCACCGAGCATGGTTTTGCCGTCTACAAGATTCAGACGATGGCTGCGGGCGCAACGCCCGTTACCGTCAGGGAAAAGAACGAGCGCATCGATGTCGATGCGATTCTGGCCGGTATCTCGCCGCGCACGAAACTGGTTTTCATCGCCAATCCGGCCAATCCGACCGGCACCTATCTGCCGTTCGAGGAAGTGCGCCGCCTGCATGCGGGCCTGCCCAAAAATGTGCTGCTGGTGCTCGATGCCGCCTATGCCGAATATGTGCGCCGCAATGATTATGAAACGGGCCTTGAACTGGTCTCGTCGAGCGAGAATGTCGTCATGACGCGCACCTTCTCCAAAATCCACGGCCTGCCGGGCCTGCGCATCGGCTGGATGTATGGGCCTTTGCATGTCATCGATGCGATCAATCGCATTCGCGGCCCCTTCAACATGAACTCGGCCGCAATCGCCGCAGGCTCCGCTGCGATCCGTGACCGCGCGCATGTCGAAAAGTCGGTGGCCTACAACGAAAAATGGCTGAACTGGCTGAGCGAGGAATTTGCGAAGCTCGGCCTGCGCGTCACGCCGTCGGTGACGAATTTCCTGCTGATCCATTTTCCCGAAGATGCCGCCCATAGCGCGGACAAGGCTGATGAGTGGCTCTCAAGGCGCGGCTATATCCTGCGCCGCGTTGGCGGATACGGTTTCCCCAACGCGCTGCGCATGACAGTCGGACCGGAAGAAGCCAATCGCGGCGTCGTGGACGCCCTCAAAGAGTTTTTAAAATAGCACCATGTCGAAAATTCATTTCAACAAGATCGCTCTGGTCGGTATCGGCCTGATAGGCTCGTCACTTGCGCGCGTCATCCGCCGCGAGGGTCTGGCCGATCATATCGCCATCGCAACCCGCAGCGCGGATACGCTGGCACGCGCCCAACAGCTTGGCCTTGGCGACAGCTATTCGACCGACAGCGCTGAAGCCGTGCGTGATGCGGATCTCGTCATCATTTCAGTGCCGGTCGGCTCGTCGGGGACGGTCGCGCGCCAGATCGCGGGCAATCTCAAGCCGGGAGCCATCGTCACCGATGTCGGCTCCACCAAGGCGTCGGTGATTGCGCAGATGCAGCCGGAACTGCCCGAAAACGTCCACTTCATTCCGGGCCATCCGCTGGCAGGCACGGAATATTCCGGGCCGGATGCAGGCTTTGCCGAGCTTTTCACCAATCGCTGGTGCATTCTCACGCCCCTGCCTCAAACGGATGCGGCAGCGCTTGAAAGGCTGACTGCCTTCTGGACGGCCTGCGGTTCGCGCCTCGACCAGATGGACCCGCAGCACCACGATCTGGTGCTGGCCATCGTTTCGCACCTGCCACACATCATTGCCTATAATATCGTCGGCACGGCCAGCGATCTCGAACAGGTGACGAAATCGGAAGTCATCAAATATTCGGCCTCCGGTTTTCGCGACTTCACCCGCCTTGCCGCATCGGACCCCACCATGTGGCGCGATGTGTGCCTGCACAACAAGGATGCCATCCTTGAAATGCTGGGGCGCTTCTCGGAAGACCTCGCTTCCTTGCAGCGCGCGATACGCTGGGGCGATGGTGATGCGCTGTTCGACCTTTTCACGCGCACGCGCGCTGTTCGTCGCGGCATCATCGATGCGGGACAGGAAATCGATGCGCCCGATTTCGGGCGTCAGGCGGCGCAAACTAAAGCTGGGGTAAGCGACCCAGCGGAATAAAGCCCGCACTGGCGCGGCCCTTGCGAACGGCAATCTCCAGCACGGGATTGCCGTTTTCGTCTTTGGGCATGGCAGAAAGCGCAAACAGGACCGTGGCGATATTGCCGCCCTGCTCGGGAAACAGCACCTGCCCCGCCTGCGCGAAGGATTGCGGATTGACCATCGTCACCTTGAGATCGGCGTCGATCAGCCCTTCCATATCGACCGAAAAAGGCCCCGCCACCGAAACCATCGCGCCATTGGGCATCGAGAGAAAAGCCTGATTGATAATTCCGCCATGCCCGCGCAGGCGCTCGCTCATTGGCGAGGGGCTTGGAGCCAGAAATGTTGCGGCATTGGAAATCTGAATATCCGCCAGACCGTCGATTTCCGGGCTTTTGGCCTGTCCGATAACCGCAGGCGCAAGCTTGAACGCCGCAAAGCGGCCATTGAGCTTCAGCAGGTCATCCACGCTGCTCAGCCGCATATACATGTGCTCCAGCATGCCAATCGGCTTGGTGGTTGTCGTTTCGGTGCGCCTGCCGACCGCGACATCGCGCGCATCAAGCTCGATTTCTGTGGGGAACGGACGCGAAAGCCGGGTATTGGAGGTAAATTTGCTCCAGTTGACTTCCAGCGGCTGCAACCCCGGAAACTCGATCAGGGCCGGTCCGGCCATCTCGTTGCTGAGCGAGCGCGGCGCATAGACCGGTGAGCCGGAAGTAAAGCGCCCTGCCCGCAAGGCCATGCCGGCCGCTGGCCGCTGCCATGAAATGCTCTCGCAGACCACGTCGATACGCAACGGATAGCCGCCCATATGCAGGTTTTCACATTGCGCGCCCACGCCCTGCGCCGCAAGCTTCGCCATATCGGCTCTGGCGCGCGTTTCGAGACGGTCTGCGACATAGAACCAGCCCGCCGTATAGGCGGCGATGACAACAAGGAGAAGAATCGCAATCGTGACAAGGCGCTTTCTGGATTTCCTATGCCCTGTTCCGGTTTGCACCATTGAAAATGCCCTGTATCTGATCGGATGACGATAAATGTGGGATATATCGACATGCACCTTCAGTGTTGCCTGACGGGATGCGAATTTCAGTTCCACCACTAGTGCTGACCATATTATGGCAGGATTGAGTCTAGGAAAGGATGGCCGCACAAAAAACCGGGACTAATCATTATTTTTGACGAAAAATCGCCATGTTCCGACAAATATTGATACATTCATGGCAATGCATACTGACAATCGACACGATAACGACTTCTGGGTATTCGGCTACGGTTCGCTGATGTGGCGGCCCGGATTCGCGCATGTGGAAACCGTGCGCGCGCGCTTGCATGGCTATCGCCGCAGCCTGTGCATCTACTCCCATGTTCATCGCGGAACCCCCGACCAGCCCGGTCTGGTGCTGGGCCTCGATGCCGGAGGCTCCTGCCTTGGCATGGGCTTTCGCGTTCCCGGCGACATGACGGACGAGGTGATGGTCTATTTGCGTGAGCGCGAAATGTCTCACAGCGTTTATCATGAAAAATGGCTGCGCCTGCAGCTGGCCGATGGCCGCAAGGTCGAGGCGGTGACCTATGTGGCCGACCGCCGCCACGCGCAATATGCCGGCCTGCTGAGCCATGAGGAAGCCGCGGCAATCATCACATCCGCGCATGGCGAATCGGGCGCGAATATCGACTATGTCACCAACACGGTTGCACATTTGCGCAATATGCGGGTGCGCGATCATACGCTCGAACATATCGATGCGCTCATTCGCAGCAATGCCGCTTAAAGCGCATCCCGAAAAGTGTGAAACGGTTTTCGGAAAAAGATGCGCGTTAAAACAAAAACTAAAAGCGTAAGAGCGAATCTGAAAGATCGCGACACGCTTTAAACCGCCCTCAACTGCATTCCAGCGCCATGGCCCTCTTGTTCTTGCGCCGGGCAAACGCTACATCTCGGCAAATTCTCAGGGAGAAATGTTTAATGATCGCATTGTTTCGCACCATTGATCTGGCGCTTGATATTTACACATGGATCATCATCGCGAGTGCCATCTATTCATGGCTCTACGCGTTTAATGTGGTCAATTCCTCCAATCGTTTTGTCGCTTCGATCGGTGAATTTCTCTATAAGGTGACAGAACCTGTCCTGCGCCCGATCCGCAATATCCTGCCCAATCTGGGCGGCATCGACATTTCGCCGATCATCCTGCTGCTGATCATCTTCTTCATCCGCCAGTTCATGTGGACGACGCTGCTTCCGGCGCTCATATAGCAGACGCAAAAAACGCCCGGCATCGACCGGGCGTTTTCATTGAACAGGGATGGGCTGATTATTTTCCCTTGGCGCGTTCGATTGCCTCGACAATGAACTTGCGCGCATAGTCTTCGTCGCCCCAGTCGCCGATCTTCACCCATTTGCCGGGTTCCAGATCCTTGTAGTGCTCGAAGAAATGCTGGATCTGCTTGAGCGTGATTTCCGGCAGGTCGGAATAGTCATGGATCTTTTCATAACGCCGCGTGAGATGCGGCGACGGCACGGCGATGATCTTCTCGTCCTTGCCGGAATTGTCTTCCATGACCAGAACGCCGATCGGGCGCACATTGATCACGCAGCCCGGAACCAGCGGACGGGTATTGCACACCAGAACGTCGATCGGATCGCCGTCTTCCGAGAGCGTATGCGGCACGAAGCCGTAATTGCCCGGATAGGTCATTGGCGTATAGAGGAAACGGTCCACAATCAGCGCGCCAGCCTGCTTGTCCATCTCGTACTTGATCGGCTGCCCGCCGACAGGAACTTCGATGATCACGTTGACGTCTTCGGGCGGATTGGAGCCGATGGAGATGGCATCAATATTCATGATGTGTCCTTTCGTGTCGCGCTCTGATAACGGGTTTGAAGGTTAGGTGCAAGAAAAACGAAACTTCAACCCAACGCGACGAATTGTCGTCACGCGCGGTCTTGTCGAAGCGGGAAAATACAGAATTTGGCCTATCGCTCACGCGCCAAGTTCCTTGAGGCGCTCAATTGCAGTGGGCGGCATGGGCGGAGGATTGGGATCGCGGCTTGCCGCAACCAGCAGTTCGTCACAGGCGCCCTCGGTCGTTTCGATCAGCCGGCGCAGAAACTCGTCCTTGTCCAGCCCGGGCGGAATCGGCGGCAGGATGCGGGCGCGGATGGTGCCGGGATGGCGCAGGAACTTGCGCCGCGGCCAGTAAAGCCCGGCATTATGGGCAATCGGCAGGACCGGAAGATCGAGCGCCTCATAAAGATGGACGATGCCGTATTTATAATGCGGCGGCGCGCCCGGCGCGCGGCGCGTGCCTTCCGGATAGATGAGTATCTGGCGGCCTTCGGCAATCGCCTTTTCCGCACCCTTGGTGATGGAATGCAGCGCCTTGACGCGCGATCCGCGATCGACGGGGATCATTTCCATCTTGGCGACATACCAGCCGAAGAGCGGAATGCGCATCAGCTCGCGCTTGAGGATCAGCACCGGATCGTCGAGCCGCGGCAGAAAGGCGAAAGTATCCCATGCGGACTGGTGCTTGGGCGCGACGATATAGGCGCCGTCGGGGATGTTCTCCAGCCCTTCGATGACGCAATCGGTGCCTGCGATATATTTTTGCAGCCACAGATTGCCGCGCGCCCAGGCTTTCGGAATAATCCACGCCTTCTTGCGCGGCAGCAGGAAATAAAACGGCGTATAGACGACCATCTGCACGGCTGTGCAGACATAGAACGCCAGATTGAAGAGAATGGAGCGCAGATAGAGAAGCATCGTATCGGCGAGGACCTTGGCTGGCTCCGCTTGACCCGCATGGCTGCGGATCGATCGGGCGAAAATTGATGGCTTTCCTTGAAAGCGACGGCACCCGATATAACAGGATGCACGGTTTTTTCCATATGGATTTCACGCATTGCCGCAAAACGGATGCGATCAGCGGTTTTCGAAAAGCGACGCCCAGCCGACACGGATAGCCGCGCCCAGATATTTGACATATTCGATGAGCAGCACCCGCAGCGTGTCGCCTTCCGCCACCCAGCCATGTTCGCGCTTTTCGCCATTGACCACCGGATAAGGAATGAATTCGACATCGTCCATGCGGCTCGACATTTCGAGAATGCTGCGCGGAATATGATAATTATTGGTGACGACGATCACGCGATGATAGTCATTGGCGCGAATCCAGTGCTCGCTTTCGGTCGCATTGCCCGCCGTATTGAGCGCGGAACGATCAAGATCGACGCAGCAATCGAATAGCGCCGGTTCGCTATGCGTCGCGCGCTGAAGCGATTTCTCATTGGTGGAAGGATGAACGCCGCTGATCAATAGCCGCTTGCCGCGCTTTTGCGCAAGAAGCTCCAGCGCGGCGCGAATGCGCGATTGCCCGCCGGTCAGAACCACGATGGCATCGGCGGGCTCTTCGAGGACAGGCGGCTGCATGCCCGTCACCTTTTCGCCAAAGACGACAAAGCCGATCAGAAAGGCGATGAGGGCCAAAAAGAGGAAAATGGATACGGGCTGAAGTCGTCGGAACACGCGCATGATGACAGACCACATGAATTTACCCACAACAGATAGAAGAGCGAACGGCGCAAGGGCGGGGCGTCGTCGACGCCAAGCCACATCTGCCATCGACGATACCGCCTCTGTCCGTCTGCCTGTAATCATATTGCTATCATAACCAGCATTGCGGCGATAAGCCGGAAGCCTGCCGGAATTTTTTGCCTTCCGGCCCATATTGGCGAAGAAGACGCTCATTCGGGACGCACTCCCGAACTATCCATCGTCGCAAGCTGGCGCACCACCGTCAGCCGACTGGTCAGCATGGTGAGAACACTCACCAATATGATGATGACCCCCGCACCGATATAACCGTCGCGCCCCATCGCGAAACTGCCGAACATCGCTGCTGCCTGATCACCTTCCGGCGTTGCCATGTGCCGCGATGCCCACCACGAAAAGACCAGAAAAACGAAAATCGCCGCCACGCCGCCGAACAGGGCGCCCTTGAGCGCGGTGCGGAAGAAATGCCATTCGAATTCGCGCGCCACGAATTTCGGTTCCGCACCGATCAGGTGCAGCACCTCGATAATATGGCTATTGCCCGACATGGCGCCGCGTGTGGCGAAAATCACCGTCAATATGGTGGCGGCAACCACCAGCGAAAGCACCGTGGTGCCGACCAGCACGGTCGTATTGGCCATGGAAACGAGCCGGTCCACCCATGTGCGGTGATCGTCGAAACTCGCGCTTGGCAGGGCGCGGGTAATCTCCGCGCGCATGGTTTCGAAATCCGGCGGCGCGGTCTCATCGATCGTCACGACCACGAGGCGCGGCACCGGCAGCTCGTCAATATCGAGGCCGCTGCCCAGCCACGGCTCCAGCAGACGCGCGGTCGCATCCTTGTCGATGATGTTCAGGCTTTTCACACCGGCAAAGCCGCGCGCGATGGTGCTTGCATCCTGCAGGGCCTTTTCCATGTCCAGCCCGTCGACGGGACGAATCTGGATCGTCGCCTCGCGGGCGATCTGGCTCTGCCAGGCGGCAGCGGAAGCACGCACCAGCGTGACGCCGCCGAGCGTGAGACAGGCAAGAAAGGTCATGATCGCGATCACCATTACCAGCGCCGTGCCGGTCACGCTGCCATCGGGCACGATAGGGCTGGGCCCCTGCCTCTTGCGGCGCTTGCCGATGCGCACCATCAGCATGTCCTTGAGATCGTCAAGACGCTCATGGAGATCGTCCTTGAATTTTCGCAAGGCGCTGCGGCGTTGGTTGGGAGCCTCAATCATAGATGTCGAGCCGCCCATGTTCGAGAATCATGCGGCGCGCATTGACCTGATCCATGAGGGAAAGATCATGCGTGGCGATTATGACGGCGGTGCCGGAGCGGTTGAGTTCGGTAAACAGGCGCAGCAGGCGCTTGGCGAGCGGCGGATCGACATTGCCCGTCGGCTCGTCCGCCAGGAGCAGTTCCGGCTGGTCGATCAGCGCCCGCGCGATGGCCGCACGCTGTTTCTCGCCGCCTGAAAGCACCGGCGGCAGCACGCTCATGCGATCACCAAGCCCGACCCAATGCAGCAATTCCTCGACCTCGTGGCGATAGGTCGCCTCCTCCTTGCCGCGCACGCGCAAAGGCAGGGCGACATTCTCATAGGTGGTCAGGTGATCGAGCAGGCGGAAATCCTGAAACACGATGCCGATGCGGCGGCGCAGCAGCGGCACGGCCTTGTGGTCGAGCCGCGCGACATCGCGCCCGAAAATATTGATCAGGCCGCGCGTGGGTTTCAGGGCCATGAAAAGCAGACGCATCAATGATGTCTTGCCCGCCCCCGATGGCCCCGTCAGGAACTGGAACGAACGCGGCGGAATATGGAAGCTGACATCCCGCAGGATCTCAGGCCCCATTCCATATCGCAGGCCGACATTCTCGAAACGTATCACAGGTGCACTTCTTCTAAACTGGCCACAGGCATATCAGCCATCGCGGATGAAATCGATAGAATATCGACCTTTATCCTACATGGTTAATGTGAGGTTAACCGAGCCGGAATCACCCTGTAAAAATATATGGGCCTGTAAAAATATATGGGAATGTGGATGGGACAGGAAGCCTGAACCCGGTCACTCCCAGCAGCCCAGATTGCGGCCCTTGAGATTATGGGCGTCTATATCGACGGCAAGGCGCGCATCCTCACGCAACAAAAACATGGCCGTGCGCTGCTTGAGATCGATCTTCTGCCAGCCCGCGCATTCAGTGGGCATTGGCGGCTTGCTGTCGATCCTGACGGTCTCGCTCCATGCTCCGGCAGCGCAGCCCGAAAGCACCGCGCCCAGCATGGCTGCAAACGCAGCACGCAGCATCGATCTGCCTGTTCGTGCCTCAGGACCATTATTCAAGGCTGGCAACTCCCTGTTAGGCGCGCCCGCATGCGCGATGCTTCACTATATCGCAACATTCAGCCGGGCCGCAATATGGGCCGCTATTGCTCCAGCGATTAATTTCAGCCGACAATCATTCGGAAGTCATTTAAAAGAATATACTAATATAAATAAAGTTCTACGATAGAAAATGTCCGTGTAGATTATAGTTTGACTATTTTCTCCCCTGACAATATCAAGATAGACTTCAATTGCCAAATGCAGAACGAAATATACATCCCAAACAACACATGATCGACACATCACTACACCAGATCGGGGGCATCCATGTCGAACAAACTCGCGGCTGAATTTTTTGGTACTTTCTGGCTTGTATTCGGAGGTTGCGGCAGCGCCATTCTCGCAGCCGCCTTTCCCGAACTCGGCATCGGCTTTCTTGGCGTGGCCTTTGCTTTCGGCCTCACCGTGCTGACCATGGCCTTTGCGGTAGGCGGCATTTCGGGCGGGCATTTCAATCCTGCCGTTTCGCTCGGCCTGATGCTTGGCGGGCGTCTTCCCTCCAGGGATCTCATTCCCTATTGGGTGGCGCAGGTGCTGGGTGCTATCGTTGCCGCCGCCGTGCTTTACCTGATTGCCTCGGGCAAGCCCGGCTTTAGCGCAGGCGGCTTTGCGTCGAACGGCTATGGCGAGCTTTCGCCCGGCGGCTACAGCCTGATGGCAGCCCTCATCATCGAAATCGTACTGACGGCATTTTTCATCATCATCATTCTGGGATCGACTTCCTCGCTCGCGCCGGCAGGCTTCGCCCCCATCGCGATCGGTCTTGGCCTCACCCTGATCCACCTGATCTCGATTCCCGTCACCAATACATCCGTCAATCCGGCGCGTTCCACCGGCGTGGCGCTGTTTGCCGAAACGGCGGCGTTGAGCCAGCTCTGGCTGTTCTGGGTCGCACCTCTGGTCGGCGCTGCAATCGGCGCGCTCATCTGGAAGGGCCTGCTCGGCAAGGACTGAACCGGACCGGTCGACAGGAAGAGAAGGCCGCTGAAAACCGGCCTTTTCGCTTAATGGCGTTTTGCTCACAAAATTGTTTCTTGTTAACAAATAGATGGGTAAGAAGGGATCGTCCTTTTCAAGATGTCCCGAGCAATGTCCCCTACAAGAGCCACTCACGCGGATCGTTACGCCGCATTTCGCCATGCAGCCTTCAGGAAATACTGGGCTGCCCGGTTTCTGAGCGCCTTTGCGGTGCAGATCGTCAGCGTGTCTGTCGGCTGGCAGATCTACGACCTTACCCGCGATGCGTTCAATCTGGGCATGGTCGGGCTGGTGCAGTTCCTGCCTGCCCTGCTGCTGGTGCTTTTCACCGGCGCTGCGGCGGATCGCTTCGGCAGGCGTCTGGTCATGGGGCTGTCGCTGGTGCTCGAAGGCATCGTGGCAGCCCTGCTGCTGGCACTCACCATCTGCGGGCTGTTCGAGCCGCTGACCGTCTTCGCAGCCCTTTTCATCTTCGGCATCGCGCGCGCCTTCCTCGGGCCTTCCTCCGCTTCGCTGGTCGTCAATCTGGTGCCGACCGAAGACTTCGCCAATGCCGTATCATGGAACTCCTCCGCATGGCAGGTCGCAACCATCGTCGGCCCGGTCGCGGGCGGGCTTCTTTACGGGGTTTCGCCGGTCGCAGCCTATAGTGTCGCCTCGGTCTTTCTCATGGCAGGCTCCGCGCTGGTCTTTGTCATTCCCCGGCCCGCGCAGCATAGCGTGATGGAAGAGCGCTCTTTTTCGACCCTGCTGGCAGGCTTTCGCTACATATGGAAGGAAAAGATCGTTCTGGGCGCGATTTCGCTCGATCTTTTCGCCGTGCTGCTGGGAGGAACGGTCGCGCTTCTGCCCATCTATGCCCGCGACATTCTCGATCTTGGCCCATGGGGCCTCGGCCTGTTGCGCTCGGCTCCGGGCATAGGTGCGGTGCTGACCGCCATCTGGCTTACCGGCCATCCGATCCGCGATCATGCCGGACGGGTGATGTTCGTCTGCGTGGGCCTGTTTGGCCTGTTCAACCTGATCTTCGGCGTTTCGACGCTGACCTGGCTTTCGATCATCGCTCTGGCGCTTGCGGGCGCTGCCGACATGATCAGCGTCTATATCCGCGAAACGCTGATCCAGCTCTGGACGCCCGACCATGTGCGCGGTCGCGTCAATGCGGTGAATATGGTCTTCGTGGGCGCATCCAACGAACTGGGCGAATTCCGCGCCGGCCTGATGGCTGCAGCCCTTGGCGCGGTACCGGCGGTGGTGATCGGCGGTGCAGGTTCGATCGCGGTGGCAGCGCTATGGGCCGCGATGTTCCCGCATTTGCGCAAGGCGCGCAATTTGCAGGGCCGGACCTGACTGCCGCTCGCAGATCAGTCAGAGATCGGGCGCGGGGCGGCTTTTGTTCATGCGCGTCTCGATCAGGCTGCGGTCCGGTTCGCTGATACCGGTCAGCTGCGCGATACGCCACATGACATCCACTTCGACCTCGCTCGCGGTACCATCGGCATAAACGATGTCCCACATGAGCGCGATGAAATCGAGCCGCGCCTGATAGTCGAGATGGCGCTTGAGCACGGAGGTAAAGGTAGACAGGCTGACAGCCTCCTGATCCGCCGCCTGCGCCGCCTTGATCAGCTGCTTGAGCGCATCGCCCTTGAGGCCGTATTTCTGGGCAAGCAGGGTCGAAAGCCGCGCGCGTTCGCTTTCGCGCGTTTCCCCGTCCGCATCCATGACGTGAAACAGCAATGCAGCGGCCGCAAGCCTTGGATCGTCGCCTGAAAATCTCTCGCCCCGATCAAGCAGCCCGCCTCCGGGCAAATCCTTGATAAAATCCAGTAAACGCTCGAACATTCACCCTCACCAGTTCGTCCACGCGGCCCAACGACCGGCAATAATGCGGATCGTTGTTTAGAAGCTTTGAAATTAGCTGGATGATCGCGCCGCACAAGGCGGCAAAGTGCTTTGCGCGGCGTTTGCAGCGCAAGACATGACAGCCGTTGTTTTTAGGCAACGTTTTGCGCCGGATGCGCTCTAAAACAGCCGCAAACCGTTCTGCGCCCTGTGCGGAACATCATCTTCCGCAATCCCCGGATCGTCCACGATAATATGGGCCGGACCAGCCGCCTCATCGTCCTTTTCTTGCGCAACGGCTTCATCCGGCATGGCGACCCTGACGGGTTCGGCTGCGGGGATAACGGGCTTCGCCTCTTGCGCGCCGTGAACCTCGACCGGCGCGGGCGATTTCCGCTCGACCGCTGCGGCAGGCGCTGGAACCGTAACCACGGCTCTGCTTTCAGCGCTCTCCTCTTCCGCTTCCATGATTTGCGGCTTTTCGACCTCGATCACGGGAGCGAGCTGTTCGACCGGCACTTTCCATTCGAAACTGTTGAGCCTTCCCGTCACTGGCGAAACAGGCGACCATTGTTCGGACACATAGCCATCGGCGGTCCATGCCGGATCGCGCGGGGCCTTGAGCGCCTGCGCGAGCCATTGCCGCACTTTGCCCTGATCGCCAGTTTCGGCTTCCTCAATATCGGCCAGCAGCAGATAGGCGCTCTCGCGCGGAGCACTGCGCACCACCTGTTCCGCATTGTCGCGCGCCAGAGAATATTCGCCCGCCTCATAGGCCGCACGCGCCAGCGCGAGACTGCCCTCGGCATTGTTGGAGCGCAGCGAGACCAGATGACGCGCGCGCTTCAGGCGATCCTGCACGGTATCGCCGGAACGCGCATAAATATAGGTCGAGGCAATATCGGGATGCGGCGAGCGCTTCCATGCCGCTTCAAGGATTTTCGAACCCTTGCGCACATCGCCATCGGCAAAGAGCGCGCGCGCGGCAACCACCGCCGCAGGCACCAGATCGGGGGCAAGCTTGTTGGCTTCGAGCGCCAGCGCTTTTGCATGCACATGATCGACATCGATGGTCGCCATGGCCTTGGCGGTGAGAAGTGCCGCGCGCTCCTGCTTGACCACATGCCTGCTATGCGCCAGCGCCTGCTTGCGTGCATCCACAAGCTTCAAGGCTCCATCCCAGTCACCTTCGGCGCAAAGCTGGCCCATGACGGAAGAAGACGCCCATTCAAGCTGCGGCGCAGTCTTGGCGGCTTCCGCGGCATAATGACGAGCCGCCTCATAGGCGCCCACGCGCTGCGCCTCGATATAAAGCCCGCGCAGGCCCAGAAGCTTTGTTTCCGGGTCTTCGATCATCTTTTCGAAACTCTTGCGCGCATCATCCGTGCGGCCTTCGAGCATCGCCGTCTGCGCTTCGAGCAGCTTTATCAGCGGCTCCTGATCCGCGCTCAAAAGCTTGCCTGCCTGCTGGGTCATGCGGCGCGCCGCTTCCGCATCGCCTGCGCCCGCAGCGATCAGCCCGGTCGAAATCGACTGATAACCGCGATCACGCTTGCGCGCGCGGAAATGACGGCGCAGCGTATAGGGCGATTGAATGATGCTTTTGACGAGCCACCACAGGATCAGGATTGCCGCGACCAGCGCCACGATACCGGCGGCAGCGGTAATCAGCGGCACATTATAATGATTGCCTGCAAAAGTGACGTCGAGTTCGCCCGGACGATCCGCCAGCCACGAGAAGCCGAAGCCGAGAGCGGCAATGAGGACGAGATAGAATATGACACGCAGCATCGACGCCCCCTTAATTTCCGGCTGGCGCCGCAGCGTTGCCCGTCGCAGCCTGCGGTTTCAGGCTTTCGGCCACAAGCTGCTGGATCAGCGCATCCGCATCACGCCGCGCCTTCAACTGACCGGCAAACTCCTCTGAAACCGCCTTGGCATCGGCTGGAAGCTGCTCCCATTCGCCAAGGGCGCGTTCAAGATCGCCGGTCTGAAGCGCTGCTTCCATGCGCGCCGTCACCGGCCCGACCCCGGAGCCGCTGACATTGCCCGCCACCGGGCGCACATTGACAAGCCCTTTCGCGCTCGCCTTGAGCTGATCCCAGATACCGGCATCTTCAGGCAGCTTGTTCTGCGTGGCGATGATCGCATTGGCGACAAGGCCGAATTGCGCATTGAGATCGGCCACGGTCGGCACGCCCTTCTCGGCAAAAGCCCCCAGCCCTTCAACCGACGCATCCTGCGGCGCAAGGGCTGCATAGGTCTCAAGCTCGGCCTTGAACGAGCCGCCGCGATCGATCGCGGTCTTGAGCGCATTGGCGGCGATCAGCACGGATGCATCCGGCTGGCGCGCTGCTTCGCTCACTCTATCCTGAAGCGAAACCAGCTTCTGTTCCAGAGAGGAAATCGTGCCGCTATTGCCCGAAACGTCTGCTGCGGCCCGCTCGGCCTGATTCTTCGCCGCATCCAGTTGCGATTCGAGCGCTTCCAGCCGCGCCGTCAGCGCTTCGACATCGGCCGGTGCGCCGCCTTCGGCAGCTTTCGGCAGTGCATCGAATTGCTGCTGCAATTCCGAAAGGGTTCCGGCAACGGCTTCCGCCTTGATTTCCGCCGCCTGCACATTCTTTTGCAATTGGGCAAATTCCGTCCTGCTCGCTTCATCGAGCGGCGCAGGCGTGGGGTTGGCGCGCAGATCAGCTACCTGCTGCTCCAGCCGCTCAAGCTGTTGCGCCGTCATGCGTGCGCCGGGAGAAGGAATGACATTGCCCCATTGCAGCGCGAACAGTCCGCCCAGCGCGATCACGCCACCGGCGACGCCTGCCAGAAGATGAGAAAGGCCCGATCCCGGTTTGCGGGCAGGCGGTGGCGGAGTATTCGATGATGAGGCGGCGGGCCTTGCCGTTTCTCGCACAGCTTCCGGCTTGACGCCTGCGGTAAAGGGCGGCTTTTCCATGGTGTCGGTTTTGGGCGGGGCTTTGGATGGCTGATCGCCGACAGGTTCGGCAGCGGGGATCGCCTTGGATGCAGCCGCTTCGTCAACGCGTTTCACATCGGAAGGATCGAGATTGATCGTTACGGGCTTACGGGCCGGTTTGGAATGTCGCGGAGTGCCGGATTTCGCCATGGGTCCTCTCGGGGTCCTCTCGTAGTCGCCGTTTACTGTTCTGAATCTTATCAGATAAAATCACCAGATGAAGGAAGGTTGCGCGCAAAATAGTCAAAGTTTGGAAAACAAACGAAAAATACCTTCCTCATCGGGATGGTCGGCGACCAGCGCCTGCGCCCGCCATTGCGGCAGCAATTGATCAGCAACCCGGCCCGAAATGCATAAAAACCGCGTTTGCGCGTCAAAAGGCGGCTCGATCTTCCGCATGGTTTCAACAAAGATCCTTGCCGCCAGCCCCGAATAAAGCAGCACCGCGACAAATGGCCCTTTGCCTGCAATAGCGTGGATTTCAGCGCTCGAATAGTCGACGGGCCGCGCGTCATAGACATCGCGCACTGTCATATCGAGGCCCGCCCTGGCGATATGTTCCTCGAAGATCGGCTGGCGCACCCGCCCGGCGAGATAAAGCACTTTCGCGCCTTCGGGCAGGGAGCGGGCCATGGTTGCGGCAAGGCGCACGGCATCGCCGCCGCCCTCGATCACCTGCGCAAAGCCCGCCTCGCGGGCAGCGCGCGCCGTGCCTTCACCGACAGCAAAAAGCGGCAATGTCTTGTAGGGCGCAAGCCTTTGCGGCGTGATATGCCGAAAGGCGCTGGCGCTGGTGACGGCGAGTGCCTCAAAGGAGAGCACAGGCATATCGAAATCAAGCGCCACGGTGCGACTGACGGGAAAAAGCACCGGCAAAAAACCCGCATCAGCAAGCCTTTGCGCCGTCCGCGCCGCAGCCACTTCCGGCCTTGTCACCAGAACCCGGCCCCCTGTTGATGTTTTTAACCGCGCTGCCAATGCTACTCCCAGCCATCAAAGAAATGCGCGCCCGCCATGGCGCGAACCCGCTTTGCCGCATCCGCGCCAAGCAGGGCTGCATCGCTTGCAGTACCTTGCGCGCTCACCTCATGCGCTTCGGTGCCATCGGGGGTCAGGATCATGCCGCGGAAGGAAACAGTGTCGCCATTCACAAGTGCAAGCGCGGCAATCGGCGTGCGGCAGGAGCCGTCGAGACTTGCCAGAAATGCGCGCTCGCAGGCAAGCGCGACATGCGTATCGCGATGGGCCAGAGGCTTGAGCAGCGCATCGATGCGGTCGTCGCCGATGCGGCTTTCAATACCGATTGCGCCCTGTCCCGGTGCAGGCAAAAAGGTTTCGGGATCGAGAAGATCGGTGATCACATCGGCAAGGCCGAGCCGCCGCAGCCCGGCGCAGGCGAGGAAAGTGCCGTCCACTTCGCCTTCTTCGAGCTTGCGCAGGCGCGTGAGCACATTGCCGCGAAACATCACCACTTGCAGATCGGGCCGCAGCCGCCGGATCATCGCCTGACGGCGCAGCGATGACGAGCCGATCACCGCGCCCTGCGGCAGATCGAGAAAGCGTTTTGCCGTGCGGCCGATGAAAGCATCGCGCGGGTCTTCGCGCTCAAGAAAGGCCGAGAGGTGCAGCCCATCGGGCAGGACGGTCGGCATATCCTTGGTCGAATGCACGGCAATGTCGATGCGGCCATCTTTGAGTGCTGCTTCGATCTCCTCGGTAAAAAGCCCCTTGCCGCCGACCTGCGCCAGCGGGCGATCCTGAATGCGGTCGCCAGCGGTGGACATGGGCAGGATTTCGATGGCGTCTTCCGCCAGCCCATGGGCTTCCTGCAAACGGCGGCGCGTTTCATAGGCCTGCGCTAAGGCCAGCTTGCTGCCCCTTGTGCCGATTTTGAGCGTGCCATTCTTCAAGGATGCTGTTTGCATATCGCGCCGTCCATGATACCGGGTTTCCAGAAATTATGTGACAGGCAGGGTCTATCCGCAAATGCGCATTCTTGGAATAGAGACAAGTTGCGACGAAACAGCCGCTGCTATCGTCGAACGCGACGATAAAGGCAGGGGCCATATTCTGTCCAATGTCGTGCTCAGCCAGATCGCCGAACACGAGCCCTATGGCGGCGTGGTGCCGGAAATTGCCGCCCGCGCCCATGTGGAAGCGCTCGACAAGCTGGTCGAGCGCGCATTGCGAGATGCGCAAATGAAGCTCGATGAGGTCGATGCCGTTGCTGCCACCGCTGGCCCCGGCCTGATCGGCGGGCTGATTGTCGGGCTGATGACCGCCAAGGCGCTGGCCATGGCGGCGAACAAGCCCTTTTATGCGGTCAATCATCTTGAAGGCCACGCGCTGACCGCGCGCCTGACCGACCAGCTTGAATTTCCCTATCTGCTTTTGCTGGTTTCAGGTGGCCATACGCAGATGGTTCTGGTGCGCGGGCTTGGAGATTATGAGCGCCTTGGCACCACGATCGATGATGCGCTGGGCGAGGCTTTCGACAAGACCGCCAAGCTTCTCGGCCTGCCCTATCCCGGCGGTCCCGCCGTCGAACGCATGGCGCTGCAAGGCGATCCCAAGCGCTTTGCACTGCCGCGTCCGCTCAAGGGCGAGGCGCGGCTCGATTTTTCCTTTTCGGGTCTCAAGACCGCGGTGCGCCAGACGGCGAGCGAAATCGCGCCGCTTTCCGATCAGGATGTGGCGGATATATGCGCCTCGTTTCAGGAAGCGGTTGCCGATACATTATCGGATCGCGTCAAACGTTCGCTGGAGCGGTTCAAGGATGAATATCCCGATTGCGCTGCGCCTTCGCTGGTCGTAGCGGGCGGGGTTGCGGCCAATAAGCGGCTGCGCGCAGCGCTGGAAGCGCTTTGCGACAGCCACGGCTTTCGCTTCATCGCGCCGCCGCTCAACCTTTGCACCGACAATGCTGCCATGATCGCATGGGCGGGCGCGGAGCGTGCAGCAGGAACGCAGCCCGATTCGCTTGATATTGCGCCGCGCTCGCGCTGGCCGCTCGATGAAAAATCCGCCCCCATATTCGGCACCGGACGGCGCGGGGCAAAAGCATGAGCGGCAAGACCAGGATTGCCGTTCTGGGCGGCGGCGCGTGGGGAACCGCCCTTGCCGCCATGACTGCCTCAAGCGGCCATGATACCCGGCTTTATGCGCGTGACCATGAAATGGTCGCGATCCTGAACGCGCAGCATCAAAACCCGCATTATCTGGGCGATATAGAACTGCCCAAAGGCATTCGCGCCAGCACCGATGCCGCAGCCGTGCTTGACGGAGCCGATACGGTTCTGGCTGTCATTCCGGCACAGGCGATGCGCGACGGGCTGTCAAAGCTCAAAACCCTGATCCCGCAATCCGCCCCCGTCATCCTCTGCGCCAAGGGGATCGAACGCGGCACCGGACGGCTGATGTCGGAGGTGGTGGCGGAGGTTCTGCCCGATCACACGATTGCAGCGCTTTCCGGGCCGAGTTTTGCCACCGATGTGGCGCGCGGCCTGCCCACCGCCGTCACCATCGCCTGCGCGGATGCAACCATTGCGGAAGAACTTGCGGCGATCCTTTCCGGCCCCGCCTTCCGTTGCTATTCCACCACCGATCTCAAGGGCGTTGAAATCGGCGGCGCGCTCAAGAATGTGCTGGCGATTGCCGCAGGCGCTGCCATCGGGCGCGGCTATGGCGCCAGCGCGCAGGCAGCGCTGGTCACGCGCGGCTTTGCCGAATTGCGCCGCATCGCGCAGGCCATGGGCGCAAAGCCCGAAACCATCATGGGGCTTTCGGGCCTGGGCGATCTGATGCTGACCTGCTCGTCGCCGCAATCGCGCAACTATTCCTATGGCCTTGCGCTCGGACGCGGCGAAGACCTTTCCAACAGGCCATTGGCAGAAGGTGTTGCGACCGCGCCCATTGCAGCCGAACTCTGCGAAAGACATGCGATTGCAGCGCCGATCATTGCGGCAGTAGCGGCATTGCTTGCTGGCAAAATCACCATCAACGAGGCCGTGACGGCCCTCATAAACCGACCACTCAAAAGCGAGGATTGACCATGCTTTTTGCAATCATGTGCAACGACAAGCCCGACCACCTGCAAGTGCGCCTCGATACGCGCGCGGTGCATCTTGAATACCTCAACGGTCTGGGTGAGACGCTGAAATTCGCCGGTCCTTTCCTTGGTGATGTCGGCAAGCCCAATGGCAGTCTGATTGTCGTGGAAGCGGCTGATAAGGCAGGAGCGGAAAAGATCGCCGCCAATGATCCTTATGCGCAGGCCGGTCTTTTCAGCGACGTCACCATCCGTCCGTGGAACTGGTCCGTCAACAATCCGGCGAATGCATAGGCGGAGCAAATGAATTACTGGCTGTTCAAGTCCGAACCGTTCAAATGGTCATGGGAAATGCAGAAGGCCCGTGGCGAAAAGGGCGAAGAATGGGACGGCGTGCGCAATTATCAGGCACGCAACAATATGCGCGCCATGCGGCTTGGCGATCGCGGCTTCTTCTATCACTCCAATGAAGGGCTGGAAGTGGTCGGTATTGTCGAAATCTGCAAGCTCGCCCATCCCGACAGCACCACCGATGATCCGCGCTGGGAATGCGTGGACATCAAGGCCGTCTGCGATGTGCCAAAGCCCGTCACGCTCAAGGACGTGAAGGCCAATCCGAAGCTTGAGAATATGGCGCTGGTCACATCGATGCGTCTTTCGGTGCAGCCGGTAACGGAAGACGAATGGATCGAAGTCTGCCGCATGGGCGGTCTGGACGCGAGCAAGATCTGATGCACGGCCCCGCACAAAGCGGCGCGCGTGATTTCATTCTGGCCAATACCGGCCTGCAAGCGCCGCCGCATGTGCCGGAAATCCGCCTCTATCTGGCCGATGAAGCCCACGCCCTCTGGCACAGGACGGAAGAAGAGCTGGCAACCATCGGCCTGCCGCCGCCCTTCTGGGCTTTTGCATGGGCGGGCGGTCAGGGCGTCGCGCGTTATATTCTCGATCATCCTCAAAGCGTGGCTGGTCAAAATGTACTGGATTTTGCATCCGGCTCAGGACTTGTCGCCATCGCCGCTATGAAAGCAGGGGCAAGAAGCGTTGTCGCATCGGACATAGACCCCTTCGCGCTGGCCGCGATGCAGATCAATGCGTGGGAAAACAGCGTTGCGCTTTGTGCCGTTCCGGATGATCTCATCGGGCAGGATCACGGCTGGGACGTGGTGCTGGCGGGCGATGTTTTCTATGAAAAGCCGCTCGCGGATCGTCTCATTCCGTGGTTTTCAAAGCTTTGCGCACGCGGCGCGCGGGTGATCGTCGGCGATCCGGGGCGCGCCTATCTGCCCAAGGAGCGGCTTGAGCAACGCGCAGTCTATACGGTGCCGGTGACGCGCGAACTCGAAGATGCCGAAGTCAAGCGCACCACGGTCTGGGCTTTTATCGCCTGACGCGAATGATCGTGCGCTCATTGATGTGGGGCAAAAGCCGCAGCATATCGGCGCGCTTCAATGCGATGCAGCCTTCGGTGGGCATATAGCCGGGCCTTGCGAGATGAAAGAAGATCGCGCTGCCGCAGCCGCGTTTGCGGGTTGCGATATTCCAGTCCATGACGATGCAGACATCGTAAAGATTGTCCTCGCGCCACATTTTTTCGTGGCTGGCTGAAAAGGGCAGCGACACCGGGCAATTATAATTGGCGTCATGCGGCGCGTCGCACCAGCCATCAAGACGGCGAATCGGCCTTAACGGCAGAGGTGAGTGAGGAAGACGGCCCCTGTCGCCACGCCGGTAGCCATAAAGCAGCCGCATGGCGGCAAGCGGCGTTGCACCGTCGCCCTCGCGCTTGAAGGCACTGATGCCGCCCTTGCCGAGCGCACAGGGGAGAACGAGATGTCCTGCAACGAGCAGCCCGCGCGTTTTATGGCCGGGTTTTGCCCGCACCTCGATCATCGCAAGGCCCCGTCTGGTTAAAGCCGTTTTCATGCCCATATCTATGTTTGGCTCATCGCTTGTGCTGGCGGCTTCAACTTGCCGCCATTAAATGCCATAAAAGCATCAAGAGCCATTTGAATCAAAGCGTAACGAGGACAGGCATGACCGAGCGCACAATTCTTATTGTGGATGACGACGAAGACCTTCGCAGCATTCTCGTCGAGCAACTGGAGCTATGCGAAGAATTCCTGATTCGTCAGGAAGACAATGCCACCAAGGGCATACAGGCGGCGCGCGAAGGCAGCGTCGATCTGCTGATCATGGATGTCGGCCTGCCGGATATGGACGGACGCGAAGCGGTGAAACTGCTGCGCAAGGGCGGGTTCAAGCCGCCGATCATCATGCTGACCGCGCAGGATACCGAATCGGATACGATTCTCGGCCTCGAAGCCGGTGCGAATGATTATGTCACCAAGCCGTTCAAATTCGCCGTGCTGCTTGCGCGCATCCGTGCGCAATTGCGCCAGCATGAGCAGAGCGAGGATGCGACCTTCACCGTCGGGCCCTATACGTTCAAGCCGGGGCAGAAATTGCTGCTGGACGAGAATGGCGGCAAGATACGCCTGACCGAAAAGGAATCGGCCATCATCAAATATCTCTATCGCGCCGGCGACAAGGTGATTGGCCGCGATATATTGCTTGAAGAGGTCTGGGGTTATAATTCCGGCGTCACCACCCATACGCTGGAAACCCATGTCTATCGCCTGCGTCAGAAAATCGAGAAAGATCCATCCAATGCGGCACTTCTGGTTACAGAAAGCGGGGGATATAAGCTTGTCCCCTGATGGACTGCGTCTGTTGCGGGTATAATGACACACTATGGCCCTTGATGACGACATCCGCATTCTTGGTACTGTAGGCCTGTTCGAGTCTTTCACGCCCGAACAGCTGAGACTGCTTGCCTTTGGCGCAGAGCGTCTCGTTCTGCGCGCGGGCCGCGAACTGTTTCGCGAAGGCCAGAGCGCAGATTGCGGCTATATCGTCGTTTCGGGCAATATCACGCTGTTTCATGAAACAGATACGGGGCGGGTCACGATCCGCCCGGTCGGCCCCGGTGCGATGCTGGGCGAGATGGCGCTGATTGCGCAGACCACGCGCCTGACCAGTGCGGTGGCTGAAGGGGAAACCGAAGTCATCCGCATCAGCCGCGCCATTTTCCGGCGGATTCTGGAAGAATATCCCGAAGCCGCCGCCTCGCTGCACACCCATATCAGCCGCAACCTGCTGCAACTGATCAGCGATATAGAACAGGTCGCGCCACGCCTTGGCGGCGAGGAATGATTGCCGGTCAGGCCCTTGCGATACGCTTCTTCCAGTAGCGAATCTGACGGCGCACTTCCTGCGGAGCCGTGCCGCCGAAGGACTGGCGGCTCCTGACCGATTTTTCCACCGTGAGATAGCCGAATACCGCATCGGTGATGCCGGGATGGATCGTTTGCAATTCTTCGAGCGAAAGCTTTGCCAGATCGACCTTCTTCCCCTCGGCCAGCGCCACCGCACGCCCCGTCACATGATGCGCCTCGCGGAAGGGCAGGCCAAGCTCACGCACCAGCCAGTCGGCCAGATCGGTCGCGGTCGAATAGCCAGAACCCGCAGCCTTCTTCATCGCCGCCACGTTGACGGTGATGTCGCGCACCATGCCGCTCATGGCGGCAATGGCGAGTTCGAGATTTTCAGCCGCGTCGAAGACCTGTTCCTTGTCTTCCTGCATATCCTTGGAATAGGCCAGCGGAAGGCCCTTCATGATGGTCAGAAGGGCGACAAGCGAGCCGTTGATGCGGCCCGTCTTGGCGCGCACCAGTTCGGCGGCGTCAGGGTTTTTCTTTTGCGGCATGATCGACGAGCCGGTCGAGAAAGCATCCGAGAGGCGCACGAAGTTGAATTGCGGCGTCGACCAGATGACGATTTCTTCGGCAAGGCGCGACAGATGCCCGGCGCAGATCGCGGCCAGCGACAAAAATTCCAGCGCATAATCGCGGTCGGAAACGCTGTCGAGCGAATTGCGGGTCGGTTCGCGAAAGCCGAGCGCCTCAGCCGTCATATGCCGGTCGATGGGAAATCCGGTTCCGGCAAGTGCTGCAGCCCCCAAAGGTGATTCGTCCATGCGCTCGATCGCATCGCGCACGCGCGACAGATCGCGTCCGAACATTTCCACATAGGCCATGCAATGATGGCCGAAAGTGACCGGCTGCGCCGTCTGCAAATGGGTGAAGCCGGGCATGACGGTCGCGGCATGTTCCTCGGCGCGCTCCAGAAAAGCCTCGATGAGATTTTTCAGCGCCTGCGCCGTCTTTTGCAATTCCTGCTTGACCCAGAGGCGGAAATCGACCGCCACCTGATCATTGCGCGAACGCGCCGTATGCAGGCGTCCGGCGGCGGCGCCGATCAGCTCGGCCAGGCGCGATTCGATATTCATGTGAATATCTTCAAGCTTGCGCGAGAAGACGAATTTGCCACCTTCGATTTCCTTGGCGATGGTTTTCAGCCCGGCTTCGATCTGCGCGTGATCTTCTGCCGTAATAATGCCGGTCTTTGCCAGCATGGCTGCATGGGCGAGCGAACCTTGAATATCCTGCGCATAGAGCTTGCGGTCATAGCCGATCGATGCATTGATCTCTTCCATGATCGCATCGGGCCCTGAGGCAAAACGGCCGCCCCACATCTGGTTGCTTGATTTTTGTTCGCTCATGCTCATATGCCCCGAATGACGTTTGGCGGAATACTGGAAAGAAGTGATACTCGATGACAGAAGACAGGGAAAAGGCGAAATCCGAACATCCGAAGCAATCGGGAAATCGCAGGATCGTCCTTCTTGCCGCCCTTGCCGGTGTCATTGCCGGTATCGGGGCGGTATACGTGATGGAACGGCCTTCTGGCAATGCGGTTGACAGCAATGTTTTGGCGCAGGTCGATGCGGCCCCCGCGCAATGCGCGCTCAAAGCCGAGGCCCTTGCAGCGCTCGATGCAGCGGCAACGGGTGATGTCGCGGCCATGCGGGCTGCGGAAAAGCCGGTTTCCGTCTCGCAGATCGCCTTTACTGGCCCCGACGGCAAACAGATGACGCTGGGCGATTACAAGGGCAAGGTGCTCTTGGTCAATCTCTGGGCGACGTGGTGCGCGCCCTGCCGCGAGGAAATGCCGGAACTCGACAGCCTTCAGGCGCAGAAGGGCGGCGAGGATTTCGAGGTGGTGGCCATCAACATCGATACCGGCTCCGATGAAAAGCCCAAAAATTTCCTCGATGAGATCGGCGTGAAAAACCTCGCGCTCAACCGCGATGCCTCCATGTCGAGCTTCAATGAATTGAAGCGCAAGAACCTTGCTTTCGGCCTGCCGGTGACACTGCTGGTCGATGGGAATGGCTGCCAGATCGCCTCCATGAACGGGCCTGCGCCATGGGACGGGCCGGATGCGATCCGCTTGATCGACGCTGCCAGAGCGCTCTGATTACGCGGCTACGAAACCCGCGCGCTTGAGGCGGACAATCGCCAGATCGAGCGCGGACAGGAACGTCGAGCGGTCACGCGGCGAAAACGGCGCAGGCCCGCCCGTCACTTCCCCGGCGGAGCGCAGGCTGTCCATCAGGTTGCGGGTGGCCAGCGTATTGCCGATGCTGGCCTGCGTGTGAACACGCCCATTCGGCGCAATGACTGACGCGCCTTTTTCGATCGCGCGGCTTGCCAGCGGAATATCGGCAGTAATGACGATTGCGCCGGGATGGGAATTTTCCGCAATCCAGTCGTCGGCAGCATCGAGACCGTCGGAAACAATCACCCTTTCAACGCGCTCGGCATCGCGCGGAATGGCCATGAAACTGTTGGCGGCCAGAATGACAGGGAGGCCATGCCGCTCCGCCACGCGGTAAATTTCCGCTTTGACGGGGCAGGCATCGGCATCAACGAGAATGCGAATTGTTTTGGCTTGAACATCCATGCTGTTTCTTAGAGCATTTCCAGCAAAAGTGTGAAACGGTTTTGCTGGAAATGCTCTAAAAGGATGGGCTTTTCTTTACGGCAATGATCAATCGATGCTGAGTTCGGGCTGCTGCTCGCGCTTGCGAAAATTCATGATCGCGGCGTTGATTTCGGCCCCGAGAATGAAAATCGCCGAGAGCATATAGAGGAAAACGATCGCCACCATGATCGAGGCGAGGCCCGCATAGGTGGTGACGTAATTGGCAAATGTTTCCAGATATTTGGCGAAAGCGGTGGCGGCGGCCAGCCATGCGAGAAGTGTCAGCCCGATGCCGGGAAGAATATCGCTCAACCGGCGTTTTCCGGCAGGCAGCCAGATATGCACGATGAAGAGCGCCAGAACCAGAACGCCGACCGCAATACCGTAGCGCCAGAAGGCGATGGTGCCGGTAAAGGGTGCTATATCGGGGAACCACTGTTCGGCAAGGCGCACGGCAAGCGGCGCGAGAACCAGCAGAAAGCTGATGACCATGAGGCTGAGCGTGCCGATCAGCACGAAGCCAAGGCTTTGCAGGCGGCAGAAAATGATCGAGCGCTGGTCGGTGACGCGATAGGCGCGGTTGAGCGCGATCCGCAGGGCCTCGATGCCGTTGGAGGCAAAATAGGCCGCAGCGATCACACTCAGCGTCAGCAACCCGCCGCGCTGCACGGTCAGCACGTTCATGACTTCATTGGCGATGGGGGCTGCGATATTGGAAGGCCACATATCGAAAATGACATGGACCGCCGTATCGGCGAACTCCTTGGTGCCGAGAAAACTGGCCAGTGATGTTGCGAAAATCAGGAATGGAAAAAGCGCCATCAGGCCCGACAGCGCGATATGGCTTGCAAATGCCCAGCCATCGTCGCTGCTGAAATGCCCATACACGTCGAAAGTGATCTGACGGAGAAAACGTTTGATTTTTCGCATCCGCAGATATTCCCCTTCTTTTCGCCGGGCAAGGAATCGAACCCGCCCTAAATCCCGCATAAGACTTAGGATTGCAAGGGCATTACCATTTTAAAGCGCAGGCGAATCAAGCACTGTTGCAAAATGGGATGATATTCCAGCTATCCATTGGAGGCGTCGAAGCCGCATCCGCATTATGTGGTTACGCAATCCGCGAAACCGGCTATTCTGGAGCAATATCTGCTTTGGTCATGCCGGGATCGCTCGGATACCGGCTGACCGCCGATTGCGGAACTTAACGCGCGCTCGGCGGGCAGGTCACGGGAAGGAAATAGAATGGACTTTTTGTTCAAGGCAGCGGCCATGGTCGCCATGGCGGCGGTGGCCATCGTGCTTATTATCGGGCTGCGCAACATGATGCGGGGCGGCGACGCCAATTTCTCAAACAAGATGATGCAGTTGCGTGTCCTTCTGCAATTTGTCGCCATAATACTGATTGTCGGGGCGATCTATTTCGCCCGCCAGACGAGTGGACAATAATTGGCAGGCGGCGAAGATGGTCAAGCTCAACAAGATTTACACCCGCACCGGCGATAATGGCACAACCGGCCTTGCCAGCGGGCCGCGGCGGCTCAAATCCGACCTGCGCGTGGAAGCCTATGGCAACGTGGACGAAACAAATGCCTGCATCGGCATGGCGCGCATTCATACGGGTGGAGACGGCAATCCCCTTGCTGAAATCGACGCCATGCTGGCGCGGGTTCAGAACGATCTTTTCGATCTCGGTGCCGATCTGGCCACGCCTGACGACGGCAAGCCGCTGGCCTATGAACCTTTGCGCATCGTTGCCTCGCAGGTCGAAAGACTGGAAGCGGATATTGACCGGCTCAATGCCGATCTTCAGCCCTTGCGCTCCTTCATCCTGCCCGGCGGCTCGCCCGCATCTGCCGCACTCCATCTGGCCCGCACCGTCTCGCGCCGTGCCGAACGGCTGATGGTCGCCCTCGCCCGCTGCGAAGGCGAAACCGTATCTTCGCAAGCGCTGCAATATATAAACCGGCTTTCCGACCTACTCTTTGTGGCCTCGCGCACCGTGAACGATAATGGCGCAAGCGATGTTCTTTGGGTGCCCGGTAAAAACAGATAAGCCAAAACAGATAAGCCAAAATAGGTAAGCGTTCATTCCTCGTGTACGCGGATCAGCCCTTCCTGCGTCACCGAGGCGATCAACACGCCTTCGCGCGTATAAAGCGAGCCGCGATTGAAGCCGCGCGCGCCCGATGCGCTCGGCGTATCCTGCGTATAGAGCAGCCAATCATCAAGACGGCAGGGACGATGAAACCACATGGCATGATCGAGGCTCGCCGCCTGCAGGTCACGATCAAAAATGCTGCGCCCATGCGGATGCAGCGCCGTGTCGAGCAGCGTCATATCCGAAAGATAGGCGAGGATCGCCGCCTGAAGCGCGCGGTCATCGGGCACGATGCCTTTTGTCCGCAGCCAGACATGCTGGCTGGGCGGCAGCTTCTCGCGTGAGAGATAATGCGTCAGCGAAACCGGCCTGATCTCGATGGGCCGCTCGCGCTCCCAGTATTTGCGCACATTGGCGGGGGCCAAATGCAGATATTTCTCCTTGAGCTCGCGCTCTCCGGCCAGATCTTCAGGCATCGGCAAGCCCTCCGGCATGGCGATCTGATGATCCAGCCCGCCTTCATCGACCTGAAACGACGCCGAAAGCGAGAAGATTGCCTTGCCATGCTGCCTAGCCAGCACACGCCTTGTATTGAAGCTTGAACCGTCGCGGATTCGGTCGACTTCATAGATAATCGGAATCGCGGGATCGCCCGGACGCACGAAATAGGCATGAAGCGAATGCACATGCCGCTCTGCGTCGACCGTGCGTTGCGCCGCCATCAACGGCTGCCCGAGCACCTGCCCGCCAAAGACCCGCTGCCAGCCGACCTGTGGGCTGTTGCCGCGAAAAAGGTCCATTTCAAGCGCTTCGAGATCGAGCGTCGCAAGCAGCGTCTCCATTGCCTTCGTCTGTTGCTGCCGGACCTCCGGTTTCTTTCTCGATGAGTGGGACTTTTCATTATCGGACATGGACAGCCTCTCCCCTGCGCCACTATATGGGCTATAGTGCGGATCAGTTCTTTGGGCCTGCATGATAGAATCTGTCAAGGGATTGGCCAAATACCGGAAAGGAAATGATATGTCTGCCGGAAAGAAGCAAGAAACAACGGCTATGGACGATGTGGTGATCGCAGGCGGCGGCTATGTCGGCCTTGTCACCGCCGTTTCCATCAAATCCGCAGCCCCGCATCTTTCCGTCACCGTCATTGACGCAGCCCCCGCAGGCGCATGGAAAACCGATCCGCGCGCCTCTTCCATCGCCGCCGCTGCCGCGCGCATGCTCGACAAGATCGGCTGCTGGCAGGAAATCGTAACCCAGGCGCAGCCCATCACCGAAATGGTCATCACCGATTCGCGCACTTCCGATCCCGTGCGCCCGGTCTTTCTCACCTTTGCCGGTGATGTGAACCCCGGCGAGCCTTTCGCCCATATGGTGGAAAACCGCGTCCTCAACACGGCCCTGCACAATCGCGCCGACGAACTTGGCATCACCTTTATCGAGGCGGTGACGGTCGAAAATTTCCAGACCGGACCGGAAGCGGTCTCGGTTCGGCTCGGCAATGGCGATACGTTGCGCACACGCCTGCTGATTGCCGCTGACGGCGCAAAATCGCGCCTGCGCGATCAGGCGGGCATCAAAACCGTCAACTGGGATTACGGCCAGTCGGGCATTGTCTGCAACGTTTCCCATGAACACCCGCACAATGGCCGCGCGGATGAGCATTTCCTGCCTGCCGGGCCTTTCGCGATCCTGCCGCTGCCGGGCAATCGCAGTTCGCTGGTCTGGGCCGAACGCACCGCCGATGCCGAACGGCTCATCCGCGCCGATGATTTCGTCTTTGAAGCCGAACTCGAACAGCGTTTCGGGCATCGCCTTGGTGCGCTGACCATCGAAGGGCCGCGCCGCGCCTTCCCGCTCGGCCTCACTCTGGTTCGCGAATATGTGAAGCCGCGTTTCGCCCTTGTCGGCGACGCCGCCCACCGCATTCATCCGATTGCCGGTCAGGGCCTCAATCTGGGCTTCCGCGACGCCGCCGCCATTGCCGAAATCGTCGTCGAAACCGACCGGCTCGGCCTCGATATAGGTTCGTTCGCAGCCCTTGAGCGCTATCAGGGCTGGCGGCGCTTCGATACGGTGCAGATGGGCGTCACCACCGATATTTTGACCAGGCTTTTCGCCAATGACAATCCGGCCATCCGCTCGATCCGCGATATTGGCCTCGGCCTCGTTGATCGCGTTCCGGCATTGAAGAACTATTTCATCAAGCAGGCGGCGGGTCTTTCGGGCGATACCCCGCGTCTTTTGCAGGGCGAACCCATTTAATACTGGAAGCGGACGGCAAGCGCCCTATGTCGATGGAAAGCAACCGACAGAGCAGGAGAAGCTTCCATGGACAGAAAAGCAACGGCCGTCTGGCAAGGCACATTGAAGGAAGGCAAGGGCACGCTGACCACGCAAAGCGGCGCTCTCAAAAACCTTCCCTATGATTTCAAGGCCCGCTTCGAGGATGAAAGCGGACAGGCAGGCACCAATCCGGAAGAGCTTCTGGGCGCGGCCCATGCAGGCTGCTTTGCCATGCAGCTTTCAGCCTTCCTCGCCGAACACGGCACGCCTGCCGAAAAACTGGAAGCAACCGCCACCGTCAGCGTCGGCCCCGCTTCGGGCGGCGGTTTTGCGATCAGCCGCAGCGCATTGACGCTCACGGCAAGCGTTCCCGGCATTTCCGCCGACGATTTCGACAAGCTGGCCAAAAAGGCCAAGGAATCCTGCCCGCTCTCCAAGGCGCTGGGCGCAATCGAAGTCACGCTTGACGCAAAACTGAACTGAACCTGCTTTTTTATGGGGGGCTGGCGACAGCCTTCCATATTTTTATTTATTCATTTTTCAGCCCGGATTTTTTCAGATGCAAAAGCCTTTTGCAATCGCTACCTTGCTGCTCATGATGACGACCGCCTCCTCGCAAGCCATAACGGCCCGTGAAAAGCGCGATGCCGAGCAACGCGACATCGGCACGGCTGCATTTACCGCGCACGACTACCGCCCCGGCACGGTGCAGCATGTCGTGCTGTTTCACTATAAAGCCTCCGTAACCCCCGCGCAGATCAAGGAGGTGCGCGAGCGCTTCCTTGCGCTGAAGGATGAGGCGCAGCGCGACGGCAAGCCCTATATTCTGCGCCTTGAAGCAGGCGCGCAGAACAGCGGCGAAGGGGTCGATTACGGCTTTCAGGAAGGCTTTATCGTCACTTTCGCTTCCGAAGGTGATCGCAATTACTATGTCGGCACGCCGGTCGTGAGTGATCCGCGCTTCTACGACCCGGCCCATCAGCGCTTCAAGGATTTCGTCGGCCCGCTTCTTGGCGAAAAAGACGGCGTTCTCGTCTTCGATTTCAACGCCTCTGAAATATAGCTATTCCGGCAGGTGGCAGACGGCCTCGATATTGTGCCCGTCGGGATCGATCACGAAGGCTGCATAATAATCGGGATGATATTGCTCGCGCAGCCCCGGTTTTCCATTGTCGCGTCCGCCTGCGGCAAGGGCCGCTTCATGAAAGCGATCCACTTCCGAACGGGTGCCTGCTGAAAAGGCGACATGCAGAACGCCTTCCAGCCTTGCGTCCTTTTGCTTGCCGATCCAGAATTCCGGCTTGCCATTGCGGCCATAGCCGACCCAGCCGCGAAATTCCATGATCTGCGTAATACCCAGCGGCGCGAGTGCAGCGTCGTAGAACGCCCGCGATCTGCTCATGGTGGAAATATTGAAGCCGATATGATCAAGCATGAAGCGACTCCGCAATAATAAGCCTCTTCCAAGGAAATAGTGCAGCCGGGCAAAGATCAAGTGCAAAAGAAAAGGGGAGGCTTGAGCCTCCCCTTCATTCATTTCATGACTGACGCGCTTACACGCGGCGTTCAACCATCATCTTCTTGATTTCGGCAACCAAGAGGCGTGGAGGCCGCAGGCCGACAGGGATACAAGAAAGCGATTGCCGCGCTTACACGCGGCGCTCGACCATCATCTTCTTGATTTCGGCAATCGCCTTGGCCGGGTTCAGACCCTTGGGGCAGGTCTGCGTGCAGTTCATGATCGTGTGGCAGCGATAGAGCCGGAACGGGTCTTCGAGATTATCGAGACGCTCGCCCTTGGCTTCGTCGCGGCTGTCGATCAGCCAGCGATAGGCCTGAAGCAGCACGGCGGGGCCGAGATAGCGATCACCGTTCCACCAATAGCTCGGGCACGAGGTCGAGCAGCAGGCGCACAGGATGCACTCGTAAAGCCCGTCGAGCTTGGCGCGGTCGTCATGGCTCTGCAACCATTCCTTCTGCGGCTCCGGCGAAACCGTCTTGAGCCATGGCTCAATCGAGCGGTGCTGGGCATAGAACGTGTTGAGGTCGGGCACGAGGTCCTTGACCACCGGCATATGCGGCAGCGGATAGACCTTGATGGACCCCTTGATGTCGTCCATGCCCTTGGTGCAGGCCAGCGTGTTCGCGCCGTCGATATTCATGGCGCAGGAACCGCAAATGCCTTCGCGGCACGAGCGGCGCAGCGTCAGCGTCGGATCGATCTTGTTCTTGATATAGAGCAGACCATCCAGCACCATCGGGCCGCAATCGTCGCGGTCGACATAATAGGTGTCGATGCTCGGATTGGCGTCGTCATCCGGCGACCAGCGATAGATGCGGAATTCCGTTACATTCTTGGCCCCATCCGGACGCGGCCAGGTCTTGCCTTCCTGCATGCGGGAATTCTTGGGAAGTGCGAGTTCAACCATTGCTCATTCCCCCGATCAATAAACGCGCTTTTTCGGCGCAATCTTGGCAAGCTCGATGCCGCCTTCATCTTCCGTGGTCAACGGATCGAGATGAACGGGGCGATAATCGAGCTTCACATCGCCATTGGGTGACAGCCAGGACAGGCTGTGCTTGCGCCAGTTGGCGTCGTCGCGGTCCGGGAAATCCTCACGCGCATGCGCGCCGCGGCTTTCCTGGCGGGCTTCCGCCGCAACCACCGTGGTCATGGCGTTGGCCATCAGGTTTTCCAGCTCCAGCGTTTCCACCAGATCGGAATTCCAGATCATCGAACGATCACTCACCTTGAGATCGGGCAGTTCGTGCCAGATCTGGTGCATGCGCTCAACGCCCTGCTGGAGCGATTCGGCTGTGCGGAACACGGCAGCGTCCTCCTGCATGGTGCGCTGCATCTTTTCACGCAGTTCCGCAGTCGGCGTCGAACCATTGGCATGACGCAGGCGGTCGAAACGATCCATGATCTTTTCGACTTCTGCCTCATTGATGTCGGGAATCTTCGTCGTGCGGTCGATAACCTCACCGGCGCGGATTGCAGCCGCACGGCCGAACACGACAAGATCGATCAGCGAGTTAGAGCCAAGACGGTTCGCACCATGCACCGAAGCACAACCCGCTTCACCCACAGCCATCAGGCCCGGCTGGACGCGGTCGGGGTCTTCTGCGGTCGGGTTGAGCACTTCGCCCCAGTAATTGGTCGGAATGCCGCCCATATTATAGTGAACCGTCGGCAGGACCGGAATCGGTTCCTTGGTCACATCGACGCCTGCGAAAATCTTGGCCGATTCCGAAATGCCCGGCAGGCGCTCATGCAGCACAGCCGGATCGAGATGGTCGAGATGCAGGAAGATATGGTCCTTGTTGCGACCGACGCCGCGACCGGCGCGGATTTCCATGGTCATGCAGCGCGAAACCACGTCGCGCGAGGCAAGATCCTTGGCGGAAGGCGCATAACGCTCCATGAAGCGCTCGCCTTCGGAATTGACCAGATAGCCGCCTTCGCCGCGCGCGCCTTCGGTAATCAGGCAGCCCGCGCCGTAAATGCCGGTCGGATGGAACTGCACGAATTCCATGTCCTGAAGCGGCAGGCCGGTGCGCGCCACCATGCCGCCGCCGTCGCCGGTGCAGGTATGGGCGGAGGTCGCCGAGAAATAGGCGCGGCCATAGCCGCCCGTCGCCAGAACCACCATCTTGGCCGAGAAGCGATGGATCGTGCCGTCATCGAGGTTCCACGCCACGACGCCGGTGCACACGCCATCGGTCATGATGAGGTCGAGCGCGAAATATTCGATGAAGAACTGCGCATTATGCTTGAGCGACTGGCCATAAAGCGTGTGCAGGATGGCATGGCCGGTCCGGTCGGCTGCGGCACAGGTGCGCTGCACCGGAGGACCGTCGCCGAAATTCTGCATATGGCCGCCAAAGGGGCGCTGGTAGATCTTGCCCTCTTCGGTGCGCGAGAATGGCACGCCATAATGCTCAAGCTCATAGACGGCAGCAGGCGCTTCACGCGCCAGATATTCCATGGCGTCGGTATCGCCGAGCCAGTCCGATCCCTTGACGGTATCGTACATGTGCCATTGCCAGCTATCCGGCCCCATATTCTTGAGCGAAGCGGCAATGCCGCCCTGCGCTGCAACCGTGTGCGAGCGCGTGGGGAAAACCTTGGTGATGCAGGCGGTCTTCAACCCCTGCTCCGCCATGCCCAGCGTCGCGCGCAGGCCCGCGCCGCCAGCGCCAACCACCACGACGTCGAATTTATGATCGACAAACTTGTAGGACTTGCCGCCCGCAGCAGGCGCCGCGTTGTTTACTGCACTAGCCATCGGGCCATCAACCTCCGAAGCTCAGCTTGAGGATCGCATAAAGACAGGCAAAGCCAACCACCACCGAAAAGAAGGTGTTGAGCATCACCAGCACGATCTTCATGCCTTCGCCATGAATATAATCTTCAATAATCACCTGCATGCCAAGGCGCATATGATAAACGCCGGTCAGCACGAACAGCGCCATCACCAGTGCGGTGAACGGATGCGCCAGAGAAGCTTTCACTTCCGCATAGCTTGCACCGTTGAGCGCAATGATCAGGCCGATGAAAAACAGCACCAGCGGCACCAGCGCCACCGCGCTCATGCGCTGGAACCAGAAATGACCGGTGCCTTCCTTGGCCGAACCCAGCCCGCGAACCTTGCCCAGAGGCGTACGCATATCGTTCATGTCAGATACCCTTTCAGCGCACCGCGAAAGCAACGACCCAGACGAGGATCGTCACAGGCAGCGAGAAGGCCAGCGTCGCCCAGGCGATCTTGCTGGCCGTATGCTTTTCAAGCCCCGCGCCCATATCCCAGATGAAATGGCGCACACCGCCAGCCAGATGATGCAGCAGCGCCCAGGTGTAGCCGAACAGGACCAGATAGCCGATCCATGAACTATAGAGAGCATTCACCGCATTGAAGGCATCTTCACCGATAGCCGCCGCAATCAGCCATGCGGCGAGAAGAAGCGTGCCGAAATAAAGCGCGCCCCCCGTGATGCGATGAATGATCGACATGGTCATCGTGATTTTTGGCCGATAGACCGACAAATGCGGCGATAATGGTCGCTGACGCGTTGCGCTCGTTTGTGTCATGGCTCTTTTGGGCTTCCCTGACGTTTTATCGATAACGACCATATTTCCGGGCGCTATTGATAGCGGGTTCATTCCGACCCCTTTTCGATGCCGCCCGGAACATGAAAGATAATTGAACCTGCCCCGGCGCAACCAAAGAATTATGGCAAGACCGTGATACACGGTCCTATGTGCCGCTTTCTACTGCGCTTTCGCCATTTCGTCAAAGATGCTTTTCGTGAAAAGAATAGCAATTGGTCGCACCTCGACGACACATTGACGTGAAAAAGCGATTCAAACGATTGAAGATCATCACATCAAAAACATGTGTAATTTCATCCACTTTAGGGAAATCAGCTCAACTGCCGAATCGAATCACATAGCTCGACCAGTCTGCCGCCGTCGCAACCTGTTCGTAGAGCTTGCGGCCATCTTCGGGCAGGCGCGGCGCATTGAGCATGAGCTTCGACCAGCTGCGCTCCTCGGCCTTGTCGGCCAGCACGTCGATCAGCGCCTTGGCGATGCCCTTGCCGCGATGATCGTGATGCACATAGATATGATCGACCTGCCCCGCGCGCAGCCCTGAGACGGGTTCGGGCAGATCGAAGAAGATCACGAAGCCGACCAGCTTGCCATCGACGCGCGCACCGAGAATTTCGGTGGCGCGGTCCTGCAACAGATGCTCGGCGTAATAATCATCCGGCCTGCGCGGCGCGCCGCGCTTCAATGCCTGCGCATAGCTGGCAAGCAGGGGCGCGAATTCGTGCGCATCCCGCAAGTGAAGCCGCGCAATATCAACGGCGTGATCCTCAGTCATTCGATGTTTCCTTCGCATCTTCCCAGGCACTTGGCACGATTGTAGAGCATTTCCGGCGCAAGTGGGAACCGCCTGTCATGATCCGCCAATAAAAAAGCCGCTGGAGCTGCCAGCGGCTTTTTGTTGCACAATATGGAAACCTATTTCCAGTCGCGAATATCGACAAAGTGACCGGCAATGGCTGCGGCAGCGGCCATGGCGGGCGAGACCAGATGCGTGCGACCCTTATAGCCCTGACGGCCTTCAAAATTGCGGTTCGAGGTCGAGGCGCAGCGCTCGCCCGGCTTCAGGCGGTCGTCATTCATGGCAAGACACATCGAGCAGCCCGGCTCGCGCCAGTCAAAGCCTGCTTCCATGAAAATCTTGTCCAGACCTTCGGCTTCCGCCTGTTCCTTGACGAGACCCGATCCCGGCACGACCATCGCGTCCACGCCATCGGCCACCTTCTTGCCTTCGACCATGCTGGCCGCAGCGCGCAAGTCTTCGATGCGCCCATTGGTGCACGAGCCGATGAACACGCGGTCAATGGCGATGTCCGTCATTTTCGTGCCGGGCTTGAGGCCCATATAATCGAGCGCGCGCCATTTGGACGAACGCTTGTTCTCATCCTCGATCTCGTCGGGGTTGGGCACGCTGCCGGTGACGGCGACCACGTCCTCAGGCGAAGAGCCCCAGGAGACGATCGGGGAAATTTGGGCCGCATCCAGATCGACGATCTTGTCGAAATGCGCGCCTTCATCCGAATGCAGCGTCTTCCAGTAGCGCAGCGCCTGTTCGAATTCCTCGCCCTTGGGCGCGCGCGGCTTGTCCTTGATATAGGCAAAGGTCGTCTCGTCAGGCGCGATCAGCCCGGCGCGTGCGCCGCCCTCGATCGACATGTTGCAGACCGTCATGCGGCCTTCCATCGAAAGCGAGCGGATGGCGTCGCCCGCATATTCGATCACATAGCCGGTTCCGCCTGCGGTGCCGATCTCGCCGATAATGGCAAGGGTGATGTCCTTGGCGGTGACGCCCGGCGCAAGCTCGCCATTGACACGCACCAGCATGTTCTTGGCTTTTTTCTGGATCAGCGTCTGCGTGGCGAGCACATGCTCGACCTCGGACGTGCCAATGCCATGCGCCAGCGAACCGAAAGCGCCATGGGTCGATGTATGGCTGTCGCCGCATACGATGGTCATGCCGGGCAGCGTGAAGCCCTGTTCCGGCCCGACAATATGCACGATGCCCTGGCGCCGGTCGCGCTCGGAATAATATTCGACGCCGAAATCGGCGGCATTCTTCGCCAGCGCCTCGACCTGAATGCGGCTTTCCTCGTTCTTGATGCCGTGAATACGGTCCGGCGAGGTCGGCACATTATGATCGACCACGGCCAGCGTGCGCTCGGGATGGCGCACCTTGCGGCCTGCCATGCGCAAGCCCTCGAAAGCCTGCGGGCTGGTCACTTCATGCACAAGATGGCGATCAATATAAAGGAGGCAGGTCCCGTCTTCCTGCTGATCCACTACATGGTCGTCCCAGATCTTGTCATAAAGTGTACGCGGCGCGCTCATTGCCAGTTCCTTTGAATAGTTCTCATCCTGCACGTCATATGGACCCACCGCCGCGCTTCGTCAAGAAATTGAAACCGCAGCAGGGTGTCGCAGTAAGAAAATTACGGCATAAAGTCGGTTTTATGTCTTAAATTACGCGAACCCCACGGGAGCGCGCAAATAAAAAGGCGGCCGAAGCCGCCTTTGAAACTTTCGCACTGTACGCAGATTTTATTCTGCGGCAGCAGCCTTGGCGGCGGCTTCAGCTTCAGCGACGCGCTTGTCGGCTTCGCGTTCGGCCTTGGTGCGGTTGTCTTTCTTCTCGGCGATACGGGCAGCCTTACCGGTGAGGCCGCGAAGATAGTAGAGCTTCGCGCGACGGACCTTACCGCGGCGAACCACTTCGACGGCTTCCACGATCGGCGAATAGACCGGGAATACGCGCTCGACGCCTTCGCCATAGGAAATCTTGCGAACGGTGAAATTCTCATGCAGGCCAGCGCCGGAACGGGCAATGCAGACGCCTTCATAGGCCTGCACGCGGGTACGCGTACCTTCGGTCACGCGGACCTGAACGCGAACGGTGTCGCCGGGCTGGAAATCGGGAAGCTTGCGCTTTTCTTCGATCTTTGCTGCCTGTTCGGCTTCAAGCTGACGAATAATATCGGTCATCGTCTTACTCCTTCTGAATTCTTCTCAAACAGTCAGAGCGCTCTGCACTTGCCGCCAAGCAACCTTGGCCTTGCGGCTATGCCTTCAATCTCAGGCAGGAGCGGTACACCATTTATTCGTTTACGGATGTCGGCAATCACCGAACCCGCGCGGCAATACACTATTGATGCCGATGAATCAAGAGCCGCCCTGTTTGCCCCGATAGGCTTCCCAAAGATCGGGACGGCGCTCGCGCGTGATGCGCTCGGCCTGCTCATGCCGCCATTTATCGATTGCGCCATGATTGCCCGAAGTCAGGATTTCAGGAATGGCGCGCTCTTCCCAGACTTGCGGGCGCGTATAATGCGGATGCTCCAGCAGCCCGGTTTCAAAGCTTTCCGTCTCGCCCGATTGCTGGTTGCCCATCACACCCGGCAAAAGGCGCACGACCGCATCAAGCAGCACGATGGCCGCCGTCTCGCCGCCTGAAAGAATATAATCCCCAATCGAGATTTCCTCAAGCGCGCGGCCTTCGATCACCCGCTCGTCGACGCCCTCGAAACGACCGCAAAGAATGATTGCGCCCGCGCCTTCCGCCAGTTCGCGCACCCGTTTTTGCGTCAACGGCGCACCGCGCGGGCTCATCAGCAGCATCGGACGCCCATCGGCCACGCTGTCGAGCGCGCGCGCCACCACATCCGCCTTCATCACCATGCCCGCACCGCCGCCCGATGGCGTGTCATCGACCATGCGGTGCCTGCCTTCGGCAAAGTCGCGAATCTGCACCGTATCGAGCGCCCATTTCCCCTCGCTGAGCGCCTTGCCCGCCAGCGAGACGCCAAGCGGACCGGGAAACATTTCCGGATAAAGGGTCAGTACGGATGCGTGAAACCCATCCGCCTCATGGCGCTCCAATGGGTCACTCATGGCTTTTTCGGCCGCTTGTTTAGCGCCTGCGGACCGTCTTCCTCATCGGCAATAAGACCCGCCGCCTGCGGATCAATCCGTATGAAACCCTGCTCGAAATCGATTTCCGGGACGGCTGCTTCTGAAAACGGGATCAGCATGGGGCGTTTGCCCTTGTCGCTCAATTCGATCAGGTCGCCGCCGCCGAAATCGAAAACCGCGCTGACCACGCCATAGGTATTTCCATCCGCATCGCGCGCTTCAAGCCCGATCAGATCGGCATGGAAAAACTCGTCCTCATCGAGTTCCTCATCGGGCAATTGCGAACGATCGATGAAGAGTGCGGTGCCATTGAGCGCTTCCGCCGCATTGCGGTCATTGACGCCCTTGAAACGCACCACCACGACATTCTTGGCCGGGCGGATTTCCAGGATTTCAAAGCTCTTGCCCTGCCCGTCATAGAGCAGGCCGTAATCGCCGATGGCCAGCGGATCGCCGGTAAAGGTCTTGACCCGCACTTCGCCGCGCGTGCCATGGGCCGCGCCGATGACGGCAAGCTGGATCGGATTTTCAGGACGCGGCATGGATCATTCCGTTTCTGGCCAGTTTCCGGCGGTAATTTCCTATCGCTTACCCAATTTCCCGCACAAACGCCAAGGAAAATAAACAGGCCCCGTTTACGGCACGGCAACCTGTCGCTGGCAGACTGTCGCCGACGCAACCCGAACGGCGAATTTCAGATCATGACCGCACAAAGCGAAATCCTCATTCCCGCCCGCGCCGATCTCATGGCCGCGCGCGAGGAATGGCTGAAAGCGCTCAAGGATATGCGTCGCCTTTCCGATAACACGCTCGAAGCCTATGAGCGCGATACGCGGCAATTCCTGCATTTTCTCACCGATCATCTGGGCGAACCGCCATCGCTTCGCGACATAGCCGGGCTGCGCGTCGCCGATCTGCGCTCCTATCTCGCCCGCCGCCGCAATGACGGCGCGGGCGCGCGAACATTGGGGCGCGGGCTTGCAGGCGTGCGCTCGCTGCTGCGCCATCTGGAAAAACGCGGCCTTGTCAATGCCGCGGGTGCGAGCGCAATCCGCGCCCCGCGCCAGCCCAAATCCCTGCCCAAGCCGCTAAGCACCGATGAAGCGCTTCGCGTCGTGGCAACAGACGGCCAGATAGCGGAAGAACCATGGATTGCCGCGCGCAACAGTGCCGTGCTGACGCTGCTTTATGGCTGCGGCCTGCGCATTTCCGAAGCGCTTGATCTTCCCGGCGATGCCTTAAATGATGCCGATGCGCGCTCGATCACCATCACGGGCAAGGGCGGCAAATCGCGCATGGTGCCGCTGCTGCCCGTCGTGCATCGGGCGCTGGCGCAATATCGCGCACTCTGCCCCTACGATCTAAGTGCCGACAAGCCGCTGTTTCGCGGAGCAAAAGGCGGCGTGCTCCATGCAGCCATCATCCAGCGCGAAATGCAGAAGCTGCGCGCGGGCCTCGGCCTGCCCGACAGTGCCACGCCGCACGCGCTGCGCCATTCCTTCGCAACCCATTTGCTTAGCCGCGGCGGCGATCTGCGCACCATTCAGGAACTGCTTGGCCATGCCAGCCTTTCCACCACGCAGGTCTATACCGGCGTGGATCAGGCGCGGCTGCTCGATGTCTATGACAAGGCCCATCCGCGCGCCTGATAAAAAAAGCGGCGGAGATTTGCTCGAAATCCCCGCCGCCGCAATATTTAGTTTAGCAATAGCTTACATATGGATCGGCTTGGCGTGGGTGGCCATGGCCGATTCGCGCACGGCTTCCGACATGGTCGGATGGGCGTGGCAGGTGCGCGCCAGATCTTCCGACGAGCCGCCAAACTCCATCAGAACCGCAAGTTCATGGATCATTTCACCGGCATTATAGCCCAGAATATGCGCGCCAAGAACGCGATCCGTCGCCTTGTCGGCAAGGATCTTCACAAAGCCGTCCATGTGCTGCATGGAGCGGGCGCGGCCATTGGCCGTGAAGGGGAACTTGCCGATCTTGTATTCCACGCCTGCGGCCTTGAGTTCTTCCTCGGTCTTGCCGACGGAGGCCACTTCAGGCTGCGTGTAGACGACGCTTGGAATGACGTCGAAATTGACGTGGCCCGCCTGTCCGGCGATGATTTCGGCAACGGCGACGCCTTCATCCTCGGCCTTGTGCGCCAGCATCGGCCCCTGCACCACGTCGCCGATGGCATAGATGCCCTCGACATTGGTGCGCCAGTGATCGTCGATCGCGACGCGGCCACGATCATCCACGACAACGCCTGCTTCCTGAAGACCAAGACCGTCCGTATAAGGACGACGACCCGTCGAAACCAGCACCACATCCGCCTCAAGCGTCTGCGCATCGCCGCCCTTGACCGGCTCGAACGTCACCTTCGCGCCCTTCTTGCCGGACTTTTCGACGCCCGTCACCTTGGCGCCCAGCTTGAAGCTGATGCCCTGCTTTTCGAGCAGGCGCTGAAACTGCTTGGAAACCTCGCCATCCATCGCGCCCAGCACCTTGTCGAGATATTCGACCACCGTGACCTTGGCGCCAAGACGCGCCCAGACCGAACCCAGTTCAAGGCCGATCACGCCGCCGCCGACCACGACCATCTGGCCGGGAACCTTGTCGAAGGAAAGCGCGCCGGTCGAGGACACGATGACTTTCTCATCGAACGCCACATCGACGCCGGGAATGCCCGCGACATCCGATCCGGTGGCGATGATGATGTTCTTCGCTTCGATTTCCTCGACCTTGCCGTCCTCGGCGGTCACGGAAACCTTGCCCTTGGCGACGATCTTGCCGGTGCCGATATAGGTCTTGATCTTGTTCTTCTTGAACAGGAATTCGATGCCCTGCACATTGGCCTTGACCGTATTGTCCTTGTGGCCAAGCATCTTTTCGAGATTGAGCTTCGGCGTTCCCACTTCCACGCCAAGCGCCTCGAAGGAATGGCCGGCTTCGGCAAAGATTTCCGAAGCGTGCAGAAGCGCCTTGGAGGGAATGCAGCCGACATTGAGGCAGGTGCCGCCGAAGGTCTTGCGCTTTTCCACCACCGCTACCGAAAGGCCGAGCTGAGCCGCCTTGATTGCGGCCACATAACCGCCGGGGCCGGTGCCGATGACAACCACATCATAAGACATTGAACCATCCTTCTTGAGTCTGTTCATGAGCGGGCCGCTTGCCGGCCCTTTTATTCTTGTTCAGGTGAGCAGGATTGAAAGCGAAATGCTTCCCATTGCAATGGTGTTTCAGGCTTTGCCGCGCCAAAATCATAGCTGTCGAGCGCGGTTACGAGATCGGGAAACAGAATGGCCTGCGCCGCGGGCTCATCGGCCTTGGGCAGCACATCGGCCTCTGCATTCTCCTTGAGCGCATAGACGACATTCTGCCAGATGCTGCATTCGTCGAAAGCCTCCGGCTCGCTGGCGCCATTCTTGCAATTATAGGTAATGAGCGCATAGGGCCGCGCAATTTCTTCTTCCGGCCAGATGACCATGCCCGAAAGCCTGAATTCCGGCTTGTCATCGGCGGTGATCGTGAATTCATTCGACGGCGCCGGAGACATGTTCAGCGCATTGGCCTGTACCGGCTGAAAGGTCAGCGTATAGGCGCCGTCGCGATCGCGATAGACCGCGCGGTTCTGCGTGCATGCTGCCTGCACCGCACTTGAAAACACCGTCAGCGCCAGCGCTGAAGCGGCCACAAGCCTGCAAAGCTTTCTTGCGTCATACATGCGTCGGTTCTCCCGTTCCGCCCATCTCCATCACCAGATCACGGCAGCGAACATCAAGGCAAGCCCCGCGAGCGATCCGATCCAGACAAGGGAGCGGATATAGGGAATGCCCGCCAGATAAAGCGGAATATAGATGATGCGGCAGGCAAACCACAGCCACGCGCCGTAAAGCCCCCAGCCTGCGTCACCGCCCCCTGCGTGATCGCCCTTGAACGCCAGCGCGAGCGCAAGTGCGATGAAGGCCGGATAGGTTTCACGGAAATTTGCCGAGGCGCGTTCCGCACGACCCGCAAGCGCACCGCGCGGCTTCAGCCCTTCGTCGCGCGGACCCGCATTCCATTCGGTGCCGAGTTCCTTCGTCGCCGTCATGCCTTGCAGCAGAATATGGGCGACCAGCAGCACCACGCTCCAGCCGACCAGCGGCAGGAAGGGCGAAGCGGAGAAGATCGTCGGCTCCATCTGCGGCTCCTTCAAGCGGAATTCCCCGGAAAGCAGCAGCCTCCGGGGAATGTATTTGCTCCTAGAGGTCCAGAACCAGACGTTCCGGGTCTTCGAGGCTTTCCTTGACGCGCACGAGGAAGGTCACAGCTTCCTTGCCGTCCACGATGCGGTGATCATAGGACAAGGCGAGATACATCATCGGACGGATGACGATCTGGCCGCCCACGACGACCGGACGCTCCTGGATCTTGTGCATGCCCAGAATGCCCGACTGCGGCGCATTGAGGATCGGCGACGACATCAGCGAACCGTAGACGCCGCCATTGGAAATGGTGAAGGTGCCGCCCTGCATGTCCGCAACCGACAATTGTCCATCGCGTGCAGCGCGTCCGAGACGGCCGATTTCCTTCTCGATTTCGGCAATCGACATCTGGTCGGCATCGCGAACGACAGGAACCACGAGGCCCTTGTCGGTGCCCACAGCCACGCCCACATGGGCGAAGTTCTTGTAGATGATGTCGGTGCCGTCGATCTCGGCATTGACCGCCGGGATTTCCTTGAGCGCATGGGTCACGGCCTTGGTGAAAAAGCCCATGAAGCCAAGCTTCACACCATGCTTCTTCTCGAAAATATCCTTGTAGCGCTTGCGCAGCTCCATCACCGCCGTCATGTCGACTTCGTTGTAGGTCGTCAGCATGGCTGCGGTGTTCTGCGCATCCTTGAGGCGCTTGGCAATCGTCTGGCGCAGGCGCGTCATGCGCACGCGCTCTTCGCGCGATGCATCGTCACCGCTTGACGCCGGACGCGCAGCAGCCGGTGCTGCGGCAGCGGGAGCAGCAGAGACACCCTTGGCGATCGCGCCCAGAACATCGCCCTTGAGCACCTGTCCGCGCTTGCCCGAGCCTTCCACCTGATCGGCAGAAATGCCGCTCTCGGCAAGAAGCTTGGCGGCGGATGGCGCAGGCTGCATGGACGGGCCCGATGAAGCAGATGCCGGAGCAGCAGCGGCTGGCTTGGCTTCTTCTTTCTTCGCAGCAGGGGCAGCAGCGGCAGCGGCGGCATCACCGGAAATCTGGCCGAGCAGCGCACCGACTTCCACAGTGTCGCCTTCCTTGGCTACGATTTCAGCCAGAACGCCCGCAGAGGCAGCCGGGACTTCCACTGTCACCTTGTCGGTTTCCAGTTCCACCAGCGGCTCATCGACGGCAACAGCTTCGCCGACCTGCTTGAACCATTTTCCGATGGTTGCCTCGGTAACGGACTCCCCAAGCGTGGGAACGCGGATTTCGGTAGCCATGGTTTTTTCTTCCGTTGTTCTACAGACTTTGGATTTCTATTCGGTTGAAGCGCGGAGCAGTCCAGACGGATGCTCCGCAGCTTAATTCGCATCAATTACCCAGCGCATCCTCAAGGAAAGCGGCCAACTGTTCAAGATGCTTTGACATCAGGCCCGTTGCCGTCGACGCCGCCGCCGGGCGGCCCGTATAGCGCACGCGCTGATGCTTGGCGTCGATATGCGCCAGCACCCATTCCAGATAGGGGTCGATGAACGACCAGGCACCCATGTTCTTGGGCTCTTCCTGACACCAGACGATTTCTGCCTGGCGGAAGCGCGAAAGCTCATTGATGAGCGCCTTGGCGGGGAACGGATAAAGCTGTTCGACGCGCAGCAGATAGATGTCGTCGATCCCGCGCTTTTCGCGCTCTTCGTAAAGATCGTAATAGACCTTGCCCGAGCACAGCACGACGCGGCGGATCTTGGCGTCCTTCTGCAGCTTGATGCCTTCGCCATCGCCCTTGTTGTACTGCGCATCGTCCCACAGCAGGCGGTGGAACGAGGAATCGCCCGACAATTCGGAGAGGGTCGAAACCGCCCGCTTGTGTCGCAGCAGCGATTTCGGCGTCATCATGATCAGCGGCTTGCGGAAATCACGCTTCATCTGGCGGCGCAGGATGTGGAAATAGTTAGCCGGCGTCGTAACATTCGCCACCTGCATGTTGTCTTCCGCACAAAGCTGGAGATAACGTTCCAGACGCGCCGATGAATGCTCCGGTCCCTGCCCTTCATAGCCATGCGGCAGCAGACAGACGAGGCCGGACATTCTCAGCCATTTGCGTTCGCCCGACGAGATGAACTGGTCGAATACGACCTGCGCACCATTGGCGAAGTCGCCGAACTGTGCTTCCCAAAGCACCAGTGCGCGCGGATCGGACAGCGAATAGCCGTATTCATAGCCGAGCACTGCTTCTTCCGAGAGCATCGAATTGATGGCCTCGTAGATCGCCTGTCCCTTCTGAAGATTGTTCAGCGGGATATAGCGGCTCTGGTTTTCCTGATCGTAGAGCACCGTATGACGCTGCGAGAAGGTGCCGCGCTCCACATCCTGCCCCGAAAGGCGGATGGGGTGGCCTTCAAGCGACAGCGAACCAAAAGCGAGTGCCTCGCCCGTCGCCCAGTCGATCCCCTCGCCCGTTTCAATCATCCTGGCGCGGTTGTCGAGGAAACGCTGGATGGTGCGATGGACATGGAAGTCCTTCGGCACTTCGACCAGCTTCTTGCCGATCTCCTTGAGCGTCTTCATCGGCACGGCGGTCTTGCCCCGGCGCTGCTCATCGGCATTGTCGGCGGTGCGAAGCCCGCTCCATGCGCCATCGAGCCAGTCGGCCTTGTTGGGCTTGTAGCTCTGGCCTGCTTCGAACTCCTGTTCGAGCCGTGCGCGCCAGTCCGCCTTCATCTTGTCGATGTCGGCCTGCGTGACGAGACCTTCGGCCATCAGCTTGTCGCTATAGAGCTGAACGGTGGTCCTGTGCGAGCGGATCGCCTTGTACATCAGCGGCTGCGTGAAGGACGGCTCATCGCCTTCATTATGGCCGAAGCGGCGATAGCAGAACATGTCGATGACCACCGGCTTGTGGAAGGTCATGCGGAATTCGATCGCAACCTTGGCTGCAAAGACCACCGCTTCCGGATCGTCGCCATTGACGTGGAAGATCGGCGCTTCGATCATCTTCGCCACATCCGACGGATAGGGCGAGGAGCGCGAGAAGCCCGGATCGGTGGTGAAGCCGATCTGGTTGTTGATGATGAAATGGACCGTACCGGCCACCCGATGCCCGCGCAGGCCCGAAAGGCCGAGGCATTCCGCCACGACGCCCTGACCGGCGAAAGCGGCATCGCCATGCAGAAGCAGCGGCAGAACCTTGGCGCGCTCGGTCAGCGGCACCAGATCGTCGCGGGTGCGGCCCACCAGCAGGTCCTGCTTGGCGCGCGCCTTGCCCATGACGACCGGATTGACGATTTCCAGATGCGACGGATTGGCGGTCAGCGACAGGTGAACCGAATTGCCGTCGAATTCACGGTCGGATGAAGCGCCCAGATGATACTTGACGTCGCCCGAGCCTTCCACATCGTCCGGCGCATAGGAACCGCCCTTGAACTCATGGAAAATAGCGCGATGCGGCTTGCCCATCACCTGTGAAAGCACGTTGAGACGGCCGCGATGGGCCATGCCGAGCACGATTTCCTTGAGGCCGAGCTGCCCGCCGCGCTTGACGATCTGCTCCAGCGCCGGAATGAGCGACTCGCCGCCATCGAGGCCGAAACGCTTGGTGCCCTTGTATTTGACATCGATGAACTGCTCGAAGCCTTCCGCCTCGATCAGCTTCGAAAGAATGGCTTTCTTGCCTTCCGCCGTGAATGCAAAGCCCTTGCCGGGGCCTTCGATGCGCTCCTGAATCCACGCCTTTTCCGTCGGGTTGGAAATATGCATGAATTCGACGCCGATGGTCGAGCAATAGGTGCGCTTGAGAATATCGAGCATTTCGGGAATGGTCGCATATTCAAGGCCAAGCACATTGTCGATGAAGATCTTGCGGTCGTAATCGGCAGGCGTGAAGCCGTAATTTTCCGGCTCAAGCTCATTATAGTCATTGGGCTTCTCCGCAAGCCCGAGCGGGTCGAGATTGGCATGCAGATGACCGCGCATGCGATAGGCGCGGATCATCATGATCGCATGGACGCTGTCGCGCGCAGCCCGCGTCAGTTCCTCGGTGCTCAAGCTGCCCGCAGCACCGTCAGCCTTGCGCGCCTCGCCCTTTTCCGACTTCGCCTTCAGCTTGTCGGTGACATGTTTTTCAATCTCGGGCCAGTTGCCGTCCAGTGCAGATACAAGCTCGCCATTCTCCGCGATCGGCCAGTTCTTGCGCGTCCAGCTTGCGCCCTGCGCATTTTTCCTGACGTCTTCGGGGCTGTCCTTGAGCTGCGCGAAGAAATCGCGCCACTCGGCATCGACCGAATTCGGATCGCTTTCGTAACGCGCGTAGAGTTCCTCGATATAATCGGCATTACCGCCATAAAGGAACGAGGTGAGCGCGAAAATGTCGTTCGCTTGTTCCTGCCTTGCCATGTCCTTACCGGAGCGACGCTCCGTCTCCTGTTTGCGGTTCGAAATCGCGCGGGTCGAAAGCCTCTCCCCTCACGCGGTCAGGGCTGAACCGCCGCGGACGCCCTGACATTGTCGCTTATGCCAAACCCGGCAGAGGCTTTCGCCGCTGCCGGGATATTCATTACAAGGTGCGGTCTCAGCCCTTGAGGACTTCAACCAGCGTCTTGCCGAGCTGCGCGGGCGAAGGCGACACGCGAATGCCTGCCTCTTCCATCGCAGCGATCTTGTCTTCCGCGCCGCCCTTGCCGCCCGAAATCACGGCGCCTGCATGGCCCATGGTGCGGCCTTCGGGCGCGGTGCGTCCGGCGATGAAGCCGACCATCGGCTTCTTGCGGCCGCGCTTGGCTTCGTCTTTCAGGAACTGCGCCGCATCTTCTTCCGCCGAGCCGCCGATTTCGCCGATCATGACGATCGACTTGGTTTCGTCGTCCGCGAGGAACATTTCCAGCACGTCGATGAATTCGGTGCCCTTGACCGGATCGCCGCCGATGCCGACAGCGGTGGTCTGGCCCAGACCTTCATTGGTGGTCTGGAACACTGCTTCATAGGTAAGCGTGCCGGAGCGCGATACAACACCCACCGAGCCCTTCTTGAAGATATTGCCCGGCATGATGCCGATCTTGCATTCTTCAGGGGTCAGGATGCCGGGGCAGTTGGGTCCGAGCAGGCGCGACTTCGAGCGTTCCAGACGCTCCTTGACGCGAACCATGTCCATGACCGGAATGCCTTCGGTGATGCAGACGATGAAGCCGATTTCAGCTTCGATGGCTTCGATGATCGCATCGGCTGCACCTGCTGGCGGAACATAGATCACGGAAGCGTCGGCGCCCGTGCGTTCCTTGCCTTCGGCGACAGTCGCAAAGATCGGCAGGCTTTCGCCATTCGAGCCGGACCAGGTTTCGCCGCCCTTCTTGGGATGAACGCCGCCGACCATCTGCGTGCCGTAATAGGCGAGCGCCTGTTCGGTGTGGAAAGTGCCGGTCTTGCCGGTCAGGCCCTGTACGAGAACCTTGGTGTCCTTGTTGACGAGAATGGACATGCCTTAATTCCCCTTCACTGCGGCGACGATCTTCTGCGCCGCGTCGTCGAGATCGTCAGCCGAAATGACGTTCAGCCCGCTCTCGTTGATGATCTTCTTGCCCAGTTCCACATTGGTGCCTTCAAGACGCACGACCAGCGGAACCTTGAGGCCCACTTCCTTGACCGCGGCGATCACGCCTTCGGCGATCACGTCGCACTTCATGATGCCGCCGAAAATATTGACCAGAATGCCTTCGACAGCCGGATCGGCGGTGATGATCTTGAATGCAGCCGTCACCTTCTCCTTGGTCGCGCCGCCGCCAACATCGAGGAAGTTGGCAGGTTCTGCGCCATAAAGCTTGATGATGTCCATCGTCGCCATGGCAAGGCCCGCGCCATTGACCATGCAGCCGATATTACCGTCGAGCGCGACATAAGCGAGATCGTGCTTGGAAGCCTCGATTTCCTTTTCGTCTTCTTCCGACAGGTCGCGCAGTTCGACGATGTCCGCATGGCGGAACAGCGCATTGCCGTCGAACGACACCTTGGCGTCGAGCACGCGCACGCGGCCATTGGTCATGACGATCAGCGGGTTGATTTCCAGAAGGCTCATATCCTTCTCGGTGAAGGCCTTGTAGAGAATCGGGAACAGCTTGAGGCCGTCCTCGCGCGCTTCGCCTTCGAGCTTGAGCGCATCGGCCAGCTTGTTGGCGTCTTCGTCGGTCACGCCCTTGGCCGGGTCGATGGCGACGGTCACGATCTTTTCAGGGGTTTCTTCTGCAACGGCCTCGATGTCCATGCCGCCTTCGGTCGAAACCACGAAAGCCGGACGACCAACCGTGCGGTCGATCAGGATCGAGAGATAAAGCTCGCGCGCAATGTCTGCGCCGTCTTCGATGTAAAGACGATTGACCTGCTTTCCGGCAGGACCGGTCTGCTTGGTGACGAGCGTATGCCCCAGCATTTCCTTGGCATGGGCAACCACTTCATCGACGGATTTCGCAAGCCGCACACCGCCCTTGGCGTCTTCCGGCAGTTCCTTGAACTTGCCCTTGCCGCGTCCGCCAGCATGGATCTGGCTCTTGACGACATAAAGCGGTCCGGGGAGCGTCTTTGCCCATTCTTCCGCCTGCTCGACGGAATAGACGGCCACACCATTGGCGATCGGCGCGCCATAAGTGTGCAGCAGGCGCTTGGCCTGATATTCGTGAATATTCATCTGGTTGTCCTCTACGGATTGACAGCCGGAAAAGGCCGGGAGAACCCCGGCCTTGTCTGGAACTTATTTCAGCGATGGCGCGATGCCAATACATGCCTCGCAAAGACCGGCGACTGCCGCCACCGACTTTTCGAACTCGCCCTTTTCAGCACTGTCGAGATCGATTTCGATGATGCGTTCAACGCCCTCGGCGCCGATCACCACCGGAACGCCGACATACATGTCCTTGACGCCGTACTGGCCCGAAAGCTGCGCTGCGACCGGCAGGACGCGCTTCTTGTCCTTGAGGTAGGATTCAGCCATCTGGATCGCCGAAGCAGCCGGTGCGTAGAAAGCGGAACCGGTCTTGAGCAGGCCGACGATTTCCGCGCCGCCGTCACGGGTGCGCTGGATGATCTTGTCGAGCTTGTCCTGGCTGGTCCAGCCCATCTTGACCAGATCGGGCAGCGGAATACCTGCAACCGTCGAGTAACGCGCCAGCGGCACCATTGAGTCGCCATGGCCGCCGAGCACGAATGCGGTGACGTCTTCGACCGACACATTGAATTCTTCCGAGAGGAAATAACGGAAGCGCGCCGAGTCGAGCACGCCGGCCATGCCGACGACCTTGTGCGCGGGAAGACCGGAGAATTTCTGCAAGGCCCAGACCATCGCATCGAGCGGGTTGGTGATGCAGATCACGAAAGCCTCGGGCGCATATTTGGCAATTCCCGCGCCAACCTGTTCCATCACCTTGAGGTTGATGCCCAGGAGATCGTCGCGGCTCATGCCCGGCTTGCGCGGCACGCCTGCGGTGACGATGACGACATCCGCGCCTTCGATGGCGGCGTAATCGTTCGCGCCGGTGAATTTCGCATCGAAACCGTCAACGGGTGAAGATTCTGCAATATCGAGTCCCTTGCCCTGCGGAATGCCTTCCGCAATGTCGAAAAGGACAACGTCGCCGAGTTCCTTCAGACCAGCCAGATGGGCGAGCGTGCCGCCGATCATGCCGGAGCCGATGAGGGCAATCTTGTTGCGTGCCATGATTGTTTCTTTCCTCACGTTTGATCCAGAAACGCATGAAGCCGTCCGGAAGATTGCCGGAAACGCTCAAGCGTTGCGAGGGTTCGATAGGACTCTTTGCAAAAAAACTCAACTCATTATTTTGCGACCAATGTTTTCAATCGGTTAGAATTATATGTTCTTACGTAAACGTCAAATAAATTGACGAAATGAAGACAATTGCCGCCCGCTCGCCTGCCCGATGCGCCCGCATCGGGACAATCGAGTCTGCGCTTCCTGTCGATGTTCTGTGACCCCCGCTCAAGCTCCGGTCATTCGTCCGGTTTAACCGCTCTATTCCCCCCTGATCCTTAACCTGATTCTTAAATCGCGTTTGTGGCAGACTGATGATATTTTCTACGCGCCGATCTTTTCCTTGCTTGCGTCCAGATACTCCGCGCTCTGCATTTCAAAAAGCCGCGATGCAGTGCGGTCGAATTCGAAGGCTTCGGTGCCGGTTTTCGCCTGATAGAGCTTTTCCGGCAGCGCTTCCGCCGATACGAACAGCCGCGCATGATGATCATAGAGCACATCGACCAGCAGGATGAAGCGCTTGGCCTCGTTGCGGCGCGTATAATCGAGCACCGGCACATCATCGATGAACAACGTCGGATAATGCTTGACGATGGCCATGTAATCGGACGCCCCCAAGGGGCGGGCGCAAAGCTCGTCGAAGGTGAAGCGTGCGGCCAGCCCCTCTACGGCATGGCGGATTTCAATATCGCGGCCCTTGATGCGGATGATGGCCGGTTTTTCTGCCTTGCCATCCGTGTAATCCGCCCAGGCTTCATTCATGCGGCTTGTCGTCTCCAGCCCCAGCGGCGTGAGATAGACCGGCTGGCGGTCGAGCTTTTCCAGCCGATAGTCAGTGCGCGAATCGAGATTGACCACATCGACATGCTGCTTGAGGATTGCCACGAAGGGCAGGAAAAGCTGGCGGTTCAGCCCATCACGATAAAGATTGTCGGGCGCGACATTCGAAGTTGCCACCAACACCACGCCGCGTTCGAAAAGCGCGCTGAAAAGGCGCGACAGGATCATCGCATCGGCAATATCGGTGACGGTGAATTCATCGAAGCACAACACCCATGCCTGCTGGCTGAGCGCTTCGGCAACGGGCGGGATCGGATCGTCCTGCTTTGTCTCGCCGCGTTTATGCGCCTGCCGGTGCGCATAGATGCGCTCATGCACATCGGCCATGAAATCGTTGAAATGCGCGCGCCGCTTGCGCTCGATGGGCAGAAGCTGAAAGAACATGTCCATCAGCATGGTCTTGCCGCGCCCGACCTCGCCATGGACATAAAGGCCCTTGACGGGCGCGGCTGCTTCCTTGCGCTTGCCGAACAGCCAGCCGAGCGCGCTCGACTTGCGCGACAGCCGCTTGGTGCAGATTTCCTCGATCAGCCGGTCATAACGATCGGTGAGATCGCGCTGCGCGGGATCGCGCTCGACATCGCCCGCCTGCACCATGGCGTCATAATGCTCGCGCAGCGAGGGGAAGGCTTTCAGATTGCCGTCAAAAGACATGATAGGTTGCGTCCAAAACCTTCATCAAAATATGGCGGAGCGATTTTAACCGCCCCGCCCCGTGCCGTGCCGTAATATCAAATCAGCGGGAGAGCGAAAGCGCCTGCCCTGCCACGGTCTGCCCGTCGAAACGGCCTTGACCGGAGGAATAAAGGGTTGCGACCGTGCCGCCATTGCCGTCATAGAGCGAAAGCTGCTTGCCGTTCACAGCCCAGGAGGCAAGGCTTGCAAGCTCGCCGGGGCAGCGCAGCGGACCGGCGCGGAAGCCCTGTCCATATTTGGTCTGCGGCGTTGCGATCTTGCAGCTTTGTCCGGCCAGATTGGCATTCCACACGCCCGCAACCGAACCCGGCGTCAGATCGGGAGCCGATTCCGGCGGCAGGCTCGCTACTTGCGTTCCGCTGTCCTGCGGCGCGGTTTCGGTGACTGGCGGTGTCGGGAACTGGGTGGGATTGTCCAGATTGCCCTTTTGCACGGTGCTGGTTGGCGCCGGGCGCAGCGGTGCGGGCGGATGCGACGATGCATTGTCGAAACCGCCAACCCGCGAGCTTTGGCAACCGGCCAAGACGATGCCAGCCGCGGCAATGCCGAGCAAACCTGCTTTTGAAATTCCCATCTGGTTCTCCATTTCCATCGTGATGCCGGGGCCGAAGATGATCGGGGGACGGCGCCGCATAAACAACATTACACTGATAAAATGGCCATATGGTTAAAAAATCAACACTGTCGGGAGGCAGATTCCGCCGCCAACCGTTTAAGAATGCTTGCAACCATTGACAAATTTTGACAATGGGGCAGGAAGGCCACAGTTTTTCTGCAATAGCTCGCAAGGATGGATAAAGCGCCCGTACTGGCAATTTGCGGGTTTTTCCGCCATACAGAGCATCTTCGCCACCGCCAGAACGCCTGACTTTACAGGAACCACCGATGAACAAGGCAGTCTTCGCCAGGATGAACGGATTGGGCAACAGGATCATTGTTGCCGATATGCGCGGGCGCGCCGACACGATTACGCCCGCCGCAGCCATTCGTCTGGCAGGCGAAAGCGAAACCGCCTTCGACCAGATCATGGCCATCCATGATCCGAAGACGCCCGGCACCGATCATTATATCGAAATCATCAATTGCGACGGCACGCAGGCGCAGGCTTGCGGCAACGGTACGCGCTGCGTGGTGCAATGGCTCTCACGCGAAAGCGCAAGGCGCAACTTCACCTTTGAAACCCTTGCCGGGATTCTTACCGCCAATGAGCATGAAGACGGGCTGATCACGGTGGATATGGGCAAGCCGCATTTCGGCTGGCAGGAGATCCCGCTCGCGCATGAAGTCGCCGACACGCGCGCAATCGATCTTGCCGCCGGTCCCGCCGATGCCCCCGTCCTGCAATCGCCCTCGGTGGCGTCGATGGGCAATCCGCATGCGATCTTCTGGGTCGAAAGCGACGTCTGGTCCTATGCGCTCGATGAATATGGCCCCGCGCTCGAACACGACCCGATCTTTCCCGAGCGCGCCAATATTTCCATTGCCCGCGTCACATCGCGCGAAGCAATCGACCTGCGCACATGGGAACGCGGCGCGGGCCTCACGCTTGCCTGCGGTTCCGCCGCCTGCGCTGCCGCCGTCCTGGGCGCGCGCACCGGGCGCACCGGACGCAGCCTCACCGTCAATGTCCCCGGTGGGCCGCTCGGGATCGAATGGCGCGATGACGATCACGTCATGATGACCGGCCCCGCCGAATGGGAATTTGACGGCAGTTTCGATCCGGCGACCGGCGCATGGAGCCGCAACGCCAGCCGGGGAGCCGCCTGATGAGCGTCGAAGTCGTAACATTCGGATGCCGCCTCAACACCTATGAATCCGAGGTGATGAAGCGCGAGGCCGACACAGCAGGTCTTGGCGAACTCAAAGACGGCGCAATCATCTTCAACACCTGCGCGGTGACGGCGGAAGCCGTGCGGCAGGCGCGGCAGGCGATCCGCAAGGCGCGTCGCGACAATCCGCAGGCGCGCATCATCGTCACCGGCTGCGCAGCCCAGACCGAGGCCGACAATTTCGCCTCCATGGATGAAGTGGACCTCGTGCTCGGCAATGAGGAAAAGCTCAAATCCAACTCCTACCGGATGTTGCCCGATTTCGGCGTCAACCAGTTCGAAAAGGTCCGCGTCAACGACATCATGGAAGTGCGCGAGACGGCGAGCCATATGGTCGACGCCATCGAAGGCCGCGCCCGCGCCTTCGTGCAGGTGCAGAACGGCTGCGATCATCGCTGCACCTTCTGCATCATCCCCTATGGCCGCGGCAATTCGCGCTCGGTGCCGATGGGCGGCGTGGTCGATCAGGTCAAGCGGCTGGTCGGCAACGGCTATGCGGAAGTGGTGCTGACCGGCGTGGACATGACGTCTTATGGCCCCGATCTGCCCGGAAACCTGCGGCTGGGCAAGCTGGTCAAAACCGTGCTTGGTCAGGTGCCGGATTTGCAGCGCCTGCGCCTTTCCTCCATCGATTCCATCGAGGCCGACGACGATCTGCTGGAGGCAATCGCCAATGAAAAGCGCCTGATGCCGCATCTGCATCTGTCGCTACAGGCAGGCGACGACATGATCCTGAAGCGCATGAAACGCCGCCACCTACGCGACGATTCGATCCGCTTTTGCGAAGATGTGCGCAAGCTTCGCCCCGACATGGTGTTCGGCGCGGACATCATTGCCGGTTTCCCGACCGAAACCGAGGAAATGTTTCAAAACTCGCTGAAAATCGTCGAGGAATGCGGCCTCACCCATCTGCATGTCTTCCCCTATAGCGCGCGCGAAGGCACGCCAGCCGCGCGCATGCCGCAGGTCAGGCGCGAGATCGTCAAGGAACGCGCCGCACGCCTGCGTGAAGCAGGTGAGCGCGCCTATCAAAACCATCTCGCCTCGCTGGTCGGCACACGCCAGCGCCTGCTGGTCGAAAAGGAAGGCATCGCGCGCACCGAAGGCTTTACGCTTGCCGCCGTCGATGGCGGCACACCGGGCGACATCATCGAATGCAACGTAACGGGTCATGACGGCGAAAAGCTCATCACCCGTCAGGCAGAGCCGCAGGCGGCTTAGGCTTACGACCAGACAAGGCATCAAAACGCATGGCAATGGGCTTCATCAAGAAAATGTTCTCCTTCGGCAAGAAGGAGGTCGAGGAAAAGCCGGTCGATCAACCGGCTCCCGATGCGGTGGAAACGCCACTGCCGCCAGTTCCCGAAGCTGAACCGGAGCCAGCACCGGAAAAACCCGCGCCTGAACATCCGGTCGCCGAGATTGAGATTCCCATCGAACAGCCGCCGGTGATGGAGCCGCTCGCGGCTGAACTGCCCGCGATTGAACCGATTGCCGAACCCGCGCCGCCGCCTGCGCCTGAACCCGTGAAGCCGAAAAAGGTGAAGGTGGCCAAGGCCGTCGAGGAACAGCAGGAAGAAGCCCCCGTCGAGGCAGCACCGGAACCCAGGCTTTCATGGTTCGAGCGCCTGCGCCGTGGCCTTGCCCGCTCGTCAAACTCGCTCAGCGATTCCATCGGCGGTATTTTTACCAAGCGCAAGCTCGATGACGACACATTGCAGGATCTCGAAGACGTGCTCATTCAGGCCGATCTCGGGCTTGAAACCGCCATGCGCGTGACCGATGCGCTCTCATCGGCGCGTTACGGCAAGGATGTGACCGGCGAAGAAGTGCGCGCCATCATGGGCGCGGAAATCGAAAAAGTGCTGGCCCCGGTGGCAAAGCCGCTGGAACTCGATCTTTCCCACAAGCCCCATGTCATCCTCGTCGTCGGCGTCAACGGCACCGGCAAGACGACCACCATCGGCAAGCTTGCGGCCAAGCTCACCGCAGGCGGCCTCAAGGTCATGCTGGCGGCGGGCGACACTTTCCGCGCCGCAGCCATCGAGCAATTGCACATTTGGGGCGAGCGCACCGGCGCGCCGGTCGTCTCCAGCAAGCTTGGCGCGGATGCGGCGGGCCTTGCCTATGATGCATGGGAGAAGGCGCGCGATGCAGGCAGCGACGTGCTCATCATCGACACGGCGGGGCGCTTGCAGAACAAGGCCGAGCTGATGGATGAACTTGCCAAGATCGTGCGCGTTCTGGGCAAGCATGATCCCGAAGCGCCGCATACGGTGCTGCAAACGCTCGACGCCACCACCGGGCAGAACGCGCTCAGTCAGGTGGAGATTTTCAAAAACATCGCCGGCGTCAACGGTCTGGTCATGACCAAGCTCGACGGCACGGCGCGCGGCGGCATTCTGGTGGCTATTTCCGCCACGCATAAATTGCCGGTCTATTTCATCGGCGTCGGTGAAGGCATCGACGATCTGGAACCTTTCGCGGCACGCGATTTTGCCCGCGCCATAGCAGGAGTTGCCTGATGCAACACCCCGTCTTCGAACGCGATCCATCACAAAAGACCGAAGCCGAGCGCAAGGAAGTGCCGCCGCTTCTCAAGCTGGCGCTGGAACTGGGACCGCTGCTGGTCTTCTTCTTCGCCAATGCGCGCGGCGAAAGCCTGATCGAACATTTTCCGCTGCTGGGCCAGATCGGCGAGCCGATCTTTCTGGCCACCGCGCTGTTCATGGTCGCAACCGTCATCGCGCTTGCGATCTCATGGGCCCTGACCCGCACCCTGCCCATCATGCCGCTGGTTTCGGGCATCGTGGTGCTGGCCTTCGGCGCACTGACGCTGTGGCTGCACAATGAGACCTTCATCAAGATGAAGCCGACCATTGTGAACACGCTTTTCGGCGCAATTCTGCTTGGCGGGCTTTTCTTCGGCAAATCCCTGCTTGGCTATGTGTTCGATTCGGCCTTCAAGCTCGACGCGGAAGGCTGGCGCAAGCTCACCTTCCGCTGGGGCCTGTTCTTCCTGTTTCTGGCCGTTGCCAATGAAGTGGTATGGCGCAATTTCTCGACCGACGCCTGGGTGGCATTCAAGGTCTGGGGCATCATGCCGATCACCATTGTCTTCACACTTTCACAAATGCCGCTTATCCAGAAACATAGCCTGCCCGAGCAGGTATCGACCGAATGAAGGAGGAGAACGCCATGCCCCGCAGCGATAAAAGGCTCGACATCGAACAATTCATCTGCCGCAGCGATAATTATGGCGTTCTCATTCATGATCCCGAAAGCGAACTGACCGCATCCATCGATGCGCCCGATGCGGACGCCATCGAAGCGGCGCTGGAGCGGCGCGGCTGGACGCTTGATTTCATCTTCACCACCCATCATCACCTCGATCATGTCGAAGGCAATGAGACGCTGAAAGCCAAATTCGGCATCAGCATTATCGGCCCCGGCGAGGAAGCTGCGAAAATTCCGGGGCTGGACCGCCCGGTCGGGGATGGCGACGAATTCACCTTCGGGCTTTTTCAGGTACAGGTCATTTCCACGCCCGGCCATACGGCGGGCGAGATTTCCTACTACCTGCCCGATGCAGGCGTGGTCTTTACCGGCGACACGCTGTTTGCGCTGGGTTGCGGACGGCTTTTCGAGGGCAATCCCGCCACCATGTTCCGCTCCCTGCAAAAGCTGATCGCCCTGCCCGGCGAAACAGCGGTCTATTGCGGCCACGAATATACCGAAAGCAATGCCCGCTTTGCATTGAGCGTCGATCCGGGCAATTCGGCCCTCAAGGAGCGCGCGCTCGAAATCGCGCGGCTGCGCGCAGCCGACCGCATGACGCTTCCGACCACCATTGCGCTGGAAATGGCGACCAATCCCTTCCTGCGCTGGCATGATGCCGGTATCCGCGCCCGTCTGGGCTTGCAGGATGCGCCAGACGAGGTAGTATTCGCGGAAATCCGCAAGCGCAAAGACCTGTTCTAGAGCATTTCCAGCAAAAGTGTGAAACGGTTTTGCGCCCGGATAATGCGTAAAAACAAATAGAGAGAGCGGTTCCGACTATTCCGTTTAAACAGGAACCGCTCTAGCCCATTTTTAGCCAGTTTTTAAAATGAGTGGACGATGAACCTGAACCGCTTCAAAAGCCTGAACCGCGCCGCCCTGCTTGGCCTGTCGCTTGCTGTCCTGCCTGCCTCGGCAGGTATGGCTTATGCGGAAGATATTCTATCGATTGCCACGCCGCCGCAAACACCGGCGGAGATCAACAATTTCAAGCTGACGGAAGATCTTCTGGGCCGCATGGAAACCATTCATGCCGGACTTGAAAAGATGCAGCTTTCGCCCACGGCGGAGGAAGGTCTCGACGCCCGGCCCTCGATGGATTCCATGGTGAAAAGCATCGAGTCGCGACCGCAGGTGATGGCGCTGATGAACGCGCAGGACATCAAGCCGCGTGATTATCTGCTTGCCTATTTCGCGATGATGAGCGCGCTTGCCGCCGCTGATGCGGAAGAAGAAGACCAGCTTGTCGACGAAGTGAGAGACATCAACCCCGAACATGTCGAATTCGGCAAGCAATATGGTGAGCGCATCCGCGAGCTGATCGGGGAATAACCCCGTCAGCTTCAATCCGGCAGCTTTAACAGCCGCAGCGCATTGATCGTCACCAGAACCGTCGCGCCGGTATCAGCGAGAATGGCGGGCCAGAGGCCGGTTATGCCCAGCACGGTGGTCACGAGGAATACGGCCTTCAGCCCCAGCGCAATTGCGATATTCTGGTGAATATTGCGCATGGCGCGTTTTGACAGATCAACCATCGCCGCCACATCGCCAACGCGTCCGTGCAGCACCGCCGCATCCGCCGTCTCCAGCGCCACATCGGTGCCGCCGCCCATGGCAATGCCGACATCGGCAGCAGCCAGCGCTGGCGCATCATTGATGCCGTCGCCCACTTTGGCGACGATCTGCCCCTGCGCGCGCAGTTCGCCGACGATACGCTGCTTGTCTTGCGGCAGAAGTTCGGCCCGCACCTCGATGCCAAGATCGGCCCCCACCGCCTGCGCCGTGCGGCGATTGTCGCCGGTCAGCATCAGCGTGCCGATACCTGCCTGCCTGAGTCCTTCAAGACCTGCTATGGCGTCGGCGCGCGGCTCGTCACGCATGGCGATGGCGCCTGCAATCCGGCCATCGGCAACCAGCACGGAAACCGTCTTGCCCTCATCATTGCAACGGGCGATGCGCGCGGCCAGATCGTCCGGCATGGCTGCAATGTCCTGTGCCGCCTTGCGCGAGCCAAGGAAAAGCTCGATGCCGTCGGCAAAGCCCGAAACACCCTTGCCGCCATGCGCCTTGCTTTGCGAAACTTCCGCCAGCGCCAGATGAAGGGCCTGCGCTGCCTCGACGATTGCCAGCGCCAGTGGATGGCTGGAGCCTGCATCGAGCGAAGCCGCCAGCCGCAGCACTTCATCCTCCTGCATGGAAGCGGCCAGCACATCCGTCACCTGCGGCCTGCCTTGCGTCAGCGTCCCGGTCTTGTCGAAGCAGACGGTGGTAATCCTGCCGATGGTTTCGAGCACCGCCCCGCCCTTCATCAGCAACCCGCGCCGCGCACCCGATGAAAGCGCTGCCGCAATGGCCGCAGGCGTTGAAATGACCAGCGCGCAGGGACAGCCGATCAGCAGGATGGCAAGCCCCTTATAGACCCACTCGCCCCATGCAGCCCCTGCAAGCAGCGGCGGCAGGATCGCAACAAGTGCTGCAACCGCCACCACGCCCGGCGTATACCAGCGCGAAAAACGGTTGATGAAGCGCTCGGTCGGAGCCTTGGCTTCCTGCGCCTCCTCCACCAACCGCACGACGCGGGCAATCGTATTGTCCTGCGCCGCAGCACTCACCTTCACCCGCAAAAGCCCATCGCCATTGATGGTGCCGGCAAAGACCATGTCGCCCGCAGCCTTGCCAACCGGCGTGCTTTCGCCCGTCACCGGCGCTTCATCGACGGCGCTTTCGCCTGAAACGATCTCACCATCGGCAGGCATGCGATCGCCCGGACGCACATTGATCACATCGCCCACGGCAAGACTGTCGGCTGGCACTTCCCGCGTGGTGCCGTTGCTTTCGACAAAGGCCGTCTTCGGCACCAGCGCGCTCAGCGAGCGGATGCTTGCCCGCGCCTTGCCAGCGGCGACGCCTTCGAGCAATTCACCCACCAGAAACAGGAACACCACCGCCGCAGCTTCCTGCGTCGCGCCGATAAAGACCGCACCCACAGCGGCAATCGTCATCAGCGTCTCGATGGAAAACGGCGTGCCGTTGAGCGCGGCCATGAGCGCGCGGCGCGCAATCGGTATCAACCCGATCAGCATCGCCGCGGTAAAGGCCCAGAGTTCCAGCGGCGGATAAAGAAAGCCGATCATATAGGCCGCAACCAGACCGCCGCCGCAGGCCAGCATCATCCGGCCCTTATCCGTCTGCCACCAGCGCGCGGGCTTTTCCGGCACAGACGCTGCCGCCTCCTGATCCATCGCATGGGCCTTGTAGCCAAGACCCGTTACTTTCGCCGCGATCTCGTCAAGGCTGGCGGAACCGTCATGGCTGACACTCATTGTCCCGCCGGTGACGGAAACCGAGACGTCCTCGACGCCGGAAAGCCGCCGCACCGCCGTATCGATTTTTGCGGCACAGGAAGCGCAATCCATGCCCTCGACCCGCAGACGCAGGCTGGCCGCGCCTCTCGCGATGGGCTTTTGCCTGACCGCTTCATGATCATGATGATGGCCGCAATTGCCGTGATCGTGATGATGATTATGCACGCTTTCGCTATGGCTCATTTTCCAACCCTTGAATTCTCTCATCAGGGGTCTACATCCTCTAGTGACTAGAGGAGCAAGCAAAAGATGATCACGAATGTTGCGATTGGCGAAGCTTCGAAAGCCAGCGGCGTGAAAGTTCCGACCATTCGCTATTATGAGCAGATCGGCCTGCTGCCAGCGCCGCCGCGCAGCGAGGGCAACCGCCGCCTTTATGACAAGAGCGATATTGACCGGCTTTTATTCATCCGCCATGCCCGCGATCTGGGTTTCGAGGTCGATGCGATCCGCACGCTTCTCGACCTTCAGGACAATCCCGACCAGTCCTGCGCTGCTGCCGACGCCATAGCCAGCGCGCGGCTGGCCGATGTCGAACACCGCATCGCGCGACTTACGGCGTTGAAGACGGAATTGGTGCGTATGCTCGATTGCACGGCGCATGGCCGCATCGACCAGTGCCGTGTCATCGAAATTCTCGGCAATCATGATGAATGCGCAAGTTCGCAGCACTGACCTATTCGGCGGCAACGGCCTGCCTGCGGCGTGTCGCAATCATGTCCTTTGCCGCCAGCGCAGCACCTGCCGTAATCAACACGCAAGCCGCAAGAATGCGCATGGAAGGCTCCGCCGTTCCGGCCGCAATCAGCACCAGCGTGGATAAAAGCGGCGCGGCATAGCTTGCCGCGCCCAGAACCTGAATATTGCCGCGTTTGACGCCAAAATCCCACGCATAAAAAGCCGCCCCGACTGGCAAAAGCCCCAATGCCAGCACGCAGAACCACTCCATTGCGCCCTGCGGCCAGACCGTCTGTTCAAGCGCCAGATGGCAGATCAGCGATAGCACCGCCGTCGCCACGCAAAAGCCTGTCACCGCATCAGTCGGCACATGCGCCAGACGGCGCGAGAGCAGGGAATAGGCAGACCATGCCAAAGCACACAGCCCCGCCATCGCATAACCGAAAGCATAACGCGCCTCAAAACCAACCCCGCCGCCCTTGGTGACGATCAGCACGGTGCCGCCAAGCCCCAGCAGCGCCCCGGCAATATGATACCAGCGCAGCCGCTCTCCCGGCATCAGCGCCGACCCGACGACGATGAGCAGCGGCCAGAGATAGGCGATCAGGCTGGCTTCCACCGCAGGCGCATTGCGCAGCGCCGTGAAATAAAGGAAATGATAGCCGAAAAGCCCGGCCACGCCGACCAGCCAGACGATTGCCGGCTGGCGCAGATGCCGCGCCGCACCCGGTCGCCACAGCCACGAGACAAGCCCGATGGACGCGCCGATGGAAAAGCACATGGCGGAGAGCTGGAACGGAGGAACCTGACCGGAACCGGCTGTGAAAAGCGCCAGCAGCGCCCACATGGCGATGGCTGAAAAGCCGATCAATGTCGCAAGTCTCATCCCGTCCCCATCGCTTACGCTTTTGCCGCTTACGCTTATTTCGGAGACATGCTTATCACATCTTTTCGAAGCGCGTCGCCACGATTTTCAACGTTCCCAATTGCGTGCCGATCCGTGCCTCGACCGGGGCATAGATACCGGAATCGCCCAATGTTGCAAAAAGGATCGTGATCTTGCTGCGCTTGCTCAGATAATCGATGGCTTTCTTGCCTTGCTGATAGCCCGCCACCGGCACGAACCGCGCCGAACAGATCACCGTTTCTCCGGTAAATCCGCGCGTGGTGAATGATTCGGTGCCGTTGAAGGAAAGCTTTATATCGGCGCGTGTCTGGCCATCGAAAACGCGCAAGGTGCGGTTGCAGACGGAAGCGCGATCCTCGGCCGGAATGATCAGCGCGCTGATGGGATCGCCGACATCGAGCAGATCGTCGGCGGCGACCTCCACCCACGGATCGCGCTTTTTCACCGGCGGCACATTTTCCGCCGTCATCACATTGCCATTGGCGAAGCGGATTTTCGTGCTCTTGTTCTTGCGCCCATGCTTATACGCCAGATCGAAGTTCGACGGCTTCACCTTCCCCGCAACCGACCTGCCGTCCACATGAACCGTGCCATCCGTATCGTCGAAAATACGCGCGAGGCCGGAGGTCATGAAACGCCCGTTTACGGCGTAAGCAGCCCCTTTTACCCTGGTTTCCATAGCTGAACGGGCAATGGACAGCCCGAATATAGAAATCTCGTATTCGGTGCGATAGAGCGCATCTGCCCATGCTGGGCCTGCCGAAAAAAAACCTGTCAGCACAAGCCCGGCCAGCATGGACTTGCTGGCGCGTAGAGAATAATCGATTGTGAGCTTCGTCAGACGAGTTTTTCGCATTGCACCCCGTTTGGCTATATCCGGTCATGGGATTGATCGAGCAAGAAAAACCGGCGAAGTTATGGTCACGCGCCGGAGCGATTGGCGCAAATCGCCGCAAATGCGCGCCTTTACAGCCTGACGAGCGAATCTGTCTTGACTGTAACGGCTGCTGTCACTATAGAAACGCGACTTTCCCAATAGGCCGCCTGTCCGAGATCGCGCGCCAGCAGCATCAAACTGCTTTGTTTGCGTTGAATTCGGACATTCGGGTCGGGGCCTGAGAAACAAACATTGAAGGTGAGACCAAAATGTCCCGCGCTTGTGAATTGACCGGCAAGTCGGTCCAGTACGGCAACAATGTCAGCCACGCGAACAACAAAACGCGTCGCCGCTTTCTGCCGAACCTCTGCAATGTAACGCTCATGTCCGAAGCTCTCGGCCAGAGCTACCGTCTTCGCGTTTCGGCCAACGCCCTGCGTTCGGTTGAGCATCGCGGCGGTCTCGACGCGTTCCTTACCAAGTCGGATGACAAGGAACTGTCGCAGCGCGCACGTCTGCTCAAGCGCCAGATCGCAAAGAAGCAGGCTGAAGCTGCTGCATAAAAAGCATATCCCGGAAAAGTGGATACCGGTTTTCCGATAAAGATATGCGTCGCACAAAGAATAAAAGCGCGCTTGCGCTTTGCTTTGTAAAAATTCGACAAAAACAGGCTGGCTCCTGCTGGCCTTTTTTGCTGGTTCCATTACCCAGGATAAAAAAATGCCTGCTATGAATACTTCTGTTTCCCGGCTTGTGCCGGCCATGCTGGCCATGTGTGCGGCGGTCGCCGCCTCGAACATACTGGTGCAATATCCGTTCCAGTATCTCGGACTTCATGAAGTCCTCACATGGGGCGCGTTCACCTACCCGATCGCTTTTCTGGTCAATGATCTCACCAATCGCCGCTTTGGCCCCAAAGCCGCGCGCCAGACCGTCTATGCCGGTTTCGTGCTGGGCGTCATCATGTCGATCTGGCTGGCGACGCCGCGCATCGCCATTGCATCGGGCAGCGCTTTCCTGTTCGCGCAATTGATGGATATTGCCGTCTTTGATCGCCTGCGCCGCAAGACATGGTGGAAAGCGCCCTTCGCCGCCGCCATGTTCGGCTCGGTGCTCGACACGATCCTGTTCTTCTCGATTGCCTTTGCCGCACGCTTCGCCTGGATCGATACGCTGACCGGCATGCCCGATTCGTCACTGACCGAACCCGCAGCCTTCCTCGGCCTTGGAATGCCGCTCTGGGCATCGCTGGCTTTCGGCGATTTCTTTGTGAAAGTGGTGTTGGGAACGCTGATGCTCATCCCCTATGGCGCAATTCTCGCCATTTTCGCTCCGGCGCTCTACGCGCCGGAGAAAGCCGCCTGAACTCTACCTTGCACCTCTGGCGCGGCGGCGTCCCCTGCCCGCAGCCTCCGCGCCCTGTTCCTCAAACAATGAGGCAAGCTGCTCGGTCATCGCGCCCGCAAGCTCTTCCGCATCGACGATCGTCACTGCGCGGCGGTAATAGCGCGTCACATCATGGCCGATACCGATGGCGATCAACTCGACCGGCGAGCGCGTTTCGATCTCCTCGATCACGGCGCGCAGATGCCGCTCCAGATAATTGCCCGGATTGACCGAAAGCGTCGAATCATCGACCGGCGCGCCATCCGAAATCATCATCAATATCTTGCGCTGCTCAGGACGGCCCAGCAGGCGCTGATGCGCCCAGATCAGCGCCTCGCCGTCGATATTCTCTTTCAGCAGCCCCTCGCGCATCATCAGGCCGAGATTGCGCCTTGCGCGCCGCCATGGCGCATCCGCGCTCTTGTAGATGATATGGCGCAGATCGTTGAGACGGCCCGGATTGGCAGGCTTGCCACGGCCCAGCCACGCTTCGCGCGACTGCCCGCCCTTCCATGCCTTGGTGGTAAAGCCCAGAATTTCCACCTTCACGCCGCAGCGCTCCAGCGTGCGCGCCAGAATATCGGCGCAGGTAGCTGCGACCGTGATCGGGCGTCCGCGCATGGAGCCGGAATTATCGATCACCAGCGTCACCACCGTATCGCGGAAATCCGTGTCGCGCTCCATCTTGTAGGAAAGCGGCTGCGTGGGATCGATCACGATGCGCACCAGACGCGCCGAATCGAGATAGCCCTCTTCCAGATCGAAATCCCACGAGCGGTTCTGCTGCGCCATCAGCCGGCGCTGCAAGCGATTGGCGAGCCGCCCGACCACGCCTTGCAGATTGGTGAGCTGCTTGTCGAGAAAACCGCGCAGACGATCGAGTTCCGCCTCGTCGCAAAGATCGGTAGCCTCGACTTCCTCATCGAATTCGCGCGTGAAAACCTTGTAATCGACATGTTCGGCGAAATTGGCGAAGGGCTGGTTGGCGCGGCGCGTATCGCCGGGCGTTTCCGCGTCTATATCCTCGCTGTCGTCCATATCGTCGGAAGAGGCATCGGCGGCGTCCATTTCGCCCTGCTCGCCTTCGTCGCTCGCCTCGTCCGATTCGTCGCTTTCCGCCGAATCCGAGCCTTCCTGGCTTTCCTCGCCGCCCTCTTCGTTCTCGTCCTGATCGGGCGTCTGTTCCTCGTCTTGGCTTTCGTCCTCGCTCTGCTCTTCGGGCGAAAGCTCCTCGGCCATGTCCATCGAGGCAAGCATGTCGCGCACCACGCGCGCAAAAGCCTGCTGATCGTCCAGATTATCGCCAAGGCGCGCAAGTTCGGAACCCGCCTTCTGCTCGATCCAGTCGCGCCAGAGTTCAAGCACCTGCCCCGCTTCCTGCGGTGCCGCGCGGCCTGTGAGCTTTTCGCGCAAGAGAAGCGACACCGCCTCTTCAAGCGGCGCATCCTCCCTGTCGGTAACGCCCGACAAACTGGTGCGGCCATATTTATCCGCGAGCATCACGGCCAGATTGTCGCCGACGCCCGCCATGGCGCGGGTGCCGATGGCTTCGACGCGCGCCTGCTCGACGGCATCGAAAATCGCCCGCGCCTGCTTGCCTTCCGGGGCCAGCGCCGCATGAATGCGCGCATTGTGGCGCGCCTTGCGCAGCGCCATGGAATCGCCAAGGCCGCGGGTTACGGCAATGTCGTGCGCGGTCGGGCGCTTGGGCAGGTCGGGCAGGCGGGCGCGATTGGCGGTCAGCGCCGGGCGATCATTGTTGAAGGCCACTTCCAGTTCATTATCGTTGGAAATGGCGCGCATGCACGCCGTCAGCGCCCGCTTGAACGGTTCCGAATCGACCGGTCCCGTTTTGCGCTCGCGCGAATTATCGCCCATTCCTGACATTTGGCCCGACATATGCCTATCCTGACTTCTCATAAAGCCGCTGCCGGAACGCTCCGGCAGCAATCCTTGCGCCGATCAGGCCAGAACGATATTGGCGGCTGATTCGGGAAGTTCCTCACCGAAGGCGCGCTGGTAGAATTCCGCCACCGTCGCGCGTTCCAGCTCGTCGCATTTGTTGAGGAAGGTCAGGCGGAATGCGAAACCGACATCGTTGAAGATCGCGGCGTTTTCGGCCCAGGTAATCACCGTGCGCGGGCTCATCACGGTCGAAAGATCGCCATTAATGAAAGCCTGACGGGTCAGATCGGCGACGCGCACCATCTTGTTGACGATCTCGCGGCCTTCCGTGTTCTGGTAATGCTTGGCCTTGGCGAGAACGATGTTCACTTCATTGTCATGCGGCAGATAGTTGAGCGTGGTCACGATGGACCAGCGGTCCATCTGCGCCTGATTGATCTGCTGCGTGCCGTGATAAAGGCCGGTCGTATCGCCAAGCCCGACCGTATTGGCGGTGGCAAACAGGCGGAACGCGGGATGCGGGCGGATGACGCGGCTCTGGTCGAGCAGCGTCAGGCGGCCTGAAGATTCGAGCACGCGCTGGATCACGAACATCACATCCGGGCGGCCCGCATCATATTCGTCGAAGACCAGCGCCACATTGTGCTGATAGGCCCATGGCAGGATGCCGTCCTTGAATTCCGTGACCTGCACACCGTCCTTGACGACGATGGCGTCCTTGCCGACCAGATCGATACGGCTGACATGGCTGTCGAGATTGACGCGCACACAGGGCCAGTTTAGGCGGGCGGCGACCTGTTCGATATGGGTCGATTTACCCGTGCCGTGATAGCCCGAAACCATCACGCGGCGGTTATAGGCAAAGCCTGCGAGGATCGCGAGGGTCGTCTGGCGATCAAAAAGATAGTCCGGATCGAGTTCCGGCACATAGGAATCGCCTGCCGCATAGGCTGGCACCATCATGTCGGAATCGATCCCGAACTTTTCGCGCACCGAAACCGTGGTATCCGGCAAATTGGCTATATCGCGCTCGACCTTGTTCATCATGCCTCCAGAGCGGCAGGACTGTCCGGCCGCGACATTCAAGTTCCCTCTGGAGCAACGCAGGGCGAGCCTGCCGGCAAGCCCGATCGATGCCCCATCCAAATTCAGTTGCGGGCATCCGTACTTGCATCCCGCACATGGCGCGGCAGAAGAATGTCCGTCGAGCATCGAGGCCATCGGCCTCGCGCTCTTCGCTCATGCAAAAGGCTTTAGCAAAAACCTGCCTGCTTGAGCAATTGATAAGCCTGGATCACGTCGCGGAAACGCTCCTCTGACCCACGGTCGCCACCATTCGCATCGGGATGATGAAGCTTCACCAGTTCTTTATAGCGCGCCTTGATCTTATCGCCAGTCGAATTTGCATCAAGACCCAGCGTGACCAGCGCCTTGATCTCCAATGTGCGCGGCTTTCGCTGTGCCGTTTTCGTCGAAGCCCGGCTTTTCGTCTCATTGACGAAATTGAACGGATCGCGCAGGCGGTTGTGGTAGGAGGCCGAGCCGGAACGCCGCTGCGCCATATCGGGCGAGGTGCGCGCAGCACCCGTCGAATTGGACGCCGTCGACCATGTCGGGCGATTGCCGGTGATGGCTTCCTTCTGGAATTTGGCGATGTCGGAATCCGACAATCCTGAGAAATAGTTGAAATTCTTGTTATATTCCCGGACGTGATCGATACAGAAGCGGAAATATTCGCCCTCGCGCATGCGTCCCACAGGCGCGCGATGCGTTCCCGGCTTGGTGCAGCCATTCCACTGGCAGCAGGGTGCATTGGATTTCGCCTCCGCTTCCTTCTTGGGGCGGATACGAATGCTGTCGAAGTATTTGGAGCTCGTTGTCATCGAATCGGATTATGCGGATTAAGAGTGACTAAACAAGAATTGACATTTCATCCTGACTGGTTCTGGTCCGGTGTGACCATTGTTTCAGGGCGAAACTTTGTTGCAAACTGCATTTCCTGTGCGGATTTGCCCCACCGATTGCCGCCGGGGCGGCATCTATATGAAGCACAGCGTCTATATGGGGAGAACTGGCCCGAATGTCCATTCTTAATAACAAACAATCTGCCATGGAAGAAAAACTCAAGGCGGCTTTTGCGCCACAGCGCCTTGAAATCATGAATGAAAGTCATCTTCATGCCGGTCATCACCATACCGGCAGCGACCATCACGGCACCTATGACGGCACCGGCGAAACCCATTTTCGCGTGCGCATGGTGGCGGATGCTTTCACCGGCATGAGTCGCGTTGCGCGTCATCGCGCGGTCAACGATGCGCTCAAGCAGGAACTCGACAGCGGCGTTCATGCGCTGGCGCTCGAACTTTCCGCCCCCGGCGAACCGAGCCGGAGATAAGCATTTCCAGTAAAAGCGTGAAACGCTTTTACGTCCGGATAATGCGTGAAAATAAAGCATTTCCAGCAAAAGTGCGTAGCGGTTTTCGGGCAAGATGCGGAGTGCCGATCAGGCGGCAAGGCGCTCCTTGAGGAATTCCAGAACCGCAGCAGGCGGCACGTCTTTGGCGATGAAGGACTGGCCGATGCCATGCGTCAGAATGAAGGTGAGCGCGCCGCGCGCCACTTTCTTGTCCTGCGCGATATACTCCATAAGTTTATCCGCGGGCGGCAATCCGCCCGGCACATCGGCAAGCGTCGTGGGCAGGCCGACGGCCTTCAGATGCGCCTCGACCCTCTCCGCAGCCTCGATGCCGCATAAATTCATCTTGACTGAAAAACGATGCGCCAGCGCCATGCCGATGGCAACGCCTTCGCCATGCACCAGACGGCTTGAATCATAGCCGGTCGCGCCTTCCAGCGCATGGCCGAACGTATGGCCGAGATTGAGCAGCGTCCGGTCGCCGACCTCGCGCTCATCACGCGCCACCACGGCTGCTTTCGCGCGACAGGATTGCGCAATCGCTTGCGTGCGTTCCGCTCCGCCCGCAAAGACCTGCTGCCAGTTCTGCTCCAGCCAGGCGAAGAAATCCGGCTGGTCGATCAGGCCATATTTCGCCACTTCCGCATAGCCTGCGCGAAACTCGCGCGCAGACAGCGTGTCGAGCACTTCCGTGTCGGCCAGCACCAGCTGCGGCTGGTTGAAGACACCGACGAGATTCTTGCCATGCGTGGTATTGATGCCGGTCTTGCCGCCAACGGAAGAATCCACCTGCGCCAGCAGCGATGTCGGCATCTGCACGAAATTCATGCCGCGCCGCACGATACCGGCAACGAAACCGGAAAGATCACCGATCACGCCGCCGCCAAGCGCCACGACGGCATCGCCGCGCTCAAGCCGCGCGGCCAGAACCGCATTGGTCACGGCTTCAAGCGTTGCGAAGGATTTCGATTTCTCCCCCGGCGCGACGATGATCGGCGTGGATTGAATACCGGCGCGCTCAAAGCTTGCGCTCAGCCGCTCCAGATGCGCTTTGGCGACATTTTCATCGGTGACGATGGCAACGCGGATACCCGCAAGACGGCGCGCCACTTCCTCGCCTGCACGATCGACCAGCCCCTTGCCAATCAGAATATCATAGGAACGCTCACCCAATGAAACCGGAACGGTGACATGATCGGCGGTGGTCGAAGGCGCATTCATATTGTTCTCCCGCAGGCTCACACCCGCTCTTTTTCCACCGGCCGGGCTTTACGCCCGCTCTTTCTCTAAGTGCCCGATCAGAACATCGATCAGTTCCGCAGCGATCACTTCCTTCTTGTCGTCGCGCGTCATCACATGCAGATCGGCCAGCGCATAGACCGGATAGCGCTCCTTCATCAGCCGCTCCATGACGCCGCGCGGATCGTCGTTTTTCAGCAATGGACGGTTCTGGCGGCGCGACACGCGATCCATCAGCACGTCGAGTTCGGCATTGAGCCAGATCGAAACGCCTGCCTGCGCAATGGCTGCGCGGGTTTCGGCATTCATATAGGCCCCGCCGCCGGTGGCCAGCACCATCGGCCCGTCATCGAGCAGCCGCAGGATCACCCGCCGTTCGAGATCGCGGAATTCTTCCTCGCCATAGGTTTCGAACAATTCCGGTATGGTCATGCGCGAAACGGCCTCGATTTCATTATCGACATCGCGAAAAGGCAGGCCCAGCATCGTCGCCACCTTGCGCCCGACCGTCGATTTGCCCGCGCCCATCAATCCAACGAGAACGACCACTTTCGTGTCCAGCAATTGGCGGACGGTTTCCGCCTTTTCATTAAGGTGTGACTGTTTTTGCGTGCTGTTCATCGTCCTCGTCCATTTGTGTCGTTTCCACATCAAAAACCGCGCGGCGTCAATCCCGACGCGGCTTTTTAATCGCCCGCCTTTTAATCGCCCGCCTTGGGCGCTCCTTGCTTTCGTCTCAATAGCACAGCATAAAACGACCATGCCCACATTGACGCGCCTTCTCGCCTTTCTTGCTGTCATTGCCGCCATCGCCTATGGCGCGATGTTCGCGCTTGCCAACTTCGTACAGCCCACAACCCACCAGATCACGGTGGAGATACCCGCGTCGAAAATCCCGCAAACCGTCATTGCCCCGCCGCCCCCGCCTGCCCCCGCACCCCCAGCGGAACCCGCTGTGCAGGAGGAATGATATGCGCGCTTCGCTGGCAATCGAGAATTTCCTCGAAATGATGAGCGCGGAACGCGGCGCGGCGCAGAATACGCTCGAATCCTACCGCCGCGATCTGGAAACCTGCGCGCAGACCCTTGCGGAAGGCGGCGTCAATCTCGCCAAGGCCGGGACCGAAGATATTCGCCATGCGCTCGATGCCATGGCCGTTGAGGGCTTTGCCGCGACATCGCAGGCGCGTCGCCTCTCGGCACTCAAGCAGTTCTTCCGCTTTCTTTACGCCGAAGGTTTCCGGCAAGACGATCCGACCGGCACGATCGACGCACCCAAGAAGCAAAAGCCGCTGCCCAAGATCATGAGCGTCGAGAATGTCACGCGCCTGCTTGATCGTGCGGCACTCGAAGCGCGGGAAGCCGCAGAACCCGAAGAGCGCCTCAAAGCGCTGCGCCTTCATGCGCTGCTGGAAACACTCTATGCCACGGGACTGCGCGTCTCCGAGCTCGTCGGCCTGCCCGCAAGCGTCGCCCGCACCGACCACCGCTTCCTGATCGTGCGCGGCAAAGGCTCGAAAGATCGCATGGTGCCGCTGTCGCAAAAGGCGCGCGAGGCCTTGCAGCTTTTTCTTGCCCTGCGCGATTGCCAGCCGGGTCTTGACGAAAATCCGTGGCTGTTTCCGGCCTTTTCCGAAAGCGGCCATCTGGCGCGGCAGGTTTTTGCGCGCGAACTCAAATCCCTTGCCGCCCGCGCGGGCCTATCAAGCGCTTCCGTCTCGCCGCATGTCCTGCGCCATGCCTTCGCCAGCCACCTCTTGCAGAACGGCGCGGATTTGCGCACCGTGCAGCAATTGCTCGGCCATGCCGATATTTCGACAACGCAGATTTACACCCATGTACTGGAAGAAAGACTGCATAAATTGGTAAGTGAACACCATCCGCTTGCCGATTAAGCGCGCTGCTTGTATGAGAAAGCCGGAAAAATTTGCAAGATGCACATGAAGTAAATATGTAAAGCGACAAAAGCTGCCCTATGCTCGCTATCCGTACAAACGCACAATAGTCAGGCCCGATGTATAATTATCTCGATTTTGAAAAACCCGTCGCCGATCTCGAAGGCCAGATTCTGGAGCTGAAGAAGCTTGCGCAGGAACAGGGCAGCGTCGAGATGAGCGACGAGATCAGCCGTCTCGAGAAACGCTCGGCGGATGCGTTGAAGGATATTTACCGCAAGCTGACGCCATGGCAGAAGGCGCAGATCGCCCGCCACCCCGACCGTCCGCACTGCCTCGAATATATCGAAAAGCTGTTTACCGAATTCACGCCGCTGGCAGGCGACCGGCAATTTGCCAATGACGAGGCCATTCAGGGCGGCTTTGCCCGCTTCAACGGCCAGCCCGTCGCCATTCTGGGACAGGAAAAAGGCTCCGACACCAAAACGCGGCTCAAGCACAATTTCGGCTCGGCCCGCCCCGAAGGCTATCGCAAGGCCGTCCGCATCATGGAAATGGCCGACCGTTTCCAGCTTCCCCTCATCACTTTCGTCGACACCGCCGGTGCCTATCCGGGCGTCAGCGCCGAAGAGCGCGGGCAGGCGGAAGCCATCGCGCGTTCGACCGCCCAATGCCTCAAGCTGCGCGTGCCGGTGATCTCGATCATCATCGGCGAGGGCGGCTCCGGAGGCGCAATCGCCATCGCGGTCGCAAACCGCGTCTATATGCTCGAACATTCGATCTATTCGGTGATTTCGCCGGAAGGTGCCGCCTCGATCCTCTGGCATGATTCCACCCGCGCAAGAGATGCCGCCTCCAATATGCGCATCACCGCGCAGGACCTGTTCGAACTCAAGATCATCGACGGTATCATTTCCGAACCGATGGGCGGCGCGCATCGCGGCAAGGATGCCGTTATTGCTGCGACCGGCGACACCATCGCCGCTTCGCTGCGCTCGATGAAGGATGTTGACGGCGAGACGCTCAAGCAGGAACGCCGCCAGAAATTCCTCGAAATCGGCCGCAATATCTGATGCAAAATCAGAAAAGCGCAAATGCTTTTCTGAGAAAGCCATATAATTCAAATAGTTAAACCTGTTTTTATCCGGCGCGCCCGTCATGGTCGCGCCCGATTGCATGCGTGCGTCATTTCCGCCATATTGCGGTCGGGTGGTTTTTTAGGTATTCGGGCAAGGATTCATAAACGATACCGAAAGGTTTCGTTGATAGGATCGGGTCCATGAGGGGACGGGAATTTGCTCCGGGCATCGAAGGGTGCCGCTCCAACAGGCTTGATGCGATATGAAAATCAGAACCGCCATTCTTGCAACCGTCATGGCATCCGCGCTTCTTGCGGGCTGTCAGGGTGCGTCCGTTTCCGATCTCGCCTTGCGGGCTGAAAAGCCCCTGCCCACCAAGATCGTCACGAAAATGAAGGCGAAGGGCATGTCCCGCAATTCGCCGATCATGGTGCGCATCTTCAAGGAAGAAGGCGTTCTGGAAGTCTGGAAGCAGAAGAATAACGGCAAATACGACCAGATCGCAGCCTATGAAATCTGCAAATGGTCGGGCAAGCTCGGGCCGAAATTCGTCGAGGGCGACCGGCAGGCGCCCGAAGGCTTCTACACGGTGCGCCCGGCGCAGATGAACCCCAATTCGCAATATTACCTCGCTTTCAACATCGGCTTTCCCAACGATTATGACCGCGTCAATGGCCGCACCGGCCAGCATCTGATGGTGCATGGCGCCTGCTCGTCGTCGGGCTGCTATTCGATGACCGATGAAAGCGTCAGCGAAATTTACGCATTTGGCCGCGACGCCTTCCGCGGCGGCCAGCGTGAATTCCAGATTCAGGCATTTCCGTTCCGCATGACCGCCGCCAATATGGCGCGTTATCGCAACGACCCCAATTACGGCTTCTGGAAAATGCTCAAGCAGGGCTATGATTCCTTCGAGACGACGAAAACCCCGCCGAAGGTCGATGTCTGCGAAAGGCGCTATGTGTTCAACGTCGCCTCGCCGGACGGCCAGCCGCTGTCGCCTGCGGAAGCCTGCCCGCCATCAGCCGGTGCAGAAGCCATGTCCTACGCAACTTACGAGAAATCCTATCTCGCCGCTTTCAGCGCCGCGCAGAAGGCCCCCGCCCCCTCCATTCAGGGGCTGGCGGAAGCAAAGCTCGTCTCCGCATGGAGTGCCGCGCGTGCGCGTGGCGAAAGGGTGAGCCGCGAGCCGCCGTCGCTAAACCCCTCCTCCGCCGAAACGCCCAATGCGCCCGATATAGCGCCTGCGCAGCCAACCGCGATTGCCGCTACGCCGCAGCCGCAGCCTGCTCCGCTCGCAACTGCCGCAGTGCCCGTGCCTCAGGAAAACCCGGTCTCGCCCATGACAACCGCAAGCACCGTGGCGGACACCATCGTCGCGCCTGAACCGGCACCAGAGAAGAAAAAGTCGTGGTGGAAATTCGGTCGGGACTAAAACCGCTGGAAAACGACATCCCCGTCTATGACTTGAGAGGGCTTAAATGCCCTCTTCCGGTTTTGAAGACCCGCAATCGTTTGCAGGCCATGCCGGACGGCGCGCTTTTATGGGTCGAGGCCACTGATCCCCTGTCGGGCATCGACCTGCCGCATTTCTGCACGCAGGAAGGCCACGAACTGCTTGCGCAGACGCGCGAAGGCAGCCTGCACCGCTTTCTCATCCGCAAGAAGCAGGTGGATCAACCGCGCGGCGAATAGCCGGGAATAGCCAGCGGATTGTCCATCATCGCCGCACGATCCGGGCGGTCTATGCCCGCCTTGCCTAAAAATGCATCGAAAAGCTCGCGCACATAGCTTTCGGGCAGGTCTTTCACGATCAGGACCAGCAATGTTTCGCGCTCGCCCGATCCCTGTCCTTGCGGCCATTGCGGCAGGCGCGCGGGCGGATGAAAAATCTTCTGCACGCCATGAATGACCAGCGGACGCTCCGGGTCTTCCGCAATCTGCACGATGCCTTTCATGCGCAGCAGCTTTTCGCCATGGGTCGAGCGCAGCAGATCAAGAAACATCTCGAAGGTCGAAAAGGGTATCGGCTCCTTGTGCCGCAGCGCAAAAGAGCGGATCGCCTCGTCATGATGGTGATGGTGATGCTCATGATCGTGGTGATCATGATCGCAATCGGGGCCGCATATATGATCATGATGATGATCGCCCTCATAGGCTTCCGCCCTGAGCCAGTGCTGCACATCCGCCGATTTGGTTTGCGGATTATAGAGCCCGCATTCAAACAGCGCCGCATAGCCGGTGCGCGCATCAGATGCTTCGAGAATATCCGCACCCGGGTTAAGCAGTTTCAGCCTTGCTTTCAGCGCTGCAAGCCCCGGCTGCGCCTCATCGAGATCGGCTTTGGTGATGATGATGCGATCGGCCATTGCGGCCTGCTTGACGGCTTCTTCATGATTGTCGAGCGTCGCCATGCCGTTGACGGCATCCACCGTCGCCAGCACGCCATCGAGCCGGAATGCCTGCATGAGCACCGGATGCCCCATGATCGAATGCAGCACCGGTGCCGGATCGGCCAGCCCGGTGGTTTCGATGATGACGCGCTTGAGCGCCTTGATGCGCCCGGTTTCCAGCCGGTCGATCAGATCGGCCAGCGTGTCCACCAGCTCCCCGCGCACCGTGCAGCACAGGCAGCCATCGGCCAGCTCGATCACGCCTTCGCTCGCCTGTTCGACCAGAAGATGATCGATGCTGATCTCACCGAATTCATTGATGATGACGGCGGTATCGGTCAGGGCCGGGTCTTTGAGAAGCCGGTTGAGCAGCGTGGTCTTGCCCGAGCCGAGAAAGCCGGTCAGCACGGAAACGGGAATCGGGTTCTGCATGTTTTAAACTTAATTGATCGTGGATGTATTGACGCGCGCAGCACGTTGCGGACGCGGCTTAGGCACGGGGATCTGCGAAATATCGAGCTGCCCCACCTTGCTGATATTGCGCGGCGGCTCCGACACGAGCCCGACCTGCACCGCGATGGGATCACGGGTCATCGCATGAATATAGGGCGAATCGATCTTGAGCCGCCCTTCCACATCGCGCCCGTCCCAGCGGCTCGCCACCGCTTCCTGGCTACAGATCGCCTTGCGCATATCCACGGCCTGATTGACAGCATTGCCTGCCGGCGGCGTCATGCTGGCCAGTGTCGGCACGCCTGCGCCATTGCTGCGGAAAGCATCCGTCATGAGCTGCGCGGCCTGCACCGTGCGCGTTTCCTGCCGATCCGCTCCCAAAACCACCGCCAGCATCGTGCGGCCCTGACGGGTTGCCGAACCGGCAAGATTGAAGCCCGAAGCGCAGACGAAGCCCGTCTTCATGCCATCGGCGCCATCATAACGCCCAAGCAGGATATTGTAATTGGCCTGTGGCTTCTTGCCATTGCCCGTATCGATCGCCTCGGTCGAGAAATAATGGGCATATTGCGGAAATTCGCGGCGAAGCTGCACGCCGAGGATCGCAAGATCGCGCGCGGTCGAATAATTGTTGGGATCGTGCAGCCCGTTGGGATTGGCAAAATGCGTGCCGACCATGCCCAGCCGCTGCGCTTCGGCATTCATGCGCTGCACAAAACCCGATTCACTGCCGCCGACGGCCTCCGCCAGCGCGACCGACACGTCATTGGCGGATTTGACCAGCATGATCCTGAGCGCATTGTCGAGCGTCATCACGGAGCCGGGGCGATAGCCCATCTTGCTCGGCGGCTCCTTGGACGCATTGACGCTCATGCGCACGGGCGAATCCAGCGTCAGCCTGCCGGCCTGCAGGTCGCGAAACGTCACATAGGCGCTCATCATCTTGGTCAGCGATGCGGGATACCAGCGCTGGAAGGCATCCTTTTGCGCATAGACCTTGCCGGTCGCCACATCGACGACGATGGACGGGTTTGCCGAAGCGGCAGACAGGGTCATGCCTGCGATTGCCGTGGCGGTGAGCCAGATTTTCAATGCCTTCGAGATCATTTCCGTAATTCCAATCAACAATGGCCGCAATACCGGCAAACGACCGTTCCGCATCTCCATAGCGTCTTGCGACCTTCATAACGGCTTGCGAATATCTCAGTCATAATGGAGAAGTTGCATAGTCAATATCTATGACATGTGGCAAGGAAAAGGCAAACGGGGATTGCCCGCTTTCACCGAAACGTCATATCCTGCCATCACCTTTTTACACCCACTTATTCGGGAGCATTCCATAATGCCAGTTCTCAACCGTGCCGCTGAAACCCAGGCGGAAATCACCGCATGGCGCCGTCATCTGCATCAGCACCCGGAACTGTTATACGATATTCACGAGACGGCGCGTTTCGTCGAGGAAAAGCTCAGATCCTTCGGTTGCGATCTGGTTGAAACCGGCATAGGCCGCACCGGCGTGGTCGCGCTCATCAAGGGCAGGCATGGCGACGGCCCGGCCATCGGCCTGCGCGCCGATATGGATGCGCTGCCCATCGATGAGACCACCGGCGCGCCATGGGCTTCGAAAACACCCGGCAGGGCGCATTCCTGCGGTCATGACGGCCATACGGCCATGCTGCTGGGCGCAGCACAATATCTAAGCGAAACCCGCAATTTCCGCGGTTCCGCCGTGATGGTCTTCCAGCCTGCCGAAGAAGGCGGCGCGGGCGCACGCGCCATGGTCGAGGACGGGCTGATGGAGCGCTTCGGCATTTCGGAAATCTATGGCGTGCATAATCTGCCCGGCCTGCCCGTCGGGGAATTTTCCATGTGCAAGGGGCCGATCATGGCCGCGACCGACGAGTTCGACTTTTTCGTCACCGGCCATGGCGGCCATGCCGCACAGCCGCACCGCACGATCGATCCCATTCTCGCGGGCTCCCAGCTTCTCACCGCCATTCAGGGCATCGTCGCCCGCAACACCGACCCGCTGGATTCGCTCGTCATATCGGTGACGAAATTCATCGCAGGCGACGCCTATAATGTCATCCCCGAGAAAGCGACGCTGTCGGGCACGGTCCGCACCCTGAAGAAGGAAACCCATAGCTTCGTGGAACGCCGCCTGCGCGAAGTCGCCGAAGGAACGGCTCTTCTCACCGGCGCACAAATCGCCGTGCGCTACCAGCACAATTATCCCGTCACCTTCAATCATGACGCGCAGACCGAATTCGCCGCGCGCGTGGCAAAAAGCGTGGCGGGAGAAGGCAAGGTGACAACCGATGTCGCGCCCTTGATGGCGGCGGAGGATTTTTCCTTCATGCTGGAGTCGCGTCCCGGCGCCTATATCTTTATCGGCAATGGCGACACGCCCGGCCTGCACAATCCCGCCTATGACTTCAACGATGAAGCCATTCCCTATGGCGTGAGTTATTTCGCCTCGATCATCGAGACCGCGCTTGCGGCCTGAACCGGCAAGCAAGACCGGCAAGCAAGACCGGCGAGCAAGAAATACGCCTGCCCCGCTTTTGCGGGGTTGGCGAAGCGGCAGAAAGATTATATGTGTGGCGCGGCGGTCCCGTAGCTCAGTAGGATAGAGCGACAGATTCCTAATCTGTAGGTCACAGGTTCGATTCCTGTCGGGATCACCACTTGAACCACCCAAAACCGGATTTTGGGCGCTGGCACTGCAAAACTGCTTTATCTATGCTATATCCCATGGAAATGACCCACATTACCTGCTGAAAATCATATGTCCGACCGTCGCCCCATCCTGCTGACCGATGACCATCTCGCTATGGTGGCCCCCGCCGATGGGCCGATGCATGACCCATGCTGGCGGATACTCGAAGATACCGATCTCGACCTGCTGGCTGACAGGCTGATGCAGGATCGGCCCCACCCGATCCCGATTTTCGCCTATGGATCGCTGATCTGGAACCCCGGCTTTCCCGTCCGGTCGCGCCGCCGCGCCACAGCCATCGGCTGGCATCGCAGCTTCTCGATCTCGCTCGATCATTTTCGCGGCACGCCCGAGCGGCCCGGCCTGATGCTGGCTCTTGCTTCGGGCGGCAATTGCGAGGGGCTTGTTCTGGAAATTGCCGCAGGAACCGAAGCGCAATCGCTGCGCGCGCTGCTGCGCCGCGAGCTTGTCGCCCATGAACTGGCCGGCAATGCCTGCTGGATCGAGATCGAAACCGAGCGCGGACGCGAGCAGGCCCTGACCTTCTATGCCGACCCGGTGGGGACGCAGATCGCCGAGCTGACGATAGAGCAGCAGGCGCAAAGGCTGGCCCGCGCGGCGGGCGCTGCCGGATCAGGCGCGGAATATTTGCTGCGAACCGCCAGCGGATTGGAGCAATTCGGCATCCATGACGACTATATCTGGTCACTGCAAAAGCTCGTCGCCGAGGAAATCGAAGCCGCAGCATTGAAGTAGCATCAGGCCCGCGCGCGCGGCTTGCTCTCGTTGCGCTCCCAGCTGAAAATCGCAGGCGGCAGCGGGTCATGTCCGCGAATAATATCCGCACCCTTTTCACCCATCATGATCGTCGGCGCATTGGTATTGCAGGACGGAACCCGCGGCATGATCGAACTGTCGCACACGCGCAAGCCCTCCAGCCCATGAACCTTGAGTTCGGGATCGACCACCGCCATGGCGTCCGTGCCCATCTTGCAGGTGCCGACCGGATGATGGTCGGTCTTGGCGTTCGCGCAGGCATAATCGAACAATTCATCATCGCTCATCACTTTCGGCCCCGGCAGGCGCTCCGCCATCACGAAAGGCTTGAGCGCGTCCTGGCTCATGATTTCGCGTGCGATCTTCAGCCCTTCCAGCGACATTTTCACGTCATGCGGATCGCTCCAGTAATTCGGGTCGATCAAGGGTGCTGCCGCCGGATCGCTGGTGGAAAGCCGGACTGTTCCCCGCGAACGCGGATGCAGATAGGCGGAATTAAGCGTCACACCGGCATTTTTCAGTTTCTCGACGCCTGCCTCGATGCCCGAGCCAAGCCCCAAATGAAACTGAATATCGGGCGTGCGCGCATCCTTGTCCGCATACCAGAAACCGCCGGTCTCAAACAGGCTCGACGCCACTGGCCCGGAGCGCAGCAGAATATATTGAAGGCCAGCGGCAAGCGTGCGGTGCAGCTTCGCCACGCCGTCATAGGTGTGATCGCCGGTGCATTCGCAGATCACGAAGAGATCAAGATGATCCTGCAGGTTTTCGCCCACGCCCGGCAGATCATGCTTCACATCGACGCCGACTTTTCTCAGATGATCGGCAGGGCCGATGCCCGATTGCAAAAGCAGCTTGGGCGAACCGATGGCGCCCGATGCCACGATCACCTCGCGCGCGGCGCGTAAGACCTCGCCGCTCATCAGCGCAACGCCGGTGGCGCGGGTCTTTTCCAGCACGATATTGCGCACGGCGGCATTCATGCGAATGGTCAGGTTCTTGCGCGTGCGGATGGGCGAAAGATAGGCAAGCGACGCCGAAGAACGGCGGCGATTGCGCTGCGTAAGCTGATAAAAGCCGACGCCCGCCTGCTCGCGCCCGTTGAAATCGGGATTGTAGGGAATGCCCAGTTCCTGCCCTGCGCGGATATAGGCGTCGCAAATGGGCAACGGCGCGGACGGCATGGAAACGCCCAGCGGCCCGCCATAGGAATGATAATCATCGTTGAAACGCTGATTGTCCTCGGCACGTTTGAAATAGGGCAGCACATGGCGATAATCCCAGCCGGTGCAGCCGTCTTCACTGGCCCACAGATCATAATCGGCTGCATTGCCGCGCGTATAAATCTGCGCATTGATGCTGGAGCCGCCGCCGATCACTTTCGCCTGCGTATAGCGCAGCACGCGGTTTTTCATGTGTTTCTGCGGCACGGTTTCCCAGCCCCAGCTTCCCACACCCTTGGTCATCTTGGCAAAACCGGCGGGCATGTGAAACAGCGGGTTCCAGTCGCTGCCGCCTGCTTCCAAAAGCAGCACCTTGACCGAGGCATCCTCGCTCAGCCGATTGGCCAGAACGCATCCGGCAGGCCCGCCGCCGACAATGATATAATCATAAGCCATGGCCATTTCTTCCTAAAGCTTTGCAATCGACAGGCCACCATCGGCATTGATGGTGGAGCCTGTGGCGAAGATGAAATCGCCGCCTGCAAGTCCGGCAACGATAGCGCCGACATCGCCCGCCTCGCCCCAGCGCTTCATCGGCACCAGCCCGCCTTCGATCAGCGCGTCGTAACGCTCGGCGACCTTCGCCGTCATATCGGTGCGGATGATGCCGGGCCGCACCTCGAATACGCCGATGCGCGCTTGCGCAAGCCGCAAGGCCAGCCCCTGCACAAAAGCCGACAATCCCGCCTTGGAGATGCAATAATCAAGCCGCTCGGGCGATGTCATCACTGATGAAACCGAGCTGATCGTCACAATGCTGCGCGAGAACGGCACCTCCTCCGCCGAAAGCATCGCCTTCACCACGGCCTGCGTGAAAAACACCGTGCCGCGCAGGTTCACGCCCATGATCGTGTCGAAATTTTCCGGCTTGAGATTGATGAAATCCCCACGCTCCACAGACCCCATCCCGGCATTGTTGACGAGGCAATCAATATTGCCAAATTCAGAAAGAACGGCGTTCACGGTCGCTTCATGCGTCTCAACGGCTGCAAGATCGCTTTTGAAAAAGACGATCTTCCGGCCCGTTTCCCGCAATTCATTCATGGCTGCTTCGTCGTGTTCGCGGTCAGTGACGGCAAGATCGAAGCCCTTGTCGGCAAGCGCGCGCGCAACGGAAAAACCAATGCCACGTCTTGCGCCAGTCACCAGCGCCACAGGTCGTTGACGGGTCATGCCAGTTCCTCCTTTGTAATATGATCGGCCACGCGCAGCGCCTGCGCGGCAATGGTCAGTGCCGGGTTGACCGCCGCCGATGTGGGCAGGAAAGATGCATCGACCACATAGAGATTGGGATGGTCGAAAGCGCGGCAATAAGGATCGAGCGGCGCAAGCGCTGCATCATTGCCGATGCGCACCGTCCCGCATTGATGCGAGGGCGTGCGCCGGTCGAAAGCCTGCGAAAGCACGATGGGAAAGCCCGCCTGCCTGAGCACGGATTTAAGCTTTTCCACCAGCATCAGATGCGCCTGCCAGTTGGAGCGCACCCAATGCAGCACGATGCGCTCACCATCCACGCTCACGCGGCTTTCGGGCGACGGCAGATCCTCGCTCATGGCGTAAAAATCGACCGTATGGCGCGCCACCTGATCAAGCAGCCATTCCGGCACGCGCGGCATATTCGCCTTTAAAACCGCACCCGAAACACGCCCCAGCAATTGCACATTGCCCAGCGGCGGCCCGCCCGCCCCGTCGGACAGGTAGAAATCATTGAAGCCGAATGTCTTCTGATAGATGCTGTCATTGCGAAAGCGCGGATCGAACCCGATCACCGCACTCGCATTATGGTTCATGAAATTGCGCCCCACCTGATCGGATCGGTTTGCCAGTCCCGACCGCAGCAGAAGCGCTGCCGATTGCACCGCACCCGCCGATAAAATCACCAGCTTGGGGCGCAAAATCTGCGTTTCTCCATTCTTCACATAGTGCACAGCGGCAATCCGCGCGCCCTCCGCCTCCAGCCGCGTAACCCTTGCCGATGTCTCCAGCCGCACATTGGCATATTTGAGCGCCTCCGCCAGCGGTCGGGTTTCCGCATCCATCTTGCCGTCATTAGCGTTGGGATGCGCGTCCCACGGCGTCTTGCCCTTTGCCAGCCAGCGTTCAATATCGACGCCAAGCGGCAGGGAAGCTGCGTGAATGCCGTTCTTTTTCAGCCTTGCGCGCAATTCGGCTATCGGCTTTTCATCAGGAACCGGCGCAAAGGGATAGGGCTGTGAATGATAGGGCTCGCTCGGATCGTCGCCCAATTCGCCGCGCACTGCAAATAATTGCTCGGCACGGCAATACCACGGCTCCAGTTCGTCATAATCAAACGGCCATGCAGGCGACACCCCGTCGAGATGCGCCATTTCCGCAAAATCCTCGCGGCGATAGCGCACCAGCACCGCGCCATAGAATTTTGAATTGCCGCCGACATTATAATAATTGCCCGGATTGAACGGCGCTCCGTCCGCCTCATACCAGTGCTCTTTCGGGCGAAAGAAGCCGCGCTGGAAAATGGCACGCGGGTCGCGATTTTCCGGCCGGTCGGCCAGACGCTCACCGGCTTCCAGAATGAGAATATCGGCACCCGAAGGCGCAAGACCGGCGGCAATTGTCGCGCCGCCGATCCCCGATCCGATGATAACAATATCCGGCTGTCCTCCCAAAGCCGTTCCTCCCTATTTGCCCTGCGGCACCCACCAGTTGCTGCGCGGGCCTATATGCATATTGAGCGTCTTGGTCTCGGTGTAATCCTCCACCGCATGACGCCCCAATTCACGCCCCAGACCCGACTGGCGATAGCCGCCGAAAGGCAGTTCCGGCGTGCCGTCCATGAAGGTGTTCATCCAGATCGTGCCCGCACGCACCTTGCGCCCGATGCGCATGCAGGTGTCGAAATCGCGGCTCCACACGCCTGCCGAAAGACCGTAATCGACTGAATTGGCAATCGAAATCGCCTCATCCACTGTATCGAAGGAAAGCACTGACAAAACCGGCCCGAACACTTCCTCGCGCGCCACGGCCATATCCGTCGTAACGCCTGCAAGAATGGTCGGCCCCATATAGTGACCGGCCCCAAGGTCCAGCACCTCGCCGCCATGCGCAAGGGCGGCACCGGCCTTTTTCGCATCCTCGACATAGGCCCCGATCTTGCCAAGATGCTGCGGCGAGATGATCGCGCCCACCTGCGTCCGGTCGTTGAGCGGATCACCGATCACCACTTTCTTCGACAGATCGGCAATGCGCGCCACGATCTCGTCTACAATCGAGCGATGCACGATCAGCCGCGACCCGGCATTGCAGCATTCGCCCGCATTGAACCACGCGCCAAACACCGCCGCATCGATGAATTCATCGAGATTGGCATCAGGAAACACGATTTGCGGGTTCTTGCCGCCAAGCTCCAGCGACACTTTCTTGAGCGTTTGCGCGGCATTGGCCATGGTCAGCCTGCCGACCCCGGTAGAGCCGGTGAATGACACCATGTCGACATCCGCATGGGTGCTCATATGCTGGCCCACATCAGCACCCGTGCCGGTGATGATATTGACCACGCCATCGGGGATTCCTGCTTCCGCAAGAATTTCGCCCAGCACCAGCGTCGAGCCGGAAGTCAGCTCGGACGGTTTCACCACCGCCGTACAGCCCGCAGCCAGCGCGAAAGGCAGCTTCTGGCTGACGATCAGGAACGGGAAATTCCATGGCGTGATGATCGAGACGACGCCGATCGCCTCGCGCAGCACCACGCCCAGCGTGCCGTCTCCGAGCGTATTGTAGCTCTCGCCATGCAGATCGCGCGCAAGTGCAGCCGCATAGCGCCATATATCGACGGCACCGGCAATCTCGCCACGCACCTGCGCAATTGGTTTGCCGGCTTCAATTGCATCGAGATAGGCCAGCTCTTCAGCGCGCGCCTCGATCAGATCCGCAGCCTTGAGCAGCGCAAGCGAGCGCTGCGAAGCGGTCTTCGAGGTCCAGCGCCCGTCGTCGAAAGCCTTGCGCGCAACCGCGATTGCGCGTTCCGCATCACCCTTGCCGCCCGCCGGATATCGGCTCACCGTCACGCCATGGCCGGGCGCCACGCGCTCGATGGTCTGGCCGCTCGCAGCAGCCACCCATTTGCCGTCGATCAGCATGGAGAATTCGCGGATTTCCAGCCCCGCCAGCGGCTGCGGTTTGACAATAACGCTCATCACCATTCTCCCTTGAACTTCGCTGCGCGCTTTTCGCCAAAAGCGCTGACGCCTTCTTTAAGATCACCGGTCTTGGCGACAAGGATGGAACCCAGCGCCTCGACAGCGGTTCCATTGTCCTCGCCATTGGCAACAGCAATCATCAGTTTGGAAACTTCAAGTGCCGCCGGTCCGCGCTGTGCCACCCGCGCCGCATAATCCTTTGCCGCTTCCAATGCCTTGCCCGTATCGACAATGCCATCAACCAGCCCGTGAGCAAGCGCTTCTTCAGCCGTGAACATTTCACCGCCCAGCACCATGCGCCGCACGATCTGCGCGCCAAAGCGGCGCACCAGACGCTGCGTGCCCGACCAGCCCGGCACCATGCCAAGCGAGGTCTCCGGCAGGCCGATCTTCGCCTGCTGCTCGACAATGCGAATATCCGCAGCCGCTGCCAGTTCCAGCCCGCCGCCCAGCGCATGGCCATTCATGGCGGCAATCAGCGGCATGCGCAAGGTCGCCAGCCGCTCGAACACGCGATGGCCATAGCGCACCCATGCATGGCCGAATTCGGATGGCTCCATACCGCCCCACGCCTTGATGTCGCCACCCGCCGAAAAAGCCTTGCCCTCGCCCGTCAGGATGGCCACGCGCACATTGCGTTCCGCCTCCACCCGGTCGCAGGCAGCGGATAATTCCCGCAACATCTCAATATCGAAGGCATTGAGCTTTTCAGGCCGCTTGATGATCATTGTTGCGATATGGTTTTCAATCGCAATTTCAATACGTCCCGACATTTACGCCTCCAGCCTTCTTGCCGGTTTTTGCGGCAGTTTCAGCCCGATCGGCTCTTCGCCAAACAGCGCTGCGTCCATCACCTTGAGCTGATCCGATACGATCAGCGGGAATTCCGACTGGTCGAGAATATGCGTTTGCAGATCGATGCCGGGTGCAATCTCGGTCAGCATGATGCCTTCGGGTGTGAGCTTCATCACGCAGCGCTCGGTGACATAGGTAATGTCCTGTCCCTGTGCCACGCTGCGCGGGCCGGAGAAAGTGACGTGCTCTACCTCGTTGACAAGCTTTTTCAGCTTGCCTTCCTTGTCGATCACCAGCTTGCCGTCCGCGACCGCAAGCTTCGCACCCGCATTGAACATGCCGGAAAAAACGATCTTTTTCGCGCGCGCGGTAATATCGACAAAGCCGCCCGCCCCCGCCGTCACATGCGGACGGAAGGAGAGTTTTGACACATTGACCGAACCATCACGCCCGATTTCAAGGAAAGACAGCAAAGAGGCATCAAAGCCTGCGCCCTGAAAATAGGTGAACTGATAGGGCGAGGGCATATAGCCATCGGCATTGGACGCACAGCCAAAGGCAAAATCCAGCAGCGGCACGCCGCCGACAGCCCCCTGTTCGATAACCCAGGTGACGGCGCCATGCAGACCTTCTTCAAGCAGGATACGCGGCACATTGGCGGAAATGCCAAAGCCTAAGTTTACGGCGCTGCCCGCTTCCAGCTCCTGCGCCACGCGCCGCGCGATCACCTTTTGAATATTGAATTCGGGCAGGCGGAACGTATCGAGCGGACGGATGATCTCGCCGGAAATAGCCGGGTCGTAAAGCGTCTGCGTGGTCTGTTTCTGCTCCGGATCGACGATCACATAATCGACCAGCGTACCCGGAACCCGCACATCATGCGGGCGCAATGTGCCTGCCTTGGCGATGCGCTTGACCTGCGCAATGACGATGCCGCCATTGTTGCGCGCAGCCAGTGCCTGATCGAGACCGCCCAGATAAGCCCCCTCATGCTCATAGGTGAGATTGCCGCGCTCATCGGCGGTCGTGGCGCGGATGATCGCCACCTGCGGCACGATATTGGGGAAATAAAGCCAGTCTTCACCGGCAAAATTCACCTTCTCGACCAGCACTTCCTTCGCCGCCAGATCATTCATCGCGCAGCCCTGCCGCGCCGGATCGACAAATGTATCCATGCCGATCTTCGTCAGCACGCCGGGGCGCTTGGCCGCTGCCTCGCGATGCATGTCGAACAGAATGCCGGAGGGAATATTATAAGCCGGAATTTCGTTATTGGTGATCATCTGCCAGATCAACGGCGGCTCCGCGCCCGACGGACCGGAGGGATAGGAACCCGCAACGATCTTTTTCAGCAGTCCCTTTTTGGCGATATAATCGACCCCCTTGATACCGCTCATGTCGCCTGCTGCAATCGGATGCAGCGTGGTGATGTTTTGCGGATGGCCGCTTTCATCGAAACGCTCGCCGATTGCTTTCAGCATCAGGTCCGGGCAGCCAAGGCCGCTCGATGACGAAACCGAAACGACAGCGTTGTCGGGAATAAGGGCTGCGGCTTGTGCCGGGGTAATATGCTTGCTCATTGTGTCAGATTCCTGGATTGATCGGGGTCGCCTTGCCGCTTTTTGCGGCTTCCAGCACGGCAAGCCCGGTCGCAAGCGACCAGATGCCGTCTTCAAGCGTTGCCGATGGCTGGCCCTTGCCGGCAATCGCATCATGGAAAGCCCGCAAGGTTTTTTCATAAAGATTGTGCTGGTCGAGCGGCAATTCATACTCACCGTCTTGATCGCGCAGGATCACGCTTCCGACCGGCCTTTGCGTCATCACATCGCGCGCAATCAGCGAGCCTTCGCTGCCATGCACCTCAAAGCCGGTTTGCGCATATTTCGTCGTAAAGCCATCATGAAACTGCGCAATCGCGCCGGATGGAAAGCGCAGAACACCCATCACGCCATCTTCCAGCCCCTCGCCGCTCAAGCCGCCCTGCTGGCTGAAAGCCACTGCCTCGACCGGGTTTTCGCCGAGCACGAAGCGCAGCGTGTCGGCATCATGCACGGTAATATCGAGGATTACGCCGCCGCCCGCATCAACCCGCTCGAGGCGCCAGCCCTGCAAGTGCGGCGGCAGATAGACCGCATGGAAAACCCGCGCGCCCAGCACCTTGCCGATCCTGCCCTTGGCTATGGCATCGCGCATGGCGCGGTGGCTTGCGGCATTGCGCAGATGATGATTGGTGGCAGCGACCACACCTGCCTCGCGCACCGCTTCAAGCATGGCTTTCGCATCATCAAGCGTCAGCGCCAGCGGCTTTTCGCAGAGAATATGCTTGCCAGCCTTTGCCGCCGCGATCAGTTGATCGCGATGCAATTCATTGGTGGTGGAAATATAGACGGCATCGATTTCCGGGTCTGCCAGCAGCGCATCGAGGCTTGTCACCGAACGCGCAATGCCATTTTCCTGCGCGTATTTTTCGCCGCGTTCGGCATTGGTGCTATAGAGCGATACCACCTCGCCGCCCGCCGCGCGGATTGCGCCGATAACCCATTCCTTTGCAATCGTGCTTGCGCCGATCAAACCCCATCTGGTCATGCCAAAACCTCCTGTTTTAACGGCGCGCCGCAACTTGCGCGCACCACGAGGCGCACCGCCAGGCGCTGCGCCTCCGCCTCCACCCGTTCTGAATTGATCTGCTTCAATAAAAGATGCGCGGCGCGTTCGCCCATGCCCTGCGGATCGACCGATATGGTGGTCAGCGCCGGAACAGCGGTCTTGGCCTCGATCACATCGTCAAAACCGACCACGCCGAAATCCCGCCCCGGCTCAAGATTTGCCGCGCGCAGGCCGTCGCAAACCCCAAAAGCCACCGCGTCATTGAAGCACACCGTTGCTGTCGGCTTCGCACCGCCCAGCAGCATACGCTCCACCGCCTCGACACCTCCCGCGCGCGATGGCGCTGAAGTGAAAACCAACGCATCCTTGAAGGAAATTCCCGCCTGCTCCAGCCCGGCGCGATAACCTGCAACGCGCTCGCCAAACACCGCCGTATCGGCATAGCCGCCCATGAAAGCAATTGCCCGATGCCCCAAAGCGACCAGATGCTCGACCGCCTTCGCCACCCCGCCGCGATTGTCCGAAACAATGGACGAAACGCCGGAACCGGGCACATCGCGCACCATCTGCACCACCGGCAGGCCGCTTTTGGCCATGGGTCTTAAATCGCTGGCTTCGGTGCCGCGCGCGGGCGAAATGATCAGCCCGGCAATGCCATGTTCACGCATCGAGGCCACCACTTCGCGCTGCCGGTCGATGCTTTCCGCCGTATTGGCGAGAAATTGCACATAGCCCGCCGATTGCATCACCCGGTCGACACCAACCGCCAGTTCGGCAAAAAAGCCGTTGGTAAGATCATTGACCACAAGGCCGATGATTTTCGAATTGGACTGACGCAGATTGGCCGCCGAGCGATTATAGACATAGCCGAGTTTTTCGATTGCCTGCTGCACCCGCTCGCGGGTTTCGGCATGGACCAGCGGACTGCCGCGCAGCACCAGTGAGACGGTCGATTTCGACACGCCTGCCTCCTGCGCAATATCGATCACCGTGATCCGGTCCCTGCTCATCCACTTCTCCCGACTGCTGCAATTTAATTGGAACGTTCCAAATTTGTCAATAGTCAGAAAATTGCACCCTGTTTTATGCTAAATCGCACCAAAACAGCACTACCTTTGCATCGGTTTTCGCAATTTTTGCATGATTTTTCTGCTTTTACTTGCCATTTGGAACGTTCTAAATTAAATCGACAATCATGAAGCGGAGGAACACCATGAGCGCATTATCCAATTCCATGCTGATTTTGCCCGAGGCCGATGGCAGCGCGAAATCTTACCGCCTCACCGGCATTCCGACCGAACGTCCCCGCACGGTTCCGCAATTCAACCGCATCGCCTATGCCGCGGCCCATGTGGTTTCCGATCCGCAAAGCGACAACCGGCCATGGAACAGCCCGGCGATTGACTGGGACGCGACAATCCGCTTCCGCCATCACCTCTGGAGCCTCGGCTTCAAGATCGCCGAAGCCATGGATACATCGCAGCGCGGCATGGGACTGGACTGGAGCGGCGCACAGGAACTCATCCGCCGTTCGCTTGCCGAAAGCAAAAGCGTTCCCGGTGCTGATCTCGCCTGCGGCGCGGGCACCGATCATCTCGATCCTGCGGATGCAAAAAGCCTTGATGATGTCATCAAAGCCTATGAGACACAGGCCGGTTTCGTTGAAAAACACGGCGGACGTTTCATCCTGATGGCAAGCCGCGCCCTTGCCCGCATCGCCAGCTCGCCCGACGATTATGCGAAGGTCTATGGCCACATCCTCAGCCATGCGCGCGAAAAGGTCGTTCTGCACTGGCTTGGCGACATGTTCGACCCGCAATTGCGCGGCTATTGGGGATCGGAAAAATTCGAGGATGCGCTTGAAACAGTCATCGCCATCATCGAGGACAACCGCGACAAGGTTGAGGGGATAAAAATTTCGCTGCTCGAAGAGCGCTATGAAATCGCGCTGCGTGATCGCCTGCCGGACAGCGTTTTGTGTTTCACGGGTGATGATTTCAACTATGCGCCGCTGATCGAGGGCGATGGCAAGCGGCACAGCCACGCACTTCTGGGCATTTTCGATGCGGTCGCCCCGCAAGCATCCAGCGCTCTCGCAGCACTTGCCAAGGGCGATAATGAGCGCTTCCGCACCATCATCGAGCCGACAGTGCCGCTATCGCGCAAGATTTTCGAAGCGCCGACCCAATATTACAAGGCAGGCGTGGTGTTTCTGGCCTGGCTCAACGGCCATCAAAGCCATTTCACCATGCCGGGCGGGATGCAATCGGCGCGCGGCATGCTGCATTATGCGGATATTTTCCGCCTCGCCGATCAGGCCAATGTCCTCGACAGGCCGGAACTTGCCACCAGACGCATGAAGCATCTGATGGCAATCCATGGCGTAGAACAGGATTAAACCGTCAGCGCCAGCCCAGCGCTGGCGCGACATGCTTTAAGATCGATTCAATGACATGGGCATTGTAATCGACGCCCAACTGGTTGGGGACCGTCAGCAGCAGCGTATCCGCTTCAGCGACGGCTTCATCCTGCGCCAGTTCCTTGATGAGCTGGTCCGGTTCGGCGGCATAGGAACGCCCGAAAATCGCGCGCGTATTCTCGTCGATATAACCAACGGAATCCTGCTCCTTGGAGCCGCCGCCAAAATAGGCGCGATCACGGTCATCGACCAGCGCAAAGATGCTGCGGCTGACCGAAACGCGCGGCGTGCGCGTATGGCCCGCTTCCTTCCATGCTTCGCGATAGGCGCGGATCTGCGCTGCCTGCTGCACATGGAACGGCTCGCCGGTTTCATCATCCTTGAGCGTTGAACTTTGCAGGTTCATACCAAGCTTCGCCGCCCATCGCGCCGTGGCGTTGGACCCCGCACCCCACCAGATGCGCTCGCGCAATCCTTCCGAATAAGGCTCAAGGCGCAGCAAGCCGGGCGGATTGGGAAACATCGGGCGCGGATTGGGCTGCGCAAAGCCTTTGCCGCGCAATGTTTCAAGAAAGACCTCGCCATGCTTGCGGCCCATATCGGCATCGCTCTGCCCCTCTTGCGGCGCATAGCCGAAATAGCGCCAGCCATCGATGACCTGCTCGGGCGAACCGCGGCTGAGGCCAAGTTGCAGGCGCCCGCCGGAAATCAGGTCGGCGGCACCGGCATCTTCGGCCATATAAAGCGGGTTTTCATAACGCATATCGATGACGGCGGTGCCGATCTCGATCTTGCTGGTCCTTGCGCCGATAGCCGCAAGAAGCGGAAACGGCGAAGCAAGCTGGCGGGCAAAATGATGCACCCGGAAATAGGCCCCGTCCGCGCCAAGTTCCTCGGCGGCGACAGCCAGATCTATCGATTGCAACAGCGTGTCGCTTGCGGAGCGGGTGCCCGATTGCGGAGACGGCGACCAATGGCCGAATGAAAGAAAGCCGATCTTCTTCATGGTGAAGTTCCTTGAATATGGGCCTGTAGAGGCGTTCTCGCAGAATATGGCGGCACAGGAAAGGGTTTGAAAGTGCGCTGAACACTCTGTTCATCGAATGCAACCGGGCAAGGTTTTTCGCTGGCAAGGGATTGGGGGGACGAACGCGACACGTTGACAGCCTATCCGGACAAGATTAAGCCTCGAAACAGGCGGATAACCTTGGCTCCGGCTTATTGGATATGGGGATATGCCGACGACAGACGCATCAAAACAGGGGAGATCTTCATGCGTTCCATGCTTCTGGCCTTGCTGGCCGCAACGGCCATCGCCACATCGGCGCATGCCAAGGACGTAACCGTCATGGTTACAGCCATCGTTGAACACCCGGCGCTTGATGCAGCGCGTGACGGCGTAAAGGATACGCTGGCCGAGGCTGGCTTCAAGGAAGGTGAAAACCTGAAATTCGTCTATCAGTCCGCACAGGGCAACCCGGCGACCGCAGCCCAGATCGCCCGCCAGTTCGTGGGCGACAGCCCGGACGTAATCGTGCCGATCTCGACGCCTTCCGCGCAGGCGGTCGTTTCCGCCACCCGCGATATTCCGATCGTCTTCACCGCTGTTTCCGATCCGGTCGGCGCGCAACTCGTCAAGAGCATGGAAAACCCCGGCGGCAATGTCACCGGCCTTTCCGACATGTCGCCGGTCGCCGAACATATCAAGCTCATCAAGGAAGTGATGCCGGACATCAAGAAGCTTGGCTATCTCTATAATTCCGGTGAAACCAATTCGGTCTCGCTTCTGGCAGCGCTCAAGGAAGCCGCTTCGGCCGAGGGCATTGAGATCGTCGAATCCGCCGCCACCAAATCGGCGGAAGTTCAGGGTGCCGCGCGCGCCCTCGTAGGCCGTGCGGATGCCATGTATGTGCCGACCGACAACACCATCGTTTCCGCGCTTGAAAGTGCCGTGGGCGTTGCCGAGGAAAGCAAGCTGCCGCTCTTCACCGCAGATACAGATTCCGTCAAGCGCGGCGCAGCCGCAGCCCTTGGCTTCAACTATTATGATGTCGGCAAGCAGACCGGCGACGTGGTGGTCAAAATTCTCAATGGCGAAAAGCCCGGCGATATTCCGGTTGAAGTGGCCAAGGGAACCGATCTCGTCATCAATCTGGGCGCTGCCAGGAAGATGGGAATTGAATTCCCGCAAGCCGTCATCGATCGCGCCACCAGCAAGATCGACTGATCGCCGATTGCAATCGAAATGACAGGGCGGGGGTAAATTCCCGCCCTTTTCAATTTGGACCCCGCTCTTTTCAATTTGAACAAAGCAGATCGAGCATGACCAGAATCCGCATTCTGCCCGCAGACGACAACACCAATGGCTGGAGTCATATCCTGCCGCAGCGCACGCCCAAACCAGCGCTGTCAGCCCATATCAAGGCCGACTGGGTGGTGATCGGCGCGGGCTATGCGGGCCTTGCCGCAGCACGCCGGCTGGCCGAAAACCGCCCCGGCGATCATATCGTGCTTTTGGACGCCCAACAGGCTGGAGAAGGCACATCGGGCCGCAATGCAGGCTTTGCCATTGATCTGCCGCACAATGTCACCGCGTCGCTGGAAGAGCTGGCAAAATCGCATGGCTATCGCAAGCTTGCCCGAGCGGGCATCGATTACCTCCGCCAACAGGTCGATCGCCATGCCATTGCCTGCCAGTGGAGCAGGCAGGGAAAGTTTCACGCCGCCGTCACCGATCTGGGTATCCGTGAAGTGCTGGAGCCGACCATCAAGGAAATGGAGCGGCTTGAAGAACCGTTCGACTGGTATGAAAGCGACGAGCTGGCCCGGCGGCTGGGCACGAGCCATTACAAGGCGGCGATCTATACTTACGGCACGATCCTGCTTAATCCTGCGGCGCTGGTGCGCGGACTTGCCGACAGCCTGCCCGAAAACGTCACGCTCTATGAAAATACCCCCGCAATCAATGTCGATTATGGCAAACGCATCGTGGTCACCACGGATCGCGGATCGGTCGAAGCGCCGACGATGATCCTGACGGTCAACAGCTTTGGCGAGCAATTCGGCTTCTTCAAAAGGAAGCTGCTGAATTTTGCCGCCCACGCCAGTCTCAGCCGTCCGCTCACGGATGAAGAATACAGGGCGCTGGGCGAGGTCGAGCCATGGGGCGTGACCCCGGCCAATTCATTTTCCGGCATTACCATGCGTCTGACGCCGGATCGACGCATTCTTGTGCGGCAGAATGTGCATTTCTGCCCTTCCCTGCGCCAGTCCGACGAACGCAGGCTGGCGATCAAGCGCGAGCACAAGCGCTTTTTCGATGAGCGCTTTCCCATGTTGCCGCAGGTGGAAATGCAATCCACATGGACGGGCTATATCTGCCTGTCGCGCAATGGCGCGCCGGGCTTTGGCCGCCTGGCGAAGAACGTCTATACATCGCTTTGCCAGAACGGGGTCGGGATAGCGAAGGGAACCATCGGCGGCATGCTGGCCGCGGACATGGCCTGCAACATCGACAACCCGCTGATTGCCGATATGTATTCGCTGGGCAGTCCGGTCAGGCTCCCCCCGCGTCCATTCCTCGATATTGGCGTGCGCTCGCGCTTTGCATGGGAAATGTGGCGCGCCCGCCGCGAGGTTTGAACTTATGGTATTTCCGGCAAAAGCATTGTTGTATTCGCTCCACAGGGTCTCTTTATCGCAGGGCTTTTTGCGATAATGCTTGCGTGAGGAAAGAGTTGGGTTGTATTCCGTCACGTTAAATTGAGCGCGCCGCAACCGGACGCGACGAAAAACAAGGAATATCGTTGTGAGTCAGATCGCCTTTTGGGGTGCGGTCGAATTGGGCCTCGTCTTTTCATTCGTAGCTATCGGCGTCTATCTGGCGTTCCGCGTCCTCGACTTTCCCGACCTTACCGTGGACGGTTCCTTCCCGCTTGGCGCGGCTGTGACCGGCGTCCTGATCCTCGCGGGCTATAATCCATGGCTTGCCGCAGGCATCGCCATGGTCGCCGGTGCCCTTGCAGGTCTTGTGACCGCAACGCTCAATGTGCGCTTCAAAATACTCAATCTTCTTGCCTCGATCCTCACCATGATCGCGCTCTTCTCGGTCAATCTGCGCATCATGGGCCGACCCAATATCGCGCTCATCAATCAGGATACGATGCTTTCGCCTTTCTATGGCCACGGCATTCCCGAATATTACGTGCGCCCGGCTTTCCTGTTCGTGCTGGTCGCCGTCGCTGTCTTCCTCGTCTGGCGCTTTCTTGAAAGCGATATGGGCCTTGCCATGCGCGCCACCGGCGCCAACCCCAAAATGGCCCGCGCGCAGGGCGTGCAGACGGATCGGCAGATCTATCTCGGCATGGCGATCTCCAACGCGCTGGTGGCGCTCGGCGGCTCGCTCTTCGCGCAGACCAACGGCTTTGCCGATGTGACGTCCGGTGTCGGCACCATCGTTGTCGGCCTTGCTGCGGTCATCATCGGCGAAACGCTGCTGCGCACTCGCCTCATCCTTCTTATCCTGATCGGCTGCGTGGCGGGCTCGATCATCTATCGCATCGCGATCCAGCTTGCCCTTTCCAACGGCGATATTGTCGGGCTTCAGGCATCCGATCTCAATATCGCGACAGCGCTTCTCGTCACCATCGCGCTGATATTGCCGCGCCTGCGTCGTGGAGGAGCATCGGCATGATCGAACTATCCAATCTCGACGTTATTTTCGGTCGCGGAACGCCGCTGGAAAAGCAGGTTCTCAAGAAAATCAATCTGACGATGGATCGCGGTTCCTTCGTGACCGTCATCGGCTCCAATGGTGCTGGCAAATCCACGCTGCTGAGCGTTCTGGCAGGCGATGTCATTCCAGCCGCTGGCAAGGTTCTGATCAGCGGCAAGGATGTGACCCGCAAACCTACCGCCGAACGCGCAGGGCTTGTTGCCCGCGTATTTCAGGATCCGCTGGCCGGAAGCTGCGGAACGCTGACCATCGAGGAAAATCTCGCGCTTGCCGCAGCACGCGGCAAAAGGCGCGGCCTTGGCGCAGCCCTTGCGCCTGCCCGGCGCGAATTGTTCCGCGAACGCGTCGCAAGCCTCAATCTCGGCCTTGAAAACCGCATGCAGGACCGCATGGAGCTTTTATCCGGCGGCCAGCGTCAGGCGCTTTCGCTCGTCATGGCCACGCTGGCTGGTTCGGAGGTGCTGCTGCTCGACGAGCATACGGCGGCTCTTGATCCCGGCATGGCGGAATTCGTCATGGAACTGACCCGCAACCTGATCGCGGAAAACAAGCTGACCGCTTTGATGGTCACCCATTCCATGCGGCAGGCGCTCGATTATGGCGACCGCACCATCATGCTGCATGGCGGCAATATCCTGCTCGATGTCACTGGCGACAAGCGCAAGACGCTCGGCGTCGAAGACCTGATCGAAATGTTCCGCAAGGTGCGCGGCCAGACGCTCGATGACGATGCGTTGTTGATCGAATAGGCTGGCGGGCTGACATTCCGTTCGTAAGAGCCGTGCCTGGCGATGAACTGAAAGGGCAATGTCCACCGGACGGATCAAGCGGCCGATACCCTTGTTGCAATCGTGGAATATCGAAAGGCGTTCGGCCCCGCTCGAACGAATGTCTTCGCTATGGCAAAACGCCTCTCGACCGTGACGACTATACCCAGAATCTGGATAATTCTTTCAGATAAACTCGCATTGATTAGCTCAATAAACTTTTCCCGCATTCCCTGACATTATAAACAGTATCAAATGGAAGCATAAATTATTATTAAATTGTGTAATTTCAACACATAATGAGTAATAATTATGCTGAGATATACTTATAATTATAATGATCACACATATAGTATGAGCGACAGCCTCAAGGATGACCTTAAAAAAATCATCGACGGCTTTCTTTATAAAAAACAGTATAAAAACTTCGAATCTGGACAAGTCCCCGGACGGCGCGCCGCTTTTATCAAGACACATGGGGGAGCCAGCGCGAAGTTTACGGTAACGCACAGTGAAATAAACAAATCCGACAAAGCATCCATATTGAAACAGGGCATATTTGCCAATGAAGGCAGCCATGATGCCTGGGTTCGCTTCGGCGGTGACATCAATATTGATAAAGCCGACCGCCATTCTACGGTCGGCTGCAGCATAAAACTATTCAATGTCCCTGGCGTTAATATACTCGATTATCCCGCCACGCAGGACAGCGCCAGCCAGTTTACGACCGTCGATTTTGCCTTGCAGAACTATCCTGTTTTCTTTGCTCGGGACGCAAAGCAAATGGCAGCCTATCTGACAGCAAAATATGATGGCACTCTGGCTGATTTCAGAAACCGTCCGGAAAATAAAGAGCTGTCTTCAATCATTAACGCTATGATCGCGAGCGACCCATCCAGCGTCCTGAAAGAGACCTATTGGAGTTGTGTGCCCTTCATTCTCGGAGCGCCGAAAGATGGGAGCCAAAATCTTCTTCAGTTTTGTAAATATATTGTGACCCCTGCTCCGGATCAGGAAACTCTGCCCGAAGCGGATAAATCGGACCCGGTCTTTCTGCGCAAAGACCTCGCAGCAAATTTGAATAAAGCTGCTTATAAGTTCGACTTCTATATGCATCTCAAGACGTCCCCGTACCAGTCGGTAGACAGCGCTTCGGATAATTGGGAGAAAGACAATAGCGACGATCCGGATGTCGCGCCGTTTGGCACCAATGACATCGACAATATATTTAAAATTGCTACTCTGGAAATTGCGCAGCAGGATATTACGCAAAGGGGGCAGGATGACTATGTGGAAGCCCTCTCTTTCAATCCATGGCGAACTCTCGCCGACAATATGCCTTATGGAGAGATCGCCTTTGCTCGAAGAATCTCTTACGATCTTGCCGCCAAAGCCCGCCGCGATCTGAACGGCCAACCTGTTGGGGAGCCAAATTCTCCACGTCCGCCCGCCTTCAACAGTGCAGCATATGACGAACCGGAAAAGGATATTCCGTGGTCGCAGGTTGCAGTGAAACCAACTCCATCACAAGAGACCGAGATTGTCCGCATTGCTATTCACCCCGGCATCGGTGTTGCACGTGTCGGCAACAGTGAATTGACGGGCAGCGAATGGATTACCGGCAACGACGAATATGCCGATATTTATATTGGCCCGGAGACCGACACGCCACAACCGATGCAATATGAAACGGTTCGGGACAGTACAGGCAAGATAAAGCGGCAAGGTGCGCGTTTTCGAATTTATGGTTATAATGCCCAGGGGCAAGTCGTCAAAGAAATTCTACCGGAAGATGCGGGCACGACCATCAATTGGAAAGTAACGCTTGCCAATAGAAAAGCGCAATGGTTCCGATTCGATCATGCATGGGATAAGGATTTCTTCCGGAGTGAGGAAAATCAGCCCTCGATATTGAGAAACTCCGAGAATTCTGACCGGGCATCCCTGGCCATTACGCCAGATACGATGAGCATATCCGGCACCCATACCCGATCTGCACCGATCAAGGGAAAGTTCCGCTCGATAGAAGTGACGCTGGGTGAGTTGCGTACAGATATGAAAGGCAGGCTCATTGTGTTGGGCGGAGCCGGAACCGCCGGCACGACCGCAGATGCCAATGACCCCGATCATAACGTGCTCTTGGGGAATACCGGAAATTTCAACAATTCCAATCAATGGTATGATGATATTTCTGATGGCCCTGTTCATGCCGAGGTGACGATCAACGGAAAATCCTTCGACGTCGATTCCGCCTGGGTCATTGTTGCCCCACCAAATTTTGCACCAGACATGATCGGCATAACGACGCTGTATGAGCGGCTGGAAGAGCTCTATATGGAAGCCGGCATGCTCCCCGCGCCTGAAAAAATATTGTTCAGCAAACATATCTTGCCGACTTTACAACGTCTGTCGCAAACATCATGGGTCAACAAAGGTTTTCACGATTTGTTTGGCCCCGGCAAGCCTGGCGACTTTTTCAATATCGAGAAGCTGAAGAGGTTGAGTACAGCCCCTGATCATGGCGACGATCCAAACAAGGCAAGCCGTCAATATGTATTCGACCATTTGCAGGATCCGTCTGCTCCCAAATGTGACCCGACGAAATGGCCGTTGCTTTACGGAGATTCCTTTGGCGAAGATCCGGTCGACATCCAGGATGACACGAAGCCGTTTCTGAATGTCGATAGTCCCGATGACATGACGGCTCTCTCCTATATCCGCTACTCCTGGTTCAAACGGTGGCTGGAGGGTGATTTCGTCGATGATAGCGATACATTGCCGCCAGACTATGCCACGATCGATGAGGCGCCACTGGCCGAGCAACCTGCACTGCTGGATAAGGCCGCACTGCATTTCTGCCTTGCAGACGCTTTCCATCCCGGTTGCGAAGTCACCTGGCCAATGCGTCATCTGGGCCTTTATCGCGCCCCCTTCAGAATTCGTGAAGCTGGTGCGGATGGGGTATATATCCCCGCACAGGGCGAAACATTCGGTCACACGGATGCGCATATTCCAGACAAGGGGCTGGGTGCCCAACCCGCCGGCGGGCTGACCCGTTGGATGGCTCTGCCATGGCATGGCGATACGGCGCGCTGCCGCGGCGGATACGATGCTAACCACGATGGCGGATACGGTGCCTACACGCCTGCATACTGGCCGGCACGCGTGCCGAACCAGGTTCTGACACAAGCCAATTTCAATAAGGTCAAAGACAGCAGTCAATCTAAGTCGGATCGGCTTACTGCTTTCGAAACGCGGGATAACTGGTGGCGCAACATGTCGGACAATCCTGATTCCCGCGATACGGTGGAAGAGGAGAAACAGGCTCAGTTTATGATCCAGCACTATGAAAAGCTGGGGACCGTTCTGCAGGCCGGTGGACCGACGGATCTGGCGGGAATTCCCGGGAAAATCTATGTCGAGTGCATTGATAAAAAGCCATGAGCTACGATTGCATCATCATTGGCGGCGGGGTAGCAGGCTCCTCCGCCGGCTTCACCCTCGCCCGGGCCGGATTGCGCGTCCTGGTCATTGATCGGCAGCCGCCAGGCACGAAGCAGAAAATCGGAGAATGCCTGTCCGGGCAAGGAATCCATCTGCTGAAACGAAGCGGTCTTTTCGACTGGGCACGGAAAAGTCAACCATTGGAGTATATTGGCGATGTGTTTTCATGGGGGAGCGAAAGGCTGATCGAGAAAGATTTCATTCTCGACAGGTTCGGCAGCGGATGGCATCTGGACCGTAATGCCTTTGATCGATGTTTGCAGGCGGCAGTTCGCTCGACAGGAGCAGATGTTCTTGTTGGACAGGTCAGGAATGCTCGCCGAAATGAGAATTCGGGCTGGAAAGTACAACTCACAGACAAGGCGTTCTATTCCCGGTGGATCGTCGATGCCAGTGGCCGACAAAGTATGGTCTCCCGATCTTTGGGAATCAAACGTGTTGCAGACAGCCCCTTGGTTGCGGTGTTTAGCTGGGGGCCAAATCGCTCGCCTGAAAGCCGCACCCTGATCGAAGCTGTCCCCGAAGGCTGGTGGTATACGGCAGCGCTGCCCGGCAACCGCCGCGTAGTTGCCTTTCATACAACGCCTGCCAACGCGAAACGTCTGGTTCACAACGAGCATCTTTTCGCAAATGCCATGCAAAAAACACTGCATTTGCGCAGGCATTGCAGTTTCGATGCATCATGGTCGCGTTTGCGGGGAATGAATGCCTGCGGTTCGATGCTGGCAACCACCGCTGGCAAGGATTGGCTGGCCGTCGGAGATGCGGCAATGACCTTCGAGCCTCTATCAGCTCACGGCATTCTGAATGCCTTGGCCCATGGAATATTTGGTGCAAGAGCCCTCTTGAAAGCCTTTACAGGTGATTTTCGAGAACTGGATAATCTAAAGCGAGACATAGAAATAAAAAGGGCAAATTATACTCAAGATATAAATTCAATTTATAGTTTAGAAAAAAGATGGCAAAGTTTATTTTGGAGAGAGAAAAATGAAAATCAATTTTACCGCCAGCATCAATAGAGAATATTCCACCATTAACACAAATGTAAAACCCAACCCCGATCTGGTCCCCCCCAGCATATTTCCACCTTATATTGCGGAAGCTCAGGACGACTTTCGCGTATTTGTAATCATACCGCCTTATCCGAATATGGCAGCTGGCGACACCATCAATCTTAATATTGCAGCAGGGGTTACAAGTGCCTATGAAGTCACTTCTTCTGATGTAAACGATCAAATCGTCGTTCTTTTAACTTCGGATTCTATCCCTGCAGAAAGTATTAAACCCGGAAACAAGATTCCGATAACATACAATGTAAATAATAATGACAGCTATTCTGATGATAATATGTCTCAAAATTCAATCATTCGTGTAGCAGATCAATATAATAATGAGCTTAATATCGTTAGTATTTATGAAAACATTTTCCTCGATGAATTGACTGACGATTGCTTAGGAAAAAGTAGGACTGTATTTGCCTCAAATAACGATAGCACTATTTATAAAGATATTTCCGAAGCATACTTATTAATTACAGATACTAACAATAATTATTTATATTACGATCATTTTTCCACTTTAGAAGCATATGATAATCTTATATTCTTGGTGGATTCAATGAAATTGTATCGCCACGCTGGCGAAGATGTCAATGTATGGATCATTGCAATATCACAGGACAGTAATTCTGTGGCTATTCATTCAACACCTGTAGCCAAGATAAAGATTCCAGCTTCCCTGCAAATCAGCCCCGCTAAAATGTCATATGCATTTTCATGTAACGCCTTGAATATAGTGGAAGGAAAACTAGACATAATAGTAGAGCACCATGAAGCAATGGAATCCGGAGATATTATTAGGGTAGGTCTTTTTAATAAGAATATGATGAAAGCAACATTATTTCCTATAAGCGATAACATAATTGGTAGAGATATAGTAATTCCATATACGCATCTTAATAAAATTAACATAAATTATTTTAATAATACAGCTTTCTCTGTAGCAATTATAAAGAAAAATATTAACCTTTTAACTAATAGTTTTATATTAAATATAGATAATTTTAAGAGTGATTAATAAGTTATACAATATTAATACTATATATATCTTATATTAAAAATATTAAACGAACAAACCTGTCATTTCCGAAGTGCAAAATGGCTATTTAGCGTAAGTTTCGGGTCTGACTGGTCCAAAGCGTGCTCAGGATAATGAAAGGCCCGTTCGGGCCTTTCTGTTTTCATCGCTTTTGTGCACAGGCTACCATTTGACACGGAAACCGATCGTGCCTTTAAGGTCATAGCTTTTTGCGAAGTTATTGAGGGAGGTATTGACGGCGCCCTCACCATAAACGGCATATTTATCGTCGTTCCACGCATAGGTGCCTCCCAGCCCAAGCCCCGCCCACGTGCGATCCTGCTGGGTCCGGAAACGGGTATCGGCCACATGCACCGAAGTACCGCGTAGAAAATCCTGATAAACATTGGCTATGGCATAGGCACTGACCCGGGACAGCTGTCCCTCATTGCTGTACCAGGAATTTCGGTAATCGAGGGAGGCCCCGAGACGCCCGGTCAGGCTGTTGCCATCTTTCATGCGCACTGTCGTGTCCCATGTGTCACGGAAACTCTCCGCATCGATTGAAGACCAGAGCAGTTGCGCCTGCGGCGTCACGGACCAATACGGATCAAAGACGATACGCTGCCCTGTCTCAACGCTGATCGCATAGCCGAAGGCGTCTTGCCCGGAGGCAAGTTCCCGGTTGGCGGTGGTGGAATGATAATCGGACCGGAACCAGTTCACATGCGCCTGACCGTCAAGATAGATTCCGCTCTCGCCATACCAGGTTAGTGTGGCACCCAGCCCCCAGGCCTCTATATCTGTCTTGCCGTCACCATGCGGCGAGACGACATCGGAATTTGCCTTGCCGTAATGACCGCTCATGCCGCCAATGAGCCTCCCGTTTTCGCCCTCATGGAACAGGCCGTCAATACCCGCCTGAAACAGTGCCGTATCGATATTCTGACGCATGTTGGTCGTCGAGCTTTGCGGACGAAGATGGCTATACCCGCCCTCGATCCGTGCCCAGATGCCGTTGCTGTCGATCGCCGCCCCCAGATCGGGTGAAGGAGCGCCCTCCATCCATCCTGGCCCATCGCCTTGCACCATGGCCCGGTTGGCGGCACCACCCCAGTGGCGATTACCAACACGCTGCTGCAAGCTTGGCAGACGGTTCAACAGTTTCATGCTCTGTGCAGCCCCTTCATAGACCGGCGTAGCGGGGTTGTAATGCGGCTGCGGAGCAGGCGGAACTGGTGGAGTTGGTGGTGTTGGCGGCGTAGGCGGATTTGGTTGGTTGGTCAGTTCTGAACGCAAATACCAGTTGCCGTCGGCCTGCGTCGGCTGCCCCTTGTAAAGACTGTAAGAATAAGCGCCTGCGACTATCGCAGGCCGTCCATCCTTGGTGGTAAAGTCTGACTGGAGCGCGAACACTGCATTCGATTGTCCACCGACGCTGATGATCTCAATTCCCGCAGCGGTCTGTGCGCCGACGCCGCCACGGTTGGTAACATGAACCTTGCCGGTCCCGGACGTATTCCCGGTGACGGCCAGCCGGCTGGTCGGCGAATTGTCGGCGGCCAGTGCCGAGGCTATCTCGACAATACCGCCGCTGACAGTATAGTTGCCCTTGATTGTCAATGTGCCCAGACCGCCATCTCCGGGAGCGATGGTGCCGTGGGCTGTGCTGGTGACGGATCCCACAGTACCGGTTCCCTCCAGCCTGCCGGCTTGCAGATCGACAGACCCCCCCAATGTACCGTTAACAATAAGCCCGCCTTTATTGATGGCGGCAATACCGGTAAAGCCGCTGCCATTTCCATTAAGCCGGGTTTTTCCGGAACCGTTCTGGGCGATCATGCCCGGTCCTTGCAGCGTGGCGCCAAAGGACCATATATCGGAACGGTCAAAAGAAAGCGTGCCGTCAACAGCGACGGTCCCGGCGACGGTGCCGGAGGTGCCGCCATCACCCAATTGCAGCTTCGCTCCGGCAGCGATGCCTGTCGTACCCGTATATATATTGTTGCCGGTAAAAATTTGCGTGCCGCTGAGAATATTAACGCCTCCGCCGTCACCAGAGGCGATACCGGCAAAAGTCTGCGGCGTATCAGCCTGCAAGGCCAGCGCCTTGCCCCCCAGAATGATGCGGCCATTGGCATTGCCGGAAACATTCTTCATCGTAGTGGTATCATCGATGCCGGAAATATCGAGCGTCGCATCCACCGTCACGCTTTGATGAGATGCCAGACTGCCATCGCCCGTCAATGCCAGGGTGCCTTCGTTAATCATCCACGGGCCGGTCGCCTTGGATATTCCTCCACCCGACCAGGTGCTCGTCCCGTTTTTCGTGAAATCGGCAAACCCGACATAACCTCCCAGCTTCCGGCTTTCAGGTACGGTAGCAATGCCATCCAGCAGGCCAAAGTTGAATGTATCGGATGTTTCTCCTGCAAGAATTAGATGGTTATCGGAACCGCTCGTGACGCGGGCAACACCCCGCATATTCTGCCCGCCCCAAAGTTCCAGAATATTGTTATTGCCCTCAAATTCTATTGCTTCCGATGTGGAAACAAATCCATTCTCTGTTACAGTGCCATTTCCCTGAATTGTGTGTTTATTGATAATTTTATTTCCATTACCCAACACATATATGGCTGGAACAATATATTCTTCGTGCTGAAAGAATTCATCCTGGGCCGGTATAGCTTTATAAATAGTACCTTCATTGCTAATCGTACTGTTGTCTCCATGTAATATAACAGCTGGAGGAAGTTTTTGCTTGGTATGAATTTGTCCACCAGTACCTACTGCCCCTCCATGCAAAACATTAAGCGTGGTGTTGGACTTCATATAAACGCCACCGCCTGGAGAGCCTTCCGGTACCTGCCCGTCTGTATAATCTCCGCCTTTCAACGGCGCGTCGGGAGTGCCCCCCTGGACCGTCCCATAGACATCCAGTCTTCCCGAATTCAACAATATTCCCAATCCGCCTCCGCCCGTAAACTCACTCGGGGCCGCGCCGGGACCTGGGTGCGCATTAGACACTGACGCCCCTCCATAGACACGCCCCCGAACCGTAAGTACTTCGCCATTGAGAATGAGCCCGATTCCCCCGCCTCCGCTTCCCCTGGGGGCCGGATTGGTCTGGCTTAAACTCGTCTGTCCGCCAATCCCTCCCTGGATCAAAACACCCTCGTCAATCGTGTAATTTGCTGCATTGATAACAGCGCGCACAGCTCCGCCGCCGCCGCCTGCTTCTTCAGTAGCAGACCCATCTCCTCCGTCCACATTGTCTGCCGTGGATATTGGATCTGTCGAACTGTTGATAATACCGCCGAAGATGCCCCCCGCTGCTTGCGTGGCTGCGCCGCCATTTCCCGGGGCACCATGTCCGCCATTGTGTTCCACAGCAGGGGCAACGGGACCGGCGCCCAACGCGCCGCCGCCCTCCCCTCCTGTGGTTGTAACTCCACCCCCTTTTCCGCCAACAGCCTCACCACCGGCCGCATAGCCCCCGATGCCGCCGCCATCGCCATATTTTGTCTGCGCATATGCTGAATTCCAATAAACAATGCATGTTCCCGTCAATAATATCAGCTTCCATTGCCTATGAGTTAACATAGTATAGCCTTTCTAAAATATAGAATATAAATAAGGATTTTATAATGGGTACTAAAGCAAATATTGATGATATTTCAATCGTCTACACCGACTCCTTAACCAACCCGACAAGACAGACGAGAATAAGTGCGACTTTGATATACTCCGGTAACGATAATGACCGACCAACTCCCGGAGTTGACACTTACACATTTAGTTTCTCACCTAAAAAATATGGAAATATTTCTCCCGCTCCCGGCTTTAACTACACCGTACCGATAACCCAGGACCCGAAAGATCCGAATAAATATACTGCCTGCATGATGGTTGTCGCCAAGACTTATGGTAGGTGTAGCGTTAGCGGCTCCAAGACAGGAGACTCCACTACCTGGCCCAGTACAGGAATAACTTTTACCGTTGAGCCGGTAACTGCAATTCCCTACATCACCAAGCAACCTGCTCCAGCATTGCTGGTATCACCAGTCCCTGGCAAACCTGACGATTCTCCGACACTTGTTACTCAAATAGACGTAACAGTCTTCGATTCTGACAAGAATACTGTGACCGAATATCCCGTATCATTTACAATAAAAAATGTTAGAACCCAGCCTACAAGCCAGACAGGGGCTTTCTATAATGGAAACAAAGCTCCGATAGCGCTAAATTTGACTCCAAATCGTAATAATTCAAATGACTCAACGGTTACATTACCAACAGATACAAATGGCGTTGCAACATTATATATAGGCTCCAACAGCAATGCCGGCTATGTACAGATAACAGTTACATCAGGGGGGTATTCTCTAGATGGTTGCTTCGTTTATGTTTACGAAAAGCTGGCAGGATACGAATTTGATCCTCCGAAGACGAACATTGCCAGATTGTTGCCCAATTACGATAAAACTACGTTTCCGGTGACGGTTGAAAACAACAACATCACGAACGAAGAATTCATTGGTCTTTTCCTCAATGATAAATTCCAGAATCAAGCGGAGTTTGATAATCTTAATCAAGACACCAATTATATTAAAGTAGACGCCAATATTGATGATCTTATCGTTAATGACAACCCTCATGTAAAAACTAATAACTATTTATACTATTTCAGGACCCATACAGGGGATATTATAAAATCGCTGACAAGTATTATACCGATTTTTGGACCGCTCCCCGATCCTCAGCCGGAAAATCAAATCCTGGGCCCTATGGCCGATCCCTATGGCGGCGTCATTAACATTGGCAGTATAGTTAAAAATGGAGTTGATCATGATTACATAACCTCCATAAATTTAGCTATAGACACCGAGATTCTCCTGAAAGATTTAAATTATACCCTGAAAGCCGGTGATATTGTAACGCTGCACGCCACCTTCCAGGGCGACTATAAAGCTGACGATAATTTTGCATCCAACAAATACAATTACAAAGCAACAGTAATTACTCCAACCGACACGGAATTCCATATAACTATTCCTTTTGGTGATATATCCGGATACGGAACGCCAAAAAATAGTCAGTATAAAAATTTGTATAAAATGTATTATTCTGTAACGCCGAAAGGTACGAATAAAGAAATTGCGGCAAGCAGTTTTTCTACGGGCACTCTTTCAACCAGAATTATATAGGTAAAACAATGAATAAGAATTTAAGTCAAATAACTCCGTTTATAATACAAAACCACATAGATAATGGACATATTAATATTTCAGATATTGGTAATACAATTCAATTTACCTGTGATCCATGGGAGCATATTAGAACTACTCAGCATGCTACACTATTTATCAATAGCAACGCTGTCGCGTCGATGCAACTTATTTCTTACAAAGATCGCCTGGCGTCCCCGCCAATCTTCAGTCTTGCCACCGCAAATCACTTTCAGTCGGGTCAGGGCTACGAAATATATATAGAGGTTGTTGAGCCGGATGGATCCGACAATCCTAATAAAAGCAGAAGCCAATCTCTTTTTATTAGTATATCATAATAGTATTATTTAACAATATTCAACATATACAATTATTATATTTATATTATAAATAGGATATATTTATGATAAATATACTATCTGATCTTGGAGATACGGATCTTTCAGTTGCCGTACTTGATTATAGTTCTTCTCCTCCCGTTCTGTATCTTAATGTCGTTCAAGGTGCAATTTCTGTTACATGTGCTGCGTGGGATAATATAAGAACAGATCAAACCGCAATTTTATTGCTGGATGGTGTAGAGATTGCCTCTCAGCCTATAGAGCCTCTGGATCCGGATGGAGAGAATCCCAATCAAGGGAAGGCTCCGATATTTCCTGTTGACGTAAAAGGTAACTTTACTGCCGGAAATCGGTATAGTTTACAAATAAAGTCCGTCGATACAGCCATGAATATCGGCTTGTCTCGAACTCTTGTCTTTGACGTGAAAGCAGATTCGCTGGAAAAGCATATCTCGATCGACATCACGCAAGGCGCTGCCGGATATTCAGATAAATATCCCTATCTGATGCCCGCCGATGTAGCGGTCGTCAGGGGGCCGGCAGGTTTGGAACTGGAGGCGCGTAGTGGCGGCGCGGTTCGCTTTCAGGATTGCGGAGGAGCTGAAACCTGCATTTTCAGTTTTGACGATCGTGGGGTCTGCCCGCTCGTTCTGATCCGTATCGATTCCCTTAACCCCTCGGGAGGGCCTTCCGGCCTATTGGCCGATGATCCGGATCGGATCATCCTTTTCCGGCGCGGCAAAAAGGATGAACTCATCAGCAAGCCGGTTATTTTCGGAAATTACGTTCCGGCAACAGGCGATGCCGCCCTCGCCTTCGATTCCGTTTCTTGCAATAGCGTTGGTATCGCCGATGGACAGACAATGTGCATCGTCAGCCTCATCATGAAAAATCCGGCAGCAACCGACACGCTTTACATCAATCTCGGAGAGGGGTTGAGAATGGCTGAGCATACCTACAACAAGTCTTATTCCGCCAGTCCCGGCACGAACCTTCCGTCGACCCCGATTGTCAACGGCATGGCCGAATTCGGTGTCATAGCCGACGCGCCCGGCACTTACGATGTGGCCGCTTTTCCGCGCATGCAAACATCGGCTTATTGGACCAATAAAATTGAATTTCGTTCTTTGTTATAAAGGCTTTTGTCATGACTAATACAGATGCTTCATCAAGCAACGTGCTGCCCGTCGATGCCAAAACCACGATTGAAATGGTTACTGACAATTCGGTGGCCAACGGAAATTCCGAAAATATCGCCATGGCAAGCCTCACGAATGCGGGTGATTACCGAGGGGGCCTTTTCTTCACATTCAATATTAAAAAGGGCAATGCCACATTTGTGACTACCGGTCAGAAGACCGTTACCGTCAAGGCTAACCCCGCCTATATTGCTTCCGCAAGTTTTGTCGATACAAGTGCGGAAACAGGAGAGATTGAAGTATATCCCACTGTCAACACCGCGCTTTCTGATAAAACCAGCTATACGTTCGGAGCCGTGCCGGTAAAAAAGGACATGATTAGCCTGAAGGCGACGGTCGATTATGCTATTGCCGACGGAGAGGATGCCGATAAGGTTACGGCAACCTTGACGGACGCCAATAACCAGCCACTTGCCATGCAGCAACTCAAATTCGAACTGCCGGCGGGGAGCGGAGCAACTTTCGGTCCTGATTCAAGTCCGTTAATTGTCAAGACTGACAGCACAGGGCAGGCCACTGTTCCTGTTACTCTCAAGTCGGCGCAAGACGCCATCATCAGGGTGACATGCTCACTGGTGACGGATGCCAGTATTACGCGATATATCGATATCCATTTCCGGGCTTTCGTAAAACCGCAATTGCGTCTGACGGCGAACACGACAAAAGACAATGCCCCGGCAAATGGCACCGACGTCGACACCGTTGTTGCAACGCTGGTTGATCAGAACAACAAGCCCGTCAGCGGCGTTGCTGTCCTTTTTGACATCAGCCCGCATAACAATGATGTGTTCATTCAGGGAGCACCACCGCCTCAGCAGGTGGTGACCGACGTGAACGGCAAGGCGACGGTCAATATCACCGACAAATCCACACTCGCTGAAAGCATCACGGTGACCGCCTCACTCGTCTCCGATGCCACGGTCAATGATAGTGCCATAGTGCATTTCCAGGCTGTCGTGAAACCGCAATTGCGTCTGACGGCGAACGCGACAAAAGACAATGCCCCGGCAAATGGCACCGACGTCGACACCGTTGTTGCAACGCTGGTTGATCAAAACAACATGCCCGTCAGCGGCGTTGCTGTCCTTTTTGACATCAGCCCGCATAACAATGATGTGTTCATTCAGGGAGCACCACCGCCTCAGCAGGTGGTGACCGACGCGAACGGCAAGGCGACGGTCAATATCACCGACAAATCCACACTCGCTGAAAGCATCACGGTGACCGCCTCACTCGTCTCCGATGCCACGGTCAATGATTATACAACAATCCATTTTCAAGTTGTAAATCCAGCGCCACCAATACCACCGCCGCCGCCACCGTCTGGCCAGTTAAGCATAACGTTTCGCTTATACAGGCCCGGTATAACTCAACCTATTCCCTTCCCTAACTATCAGCGAGTGGGAACTGCAAGAGCCTATGTCTTTCTTAATGATAGCAACGGTCGTCCCGCACCCAATAGCCGTGTCTATCTTTTCGTCCAATCCATATACTATGTACAATCGCGCATTGTCGGACTTAACGGATATCCAATAACACCTGCACCCGGAGCATATGCGATAACAGATGGTGAAGGTAAAGTGCAGGTGAATATCGCCCAGTGGCCCGGCCCAAATGTCTCGTCCTCACCTGTAAGGCTATATGCAAATTTTACCGGCCAACAGCCAGTCGGTCAGTTTTTACCTATTACGTTCACATGACCATGACGAATCTGCTCTGGCGGCCATGGCCGCCAGAGTCAATTTCTAATGTGGGCTTCTTGGTTCGATTGCAAAAGTTTTGCGACCGGGCGCCTTCAAATCCAATTACCGGCGGCTGTTTCGTTCGGCGTGAAATTGCGCTAGTTACATCGCATGGCGCAGAAAAAAGCACACGAAGTCGATCAGTTCATCAACCGTCCGGGCAGTTCCTTTCCGGTCGTTCTCATCTATGGACCCGACAGGGGACTGGTGAACGAACGCGCGCGCCGTTATGCGCAGGCCACCAGATTGCCACTGGATGATCCTTTCGCGGTCATTCGCATGGAGGCCGACGAGATCGATGCCGATCCTTCGCGCCTCGCCGATGAAGCCCACACAATATCCATGTTTGGCGGACAGCGGCTGATCTGGATCAAGAACGCCGCAGGCCAGAAGAAGCTGGCCGAGGCGATAAAACTGCTCGCCCATGAGCCGCCACATGAAACCTTCATTCTCGTGGAGGCGGGCGATCTCAAGAAGGGTGCTGCCCTGCGCAGCGCCGTGGAAAATGCTTCGGCCGGTATGGCATTGCCCTGCTATACCGATGATGCACGCGGCATAGATGGCGTCATCGACGACGTGCTGGGCGAATGGAAACTACAGATTACCATGGATGCCCGGCATTTGCTGCGCGCAAGCCTTGGCGGCGACCGGCTTGCCACGCGCGGCGAGCTGGAAAAGCTCTGCCTTTATGCACGCGGCAAACCGCGCATCGACATAGACGATGTGCGTGAAGCCGTGGGCGATGTCGCGGCCCTTTCGACCGATGAAGTGATAGACGCCGTCCTGCTCGCCGATCTGCCCCGCTTTGAAGCGTCCTTCGACCGCGTCGTAAAATCCGGCACAGCACCTTTTCTGCTGCTCAACACGGCCGCACGCCAGTTCCAGCAGATCCAGACATTGCGCCATATCGCCGATACGGAACGCAAAAGTGCTTCTGCGGTCGTTGCGGCGGCCCGCCCGCCGGTTTTCTTCAGCCGCAAGAAGCTGGTTGAGAATTCGGTGAACCGCTGGAATGCCGATAGCCTCGCGCGCGTTCTTGAACGCCTTCAGCGCGCAGTGCTTGAAAGCCGCAGGAATGCGGCCCTTGCAGTGCCGATCATTCGTCAATGTCTGCTGGCAATAGCCGTGGAAGCGGCGCGCAATGCGCGAAAACAATAAACCCCGCTACACGCAAGCAACGAGGCCTATAAGACTAAGTATCAATAAATATATCAGCTCTGCAAGCGACGGCAAATCTCATCAAGCTGCTCAAGAGAACTATACCGTATCTTGACTTCACCACCGCGCTCACGATGATTTATTTCTACTTTCATACCGGTAACATCGGAAAGAAGCTTTTCAAGAGCCTTGGTATCGGCATCTTTTTCCGCCGGAGCGCTTTTAGCAGGCTTGAGCGCACTATCGCCGCGCGCTTCCGCCTGCGCCAAAGCCTCCACCTGCCGGACCGACAGGCCTTCCTTGACGACCCGCTCTGCCAGAGCAGTCGGGTTATCCATGGTAATCAGGCTGCGCGCATGACCGGCCGACAAGGCGCCATCGGAGATGAAATCCTGCACGCGCTGCGGCAGTTTTAGCAGACGCAAAGTATTGGCGACATGGCTGCGGCTTTTGCCGATCACCTGTGCCAGATCGTTTTGAGTATATTCGTGATTATCGATAAGCTGTTGATAACCAAGCGCTTCTTCCACCGCATTCAGATCCGCGCGCTGCACGTTTTCAACGATTGCAATTTCGAGCGCGACACGATCATCCACGTCACGGATAATGACGGGGATGGTATCCACCCCTGCGCGCTGCGACGCGCGCCAGCGGCGTTCACCTGCGATCAGTTCGAAATGATCCGGTTGCCCCGGTGCAGGACGCACGACAATCGGCTGCACCACGCCGTGTTCACGAATGGATTGAGCCAGATCTTCCAGCTCCACTTCCGAAAACATGCGCCGTGGATTGCGCGGATTGCGGGTAACGAATTCAATCGGAATATTGCGCTCTGTGGGAACCGCGACCTTCCGCTCTTCCGCCGGGCGGTCGATTTCACCGATCAGGGCGGCCAATCCCCGGCCAAGGCGCTTTTTTGAAGGATCGTCGTTCATGGTTCGGCAAATTCCTGCAATTGTTACGTAGTCGAATCGATCTGGGTATCACACGCGATACCCGCTATTACGCGGCTTTCAGCTGCCGCTCACGTTGGATTACTTCCGATGCGAGCTGCAAATAAGCCTGACTGCCAGCGCATTTGAGATCATAAAGTATCGCCGGCTTGCCATGCGATGGTGCTTCCGACACCCGCACATTACGCGGAATAACGGTACGATATACTTTTTCACCCATAAAAGCGCGAACATCATCCACAACCTGCGTTGCCAGATTGTTGCGACTGTCGAACATTGTCAAGACGATGCCCTGAATCGACAAATCGGGATTGATGGTGGACCGCACCTGATTGACGGTCTGCAAAAGCTGGCTCAAGCCTTCCAGTGCAAAAAACTCGCATTGCAGCGGCACCATGACGGAATCCGCCGCAGCCATGGCATTCAACGTCAACAGGTTGAGCGATGGCGGACAGTCGACCAGAATATAAGAAAACCGCTCGGCGACGGCTGAATCAAAGCGCAAGGCATCCCGCAGACGACGCGTGCGGTCAGCCACCTGCGCGATTTCCATTTCAATCCCCAAAAGATCGAGCGTCGAAGGGACGATGAACAGGTTTGGAACCGCCGTCTGCATCGCAGCTTCAGGCACGGAAGCTGCCTGCGTCAACACATCATAAGACGAAAGCGGGCGATCATGCCGGTCGATTCCAAGCCCTGTACTGGCATTGCCCTGCGGGTCCAGATCGACGATCAGCACCGTCTCGCCGATAGCTGCCAGTGCAGTGGCCAGATTGATTGCCGTGGTGGTTTTCCCCACGCCGCCTTTCTGGTTTGCAATGGTTATGATCCTGGATCTGTCGCTCATTCCCGTCGCCCTGCTGCTGTTTATTTCCACTATCGGCAAATCAACTGCCTGCTCGGCGCAGATTGCTGATTTCGAGTATTACCGAAGCCGGATCAATGGTGCTTTGATGTTGTACCAGATCGTAACGCCAGCCGACACGGCTTTCATCGATTTCCCGCTGATAATCCCTACCTTTTTGAAACAGGGCCTTGGAACCATTGGTCAGCCAGGGCTCGGCCAGCGTGAAAAGATCGGTCAACGACGCTAAGGCCCGCGCCGTGATGATTTCAGGCGAGGTGATTTTATCCCGCATCGCCTCGATCCGGACCGCATGGACCCGCGCGGGAATATCGAGTTGCCCCGCTGCGGTGCGCAGAAAAGCTGCTTTTTTGCCTGCGCTTTCAATCAGGTCAATTGAAGCCCCCGGCACGTCTTTCAAAAAACAGGCCGTCACGATGCCCGGAAATCCGCCGCCCGAACCAAGGTCAAGCCAGCGTGTCGCCTGCGGAGCCAAGGGAAAAATCTGCGCACTGTCCAGAATATGACGGTTCCAGAGATCGGCCAGCGTCGAGGGAGACGCCAGATTGATCGCTTTCGACCACTTGCGAAACAGCGCTTCAAACTCCATCAGCCGCTGCGCTGTTTCACGTGAAACAGACGGAACCACTGCCCGAAGCGTTTCAAACCCTCTATCTGCACTCATGCCACACCCTTATCAGCAAGTTCCGCCGTGGCGCGTTTACGCGCGCCATGCTTCTTTATCTGGGCGATCAGCAATGCCAATGCGGCAGGCGTCATTCCATCAACCCGCTGCGCCTCGGCGATCGTTTCCGGCTGGCGCAGTTTCAGCTTCTGCTTCAACTCATTGGACAGGCCGGAGATCGTATCAAAGCCAAGATCGGCGGGAATGAGCAGCCGCTCCTCGCGCTCCATCACCGCAATATCATTCTGTTGCCGATCCAGATAGACCGCATATTGCGCTTCGATTTCCAGCGCTTCACGCGTCATCGCGTCAATCGAAGCCAGTTCCGGCCAGATTCTGTTCAACTGTTCCAGGCCGATATTGGGATAGGAGAGAAGCTCGTAAGCCGAGCGGCGCACTCCGTCATGATTAAGGTGAAGCTCATAGCGGCTCGCAAGATTGGGCGTGATCGTCAATGACTTGGCCAATTCCCGCGCCCTTGACAAAGCATCCTGCCGGTCTGCAAAGCGAATACGGCGCTCATGGCCCAGAATGCCAAACTCGTCCGCGAGCGGCGTCAAACGCTGATCCGCATTATCGGCGCGAAGCGACAGGCGAAATTCAGCGCGGGAAGTGAACATACGATAAGGTTCGCTGACGCCGCGTGATGTCAGATCATCGATCATCACGCCGATATAGGCTTCGGTGCGCTGAATGATAACCGGTTCACTGCCCCCTGCCCGCCTCGCCGCGTTCAATCCCGCAATCAAGCCTTGTGCACCCGCTTCCTCATAACCCGTCGTGCCGTTGATTTGTCCGGCAAGAAAAAGACCTTCGACGCGGCGCGTTTCCAGACTGCGTTTCAATTCTCTCGGATCGATGAAATCATACTCGATAGCATATCCCGGCTGCAACATGACAGACTTTTCAAGACCGGGTATGGTCTTGAGCAGATCGAGTTGTACTTCTTCCGGCAGGGAACTGGAAATACCATTGGGATAAACCGTATCGTCGTCGAGACCTTCCGGTTCCAGAAAAATCTGATGGCTTTCACGATCGGCGAATTTGACGATCTTGTCTTCGACCGAAGGGCAATAGCGCGGGCCGATACCCTCGATCGAACCTGAATACATGGCCGAACGGTGCAGATTTGCCCGGATAATATCATGCGTGTGCGCGGTCGTATGGGTGATGCCGCAATCGATTTGCGGTGTGGTGATCTTGTCCGTCAAGAGCGAGAAAGGAACCGGATTTTCATCGGCAGACTGCACGGCAAGCCCGCTCCAGTCGATCGTGCGCCCGTCCAGCCGCGGCGGCGTGCCGGTCTTCAACCGCCCCAAGGCAAAGCCGAGCGCGGCCAATGTGTCCGACAATCCGAGCGCTGGCTTTTCTCCCATGCGTCCGGCGGGGATTTTCTTTTCGCCGATGTGAATAAGGCCATTAAGAAATGTTCCGGTCGTCAGGACCACGGACGCACAATTAAGTTCCCGCCCATCGGCAAGAACCACCGCATGAACGCACCCATCCGACACCCGAATATCTGCGGCACCGCCTTCGACAACCGTCAGATTGTCCTGTTCGGCAATCAGCGCCTGCATGGCCAGCCGGTAGAGCTTTCTATCCGCCTGCGTACGCGGTCCTCGAACCGCAGGGCCCTTGCGGCGGTTGAGCAGGCGAAACTGGATACCGGCCTTATCGGCCACCCGCCCCATCAGACCGTCAAGCGCGTCGATCTCGCGAACCAGATGGCCTTTACCCAATCCGCCAATGGCGGGATTGCAAGACATGACACCTATCGTATCGAATTTATGCGTTACCAATGCAGTGCGTGCGCCCGCGCGCGCTGCCGCCGCTGCGGCCTCACAGCCCGCATGGCCGCCGCCGATCACGACGACATCATAAGCAATAGCTTCGGGCGAACCTGAAATGTTCATCCTGATACAATCCGAATCCGTTTCTGAAAGCGTCTCTTTGACATGAATAGCCTTGGAACGAAAGGGTAAACTGCTGAAAGATGATCACTCTTCATAAATAGGCGAACCGGTTTCAGTTTACCAGGCTCGGCTTCGGTCTGGCGGGTCATGGGTTTGCCCTGAATTACCCGGCAATGCATCCCGCAATCCGTCGAATGTTTCCGACGAAGAGCCGCGTCTGGATTCATAGATATGGGCGTGAGTCAACTCTTGCCGGGAATCTCCACAGATGTTTCACGTGAAACATCTGTATGCCAGTCAATCATGTTTGAGTTATGTTTCAGACGTGTTTCACGTGAATCATTTGCCGATGCAGAATTGAGAAAAGATCACGTCCAATATTTCTTCCACATCCACATCGCCGGTTATCCGCCCCAAAGATTGCGAGGCCAGACGCATATTCTCGGCGCGCAGTTCCAGCGGCAGGTCGTCCCGGACGATTGCTGTTTCTATTTCCGTCACGGTCGATTTCAAGAGATGAATATGACGCTGGCGAGTGGGAACTACATCATTGATCGATCCAATACGCTGCTCTGCAAAACCTTGCAGGGCATCGAGTAATTGGTCAAGATTCTCACCAGTTTTTGTCGAAATTTGAAATTGCCACTCTCCCCCTCCTTTTCGCGCCAGATCCCATTTAGTCCCCACGCGCCACACTTCGACACTCTCGTCTTCCAGAGAGACCGGGAGAGGATCGTGCATATCTTCCAGCAGCAAGACGAGATCGGCCTCCGACGCCCTTTCGAGCGCGCGTTCAATGCCTATCTTTTCTACCTTGCTTTCGGTTTCGCGCAGCCCCGCTGTGTCGGTCACGTAAAGCGGAATCCCGCCAAGATTGAGTTTGACTTCGAGGAGATCGCGCGTGGTTCCTGCTTCCTCGGAGATAATCGCCACCTCGCGGCCTGCGAGAAAATTAAGGAGGCTTGATTTTCCGGCATTCGGCGCACCGGCAATCACCACATGCAAGCCATCGCGCAGCATGGCAGCGCGCTTGCCGCTTTCTATGTGCTGGGAAATTTCGTTCTTGAGATTGTTGAGTTCAGTCCATACCTGCGTCGCCACCGAACCGGGAACATCGCCTTCATCGGCAAAATCAAGCTCTGCCTCAATCAATGCGCGGGCGCGAACGAGCCGCTGCCGCCACTGCGTATAAAGTGCGCGTTGTGAACCCGAAGCCACCTGCATCGCCAGCCGGCGCTGGCCCTCGGTCTCAGCTGCGATCAGATCGGCAAGACCTTCCGCGATGGTCAAATCCATCTTACCATTGGTAAAAGCCCGGCGTGTGAACTCACCGGCTTCGGCGATACGGCATCCGGGAAAGGCGTGCAACTCTTCCAGCAGCCTTTCGACGACCGCAACGCCGCCATGCAAATGAAATTCCGCGCAATCCTCGCCGGTAAAACTGTTTGGAGCAGGGAAAAACAGCGCCAGTCCGCGGTCGATCGCATCACCGTTACGGCTGCGGAATGTCTTATAGGCCGCTGTTCGCGGGATTATCATTGAACCGATAATCGTTTCGAGTACGAATCGAACTTGCGGCCCGGAAATACGCACGACCGCCACGCCGGAAGGCAGGCGTCCGCTTGAAAGGGCAAAAATCGTGTCCTGAAATGTCTGGCGCTCGTTCATTCAATCTGGTGTCCTATATACAGCACTATGTGCATATTGGTTCCAGACAGGAAAGAAAAGGCTCATGAGTATTCCCAGCCGCAATCGCCTCGCCAACGAGCCAAGCGCTTATCTGCGCCAGCATGCAGATAACCCCGTTCACTGGCAGCCATGGGGACGCGAGGCGCTTGACGCCGCCAAAGAGAGTAATCGCCCCGTTCTCCTGTCGATTGGCTATGCCGCCTGCCACTGGTGCCACGTCATGGCGCACGAATCTTTCGGGGATGAAGAAGTCGCCGCGGTCATGAACGAACTCTTCGTGAATGTGAAGGTCGATCGTGAAGAGCGTCCGGATATTGACCAGATCTATATGGCGGCACTCAGTGCCATGGGGCAGCAGGGCGGCTGGCCTCTGACGATGTTTCTGCGCCCCGATGGCAAGCCCTTCTGGGGCGGCACCTATTTTCCGCGCCATGCGCGGCACAACCTGCCGGGCTTTATCGATGTGCTTCAAGCCGTCAATAATCTCTGGCACAGGGATCAGCAAAAAATTAACCATAATGCGCAAGCTGTGTTTAACCATCTGGAAGGACAGCTTTCCGCGCAAAGGGAAGCGGGGCAGAACGAGATCACGCGCTTTGACCGGATAGTCGAGCGCATTAACAGCCTGTTCGACCCGCTTCGCGGCGGCATGGAAGGTGCGCCAAAGTTTCCTAATGCCCCCTTCATGGATGCGCTCTGGCTCTCCTGGCTTTATAACGGCGAAACCGCCCATCGCGACGCGTTTCTGCACTCGCTGAAAACCATGTTGCAGGGTGGGATATATGATCATCTGGGCGGTGGACTCTGCCGCTACAGCACCGATGCCGAGTGGCTGGTGCCGCATTTTGAAAAAATGCTTTATGACAATGCACAGATGATCCGCCACGCCAACTGGGCCTATGGTGAGACGAAGAATGCGTTGTTTCGTAGCCGAATCGAAGAGACCGTCGACTGGCTGCTTAGCGAATTACGCCTGCCCGATGGCAGTTTTGCCTCCAGCCTCGATGCCGATAGCGAAGGGGAAGAAGGCAAATTCTATATCTGGACAGAAGCCGAAATCGATGCGGCGCTTGGTGATGAGGCCGAGCATTTCAAAGCCTTTTATGGCGTGACTGCGCAGGGCAATTGGGAGGGTAGCAATATTCTCAATCGCCTGCATGCTCCCGATCAGCCGGCCGAATTTTCACCCGCCATAATGAATGCGAAAGCACGCCTGCTTGATTTGAGAAACACGCGTATCCGCCCTGCCCGCGATGACAAGGCTTTGACCGACTGGAACGCACTGGCCATTCGTGCGCTCGCGGAAGCCGGACGCAGTCTGGCGCGCCCCGGCTGGATCGATCAGGCCCGCGCGGCTTATCGCTCGATCCGCACGACGCTGCGCGACGGCCAGCTTGCGCATTGCCGGATGGGCGAGCATCTGCTCTACCCCGCCCTTTCCACCGATTATGCCGCCATGATCAATGCAGCCCTTTCGCTTCATGAAGCCACATCCGACAGAAGTTTCATCGATGATGCCATCGCCTACAAGAAGGCGCTGGATGCTTCTCATCGCGATGCCGCCGGTAATTATCGCCTGTCTGCGCTTCATGCGGATGATGTGATCCTGCACAGCTATGGCGATTATGACGAGGCAATCCCCAGCGCCACGAGCCAGATCATGGAAGCGCTGACACGCCTGTTTCTTGCAACCGGCGACATGGCGCTTTATCGGGAAACGGAAAAGCTCATCGAACAGGCACTGGGCCGGGCGCTGGCGCAGCAATATGGCCAGATCGGCATATTGAATGCCGCGAGATTTGCCGCCGAGCCGCTTTCGCTGGTGATCGCAACCCAAGGCAAGGATGAAGAACTCGTTTCGATGGCGAATCGAAAGCCCGACCCGCGGCGTTTCGACAGAATTATCCCGCTCGAAACGGGTGCAACAATCCAGCTGCCGACCGGCGGCAGCGCTCAGGCGCAACATCCCACGGCCTGGCTATGCAAGGGCCAGGTTTGCCTGCCCCCGGTTGAAAATGCGCAGGCGCTCGAAATCCTTCTTGCCGGGTAACAGGCATAATATAAAAACGCCGCGCTGAATGGCAGCGCGGCGTTTTCAAAAGCGATAAGGGATAATGAATATTACGTATTCATCGAGTCGAAGAATTCGCTGTTGCCCTTGGTCTGCTTGAGTTTATCGATCAGGAATTCGATTGCATCGGTGGTTCCCATCGGCGCGAGGATGCGGCGCAGGACAAATATCTTCTGGAGATCGGCGCGCGGCACCAGAAGATCTTCCTTGCGGGTGCCGGATTTGAGAATATCCATCGCCGGGAAAATACGCTTGTCGGCAACCTTGCGGTCGAGAACGATTTCCGAATTGCCCGTGCCCTTGAATTCTTCAAAGATCACTTCATCCATGCGCGAGCCGGTGTCGATGAGTGCGGTCGCGATGATGGTCAGCGAGCCGCCCTCTTCGATATTGCGCGCAGCACCGAAGAAACGCTTCGGGCGCTGGAGCGCATTCGCATCCACACCGCCGGTCAGAACCTTGCCCGATGACGGCACCACCGTATTATAGGCGCGTCCGAGGCGGGTGATCGAGTCGAGGAGGATGACGACGTCCCGGCCATGCTCGACAAGGCGCTTGGCCTTTTCGATGACCATTTCCGCCACCTGAACGTGACGCGACGCAGGTTCGTCGAAAGTCGAGGAAATGACTTCGCCCTTGACCGAGCGCTGCATATCCGTGACTTCTTCCGGGCGCTCGTCGATCAGCAGGACGATCAGATAGCATTCGGGATGATTGGCAGTGATCGAATGGGCGATATTCTGCAGCAGGACCGTTTTACCGGTGCGCGGTGGCGCAACGATCAGCCCGCGTTGGCCCTTGCCGAGTGGTGCGACCAGATCGATGACACGCGCCGACAAATCCTTGGAGGTGGGAACTTCCAGCTCCATCTTGAAGCGTTCATTGGGATAGAGCGGCGTCAGATTGTCGAAATGGACCTTGTGGCGGATTTTCTCAGGGTCTTCGAAATTGATCGAATTGACCTTGAGCAGCGCGAAATAGCGTTCGCCTTCCTTTGGTCCGCGAATGGGGCCTTCGACCGTATCGCCGGTTTTCAGCGAGAAGCGGCGCAATTGCGAGGGCGAGATATAAATATCGTCAGGGCCGGGCAGATAATTGGCATCGGCAGAACGAAGGAAGCCAAATCCGTCCTGCAGCACTTCAACGACGCCTTCACCGATAATTTCGATGTCTTGCGCCGCAAGCTTCTTGAGGATCGCGAACATCAGTTCCTGCTTGCGCATGGCGCTTGCATTTTCGACCTCAAGCGTTTCGGCAAAAGCCAGAAGCTCGACCGGCGTCTTGTTCTTGAGTTCTTGTAGTTTCATTTCCTGCATGGGCGAGGAGCTCTTTTAAAATATAAGGAGAAAATGCAGTGGTTCGGAAAGATGGTCACTGGCGTGACCGGCATCGAAGGCCTGCTATTATGATGGGAGAAGAACTCTTTCATACCGATTTCCGGCACGAAGAGCAAGTATCAGTTAATGATAGTCGAATTATTCTGCAATAGGCAATAAGACGAAGACCCGGAAATCTCCGGGTCTTGTGGTTTAAAATTTCGTATCAGCCTGTTTTAAAACGGTTTCACGATCACCAGAATGACGATCAGGATCATGAGAACGGTCGGGATCTCATTGACAATGCGCCAGTGACGGGCCGGTTTGGTATTCCGGTCTTCGGCAAAAAGCCGCATGTTCTTGGACAGATAGCCATGCAGGCCCGACATAAGCACGACCAGCAGAAGCTTTGCATGCAGCCAGCCGCCCTTGAAGCCGAAAATCTCCCACGCCATCCAAAGTCCAGCAATCCAGCTTACAACCATTGCGGGATTGATGATGAAGCGCAGCAACCGCCGCTCCATCACCTTGAAAGTCTCCGACTTGTCCGATCCGATCGCTGCTTCGCTGTGATAGACGAACAGGCGTGGCAGATAGAGCATGCCCGCCATCCATGAGATTACGGCGATCACATGCAGCGCCTTGATCCAGGGATAGGCGCTGGCCGGATTCACGTGAAACAATGCCCAGGTGCCGACAGCAACGACGATGATGGCAACGACAGCACGGATCAATACGATTGGCCCGCCCTTTTCTCTGGATGTCGCGCTCATGATGCGCCTCCTCTTATCCGGTCGATCATACGCTGCACATTTTCAATCGGCGCCTGCGGGGTGATCCCGTGGCCGAGATTGAAAATCAGCGGTCCATGGCCAAGCTTTTCGAGAATGGCATCCACACCTTCATCCAGAGCCTCTCCGCCTGCAACCACCCGCAACGGGTCGAGATTGCCCTGCACGGCACCTTCCGCCTGCAATTGCGCGGCAAAGGAAAGCGGAACCGACCAGTCGAGGCCAAGCACATCGACGCCGGTTTTCTCGCGATAGCCTGCATAAAGCATTCCCGCACCCTTCGGAAATCCGATAATGCGCGCTTCGGGATAAACCGCCCTCACCTTCTGCACGATGCGCGCGACCGGCTGGATGCAGAAACGCTCGAAGCAATCTTCATCCAGAACGCCCGACCATGAATCGAAAATTTGCAAGGCATCCGCGCCTGCATCAAGCTGCTCGATGAGATATTCCGCCGAAACATCGGCCAGATCGTTCAGCAGCTTTTCAAAAGCTTCAGGGTGACGATAGGCAAACAGCCGGGCCGGTGCCTGATCCGGCGTGCCGTGACCTGCGATCATATAGGTCGCCACCGTCCAGGGCGCACCACAGAAACCCAGCAATGTCGTCTCATCGGGAAGCTGTTCACGCAGCAGCCGCACCGTCTCATAGACCGGCTCCAGCCTTTTTGCCGCCCCTTCCGTCTCAAGCCAGAAAATCTCGTCGGCATCGATGGGCGTCATCAATGGACCCCTGCCCTCTTCAAAGCGAAGATCGCGTCCAAGGGCATGGGGGACGACGAGAATGTCTGAAAACAGGATTGCTGCATCAAAGCCAAAACGGCGGATAGGCTGCAAGGTGACTTCAACCGCCAGATCGGGAGAATAGCACAGGTCGAGAAAACCACCGGCCTGTTTGCGCAATTCCCGATATTCGGGGAGATAGCGGCCAGCCTGACGCATCATCCAGATTGGTGGTGGAAACACGGTTTCACCATCGATCACTTTCAAGACCTTGCGCTTCATTTCACTCCATCCTGCTGATCCCGGCATCCTGACTATATGGATTGCCTGATTCCCTGACCGGTTGCGAGCGAGAGTTTTCCCGTCCGCTTTTCTTAAAGAAAGGAAGATTCTTGAATCTTTTTATTCTTAGAGTCTGTTGGAATCGGGGATTAAGCCTTGTCCGCTTTTTCCCCACAGTTTCACTATCCCGGTCTTATCCTGTGCAATAATTCACCGATAGATGGGACAAATGCAATGATAACTCAAATTTTTCTTAGAATATAAAGGGTTACGAATTGACGCAGTCTAGGTCTCCTTGTGGAAAATCCGGGGATAAAGCCTGGGTTTTGCAATGTTGCGAGTCTTGTCCACAAACAGGATTGAAAGCTGCACACATGTTTGCTCGCTGTGGATGACTTGCCAAGTTTTCCACGGCCTGCCATGGCTTGTGGATGAAGCGTCCGCTTTACGCACATTCATCAACAGGCAGGCCAGAAAACTGTGACCAGACCGCTTTCCTACTTTCATCTTCATCTGATTTCTGATGCGACCGGAGAGACTCTGCTGGCGGCGGGCCGGGCGGCGGCGGCGCAATATGTCAATGCACGGGCGATAGAGCATATCTATCCTCTCATCCGCACCGAAAAGCAGCTTCGCAAGGTGCTCGAAGACATCGATGCCGAGCCGGGTATCGTGCTTTATACGGTGGTGGATCAAAAGCTCGCCGCCATCATCGACCAGTCCTGCATGGAAATGGGTGTGCCGAGCGTTTCCGTGCTGGAGCCGGTGCTCAATACGTTTCAATCCTATCTCGGTGCCCCCGCCCATCGCCGCGCCAGCGCGCAGCATGTGCTCAATGCCGATTATTTCCGCCGCATCGACGCGCTCAATTTCACCATGGAACATGATGACGGGCAATTGCCCTATGATATAGAAGAGGCAGACGTCATTCTGGTGGGCATATCGCGCACGTCGAAAACGCCGACCAGCATCTATCTGGCCAATCGCGGCATCAAGGCGACCAATGTTCCCATCGTTTTAGGCATCCCGCTGCCCGACGCGCTTTTCAGCGCCAAACGGCCGCTGATCATCGGGCTGGTGGCGACGGCGGAACGCATTTCGCAAATCCGCCAGAACCGGCCGCTGGGCAGCGTGCCTTCGCTCGATACCTCTCTCTATACGGATCGCGCGTCGATTTCCGAGGAACTGACCTATGCGCGCAATCTGTGCAACCGGCATGGCTGGCCTGTCATTGACGTAACACGCCGGTCGATCGAGGAAACCGCAGCCGCCATTCAGGCGCTGCTGCGCAGCGGCAAAAAGGATGATTGATCATGACGGCAAAACTTATTCTTGCTTCAAAAAGCCCGTTTCGTTCCGCCCTGCTCAAAAATGCGGGGCTGGACTTTTCAAGTGAAAGCGCTGATCTGGACGAGCGCGCGGTGGAGGCCCCGCTTTATGAAAGCGGAGCGACACCGGAAGATGTGGCCCTCGTGCTGGCTGAAGCCAAGGCGCTTGATGTCAGTGCGAAAAATCCCGATGCCATGGTGATCGGCTGCGACCAGACCTTGTCGATGGGTGACGGGATTTTTCACAAGCCTGCGGATATGGACGCCGCGCGCCGTCAATTGCTGAAGCTTTCGGGCCAGACTCATCAGCTCAACAGCGCCGTGGTGCTGGTGAAGAATGGCGAGACGCTCTGGCGGCATGTTTCCATCGCCCGCATGACGATGCGCGATCTCGATCCGGGCTTTGTCGGGCGCTATCTCGGGCGTGTCGGCGATATTGCGCTGGCAAGCGTGGGCGCCTATCAGGTGGAAGGCCCCGGCATCCAGCTTTTCGAGCGCATCGAAGGCGATTATTTCACCATTGTCGGGCTGCCGCTGCTGCCGCTGCTGGCGCAATTGAGGAAGGAAAAACTTATCGATGGCTGAAACAGCGCTCAGGGCCTTTGTGACCGGTTTTCCGATCAAACATTCGCGTTCTCCGCTGATCCATGGCTTCTGGCTGAAGGAGCACGGCATTAACGGCACTTATGAAGCCATCGAAGTGGCGCCGGATGCGTTTTCCTCCTTCCTGCAATCTTTTCCGGGCAAGGGTTTTGCGGGCGGCAATGTCACCATTCCGCACAAGGAAGCAGCCTTTGCAGCCGCGCAAAGCCACGATGCAGCGGCAACCGCCATCGGCGCGGTCAATACGCTCTGGCTTGAAAAGGGCGTTCTTTGCGGCGGCAATACCGATGCCTATGGTTTTGCCGCCAATCTCGATTCGGGCGCACCGGGTTGGGACAATGCCGATAGCGCGCTGGTTCTGGGTGCGGGCGGCGCGGGCCGCGCCATCGTGCATGCCCTGCAAAGCCGCGGCTTTTCATCCATTGCCATCGTCAATCGCACCTTGAGCCGCGCCGGGGATCTGGCGGCACATTTCGGTGCTGGCGTTTCGGCGCATGGATGGGAGGAGGCGCAGGCGCTTGTCAGGCAGGCGGGACTGATCGTCAACACGACATCGCTCGGCATGAGCGGCCATGGCGAGGCGGAAGATTTTCCGCTCGATTTGAGCAATGCGCAAAAGGCGGCGGTGGCGACCGATATTGTCTATGTGCCGCTCAAGACGCCTTTTCTTGCAAAAGCGCAAGGCGCGGGGCTGAAAACCGTCGATGGGCTGGGCATGCTGCTGCATCAGGCCGTTCCGGGTTTCGAGCGCTGGTTCGGCACAAGACCGCAAGTGACAGCGGCCCTGCGTGAGCATATTCTGGCGGATATGAAAAAGGCTGGTGCTTTATGATTATCCTCGGACTGACCGGTTCCATAGGAATGGGAAAAACCACCGCCGCCAATATGTTTGCGCAGGCGGGCATTCCGGTTCACAGCGCCGATGAAACGGTGCACCGCCTTTATGCGGGGCGCGCGGCAGCGCTGATCGAAGCGGCATTTCCCGGAACGGTCATCAACGCAACTGTGGACCGACAGAAGCTTTCCGCAGCAGTGCTGGGCAATGAAACGGCGATGAAGCGGCTTGAAGCCATCGTCCATCCGCTGGTGCACGAGGAAGAAGCAGCTTTCTTGCGAAACGCGGATGAGGCGGGTGCGGATCTTGTCGTGCTCGACATTCCCTTGCTGTTTGAAACCGGCGCGGACAGCCGGGTCGATTGGGTGGCGGTGGTTTCCGCCCCGGCGCCCATCCAGCGCCAGCGCGTCCTGTCGCGCCCCGGCATGACGGAGCTTAAACTCGACGCGATTCTTGCCCGGCAGATGCCGGATGCGCAAAAACGCGAGCGCGCCGATTTCATCATCGATTCAAGCAGCAGTTTTGACGAAACGCGCCGCCAGATCGGGGATATTATCGCGAAATTGCGTGGACAACCGGCGGCCAGCGCCTGATATGCGTCTGGCCATGGTATAGAATTGACCAAATTGAGAGGTTGTAATGCGCGAGATCGTTTTTGATACGGAAACCACCGGACTTGAGCGGCTGGAAGACCGTGTGATCGAAATCGGCGGCGTGGAACTCATCAACCGCTTTCCGACCGGACGCACCTTCCATAAATTCATCAATCCGCAGGGACGTCAGGTTCATCCGGAGGCGCTGGCGGTCCATGGCATCAGCAATGAGAAATTGCTCAATGAGCCGACATTCGCGGAAATTCTCGATGAATTCATGGAATTTATCGATGGCGCGAAGCTGGTCGCGCATAATGCCATGTTCGATCTGGGCTTCATCAATGCCGAACTCGACCGGCTGGGCCAGCCCCCCATCGCGCTGGAACGCATCGTCGATACGCTGGCGCTGGCGCGCCGCAAGCATCCGATGGGGCCGAATTCGCTCGATGCGCTCTGCAAGCGTTATGGCATTGAAAATTCGCACCGCACCTTGCATGGCGCTTTGCTCGACTCGGAAATCCTCGCCGAAGTCTATATCGAGCTGATCGGCGGCAAGCAGACCGCGCTTGGATTGAGTTCTTTCGGCAATTCCGGTGATGACGAGCGTTCGGGAACGGGCGGTCGGATTGCTCTGGCCCAGCGCCCCCACCCGCTGCCTTCGCGCGTAAGCGAGCAAGAGCGCGCGGCCCATATGGCGCTTGTGGAAAATCTTGGCGAGAAGGCCGTCTGGAAGAAATATATCTGAAGCATTTCCAGCAAAAGTGCTTCGCACTTTTGCGCAGGATAATGCGACAAGAAAAAATGTATTTTCCAGCAAAAGTGCGAAGCGCATCGGAGCAGGAAAAAATACAACAAAAAAAACCCGGCTTCGCGCCGGGTTTTCTCGTAATATAGAGTAAAATCAGCTCTTTACAGCGGCCTTGGCCTGTTCTTCGGCCATGCGCTGCTGGAACATCTGTGCGAAATCGATCGGGTCGATCATCAGCGGCGGATAGCCGCCATTGCGGGTGGCGTCGGCGATGATCTGGCGCGCGAACGGGAACAGCAGACGCGGGCATTCGATGAAGAGCAGCGGCAGCATATGTTCCTGCGCGATGCCCTGAATGCGGAAGACGCCGCCATAGACCAGTTCGGCATTGAAAAGCACGTCCTTGCCGTCGACGGCCTTGGCTTCCAGCGTCAGCACGACGTCGAAATCCGTTTCGGACAGCGGATTGGCGTTCACATTGACATTGATATTGATGGAAGGAGCCTTCTCGCGCGGACGCAGCGACAGCGGCGCGCCGGGGCTTTCGAAGGACAGGTCCTTTACATATTGCGCGAGAATATTGAGGGATGGCTGCGCATCAGCGCCATTGCCGTTCTTTACTTCGCCCGTTTCGGCCTTATCGCTCGGCGTCTTTGCCATTATCGGTATGCCTTCTCTTCGAGATTTATCTTGTTGCCGTTAAAGCTGCGCTGCTTGGCTAGCATGTGCGTGAAGCAGAGGCAAGAAACGGTTTAAAGGTTAGAATATGCGCAATCATCAATCTTTCCTGTCCCGGTTCCACGGTGAATTTTCATCCCCTTTGTCGGTATAGTCTTCCGGATCGAGATCGATCACATGATTGTCGCGCGGTCGGCTCTCGCCATAGCCCTGCGAATAACGCGCACTCGTGGCAGTCATGACCATGCGTCCGCGCATGACCCTGTTCCACACGAAATCGCGGATCGGCGGGATGAACAGCAAGAGGCCGATGGCGCTGGTGACGAAACCGGGCACGATCAGCAATATGGCGGCAAGAACGAGCATCGCCCCATGCACCATTTCGCGATCCGGCACCCGCCCGGCGACGGTTTCGGTGCGGATGCGCTGCAAAAGTCCGATTCCCTGCACGCGCAGCAGGAAAAAGCCGAGCATGGCGCTTAATATGATGAGGCCCAGTGTCGCCAGAACGCCGATTTCGCTGCCGACGATGACAAATCCGGCAATTTCTACGAAAGGCATTGCCAGCATGGCAATGAGGGCTAAAGAAGGGAACACGTCGGTTACGACCTTATGTTGATTTGTGTTTCCGATAGCATATCGCTCGAAAAATAACGATTTTCGAATAATGATATGCGTGCAGACAATCGAAACTGTCTATCATAGAATAACAGATAGGTATGCGCGATCGGGATTTGAATGATCAATGAACCCGATCTATATGTAGGTAACGAAATTGAAGACGGAAGGGAGATGCATATCCTGATCCGTCAGGTGGTGGCAGAGAGTATGGAATTTTTTGATTTTGGCACGATATTCTTTTTCATCGCGGCGGTGGTCATTTTTCTTCAGCTGAGAAATGTTCTTGGTCGCCGCACGGGAAATGAAAAGCCTCCTTTCGACCCCTATACATCTGCGCGCAGCGCCGAGGCGCAGTCCGGTGGTGCTGAAGCGGATAATGTCGTTGCCCTGCCGCGCCGCGGCGCTGAAAAGGATTTCACCGCCATCGACAAGATTGCGCCATCGGGCACGCCGGTCAATGACGGGCTGCGCGCAATCTATGCGGTTGATCCTTCCTTCGAGCCGAACAAATTCGTCGAGGGCGTGAAGATCGCCTATGAAATGATCGTCATGTCCTTTGCCGATGGCGACCGCAAGGTGCTCAAGAACCTGCTTTCCAGGGAAGTCTATGAAGGCTTCGTTTCGGCGATAGACGAACGCGAGCAGCGCGGCGAAAGCATCCGCTCTTCCTTTGTCGGCATCGAGAAGGCGGAAATCTCCAATGCGGAGATGAAGGGAAGCGACGCGCATATCACGCTCAACATCGTCAGCCAGATGATTTCCGCTACGCTCGACAAGGACGGCAAGGTGATCGACGGCGATCTGGAAAACGTGGTCGAAATCAAGGATCTGTGGACTTTCGCCCGTGATACCCGCTCGCGCGATCCCAACTGGAAGCTCGTCGCGACCGAGGCCGAGGATTAATCAAGACGGAAATCGGGCCGTTTACCGCCCGAAACCGGAGCCGGATTCGAGCGTGTGAACAGATTGGCAAAGCTATTGCGCCCGTTGGGCTTTGCGGATTGCCCCGGCTGGGACCGGGACGATCAGGCTTTGGCGTTTTCGGCCTTTCGCCGCTCCGCCGATCATGCTGCAAACAATTCTTACAAGAGCGGCGCGCTGGGTATTTCCTTTGAGGCGCTCCAGCCGGTCTTTGCCGCCGCGCGCGATCTCGCCGATCCCGACACGCAGGCGGCCCGCCGCTTTTTTGAGACGCATTTCATCCCTTGCCGGATTGTCGATGAGGCCGCACCCGGCTTCGTGACCGGCTTTTACGAACCCGAAATCGAAGCCGCGCTGGTCGCCGACAGCTATTTCAATGTGCCGTTTCTGGCAAGGCCGGATGATCTGGTGAAGGTCACGGATGAAAACCGCCCCGCCGGGTTCGATCCGTCCTTTGCTTTTGCCCGGAAGACCGAAACCGGACTTGTCGAATATGACGACCGCCGCGCCATCGAACAGGGCAGTCTTGCCGGTCGCGGTTTGGAACTTGCCTTTGTCGCGGACCGCGTTGACGCATTCTTCGCCCATGTGCAGGGCGCAGCCCGTCTTCACTTTGGCAATGGCGATGTCATGCGGATCACCTATGCCGCCAAGAGCGGCCATGCTTTTACCGGCATCGGGCGCATTCTGGTGGCGGAAGGGGAAATTGCAGCGGATGAAATCAGCATGCAGTCGATCCGGCGCTGGTTGCGCGACAATGCTGACAGGGCGGACGATCTGATCTGGCGCAACCGCTCCTATATCTTCTTTCGCAAGGCAGATGTTGACGACATTGCGGCGGGTCCGGTAGCGGCGGCCAAGGTGCCGCTCACCGCTGGCCGCTCCATGGCGGTGGACAAGCTTTTGCACACATTCGGCACGCCGTTTTTTATCGATGCGCCGACGCTGACCGCTTTCGGCAATGCGCCCTTTTCGCGGCTGATGATCGCGCAGGATACGGGAACGGCGATTGTCGGTCCGGCGCGCGGCGATCTTTTTGCCGGCTCCGGCGACGCGGCGGGCGAGATCGCGGGCGGAATCCGCCACAGGGCCGATTTTTACGCGCTGGTGCCGCGCGCGCTGGTGGGGGCATAAGCATGGCTCCGCGACAGGACAAACCGCCAAAGGACTATCTTCGCATTGAAGACCGGATATTGTGGGAAACGGTAGCAAAAACCGCCACACCGCTTGCCGGTAAAAAGAGCGCGGAGCCGGAAGACTGGCTCGATTTGAAACAATCGGCGCAAAAGCCTCAAAAACCGCCCATGCCCGGGACGGTGCAGGCACCAAACAATGCACAGGAACCCAAGAAACCGCGTTCCGCGCCCAATGAGACACCCCTTCATAATTTCGATCCGCCCACCCATCGCAAGATTTCCAAGGGACGGGTTCAGATCGAGGCGCGTATCGACCTGCACGGCCTGACCCAGAATGAAGCCCATGAACTGCTTTATGGCTTTCTGCTCGATGCCCATGCGCGCGGTCTCAAACATGTGATGATTATCACCGGCAAGGGGCGCTCCTTTGGCAGTGCGGGCATCTTGCGCCAGGCCGTGCCGCACTGGTTTTCGACGCCGATGTTTCGTCTGCTTGTCAGCGCCTATGAAGATGCGGCACGCCATCATGGCGGCGATGGCGCGCTTTATGTGCGCTTGCGCCGCCAGAACCGGACAGGTGGCCTCAAATGACGCCGTTCGGAAAAAGACTGCGCGAGTTGCGTCAGGAGCGTGGCGTCACGCAAAAGGAAATGGCCGAGGCGCTGCGGGTGTCGCCAGCCTATCTTTCGGCGCTCGAACATGGGCGGCGCGGCCAGCCGACATGGGATTTGTTGCAGCGCATCATCACTTTTTTCAATATCATCTGGGATGAGGCGGAAGAATTGCAAAATCTGGCGGCAATCTCACATCCGCGTGTGATGATCGACACTTCCGGCCTGTCGCCGCAGGCAACGGAACTGGCCAATCTTCTGGCGCGCAATATCCGCCTCATCGATCGCGAGACGATCCGGCATCTGAGCGAGGAGATCGAAGCCGCGCGCAAACGGCGCCGGAGCATCAGGCCGCTTTCATCAAAATAATCAAAACAGCGCTTTGAGTTCATCGAGCTTGAAATTGACCAGCCAGCCATAATAGTTTTCCTGCGGCAGCAGCAGATCCTGTCCGGCAGCTTTTCTCCTGGCGTTTTCGTTCGCAAGACTGCGCGCCCGCTGCTCCGCACCGCCGGTATTATAGAGCGTTGCGGTGATGCCCGGATTTTTCGAAATATCGAAACCGGCGATCCGCCGATAATCGGTGATCGATTGTTTGAGCGTCGCCGCGATATAGGGCAGCGTCAGGTCCGGGTCCATGATGGTCTTGTAGACTTCATTGCCGTTTCCGGCATTGAGCTTCGGCAGGCCCGAAACGCGATTGACCATGTCCGACATCATCAGCGCGGTCAGCGGATTGATCTGCCCGAGGCCGAATGTCTGCCCGGCATAGAAAGGCTGGAAGAACACGGCGCTGAAACGATCATTGGGAAAGGTCTTGCCGCCGACGCTCCTGCCGCGAAATTTCGTGTTCCAGATATTTTCGCGACAGCTCCAGAGCTTGTAGCTGTCGGTGAATTTCTGGCATGTCGAAAATTCCGGGCGTTCTATGAACTGGCTTATTCTTTCGCCATTATGACTGAAGCTGACGCCCTGACTGACATAGGACATCGCCTTGACGTAATAGGTCTGAAGTCGGTCATAGACATCGACATTATAGGTGTGCTCGCCGACAATGGCCCCGACGATATGCAAGGGATCGATGCCATAGGCATTGGCGGTGGATCTGATCCTGGAGCGCAGCGCCGCATCCGTTTTCAGCAGATTGTAAATCTTGCGATATTTGGCTTCATAGGTGGTATTGAGCTGGTTCGTGCGGCGCGCCGAAGCCCCCGGCACGGCCGGCTGCTCGATATTGCGGTTGCCCGGAGGAACGCTGACGGCTGCTTGCGCGCTTTGGCAGGCGAAAATCGAGGCAAGCGCAATTCCCGCCAGAGCGGCCATCGGTCTTGCTTTTGCAGCTTTGTGAAAACAGAAAACCGCCCGGCGGCCCCATCGGCTGGTCATTGTATGAAAACGGCCTCAATACAGCTCTTGAATTGGGAGGAAAATAAAAAACCCCCTCGATGAAGTCGAGGGGATTTTTGGCTTTCGCGATAATCTGTCGGCTGCGTGGCTTTCCAGCCACGTTTCTACAGAATGAACCGCGACAGGTCGGTATTTTTTGCAAGATCGCCGATGGTGCTGCGCACATATTCGGCATCAACCTTGAAGGCTGAGCCGGATTTGTCGGGCGCATTATAGGAAATATCGTCCAGCACCCGCTCCATGACCGTCTGCAAACGGCGCGCGCCGATATTCTCGACCGACGAGTTCAGATCAACCGCAATATCGGCAAGCGCATCGATGGCATCATCGGTGATTTCCAGCGTGACGTCTTCGGTCGCCATCAGGGCAATATATTGCTTGATGAGACTGACTTCGGTTTCCGTGAGGATGCGGCGGAAATCATCGCGCGTCAGCGCACTCAGTTCCACGCGGATCGGCAGGCGGCCCTGCAATTCCGGCAAAAGGTCGGAGGGCTTGGAGACGTGAAACGCGCCCGAGGCGATGAACAATATATGATCGGTCTTTACGGGGCCGTATTTGGTGGCGACCGTGGTTCCCTCGACCAGCGGCAGCAGGTCGCGCTGCACGCCCTCGCGCGACACGCCCGCGCCCATTCCGCCTTCGCGTGCTGCGATCTTGTCGATCTCGTCGAGAAAGACGATGCCGTCATTTTCGGTCGAGCGCAGCGCTTCCTGAATGAGTTGCTCCTGATCGAGCAGCTTGTCGGATTCATCATTGATCAGGATGGCATAGGAATCACGCACCGTGGTCTTGCGCTGCTTGGTGCGCCCGCCCATGGCCTTGCCGAAAATATCGCCCAGATTGATCATGCCGATATTGGCGCCCGGCATGCCGGGGATTTCAAAGTTCTGGCCAACACCGGTATCGGCGACCTCGATCTCGATTTCCTTGTCGTCCAGTTCGCCGTCGCGCAGCTTCTTGCGAAAACTTTCGCGGGTGGCAGGGCTTGCCGTCTTGCCGACCAGCCCGTCAAGCACGCGCTCCTCGGCATTGAGATGCGCCTTGGCCTTCACGTCCTCGCGCTTTTTCTCGCGCACCAGTGCGATTGCCGCTTCGACAAGATCGCGGATGATCTGCTCGACATCGCGGCCCACATAGCCGACCTCGGTGAATTTGGTGGCCTCGACCTTGATGAAGGGCGCACCGGCCAGCTTGGCGAGGCGGCGCGAAATCTCCGTCTTGCCCACGCCCGTCGGCCCGATCATCAGAATGTTCTTGGGCATGACTTCTTCACGCATCTGCCCTTCAAGCTGCTGGCGCCGCCAGCGATTGCGCAGGGCGATGGCCACGGCGCGCTTGGCGTCGTTCTGGCCGATAATATAGCGATCGAGTTCCGAGACGATTTCCCGGGGAGAAAAATTACTCATGATTACAACCTGTTCTTCCGCTGCCTGATCGATGGACCGGCGAGCACGTCATTCCGCATCGAGGCTTTCGGCGATGATATTGTGATTGGTATAGATGCAAATATCGGCGGCGATCTCCATCGCCTTGCGCGCGATTTCCTCGGCATCGCGGTCGGTATCGACAAGCGCGCGCGCGGCGGCCAGCGCATAATTGCCGCCCGAACCAATCGCCATGACGCCGTGTTCAGGTTCCAGAACATCGCCGGTGCCTGTCAGCGCCAGCGTGACCTTGCTGTCGGCAACCAGCATCATCGCTTCAAGGCGGCGCAGGTAACGGTCGGTGCGCCAGTCCTTGGCAAGCTCGACACTGGCGCGCATGAGCTGGTCTGGATATTGTTCGAGCTTGGCTTCGAGCCGTTCGAGCAGCGTGAAGGCGTCGGCTGTCGCGCCTGCAAAACCGGCAATGACATTGCCCTTGCCGATGCGGCGGACCTTGCGCGCATTGCCCTTCATCACCGTATTGCCGAGCGAAACCTGCCCGTCGCCGGCAATCACCACCTTGCCGCCCTTGCGCACGGTTACGATGGTTGTGCCATAAATTGTCGTGGGACTATGTTCGATCATCGATCACTCCTTTGGCGGGCGCAAACTTGATGGACCGCCGATAAGCAGGCTGAATCAGGTTGCAGTTTGCTTATTTAAGAACGGTGCGCCGGAATTCAAATAGTCAAAAGCATTTGGCAAAAGAAGCAAGCTGTTCTAGAACGCCTCTGGATTTGGCTGCGATGCGGCCACAAAAGATCAGAATGAGCGCAAGCTCTCTAAAAGGAAATGCTATGACGGCTGAAGGCGCCCGCAAGGCGAGCATCGAACGTTCAACCAAGGAAACAAGCATCGCCGTTTCGGTCGATCTGAACGGCAGTGGCAAATTCGACATCACCACGGGCGTCGGTTTCTTTGATCACATGCTTGAACAGCTTTCCCGCCATTCGCTCATCGATATGCGCGTGATGGCCAAGGGCGATCTCCACATTGACGATCACCATACGGTCGAGGATACCGGCATCGCGCTCGGACAGGCGCTCGCCAATGCGCTTGGCGAGCGGCGCGGCATCATGCGCTATGCCTCGCTCGATCTGGCTATGGACGACACGCTGACCGCTGCCGCCGTCGATGTATCGGGCCGCCCTTTCCTGGTCTGGAACGTCAATTTCTCAGCGCCCAAGATCGGCAATTTCGACACCGAACTGGTGCGTGAATTCTTTCAGGCTTTCGCGATGAATGCGGGCATCACGCTGCATGTGAACAATCGCTATGGCGCAAATAACCACCATATTGCCGAGACGATCTTCAAGGCGGTGGCGCGGGTTCTGCGCGCAGCCATCGAAACCGATCCACGCCAGAAAGATGCGATCCCCTCGACCAAGGGTTCGCTGAAGGGATAGTCCCCGAAAGGACACATCATGGCGCAATTCGTCGTTCTGGAACCGGCCGGCGCTGCCCGCATGGAGAGCGCTGAACAAGCTGTGTTCGTGCGCGACGGATTTTCGGTGCTGGCGCTGATCCTGCCGGTCGTCTGGCTTTTGGGCCATCGCCTGTGGTTTGAAGCGATTGCGGTTTTAGGCGTGACCATTCTGCTGGGATTTGCCGGATCGCTGCTTGGTATTGCCGATACGGTTCCCCTGCTCTCGCTGCTCGTTTCGCTTTTCGTGGCGCTTGAAGGCTCCCACTGGAAAATAGCCAGGCTCCGGCGCAAGGGCTATCGCGAGCGCGCGGCGATAGAGGCAAACAATCTGGATGAGGCGGAAATTCGTTATTTCTCCGCTCTTGACGCTGGCGCGAAAACGCTGGAACAAAAACCGGCTCCGGAATGGAGCTGCCCTATGGCGCAGCCTTCCCACATCCCACCTGCCCACAATCCCACGGGTTCGACCATCGGATTTGTCGGCTACCGCGGAGAAAATTGAAAATGCGTGTCGCTATCGTCGATTATGGCTCCGGCAATCTTCGCTCCGCCGCCAAGGCTTTCGAGCGCGCCGCACATGAGCATGGCATTGCTGCGCAAATTGAACTGACGGCGGATGCGGACCGCGTGGTCGGCGCCGACCGCGTGGTGCTTCCCGGCGTTGGGGCCTATGCCGATTGTCGGCGCGGCCTTGATGCGGTTTCCGGCATGGTGGACGCGCTCAATGAAGTCGTGCTCAAAAAAGCCCATCCTTTTCTTGGCATCTGCGTAGGCATGCAGCTCATGTCGGAGCGCGGGCTGGAAAAGGAGATCACGCAGGGCCTTGGCTGGATTGCCGGTGACGTGCGCGAAATGAAGCCGTCCGATCCCGCGCTAAAAATCCCGCAGATCGGCTGGAACCGGATTCACGTGAAACATTCGCACCCGATCTTCGACGGGATCGAGACCGGCGATAACGGTTTGCATGCTTACTTCGTGCATTCCTATATGTTTGATGCCAAAAATTCCGCCGATGTGCTGGCCGTTACCGATTATGGCGGCACCGTCACCGCCGCCGTCAGTCGCGACAATATGGTGGGCACGCAGTTCCATCCCGAAAAGAGCCAGATGCTTGGCCTTTCGCTCCTTGCCAATTTCCTGAAATGGAAGCCCTAAAAAGAAGTCATGAGAATATGATACTTTTTCCCGCCATCGATTTGAAAGACGGTCAATGCGTGCGCCTCAAGCTGGGCGACATGGATCAGGCCACCATCTATAATGAAGACCCGGCAGCACAAGCAAAAGCCTTTGAAGATCAGGGCTTTGAATGGTTGCATGTGGTCGATCTCAATGGCGCGTTCGCCGGTGAAAGCGTCAATGGCCGGGCTGTTGAAGCCATCCTCAAGGCAACAAAAAATCCGGTCCAGCTTGGCGGCGGCATCCGCACGCTGGCCCATATTGAAAGCTGGCTTGGCAAAGGGCTGCGCCGCGTCATTTTAGGCACTGTCGCCGTGCGTGATCCGGCACTGGTGATTGAAGCCTGCAAGGCTTTCCCCGGACAGATCGCTGTCGGCATCGACGCCAAGGGCGGCAAGGTTGCCGTCGAAGGCTGGGCAGAGGCTTCCGAACTGGGCGTTGTCGAGCTGGCGAAGAAGTTCGAGGGTGCGGGCGTTGCCGCCATCATCTATACCGACATCGACCGTGACGGCATTCTGGCAGGCATCAACTGGGACTCGACGCTGGCCCTTGCAGATAGCGTGAGCATTCCGGTGATTGCTTCGGGCGGACTTGCCTCGATGGACGATATAAGGCGGCTTGCCGGGCCCGATGCGCGCAAGCTTGAAGGCGCGATTTCAGGCCGTGCACTTTATGACGGGCGTATTGATCCGGCTGAAGCATTATCAGTGTTGAGGGCAGTGGCATGAGTTTGAAAGCAAGAATAATTCCCTGTCTCGACGTCAAGGACGGAAGAGTCGTCAAGGGCGTCAATTTCGTCGATCTGATCGATGCGGGCGATCCGGTGGAAGCCGCGCGCGCCTATGATGCGGCGGGCGCGGACGAACTCTGCTTCCTCGACATCACCGCATCATCGGATAATCGTGAGACGATTTTCGACGTGGTGGCGCGCACCGCTGAACAATGTTTCATGCCGCTCACCGTTGGTGGCGGCGTGCGTCAGGTTGCCGATATTCGCAAGCTTCTGCTGGCCGGAGCGGACAAGGTTTCGATCAATACGGCTGCGGTGAAGAACCCGGATTTTGTGGCGGAAGCCGCCGACAAGTTCGGCAATCAATGCATCGTGGTGGCGATTGACGCCAAAAAGGTTTCAGGCGAAGGCGAAGCCGACCGCTGGGAGATTTTCACCCATGGCGGACGCCAGACGACCGGCATCGATGCGGTGGAATTTGCGCAGAAGGTGGTCGATTTGGGAGCAGGTGAAATCCTGCTGACCTCGATGGATCGCGACGGCACCAAGGCCGGTTATGACGTGGCGCTGACGCGCGCGGTTGCTGATAGCGTGCGCGTGCCGGTCATTGCATCAGGCGGCGTGGGCACGCTCGATCATCTGGTGGCGGGCATCCGCGACGGCCATGCATCGGCGGTTCTGGCTGCGTCGATTTTCCATTTTGGCACCTATACGATTGACGAAGCCAAGCGCTATATGGCGCAAGCAGGCATTCCGGTACGCCTTGATCCGGCGCGCTGAATAAAGATCAGGAAGGAAACCCGATGAGCCAGTTCACGCTCGCGGACCTCGAACGCATCATCGCCGGACGCGCAAGCGCCACGGACGGCTCGTCCTATACGGCAAGCCTCATCGCGAAAGGCCAGACCAAGGCCGCACAAAAGCTTGGCGAGGAAGCCGTGGAAACGGTGATCGCCGCCGTCTCCGGCGATCGCGCCGGGGTCATCTCGGAAAGCGCCGACCTGCTTTATCATCTGCTTGTGGTCTGGAAGATCGCGGGCGTTCCGCTCAATGACGTTCTTGAAGAACTGCGCCGCCGCACGACGCAGACCGGTCTTGAGGAAAAGGCCGGACGCGCGAAGGGCTAGGCGGCTGCATATGTGGGAAAAAGTCGATCAGCTCACCCCGTCGCGCTATTCGCCCTACCGCTTCTTTTCCGCGCAGGAATGGTCGGGCTTTCGCGCCGACACGCCGCTGACGCTCAGTTCCGATGAGGTCGACCGGCTGCGCTCGCTGGGCGATCCGATCGATCTGGATGAGGTGCGCCGCATTTATCTGTCGCTCTCGCGACTGTTGTCGGCGCATGTGGAAGCAAGCCAGCTTCTGTTTCATCAGCGCAAGCAGTTCCTCAATATGGAGGACAGTTTCAAGACGCCTTTCATCATCGGCATTGCCGGTTCGGTCGCGGTGGGCAAATCCACCACTGCGCGCGTTCTCAAGGAGCTTCTGGCACGCTGGCCGTCAAGCCCGAAGGTCGATCTGGTGACGACGGATGGCTTTCTTTATCCCAATGCCGTTCTGCGCGAACAGAACCTGATGGAACGCAAGGGCTTTCCCGAAAGCTATGATGTCGGTGCGGTTCTGCGCTTTCTTTCGGCGATCAAGGCAGGCATGAGCAAGGTGCGCGCGCCGCTCTATTCGCATTTGAGCTATGATGTCTTGCCGGGCGAATATCAACTCGTCGACAAGCCCGACATCCTGATCTTCGAGGGCATCAACGTGCTTCAGGTGCGCGATCTGCCCGAAGACGGCAAGATGGTGCCCTTCGTCTCGGATTTCTTCGATTTCTCGATCTATATCGATGCGGAGACCGACCAGATTCATAAATGGTATATCGACCGTTTCATGCGGCTGCGCGAGACGGCTTTCCGCAATCCCGAATCCTTCTTTCACCGCTATTCGCAGCTCTCAGAGGATGCCGCCCGCTCGATTGGCGAGGGCCTGTGGCACAATATCAACCTGAGAAACCTGCGCGAGAACATCCTGCCGACGCGTCCGCGCGCCGATCTCATCCTGCGCAAGGGCAGCGATCATCTGATCGAGGAAGTGGCCCTGCGCAAAATCTGAAAATGTAGAAAGAAAAGGCCGCCTGCCTGTGCATAGCGGCCTTCTTCTTTGATAGATCAGCCTTCCAGCGGCGGAATGCGCAGAACCTGACCGGGATAGATTTTATCGGGATGGGTAAGCATAGGCTTGTTGGCCTCGAAGATGATATTGTTCTTCGCGCCCTTGCCCTTGCCATATTGGGCTTCGGCGATTTTCCAGAGATTGTCGCCCTTCTTGACGGTGTAGAAGACCGGCTCGCTGCCGGTTCCCGCACCTTCCACGGTAAGCTCGGAAGCTTCCACCTTGGAAACGCCGAGCGAATTTCCGACCGCGATGATGGCTTTCTCGAAGGCTGACTGATCCTTCACATTGCCTTTCAGGACCGCCTTGTCGCCCTCGACGCTGACTTCGACGCCATCGGTGCCCAGATGATGTGAATCGAGTTCCTTCTTGAGATCGTCGGCTTTGGGCTCGTCTTCACCGAAACCGAGTTTGGTGCCGACCGACTTTACGAAATCGAAAATTCCCATTGGGCGTGTCTCCCTGTTGTTGCAAACCTATTATTGCCTGAATGAAATATTAGGCGCTTTGCGCCAGAAACAAGTGGTAAATACAGCAATCACAACGCGGTAACGATATTTCGGTTTCCTGTTTCAGTCAAACGAGACCTTGCCGCGCCCCTTTTTGATTTCCGAACGGCCGGATTTGGCTTTCAGCCGCCGTTCGACCGATCCTTTGGTGGGTCTGGTCTTCTTGCGCGGCGGGGGCGGCGGCTCGGCCGCTTTGGCGACCAGCGCGACCAGTCTTTCGCGCGCATCCTCGCGATTGCGCTCCTGCGTGCGGAAGCGGTTGGCTTCGATCAGAATATCGCCTTCCCGTGTGCCACGCTGGCCCGCGAGTTTGAACAGGCGCGAAAGCACCTCTTCCGGCAGGCCGGAGCGGGAAGCATGAAAACGAAGCTGAACCGCGGTCGAGACCTTGTTGACATTCTGCCCGCCGGGGCCGGATGAGCGGATGAAGCTCTCCTCCAGATCGTCCTCCCGGATGCTCAGGCGCGCGTTTATGCGGATGATGTTGCGGTTTTCTTCCATGAAGAGACCCATACACCGTTTTGCATGGTCTGGACAAAGAAAACCCGGCCTCTCGACCGGGCTTCCCCCTCCTCCTCAGGATGAGAACTTATGCCAAGGCGCTGAGATGCTGACGCATCACGCCTTGAATATGCTCAATCGCCGCACGGGCTGCTTGTTATTCAGCGGCAACGCGGATTGCGGGCGCCGCATTCTTTACGTCGTGATCGACATGGCGTTCAAACTTCTCGAAATTCGTCACGAACATATCGACAAGCTTTCCGGCCTGCGCGTCATAGGCTTTCTTGTCGGCCCAGGTCGAACGCGGGTCGAGAATGGCGCTGTCGATGCCCGGCACCGCGACCGGCACCGCGAAGCCGAAATTCGCATCGGTGCGGAATTCGGCATTCTTGAGTGAGCCGTCGAGTGCCGCCGCCAGAAGCGCGCGCGTCGCCTTGATCGGCATGCGCGAGCCGGTGCCGTAAGCGCCGCCGGTCCAGCCTGTATTGACCAGCCAGCAATCGACCTTGTGTTCGGCGATCAGCTGGCGCAGCAGATTGCCGTATTCCGATGGATGACGCGGCATGAACGGCGCGCCAAAGCAGGTCGAGAAGGTCGCTTCCGGCTCGGTCACGCCCTTTTCAGTGCCTGCGACCTTGGCGGTGTAGCCCGACAGGAAGTGATACATGGCCTGCGCGGGCGTAAGCCTTGCGATGGGCGGCATCACGCCAAAGGCATCGGCGGTGAGCATGATGATATTCTTTGGCTGGCCGCCCTTCCCCGTTTTGGATGCATTGGGGATGAAATCGAGCGGATAGGCGCAGCGTGTATTCTCGGTCAGCGAGCCGTCGTTGAAATCCGGCTGGCGACCTTCATCGAGCACGACATTTTCAAGCACCGTACCGAAACGCTGCGTGGTGGCATAGATTTCCGGCTCCGCTTCTGCCGAAAGGCGGATGGTCTTGGCATAGCAGCCGCCCTCGAAATTGAAGATGCCATGTTCGCCCCAGCCATGCTCGTCATCGCCGATCAGCGTGCGGGTCGGGTCGGCGGAAAGCGTGGTCTTGCCGGTGCCCGAAAGGCCGAAGAATACGGCGGTGTCGCCATTCTCGCCTTCATTGGCCGAGCAATGCATCGGCATAACGCCCTTGGCAGGCAGGATATAGTTGAGCGCGGTAAAGACGGATTTCTTCATTTCACCGGCATAGGATGTGCCGCCGATCAGAACGATGCGGCGCGTCAGATCGACCGCGATCACCGTTTCGCTGCGCACGCCATAGCGTGCCGGATCGGCCTTGAAGGACGGCAGGTCGATGATCGTCATTTCCGGCAGGTAGGAAGCAAGTGCGTCCGCTTCGGGCCTGATCAGCAGATTGCGGATGAACAGCGAATGCCAGGCATATTCGGTAATCACGCGGGCATTAATCTTGTTGTCTTCATCCGCGCCGCCGATCAGGTCCTGGACGAAAAGCTCCTTGCCCTTGGCATGCTCGATGAAATCGGCATGCAGAAGCGCGAAGGCTTCCGGCGTCATCGGCTTGTTATTGTCCCACCACACATGATCTTCGGTAGCGGCGTCACGCACGACGAATTTGTCTTTCGGCGAGCGGCCCGTATGCTGTCCCGTCCGCGCCACCAGCGCGCCCTGTGCCGAAATTTCGGCCTCGCCGCGCCGGATGGTTTCCTCGTAAAGCTTCGCCGGCCCGAAATTATAAAAGACTGCGGAGAGCTCCTTGAGTCCTGAAGTCGCGATGGAAGCGGCAGGGTTGTGAATGCCGAACTCTTTCATGGGGTCTCCGCCATTAGATTGAATAACACAATTCCCCGCACTCCTTTTGAAGTCGGGGATGGCAGTCAGAAACAGATTAATTAAATTAAATCAAACCATTAATCGATTTAAAAATTTTGAAATATTTTTTAAATCGTTTAAAATAACAGCAATTGCGTGCAATACGGATAAAATACAGCCGGAAGCTGTATTGGCCAATCTTTGCAATTCGCGAGCGGGTTGGGGTGGATCTTCACGCATTGCCACATTTTGTACCTAATTTGTACTGCAAAAGCGCCATGGCTGTAATAATATCGGGCGCAAAGAGGCGTTCGGTGATCTTGCCGCTGCGATTTTGCGGCAGCTAACAAAGGAGAAGATCCGCATGAAGGAAGCTTCGGCAACACAGACGATTGCGCTGGTTGATGATGACCGCAATATCCTGACCTCTGTTTCGATTGCTCTGGAGTCGGAGGGCTATCGCGTGGAAACCTATACGGACGGGGCTTCGGCGCTGGATGGTCTGACGGCGCGCCCGCCCAATCTTGCGATCTTCGACATCAAGATGCCGCGCATGGACGGCATGGAACTGCTGCGCCGCCTGCGCCAGAAATCCGATCTTCCGGTCATTTTCCTGACCTCCAAGGATGACGAGATCGATGAGCTTTTCGGCCTCAAGATGGGGGCTGACGATTTCATCACCAAGCCTTTTTCGCAACGCCTTCTGGTCGAACGCGTCAAGGCGGTGCTGCGTCGTGTGGCGGCGCGCGACGGCACGGCCAAGCCCACGGGCCAGCAGGCTAAATCGCTTGAGCGCGGCCAGCTCGTCATGGATCAGGAGCGCCACACCTGCACCTGGAAAGGCGAGCCGGTCACGCTCACCGTCACCGAGTTCCTCATTCTGCATTCGCTGGCCCAGCGCCCCGGCGTGGTGAAAAGCCGTGACGCGCTGATGGATGCGGCCTATGATGAACAGGTCTATGTGGACGACCGCACGATCGACAGCCACATCAAGCGCCTGCGCAAGAAGTTCAAGGCGGTTGACGACAGTTTCGAGATGATCGAAACGCTTTACGGCGTGGGCTATCGCTTCCGCGAGGCGTAATAAATCTATCGAAGGCGATGGCCCCGGCAGGGGTGAAACAAGGGCAAGACCGAAGCGGCATGGTCGCAGAAACCCGAAAAAACGGCCTGGCAGGCATAAGGGAACGCAAGGCGCGACGGCAACGCTCGCTGTTCTTGCGGCGGCTTTTTGCGCCTTTCAGCCGCTTTTTCGGACAATATCTGTTCTCCAGCCTGACCCGGCGCATATTGTTTCTCAATCTCGCGGCGCTGGCGGTGCTGGTGTCGGGTATTCTCTACATGAACCAGTTTCGCGCCGGGCTGATCGATGCCAAGATCGAAAGTCTTCTTACGCAAGGCCGCATCATCGCGGCGGCGATCTCCTCATCGGCCACCGTCGACACCAATTCTCTGCTGATCGACCCTGAAAAGCTTCTGGAGCTTCAAGCCGGGCAAAGCATCACCCCCTCGCCCGATTCCCCCGATAACTGGGAATTTCCGATCAATCCCGAAAAAGTCTCGCCGCTGCTGCGCCAGTTGATTTCGCCGACCAGCACGCGCGCGCGCATTTATGACCATTACGCCAATCTGCTCCTTGATTCCCGCTCGCTTTATACGCCCGCCTTTGCCTCCGGCGGTCCGGTCTTCCGCTATGAATTGCCCGCGATCGAAGAGGAAACGCCCGGCCTGTGGGAACGCTTCACCGACTGGCTGTCGCGGCTCTTTTATGGCGGCCTGCCGCTTTATCAGGAACAGCCCGGCGGCAATGGCCTTGCCTATCAGGAAATCGTCCGCGCCTTGAGCGGCTCGCCGCAAACCGCGCAGCGGCGCAACCAGCAGGGCGAACTGGTGGTTTCGGTGGCGGTGCCCATCCAGCGTTCGCGCGCCATTCTGGGCGTATTGCTGCTTTCCACCGAAGGCGATGACATCGACAATATCGTGCGCGGCGAGCGCATGGCCATATTCCGCGTGTTTGGCGTGGTTGCGGCGGTGATGGTGATTCTCTCGCTGTTTCTCGCCTCCACCATCGCCAATCCGCTGCGCAAGCTTGCCGCCGCCGCCGACCGCGTAAGGCAGGCGGGAGCCAAGGGCCGCGTGGAAATTCCCGATTTCTCCGAAAGGCAGGATGAGGTCGGGCATCTTTCCACCTCGATCCGCGACATGACCAGCGCGCTTTATACGCGTATCGAGGCCATTGAAAGTTTTGCCGCCGATGTCAGCCACGAGTTGAAAAACCCCCTCACCTCGCTGCGCAGCGCGGTCGAAACCCTGCCGCTCGCAAAGTCCGAGGATTCGCGCAAGCGCCTGCTCGACATCATCCAGCATGACATACGCCGTCTCGACCGGCTGATTACCGATATTTCCGATGCCTCGCGCCTTGATGCCGAACTGGCGCGCGAGCATGTCGACCGTGTGGATATGGAAAAGCTTCTGGGCGGGCTTGTGAATGCCGCGCGCGAAGTGCGCCGCAACAAGGTCGGCACCGAGATCGTCTTCAATATCGGCAAGCCGCCTGCGGGCAAGAAGGGCTTCTTCGTCGCCGGACACGATCTTCGTCTTGGTCAGGTTGTCAGCAATCTCATCGAAAATGCCCGCTCTTTCGTGCCCGACGATACCGGGCGAATCATTATCGGCTTGAGCGGTGAAGGCAGCCGCCTGCGCATTCTGGTCGAAGATAACGGGCCGGGCATATCGATCGAGAATATCGAGCGCATCTTTGAACGTTTTTATACCGATCGCCCGTCCGCGGAAGCCTTCGGGCAGAATTCCGGCCTCGGCCTTTCGATCAGCCGCCAGATCATCGAGGCACATGGAGGAACGCTGACGGCCGAAAATATCATCAGCCCTGCTGATCCCGACACGATGATGGGTGCGCGCTTCATCGTCGATCTTCCCGCCAGCGCATAGGAAAACCGGATGTTTCCGGGGTGCTTTGATGACGCCTGAAGAAGAAAAAAGCGGCCTTCATGCCACCACGCTGCAATTGCGCGGGCGAGGTATCATGGTGATGGGAAAATCCGGCGCGGGCAAGACCGAACTGGCGCTGACGCTGATCGAGCGCGCCCGTATTCGCGGCGAGCAGGCGGTTCTGGTCGCCGATGACCGCACATTGCTGCATGTCGAGGAGGGACGCCTGATCGCAAGCGTTCCCGCAACGCTTGCGGGTGGGGTGGAGATACGCGGCGCGGGGCTTTTTGCCGTTGATTATGCGGCAGAAACGCCGCTTGACCTTGTCGTCACGCTGGTTGATCGCGATGCGGCGGAGCGCTATCCGGGCGAAGAGAAGTGGCGCTTTGAAGGCGTGGACATTCCGCAGCTTCTCCTGCCTGCCCTCTCGTCGAATGGCGATTCCAATGCGCTGTCGCGCGCGATCGAAGCAATCCTGTTCTACAGGCCATGGCCGGAGCCGGTCGATTGACCTGCAAGCGGGCGGAATATTGCCAATCCGCTCTGAAAACTGTGCTCAATCATGCGGCATTTTGCTTTTTTGAAGGCAACACGGAAATTTTTCACTTGCCATCAAGATTTGCCCTGCCAAGATGCACAACTCGTCGGCTTGGTCCGGCAGGATTTCAGTGCCATCTGCTTTCAGGCGGGATGATGCGGCGGGCGCGCGACAGGAGCTTTTAAAGTATGATCGGACTCGTGCTTGTTACGCACGGAAGACTGGCCGAAGAGTTTCTTCATGCTGTTGAGCATGTGGTTGGCCCGCAGGAAAAATTCGAAACCGTGTGCATCGGGGCGGACGACGATATGGAGCAGCGTCGGCGCGACATCGTCGATGCGGTCGCGCGTGCCGAAAGCGGCAGGGGCGTCATCATTCTCACCGATATGTTCGGCGGCACACCCTCCAATCTGGCGATTTCCGTCATGAAGGAAGGCGAGATCGAAGTCATCGCAGGCGTCAATCTGCCGATGCTCATCAAGCTTTCCAGCGTGCGGATCGGCGGTGACATAAAATCGGCGCTGCGCGAAGCGCAGGAGGCGGGGCGCAAATATATCAATGTCGCAAGCCAGGTTCTGACAGGAAAGTAACCGATGCATTCCAGCGTTGCTGTCACCGGCGAATATGATCCTGCAACCGCCCTCACCCGTTCTTTCGAAATCGTCAACAAGCGCGGTCTTCATGCCCGCGCTTCGGCGAAATTCGTGCAGATGGTGGATGGCTACAACGCCCATGTCCGCGTCTCCAAGGACGGCATGGTTGTGGGCGGAACCTCCATCATGGGGCTGATGATGCTCGCCGCCTCTCCCGGCTGCTGCATCGATGTCAGCGCATCGGGCGAGGATGCGGACGCGGTGCTCGAAGCCCTTGGCGCGCTCATTGCCGACAAGTTCGGCGAGGAATGCTGAATATTTCCCCCTTTTGCGATCTTGTCGATCCGGTTGGCGTTTTCGATGCCGGCATTGGCAGCTATGCCATGGTCGATCTGATTCGCCGCCGTCAGCCTGAGCGCGACATTCTCTATTTTGCCGACCGGGCGAGCTTCCCCTATGGCGCAAAGTCCCGTGAGGAACTGCTGGCGATCACCCGGCGCAGCGTGGATTATCTGGCAGGACTGGGCGCTGGCAGCGTCGTTCTGGCTTCCAATGCGCCCTCCATCATGGTGCTGGATGCATTGAAAAGCGGTTTCGCCCTTCCGGTCCATGGCGTGGCACCCCCGGTGCGCGCGGCGTGCAGCGCAAGCCGCAGCGGCAAGGTCGCCATCATGGGTGTGCGCTCGATGATCGACAGTGCCGAACTCCCCCGCTTCGTGCGCACGCAGACGGACAATCCCGAAAATGTCGCGCTCATCAATGCCTCCGCCATGGTGGAACTGGTGGAAAACGGCGCGTTCCTGCGTGAGCCGGAATTGACGACCCTGAAGGTGACGGCCTTCTGCGACGAGATTGCCGCTTGCCATCCTGAAGTCGATGCGCTGACACTTTCGAGCACGCATCTGCCATGGCTGCGGCCATTTTTCGAAAATGCCCGTCCCGGCTGGCAGTTTTTCGATCCCGCCGACGATGTGGTGGCGGCCTTGCCCCACCTGCATTCAAACAAGTCGCATTCAGGCAAGCCCCATTCAGCCAAACCGCAGGGCGCAACGGGACGCACAGTGGCGCTGGTGACGGAAAGTGCCGCCTACCCGGTCGATGAGTTTCGCCGGATGCTGGCGCTTCTGGGCGTCGATCTGCCCTTGACGGTGGTTTCGCCACTGTCCGATATGCACGTATAATGATTTCTTTATGTTGCGTTGTGCTGATCGCTGCGATCTGATAATCAGAACGCCAGCAGAAGCCCTCTCCTCCCTCCCTTCGTCTTGCGGGCTTCAAAACCAGTTTGATTGGAGCACAAGATGAGCGCAAGCCAGGATTTTGTCGTCAAGGATCTCGGTCTGGCCGATTGGGGCCGCAAGGAACTCGACATTGCCGAAACCGAAATGCCGGGCCTGATGGCGGCGCGTGAGGAATTCGGCAAGTCGCAGCCGCTCAAGGGCGCGCGCATTTCCGGTTCGCTGCACATGACCATCCAGACCGGCGTTCTGATCGAAACGCTGAAAGCTCTGGGTGCGGATGTGCGCTGGGCTTCCTGCAATATCTTCTCGACGCAGGATCATGCCGCAGCCGCGATTGCCGCGACCGGCACGCCGGTTTTCGCCATCAAGGGCGAGACGCTTGAGGAATACTGGACCTATACCGACCAGATCTTCCAGTGGCCCGATGGCGAACCGTCCAACATGATCCTCGATGATGGCGGCGACGCCACCATGTATATCCTGATCGGCGCGCGCGCCGAAGCGGGCGAGGATGTTCTGTCCAATCCTTCTTCGGAAGAAGAGGAAGTCCTCTTTGCGCAGATCAAAAAGCGCATGGCGGCAACGCCCGGATTTTTCGCAAGGCAGCGTGCTGCCATCAAGGGTGTGACCGAGGAAACCACCACCGGCGTCAACCGTCTCTACCAGTTGCAGAAGAAGGGCCTGCTGCCCTTCCCGGCCATCAACGTCAATGACAGCGTCACCAAGTCGAAATTCGACAATAAATACGGCTGCAAGGAATCGCTGGTCGACGGCATCCGCCGTGGCACCGATGTGATGATGGCGGGCAAGGTCGCTGTCGTTTGCGGCTATGGCGATGTCGGCAAGGGCTCGGCGCAGTCGCTGGCCGGCGCCGGTGCGCGCGTGAAGGTGACGGAAGTCGATCCGATCTGCGCGCTTCAGGCCGCAATGGACGGTTTTGAAGTCGTCACGCTCGATGATGCCGCCCCCACCGCCGACATCGTGATCACCACGACCGGCAACAAGGACGTGATCACCATCGATCATATGCGCAAGATGAAGGATATGTGCATCGTCGGCAATATCGGCCATTTCGACAATGAAATTCAGGTCGCGACGCTGCGCAATCTCAAATGGACCAATGTGAAGCCGCAGGTCGATCTCATCGAGTTCCCCGACGGCAAGCGCCTGATCCTGCTTTCGGAAGGCCGCCTGCTCAATCTGGGCAATGCCACCGGCCATCCAAGCTTCGTCATGTCCGCCTCCTTCACCAATCAGGTGCTGGCGCAGATCGAGCTTTATACACGCACGGATGCCTACAAGAACGAGGTCTATGTGCTGCCCAAGCATCTCGATGAAAAGGTGGCGCGCCTGCATCTCGACAAGCTCGGCGCGAAGCTCACCGTGCTTTCCGACGAGCAGGCCGCCTATATCGGCGTCACTCCACAGGGTCCATATAAGCCGGAACACTACAGGTATTAACCATAGGTTAAGCATTCCACTACATGTTGAGGCCAGACGGTTGACAAGCTGTCTGGCCTTTATTTTTGCGCAAGAGACGCTTCACGCGGATTCGCTGGAAGGGTATTGTTAAGGCGAATCAAGCGTTCCGGGCAGAGACGTAAAGCGGCTCTGCCTGCGGAAATGCGGGAAAATAATGTGTTTTGACGGGTATCTGCGTTCGGCGTCTTGTGCCATTTCTGGCAAAAGGCGGTCGGCGTAGCCTTCTTCGAAACCGGATTGCTCTTGCTGCACCATGGCGGGTGCGCAGGGGCTGGAATGTGGCAGTTTTGAAATACGGCTCGATTTCCGTGCGAAATTGGCCGGGGTGGCGGAGAAAAGGGAAACATGCCAGAGGTCGGCTCATTGGAGCATGATCCCGAAACGGGGAAACAGTGTTTCACAAAAATGGCACGCTTGCGCGAAAAGCCGCGAGCCGAAAAGCCTTTTGCTTCAAAAAGCCTGCTTTCCCGATTTCTCAAGTCCGGCATTTCCGTGTCTGCGCTGCTTGCAGCCGCGCCCGCTTATGCGCAGGAGGCTTATGATTCGGCCCGCATCGCCCTTCCCTATGGCGGCAGTGTCGGCGCCTTCGAAGTCATCCAGTTCTCCATTTTTGTCGGCGCTTTGGGCGCAGCCCTTCTTTCCGCTGGCTGGCTCATTCGTGACCGCTCAAAAATATATAATGAAAACAATGATCTGCGCAGCAAATTCGCGGATCTCAGCCTGACGGCGCAGCGCAATGAAGCGCTGCTCAATCTCAAGGATCAGCGCATCGTCGTCTGGGACGCGCATGGCGCGCGCGCCGATCTGGTCGGGCAATTGCCCTTTGACAGCGGCGCACCGCAGGACCGCTCGCATTTTCTGGCATTTGGCCGCTGGCTGCGCCCGCAATCGGTCATAGCGCTCGAACGCGCGATTACCGCGCTGCGCGAACAGGCCCATGCCTTTGACATGACGGTGGAAACCGTCAATGGCGCGCTACTGGATGTGCATGGGCGTACATCGGGCAGCTTCGCCATCGTCCGCTTTCTAAGCCTTGAGGGCGTGCGCGCCGAGCGCGCGAGCCTTCAGGCGCAAAACCGCGAACTCTCCGAAAAACTGGCGCTCCTGCGCCATCTGCTCGACCGGCTCGACCAGCCTGCATGGGTGCGCGACAGCGGCGGGCGGCTCGACTGGGTCAACAGCGCCTATGCCCGCGCGGTCGATGCGGTGGACGCCATGCAGGCCGCAACCGAGGGCCGCGAGCTTTTCGGCGCGCAGGCGCGCCAGCGGCTGGAGCGCAACCGTTTTGCCGAACCCGATCTGCATGAGCAATTGCCGGCGGTCGTGCGTGGCGATCGCCGCGTTTTCGACGTGACCGAAGTGAGCGCGGAAACCGGCTCTGTCGGGCTGGGTTTTGATCTCAGCGAAATGGAGCAGGTGCGCGAGGAACTCAATCGCACGCTCAAAAGCCATGCCGAAACGCTGGATCAGCTTTCCACGGCGGTTGCGATCTTCGATCCGGAAATGAAGCTGCAATTCTTCAATCAGGCTTTCGTCGCGCTCTGGTCGCTCGATACGGCCTGGCTGGAAACGCAGCCGAGCAATACGCTGATTTTTGATCGCCTGCGCTCGGAAGGCAAGCTTCCCGAACAGCCGGAATGGCGCAAGTGGAAGGATTCCATGCTTGCCGCCTATCGCGCGGTAGAGCCTGAAGAACATATGTGGCATCTGCCCGACACACGCATCCTGCGCGTGGTCGCAAACCCGCATCCCAAGGGCGGCGTGACGTGGTTCTTCGAAAACATGACCGAGAAATTCGAGCTCGAAGGCCGCTATAATACGCTGATCAAGGTGCAGGGCGAAACGCTCGATCATCTGGCGGAAGCGGTGGCCGTGTTCGGCTCCGATGGCCGGCTGCGCCTTTCCAACCCGTCCTTTGCCGGTCTGTGGTCGCTGCCTGCGCTCATGGTGGTCGAAGGCACCCATATTTCCGGCATTGCCCGGCTTTGCCGCCAGCGCGGCGGTGACAGCCTGTGGGATGATTTCGTCTCCTCCGTCACCGGCTTCCTCGATGAGCGCAACGGCCATATGGGGCAGGTCGAACTCGATGACGGCATCATCCTTTCCTATGCCGTGGTGCCGCTGCCCAAGGGGCAGACCATGCTCACCTTCATCGACGTGACCGACACGGTGCGCGTCGAGCGCGCGCTCAAGGAAAAGAACGAAGCACTTTCGCTGGCCGATCAGATCAAGAATGATTTCGTGCAGCACGTCTCCTACGAGTTGCGCTCGCCGCTGACCAATATTATCGGCTTCACCGAACTGCTGCAAACCCCGGCCTTCGGCTCGCTCAATGAGCGCCAGCTTGAATATCTCGACCATATCGGCACGTCCTCATCGGTGCTGCTGGCCATCGTCAACGATATTCTCGATCTGGCGACGGTGGATGCGGGCATCATGCAGCTCGATATTGACGATGTATCCATCGCCGATGAAATCGACGCCGCCGCAAAACGTGTCGGCGAGCGCTTTGCGGAACATGATATTTCGCTTGAAATCCACATTGCCGATGATGTCGAGGCCTTCAAGGCCGATGCCAACCGGGTGAGGCAGGTTCTGTTCAACCTGCTTTCAAATGCCGCAAATTATGCGCCGGAAGGTTCCGCAGTGACATTGCAGGTCGTGCGCGAAGGCTCGGAAATCGTCTTTACGGTTCATGATGACGGTCCGGGCATGCCCGCCGATGTGCTCGACACCGTTTTCAAGCGTTTTCAGGCCTATCCCAATGGTGGGCGCAAGCGCGGCGTCGGGCTTGGCCTTTCCATCGTCAAGAGCTTTGTCGAACTGCATGGCGGCAAGGTCGAGATCGAAACCGGCCCCGAAGCCGGACTGAAAAGCGGCACCACGGTAATTTGCCGCTTCCCGTCGGAAGCGCGCAGCTTCCGCGCCGCCGCCGAATAGGATAAGGGGTGCTTATGAGCGCCTCAAACACATATATCGAATTTTTCCTGCCCGACGAAGCCGCCACGCAGCGCTTTGGCGAAGACTTCGCCCTTGCCTTGCAGAAAGGTGATCTTGTCACCCTGTCGGGCGATCTGGGTGCGGGAAAATCCTCGCTTGCCCGCGCCGTCATTCGCACGATTGCCGATGATGACGCGCTGGACGTGCCAAGCCCGACTTTCACGCTGGTGCAAAGCTATGAGGCGCTGCGCCTGCCCGTCGCCCATGCCGATCTCTACCGCATTTCCCATGGCGAGGAACTCGACGAACTGGGGCTTGCGGAATTTCTCGAAGATGGGGCGGTGCTTGCCGAATGGCCCGAACAGGCCGAAGGCTTCCTGCCTGCGCCGTCATTCGCGGTGACACTTGCCCATGAGGGGGCCGGGCGGCGGATTCGTGTCGAAGGCACGCCGGAGGCGATTGCACGTCTGCAACGCTCGCTTGCCATCCGCGCTTTCCTTGAGCAAAACGACCGCAAGGGCGCGACACGCCGCTATCTGCAAGGCGATGCATCGCCGCGCAAATACGAAACGATTACCAGCGCTGGCCATGGCGTCGAAATCCTGATGAATGCGCCCGCCTTGCCCTATGATCCGCCGTTGCGCAACGGAAAATCCTATCGCCAGATTGCCCATATCGCAGAAAATATTCAGGCTTTCGTGGCCATCGGCAGGCTGCTGGAGAGCCGGGGCTTCCGTGTGCCGCAAATGCGCGCGATGGATCTCGATGCCGGGTTTCTGGTGCTTGAGGATCTCGGCAGGCAGGGTGTGCGCGCGCCCTCCGGCGAGCCGGTGACGGAACGCTATGAGGCGGCAGCGCGTTTTCTCGCCCATCTGCATGGGGTCCAATGGCCCGACCGCGTACCGATTGACGGCTATAGTGATCACATCATCGCCCCGTTTGACCGTGAGGCGATGATGATGGAGGTCGATCTTGTCGGGCAATGGTATGCGCCGCGCATGATGGGTCGCCAGTTGAGCGAGACTGAAAGCACCTCTTATGCCGCAGCATGGGATCAGGTCTTTGACGCGATTTCCGATACGGAGCAAAGCCTGCTGCTGCGCGATTATCATTCGCCGAACCTGTTCTGGTTTGCCGATGCGCAGGGCAGGGACAAGATCGGCACCATCGATTTTCAGGATGCGATGATCGGCCCTGCCGCCTATGACGTGGCGTCGCTGGCGCTGGATGCGCGCGTGCGCATTGCTCCTGAGCTTGAGCAGGCGACCTTGCGCGCCTATTGCGGCGAACGCCGCAGGCTCGGCCACACCTTCGACGCGGCAGAATTTGGCAAAGCCTATGCCGTCATGGGCGCGCAGCGCAACGCCAAGCTGCTGGGGCTTTTCGTGCGCCTCGACGAGCGTGACGGCAAGCCGCATTATCTCAACCACCTGCCGCATATCCACGAATATCTGGAGCGCGTGCTGCACCATCCGGTTATGGAGCCGGTGGCGGCATGGTTTAACGCGCTCGGTCTGTTACAGAAAAGGCAGGACGATGAAAATGCCTGATACGGCCATCATGCTTGCCGCCGGTCTTGGCAAGCGCATGCGCCCCATAACCGACACTATACCCAAGCCGCTGGTCGAAGTGGCGGGCAAGCCGCTGATCGATTGGGGGCTGGACGCACTTGCCCAAGCAGGCGTGCAAAAGACAATCGTTAACATCCATTATTTAGCCGACAAACTGGAAGCGCATCTTTCTGAACGCAAAGCGCCGCAGATTATCATTTCCGATGAACGCGATTGCCTGCTCGATTCGGCGGGCGGCATCATCAAGGCGCTGCCGGAGCTTGGAAAAAAGCCGTTCTTCGTTCTCAATGCCGATACGTTCTGGGTAGGCGACGTGGCGAGGCCCAATCTTGCCGCTCTTGCCGAATTCTGGGATGACGCCCGCATGGACATCCTGCTGATGACGGCGGAGTTCTCGCAGGCCACCGGCTTTGAGGGCAAAGGTGATTTCGTTGCGGATAATGAGGCCCGCCTGCGCCGCGCGCGCGATGTTGCGGGAACCCCTGTGATCTATGCGGGCGCAGCTATTCTTCATCCGCGCATCTTTGCGGGTGCCGAATCGGGCGTTTCCTCGCTCAATCGATATTTCGATGCAGCCATTGCAGCAGGGCGTCTTTATGCTATGCCCATGAGCGGACATTGGCTGACGGTGGGCACGCCCGAAGCGATAGGCGAGGCGGAGGCTGCACTATCGGCTTTGGCATAGGAGGCGACAGCATGAGACGGCAGAAACTGTTTTCCATTCCGTCCGGCACGCCTTTTCTGCCCGCTTTCGCCAAGGCGCTGCTGGAAGGCAGGCTGGTGGAAGGTTTTCCCGGCAATCCCTCCGATCCGCTGGCGCTGGCCAGCGCGACCATCTATGTGCCGACGCGGCGCGCGGCGCGCGCCTTGCGTTCAATCCTTGTCGATATGAATCCGGCTAAGAGCGCCATCCTGCCCACCATTCGCCCGCTCGGCGACGTGGATGAGGATGCAGCCTTTTTCAATGCGGGGGCGGCAGGCGTCTTCGATCTCAACCCGCCCATCGGCAAGGCCGAGCGGCTTTTGCTGCTGGCGCGGCTGATCCGTCCATGGCGTGAATCCCTGCCTGTTCATGTGCGCGCGCTTTTCGGCGTGGATGACGTGTCGGTTCCGGCCACCACCGCCGACGCCATCTGGCTTGCGCGCGATCTTGCCGGTCTGATGGATGAAGTCGAAACCGACAATGCAAGCTGGAGCCAGCTTGGGGACATTGCGCCGGAAGACCTTGCCGACTGGTGGCAGGTGACGCTGGGCTTTCTCGATATTGTAACAAAACTCTGGCCGGATATTCTGGAAGAACGCAGGCTTTCCAACCCGGCCGCGCATCGCAACCAACTCATATTGGGCGAGGTGGCGCGGCTGCGTGACAATCCCCCGCAGGGTCCGGTGATCGCTGCCGGTTCCACCGGCTCGATTCCGGCTGCTGCTGAACTGATTTCGACCATCGCCCGATTGCCCAATGGCACAGTCGTGCTGCCGGGGCTTGATCGCGATCTTGATGATGGCGCATGGCGCCTGCTGGGGGAGGCGGAGGACAATCCTTCCACCTTCGGCCATCCGCAATATGGCTTGCACAAATTGCTTGAGACCATCGGGATATTGCGCGACGATGTTGAGCATATTGAAGATATGCCGCATGAAAAGCGTGTGCTGGAACGGGTGGTCAGCGAGGCGCTGCGCCCGGCAGAAACGACCGATGCATGGAGCCTGCTCAACAGCAATGCGGATATGCGCCCGCAGGCCTTGCAAATTGTCGCGCAAAAAATCGATCTGATCGAGGCGGCAAACGAACGCGAGGAGGCGCTGGCGGTGGCGCTCGCGCTTCGCGATGCAATCAGCAATGCGAACAGGACGGCAGCGCTGGTGACGGCAGACCGCAATCTGGCGCGCCGCGTGGTGGGCGAACTGGCGCGCTTTGGCATCGATGCCGACGATTCGGGCGGGCGGCATTTGCGCGACATCGAAACCGCGACGCTCATGCGTCTGGCCATCGAAAACCTGTTTAATCCCGGTGATCCGGTGGCTTTGCTGGCGCTGGTCAAACATCCGATGCTGCGGCTTGGCGGCAAGCGCATCGACCGGCGGCTGGCGGCGGAAACACTTGAACTGGTGGCTTTTCGCGGCGGTACGGGCCGCGCTTCGATCATCGATCTGCCAGCCTTCTTCGACCGCCGGCTGGAGGAAAGCGCCAGCCAGCCATGGCAACCGGCATGGCATTCCACCATCACGCCAGAGATGATCGAGGCCGCGCGTAATCTTTGCGTGAGCCTTTCGGAAGCGGTCGTGCCGCTTGCCCCCTTCACGATTGTTAACCGGCGAACGGAAATTGGCGAGATCGCGCGCGCGACCGTCGAAGCACTCGAAAACCTTGCGCGCGACGAGAATGGCAGCGTGACCGGCTTTTATTCCGGCGAGCATGGCGAAAAGCTGGCTTCCTTCCTGCGTCAGCTTGTATCGAGCGAGGCGGGCCTTGATTTCGAAGCCGCCGAATGGCCCGCTATTATCGAAGCTTTGATGTCGGGCGAGACGGTCAAGCCGCATCCGGGCGGCCATCCGCGCGTCTTCATCTGGGGTGCGCTGGAAGCGCGTTTGCAGACGGTCGATACGGTCGTGGTCGGGGGACTTAACGAAGGCAGCTGGCCTGCCAAGACCCGCAACGACCCCTTCATGTCGCGCCCGATGAAGGCGATGATCGCGCTTGATCCGCCAGAGCGCCGCACGGGCCTTGCCGCGCATGATTTCCAGATGGCGCTTGGCATGGATCATGTCGTGCTGACCCGCTCGCAGCGCACTGACAATGCGCCAACCGTACCCTCGCGCTGGTTGCAGCGCTTTGAAACCGTGCTTGGGGCGGATGTGACTGGCGATATGCGCGCGCGTGGAAACCGCTTCATTCACTGGGCGCGCGAGATCGACCGCGCGCCGGACGTTCCTTTCGTCAGGCGGCCGCAGCCCGCCCCTCCGGTCGAGGCGCGGCCAAAGCATTTCTCGGTTACGGAAATCGAGACGCTACGCCGCGATCCCTATGCGATCTTTGCAAAGAAGATACTCAGGCTGCGCCCGCTGGAGCCGCTGATCCGCGATCCGGCAGCAGCCGAGCGTGGCACGCTGTTTCACGATATTCTGGGCCATTTCACGCAGGAAGCCATCGATCCAATGTCGCCGGAGGCGGCACGACAGCTTGCCGAAATCGGCGGGCTGTTTTTTGCGCAAATGGACCTGCCGACTGAAATCGAGGCGGTCTGGTGGCCGCGTTTCACCGGCCTTATTCCGCAATTTCTCGAATGGGAGCGCGCACGCGCCTATAATGTGCAGACCCGTTTTGCCGAAATCGCCTCGGATAAGCGCGAGGTCGAAAATCTTGGCATCACATTGTCGGGCCGTGCCGACCGGATCGATCTGATGCGTGACGGCAGCGCGGAAGTGATCGACTACAAGACCGGCTCGACGCCATCTCCACGGCAGGCGCATGTGCTCTTGTCGCCGCAACTTGCACTGGAAGCAGCTTTGCTCGTGCGCGGCGCTTTCCGTGAACTGGGCCCGGTCAGGGCGTCCGATCTGACCTATGTGCGCCTGCGTGCGGGCGGTGAAGTGAAGCCTGAATCGATCCTCCGGGTCGGCAGGCCCCCTTCGGAAAAGACCGCGCCCGCGCTTGGTGAGGAAGCATGGCAGCGCCTTGCGCAATTGCTGGCGGAATATCAGAAGCCGGATAAGGGTTATCTTTCGCGCGCGCTGCCGTTTCGCGAAACCGATCTGACCGGCGATTACGATCATCTGGCGCGCGTGCTCGAATGGTCCGCCGGTGGCGATGCGGGCGGGGAGGGCGGCGAATGAAAAAGCAGCGCAATATTCCGCCCGAAACCATTGCCGCCCAGGCGAGCGCCGCCAATCCGCAAGCCTCCGTCTGGGTGTCGGCCAATGCGGGTTCCGGCAAGACCCATGTGCTGACCGAGCGCGTCATCCGGCTTTTGCTCGAAGGCACCGATCCGTCGAAAATCCTCTGCCTGACCTATACCAAGGCTGCGGCGGCAGTGATGCAGAACCGCGTCTTTGCGCGCCTCTCTGAATGGGCGGTCCTGCCCGATGCCGATCTGGCGGAGCGGCTTTTCAAGCTTGAGGGCCGTCGCCCCGGTGCGGCACGGCTTGGCGTGGCGCGGCGTCTTTTCGCGCGCGCGCTGGAGACGCCGGGCGGGCTGAAAATCCAGACCATCCACGCTTTCTGCGAAGCCATCCTGCACCAGTTCCCGCTTGAAGCGAACATCGCCGGTCATTTCGAGATGATGGATGATCTGATGCAGGCCGCACTTGTGGGCGAGGCGCGCCGCACCCTGCTTGAGACGGCGCATGGCGGCGGCGACGCGCAACTTGGCGCGGCCTTTGCCGACGTCATGCAGGCCGCAGGCGAAATGGGCCTGCAATCGCTGCTCGATGAGGCGGTCAACCGCCGCCACGGCTTGCAGCAATATATCGCGGCACTCGGCATGGCAGAGGATCGCAGCGAGGCGCTTCATCGCAATTTCGGCTTCAGTCCGGATGCGCGCGAGGCGGATATTCTCGCCGATCTCTGGCCGATGCCGGAATTTTCCGACGATGCGCTCGATCTGATCCTCTCGATTGCGAAGGGCGCGGCGCGCGCACATGATTTCGCCTTGCAACTCAAGCAGTTCGACAAGGCGAAAACCGCAATCGACAGGGAGGCGGTGCTGCGCGCGGCTTTCCTGAAGGCGACGGGCGAGGCCAAATCCGGTTCCTATGTCGGCTCGGCGGCAGTCAAAAAGCTGTTGCCGGATTTCGAGGAGGATTTCAACGCCGCCGCTGCCCGCATCGAACAGGGACTGGACCGGCTCAGGGAATTGCGTCTTGTCCGGCTCAATCTGGCAGCCCTCACGCTGATCGACAATCTGCTGCAACGCTATCACGATTTGAAACGCAAGCGCGGCCTGCTCGACTTTGAAGACCTGATTACCCGCACGGTTGCGCTTCTGGCGCGCGAGGGCGCAGGGCAATGGGTGCAATATAAGCTCGACCGCGGCATTGATCATATTCTGGTCGATGAGGCGCAGGATACCAGCCCCGACCAGTGGCAGGTCATCCGCATGCTTTCAGAGGAGTTTTTCTCCGGCCTCGGCCAGCGCAATGTGCAGCGCACGCTGTTTGCCGTGGGCGACGAAAAACAGTCGATCTATTCGTTTCAGGGTGCCGTGCCGGAAGATTTTGCCGCGCAGGGCAGGGCGGTCAGTCTGCGCGCCGAGGATGCGCAGCTTCAATTCGAGCGTGTAAGCCTCAATTTCTCGTTCCGCTCGGCTCCCGATGTGTTGCAGGCAGTGGATGAGGTCTTTGCGCGTCCCGAGGCCAATCGCGGCCTGTCAGGGGCAACGGTTCACTCGGCCATTCGCGAAAACGAACCGGGTGAGGTGGAAATCTGGGACATGCTGACGCCGGAAGCGGTGGAGGAGCCGGATGACTGGCGCATACCGGTCGATCACCTGGCCGCGCCCGCCGTCCGTCTGGCCGAGCAGATCGCAGCCACCATCCGCTATTGGCTCGATCGCGGCGAAACCATTCCGGGGCAGAACCGCAAGCTTGCGCCGCGTGACATCATGGTGCTGGTGCGCAAGCGCGACCAGTTCATGCCTGCCTTGTCGCGTGCGCTCAAGGAGCTTCAGGTGCCGGTGGCCGGTGCCGACCGGCTGAAACTGACCAGCCATATCGCCATTCAGGACCTGATGGCGCTGGGCCGTTTTGTGTTGCAGCCTTCCGACGATCTTTCGCTGGCTTCGCTTCTCAAAAGCCCGCTTTTCGGCTGGGACGACGAGCAGCTGTTCAGGCTTGCCCATCCGCGCGGCGCGGGCGAAACCCTGTTCGAGCGGCTTTATCGTGCCTCGCAAGAGGATGCGGCGCTTATCCCGGTCCATAAGACGCTGAGCCGCTGGCGCAACATGGCCGACACCATGCCGGTCTTCGAGTTCTATGCGCGCATATTGAGTGCGGATGGCGCGCGCCGAAAGCTTCTGGCGCGATTGGGGCCGGAAGCGGGCGACATTATCGACGAATTCCAGAATTATGCGCTGTCCGCCGAGCGCGCTGGCTTGCCGGGCTTGCAGGCTTTTCTGGAAACGCTGGATGCAGCCTCGCCCGAAATCAAGCGCGAACTCGATCAGGGGCGCGATGAAGTGCGCATCATGACGGTGCATGCCGCCAAGGGGCTTGAAGGTGCGGTGGTGTTTCTGGTGGATCCGGGCAGCGCGGTCTGGACCGGCAGCCGCGCGCCGAAACTGGTGCCCTTTGATCTTACAAATGACGGTCAGCCGGTGAAAGGTTTCCTCTGGCAGCCCAATTCAGCCTATCAGACCGGGTTTCTGGCAGCCCGGATCGAAGGTTTGAAGACCCGTGCCGAAGAAGAATATCGCCGCCTGCTCTATGTGGGCATGACGCGCGCCGAAGACCGGCTCATCATTTGCGGCTATCGCGGCGCGCGCGAAAGCGGCGAGACATGGCACAGGCTGGTCGAGGATGCGCTGACCACAAAGGCGGAAACCTTCATCCATCCGATTACGGGCGAGGCCGCGCGCCGCTATCGCAACACGCCGCGCGGCTTGACACAGATCATTGAAAGCGAGCCGGAGGAGGCAACTGCACTGCCGCCGCTTCCGCAAGCCTATCTGCATCCGATGAAACCCGAACCCGGATTGCCGCGTCCACTGGCGCCCTCGGGCGCTTCGGCACTGATCGAGGCGGATGAAGAACCGCCGCTCGACATGGCCTCGCCTGTGCTGGGGCCGGGCAATGAAGCGCCCGGCTTTGCTTTGCGGCGCGGCACGGCGATCCATATGCTGCTGCAATATCTGCCGGACGTGGTGCAGGCTGAACGTGAGCAACTGGCGCAGGATTATCTCGCGCGCATTGCCGCCGACTGGCCGCAGGCCGAGCGGGAAAAAGCGTGGGACAGCGTGCGTGCCGTGCTGGATGATTCAAAATTCGCGCCGGTCTTTGCGCAAGGCTCACGCGGCGAGGTGGCGATCATGGGCATGATCGATCTGGGTGGTAAAGACCATGCGGTATCGGGCCAGATCGACCGCATCAGTGTAGATGAAAACCGCGTTCTGATTGTCGATTACAAGACCAATCGCCCGCCGCCGAAGGTGATTGAGGCGGTGCCATTCGCCTATCGCGCGCAATTGGCGCTTTATCGCGAATTACTCACGCCGCTTTATCCGAGCCGCGTGGTGGAGGCTGCTTTGCTCTTCACCGAAGGGCCATTTCTGATGTCTCTGCCGGATGCCGTGCTCGATGAAGCGTTAGAGGCACTTAAAGCCACTCAAGGAAAGGTGAGTAACTAGAGCATTTCCAGCAAAAGTGTGAAACGGTTTTGCGTCCGGATAATGCGATAAAATAAAAAATAGAGCGGTTCCGGCGATTCTGTTTAAACAGGAACCGCTCTAGAACTTGACGGATGGCGGCGCGCGCGCCACATGATATGGTCAAGAGAAGCAGGTTCTGAGTGAGTCTGCAAACATATCTGCCGCTTTGGTGCGAAGAAGAGGACAGCCCCATGACAACCGTAAAGGTCGATAACAGCAATTTTCAATCGGACGTTCTTCAGTCGAGCGAGCCGGTTGTGGTGGATTTTTGGGCTGAATGGTGCGGTCCATGCAAGATGATCGCCCCGGCACTCGATGAGATCGCGGCGGAAATGGCCGGAAAGGTCAAGATCGCCAAGGTCAATATCGACGAGAATCCGGAACTCGCAGCCCAGTTCGGCGTACGTTCGATCCCGACACTTCTTCTGTTCAAGGATGGTGAACTCGCCGCCAATATGGTGGGTGCTGCTCCAAAGAGCCGCCTTGCCGACTGGATCAAGGCTTCCGCTGCTTGATAAGAGCGACTTATAGAAATGAAAAGCCCGGCCTTTGCGCCGGGTTTTATTTTCGAGCGCATCCCGAAAAGTGTGAAGCGGTTTTCGGAATAAGATGCGCGTAAAAACAACACTAGAGTGGCGGAGTGCCGTTTTCCGCCAGCACTTCGCCTGCCAGATAAAGCGAGCCGCCGATCAGGATGCGCGGCGGCGCTTCATCATGCGGCCAGGTATCGCGCAAGAGCTTCAATGCATTGGCCACCGAATGCACCGGCTCTGCCGAAAGTCCGGCTTTTTGTGCCGCCAGCGCCAGTGTATCATTTGCGATGGTCGCATCGCTGGATGAAATGGGCACCGTGAAGACATGCCGCGCCATACCTGCGAAAGCTTCGAAATAGCCGGTCGGATCCTTGGTGTTGATCATGCCGGTAATGAGGAAAAGCGGTCGTGTGGAGCGCTCTTCAAGATCGCCCAGCGCTTCGGCTATGACAATGCCCGCGCCGGGATTATGCCCGCCATCGAGCCAGATTTCCGAAGCCGGAGGCGCAAGATCGACCAGCGCGCCATGGGTAAGCCGCTGCATGCGCGCGGGCCAGTCCACGACCATCAGCGCTTTTTCAGCCGCTTTTTCCGTAATGGTAAAGCCCGCCATCTGCACGGTTTCGATTGCCGCCGCCGCATTGGCGATCTGGTGGCGTCCGGGCAGGCGCGGCAGGGGCAGGTCAATCAGCCCGTCCTCGTTCTGGAACACCATCCGCCCATGTTCCTCAAAGGCGAGGAAATCCTGCCCATAGACCGAAACCGGGCAATTGAGGCGGTCGGCGGTGGAGGTCAGCACTTCGCGCGCCGCATCGAAGAACTGGAAGCCGATGACGACCGGACAGCCTTCCTTGATGATACCGGCCTTTTCGGCGGCGATCAGCTCCACCTTGTCGCCCAGATAGGCCTGATGGTCGATCGAGATGGGCATGATCAGCGCTGCGGCGGGATCATCAATGACGTTGGTTGCGTCGAAACGCCCGCCAAGCCCCACTTCAAGGATGACGACATCCGCCGGATGTTCGGAAAACAGCACGAAGGCAACGGCGGAGAGGATTTCAAAAACCGTGATATGCTGCCCGCCATTGGCCGCTTCGACGCGTTCTATGGCATCCGCCAGAACATCGTCGGAAACGAATTCGCCGCCGCCCTTGGCGGCAAGCCGATAGCGCTCATGCCAGTTGACCAGATGCGGCGAAGTATGGACGTGAACGCCAAAGCCGCTGGCTTCGAGAATGGCGCGGCAGAAGGCACTGGCCGAGCCCTTGCCGTTGGTTCCGGCAATATGGATGACGGGCGGCAGGTTGAGATGCGGATTGCCGAGCTTCTCCAGAAGGCCGCGAATGCGCTCCAGAGAAAGATCGAAACCTTTTGGATGCAATTGCATCAACCGCTCGATGACGGCATCCGCTTTTCCTGCCACGATCAGGCCGCCTTGCTGTCAGCTTCTGGCTGTTCAGGGGCAGGGAGATCGCTGTTGGCCGGCTGCCGGGTCATGATCTTGAGCAGGCGCGCAATGGTTTCCTTCAGTTCGAGCCGCGAAACGACCATATCGACCATGCCGTGCTCCATCAGATATTCGGCGCTCTGGAAGCCTTCGGGCAGCTTTTCGCGAATGGTCTGCTCGATCACGCGCGGCCCGGCAAAACCGATCAGCGCGCCCGGTTCGGCAATATGGATGTCACCCAGCATGGCGTAGGAAGCGGTGACGCCGCCGGTGGTCGGATTGGTGAGGACGACAATATAGGGCAGGCCCGCTTCTTTCAGCATTTCCACGGCAACCGTGGTGCGCGGAAGCTGCATGAGTGAAAGAATGCCCTCCTGCATGCGCGCGCCGCCGGAAGCTGCAAACAGCACCAGCGGACGCTTGAGTTCGATGGCCTTCTCAAAGCCCTGAATGATGGCTTCGCCCGCGCCCATGCCCAGCGAACCGCCCATGAAGCCGAAATCCTGCACGGTGGCGACGATGGGCAGGCCCTCGATGGTGCCAAGCCCGTTGATGATGGCGTCATCCATGCCGGTGCGGGTGCGATAATCCTTGAGACGGTCGATATATTTCTTCTCGTCGCGGAATTTCAGCGGGTCGAGCGGAACTTTCGGCGCTTCCAGCGTCGTATATTCGCCCTTGTCGAAGAAGAAACGCAGACGGTCCTTGCCCTTGATGCGCATGTGATGGCCGGAGGAGGGAATCACGAACTGATTGCTCTCAAGATCCTTGTGGAACACCATTTCGCCGGTCGATGGATCCTTGATCCAAAGATTTTCCGGCATTTCGCGCCGTCCGAGCATCGAATTGATCTTCGGGCGGACGTAATTGGTGATCCAGTTCATGACGTTTGGTCCCGTTTCTTGTTCTACAGTGTTCGCTGCTTAAATGGCCGATTTATTGGGCGGCTTCAAGGCGCGTCGCGCGAATGCTCTGCGCCAATGCGCTTACAAGCTTTGTCGCGGCAGCGACGGGGTCGCCCTTCGCCTTGCCGTCTGCGCCCAGTTCTCCGGCAATGGCATTGACGATTGCCGTGCCCACCACAACGCCGTCAGCCGCAGCGCCAATGGCTGCCGCCTGCTCCGGCGTCTTGACGCCAAAGCCGACGCAGATCGGCAATTGCGTGCTTTTCTTGATGCGGCGAACCGCATCTGCGACGGCGGATGTATCGGCGATGGCCGAGCCGGTAATGCCGTTCATCGAGACATAATAGACGAAGCCCGAAGAATTGTGCAGCACCTTGGGCAGGCGCTTGTCGTCGGTGGTCGGTGTGGTGAGGCGGATGAAGCTGATGCCCGCCTCCATTGCCGGAATGCACAATTCCTTGTCCATTTCGGATGGCAGATCGACGATAATCAGCCCATCAATGCCCGAGGCTTTGGCATCGTTGAGAAAGCGTTCGACGCCGTAAATATAGATCGGATTGTAATAGCCCATCAGCACGATGGGCGTCGTGTCGTCCTGCTTGCGGAAATCTTCGGCCATTTTCAGCGTCTTGGCCAGCGTCTGCCCGGCCTTGAGCGAACGCAGACCAGCGGCCTGAATCGCCGGGCCATCGGCCATCGGATCGGAAAAGGGCATGCCAAGCTCGATCACGTCGGAACCGGCCTTGGGCAGCGCCTTCATCACTTCAAGCGAGGTTTCATAATCGGGATCGCCGCCCATGAAATAGGTGACAAGCGCCGGACGGCCTTCGGATTTCAACTGAGCGAATTTGGTGTCGATGCGGGTGGTCATAGTCATTTCCCTCAGATTTCCATGCCGAGCAATTGTCCGACCGTATGCACATCCTTGTCGCCACGGCCCGACAGATTGACGATGATGACCTGATCCTTGCCCATGGTCGGGGCCATCTTCACGGCCTGCGCGATGGCGTGCGCCGATTCGAGCGCCGGAATGATGCCTTCGGTGCGGGTGCAGAGCTGGAATGCGTCGAGCGCCTCATCATCGAGGATCGGCACATAATCGACACGGCCCGTATCGCGCAGCCATGAATGTTCGGGGCCGACGCCGGGATAATCGAGACCTGCCGAAACCGAATGGCCTTCGAGAATCTGGCCGTCTTCATTTTGCAGCAGATAGGTGCGGTTGCCATGCAGCACGCCGGGGCGTCCCGCATTCATCGATGCGCAATGCTCGATGCCGTCGAGGCCGCGCCCGCCCGCTTCGACGCCGACGATCTTCACCGACGCATCGTCAAGGAAGGGATGGAACAGGCCGATGGCATTGGAGCCGCCGCCGACTGCCGCCACGATCACATCGGGCAGACGGCCTTCCTGTTCGAGAATCTGTGCGCGTGCTTCGGTGCCGATGACCGACTGGAAATCGCGCACCAGTTCCGGATAGGGATGCGGACCAGCGGCGGTGCCGATCAGGTAATAGGTGTCCTCGACATTGGTCACCCAGTCGCGCAGCGCTTCGTTCATGGCGTCTTTGAGCGTGCCGTGACCCGCTGAAACCGGCCTCACTTCCGCGCCCAGCAGCTTCATGCGGAAAACATTCGGCTTCTGGCGCTCGACATCGGTTGCGCCCATATAGACCACGCAGGGCAGGCCGAAGCGGGCGGCGACGGTGGCGGATGCCACGCCATGCTGGCCAGCGCCGGTTTCCGCGATGATGCGCGTCTTGCCCATGCGCTTGGCAAGCAGGATCTGGCCAAGGCAATTATTGACCTTGTGGCTGCCGGTATGGTTGAGGTCTTCGCGCTTGAAGTAGATTTTCGCGCCGCCCGCAAGGCCCTTGGCCGAGGAAATGTCACGAATGTGGTTTGTCAGCCCTTCGGCGAAATAGAGTTTCGACGGACGACCGGCATAATGGGTCGAGAGGTTCGACAGCTCGGCCTGAAATTCGGGATCGTTCTTCGCCGTTTCATAGGCGTCCTGCAATTCGAGGATCAGCGGCATCAGCGTCTCGGCGACGAAACGTCCGCCAAAAATGCCGAACATGCCTTCTTCGTCCGGGCCTGTCTTGTAGGAATTGGGTTCAACCGGCTTGTTCAACATTCCGCTCCGTCATGTTCAGGCATGGTCTGCGGATGATTTTTTATCCGCTCTGGCAATGGCCTGGAAAAATTCCTCGATAAGATGCACGTCCTTTTCGCCGGGCGCGCGCTCCACACCGGACGACACATCGATGCCCGGCGCTCTGGTCTTTTGCAGCGCCTCGGCGATGTTGCCCGCATTCAGCCCACCGGAAAGCATGTAATCGACATCCGCGTCAAGCGTATCAAGCAAGGTCCAGTCGAATGCGACGCCATTGCCGCCGGGAAGCTCAGCGCCTTTCGGCGGCTTGGCGTCGAAAAGAAAGCGGTCGGCAATGCCTTTATAGGGCGCAATGGCGGCCAAATCGGAAGCCTCGCGCACGGCAAACGCCTTCATGACCGGCAGGCCATAGCGCTTCTTGACGAAGCTTACACGTTCCGGCGTCTCATGGCCATGCAATTGCAGCATGTCGGGATAAAGCCGGGCGACGATTTCATCGAGCGCCGCGTCATCCGCATCCACCGTCACGGCAACCACCTTTGCGCGTCCACGCGCTGCATCACGCAGGTGCGCTGCCTGTGCGGGCGCAAGGTGGCGCGGGCTTTTGGGAAAGAAGATGAAACCGATATGCGTCGCTCCGCCATCCAGAGCGGCGGCAACCGCTTCGGGCGTTTTCAGGCCACATATTTTTATATCAAGAACCATCGCATTCCCGTCGCACAAATTGCGGCGCGACTCAAGCCGGATCGCCGTTAGCGCCTATAGACTGGTCATCGATGCCGTGTGCAATCAGGTAATCATATGCTTCCATCACCTCAAGGGGAATGGCTTGCGCGATCTGAAAGCCTTTTGCCGGATATGCGAGAATGCGTTTGAGATCGCCGACCAGTTCACGCGCCAGCATTTCAAACGGGTAATGCTCGGTGGGCTGGTCTTCGAAAGCGGTCAGCGGCGCGGTGATGAAGGCTTTCGCTTCCGGCCAATACCGCGCCACCGTGGCGTGAACCCGGTGTTGCGTTTGCGGTTTGGTCACGAAAATCGCGCTGATGGCGCCCGGCCCGAGCTTTTCGCGTGAGAGCGAGACTTTCTCGCCGATATTGCTGGCATCCGGCTCGATGATGATCGCGCTTTCAGGCACGCCGCGTTCGATCGCAATCGCCGCGAAGGCTTCCGCCGCCGTGGTCGCAAACAGGCCTTCCGTTCCGCTGCCGCCCTTGCCGGTGAAGAGAAGCGAGGGCGCCAGCCCTTCGAGATAAAGCGCGGCGGCGCGTTCCGCCACCCGCAGGTCGTAACTGCCAAACCCGATGATCACATCGGCCTTTTGTAGCGGATCATAGATGCAATGGTAATCCCAAAGCACCTTTGCGGCGGTCAGAATGGTTTGATTCATGAAAAGTCGATAGCCTGTAATGCGCTGCCATTGCGCTTTAGCCATGCCTTGCAGCGCTCGGTGTCGGGGCAAAGCTCCTGGCAGAGTTTCCAGAATTTCGGTCCATGGTTCATCTCGATGAGATGCGCCACTTCGTGGGCCACGAGATAGTTTATCACGGGCGGCGGCGCCATGCCTATACGCCATGAAAAGGACAGGACGCCATCCGATGTACACGAACCCCAGCGGCTTTTCGTATCCTTGAAGCGGATGGCTTTGGCCTTGCGCCCGACGGTTGCCGTATGGCGCGCGACGAGTGCCTCGATGTCGCGCTTGACTTCACCCTTGAGGTAATCGGCAACACGGCGCGGCAAATGGGCGGCATCGCCATGAACCAGCAATATATTGCCGTCAAGCTTTTCGATGGTGCCGCGCCCGGCCTGATGCGCGATGAGATGGGGCACGCCGCGAATGGGTATTTTCACCCCGCTCCGGATGCCGGGCTGGTCGGGCAGTTTTGCAATGCGGCTTTCGAGCCAGCCTTCGTGGCGGCGCAGAAAGCTCTGCACTTCCCGTTCCGGCAGTCCGGGCGGGATGGTGACGCGCAACCCCTTGCCGTTCGCTTCGATACGCAGCGTCAGCCGCTTGGCGCGCGGGTTCTCGAATATCCGCAATGGCATTTCACGACCGCCGACCGCGTGAACGCGCTCGCTTCTGACGGTCGCCGGACCGGCCGGGACGGAACGAAAAAAGGAAAAGCCCATTGCTCAAGAATAAGCGATTCGCGCAAAAAGCCAGTAAAATTTATGGGAGATAGATAAACGGCGCGGATAAACCGCGCCGTTTCATGCTTTTTCGAGGCTGTTTTACCGCTTATTCGCCGGTAAAGCCGTTCTCGTCGTCGTTTTCGCGCGGCGCGGGCGTCCTTTTTGCGCTGGTGCGGCGTTCTGCCATGAAGCGGTCGAATTCTTCCTTGTCGCGTGCACGGCGAAGCTCGGCGGCATAGGTTTCGAATTCGGCACGGGCTTCCTCAAGCTTGCGGCGTTCTTCCGCAAGACGTTCCAGCTCCTCACGGCGCCAGTCGTCGAAAGCGGCATTGCCGGTATTGCCGGTAAAGCTGAAGCTTTCATTCTTGCAGCAGCCGCGGAAAGAGCCGAATACGGAATCGGTCTTCTCGTTCACATTGCGCTTGAAGCCTTCGAGGCGGTCGCCCCAGATGATATAGGCCAGCATGGCAAGGCCGAGCGGCCAGAAAAGGATGAAGCCGAGCACCATCAGCGCAATCGTGGCTGGCGTCCATGCCGGGCGGATCAATGCGGAATTTGTCATGGTCTACTCCGTCGATTATGGCCGGCCTCTCTTCTGCACCATGCAGATATTGAACTGGCGGCTTGATTTCGACGTGGTGAGAAAATTGCGGCATTTCAAGAATACCGCAGTCCGATTTGCGCCCGGCAAGAGCTAAGCAATGTGATTCGCTGCAAATTTTTTTTCGCAGTTTTCAGGGTCAGCCCTGTGAGGGAATGCACTCCACAAGCCCGTCAAGGGTGCGGATGAGCAGATGGATATCCTGTTCGCGCGAAAGCCTGTGGTCGCCATCGCGCACCAGTGTGAGCGTGACATCATCGACCGGCAGGTGTTCGATCAGCGTCAGCGCGTGTTTATAGGGCACGTCCTCGTCCTGCATGCCCTGCAATATATGCACCGGGCAGCCCGTCTCGATAATGCCCTTGAGAACGAGATTGTCGCGCCCGTCCTCGATCAATGCGCGCGTATAGATGTCGGGTTCGGGCGAATAGGCGGAAGGTTCTTCGCAATAGCCTTTCTCAGCAAGATCCTGTTTCTGGCGCTCGCTCAGACCGGGTTCCACGAGAAGGGCGGTGAAATCCGGTGCCGGTGCGATCAGCACCATTCCCGCGAGTGCTTCGCCCTGCTTTTTGAGTTCCTGCGCCATGCGCAGCGCAATCCAGCCGCCCATGGAGGAGCCGACCAGAATCTGTGGACCTTTTGCATAGTGGCGATAGACGGCAAGGCTTTCAGAGAGCCAGCGCGAGATCGTGCCTTCGTTGAAATCGCCGCCCGACTCACCATGGCCGGAATAATCGAGCCGCAACGCGCCATGGCCGGTCTCTTGCGCCCATTCATCGAGCGCCAGCGCCTTGGTGCCCATCATGTCGGAGCGATAGCCGCCAAGCCAGATCACACCGGGCATCTGGCTTCCCGCCCTGTGGCGCACGGCGATTTCAGCTCCGTTCACCTTGATGAATTCCGGTTGCGCGTGGCTCATATTCTTTCTCCTGATTATCCGGCGCCTATGACTGCCATAACGGGCCGCATTAGCCAATGTCCTTGTAATCGTGAGAAATGCGACCGATATGTCGTCTGTCGCCCCCAAAGCTTGTTTATCGTCTTTAACGTCCGGGGGTGATTTTTCATATGAAAGATGCTATTGACTTTAGTGTCTGCTTGACGACATTTCCGTGACCGACTGCGGTTTGATTGGGGATATGTCATCGCGGCAACGAAATTGAATCGCCTTTAGTGACAATAATCAGGAGATAACGACCATTCGCCGACCGTTCAGAGCGACGCCGGTCCAGAAAGATGGACCACGTTCCAACCGCGATATCCGGGTGCCCCGGGTTCAGCTTATTGATGCCGAGGGACAGAACCACGGCACCGTTTCGATTCAGGAAGCAATTGCGCTGGCGGAGGAAGCTGGCCTTGATCTCGTCGAGATCGTGCCGAATGCCGAACCGCCCGTCTGCAAGATCGTGGATCTTGGCAAGCTGAAATATCAGAATCAGAAAAAAGCTTCCGAAGCGCGCAAAAAGCAGAAGACGGTCGAAATCAAGGAAATCAAGATGCGACCGAACATCGACACCCATGATTATGAGGTGAAGATGCGGGCTGCGCAGCGTTTCTTCGATGAAGGCGACAAGGTCAAGTTCACGCTGCGTTTTCGCGGACGTGAAATGGCGCATCAGGAGCTTGGCATGAAGCTGCTCCAGCGCGTCAAGGAAGAGACAACCGAGATCGCGAAGGTGGAAGCCGAGCCGAAGCTCGAAGGCCGCCAGATGATGATGGTGCTGGCTCCGCGCTGATCTTTCTCATATTGCCTTGGAAAAGCCGCCTTTCGGGCGGTTTTTCTTTGCCTGAACAAATCGCTTTCAGGAACAGACATGAAAACATTGGGCGAACTGGGCAAATATCAGCAGCGTCGTCGGCAGGTAATTGCAATCATCATAGCGCTTCTGGTTGTAGCGCTGCTGTTCGTGAGGGCGCAATCTTCAAACCACATTCATGAATATATCGAAGCATTCGGCATCAGCCTGATCGTTGTCGCCATTATCGGGCGCATATGGTGCACGCTCTATATTGGTGGCCGCAAGAGCGCTGAAATCGTAAGCAGTGGTCCCTATTCGGTGACGCGCAATCCGCTTTATGTTTTCAGCGCCATCGGCGCTGTGGGCGTGGGTGCGCAGACGGGAAGCCTGATCGTGGCACTGGCTTTCGGCCTTTTGTGCTATCTGGCTTTTGCGACAGTGATCCGCACGGAAGAAAAGTTTCTCGCGCAGAATTTCGGCCAGCCCTATCGCGAATATCTGGCGCGGGTTCCGCGCTTTTTTCCCAATTTCGCGCTGTTTCGCGACGATGCCGAACTGGTGGTGAAGCCCGACCGGATTTATCGCACTTTCATGGACGGCCTGATATTCTTCATCGCCTATCCGTTTTTCGAGTTCGTCGAATATCTCCAGAATATCGGCACGCTGCCGGTTCTGCTGAGACTTTATTGAGGCTCGCGCCGATTCTCCATTGCCTTTTTAAGGCTTTATGCCTATAAGGCCGCGTCGAACCGCCCGGCAGGGCATGCCGTGGCGGTTTCGTATGCCTTCCGGGCTTGGTCGGTCCGGGAGTAAAACAGGGTTTCTGTCGGTTGCAGACACGAACGCCACTTAAAGCAAGAGGCGTGGAGTGCCGCAGGCACGACGGGGACTAAACAAAGGAGTAGCAAAATGCCCAAGATGAAGACCAAATCGGCCGCCAAGAAGCGGTTCAAGATCACTGCTACAGGCAAAGTCATGGCTGCCGCTGCCGGCAAGCGCCATGGTATGATCAAGCGCTCGAACAAGTTCATTCGCGATGCACGCGGCACCATGGTTCTGTCCGATGCCGATGCAAAGATCGTAAAACAGTTCCTGCCCAACGGCCTTTAAGCCGCGCCTTTTAAGGAGATCATATTATGGCACGTGTAAAACGCGGCGTGACGGGTCATGCCAAGCACAAGAAAGTTCTCGATCAGGCCGCTGGCTTCCGTGGTCGTCGCAAGAACACCATCCGCACCGCCAAGGCTGCTGTCGATCGTTCGAAGCAATATGCCTATCGCGACCGCAAGAATCGCAAGCGTTCGTTCCGCGCTCTGTGGATCCAGCGCATCAATGCGGCTGTCCGTGAGCAGGGCCTGACCTATGGCCGTTTCATCGATGGTCTGGCCAAGGCTGGTATTGAGGTTGACCGCAAGGTTCTGTCCGACATTGCAATCCATGAGCCCGAAGCATTCGGTGCGCTGGTTGCATCGGCAAAGAAGGCTCTCGAATATCTCAAGAACACCGAGACGCCGAACGCTTTTGAAGGCGCTGTCCGCTAAGCCAGCCCTTCCCGAAGTGATATTGTGAATTTTGGGAACCCGCGCTGGCTCGGCTGGCGCGGGTTTTTCTTCATGAGTCCGGCAGGTGCGAGCGGGATGCCGCCAAGAGGCGTGGAGCGCCGCAGGCGCGACAGGGATTTAAAGCAAGAGGCGTGGAGCGCCATAGGCGCGACAGGGAAGCAACCAAGAGGCGTGGAGTGCCGAAGGCACGACAGGGAAGCAAATAATGAGCGATCTTGAACAACTCGAACAAGCGATTCTGAGCGAAATTGCCGCCGCCCATGACGAGCAGGCGATTGAAGCGGTGCGCGTCGCGGCTCTTGGCAAGAAGGGCACGGTTTCGGAGAAACTGAAGACGCTGGGTTCCATGTCGCCGGAAGAGCGGCAGGCGCAGGGACCGGCGATCAACGGCCTGAAAAACCGCGTCACCGAAGCGCTGGCCGAACGCAAGGCCGAACTGCGCAAGGCGGCAGTGGCTGCGCGTCTTGAGCGCGAAAAGCTTGACGTGACGCTTCCGGTGCGCGAAAGCGCTGCATCGCGCGGACGCATTCATCCGATTTCGCAGGTCATCGATGAAATCACGGCGATTTTTGCCGATATGGGCTTTTCGATTGCCGAAGGCCCGGATGTCGAAACCGATTATTATAATTTCACGGCGCTGAACTTTCCCGAAGGCCATCCGGCGCGCGAAATGCACGACACTTTCTTCTTCAATCCGGACGAAAATGGCGAGCGCAAGCTGCTGCGCACCCACACGTCGCCGGTGCAGGTGCACACGATGGAGAAATTTGCCGCGCTGCGCGACAAGGAAGGCCGTGACGAGCCGATCCGCATCGTCATTCCCGGCAAGACCTACCGCATGGATTCCGACGCCACCCATTCGCCGATGTTCCATCAGGTCGAAGGTCTGGTTGTCGATAAAAGCGCCAATGTCGCCAATATGAAATGGGTGCTGGAAGAATTCTGCAAGGCGTTCTTTGAAGTGCCGTCGCTTAATATGCGCATGCGCCCGAGCTTCTTCCCCTTCACCGAACCATCGGTCGAAGTGGATATTCAGTGCGACCGTTCCGGCCCGCATGTGAAATTCGGCGAGGGCAATGACTGGCTTGAAATTCTTGGCTGCGGCATGGTGCATCCCAATGTGCTGCGCATGTCGGGCTATGACCCGGAAGTCTATCAGGGCTTTGCATGGGGCATGGGTATCGACCGCATCGCCATGCTGAAATACGGTATGCCGGACCTGCGCGCCTTCTTCGACGCCGATGTGCGCTGGCTCAACCATTATGGTTTCCGCCCGCTTGATATTCCGACACTTTTCGGCGGCCTGAGCGCTTAAAGACAGGAAGGACAGACACATGAAATTCACGCTTTCCTGGCTCAAGGATCACCTTGAAACCGATGCGACGCTCGATGAGATCGTCGAGAAGCTGACCGATATTGGTCTGGAAGTGGAGGGCGTCGATGATCGCGCCGTTTTCAGAAGCTTCACCATTGCCAGGGTGCTGACGGCTACCCAGCACCCCGATGCCGACAAGCTGCGCGTTCTCAGCGTCGATAGCGGCGACGGCAAGCCGTTGCAGATCGTCTGCGGCGCACCCAATGCGCGCGCTGGTCTTGTGGGCGTTCTGGCGCGTCCGGGCGATTACGTGCCGGGCATCGACGTCACGCTTTCGGTCGGCAAGATCAGGGGCGTCGAAAGCTTCGGCATGATGTGCTCCGAGCGCGAGCTGGAATTGTCCGATGAGCATGACGGCATTATCGACCTGCCCGAAAATGCGCCTGTCGGCACCAGTTTTGCCGCCTATGCCGGACTTGACGATCCGGTCATCGAAATCGGCCTCACGCCCAATCGTGCCGATTGCACCGGCATTCGCGGCATTGCCCGCGATCTTGCCGCCGCTGGCCTTGGTCGGCTGAAAGACACGCTGCCTGAACCCGTCAAGGGCGAGGGCGAAACGCCGGTCAAGGTCGTTCTGGATCAGGATGCGGAAAACCCGTTCTGCACCGGCTTTGCGCTGCGCATGGTCAGGGGTGTGAAGAACGGCCCCAGCCCCAAATGGATGCAGCAGCGCCTCAAGGCCATCGGCCTGCGCCCGATCAATGCGCTGGTGGATATTACCAATTACGTGACCTTCGATCAGGGCCGTCCACTGCATGTTTTCGATGCGGCCAAGGTCAAGGGCAATCTCACCGTTCGTCCGGCAAAGGATGGCGAGACGATTCTGGCGCTCGACCAGCGCGAATATAAGCTCAAGCCTGACATGTATGTGATTGCCGATGAAAACGGGCCTGAATCGATTGCCGGTATCATGGGCGGCGAACATTCGGGCTGCGACGAAAACACGGTCGATGTGCTGATCGAATCGGCCCTTTGGGACCCGCGCATGATTGCGCGCACGGGCCGCGAACTGGGTATCGTCACCGATGCGCGCTATCGCTTCGAGCGCGGCGTGGACCCGGAAATGATGCTGCCGGGTGCGGAAATCGCAACGAAGCTCGTTATGGAACTTTGCGGCGGCGAGCCGACGGTTCTCGACGTCGTGGGCTATAGCAAGTCTGAGCAGCGCGTGATCGATTTCCCGGTTTCGGAGGTCAGGCGCCTGACGGGGCTTGAAGTCTCCTATGATGAATCCGCCGACATTCTCAAGCGCCTCGGCTTCGGCGTCGAGGGCGACGGCAAGACCATCAGGGCCACTGTTCCCACATGGCGCAATGATGTGGAAGGCAAGGCGGATCTTGTGGAAGAGGTCATGCGTATTCATGGCATCAACGAGATTAAGCCGCAGCCGCTGCCAAGCCACAGCGCGGTCAATGGCCGCATCCTGACCACCATGCAGATACGCACCCGCCATGCGCGCCGTATGCTTGCTTCGCGCGGCATGATGGAAGCCGTGACCTATTCCTTCATTTCGGAAGCGCAGGCCAAAGCCTTTGGCGGCGGCAAGCCGGAATTGAAACTGGCCAATCCCATTGCAGCCGATATGTCGGACATGCGGCCTTCGCTGCTGCCGGGCCTGCTCGCAGCCGCGCAGCGCAATGCGGACCGCGGCTTTGGCGATATTGCCCTGTTCGAAGTTTCGGGCATTTATGAAGGCGACAAGCCGGAACAGCAGCGCCGCGTCGCTGGCGGCGTGCGCCGCGGCACGGCAGGCGTCGAAGGTGCGGGCCGCTTCTGGTCGGGCAATGCTCCCGCCGTCGGCGTGTTCGACGCCAAGGCCGATGCGCTGGCGGCGCTGGAAGCGGCTGGTGCGCCGGTCGATCGCATCCAGATCGAAGCCGGTGGGCCGGAATGGTTCCATCTGGGTCGTTCGGGCACGCTAAAGCTTGGTCCGAAGGTGGTGCTTGGATATTTCGGCGAATTCCACCCCGATACGCTGGAAGCGCTTGATGTGTCGGGTGCGCTATGCGGCTTCGAGGTCTATATCGACGCAGTTCCTGAACCCAAGGCGAAGATCACGCGCACGAAGCCGGCCCTGGCTCTGTCGCAGTTCCAGAGCCTCAAGCGCGATTTTGCGTTTGTCGTGGATGCAGGCGTGGAAGCGGGCAATGTCGTGAAGGCGGTTTCATCCGCTGACAAGAAGCTGATTGCAGGCGTTCAGGTTTTCGACATCTTCACCGGCGCTTCGCTGGGCGCGGGCAAGAAGTCGATTGCCGTCGAAGTGCTGTTGCAGCCGCAGGACCGCACGCTGACCGACGAGGATCTGGAAGCCCTGTCGAGCCGCGTCGTGGCCAATGTCACGAAACAGACCGGCGGCGTCCTGCGCGGATAGTGATGACGAAAGCCCGCTCACCGGCGGGCTTTTATGTGCCAGAGAGGAGAACGGCATGTTTCGTTGGGGTGTTCTTTCGACCGCAAAAATCGGCGTTACGCAGGTGATCCCGGCGCTCTGCGCCTCCGATAATGGCGTGGTCCATGCCATTGCGAGCCGCGATCATGCAAAGGCGCGTGCGGTGGCGGATCGTTTCGGCGTGCCGCTCTCTTTCGGCTCCTATGAGGAACTGCTTGCCTGCGATGAAGTCGATGGCGTCTATATTCCGCTGCCAACTGCGCAGCATGTCGAATGGGCCTTGAAGGCAGCACAGGCGGGCAAGCATGTGTTGTGCGAAAAGCCCATCGCGCTCAAGGCCGAAGACATCGACCCGCTTATCGCCGCGCGCGACCGCTACAAGGTCGTGATGGCTGAAGCCTTCATGGTCTATTACCACCCGCAATGGATCAAACTGCGTTATCTTCTGGCAGAAGGGGCGATCGGCACGCTGCGCCATGTGCAGGGTGCTTTCACCTATTTCAATGTCGATGCAGGCAATATGCGCAACCGGCCGGAACTGGGCGGCGGCGCTTTGCCCGACATCGGCGTCTATCCAACGGTCGTAACCCGCATGGTGACGGGCAAGGAGCCCTTGTCGGTGCAGGCGCGGGTTGAATATGATCCCAAATTCGGCACCGACCGCTATGCCAATGTGGCGGCGCGTTTCGACGGATTTGATCTCAGCTTCTATGTCGCAACGCAATTGGCGGGTCGCCAGACAATGGTTTTCCATGGCGACAAGGGCTTTATCGAGGTCCATGCGCCGTTCAATACCGGAAAATATGGCCATGGCCGCATCACGCTTTACGATGCAGCCCACACGCAGGCGAGCGAATGGTCGTTTGGCGATGCGAACCATTATCAGTTGCAGGCGGAAAACTTCGTGCGCGCTGTGCGCGGCGAAAATGTGATGCTGTTTTCGCTGGAAAACTCGCGCGCCAACCAGAAATTCATCGATGCCATCTACCGCGCGGGCAAAAATGAGGGGTTTGTAGATGTATGACAGCGCCTGCAAGCCTTGCCGGACATGAATCTTGCATTGTCCGGCAGCTTGTAGCGACTTGTGACTTGCAGTGAAAAACTGCCTTTCTTATATACGCCTCGCACGAGGCTTTGATGACAGGCCCGGCGGATCGGAAGCGATCCCCGTACCGCAGCCTTGAAGCAGGCATTGTGAAACCGATAGGAACTGCCTTAGAACGCTCGGTAGAGGTTCAGGCGGTTTGCTGAATGGAGAGAAATATGGCTAAAGTTATTGGTATCGATCTGGGAACGACCAACTCCTGCGTCGCCGTCATGGATGGCAAGAACGCGAAGGTCATCGAGAATGCCGAAGGTGCGCGCACGACGCCTTCGATCATCGCTTTCAGCGAAACTGACGAACGCCTCGCTGGTCAGCCTGCGAAGCGTCAGGCCGTCACCAATCCTGAAGGCACCCTGTTTGCCGTCAAGCGCCTGATCGGTCGCCGCTTTGACGACCCGATGGTCACCAAGGACAAGGACCTTGTTCCCTACAAGATCGTCAAGGGCGACAATGGCGATGCATGGGTCGAAACCCACGGCAAGAAATATTCCCCCTCGCAGATTTCGGCCATGATCCTTCAGAAGATGAAGGAAACCGCTGAATCCTACCTTGGCGAAAAGGTCGAGCAGGCCGTCATCACGGTTCCGGCCTATTTCAACGACGCCCAGCGTCAGGCCACCAAGGACGCCGGCAAGATCGCCGGTCTGGAAGTCCTGCGCATCATCAACGAGCCGACCGCAGCCGCCCTTGCCTATGGTCTCGACAAGAATGAAGGCAAGACCATCGCCGTCTACGACCTTGGCGGCGGCACCTTCGACGTGTCGATCCTCGAAATCGGCGATGGCGTCTTCGAGGTGAAGTCGACCAATGGCGACACCTTCCTTGGCGGTGAAGACTTCGACATGCGTCTGGTCGAATATCTGGTTGCCGAGTTCAAGAAGGAAAGCGGTATCGACCTCAAGAACGACAAGCTTGCTTTGCAGCGCCTCAAGGAAGCTGCCGAAAAGGCCAAGATCGAACTGTCGTCGGCGCAGCAGACCGAAATCAACCTGCCGTTCATCACGGCGGACCAGACCGGCCCGAAGCACCTTGCAATCAAGCTTTCGCGCGCCAAGTTCGAAAGCCTCGTGGATGATTTCGTCCAGCGCACCATCGAACCGTGCAAGGCCGCGCTCAAGGATGCGGGCCTCAAGGCTGGCGAAATCGACGAAGTGGTTCTGGTCGGCGGCATGACCCGCATGCCGAAAATTCAGGAAGTCGTGAAGGCTTTCTTCGGCAAGGAACCGCATAAGGGCGTGAACCCCGATGAAGTCGTCGCCATGGGCGCGGCCATTCAGGGCGGCGTGTTGCAGGGCGACGTCAAGGACGTTCTGCTGCTTGACGTGACCCCGCTTTCGCTCGGTATCGAAACGCTCGGCGGCGTGTTCACGCGCCTGATCGAACGCAACACCACGATCCCGACCAAGAAGTCGCAGACCTTTTCCACCGCCGAAGACAATCAGTCGGCTGTGACGATCCGCGTCTTCCAGGGCGAGCGTGAAATGGCAGCCGACAACAAGATGCTCGGCCAGTTCGACCTCGTTGGCATTCCGCCCGCACCGCGCGGCGTGCCGCAGATCGAAGTGACCTTCGACATCGACGCCAACGGCATTGTCAACGTGTCCGCCAAGGACAAGGGCACCGGCAAGGAACACCAGATCCGCATTCAGGCATCGGGTGGCCTTTCGGACGCCGACATCGAAAAGATGGTCAAGGACGCAGAAGCCAATGCCGAGGCCGACAAGCAGCGCCGCGATGCGGTCGAAGCCAAGAATCAGGGCGAAAGCCTCCTGCATTCGACCGAAAAGTCGATGAAGGAATATGGCGACAAGGTTTCGGCTGAAGACAAGCAGGCCATTGAGGATGCGATGGCAGCCCTCAAGACCGCGCTTGAAGGCGACGATGCCGAAGACATCAAGGCGAAGACGCAGACGCTTGCCGAAGCTTCGATGAAGCTTGGTCAGGCCATGTATGAAGCCGCGCAGGCTTCGGAAGAAGCAGGCGCGCAGGGTGACGAACAGGCTTCGTCCAACGACGATGTTGTCGATGCCGATTATGAAGAAATCGACGACGACAAGAAAAAGTCGTAAGCCTTGTCCGTAAAGCTCAAGCCCGGGGTAACTCCCGGGCTTGAACGGCCTTTCGGGACGGTTGAACCGGACGGACAAATGAAAACAGTCCAGCATCAGGCCGCTTTTTTGTTTTGATGTGGCATGTTGCGCCAAACAGGACCGGGGACGCTACCGTGAACGGGGAAGCGGTCCATCCGTCGGGATAACGAACTGATGAAGATCGACTATTACGAAGCTCTGGGTGTCGAGAGAACCGCAGACGAGAAAACGCTGAAATCGGCGTTCCGCAAGCTCGCCATGCAATATCACCCGGACCGCAATCCGGATAATCCGGAAGCGGAACGCAAGTTCAAGGAAATCGGCGAAGCCTATGAAACGCTGAAAGACCCGCAGAAGCGCGCAGCCTACGACCGCTTCGGCCATGCAGCCTTCGAGAATGGCGGCATGGGTGGCGGTTTTGGTCAGGGCGGTTTCGGTGGTGCCGGTGGATTTGCCGATATTTTCGAAGATATTTTCGGCGAGATGATGGGCGGCGGTCGCCGTCGCTCCAGCGGTGGTCGCGAACGCGGCGCCGATCTGCGCTACAATATGGAAGTGACGCTGGAAGAAGCCTATGCGGGCAAGGCAGCGCAAATCCGCGTGCCGACTTCCATCACCTGCGATGAATGCACCGGCTCCGGCGCCAAGGCCGGTTCGCAGCCCACCACCTGCACCATGTGCGGCGGGGCGGGCCGGGTGCGTGCTTCACAGGGCTTTTTCTCGGTCGAGCGCACCTGCCCGACCTGTAACGGTCGCGGCCAGATCATCAAGGACCCCTGCGGCAAGTGCCATGGTCAGGGCCGCGTGACGCAGGAACGCTCGCTTTCGGTCAATATTCCTGCTGGTATCGAGGATGGAACCCGTATCCGTCTGGCCGGTGAGGGCGAGGCGGGAACGCGCGGCGGACCGTCGGGCGATCTCTACATCTTCCTGTCGGTCAAGCCGCATGAATTCTTCCAGCGCGACGGGGCCGATCTTTATTGCAAGGTGCCGATCTCGATGACCACCGCAGCTCTTGGCGGTCAGTTCGAGGTTTCGACCCTTGATGGCACGCAGACGCGGGTGAAAGTGCCCGAAGGCACGCAGAACGCCAGGCAGTTCCGCCTCAAGGGCAAGGGCATGCCGGTGCTGCGTCAGGCGGTCTTTGGCGATCTCTATATCCAGATCGACATCGAGACGCCGCAAAACCTCTCCAAGCGCCAGCGCGAGCTGCTTGAGGAGTTCGAATCGCTTTCCTCGAAGGAGAACAGCCCCAAATCGGCTGGCTTCTTCTCCCGGATGAAAGAGTTTTTCGAGGGAATTGCTGAATGAAGAAAAGGAGGCCGCGAGGCTTCCTTTTTTATTGTTTTCCTTATTCCTGCCTTGCTTAGAGAATTCAAAACGGCATAAACTTGTTCAATAACGACAATGGGAGCATAGAGGATGGCAGGACAGCTCGGCAGGAAACTGGCCGCGAAGTTCGATGAGGAGATTCGTTTTTTCAAAGGCTGGATAGACGGACCCAAGGCGGTCGGTGCCATATTGCCGACGAGTTCCATCACCGCGCGGCGCATGGCGAGCGTCATCGATATTCATTCCGGCTTGCCTGTTCTTGAGCTTGGGCCGGGCACCGGTGTCATCACCAAAGCCATTCTCAATCATGGCGTAAAGCCTTCCGACCTTTATTCGGTGGAATATTCGCAGGATTTTACCGAACATCTGCGCAAGACCTTTACCGGCGTGAATATTCTTCAGGGCGACGCATTCGATCTCGATGCCGCTCTGGGCGAGAAAAACAATCTGCAATTCGACAGCATCATTTCCGCCGTGCCGATGCTCAATTTCCCCATGGAGCGCCGGGTGTGGCTGGTCGAAAACTTGCTTGCACGCATGCCGCAGGGCCGTCCGTTGATCCAGATCACCTATGGCCCCATGCCGCCGGTGCCAGCTGGAAAAGGCAATTATGCCGTGCAGCACTATGATTTCGTGATGCGCAATGTACCGCCAGCACAGCTTTGGGTCTATCGTAGCCCTCTGGTGTGATTCTCCAAGGGTTCGCGATCCATGTCTCCACGCATTCTGGTGTTTGCGGGTTCGATCCGCACAGGCGCATTTTCCGGCCAAATGGCGGATGCTGCTTCTCAGCAGCTTGCTGAACTGGGCGCGGAAGTGACCCGCATTTCCCTTGTCGATTATCCGCTCCCGATCATGGATGAGGATCTGGAAAAGGAAAAAGGCGTTCCGGAAAATGCAATGCGGCTCGGACGTCTTTTCGCGGCCCATGACGGGCTGATGATCTGTTCGCCCGAATATAATGCCTCGATCCCGCCGCTTCTCAAAAACACGCTCGATTGGGTTAGCCGCATATCAAAAGATGGCGATAAGCCTTTCAAGCCCTATGCCGGGCTGACCGTCGGCCTCTGCTCGACCTCTGACGGCAATTTTGCCGGAATGCGCGGGCTTTATCATCTGCGTGCCGTGCTGATGGCGGTTGGAACGCAAATCGTCACCGAACAATGTTCGGTCGCCCACGCATCCGAAGCCTTCAATGAGGATGGCAGGCTGAAAAACGAGCGCAGTGCGAAAGCGCTGCACAGGGTCTGCGCGAGCCTGATTGAGCACGCGCGCTGATTTTTCCTTTCGCAAATGGTTTCCTTATGCGATCAGGGGGAAATCCTGCTGGAGAGTTTCATGACGACAATGCAATTGCGCGACCGCCTGATCGTCGGTCTGGATGTGCCGACGCTCGCCGAGGCGGAAAGACTGGTCGAAGAACTGGGCGATACGGTCTCTTTCTACAAGATCGGCTATCAGCTGGTTTTCGCGGGCGGTCTGGATTTCGCGCGCGCGCTGGTTGCGGCAAAGAAAAAAGTCTTCCTCGACATGAAGCTGCTCGACATCGACAACACCATTGCCAAAGGCGTGGAAAATGTCGCGAAAATGGGCGTCTCCATGCTCACGCTCCATGCCTATCCCAAGGCGATGCGCGCAGCGGTCGAAGCCGCGAAAGGCTCGGACCTCTGCCTGCTGGGTGTTACCGTGCTCACCTCCATGGACGATGCCGATCTCAGGGAAGCAGGTTATGCGGACACAGCCGAAACGCTTGTGCTAAAACGCGCGGCGCAGGCGCGCGCAGCAGGCATGGGCGGCATCGTGGCATCGGCTGCCGAAGCTTCCGCCATTCGTCAGGCTGTTGGCGAGGAAATGGCCGTGGTCACGCCCGGCATTCGCCCGGCAGGCGCTGAAAAGGGCGACCAGAAGCGGGTCATGACGCCAGCCGATGCGCTCAAAGCCGGTGCCAGCCATCTTGTGGTAGCGCGTCCCATTGTGGCAGCATCCGACCGCAAGGCGGCGGCAACGGCTATTCTGGACGAAATGCGCTCGGCCTTATAATTGCAATCGAGGAGGAAACAATGACCAAGGCCTATTGGATTGCCCGCGTGGATGCCCGTGACCCGGAGCGTTACAAGGATTATGTTTCGACCGCCAAGCCTGCTTTCGAGCGTTATGGCGCAAAATTCATCGCGCGCGGCGGCAAGGCGGAAGCTGTCGAAGGACCGGGCCGCGCGCGCAATGTCATCATCGAATTTGAATCCATGCAGCACGCGCTCGATTGCTACAATTCGCCCGAATATCAGGCGGCGAAAGCCATCCGCCAGACGGTGGCCGATGGCGAGATTGTGATCGTCGAAGGCGTCTGACGGAAATCTCCGGCAAAAGCAGGGACGGACCTGCCTGCGGCCTTTCAGGCCGCAGAAAGGGCTATCTCGTCTGTTGATTCCGTCTTAAGTTTCCGCAACTGCGAATCGCGAGGAAATCATGGCTCTTAAAGTTGCGGTCCAGATGGACCATATCAGCACGGTCAGCATTGCGGGTGACACGTCATTCGCCCTGTCGCTTGAGGCGCAAAAGCGCGGGCACGAACTTTATCATTACACGCCCGACCGTCTTTCCATGCGCGATGGCGTGGTGACGGCTCTCATCGAAAAGATGGAACTGCGCGACATCAAGGGCGATCATTATACGCTGGGCGAGCCGGTGCGTCGTGACCTGTCGGAAATGGATGTCATCCTGCTGCGTCAGGACCCGCCATTCGACATGAATTACATCACCACCACGCATCTGCTGGAACGCATCCACCCCAAGACGCTGGTGGTGAACGATCCGGCATGGGTGCGCAACAGCCCGGAAAAGATTTTCGTCACCGAATTTCCCGACCTGATGCCCGAAACGCTCATTACCAAAGACCCGCAGGAAGTCCTCGATTTCCGCCGCGAATTTGGCGACATCATCCTCAAGCCGCTTTACGGCAATGGCGGGGCGGGAGTGTTTCATCTGGCCGATGGCGACCGCAATCTCAGCTCGCTTCTGGAAATGTTCGAGCAGCTTTTCCGCGAGCCTTTCATCGCGCAGCGCTATCTCAAGGATGTGCGCGCTGGCGACAAGCGCATCATCCTCATTGATGGCGAGCCGGTTGGCGCGATCAATCGCGTGCCGTCGGAAACGGATGCGCGCTCCAACATGCACGCCGGTGGCCGTGCGGAACAGAGCAAGCTTACGCCGCGCGAGCGTGAAATCTGCGAGCGCATCGGCCCGTCGCTCCGCGAGCGCGGCTTCATTCTGGTCGGCATCGATGTGATCGGCGATTACATGACCGAGATCAATGTCACGTCGCCAACCGGTATCCGCGAAATCGAACGTTTCGACGGCACCAATATCGCAGCGCTGTTCTGGGATGCGGTCGAAGCCAAAAGATAATTCGTTCCCGAAACGTTCTTGAAACTCCCGCCGAACCATGCTTAACTCCTGAAGTTGTATTCAGGCATTTCCCGCTTGCGGGTTGTGCTGCGTGGCGGGCGGGGGTTCATGGTCGCGCGGGTGGGAACGGTTGCCTTTCAGGGCATAGAGGCGGTGCCGGTCGACGTGCAGGTCATGATCGCGCCGGGAAAAATGGGCATGTCGATTGTCGGCTTGCCCGATAAGGCCGTGGCCGAAAGCCGCGAGCGCGTGCAGGCGGCGCTTCATGCATCCGGCCTTTCCATGCCGACGAAGCGGGTGACGGTCAATCTCGCGCCTGCCGATCTGCCCAAGGAAGGCTCGCATTACGATCTGCCGATCGCAGTCGGGCTGATGGCGGCGATGGGCGCCATTCCGGCCGATGCCATTCAATCCTATCTGGTTCTGGGTGAATTATCGCTCGATGGCGCGATTACGGCTGTCGCGGGCGTGTTGCCCGCCGCAATCGGGGCCAATCGCGCTGATAAAGGGCTGATCTGCCCTCATGCCTGCGGGGCGGAAGCGGCATGGGCGGGCGCGGATATTGATATTCTTGCCCCGCGCAGCCTGATTGCGCTGGCCAATCATTTCAAGGGGACACAGGTGCTGACGCCGCCTGAACCCTCCATGCGGGTATCGAGCGAGGTGCAGGCTGATCTCGCCGACATCAAGGGGCAGGAGACGGCCAAACGGGCGCTGGAAATCGCTGCTGCCGGAAACCATAATCTTTTGCTTGTTGGCCCTCCCGGATCGGGCAAATCCATGCTGGCGCAGCGTCTGCCCTCGATCCTGCCACGGCTTTCGCCGCGTGAATTGCTCGATGTTTCTATGATCGCATCGATTGCGGGCGAGCTGGCGAGCGGAAGATTGTCGGACAGGCGGCCTTTTCGCGCGCCGCATCATTCTGCTTCCATGGCGGCGATGGTCGGCGGCGGCATGCGCGCGAAGCCCGGTGAAGTGTCGCTGGCTCATAATGGCGTGCTGTTTCTCGATGAGTTTCCCGAGTTTTCGCCGCAGGTGCTCGATTCCCTGCGCCAGCCGCTGGAAACCGGCGAATGTATGATCGCGCGCGTCAATCATCGCACCAGTTATCCGGCGCGCTTTCAGTTGATCGCGGCAATGAATCCATGCCGCTGCGGCATGGCGGGCGAGCCGGGCCATACATGCGCGCGTGGCCGGCGTTGCCAGAGCGACTATCAGGCGCGTATTTCCGGCCCCTTGCTGGATCGTATCGATCTGCGCGTGGATATGCCTGCCGTTTCAGCGCTTGATCTTATCGAGCCGTCACAATCGGAAACAAGCGAAACAGTTGCAAAGAGGGTGGCGCGGGCGCGCGCGATACAGGCTGCGCGTTATTCCGCCCTTGGGCTGGACCCGGCCATGACCAATGCGCATTGCTCGGCCAATCTGATCGAGGAGGTGGCAAGGCCCGATGCGGCGGGGCTGAAATTGCTGCGCGATGCCAGCGAGCAAATGCGCTTTTCCGCCCGCGCCTATCATCGCATTCTCAAAGTGGCGCGCACGCTGGCCGATCTTGACGGAGTGGACAATATCGGGCGCATCCATCTGGCGGGCGCGATTTCCTATCGCATGGGCGCGGATCGCCTGATTGCGGCGGGATAAAGCATGTCGCCCGAAAGTGTGTACCGGTTTCGGGATAACGGCATGCGTTAAAACAAAAACTGAAAGCGCATCCCGAAAAGTGTGAAACGGTTTTCGGACAAGATGCGCGTTAAAGCAAAAACTGAAAGCGTAAGGAGCGAATCTGAAAGATCGCGACACGCTTTGTTCGGCAGGCTTACTTGACGGCGCCGACCAGCAGATTGTCCGGCGCTTCGATGCTTACCCAGCGGCCCGTATGGCTGGCCGACTGACGCTTGAGAAAGGTGTAGTCGGACTCATCCCAGCGCATGACCTCATCGGTCAGATTGTCGAGGATGAAATCGCCGCGATCTGTGCGTACGGTCAGGACCGCATGGCCTTCGCCATCGGGCTTGCGAACGACGGTAATAAGCAGGTCCGTCATCGGAATGCCGGCCTGATGCAGTTCGCGCTGCTTGAGCAGGACATAATCCTCGCAGTCGCCAACCGTGGTCGGATAATCCCAATATTCCTCGACGCCAAAAATTTCCATATCGGTCATCGGCTGGATGCGCTCATTGACCGAAAGATTGATCTCGACAATGTTTTGCCAATTGTTGTGCCCAAGTGCAAGCGGGCGCGTGTCGCGGCTGGTAATAGCGCATTCGCTGGCTTCGCGCTTGCAGAATTCATAATGCCCGATCGGCTGTGAGGTCAGCTTGCCCGTCTGCATATAAGCGCTCGTTGCAGCCTCGGCACCAAATCCTGACACGAGAACGGCTGCACCCAGACTTGCAGCAGCGATAATTTTTCTGGCCGAGCGAACTACGCAAAACATACTCAACGCCTTTTTTCACAGCCCGCACAGGGCATTTATTAACGAAAAGTTAAAATATGAAACATGGCCCGAGTCAATTCGCATCGCCCCGTCTTCGCCCGACATCTTAATTAATGGTTAATGCGGGTGGAGCGTAAAATATACACGCATAAAGTGTATCTACATATGTAAAAAACCGCCGCTAGGGTCAGCGGCGGTCTATATAGATAGTAAAATCAATGGTTCGTTTCAGGCAGGCGTGAAGCAGACCTTCGTATGACCGGCGTTGATAAAGCCCAGACGCTGCGCAGCACCCTTGGAAAGATCCAGCACGCGGCCTTTGATGAAGGGGCCGCGATCATTGATGCGCACAATGAGCGACTTGCCGTTTTTCTGGTTGGTGACCTTGATCTTGCTGCCCAAAGGCAGGGTGCGATGGGCTGCGGTCATTCCAGCGGGATTCATGCGTTCGCCGGAAGCGGTGCGCGATGTGAGCGCATACCAGGATGCGCCGCCGCAGCGCGCGGCCTCTGCTTCCATTGCGGTGACTGAAAAAAGACCTGTCGTCGCAACGGCGAGCATGGCAAAGCGGATATTGAACTTCATACTAGTTCCACGAGTCGTTTCGGAGAGGCTTCTCATTCATGAGCGAGAAGACCGCTGCCATCTGGAATCAAAATATGGCAATGACATGCCCTTAATGAGAGTATTATAGGGCTGATAAAGAGAATGACTTGGAGGAAAAATATCCTATATTGAGCGTTGTTTACTCTTTTATCCAAGAGTATCCAAGGAATATTTTGAAAATATGATGCTTGGCAAGAATTTATACTTTAAGGATGCAAGGCTGATTGCCGGTATATATGCTTTTCTGTGCATAAAACCGGAAAATCAGCTTTTCTTTCGCCTTTTCCTCAGGAGCATCGATGCAATTTCTATTTGCAACCCCAGTCATAAGGGGAATTGCGGAAGTTGAAACATTGAGGCAAAATCGGGGCAAAACCGGGGCGAAAATGCTGCGGCTCACGGGAATGATGGAGCAGGCCGGTTCGATTTGAGCGGACCCGGTTAAATCCTGTATCGGGCAATAGCCGCCTCGCTTATGACAAGCACAGGACGCTATAATTGTGGGCAGCGGCGGCTGGCCGATTTTTGCAGCTTGCCGTGGCGAATGCCCCTTATGGGCCGATAAATATTTCTCATTTGCTTTGAATAACGCATCCGCACTTCAATCGGGCTGCTTCGCCGGCCGCGGCCGGGCAGTGAGTGGCTCGGACTTATCCTATTGAAACCTTGGCTGGATGCAGAGATGACCGCAGGAACGACGAAAGAACTGGCAAATTATATTTCTACAATGCGCTATGAGGATCTGCCAGACGATGTGGTGGACGGCGCGCTCCGAGCCGTAATAGATTCGGTCGGCAACATAATTTCTGCATCCTTGATCGAGCATCGCCTGCCGCTCATTAATCTGGCCAAGTCGATGGGGAGAGGTGTTCCGGAGGCTAGCCTGTTCAGGAACAGCGAACGCATCACCATGACGAGCGCAGCCTTTGGAAATTGCGCCCAGGCGACGATTATCGACTTTTGCGACGCCGCCAGCAGTCGGCACGGGCATGTGGTGATCTGGCCGGGAGCAATCACGGTTCCGGCAGCGCTCGCGGCCGTCGAGGCAACCAGAGGGTCGGGCAGGGCCTTGTTGACCAGTGTTGTGGCGGGTTATGAATGCGGCACGCGCATCGTCCGTGCGATGGACATCGACAGCCCCTTGCAGGGCCCAGTTCAGGCGCGCGGTCCGTCGGTCTTCTGCTCCGCCGCTGCCGCCGGGCATGCCCTGGGGCTTGATCCCGCGCAGATGACTTCGGCGCTGGGAATGGCCGGTGTCTATTGCCCTGTCTCAGCCGGTTATCGTTTCTACGGGGACGAAGGTCTGGTGCCGAGGGCGCACATAACCCATGGCTGGGCCTGGATGAGTCTTTCGGGCGTATTCGCCGCTCAATCGGCAAGCGCGGGTCTGGAAATGCTGCAGGAGCAGAACATTCTCGATGGCGACCGCGGCCTGTGGCGCATGCTGGGCATGACGGAGTTCGACCCTGAAGCCGTCACGAAGGATCTCGGTAAAAGCTTTTCGATTCCAAACTTCAATACGAAAGGTCATCCGGGATGCTCGTTCACCCACGGCTCCATCATCGGAACTGGCAAGCTTCTCTCGGATAATGGCATCGATGTGGATGCCATCGAGCAAATCACGGTCGCGACCAACACAAGAGACACAGTCGGATTCGAGGATCGCTCCCCGACCAATCTCGTCGACCGGATGTTCAGTCTTCCCGAGCAATTGTCGATCGCGCTGGTGGCCGGAGAGCCCGGACCGGGCTGGTATGCCGAAGATATTCTCGACAGTCCGGCAAGAACAGCGCTTGCAGACCGGATTCGCGTTGCAGTCGATGAGGAATGTGAGGCCGCCCGCGACCATGGAAAACGCATTACGAAAATAGAACTCCGGACGAAGGACGGCCGCGTTCTCCATCATGAACGCGAGGGCGGCTCGCGGCTCAGCTCGCTTGAGGACATCGAAGCCAAGTTCCTGATCAGTGTCGGACAGGTTGTCGGCTCTGAGCGTGCATCCGCGATACTTGAGAAAATCCACCATTTGCCGGAAGCGGAGAATTTGGACGATCTGATCCATGCGATAAACCAGTAGTCGCTATATTAGCCGGTCCGCCTTCACAACTCCGACATTGTCTGTGCCCGGTTTTGACGGCTGTATAAAGGGCCTTGATGAAGGCATCAGCTAAATCAATTTCTCAAATGGTGTCGGCAAAGTAGAGTACCCGGAAATAAATAATTGCCGCAGGGTGCAGGCTGTTCGTCGGTGCCTCAGGGCACCATGGGAGGATGCAAATGGACGCAAATGTCGACACCCTGTCGTTAAGTCTGGCCCGATGGGTTGAGGCTCTTCGCTACGAGGATCTGCCGCCGGAAGTCATTCATCATATCAGGCGGTCCCTCCTCGATTATCTTGGTGTTGCCATCAGGGGGGCGTCTTCACGCGTTCCCCGGATTCTGCTCCAATATCTTGTGGCTTCGGAGGGTAAGGGCGGCGCTTCCGTCCTCGGCACGGATCAAGGGCTTTCGTCAGCGAATGCGGCGCTCGCGAATGGCACCGCTGCCGCGGCGCTCGAACTCGATGACGGTCATGCAAAAGCTGCCGTGCATCTGGGCGCGGTCTCCTTTCCGGCTATATTGGCGACGGCGGAGGAACGGGGCTCAACAAGCAGGGACGTCATTCTGGCCGCTGCCGCCGCTTATGAAGTCGCGTCGCGATTGGCGATGGCTGCGGACAGGGCGGCAAGGCGCGGTTTTAATAATACGCCGCTGATCGGCGGTTTCGCTGCGGCTGCCGGGGTTGCAAAAATCCTCGGCGGCGATGCCCGCACGATTGCCCACGCTCTTGGCCTTGCGGGGTCGACGACTGGCGGCCTGTTCGACTACCATGGAGGCTGGCTGGATTCGTGGTGCGTAAATACGGGAAGAACCAGCCGCGAAGGGTTGCTCTGCGCCAATCTGGCCGCCTCCGGGATCGCGGGGCCGCTTGATATTTTTCATGGGCCGCGCGGTTTCGCCGTTGCCTTCACCGATGGGGAGTTCGATGGAAACGCTGTTCTCCGTTCGATCGGGCAGGAATGGCGCATGCTCGAAACTTATATCAAACCCTATCCCTGCTGCAGGCGACTTCATTCGCCCATCGACGCCGTTCTTTCCTTACGGCCCAAAGTCGGGGATATTGACGCGGTTGAACGGATCGTGGTCGAGACATCGGCGGATTCCGCCCGCCTCGACCGCAAGGACTTTGATAGTGTTTCGGCCGCCCAGATGAGCATACCCTACGGCGTCGCCGTGGCGCTCATACACGGTGCGCCGACGCTGGAACATTTCGAGGCGGACGTCCGCGAGGATCTGCGTATCCGGCGCCTTGCCGATCTCGTGGAGGTTCGCAAATCGGACGATCCCGACGTTGCGGACCGCCAGTCGAGCGCCCGGGTGAGCCTGTCGATCGGCGGCGTCACATCCGGGGTCACGGTGGAGGAACCATCGGGGAACCCGGCCAACCCCGTCGATGACGGCGCGCTTGAGGAGAAGTTTCGCCAGCTGGTCGAGCCGGTGATCGGTGGTTCCGCTACCACGCGTCTGGCCGAGCGGGTCTGGTCATTCGGCGATGTCCGGCACGAGCCGGAAGAGGGCGGGGAACTGCATTTTCTTGGAAGTCTCCATGCCCGGTAATCAGCCGCGTGCTCATGCCCAGAACAGTATTCTTGCAGCCGAAGCGGCTGGCATTCAGACCATAAACCGTGACACGAAAAGGAATGAAGCATGAAGAGAGCGACGCTGCGCAGTTTGTTGGGCCAGCCGGAAATCGTTTTCCTGCCTGGCGGGGGCGGTCCGCTCGATATGCTGCTCATCGAGCAGGCAGGTTACAAAGGGGCTTATCTCAGCGGTTATTCGGTCGCAGCGCAAAGATATGGCCTGCCGGATATTGGGCTTATCGCCTTCAAGGAGATGCTGGAAGCCGTTGAAGCCGTGTGCCGGGTGTCGGCTCTTCCGATTATCGTTGATGGCGACACCGGCTATGGCGGCATTCTGAATGTCCGGCAAACCATCCGGGAATTCGAGGCGGCGGGAGCTGCGGCAGTATCGATCGAAGACCAGTGCTGGCCGAAGCGGTGCGGCCATATGCAAAACAAGATGATCGAGCCGATCGCAACCTCCATCGGCAAGATTGAAGCCGCCGTTCAGGCCCGCCGCAGTGACGACCTGATGATTGTGGCGCGTACCGACGCGCGCGATGTGCTCGGCCTCGATGAAGCCATTCGCCGGTGCAAGGCCTATAAGGCTGCCGGTGCCGATATGGTTTCCCTCCACAGCCCTCAATCCATCGAGGATCTGAAGGTCTTGCTGGGCGAGATCGAGGGACCGCATACCATAACCATAGGAGAAGGGGAGTTCACGGACGGCATCGAGGTATCCGATCTCTTCAGCATGGGCTTTGAATTTGCCAGCCTGGCCAGCAGCAGCCTTCGAACCTATGTGTCGGCCGTGTCCACAATGCTCGGAAATGTCAGGAAAAACGGTCATGTCCGTGACATTGCCAGATCGGCCGTCAGCCTCGATGCTCTAAACGACATCGTAGGGCTCAAGGCATTGCAGGAATTTGAGGATAATATTGCCATGCGGGAGAATGTGGTCGGCTGAAGCATCCCGCAGCTAAACGGATTCGTTTAGAGCGGTTCCTGTTTAAACAGAATCGTTGGAACCGCTCTATCTATTTGTTTTTACGTATTATCCTGCGCAGAGCTGTTTCACATTCTTGCTGAAAATGCTCTGGTCCCACTCCCGGCTGTCTGTCGCGCTTGCGCCTTTCATCATCTGCCCCGTACCAGGGCGGACGAATTTCGCATGGGCGGACCGAAGGCCCTGATCTCAAGCATATTTCTGATAAAGCGGAGCCCGCGCAGCGACGGCAAATGCTGTTATGGGCAGGGAGTTAAGATGAATTCTATTAATCCCCGCATATTCACAATTAATTTTCAAAATGATCGGACCGACTTGCATAATCAAGTGTGGCCGCAGGCATGGCAATCATCGTGCCACGTCAATAATCCACCAACATAAGAAGGGAACTTATCTATGTCGTTGCTCTTACTGAGACGATTTTGCCGAACGGGATTTCTGGCGGCGGCGCTCATATCCATGATTTTTGCGGCTCCCGCGCGGGCGGAGCAGAAGACGGAAGAAGTTAAATTCGGCCTGTTGCCCGGACTGGCGCTTTATCTCCCGCTTTGGGTGGCCGACGACAAGGGATTTTTTGCCGAGCACAAGGTTAGCCCGACTTATGTCAATGTCGGCGGCGGCGGCGCGCAAACGATGGCAGCGCTTCTGGGCGGTAGTTTCGACATGACGGATCTGTCGTTGCCGGCCCTCGCTATTGCCAATGAGAAGGGCCAGGATCTGCGTGTCATCGCGGGCAACCATACCAACCTGTCATATGTGCTGCTTGTTCGCAGCGATCTTGCGGAGCCGACCATGGATGAAGGCTATCCGGCGATCATGCACAAGCTGCGCGGCAAGCGAGTGGCGGCAAGTACCATCGGATCGAACTCCTATATCGTCATGAAACATCTGCTTGAGGGCGCGGGCATGACGTTTGATGACATAGTGCTCACTCAGGTCCAGACCGGCAGCTCTGCTTCCGTAATGATGGCGGCGGACCAGCTTGATGTTGTGTTGCAGAGCGAACCGTATGTTTCGATGCTCACTGATCAACTCAAGAAGGGGCGGATCATCCTTGATCTGAGGACGCCGGAAGGTACAGCGGCTGCAGGTCTCGACGGTCTGATCTATGACATCTGGTTGGCCAAGGCTTCGGTTGCGAAAGAAGATCGTGTCATCCGCGCAACCAAGGCGCTCGATGAGGGGATCAAGTACATACAGGACCCCAATACCGACATCAAATATCTCATGGACATCACCCGCAAGAACCTGAAGCTCGATCTGTCTGATGATCTTTTACAGGCCCAGATTAAAAGCATGATTCCGGCTTTCCGGACCGTCATCACGCGTGAAGACGTGGAGCGTTCCTTCAAGGTTCTGGGGATTGACGCGATGCCCTATGAATCGGTTGTCACTGGCCTTGCGGCTGAAAAATAGACAGCGGGGCGTCAGGTTGCGGCCGCAGACGGCCAATGCCTGACACTTCGATTTGACCCGATATGGAAAAGACAATGAACGCACTGAACACAGCGGCGGTGAATGCTGTAGAACTCAGATCTGTCAGCCATTCATTCCCGTCTCACGACCCTTCTCTTCCTCCCGTGCCTGTCGTCAACAAGGTCACGCTGAATGTCGCCAAGGGCGAGTTCATCGCAATTATCGGCCCAAGCGGGTGCGGAAAGTCCACGCTTCTGAACATGGTCGCCGGCATTGTGAAGCCGGATCGCGGATCGGTTCTCGTCAATGGCCGCCCGGTGGATGGGATAGATCCGGCCCGGGGCGTGGGCTACATGTTTGCCAATGATTCACTCTTTCCGTGGCGCACCACATGGGAGAATGTCGCACTCGGTCCGGAGCTGCGGCGCGATCCGGCCAAGAAGGAGAAGGCATTCGAGATGCTGCGTCTTGTTGGTCTTTCGGGTGCGGAATACAAATACAGATCGCAGCTCTCGCACGGAATGAGACAACGCGCCTCGCTGGCACGCACGCTCGCGCAGGACCCCGATATTCTCCTGCTGGACGAACCTTTCGGGGCTCTGGATGCACAAACCAAAGTCCTTGTTGAAGAAGAATTCATGCGCATTCGCGATGCGCGCGGCAGCACCGTCCTGTTCGTGACGCACGATCTGACCGAAGCCATTACTCTGGCGGACAAGGTCGTCGTCATGTCGGCGCGGCCCACTTACATCAAATCCGAGGTCGTGGTCTCGATTGAACGCCCGCGTTCTCTGGTGGGAACACGCTTCGATAAGACCGCGCAGGAATTGTATCTCAATCTTTGGGAAGAACTCCGCCCCGAGGTGACGGCGCAAGAGCTGGAGAAGGCATCATGACCCATGCAACTGTAGCGAGGCTGCCTGTCCAAAGGCGGTTTCATGTTCCTGTTCTTCTGGCCAGAATTCTCCTGGCGGTCGGAGCGCTGCTTCTGTGGGAAGCGCTGGCGACGTTCCATATTGTCGATGAATTCTGGATCAGCAAGCCGAGCAAGGTCTTCCCGGCAATTGTCGAATATCTTTCCACCCGCGAGGGCTGGTACGCGGTGGCCGTCACCTTTTATGAAGCCGTCTGGGGCTTCATCCTTGCCATGTTCTTCGGGGTTATCAGCGGGTTCCTGATCACCCGTTCCGAATATATCAAGTCTGTCCTGAACCCGTTTGTCGGCGTTATGAATGCCGTCCCTAGACTGGCGCTCATTCCCCTCTTCATCGTGTGGTTCGGTATCGATTCACTGTCAAAAGTCATGATGGTGTTCATGATCTGCTATTTCGTGGTGCTGGTGAATACAATCAGCGCCATCGAAGGAGTGGATCGCGAACTCGTTCTGGTTGCCCGGCTTCTTGGTGCCAACAAGAGAGACATCCAGCGAAAGGTCATGATTCCAAGCTCGATCCCGTGGCTGTTCGCCGCCACACGAATCTGCGTGGGAAATGCCGTCGGCGGCGCTGTCGTGGCCGAAATGGTCGCAGGCAATGGCGGACTTGGCTTCATGGTAAGCGCGGCAGCGGCGATGCTCAACCTGCGCGATGTCTTTGTGGCCGTGATAATCGTGATGGCGATCGCATATTGTTGTGACGTTCTGCTTTTGAAACTGGAACGCCGACTGCTTCGCTGGCGACCCTCGGCAATGGCTTCCTGAAAAGCATGCCGCCCGAAAGCGGGAACCGGTTTCGGGATAAGCGGCAGAATATTTACCAGTGCGGATATTTGGCGGGCAGCTCCGCTTTGAAGCTGCCCGCCGAAACTTGTGGGCAGTCCGAAACAAGATCGTCTGGTGGGATGGCGCAGGCCTATTCATTGTCGATCGAACGGACAAAACCCGCCGGGAAAGGAAGGCGTCAGCTATCGGGATAATGCGGGATCAGATCGGTGCCTTTAAATTATCATGTGTCTTCAAATAGAAATTACATAAATTTGGCATGACCTTCGCAAGATAAAAATATCAAATGCGAAACTCATGCCATTATAAGAGATTTTACAAGGTTTAATTCAAGGATAACTTCAGGAAGTGATTATTCAGTTCAGGCCGGTTTCGGATAGTGCCTGATTAACGATCACCTCGTCGAGCAATAGTGCCTCGTTGAGCTCGTATTTCTGGAAGATTTTCTTCATGGTGCCGTCGCGCAGAAGCGAATCTACGGTGGCGCTTATTGCTTTGGTCAGTTCCTCATTTCTTTTTATGACGAGCAATCCATGCAGCTGAAGGTTCCATCCCAGAGGCGATGATTCCGGCGCCACAACTTCAACCTTGCCGCCTTCGATGGCCTTCATTGCGCCCAGCGCCGTCGGAGTGGAAACGAATGTGGCATCCGAAGCCCCGCTTCGAACAGACAGGATCGTGTCGGGCGTATTGGGCAGCGTGGTGATGCTCACACGCGGCTCGTTCCTGGCTTCGCAATCCACGCTCAAGCTTTCAAAGTAATCGGGTGGGGACCAGCCTTTCAGGACGGCCAGCTTTTTCCCGCACAGGTCTTTGCCGCTCGTCAGGTTAAGGGGGTTGCCTTCTTTAACGACCAGCGAAACGCCGTATTTCATATAATCGATCATATTCACCACCTTCTGGCGCCCTTCAGTGTCGGCATCGGTGGAGAGCATGAAATCGGCCTGCCCGGCCTGAAGTGCCGGGATGATGGAGTCATGATTTACCCGGCTAAGGGAAATTGTGGTGCCAAGACGCGCGGCGATGGCCTCGCCGAAATCGATCAGCACCCCATAAGGCTTGCCATCACTCGCGATCATTGAAAATGGCGGCTGTGGCGGGTTGAAGGTTGCGCGCAAGCCGTTCTTCACATTTTTCTCCGGAAGAAGCTTGGCCAGTTCGGGATCCTTCGATATTTCCACGCCGGCAACAGTTACCGTCTCAGCGCTGAATGCCGGACCAGCCAAGCCCCAAGCCAATCCGGACAAACTGAAAGCAACAAGTCCTTTAAATCCTAAATTCATCGACATTCCCCTTTTTGATTATGGATTGATTTTCCTTCGGAGGTGTTTCGTGCATCTCTGGAAATGCTCTGTCCTGACGCCTTATCCGGACGCAAAACCGCTATGCACTTTTGCTGGAAATGCTCTAAAGAACGCTCGATAGAAATGCCTGCGTTCGCTGGTCTTTAGGCCTGGACAGCACCTCTGCCGCCGTTCCGATCTCGATAATATTGCCCGAATGCATAAAGGCGGCACGATCACAGACCTCGCGAGCAAAGCCGATTTCATGCGTCACCACGATCATCGTCATCCCCTCTTCTGCCAGTTCGCGCATCACATTCAGCACTTCTCCCACCAGTTCGGGGTCGAGTGCACTGGTAGGCTCGTCAAATAAAAGCAGTTTCGGGTCCATCGCCAGCGTTCGCGCTATTGCCACGCGCTGTCTTTGCCCGCCGGATAGTTCCGATGGATATGCATTCGCCTTGGAGGCCAGACCAACCCGTTCAAGCAGGGTCATCGCCCTTTCGCGGGCTTCTGCGGGAGGCCGTTTGAGGACTCCGATCGGAGCTTCAACGATGTTTTGCAGCGCGGTCATATGACCAAACAGATTGAAGGACTGGAACACCATCCCGATATGCCGCCGCATGCGATTGATGTCGCGCGGATGAGCCTCGCGAAGAACATTTCCCGTTCGCGTATAACCCATCAGTTCGCCATCGACGAAGATCATCCCGCCGCTTATCTGTTCCAGATGATTGATGCAGCGCAACAGGGTGCTTTTCCCCGATCCGCTGGCTCCGAGCAACGCCAGAACCTCTCCTTTTGGAACTTGCAGATCGATCCCGCGCAAGACTTCCAGACTGCCGAAAAATTTTCGCACCTTGATCGCTTCGACCATCCAATGCTCGGCCGCAGCATGTCCTGACAACGGGTTTTGAGCCTGTTTTACGGCACTCACTGTTCCAGCCATATTCACACCCGCCTCCTTGTTCTAGAAGCAACACCACGACCATAACGACGCTCCAGCCATGCTTGCGGGGCCGCAAGTAATGTCGTGAAAAAGAGGTACCAGAAGCTGGCGACGATCAATAATGGTATGACCTGAAAGTTCTCCGAATAGATGAACTGAACCGTCGTCATCAAATCCTGACCGCCGATGACCGAGACAAGGGAGGTGGTCTTGAGCATGGTTATCAGGTCATTGCCCATGGGCGGAATTATCGTGCGCATGGCTTGCGGCAGGACTATCCTGCGCATGATGCGCCCGGAACCCATGCCCAATGATGACGCAGCCTCGACCTGACCATGATCAACCGAAAGGATGCCCGCCCGGATAATCTCGGAAGCATAGGCAACCTGATTGAAAGTCAACGCGAGGACGGCAGCCATGACCGGATTGATCAGGTTTGACGTTTCGGTAGACCAGAGCACCATGTCTGTGAAGGGCACCGGCAGGCTGATGGTTGGATAGATTGCACCCGCATACGCCCAGAAAATCAACTGGACCAGGATCGGCGTGCCGCGGAATATCCAGACGTAAAATCTGGCAATGCCTGAAAGCACCATATTGTCGGAAAGGCGCATGACCGCCAGAATCACGCCGCCAGCCACCCCGAAAACCATCGAAACGACCGTCAGATACAAGGTGACCAATATGCCCCTTAATATCATTGGCGCCGTCAGATACTCAGATACGATGTCGATGCCGATATTGGGATTGTTGATCAGAGACCAGGCCATGCTCGCGAGTATGGCGATCACCAGCACCGCGGAAAAATAACGCCACGGGTATCTGCGCTTGAGGATACGAAGGGATTCAATATCGCCCTCTTTTGCGTCGCTCTTTATAAGAGTGCCTCTTGGCTCAATAATTGCTGATCCGCCTATCACCGAGTCCGCTCCTCAGATCAATAATGTTGAACGGAAATTTTACATATCAATTGTCAAATATACAAATTTTCTATAGAAATATTTACATTAAATATACTTATGTTTAATATATATCACATAGATAGGCTTTGTTATATCAATATAAAAGTATAAATATTGCCTGCACAGACAATATTTATACTTTGCCTATTTATGGGGGCGGCTTATTTCGTGGTCAGGGCGGCGCATATTGTGTGAGCCGCCCTTGCTGTTTTGCTCGTTACTGAACGGCTTTGAGGCCGGCCGGATTTAAAACACCGTTGAAGGAGTGCTTGATCCGATTTGCAGCCATCTGGAAATGCATCGTATCCGTGCCGAACAGAACGCCGGAAACGCCGTCATCAAACATTTCGTTGATGGTCTTGCTCGGATCCCTGAGTTCGAGCGGGATCGCGAAGACATAAACATTATTCCTGGCGCCAGCGTCACAGACCCTGCGAAGGGCGTCGCGGGTCTTGCTCATGATCTCCGGCGAAAAGCCTTCTTCGACCGCGCCAATCGAAACGGCATAATCGCCGGGGCCGAACAGAACCGCATTGATGCCGTCGACTTTCATGATGGCGTCGACATTGTCCACGGCGATATAGTCCTCGATCAACGGGATGATCGCGACGTGATCGTAAGGATTGCGGGCATATTCCAGCCAAATATCGTCACGATAGCGCGCCGCTCTTACATCCGGGCACATCCCGCGCACCCCGACCGGCGGAAAGGCTGCCGCAGATGCCGCACGGCGCGCTTGTTCCACTGAGTTTACGCGCGGCACAATCACGCCCTGAGCGCCGCGATCCAGCGTTTTCATGATCAGGACTTCATTGAGTTCCTTGACGCGGACCACCGGAGACAATCCAAAGGAATCCGCGGCCCTGATCAAATGCGCGATATGGCCGGTATCATATTCCGTATGTTCCGTGTCCAGCATGGTGAAATCAAACCCGCATTCACCGATGATTTCGACATTGTGCGGAGATCCCGAGTAAAGCTCCAGCCCGATCATCTTCTTGTTCTGCTTAATCTTGTCAGTAAGTTTCAATCTTCTATCCTCCATATTTTCTGTTGAATTTGATTGTTCCCGAAAAGACCTGTCCGTGCCCTGCCGCTTATCCATGGCTAAATTTTGGGCCTGAATCCTGGGTCTGAATTTTGCCCATATGTCCTCATTTCGCGCCCGGCGACGGCCGGCTAGAGCGGTTCCTGTTTAAACGGAATCGTTGGAACCGCTCTATCTATTTGTTTTTACGCATTATCCGGACGCATCGGAGCAGGAAAAGAAATCAGTCCAGTGAACTGATTTCCCTGCGGAGGCGTTTCACACTTTTGCTGGAAATGCTCTAAACGCGATTGGTTTCCACTGGTGCAGGCATTATTCGAACGCGGTCGGCAGGCCGGCCTCTCAAGTCGATTTTATTACAGCATGTCGTATCGGTCCCGCAGGTCCTGCCACTGGGAAATTTTAGCCAGCCCCTGGACCTCTCCAAGGGTTGCCATGTTTGCCGCCAGATATTCGGACGATATGTGCTGCAGATTATGCAGGGATTCATAGTTTTGCTGCATCTGCTTCATGGCGGAGCATAAGCCCAGCGCACAGTAAACGAGGCTCTTATAGCCCATTTCCTCATAGGCAGTGACGGGCAGGCAGCAGGCCGGATTGGACGCATTGTCGCCGACAAATGCGATTACACGACCAGGAAATTCCTCGCCGACTTCACGCAGCTCTTCTTCCGTTTCCTGCTCGCAGAATATGCAATAATCCGCGCCCGCGTTCAGATAGGCTTCCATTCGCCGCTTGAGCCCGTCTATGCCCTCCGTTCCCTTGGAATCGGTTCGGGCGATCAGCATGAAATCGGGGTCGCTCCGCGTCTCGACGGCAGCCTTGACCTTGGTCACGGCATCGCTGAGCGGAATAACCGAGCGATTGGACTGCTGAGAGCATTTTTTAGGGAAAGGCTGGTCTTCGAAATGCACGGCGGCGACACCGGCATTTTCATAGGCATGGATCGTTCGCACAAAATTGGTGAGGGCGCCAAATCCCTGATCAATATCGCACAGGACCGGGACATCGAGGACGTTGACTGCATTTATCGCAACGGAGAGCATTTCGGACATGGTGGTCAGCCCCCAGTCGGGGTACCCGGCCATGCTGGCCGAAATCGAGAAACCTCCCAGATAGGCCACCGGAAATCCGGTCTTTTGTATGAGCAGTGACGACAGCACATCATATGCGCCCGGGATCACCACAATTTTCTGCTGCTCGAATACATTTCGGAGTTTACGTGCGTTTGTCATGGTTCTTTCAGTTTCCTTATAGGCGACGCGTCAACGAATGGCTCCGGCACGGCAGATTGTTCCCCGCGACTGGCTGTCTCTGCAAATATGACCGGATAATCGGCTATGGCTGCTTTTGTCAGCCCGCCAAACTTCTATAGCCCTCCATGATCTTTCTGCATTCGCGCGAGAACATCAGTGCGTCCGCATCGTACATGACCATGCCGACGCCCATATCGAGCAGTTTCTTGATGCCATCGGCGGGCGAGGCCTCGATAACGGGCATTCCCTTGAGAACCACCTTATGCCGTCGCGTTGCTTCCAGAACCGTCCTGAAGGCTTCCTGCACAACCGGCGAGGCAAGGCCTACGGCCCCGACGCCGAGGCTTTGCCCCAGATCGCCTGCCCCGAAGCCGATGACAGAGACCTCGGGCAAGGCACAAATTGCGTCGATATTTTCCAGTGCCGCGGCATTCTCGATCAGAGGAACGAACATCACCTCTTTCTCGACCCAGGCGAGATATTGAGGCCAGACAGCATCATCGTAACGCGCGGCCCTTGTAACGGGACACATGCCTCTGTTGCCCCTTGGAGCATAATACATTGAATCAATTGCTTTTTGCACATCTGCCGCGTCGGTAACCTGCGGAACGATGACCCCGTGCGCGCCAGCTTCCAACACCCGGCTGATGTCCTTGGGGTTATTCTGGGCAACCCTGACAAATGAACTCAGGCCCGATGCATCCGCCGCCCTGATCATGTCCTCGATGGATTCAAAACCAAAGGGAGCATGTTCCTGATCGAGTTGAACATAATCAAAACCCGCCCAACCGATCATTTCGATAATGCGCGGGCTTCCGAGCATTATTTCCATCCCAAACGGAATCTGGCCTGCTGCCAGCTTTTTACGGACCTTGTTTTCCGACCACATATTGCAACTCCATTTTCAAGAAGAATGCCTTGAATGCGCCGGGAAAGCGCGCACTTGCCCATCGGAGGGCAGCGGACCGCCATCCGATGTCTGCTTTCCAGTCGCAGAAGGGCCACGTCACGAAGATAAGCAAAGGTCACAGCAATAAAGGCGTCATGCAATATGGCTGCCGACGTGTCGACCAAAGGATATTCTTTTACGGCTCAACGTGGCACACCAGATGGCATAGGGGAAATAAATACAAATTATGTCTCCATAAGCGGGGGATGCATTATCCCATGCCTTCGGAGTTTCAAAAAATCACACCACACAGGCGCATGCTTATAAGACGATTAATAATATTAATTCAGTTTATGAATTCACAGATGCTAATTAACATTGGGAACTTAGCTTTTGGGAGGATTACTGGAAATGAAATATGGACCGCTGCTGCAAGCGACCCACCGATCGGTCTTGGCGCTGACCGGGTCAATGATGTTCTTTATCGGGGGCTGGGCGCATGCCGCTGAAACGAACATCGAGTTGCCTTCATATTACCCTTCAGATTACCAGAGCCTGATTGACGCCGCCCAAAAAGAAGATGGAAGTCTGGTAATATATAGCTCTTACACTCAAGAGGCATGGAACCCGGTTTTCAAAGCATTTCAAGATAAGTACCCTTTTGTTAAGAACATCAAGAACCTCGACATAGAAGGCGAAGAAGTCTACCAGCGCCTGCGCATGGAATCCTCCCGTGGAACCCCCAGCGGTGATATTGTCGAGATTCAGCCTAATATCGGTGCAAAGCTCAGAGACGAGCAGGAATTGGTCCTGCCCTACACATCGCCAGAAGCATCTCAATATCCATCTGATTTAATACAGCCTTATCCTAACGGCTATCAATATGCCGTAAGTGCTCTGGTAATCGGATATAACACCAAAATCCTTCCCAAGCCGGTTGGGTCGATTAAAGATATAGCAGATCAGATCAAGGAATTTGGCGACAGCGGCTTGATGGTCGGGGTCCGCAATATTTCTTCATCCTTCGCCCTGACCGCATATTATACCTTGCTGAACCATAAGCCGGAATTATGGGAGCAATTCGAGACCATCCTTCCGCATTCCAAGCCGGAGGGTTCCTCAGGCTCCTTGCTGACGAAACTGCAAACCGGTGAATATGCGGCAGCGGTTTTCATGTCGGATTCGACCATGCTTCCCGCAGTTGCCCAAAGCGGGGGTCTGCTGGCAGCGGTGATTGCCAAGGATGGGACACCTTTTCTGGGCGGAGCGGTGTCGATTGCCGCAAACTCGCCACGGCCCAACACGGCAAAGTTATTTCTGGACTTCATGCTGTCCCATGAAGGTCAGCAGGCGATCCTGAAAGGGGGTCGGCCAGCCATCCGTAATGGATTGGAAAAAGTAGACGGACTTTATTCCTTTGAAGAAGCGACGAGCGCTATTCCGGCCGATGCCGTTGCAATTGTCCCGTTCAGCGAGCTTCCGGCAGACCAGGTAAGCGCATTTACCGAACGCTGGAAGGCCACCGCTGCCAAATAGCTGCCGGCTGGCGCCCAGCTTTGAATCTCATCGATCTGGCGGGAGGAAATCAGGCATTCGGCCTGCTTCCCGCTTGTTTCTAATTCTCTCTGATGAAAATCAGTAAAGGATGCTCATGTCGGACGCTGCTTCGCTTCCTTCCTCCAAAACCAATCCTCCCCATGGCACCATCCCAATACGCACTCGAATATTCGGCATGACGCGTAGTACAGTGGTGGTATACGGAACATTCCTTCTGGTGGCCTTGCTTGTTCTGGCTCCCGCTATTCCTATCGTGTTCCAGTCGTTTTCAGACCGTCCGCTATATGAAAGCAACAAGCTTTTCACTTTGGATGCCTATATCAGGCTGTTCACGGAAGCAGGCTTCGGCGAAGTTATATTCAATACGGTGCTGTTTGCTGTATTGAGCACGATCTTCGCGCTGATGATTGCAATCCCAATGGCTGTACTGGTCGTCAAAACCAACGTGCCATGTCGGCGTCTGCTTGATTTTTTCATGCAGTGGCCCTTTTTTATTTCCGCCCTCGTTCTTTCGTTTGGCTGGATCCTCATTTATTCCCCTGCCGGCTTTGCCAGCAAATATATGAGGGATCTGGTGGGGTTCGTTCCGTGGAACCTCTACAGCATTCCGGGGATGGCGCTGGTGGAAGCGACGGGTCTGGCTCCCATCGCCTATGTTTATTGCGCCAACAGTCTTCGGCAGGCCGATACTTCTTTGGAGGCGGCAGGCCAGTCCGTCGGCGCGTCGCCGCTTCAGATTTTACGGCTGATTGTCGTCCCCATGCTGCGCCCGCCGGTGGTATATAGTGGTTTGCTGATATTCAGCATGAGTCTCGAAGCCCTCAGTGTCCCATTGCTGCTTGGCATGCCCAACGGCATCAATATGTTCTCAAGCTTCCTCTATCAGTACGGGCTGACATCGGCCAATCCGGACTATAGTGTGCTGGCTGCGGCGTCGGTCCTTGTCCTCATCGTTCTTGCGGGGCTTATTGTCTTGCAGGGACGGATATTGAAGCAATCAAGACGCTTTATCAGCGTTCGCGGTAAGGTACCAAGGCCGCATGTACTCCCTCTGGGTTCCATTCGGTGGGTAGCCTTTGGCATTATCTCCCTCTACCTGCTGCTTGCCACCGTGGTTCCGCTGGGCGCACTTGTTTTCCGCTCATTCACCCAGATTTTTACCCCGTTGATGAACCCGTTCAGTGTTCTGACGCTGGATAATTACAGGCTGCTGTTCACGGTCCCGGCCTATTATGATCCGATCATTACAAGCCTGATCGTCTCTTCCATAGGGGGCGTGCTTGTCAGCTGCGTTGCGATTCTTGCCGCGGTGGTTGCCAAACGCTCGAATTTCAAATTCAACCGGCTGACGGAATATCTCGTTTTGTCCTCTCTGGCTGTACCGGGGACAGTGCTCAGCATCGGGCTTTTCTGGGCATTCAGCAGTCTTCCGCGCAATTGGGGCGGCGACATTCTGGTCGGCAGCGTATTTGGGCTCATAATCGCATTTGGCATTCGCGCGCTGCCGGTCGCCTATTCTTCGCTCGCATCGGCATTGATGAAACTCCATGAAGAACTCGACCATGCTGCCCGTGTTTCGGGGGCCGATTGGGTCAGGATGTGCCGGGAGGTGCTCTTCAAACTAATGACTCCGGCTTTCATCTCGGCGGTGCTTCTGGTTTTCGTTATTATGATGAAAGAATACGCAACGGCCATTTTCCTCGTTTCCGCAGACACACAGGTCTTGGGAAGCGCCATGCTGTCGCTATGGACCCAGGGAAGTACGGGGCCTGTAAGTTCGCTCGCGGTTGTACAGATAATAATCAGCACCGTCGTTGTTGGCGCGGTAACTTTACTGACTAGAAGGATTCGTCATGCCTGACATCATTGTCTCTGGCCTAAGCCGGGTTTATCCAGATGGGACCTATGCGGTAGATGATATAGACTTCAAGGTTTCTGACGGGGAGTTTTTTACCCTTCTGGGCCCCAGCGGCTGCGGCAAGTCAACGACGCTTGCTTGTATCGCAGGACTCGATACTCCCACTGCGGGAGAGATCAAAATCGGCTCACGCACGATATTCGACAAGAAAGCGGGCATCGATACGCCTTGCGAGGAACGCAATGTGGGCATGGTGTTCCAATCCTATGCCTTGTGGCCCCACATGACCATCAACAAGAATCTGGCTCTGCCGCTGAATTTGCGCAAAGTGCCGGCGGCAGAACAAAAACGAATGATCGCCAACGCACTGGACATGGTGGATCTCGCTTCCTTCGGTCACAGGTATCCTCATGAATTATCCGGCGGGCAGCAACAGCGCGTCGCACTTGCCCGGGCGCTCGTATATTCCCCAACCATCCTGCTGCTGGACGAGCCGCTTTCCAATCTTGATGCGAGGCTGCGCCATCAGGCGCGTGCCTGGGTAAAGCGCGTGCAGCAGGAGTTGCGCATCACCACTATCTATGTCACCCACGATCAGGATGAAGCGCTGGCCATGAGTGACAATGTTGCGGTTATGTCGAAAGGGCGCATCGGTCAGCTGGCAAGCCCTAAATCTGTCTACGAAACCCCATCCACATTAGACGTTGCAGGCTTTGTCGGGCGCATGAATTTCCTTGAAGGTGTCGTGACAACCGTGAACAAGGGGCTGTTTTCCGTTGCTTTGGATGAATCCGATGAGGTGATTTTTGTAAAGGACACCATGGGGGCCGTACCAGACGCGGTGGTTACGCTGGCATTCCGCCCGGAAAAGGTGCGTATAGCAAAAGACAATGACCGTGATCCGAATTCTAATTACCTGAAAGCGGAGCTTATTGAAGAAAGCTATGTCGGTTTTCGATACGAGTATAAATTCCGGTATCAGAATTCGGTCATTGAAGCCTATGGCGATCAGCCATGCGCGGCGGGCTATTCCGTGCTCCAGATCGATCCGGACGCCATCATATCCTATTGTGGCGAATCCGAGCTTCGCGTCTCCCCGGAGCAGAGCCGCGGCCGAATGGCGGGTTCCAGACCGAATGAGCGCATTTCCAGCTAGAGCATTTCCAGCAAAAGTGCGTAGCGGTTTTGCGTCCGGATAATGCGTAAAAACAATGATTTAGAGCGGTTTCGATGATTCCATGTTAACCGGAACCGCTCTAAAGAATATCGCCTGAAAGTGGGAACCGCCTCCGCAGGGAAATCAGTTCGCCGGACTGATTTCTTTTCCTGCGCTGCTTCGCATAGAGCTGTCAGCTTGCGTAAAGTTCGCTAGCTAACAATTTTCATGTTGCGATGAATCTGCCCGTTGGGCAGGTCGCTGCCGTCGAGTTTGGAGATAAGGTGGTTGACGAGACGGATGCCCGCATCCGAAAGCCGGGGGTGTTTGTAGAACAGCCCTACAAGAATCTCCGACATCGGCGGAAAACCATCTTTTTCACTGAGAATGCGCATTCCCGGCCGCAATGTATGCCGCGTCAAGGCGGTCACGCCCAGCCCATTGGCAACCGCATTCTGGAGACCGGTGATACCTGGCCCCGTATAGGCGATGCGCCAGCGTATATGTGCAGCATCCAAGGACTGGATCATCCGTGCCCGATAGGCGCATCCTTCCGGGTGCGCTGCCAGCGGAACGCTTTTCTCGGGATCAAAGCGCATGTTTTCGCTGGCCGCCCACACAGGCCGTTCAACCCAGGTGCGCGAAATATATTGCGTGGCCTCCTTATCGGTCATGGCCACCGCCAGATCGAGTTCGTCTGCCCGCAGACGTTCGAGAATGCGCGCGCTCCAGTCGCAATGGATTTCAAGAGATACATCGGAATGCTGGAGCATATAATCGACAATACCTTTCTGCAAAAAAGCGAAGGCATAATCATTTGGCAAGCCCACACGCAGAACGCCGGATATTGTTGATCTGTTGAAAAAAGAGGCCAATTCATCATTGAGGCGCAGGATTTCCCGAGCATAGCTAAGTAGCATTTCTCCTTCACTGGTGAGCTGAAGCGTGCGTCTCGTCTGCGTGATCAAGGTCGCGCCAACCAGTTCTTCCAAGCGCTTTATTTGTAATGAAATCGCCGGTTGCGTGCGGCCAAGGACATTGCCTGCCTTGGTATATGCACCCAAATCGACGACCGATACAAATGTTCGCAACAGGTCGGTTTGGAAATTTGTAATTTTAGCCATGTATTTCGTTCCCATTTTATTTTTTCCGTTAATCCGGATTCAGGGCATTCTTCAGTTAAATCTGATTGCGATCTAACGTGTCGGCCCCGTTTTTCTAAGGTCGTTCAGTTTTTCTGAACAGGTTCTTATAATCTTCTGGATAGATTTCTGTTTCGATCATGCAGCGGCCATGGTCGACATTGATGCATTGAAGTAAATCGTTCCGACGGCTGCCGGTCAAGGCAGGAATGGAGGAGGCGGCTGCATGGGGCCTGAGCACGCCGCTTGAGTGAGGAGTTGCGCCCGGCGTGAGGCAAGGCGTGAGGCAAGGCGTCAGGTCGGGCGGCGCGGCGGTCAAGGTGATACACCGCGCAGGAAAAGCCGATGCAGAATGGCTATATCGAATCCGTCAACAGCCGCACGCGTCAGGCTGCTGACGTCACCTGCGTTCAGTCGGCATAGACCCAGACGACGACTGCATCCTCCACCCCTTCCGATACCCATAAATGGCCATTGGAGGCATCGTAATATATGCTGTCGCCTTCCTCCAGTCTGGTTGGAGCATAACCTTGGCTATGAATTACCAGGGTTCCCTTCATCACCACCAGAAATATTTCCGCGTTATACGAAGCCCACTCAGTGTAGGCTGAAATATCCCGCGCACGCACGCGGGTACGGATGGGCGTCATCTTGCGATTTGTAAGATCGTTACAAAGCATCATGTTGTCACAGGTTGACGTTTTGGTGCTGCTGCCCTCACTGGAGCGCGATATGCTGCGGCGCGCGGTAATTGCCGAAGGACGCGCGGTCTCCAACAATTGGCTTAGTCCCATGTTCAGTCCGCGGGCAATCTTGGTGAGGGTCGTCACGGTGGGCGAGAGTTCCTGTCGTTCTATCTTCGATAATGTCGAAAATGATACGCCCGTCCGCTTGGCGGCCTCCTGCAAGGTCCATCCACGGTCGCTGCGCAACTGGGCAACCCGGGCGCCGACATTTATCGATTCGACCGAAGCCGGCCCCGAAGGGAAAGAAGGGCGGACGACGTCCAGATCAATATCCATCATTTACTCCATGGAAATATTGCCTCATGCGGGCAAGCACAAATCTTTGCGTAAAGTACGCCTCTTCATTGAACTTGACAATCCGATACGATAGTGATCGTAATTGTCTTATACGACAATTATTGGATTGATGCATCGCTCACCCTGCATCGTCAGCATAAACAGGAAACCGCTCATTATGCGTGCGCAAGATCTGAAGGGAATATTCCCTGCATTACCCACTCCACTCAAGTCCGACGGCACGCCCGACCTTGACGCCCTCGGGGAACTCATCGAGCGCAACCTGGCTGCGGGCGCAACCGGGCTGGTGCCCATGGGTGGCACGGGCGAGTTCACGGCCCTTTCGCCCGAGATTCGCATAGCGGTGGTTCGCCATACGGTCGAGGTGGCCAAGGGCGCGGTTCCGGTAGTGCCGGGTGTATTGTCGACCGGCTTCGCGGATGCGGTGGACATCGGCAATGCGTTCCGCAGCGTGGGTGCCGATGGGATCATGTTGGTGACGCCATTCTATGTGGTCCCGAGCCAGAAGGGCGTAATAGATTATTTTCACGCCTATCGTGCAGCGGTCGATGCGCCGCTCGTCTATTACGATATTCCTGCACGCACGGGTCTGGTAAGCAAGCCTGAAACCATTGCCGCCCTTGCCGATGACGGCACGATTATCGGAATGAAGGTCTGCAATACCGATACGCATTACTTCAACTGCCTGGCCGATACGCTTGACGGGCGCATCGCATTGATGTCGGGAGACGACATGATGTACGCGGTTCATGTCATGCATGGTGCAAATGGTGGCGTACTGGCAAGTGCACCCATGCTGCCCGCCTATTGGGTCAGGATTCACAACACGCTGGCCCAGGGTAATTTTGCCGAAGGCATCGCGCTGCACCGCAAGTTGCTGCCGATCTTCCGCGCCCTGTTCAATGAGGTGAATCCCGGCCCGCTCAAGACGATGATAACCCGATTGGGCCATCCGATGGGGCCGGTATCGTTGCCTTTGGCATCGCCCGGAATGGAAACACTGGCTCTTATCGATACAGCGGTTGACATCGTTTCCCGCGAAAGCCTGGCCTGAAACCATGCGCTATTCGCCCGCCTTTCATGATTTTGACGAGATGCGGGCTCGCGCATGCAAGCGGCTGCCACACGCCCTGTTCGAATATATAGACCGCGGCACCGAAGCAGAAACGGCATTGTCGGCGCTTCATGAGGGGTTCGGTGCGCGGCGGATCGTGCCGCGAACGTTAAACGCGCCGTCCGATCCCAATATCGCGACGCGCCTGTTTTCCACCTTGCGGCAATGTCCTTTTATTATTGCTCCCACCGCACTTGCCGGGCTTGTCGCCTTTGAAGGAGAACTGATAATGGCGCGGGCTGCCGCGCGCGCGGGCGTACCATTTTGTGTCGCAACACAATCATCGAGTTCGATTGACCGGATTGCAAAATATGCGCCCGATGCCGAGCTCTGGTTTCAGCTCTATGTGTGGCGGGATCGCGAGGAGACCTGGCGCCTGCTTGAGCGGGCGCGCAGGGCTGGGGTAACGACCTTGCTTCTCACTGTCGACACACCGGCTTCACCGAAAAAAGTCCACAATCTTCATAATGGCTTCGGTATACCGCTAAAGCCGTCGCGAAGGCTGGTATGGGATTTTATTCGTCATCCGGGATGGGTGATGACCGTGGCAGCGCGCTATATCGCTCAAGGCGGCTTGCCCTCCTACGCCCACTATCCGGTTCAGGCCAGAACCAGTGTTGCCCGGAGCATCAGTGATCCGCGCTTTGCTTTGGAGACGAGTTTCGGCGCCGATTTTCTCAATGAATTGCGCAATCGCTGGAAGGGCCGGCTGCTCGTTAAAGGCATTCTTGCTCCCGAAGACGGCCATATTGCCGCCGCAGCAGGCTGCGATGGCATCGTCGTGTCTTCGCATGGTGGCCGCAATCACGATAGCGCAGTCACGCCACTGGCCGCTCTGCCCGCGATTCGCGCGGCAGCGGGGCCGGAAATGGCCATTCTGGCCGATAGCGGAGTGAGGCGCGGCAGCGATGCGGCCAAGCTTATTGGCGCAGGAGCGGATGGGGTGCTTTTGGGACGCGCCCCGCTTTTCGGACTGGCCGCAGCAGGGCAAGACGGCGTCATTGCGGCCATCGAATGCGTCAGGGAGGAATTACGGGCGTTTCTATCCTTCTCCGGCGTTTCGCAGCTCACACAATTACGCCATGCCGTCTGGCAGGATGAACGATAATAATTCTTCCTTTCGGAAAAATTTGTCGTATAGTAAAATAAAAAAGCACAAAGATGGATAAAGGGAACAAGGATGTCGACATCGCCGGTATCGGTCCAGCTTGAAGGTATTGGCCGCGATTTTGGTACATTCACGGCGTTGCATGACATCGACCTGCATGTGAAGGCCGGGGATTTCGTTTCGCTGCTGGGGCCTTCGGGGTGCGGCAAGACAACGACGCTTCGCCTGATCGCGGGCTTCGACAGCCCGTCGCGCGGACGTATTCACATTGGTGGCAAGGACATCACAGATCTTCCTCCCAACCGGCGCAAGCTGGGCATGGTGTTCCAGAACTATGCGCTTTTTCCTCATATGAGCGTTGCGGAGAATATCGGCTTCGGGCTGCGCATGGCCGGTGTTGCGAAGGCGGAAATCACGGCGAAAGTGAAACGGATGCTGGACATGATCCATCTGGATCAGCACGGCGACCGCATGCCTTCCCAATTGTCGGGAGGGCAGCAGCAGCGCGTTGCAATCGCAAGGTCGCTGGTAACTGAACCGTCCGTCCTGCTTCTCGACGAGCCCATGGGAGCGCTCGACAAGAATTTGCGCCACAGCATGCAGACAGAACTGCGCCAGATGCAGCAGAATTTTCAGATTACCACCATTCTCGTCACGCATGACCAGGACGAAGCCCTGACCATGAGCGACAAGGTCGTGGTCATGGAAAGCGGTTATATTCGCCAGATGGGCACCCCCGAACAGGTTTATGACCGCCCCCTCAACAGTTTTGTGGCAAATTTCCTCGGCATATCGAACAATCTGCCTGCTGCGGTGACCGGAACGGCGCGCGACGGCATGGCCCCGATCGAATTGCGACTGCCGGGAACCAGCCCCGTGCAGACCAGCGCCCTGGCTCGTGGACTGAACGGCGATGTCATCCTCAGCATCCGTCCTGAAAGGATCGGCATTTCAACCGATCCGCTAAGCCCGGACGAGCAAACGGTCAGTGTCGCCGGAACGGTGGTCAACCATGTTTTTCGGGGCGCTTATCACGATTACTCGATCTCGGTGGGCCCCGATGCCCCGCCGATAACCGTCTTTGAACAGGCACGCATTGAAGAAAAACGGCCATGCTGGTCGGTTGGCAGCCGGGTTTGGGTCAACTGGCCTGCAAAGGCGCATACCGTTTTCGCCGCTAATATGTAAAAGAACAGGGCAGACACATGACCATCGATCCGATCACCCTAGAGATCCTCAATAACAAGGTCAGCGCCGCGGCCGAAGAAATGAGCTACACCCTGCAACGCACGGGACGTACGCTGTTCGTCAAGGAAACGGCGGATTTCGCAACGGCAATCGCCGATCTCAACGGCAAGTTTTTTGGTTATCCGCGCGCGATTGGCGTGTCGAACTATATGGATCTGGATTGCATGCCTGCAATCCGCGCTTTTGACGATCTGGCCCCCGGCGACGTCATCATGACCAACCATCCCTTCGAAAGCGAAGGGCTGGCGACACATCTGCCCGACCTCCATATGATCCAGCCCTATTTTCATAACGGCAGGATCGTCGCCTATGGCTGGTGCTTCATCCACTGCTCGGATGTCGGTGGGCGCGTGCCATCGTCCATTTCTCCCGCAAATACCGAGATTCATCAGGAAGGGCTGCTCATTCCCCCGGTCAAGATCATGGAAGGCGGCAAGGAAAACCGCGATTTCCTGCGCATATTCCGGGCGAATTCCCGCACGCCGCACGATAATGCGGGCGACATCAAGGCAATGGTCGCCTCTCTGGCAACCGGAGAGCAGCGGGTCGCCGAGCTGATCGCCCAGCACGGGGTCGAAGATTTCATCGAGAGCCAGGAAGCGCTGCAAGCTTATTCCGCCGCCAAGGCGCGCGCGGTTTTACGCCGCATTCCCGATGGCAGCTACGAATTCATCGATTATCTGGACGACGATTTCAACTCGACCGTTCCGCTGCGGCTGAAAGTCAGGATGACGGTTTCCGATGGTCTGGTTCATCTCGACTATAGCGGAACCGACGGACAGGTGGCTTCCGCCTATAATATTCCGACTGGCGGCAAAAGACATCCCTGGCTCACCTTGCGGCTGATCGCGTTCATTCTGACCTATGATCCCACTGTGGCCATCAATGCGGGGCTGTATCGCAATTTTTCGGTAAAGACCGAGGAAGGCTCGATCGTCAATCCGGTCTATCCGGCTGCCGTGGGTGTGCGCCATGCCACGGCGACGCGGGTCAATGACGTTCTCAACGGCGTTCTGGCAAAGGCGGTGCCGGAATTGATGAAAGCGCCCAGTGGCGGCGTGACGGTGCCGGTCGTTTTCACTGAACCCGATGCCGCTACCGGTGGCCGCAAGGTTCTCGTGCTGGAACCGCTCGTCGGCGGGTCCGGCGCGCGGGCGGGCGCGGATGGTGTCGATGGCCGCGACAGCGGCATTGCCAATCTCGCCAATAATCCGATCGAAAGCGTCGAAAGCAATGCGAGCGTGCGGGTCAAATCCTGGGCGCTGCGCATGGGATCGGGCGGCGCAGGCCAATGGCGCGGCGGCCTCGGCCTGACCCTCACCTTTGAAATTCTCGCCGACGACTGTCAGGTTCTGGGGCGCGGTACGGAACGTTTCCGCTTTGCGCCGTGGGGCATGAAGGGCGGGCATGAGGGTGCACTGTTTCAGGTCATTCTTGAGAAGGCCGACGGCTCGATTGTCGATGTGGGCAAGCTCGATGTCCTCGATGTCAATCGCGGCGACATCGTCTCGATCCATACGCCGGGCGGCGGCGGCTATGGCGATCCGTTCAAGCGTGACGCCGTGACCGTAGCCGATGACGTGCGCAGGGGGTTCATTACCCTCGAACAGGCGGCGCAGGACTATGGCGTGGCGCTGAGCGCAACGCTCGACGTGGACCAGGACGCAACCGCGGCCCTTCGCGCGGCGCATCCCGGCCGATCTGCCGAATTCATCTTTGGCGAAGAGCGCGACTCCTGGGAAGCGCTGTTTACGGACACGCATGTCACCGAACTCAACGAACTTCTGTCAAAGCTGCCGATGGGGGCACGCCAGAAGCGCCGCGCCGCCATCTATGCCGATGTGCTCGATGGCGTCCCGCGGGCGGGGACCACTCCGCTTGCCGAGCGTATCGCTGCAGTGGGCGATGCACCCAAGCGGCTGGAAAAGGCGCTTGTCGCGCTGCGTGACGAGGTAGGGGAAAGCCCCTCCGGCGTGAGTGCCGCCGCATGACCCGGACCGAGATATTGGCGGCGCCGGTGCAATGGCCCCGGCAGCCCCGGCGGAGGCTGCCCAAGGGCGTGATCGGTATCATCCCGGCGGTGCTTTTTCTGCTGCTGTTTTTCATCGCGCCCCTGATCGACAATACGATCAACAGCCTCCAGACAGCACAGGGCTGGTCCGCAGGCAATTATGTGCGCCTGCTCACGGACCAGTATTTCCTGAGCGTGATCTTTCGTACCCTCTGGGTAAGCCTGATTGCTACGGTGATCTGCGTCCTGATCGGTTATCCCGTCGCCTATCATCTGGTGCGCCATTCGGGTGCCATGGCGACCGTCCTGATCTTCCTGCTGGTGGCGCCGCTGATGACCTCGATTCTGATGCGCACTTATGGCTGGCAGGTTTTGCTGGCGCGCGGCGGCATGGTCAATACGGTACTTCTGGGTATCGGCCTGATAGACAAGCCCCTGCGCGTGATCCAGAGTCCGATTTCGGTCATGATCGGCATTGTCCATATTCTCGTGCCTTACATGGTCATTTCAATTGCTGCCGTATTGCAGGGCGTGGACCGCAGGCTTGAAGAAGCCGCGAGCATTCTTGGCGCCGGGCCTGTGCGCAGTTTTATCAACGTCACATTGCCGCTCAGCCTGCCGGGGGTGATTACAGGGTCGATTATCGTTTTCATGATGGCGAATGGTAGCTTCCTCACCATGCTGCTATTGGGCAATAATAGCGTCGTCACGCTGCCTGTCCTGATCTATCAGCAGTTTACTTTGGTGGGCGACGCGAAGTTCTCTGCCGCCATGGGCAATATCCTTCTGGTACTGGCGCTTATGTGTCTGTTTCTTCAGCTGCGGCTGGTCCGCGGCAAGGGAGGCATTCAATGAGCAGCAGTCCCGCCGCCCGTACTGTCACCGCGCGACTTGGCCGTGCCCTGCTAACACTGTTCGTGGTGGCCTTCTTCGTCTTCCTTCTCGCGCCCATCGCAATCGTGGTGTTGTTCTCTTTCGTGGATGCAGCCTTCGTGCGCTTTCCAATCGAGAGCTTCTCACTGCGCTGGTATGTACGGATGATCGAATACAAGCCGTTTCTAAGTTCGCTGGGCTTCAGTCTGGTGGTGGCCATTGTTTCGGGCCTGATCGCCCTGATTATATCGCTTCCTGCCGCCCTCAGCCTGGCGCGTTCGCGCGGTGCGCTGGCGGAAATGGTGGTGACACTGCTGCTTGCCCCCTTGTCTATGCCCATGATCCTTCTGGGCGTGGCGCTGCTCTATTATCTGTCGTGGATGGGACTGGGCATTTCGGTTACGTCGCTGCTTATCGGACATGTGGTCGTATCGATCCCTTACGTCACCCGCACGATCATCGCCGTCTATCAGGGCGCCAGCCCCAGTTTCGAGGAAAGCGCGCGCATCCTTGGTGCAACGCGCTGGCAGGTGTTCCGCCATGTGACCCTGCCGCTTATTCGACCGGGCATCATCAGCGGTCTTCTGTTTTCGATGCTGGTCTCGCTCGACAATCTGCCGATTTCGCTTTTTTTCGCGGGATCGACAACGAACACCCTGCCCGTCGTGATGCTGGCCTACCAGCAGAACCAGTTCGACCCGGCAATCGGTGCGATCAGCACCGTGCAGCTGCTTGTCGCCGTCGTAACCCTGTTGCTGATCCAGCGCTTCGCCGGGCTGAAAAATCTCGTAAGCCAGAACGTTCGATAATCACAAAACAATCTAATGGGAGATAAAAGAGGATGAAAATTTCGAACCTTTCGCATCGCCTGACCGGCACGGCCATCGCGTTGCTTCTGCTTTCAGCACCGGCGCTGGCCGCCGATGTGACAGTGACCGCCTTTGGCGGAAGCTGGGAACAGGCTTTCCGTAAATGCTATGCCGAGCCTCACACCGCCCGCACCGGGCAAAGCGTCGAGGTCATCATCGGGGGTCCGCCGCAATGGATAAGCCAGATTTCGGCAAATCCCAACAATCCGCCCATCGACGTGCTCGTCAACCTGATGGATACCGCCGCGCTGGCCAGCAAGGACGGGCTTGTCGAACTGCTCGATGAATCGAAGATACCGAGCCTGTCCAAAGTATCGGCCCAATTTATCGAGCCGCTCGACAACTATGGCACCGTCATCAATTACGGCGCGGCGGGCCTGGCCTATAATCGCGATACGGTGAGCGAACTGCCCAAAACATGGAAGGAATTCTTCCAGGGGGCCATCGATGGCGACTACGTGGCGGCGCTGCCCGGCATCAACCTTTCGAGCACGACACCAACCGCGCTGCTTTGGAATATCATCGATCTTTACGGCGCTGACATCGATGACGAAGATGCCCTCTTCGCTGAACTCAAAAAGCTCAAGGATAGCGGTAACGTCGTCTTCTATAACGACATCAACCAGTTTCTGACCCTGATCCAGTCAGGTGAGGCCGACATCGGTCCTTACTGGGATGGCCGCGCATGGCTGGCCCATGACAGCACGATCCCGAATCTCGACTTTTACTATCCGGAGGAAGGCGGCGTCATCAGCCCTTCCGTGATCCAGAAGGTAAAGAACGGTTCCGAGAATGGCTGGGATTTCATCGAAACCCTGCTTACTGCCGACAATCAGAAGTGCTTCGCCCACGCTATCGGATATGCCGTGGTCAATAGCGATGTGGAATATGAAGGCAAGCTCGCGGAACGCGTACCCGATATTGCCACGATCCGCTGGCCCGACTTCAAGAATGTCGCAGCGCGGATGCCGCAATGGGTCGACCGCTGGAACCGCGAGATCGGTCAGTAATCTTCGCGCCCGTCCTTTCTGGGCGGGCGTCCAATTTTCTGTAGGAACACTCATATGAGCAAAGCACAATGCCGGATCGGCGTCGATGTCGGCGGTACTTTCACCGACTTCGTGCTGGTCAATGCCGCAACCGGCCAAACGACTTTCTTCAAGGAACCAAGCGTGCCGTCAGACCCGTCCGCATCGGTCGAGCGCGGCATCGTCAAGGTTATCGAGAAGGCAGGTGTGACCAATGACGATGTGGAACTGGTCATCCACGGCACGACAATCGGGCTGAACGCCATCATCCAGAGGCGCGGCGCTCCCATTGCGCTCGTGGTTCCCAAGGGCTTTCGCGACATACTCGAAATCGCACGCTCCCGGATGCCCAATTCCTATGACATGAACGCCGGCAAGGAAGAGGTTCTGGTTCCGCGCGACCTCGTCTTCGAGGTGGGAGCAAGCATGGGCGCGAACGGCGAAATCCTGTCGCGGCCCGATGCGGACGAACTGGATGCGCTTGCAGCACGGCTGAAAGAAACCGGCGTTGCCGCAGTCGCCGTCACCCTTATCCACGCCTATCTCTACCCTTCGCTCGAACGCGATGTCGTATCTGCTCTTGCCCAGAGATTGCCGGGCATTCTCGTCACGGCTTCGGCGGAAATCTGGCCGGAGACGCGTGAATATGAACGGACATTGGTGACGCTGCTCAATTCCTATGTCCATCCGCTGATGACCGGTTACTTCACGCTGCTGCAAGAACGGCTGGCACGCCTGGGCTTGACCGCACCCGTCTATATCACCTCGTCGAACGGCGGCACCCTGTCGGTGGACACGGCTCGCGATCGCCCGATAGATACCGTGCTTTCAGGACCGGCATCCGGTGTCGTGGCAGCGCATGTCATCGCCGGGCAATCGGGCGTCGATCGTATCATCACTTTCGACATGGGCGGCACTTCGTCCGATATTGCCGTAACGCGCAACGGCGATCCCGAATATACCACCCGCACGCATATCGGTGATTTTCCGCTGGTCCTGCCGGTCGTCAACGTCTCTGCCATCGGAGCGGGCGGCGGCTCGATAATCTGGGTGGATGAGCATGGCTTGCTCAAGGTTGGACCGGGCAGTGCCGGTGCCGATCCCGGCCCTGTCTGTTACGGACGCGGTGGTATGTCGCCCTGCATAACCGACTGCTATGTGGCTATCGGCCTGATCGATCCCGACAGGTTTCTTGAAGGACGCATGAAACTCGACCGTCAGGCAGCGCTGGATGCTCTCGCCGCAGTCGGTGAGAAGATCGGGATTTCTGGCCCTGATGCGGGCGTGCGCACTGCGGAGGCAGCCTTGCGTATCGCCACGGCGGTCATGGGGACGGAATTGCGCAAATCTCTGGCGCAGCGCGGTGAGGATCCGCGCAGTTTCGCGCTGATGCCATTTGGCGGCGCTGGCCCGACGCACGCAAACATGCTGGCCTCGGAAGTGGGCCTGACGTCGATGATCGTGCCGGGTGCTCCGGGTACTTTTTGCGCCATGGGTGCAACATTGGCGGACATCAAGCGCGACTATCTGCGCTCATTGCGCCACCGCGTGACAAATCCGGCGGTTACAGCCGGTCTTCTGTCGAAAACGCTCAGCGAACTGGTCAGGACGGGTCGGGAATGGATCGCGGGCGAAGGCAGCAATCTTGGCGATCCGGTCCTGACCATAACCGCCGACCTCCATTATGAGGGTGAAGCTTTCGACATCAATGTGCCCGCCCCCATGCATGGCGATGAGATCGACGTGGCCGCATTGTGCGAAGCGTTCCACCAGCAGCACGAAAGACAATATGGTTTTCGCGATCTGGAAAGCCCGATTGAAATCGTGACCCTGCGCCTGCGCGTCAGCGCCAATCTCCCTCGCGTGCCGACGGCAATGACGGTGGGTGACGAAAGCGCCGAAGCTCTCGAAACACGTTCGATCTGGCACGATGGCGGGTTTATGCCGGTCAGCGTCTATAACCGGCGCGGACTTGCGCGCGGACAGAGAGTCGCGGGCCCCATCGTTCTGGAGCAGGAGGATACCACGACCTGGATTCTTCCGGGATGGGAGGTCGAGGTGCAGGAAAATGGCAGCATTCTTGCACAGGCGGTAGCCTGAAAAATTGCCCGGAAGCACTCATCGCTTCCGGGCAGTAAAACCACATGAAAGGTCCAGGCTTTCGATCAGAACGATCAGAGCGGGAATACGGCCCCCGGATTCATTCGCAGGTCGGGGTCGATGAGCCGGCGAAGAGCCTGCATGAGATCCATGCGTACCGCGTCCGTCCGCTGCGATAATTCTCCGGTCAGCTTGCGCCCGATGCCATGCTCGGCGGAAAATGTTCCGCCCAGTGCCTCGACCTCGTCATGAACCAGCGCCATGACTTGCCCGGTTACTTCGTCCGGATTGGCAAAAGCCGCCCATTCTTCATGCGTGAAATGCACGATGAAGTGTACGTTGCCGTCGCCTATATGCGATACGATCAGGATATTGGCATCGGGATGCAGCCGCTGGACAGCGGCGCTGCAACGTTTGATCATCTCCGGCACCATGGCGGGGCGCACGGCCACATCATGCGACAGGCTGTGGCCATGGATCTTGTTCGCCTCAGACACGGAGTGGCGCACATGCCAGATGTCGCTCGCCTGCGCTTCGCTTTGAGCGACGAAAGCGTCGGTAACCGTCCCCTCCTCGAATCTTTCGGCCAGCCAGTCCTCCAGCGCAGGGCGCAGATCGGCGCTCGCATCGGTGCTTCCAAGCTCGATCAGCAACGACCAGTCGGGACGATCGTCAAAAGGCTGCCGCGAACGAGGGATATGGCGCAATACAAGATCAACTTCATTGCCTGAAAGCAATTCCGCTGCCTGCACCGAGGTGTCGAAACGATCTTGCAGCCGCATGAGCAATTCGACCGCCGCTCCAATATCCCTAAGGGCGATCCACGCATGGGCCGAAGCGTGCAGCAGGGGCTGCATGCGCAGCGCTGCGGCCGTGACGATCCCCAAGGTTCCCTCGGCTCCGATAAAGAGGTTTTTGAGATCATAGCCTGTATTGTTCTTGCGCAGGGCCTTGAGGTCTTCGAGTATCCGGCCATCGGGCAAAACCACTTCAAGACCGCAGACCAGTTCGCGGATCGGGCCATAACGCAGAGCGCCCGTGCCGCCCGCATTCGTCGATACCAGACCGCCAATTTGCGCACTGCCTTCGCTGCCCAGATGAAGAGGGACGCGACGATCGACACTTTCAGCGGCTTCATGCGCGGCGGTTAGAGTTGCGCCCGCTTCAATAACAAGAACACCAGATGGTTTATCGATCTCCCGGATTGTCGTCATGCGACCTAACGCCAGAACGATGCCCTGTCCTTCATCCGTTGGTATTGCCCCCTGGCAAAGCCCGGTATTGCCTCCTTGTGGAACGACCGCCCGCCCATACCGCGCCGCGATCTTCATCACATCAGCCACTTCCACCGTGCTCCCCGGGAGCACCACTGCGACCGCCCGGCCGGTGGCATATCCTCTCCAGTCTTCCAGATAGCCGATCATATCGTTCGTATTCGTCAGCACATGGCGTATGCCCACCACGCCTGCCAGATCTTTGAGAAACGCGTCGTTTGATTGGTCTTGATGTGTCATTGCGGCTGATCCTGAGGATGAAGGTAGAATTGTCGTATAGTATAAATTATTATACCATAATGCAATAAAGCTGTTCCCTGTCACGATCATATGCGGAGCCGCTATCCTGCTGAATCCACCTCATGACCGGCGTGCTCGAATTGTGCTTCCCGTCGGGCCGTTGCGGAGATCGAGCCGCAGAACCTTTTTTGCATATGCCGACATGCACGAAGCGGATGATCCTGCTATAAGCGCTCAGCTTTGGAACGGATGACATGCCGCATAAACCGCAAAAGGATGACGCAGTTCGCTCTTTTTCCGCGCTTTCGGCGGGCAAGCGCGCCTTTTATCTCGCGCTTGGTTTCTTCATGCTGGCTCTGGGTATCATCGGCGTGGTGGTGCCGGTAATGCCCACGACGATCTTCATCATCCTTGCCGCAGGCTGCTTTGCCCGCTCGTCGCCCAGATTTGAAGCGCGCCTGCTTGCCAATCCGAAATTCGGACCTCTCGTCATCAAATGGCGCGAGCGCGGCGCGATTCCGCCCTATGCGAAATTCTATTCCTGTCTGGGCATGGCCTTTGGTTATGGCATGTTCTGGTGGTCGGCAAATCCCGGCCCGCTGTCCGCAATAGCGGTTGCGATCTTCATGCTCGGCACGGCTGTCTATATATTGACGCGACCGGACGAATAGCCTTGCGGCAGGATTGCCGGATGCCGCAGCCAATAAATTGCGTGTCGGCGATATTGATACAAACCTGTAACAATAGTGTCATATGAATGTAATATAGAGCGCGTAGACGGCTACTGACGCTTTCCCGTCATAGGTCTTTTACAACAGGAGCTAATGCTCATGAACAAGATGATTTCCTCGACCGCGGCGCTCGCTATTGCCGCCGTTCTGTCGGTTTCCGCCGCTCAGGCGCGCGACCAGATTCAGGTGGCCGGTTCTTCGACCGTTCTTCCTTACGCCAAGATCGTCGCTGAAACTTTCGGCGAAACCTACCCTGATTTCAAAACCCCCGTCATCGAATCGGGCGGTTCGGGCGCAGGCATCAAGGAATTCTGCAAGGGCGTCGGTGAAAACACCATCGACATCGCCAATGCATCGCGCGCCATGAAGGACTCCGAACTCAAGTCCTGCATCGACGCTGGCGTCAAGGACGTTCAGGAAGTTCGCTTCGGCTATGACGGCATCGTATTCGCCACCGACGCGCAGGGTCCGGACTGGAAACTGAAGCCGGTCGATCTCTACACGGCTCTGGCTGCCCAGATCGTTGTCGACGGCAAGCTGGTCGACAATCCGAACACCAAGTGGAACCAGGTCAATCCTGATCTGCCGGATTGGGACATCGCCGCCTACATTCCGGGCGAAAAGCACGGCACCCGCGAAGTGTTCGAAGAAAAAGTTCTGGCTGACGGCTGCAAGACCTCTGGCGCTCTTGACGCAATCAAGGCGACCGGCCTTGACGACAAGGCTGCTGGCAATGCCTGCATCGCTGTGCGCAAGGACGGCAAGGCAGTGGACATCGATGGCGACTACAGCGAAACGCTGGCCCGCATCGAATCCAACAAGACCGGCGTTGGCGTTTTCGGCCTCTATTTCTACGAAAACAATGCTGACAAGCTCAAGGTTGCGACCGTCAACGACGTAAATCCGACGGCTGAAACCGTGGCTTCGGGTGAATATCCGGTTTCGCGTCCGCTGTTCTTCTACGTGAAGAAGGCTCACCTGGGCGTCATCCCCGGCCTGAAGGAATATGTTGATTTCTTCCTGTCCGAACAGATGGTTGGTCCTGAAGGCCCGCTTGCTGAATATGGTCTGGTTCCGGCTCCGGATGCAGAACGTGAAGCACAGCGCGCAAGCTTCACCGAAGGCAAGGTTCTTGCTGCCAAGTAAGCTGTGAATTAGGAAGGTGCGGGAAGTATTTTCCCGCACCTTCTGCTTTGAATTCTTGGGCAACCGGGGAAATTGTATGTCCTTCTTTCTGGTTCTTGTCAGTGTCGTCGCTATCGGGCTGATCGGCTTGTTTATCGGGCGGCAGCGTGCTGTCGCGCTCGATCGGTCGCAGCCTGTCAGCAGCGCGTCCCCGGCCAGCGGCGCGTCCCCGGCCAACGGCGCGTCCCCGGAATGGGAAAAAATGCACTCCCGGCCTCATTATCATGGCTGGTGGGTGTTTCTCGTTTCGACGGTGCCCGCGGTTCTTTTTCTGGCCGTCTGGTCGGTCGGCACATCCGTATATCTCGATCACAGCGCAACTGCGCGTATGCCGCAGGCAATCGAGGATGGCAGCTATTCCAGCCGCAGCCTCCAGCTTGGCATGATCCGGAACCTTGCCGATGGCCTGGAGCGCCTGACGCCTGCCGAACTTGAAAATTTCCCCCAGACCTATCAGCAGGCGCGTGAACTGCTCGGCTCGCGGGGCGTGGCTCTCGCCACCGAAGGGCAGGACTATATGGTCCCGATTGCCCTGTTCATTGAGAGAGCCGACAAGCTCTCCCACACGATCGGCACGGCGATTGCCTTCATCATCGCGGTTGCAGGTGTCGTATTCGGCCTGTCGACCATCTCCCGTCGCCGGCGCGCCCGCAACAATGTCGAACGCATCGTTTTATGGGGGCTGATTGCGGCTTCCGGCGTCGCCATTCTTACGACCATCGGCATCATCTTTTCGATGCTGTTTCAGACGATCAATTTCTTCAATTCGGTCGCGCTCGTCGATTTCTTCTTCGGAACCGTATGGGATCCGCGTTTTGCTGCGGCCGGTTCGGGCGGCGAAACGGGACAGTTCGGCCTGATCCCCCTTCTTGCAGGCACGCTTTACATCGCCTTCGTTGCCATGCTGTTTGCGGTGCCGGTCGGCCTGTTTTCAGCCATCTACATGGCTGAATACGCCTCGCCCAAGGTGCGCATGGTGGTCAAGCCGCTGCTCGAACTTCTGGCGGGCATCCCGACCATTGTCTATGGCTTCTTCGCGCTGGTCACGGTGGGTCCGTTCCTGCGTGATCTGTCGGCGGCAATCGCGGGCGGACAGGGCTTCATCATGGCGCAGAGCGTGCTGACGGCAGGCCTTGTCATGGGCGTGATGCTCATCCCCTTCGTTTCCTCGCTTTCCGACGACATCATCACCGCCGTGCCGCGCTCGCTGCGTGACGGTTCGCTGGGCCTTGGCGCGACCCGCTCGGAAACCGTCAAGCGGGTGGTATTGCCCGCGGCCCTTCCGGGCATTGTCGGCGCGCTTCTGATGACCGCCTCGCGCGCGATCGGTGAGACCATGATCGTGGTGCTGGCTGCAGGCGTTGCCGCCCGCATCACCATCAATCCCTTCGAGGCGATGACGACGATCACCGTCAAGATCGTCAACCAGCTCACCGGCGACCTTGAATTCGATTCGCCGCAGACGCTGGTCGCCTTCGCGCTTGGCATCACGCTGTTTGTCCTGACGCTGATCATGAATATCTTCGCGCTCTATATCGTTCGCAAATATCGGGAGCAGTACGAATAATGACTGACACCACCTTCAATTCTGTCGGCTCCTCGGCAAAGCCCCAGCGTCGCGATATTGGATTGAAACGCCGCTATGCGGCAGAGCGCCGCTTCCGCTTGTACGGGATTCTGGCCATTGCCGTTGGCGTGTTCTTTCTCTGCGCCTTGCTGTTTTCGATCTTCTCGAAAGGCTACACGGCTTTCTGGCAGACGACGCTTTATCTTCCGGTCGAACTGAGCGAACAGGTGATCGATCCGGGCAACAAGCGCGCGACCGATCCCAATGTGCTCATTACCGCGAACTATCCGCAGCTTGTGCGCAATGCATTGGCGCAAAAGCTCGGCGTATCGACGACGGACCGTCCCGCCATGCGCGATCTTGGCCGCATGTATTCGGATGGCGTGCGCGTGCAGCTGCGTGAAATGGTCATGAACAATCCTTCGCTGATCGGTACGACGCAGACCGTTGCGGTTCTGGCTGGCGCCGATGTGGATTCGGCCTTTAAGGGGCAGATCAACCTTTCGGTTCCTGAAGCAAGCCGCAAAGTGTCGGACCGGCAGGTCGCATGGATGAACCAGCTTGCGGCAGACGGCGTGATGAGCCAGGCCTTCAACAAGGGCCTGTTTACCTTCGGCGCATCCAGCCGCCCGGAAACGTCGGGTCTTGGCGTGGCGCTGCTCGGCTCGCTCTACATGATGCTGATCGTGCTCGTTCTGGCGCTGCCCATCGGCGTCGCCTCCTCGATCTATCTGGAAGAATTTGCCAAGAAGAACCGCTTTACGGACCTTATTGAAGTCAACATCAACAATCTGGCCGCGGTGCCATCCATTGTTTTCGGTCTTCTGGGTCTCGCGGTCTTCATCAATTTCTTCAATCTGCCGCGTTCGGCCTCGATTGTCGGCGGTCTTGTGCTCACCCTCATGACCCTGCCGACGATCATCATCGCAACCCGTTCCGCGCTGCGCGCCGTGCCGCCCTCGATCCGGGCTGCGGCTCTGGGGCTGGGCGCATCCAAGACGCAGATGGTTTTCCATCACGTCCTGCCGCTGGCCGCCCCCGGCATCCTGACCGGCACCATTATCGGGCTTGCGCAGGCATTGGGCGAAACCGCGCCGCTGCTTCTCATCGGCATGGTGGCATTCGTCGCCGATTTGCCCGCAACGCCGATGGACCCGGCCACCGCTCTGCCCGTGCAGATCTATATGTGGGCCAATGAAGCAGAACGGGCTTTCGTGGAACGCACTTCGGGCGCTATTATCGTCCTGCTTTTATTCCTGGCTGCGATGAATATCGCCGCAATCATTCTGCGCCGCCGTTTCGAGCGCCGCTGGTAAACGGGAGACAAGGTGATGAATCTAATGACAGAAAGATCTCTCGATAAAGCCGTAGGAGACAAGATGAACGCCAATGCCAGTTCCATCAAGATGCGGGGCGAGAAGGTCAGCGTATTTTATGGCGAAAAACAGGCCCTTTTCGATGTCGATCTGGAAATCCCGGAAAAGATAGTCACTGCGCTGATCGGCCCTTCGGGCTGCGGCAAGTCCACTTTCCTGCGTTCGCTCAATCGCATGAACGATACGATCGAAGGCTGCCGTGTCGGCGGCAAGATCACGCTCGACAAGGAAGATATATACGATCCGAAGATCGACGTGGTGGAACTTCGCGCCCGTGTCGGCATGGTGTTCCAGAAGCCGAACCCGTTCCCCAAGAGCATCTACGAGAATGTGGCCTACGGCCCGCGTATTCACGGTCTGGCCCGCTCGCGCGCCGAGCTTGAAGAAATCGTCGTCACCAGCCTTCAGAAAGCCAGCCTGTTCGAGGAGGTGAAGGATCGCCTGCACGATGCCGGCACCGGTCTTTCCGGCGGTCAGCAGCAGCGCCTGTGCATTGCACGCGCCATCGCGGTCAGCCCGGAAGTGATCCTGATGGACGAACCCTGTTCGGCGCTCGATCCGATCGCGACCGCGAAGGTCGAGGAGCTGATCGATGAGCTGCGCCAGAACTACACCATCGTCATCGTGACCCACTCCATGCAGCAGGCGGCGCGCGTGTCTCAGCGCACAGCCATGTTCCATCTGGGCAATCTGGTGGAAGTGGGCGACACGGAAACCATGTTCACCGCCCCGACCGAAAAGCGCACCCAGGACTATATTACCGGTCGCTTCGGTTGATGTGCAGGGGCGCTCCGCAAGGGTGAGCGCTCCAGATAAATGAATAGTGCGGCATCCCCGCAATCTTGATTACGAGGTTTAACATGTCGTCCCAGCATACTGTTCGCTCCTATGATGAGGAACTGAAGTTCCTCACCCACAAGATTGCCGAAATGGGCGGTCATGCGGAACGCATGGTCGAGCAGTCTGTCACTGCGATCGTCAATGCCGATAACGCGCTCGCCCAGCGGGTTATTTCCGACGATCTCATTCTGGATGCCAGCGAGCGCGAGATCGATGACAAGGCGGTCATGATCATTGCCAAGCGCCAGCCCATGGCGGTGGACCTGCGTGAAATCATCGGCGCGATCCGCATTTCCGCCGATCTGGAACGCGTCGGCGACCTTGGCAAGAACATGGCCAAGCGTGTGGCTGCCGTGTCGGAATCGCGCCAGCCCGTCAAGCTTTATCGCGGCCTGGAAACGCTGGCCGATCTTGCTTTGACGCAGCTCAAGGACGTGCTCGACGCCTATGCCTCGCGTTCGGTGCAGCAGATCAATATCGTACGCGACCGCGATGACGAGATCGACGCGATGTACACGTCGCTTTTCCGTGAATTGCTGACCTATATGATGGAAGATCCGCGTAATATTTCCGCCTGCACGCATCTTCTGTTCTGCGCCAAGAATATCGAGCGCATCGGCGATCACGCCACCAATATTGCAGAGACCGTTTATTACATTGTCACCGGACTGCAAATGCCGCCCGAACGGCCAAAGGAAGACCTGAGCCACGGCATTGTCGTGGATTAAAGCATTTCCAGCAAAAGTGCGTAGCGGTTTTGCGTTGGATAATGCGGCAAACCAAGCATTTCCAGCAAAAGTGCGCAGCGGTTTTGCGTCGGACAATGCGCCAGAACAAACGCTCGGAAGTGGTTCCGGGGATTTATTGAACAGGACCGCTCCAGGCATCAAATCTTGAACAATGCCGCTTCGGCGGCTGAGATATGTGAAAAACGCGGCGGCACGCGGTCGATGGGGGGCTTGCATTCTCCGCTCGCCGGATTTTTGAATAGGAACTGCCGGAATGTCACAAGCACCTAAAATTGCTGTGGTTGAAGATGAAGAAGCGCTGAGCGTATTGCTGCGCTACAATCTGGAAGCGGAAGGCTATCAGGTAGAGACGATTCTGCGCGGTGACGAAGCCGAAATGGTGCTTCGTGAAAATGTGCCCGACCTTCTCATTCTCGACTGGATGCTTCCTGGCGTTTCAGGAATAGAACTCTGCCGCCGCCTGCGCCAATGGCCGGAAACCGAGCGCCTGCCGATCATCATGCTGACGGCGCGCGGCGAGGAAAGCGAGCGCGTTCGCGGTTTGAGCGTGGGTGCGGATGATTATGTCGTAAAGCCGTTTTCGACGCCGGAACTGCTGGCGCGGGTCAAGGCCATGCTGCGCCGCGCCAATCCCAGCGTGCTCTCGCATGTGCTCAAGGTGGGTGATCTGGTGCTTGATCGCCAGCAGCATCGCGTCTACCGCAAGGAGCGCGAAGTGCGGCTTGGACCGACTGAATTCCGCCTGCTCGAATATTTCATGATGTCGCCGGGCCGTGTCTTCTCGCGCAGCCAGCTTCTCGACGGCGTCTGGGGACCGGATATTTATGTGGACGACCGCACCGTCGATGTCCATGTCGGGCGTTTGCGCAAGGCCATCAATTTCGGTCGCGCGCCCGATCCCATCCGCACCGTGCGCGGCGCCGGCTACTCGTTCGGCTGAACGCCCGGCGCTTTTCATACCGGCGGAGGACGGCACCGATTCGGGGTCTCCGCCGGTAAGAAGCGCTGGAATCCTTCATTCTCACGCGATGTTACAATCTGTCGGGTAAATTTGAAGGAACCTTGCGGAACCTTCCGGAATCAGAAATTCGGGAGTTGATCTGGGCTTAAAATCAGCCCCTTGCCAATTTTTCAAAGCAAAGCTGAATTAAGGCGGCGATATGGCCTGCCATTTCAAGATTTTGAATCCCGCTAAATCAACAACTTATGAATATTTTCAAGTACGTTAAGAATTTATTAATATATTCAAGGGGTTTTGAGGCGAGATTCATCTCTCCCATCGGGTTCGGTTTGCAGTTGTTACAGCCGCAGCTTCATTTTCGGAATTTGACCCATCGCCTTTTTTTGGCCTAAAAATTCCAAAACCTTGAATGTGACGAGTGACACCGAACGTCTGATTTTAATCGCCGTTCTTTTGGCTTGCACCACCGCAGCCCGCTTTCCCGATGCCCCCGAAGGGCGGGAGCGGGCGAAACAGTTAAGGGTCCTAACTATGAGACAGAACCGTTGACGCGCCCCGTTAAGTGGAAACTGCCCATTCTTGCGGGGCTGCTCATGGCAGCTTTTGCAGTGACGGGTTGCACGACAACCGGAGGCAAGGACAAGACGGCGGCGGCCAGCCACGTCAAAACGGTGCAGGGCACGAAAACCTTTGCCTATACGGCGCGCGATCGTGAATGCCTTCAGCGCGCCATGTTCTTCGAATCCAACCGTTCCAGCCCCGATGGCCTCGTGGCTGTCGGAACCGTCGTGATGAACCGCCTCGCCAATGAACGCTACCCCGATACGATTTGCGGTGTGGTTGGCCAGAAGAAGCAGTTCGCCCCCGGCGTCCTCACGCGCAAGATGAAGCCTTTGCCTGATGTGGAAGCGGCAGCCGACGCGGTTTTGAAGGGCAAGCGCCACCCAAAGCTCAAGAACGCCATGTTCTTCCACACCGCCGGGCTGAAATTCCCCTATCGCAACATGCATTATGTGCTGGTTGCGGGCGGCAATTCTTTCTATGAAAAGCGCAGGCGTGACGGTTCACTGGAAAACCCGGTGCCGCAGACGCCCTATGCTCTTGCTTATGTTTCGCCGTCACAAGCGCCATCCGCGCCGCAGCCCGATGTGCAGAGCGTGCTGGCGCAGGCGTCCGGCACCCCGCAGGTGGAAGAGCAGGGCATTGCTTCCGGACCGGGCGCGGGCGAGGAGAGGCTGGCGACATTGCCGGTCAAGCCTGCCGACAAGCCGCAGCTCACCCAGATGGCGGCATATCAGCCCGTTTCCGGACTGGATGAAGGCGCTGCGCAATCGCAGACGATCTCCCACAGGACACAATTGGGATATGGTCCCGATAATGAGCGTATAGACGCCATTGGCGCATTGTTGCTCGCGCAGGAACGTCCGCACACGCCGCTTTGAGCCTGTGCCTGAAAAGGCTTGCGGACGTTACTTCTTGATGCGGACGGGCACCGGCTGATAGATCACCAGCGGCCGGTCATAAAAATCCGTCCGGCTCTCCCAGGCACGGCGATCCGCGCGGCGGTCGAGATCGAGCCGCATCAGGCAGTTGGCAAAGGCTTCCGTGTTTTCCCTGAAACCGTAATTGCGGCAGGTCTGCTCATCAGCGGCGCGGCGTTGTTCGGGCGTCATCGTCACGCACCCGGCCAGCAGGGTGGCGGTAGCCAGAATGATAAGCGCACTTTTCCTCATTGCCATTGCTTTCGTTTGATTGCTATTGCTTCTGACCGCATGTTCAATATAGCGCAGCGATACAGATTTTTCCAAAAGGTTCTCCGCCCTCATGGCTCACGATACGAACAATCCCGCCATCGATCCGGTAAAGCTTGAACGTCTGGCCGAAGTGGCTGTGCGCGTCGGCCTGCAATTGCGCGAAGGACAGGATCTGGTCATTACCGCGCCGGTCGTGGCGCTGCCACTGGTGCGGCTGATCGCCAAACACGCCTACAGGGCCGGGGCCGGACTGGTCACGCCATTCTTTGCCGATGATGCGCTGGCACTGGCGCGCTATGAAAACGCCTCCGATGAAAGTTTCGACCGCGCCGCCGACTGGCTTTATGAGGGCATGGCCAAAGCCTATGCGAATGGTGCCGCGCGCCTGGCCATCGCCGCCGACAATCCGATGCTGCTTTCGGCGCAGGACCCCGCAAAAGTTTCGCGCGCCAACCGTGCCAATTCCATCGCCTATCAGCCCGCGCTCGAAAAGATTGCCGGGTTTGACATCAACTGGAACATCATCTCCTATCCAAACCCGGCATGGGCGGCATTGATGTTTCCCGATGAGCCGGAGGAAGCGGCGACGCGCAAGCTGGCGGATGCAATTTTCTCGGCGTCGCGCGTCGGTGTCGATGATCCGGTCGAAGCATGGGCGACGCATAATGCCAATCTTCGTGCACGCACCCGTTTTTTGAATGGCAAGAATTTTTCCGCCCTGCATTTTACGGGTCCGGGTACCGATCTTACCGTGGGGCTGGCCGACGGGCATGAATGGCATGGTGGGGCGTCGATGGCCAAAAACGGCATCACCTGCAATCCGAACATTCCCACCGAAGAGGTCTTTACCACGCCGCATGCGCTGCGCGTGGAAGGCCATGTTTCGAGCACCAAGCCATTGTCGCATCAGGGCACGCTGATCGATAATATTTCCGTGCGCTTTGAGAAGGGCCGGATCGTCGAGGCGAAGGCCAGCCGCGGCGAGGAAGTGCTTTTGAAGGTGCTGGATACGGATGAGGGCGCGCGCAGGCTCGGCGAAGTGGCGCTGGTTCCGCATTCCTCGCCGATCTCGCAGAGCGGGCTTTTGTTCTACAACACGCTTTTCGACGAAAATGCCGCAAGCCATATCGCGCTCGGGCAATGCTATTCGAAATGCTTCATCGACGGAGCAACGCTTTCGCCCAAACAGATCGCCGCGCAGGGCGGCAATTCGAGCCTCATTCACATCGACTGGATGATCGGCTCCGGCCAGATCGACGTCGACGGCATCAATGCCGATGGCAGCCGCGAGCCGGTGATGCGCGGCGGCGAATGGGCCTGACCTGTCTGCCGTAACAAGGAAAAGGCCGGGAAATCCCGGCCTTGAACCTATTTGCTTTCCTGCACATGTGCCTCAAGGAACCACAGCGCCTTGTCGAAGCTGCGCGAGGCAGCGGTGAAAATATCGGCGGTGGTGTCGTCGCCGGCTTCATCCGCATCCTTGATCGATTTTCTGATCAGGTTCGCCACATCGCCATAGCGCTCGATCAAAGCCTTGAGATGATCGTGGACGGCGTAAATATCGGTCGGATAGGGCGCGAGCTTCGTTTCCTTTTCGACCACCTGCGTCGTGCCATAGGCCGTGCCGCCCAGCTGGACGGCGCGTTCGGCAATCGTATCGACATGGTCATCAAGATCGGCACGGAACGTATCGAGCATTTCGTGCACTGCGATGAATTGCGGCCCCTTGAGGTTCCAGTGCGCCTGCTTGGTGATGAGGGAGAGATCGATGGTCGCTGCCAGATTCTCGTTGAGCAGTGCGATCATCGTCGTCTTGGTATTGGAAGGAAGATCGTTACGGGTTGCATGCATTGCCTTGTTGGACATTTTTTCCTCATAACTATTATTGCTGAAACCAGTCAGTTTCCGGCTGGAAACCGCATTTTTCGAGATGGCAAGCGGGAAAACCCGCGCCCTTGGTGGTAAAACGCGCGAACGCGCATTTGGTTCCGGTGAAACCGAACTTTTCATGCGCCCGCCGCTTGGGGCTTGTCGCGGCGCGATTTCTGATCTACGCGAAGCGCATGAAGATACTCGCTCTCGATACCGCCTCTTCCTGGTGCGCTGCCGCAATTTATGATGCGCAGAGCGATCTTGTTCTCGCGCAAGTCAGCGAGAATATCGGCAAGGGCCATGCCGAACTGCTCATGGATTACATCGCAACAGCATTGGATGAGGCTGGAATCGCCATGAACGGGATCGACCGTGTGGCGGTCAATATCGGCCCCGGCTCCTTTACCGGCGTGCGTATCGGCGTGTCGGCGGCGCGCGGTTTCGCGCTGGCGCTGGGGCGTCCGGCCATTGGCGTCAGCGCTTTTCAGGTGTTGGCCTTCGAGGCCGCACAGGCCCATCCGGCAAGGCCCGTTCTCGTGCTGCTGGATGCCCATCGTGGTGAAATCTATGCGCAGGCCTTTGCCGGGGACGGCACAGCGCAGGCCGATCCGGTCGTCGTGTCGCGCGATGAGGCGATCGCCCTTGCACGCGCGCAATCCACGCAGACCGTGCTGGCAGGTTCTGCGGCCAATGCGGTCAATGAAGCACTTTCAGGTATTTTCACCGTTGCCCGAAGCGAGGCGACCGGACATATCGGCACTTATGCGCGGCTTGCAGCCCGGCATGGGCCGGGCGAAGCCCCCCGGCCGCTTTATATGCGCGCTCCCGACGCCAAGCCGCAAACCGGCTTTGCGCTGCCGCGCCGTTCTGCTGGAGAATAGCGCGATGATGAGCTTCTTGCGCGAGCGCTTTGGCCGCAAGCCCGTTCTGATCGAGCCGCTTGGCGCGCGCGACAGCGCAGAAATTCACCGCATCCATGCACAAGTCTTTCACCACGGCTGGAGTTCGGACGATTTCCGCGCGCTGATCGCGCAGGAAACGGTTTTCGGCTTCATTGCCCGCCCGCAGGGCAGGCCAGCCGCCGCCTGCGGTTTCGTGCTGGCGCGGCTTGTGGCTGGCGAGGCCGAAATCCTCACCATCGCGGTTGCAGGCGAGGCGCAGCGGCAGGGCATTGGCCGGTTGCTGATGGATGCCGTGCTGCGTCATCTTTATCAGGAGCGTGCCGAAACCCTGTTTCTGGAAGTCGATGAGGCCAATGTGGCGGCGCAGGCGCTTTATCGCCGCCTGGGCTTTGCCAGAGTGGGGAGCCGCCCGGCCTATTATGAAACGGAAAATGGCCGCTCTTCCGCTCTCATTTTGCGGCGCGATTTCAAGAGGCCGCAATGATCGGCTCAATCCGCATCATTGTCGTTCTGGCCGCCTTTGCGGCGCTGACCTTGTCACTCATTCCGGTGCAATATGTCTTCCTGAAGCTCAAGAATGGCTGGAAGAAGCGCCTGCCGCACCGCTTCCATCGCATCGTCGCCCGATTGCTCGGCTTCCGTGTCCATATTCATGGCGAAATGCATGAGGGGCGGCCGCTGCTGCTGGTGGCAAACCATACATCATGGAGCGACATTATCATCCTCTCGACGGTCGGGCAGGTGTCCTTCATCGCCAAGTCCGAGGTGAAGGGCTGGCCCGTTTTCGGCCTGCTGGCAGTCCTGCAACGCACTATTTTCGTCGAGCGCGAGCGGCGCGGCAAGACCGGCCAGCAGACATCCGTGATCGCCACCCGTCTGGCTGCGGGCGATGCCATGATTCTTTTTCCCGAAGGGACGACTTCGGACGGCAATCGTGTGCTGCCCTTCAAAACGGCGCTGTTTGGCGCGGCCCATGCCGCGATCCGCGAGACGGACGTGGACGAAGTGATCGTCCAGCCGGTCGCAATCGCCTATACCCGGTTGCACGGCATGGCCATCGGGCGCTATCATCGCCCTGTCGTATCGTGGCCGGGCGATGTCGAATTGCTGCCCCATCTCAAGGGTGTCCTGCGTGCCGGCGCGATTGATGTCGAAGTGCGTTTCGGCGAGCCGGTGGTTGTGACCGCTGACACGGACCGCAAAATGCTGGCGCGAATCATGGAAGAACGGGTGCGGACATTGCTGCAAGGCGCATTGTTCGCGCGCGACATTGCAGATGATTAACGCCCGAGCGGGTTTATCGCCTTCCAAATGCGCGATAAAAACTGTAGATAGCCGCCATGAGCGAAAATATGACCGATATGCAGAAAACACCGGCTGGCAGCAACACCCGTAAGGTCTTTGTAAAGACCTATGGCTGCCAGATGAATGTTTATGACAGCCAGCGCATGGCCGACAGTCTTGCGGCGGAAGGCTATGTGACGACCGACAGGCCCGACGATGCCGATCTGGTCCTGCTCAATACCTGCCATATCCGCGAAAAGGCTTCGGAAAAGCTTTATTCAGCGCTCGGTCGCCTGCGCAAGATGAAGAATGCGCGCGAAGCGGATGGCAAGGAATTGACCATCGGCGTCGCAGGCTGTGTGGCGCAGGCGGAAGGGCAGGAGATCCTGCGCCGCGCGCCCAATGTCGATCTGGTCATCGGCCCGCAGACCTATCACCGCCTGCCCAATGCGCTTGCAAGGGTGCGCGGCGGCGAAAAGGTGGTCGAAACCGATTATGCCATCGAGGACAAGTTCGAGCATCTGCCCGCGCCCCGGCGTGAAGAAGTCGTCAAGCGCGGCGTTTCGGCATTTCTCACCGTGCAGGAAGGCTGCGACAAGTTCTGCACCTTCTGCGTGGTGCCCTATACGCGCGGCGCGGAAGTCTCGCGCAGCGTGGCGCAGATTGTCGCAGAAGCCGAGCGCCTCGCCGATAGCGGCGTACGCGAACTCACCCTTCTGGGGCAGAACGTCAATGCCTGGCATGGCGTGGGCGACGATGGCCGCGAATGGGGGCTGGGCGAATTGCTGTTTCGCCTTGCGCGTATTCCCGGTGTTGCACGGCTGCGCTACACCACCAGCCATCCGCGCGACATGGATGATGCGCTGATTGCGGCCCACCGCGACCTGCGGCAATTGATGCCCTATCTGCATCTTCCGGTGCAATCGGGTTCGGATCGTATCCTGAAGGCGATGAACCGTCGCCACAAGGCCGACGAATATCTGCGCCTGATCGAACGTATTCGCAATGTCCGCCCCGATCTGGCGCTTTCGGGCGATTTCATCGTCGGCTTTCCCGGCGAGACCGATCAGGATTTCGAGGATACGATGAAGCTGGTGCGCGAGGTGAATTACGCGCAGGCCTATTCGTTCAAATATTCGCCGCGCCCCGGCACGCCGGGTGCCGATCTTGACGATCATGTCGATGAAGCGGTCAAGGATGAGCGCCTCCAAAGGCTTCAGGCGCTTTTGTCCGAACAGCAATATGCGTTTCAGGATTCGATGATCGGGCGCAAGATGGACGTGCTGCTGGAAAAGCCGGGCCGCTTCCCCGGCCAGATGGTGGGCCGCTCCCCGTGGCTGCTTCCGGCCATTGTCGAAAACAACGCCGATGCGGTCGGCGATATTATTCATGTGCAAATCACTGCCACCGGCACCAATAGTCTTATTGCGCAAAAACTCGGCTGAAGGCATGATGGCTTTGAGGCGGGCCTTGACAGCCTGCCCCAATGCGATCGCAATGCGAGAACCTTAACAGGTCAATTGAGGAGATCCGGTTGAGCGCTACGGAAAAGTTGAAACCTGCCAAGCCAACCACTCAAACGCAAAAAAGCCTGTCCGGCACCCCCGTCTCGGGAGCCTCGGATATGGCCCACATCGTCCTTACATTCGACAATAATCGCCTTGCCAGTGCGCTTTATGGCCAGTTCGACGAGAATCTGGCGCGTATCGAGCAGCAACTGGGCATCGATGTACGCTCCAAGGGCAACCAGCTCTCGATCCGCGGCGAGCCGACGGCGACTGAGCAGGCACGCCGGGCGCTCGACCAGCTCTATGAATATCTGCAAAAGGGTCATGAATTGTCGCCATCCGATGTCGATGGCGCCCTGCGCATGGCCGCTGCTGCCGATGACCAGCTCATCTTGCCCACGCTGGAGAACAAGGGCAAGATTTCCGCAGCCCAGATTTCGACGCGCAAGAAGACGATCTTTGCCCGTACCGCGACGCAGGACGCCTATATGCGCGCGCTTGATCGCTCGGAACTGGTTTTCGGGGTCGGGCCTGCGGGCACCGGCAAGACCTATCTGGCTGTCGCCCATGCCGCCATGCTGCTTGAGCGCGGCCTTGTGGAACGCATCATCCTTTCGCGCCCGGCGGTCGAGGCGGGCGAACGGCTGGGCTTTCTGCCCGGCGACATGAAGGAAAAGGTCGATCCCTATCTGCGTCCGCTCTATGATGCGCTTTACGACATGATACCGGCGGAAAAGGTCGAACGCGCCATTGCCGCAGGCGTAATCGAGATCGCGCCGCTGGCCTTCATGCGCGGGCGCACGCTGGCCCATTCGGCGGTCATTCTCGATGAGGCGCAGAACACCACCTCCATGCAGATGAAGATGTTTTTGACCCGCCTTGGTGAAGGCTCGCGCATGATGGTCAATGGCGATCCCAGCCAGATCGATCTGCCGCCCGGCCAGAAGTCCGGTCTTGTCGAAGCGCTCAATGTGCTCGCCGATGTGGATTCGGTCGTGAAGGTCCGCTTCACCGAAAAAGACGTGGTGCGCCATCCGCTGGTGGCGGCGATCGTCAACGCCTATGACCGCCACGGCAAAAGCATATAGACGAAAAGACCAATATCGCCCTTGCAATCGGGCCGTGGAATGATGATTTAACACTATTCTGTCCGCCGAAGGCGGGCAGTTTTTTAACAAGCGGAAGGATAAGCGGTTTGCGTCAGGGCAATCCGCGCAAGACGTGCCAGACAACACGATCCACATCGACATTATGATCGAAGCCGGCAACTGGCCGGATGAAACCGTTCTTGAGGGATTGGCGACGCGCGCTGTTGCAGCAGCCTGGGACAATCTCCGGCTGAAACCCGCCGAGAGCGAATTGAGTCTGGTTTTCACCGACGACGCTTCCATTCAGGCGCTCAATGCGCAATGGCGCGGCAAGGACAAGCCGACCAATGTGCTTTCTTTCCCGGCCTTTCCCGTTAGGGCAGGCGACCAGCCCGGCCCCATGCTCGGCGATATTATCATCGCGCGTGAAACGGTGGAGCGGGAAGCTCTCGATGAGGGCAAGCCGTTTGAAAATCATCTGACCCATCTCATTGTGCATGGTTTTTTGCATCTTCTGGGTTACGATCATCAGACGGAGGAGGAAGCCGAGGAGATGGAGCGCCGCGAGCGGGACATCCTTCATGCTCTTGCCATCCCCGACCCTTATGCTGTATCCGGTTTACACATCGAAACAGATTGATCATGTCAGACCAAAACTCGAATTCACGCTCCGGCGGCGATAATGGCCGGAACGAGGCGCAAGACCCCGAAGGACAAAGTACGCAGCGGCCTCTGGCCGAAAAGCGATCCCTTTTGTCCAATATTTTTCCTTTCATGCGCTCACGTCAGTCCTCCACTTTGCGCGAGGATCTGGCCGACGCTCTTTCCAGCACGGCAAGCGAGCAGGATTCCGCTTTTTCTCCTGAAGAAAAGGCAATGCTGCATAATATCCTGAGCCTGCGCGAAATCCGCGTCGAGGACGTGATGATTCCGCGCGCCGATGTCGAGGCCGTCGATATTTCCGCTCCGCTCTGGGAAGTGCTGGAGCTTTTCGAGGAAACGGGCCGCTCGCGCATGCCCGCCTATGCCGAAACGCTGGACGATCCGCGCGGCATGATCCATATCCGCGACGTGCTCAATTATATCACCCGTCAGGCGCGCAAGGCTCCCGAAGGAAAAAGCGTCGATAGTTTCGACATGAACCGTATCGACCTGTCCAGGACGATCGGCGAGCTCAATCTGGTGCGCAAGGTCCTGTTCGTGCCGCCTTCCATGATGGCCAGCGGATTGATGGCGCGCATGCAGGCGACCCATATCCAGATGGCGCTGGTCATCGACGAATATGGCGGCACCGACGGGCTGGTATCGCTGGAAGACATTGTGGAAATGGTCGTCGGCGACATCGAAGACGAGCATGACGACGAAGAGATCATGATCGCGGAAGAGGCCGACGGCACATTTATCGTCGATGCCCGGGTCGAGCTTGATGAACTGGTGGAAAAGATCGGTCCCTCCTTCGAGGTGGGAGAGCATGGCGAGGATGTCGACACCGTCGGCGGCCTTATCTTCTCGGTCCTTGGCCGCATTCCGGTGCGCGGTGAGCTCGTGCAGGCGGTGCAGGGTTACGAATTTCAGGTGCTGGACGTCGATTCGCGCCGTGTGAAGCGGGTGCGTATCGTGCCGCTTTCCCAGACGCATCAGTTAGATGCCACCAGCCCCGAAGGCGCTGCCGATGCGCCGGAGCCTTCTTCCGAAAACGCCCATCCCGATCCCCTCGCCGGTTCCAAAGAGGCGGGATGATTAACGGGCTGGGGGGGAGGATCAGGTCCTTAAGCGGCTGGCAGCATGCGCTGGCCGCTTTTCTGGCCGGGGCCTTCCTCACGCTGACGCAGCCGCCCTTCGATATTCTTTTTGCCGGTTTTGTTTCCTTTCCGCTTCTCGTCTGGCTCATCGATGCCAGCCGGTTCGATTCCGACAAGGGCCTGATCCGCCGCTTGCTGCCTGCCGCCATCACCGGCTGGTGGTTCGGCTTCGGCTATTTCGTGGCGGGCTTATGGTGGATCGGCGCAGCACTTCTGGTCGATGCGGACGAATTCGCATGGGCTTTGCCGCTTGCGGTTCTGGGCCTGCCGGCCTTCCTCGCCCTGTTTCATGCCTTCGCCGCCATGGTCGCGCGGCTGTTCTGGTCGGATGGGCTGGGCCGCATTCTCGCGCTGGCTTTCGGCTTCGGCCTTGCCGAATGGCTGCGCAGCTTCCTTTTTACCGGCTTTCCGTGGAACGCGCTGGGTTATGCCCTCATGCCCACGCCGATGCTGATGCAATCGGCCGCCATTGCCGGATTGACCGGCATGGGCGTGCTGGCGGTTTTTCTTTTTGCGTCTCCCGCGTTGCTTGCGGGTGGGCGGCTGGCGCGGAGCGGGCTGTTTCTTGCGGCATTCCTCGCCGCAGGCCATGTCTTCTACGGCGCATGGGTGCTGGCGAAAGCGCCTCCGATGGGCGCGGAAGAAACCACGCTCTCGGTGCGTATCGTGCAGCCATCCATTGCACAAAGCCTGAAATGGGACGATGGCGAACGCCGCGCGATCTTCGATAAATTCATCGCCATGTCGAAACAGCCGCCTGCGGCGGGCAGGCCGGTGCCCGATGTGATCGTCTGGCCGGAAACAGCGGTGCCTTATATATTATCGTCGACGCCCGACGCGCTGGCGCGCATTGCCGATATGGTGACGGATGAACAGGTTCTGCTGACGGGCGCAGTGCGCGAGGAAACCGTTCCCCGCCGCAATTCGCGCTATTATAATTCCATTCTGGCCATCAATAGCCACGGCAGGATCACCGACTATTCCGACAAGGTGCATCTGGTTCCTTTTGGCGAATACCTGCCCTTCGAGCGCCTGCTGCGCAGCCTCGGCCTTCAGGAAGTGGTCGAAATGCCGGGCGGCTTTACCCCGGCCAGAGCGCGGCACGCAATCAATGTCATGGAAGGGCAGACCTTCCTGCCGCTGATCTGCTACGAGGCGATCTTTCCCGACGAGCTTGGCTATACGGGCCGCAAGCCGACCGCGATCATCAATGTCACCAACGACGCCTGGTATGGCGATACGCCGGGGCCTTACCAGCATTTTCGCCAGGCGCAGATCCGAAGCGTCGAGCAGGGCCTGCCTATGGTGCGCGCGGCCAATAACGGCATATCCGCCATCGTGGATGCTTATGGTCGAATCACCGAGGAACTGCCGCTCGATGCGGTGGACGTGATCGACGCCTATCTGCCGCAGGCGCATGTCCCATTTTGGGGCAGGTCGCCATCCGGCAGGGAGGCTCTGGTGATTCTATCAACCCTGCTGATAGCGTGCTTGTGGTTACGCTTGCCATTTAGCAGGCGTTTTCATTGACATGCTAATGCTGTTAAGCTGTTATACTAAGGTTGCAGGCTCGTTTGAGCAAAATTGCCGGATTACCTCTCACCTTGAATAATATGAACCCTGCTCGGATGAGCGGGGCGTGAATAAAGGCTCGCTAATGCGAGGAGTCACAGCTGAATGATTGAGAATAAGAAAAAACCCAACCCCATCGACGTGCATGTCGGAAGCCGCATCCGGCTTCGCCGCAATATGTTGGGACTCAGTCAGGAGAAACTGGGCGAGAGCCTTGGCATCACCTTTCAGCAGATTCAAAAATATGAAAAAGGCACCAACCGCGTCGGCGCAAGCCGCCTTCAGGCGATTTCGTCGATCCTGACCGTGCCGGTATCGTTCTTCTTCGAGGATGCTCCCGGTTCAGGTATCGCCGGGCAGGGCGGCTTTGCCGAAGATAATGAAGCAACTTATGTCGTTGATTTCCTGAATTCCAACGAGGGCGTGCAGCTTACCCGCGCTTTCACGCGGATTTCCGATCCGAAAGTCCGCCGCAAGATCATCGATCTGGTAAAGTCGCTCGCCGATGGCGAATAAACGCAGCCTGCGGCAAGTTTTTTCCGGCAAGCCGGCTTCATGGCAAGAATATGCATTGACGGTTTATTCCCAACTTGGCTAACACATTACCGTGCCCGGAAGCTGTTCCGGGCACTACTGTGTTCCGTGGCGGACATTGGCTCCGCCGGATTTTCAAGAGGGGTTACCCGTGTCGCGCAGTTCTTATCTCTTCACCAGCGAATCTGTGTCCGAAGGCCATCCGGACAAGGTTTGTGATCGAATTTCCGATGAAATCGTGGACATGATCTACAAGGAAGCGCGCCGCACAGGCGTCGATCCCTGGTCGGTCCGTATTGCCTGTGAAACGCTCGCCACCACCAATCGCGTCATTATCGCGGGCGAGGTGCGGGTGCCGGAAACATTCCTGAAGAAGAATAAGGACGGCTCCATCGTCAAGGATGCGGCGGGCCACCCGGTCATCAATCCATCGCGTTTTCGTTCGGCTGCGCGCAAGGCAATCCGCGAAATCGGCTACGAGCAGGACGGCTTCCACTGGAAGACGGTCAAGATCGACGTCCTGCTGCATCCGCAATCGGCTGACATCGCGCAGGGCGTGGACAATGCCTCCGACCGGCAGGGCGAGGAAGGCGCGGGCGATCAGGGCATCATGTTCGGATATGCCTGCCGCGAAACCCCCGATCTGATGCCTGCGCCGATCTATTATGCCCACAAGATTCTTGAGCGGATTTCGCAGGCGCGCCATGGCGGCGAGGGTGAGGCGGGCACGCTCGGCCCCGATGCCAAGAGCCAGGTGACGGTGCGGTATGAAAACGGAAAGGCTGCCGAAGTCACGCAGATCGTCCTTTCGACGCAGCATCTGGATGCGCGCTGGGATTCGAAAAAGGTGCGTTCCGTGGTCGAGCCTTATATCCGCGAAGCGCTGGATGGCCTTCCGATTGCGCATGATTGCAACTGGTACATCAATCCGACCGGAAAATTCGTCATCGGCGGTCCCGATGGCGATGCCGGGCTGACGGGCCGCAAGATCATCGTGGACACCTATGGCGGCGCGGCCCCGCACGGCGGCGGCGCTTTTTCGGGCAAGGATACGACCAAGGTGGACCGTTCCGCCGCCTATGCCGCGCGTTACCTCGCCAAGAATGTGGTTGCCGCCGATCTGGCCGATCGCTGCACCATCCAGCTTTCCTACGCCATCGGCGTTGCCCAGCCGCTTTCGGTCTATGTCGATCTTCATGGCACCGGCAAGGTGGCTGAATCCGCCGTCGAGGATGCGCTGCGCAGCGTGATGGATCTTTCGCCGACCGGTATCCGCAAGCATCTCGATCTCAACAAGCCGATCTATGCCAAGACTTCGTCCTATGGCCATTTCGGTCGCAAGCCGGGCCGCGACGGTTCCTTCTCATGGGAAAAGACCGATCTGACCAAGGCTCTCAGGAAAGCCCTTTCGGCCTGATCGACCTTATGACTGGCGAAACTCACCCAACACGCGCGGCCGGAAATTTCTTCGGCCGCAGGCATGGCAAACCGCTCCGCGCGCATCAGAACGAACTGTTCGACGATCTGCTGCCGCGTCTCAAGCTCGATCCGGGCCTGCCCGCTCCCGCCGATCTGCGCACGCTTTTCGATGTCCCCGTCGATTCCGTGCGCATGGAAATCGGTTTTGGCGGCGGCGAGCATCTGCATCACGAGACGGGCCGATACCCGCAGACGGGCTTTATCGGCGTCGAGCCTTTCGTCAACGGCATGGCGAAAATGCTTGCGGCGCTCGATGCGCAGCCGCGTCCCAATCTGCGCCTTTATGATGAGGATGCCACCGCAATTCTCGACTGGCTGCCGGATGCGTCATTGTCGGGCATCGATCTGTTCTATCCCGATCCATGGCACAAGCGCCGCCACTGGAAACGCCGCTTCGTCAGCGACGCCAATCTCGACCGTTTCGCACGGGTGCTGAAACCGGGTGCAAAATTCCGCTTTGCTTCCGACATCGAGCACTATGTCAACTGGACGCTCCAGCATTGCCGCCGTCACGACGCCTTCGACTGGCAGGCCAAAGGCCCCGCCGACTGGAACGACGCCTATGAAGGCTGGCCCGGAACCCGTTACGAGGCCAAGGCGTTCCGCGAAGGCCGCCGCGCCGCCTATCTGACTTTCGTCAGAAAGTGAAACAATAAAGGTGCGGCTCTTGAAAAAAGCAGCACTTGCTGGTATATAAGTTTCAAATTCTTGGTCGTTTGAACAAGAGTGGGTCCACCCGGTCCCGCTCTTTTTTGTTACCTGCGGCCCTGTAAAAGAGCTTTATCGGCCCTTTCGAAAGGTTTTGAGTTGACGCAACAGGATCAGACAAACGAAGCGCAAACGGCGGTCTCCGGCGCAGATGAGCGCTTTCTGCGCGAAACCGGCGTCGATGCCAAGGTTGCAGCCATCATCGAGCCGGTTCTTGAAACGCTGGGTTTTCGTCTGGTGCGCGTTCGCCTGTCCGGCCTCAACGGCCAGACCTTGCAGATCATGGCAGAGCGCCCCGATGGCACCATGACGGTCGAGGACTGCGAACTGGTAAGCCGTACGGTTTCGCCGGTTCTGGATGTCGAAGATCCTGTCAGCGGCAAATACCATCTGGAGATTTCCTCGCCGGGCATCGACCGTCCGCTGGTGCGCCGGTCGGATTTCGCCGATTGGGCAGGGCATATCGCCAAGGTCGAAACCTCGGTCATGCATGCCGGACGCCGGAAGTTTCGCGGTCGCATCGTGATTGGCGATGCGCAATCGGTCACGATCGAAAGCGATCAGGTCTCTTATGGCAATGAGCCTGTGGTCAGCATTCCGTTCGATCTGATTTCAGATGCACGCCTCGTTCTCACCGATGATCTGATCCGCGATGCGCTGCGCAAGGACAGGGCTTTGCGTGAGGGCCGCATTCCCGGCGATGATCTGGGCAACGATCCCGCAGACGATACGCAAGAAGCCGCGTCCGCTGAAGCAGGCGCGGAAAAGAAATAAGTTTCAGGCATCGGGTATCTGGATGATACCGGATGCGTCACCAAGGAGAGACCTATGGCAGTCAGTGCAAACAGGCTGGAACTTCTACAGATCGCCGATGCCGTTGCGCGCGAGAAGTCGATTGACCGCGAGATCGTCCTTGCGGCCATGGCCGATGCAATCCAGAAGGCGGCGCGTTCGCGCTATGGCCAGGAAAGCAATATCCGCGCCGACATCAATGCGAAATCCGGCGAAATCAAGCTCCAGCGCCTGCTCGAAGTGGTCGAGACTGTCGAGGATTACGCCACGCAGATTTCATTATTCATGGCGCGCGACCGCAATCCGGACGCGCAGATCGGCGACTTCATCGCTGACCAGCTTCCGCCCATGGATTTCGGTCGTATCGCCGCGCAGTCGGCCAAGCAGGTCATCGTGCAGAAGGTGCGCGAAGCCGAGCGCGACCGCCAGTATGATGAATTCAAGGACCGCGTCGGCGAGATCGTCAACGGTTCGGTCAAGCGCGTCGAATATGGCAATGTCATCGTCGATATGGGCCATGGCGAAGCCATCGTGCGCCGCGATGAACTGATCCCGCGCGAAACCTTCCGCTATGGCGACCGCATCCGCGCCTATGTCTATGATGTGCGCCGCGAGCAGCGCGGCCCGCAGATTTTCCTTTCGCGCACCCATCCGCAATTCATGGCGAAGCTTTTCACCATGGAAGTGCCTGAAATCTATGACGGCATCATCGAGATCAAGTCGGTCGCCCGCGATCCGGGTTCGCGCGCCAAGATCGCCGTTGTCTCGCGTGACGCCTCCATCGATCCGGTCGGCGCCTGCGTGGGCATGCGCGGCAGCCGTGTTCAGGCGGTCGTCGCCGAGCTTCAGGGCGAAAAGATCGACATCATTCCGTGGTCGCCGGATGCGGCTTCCTTCATCGTCAACGCGCTTCAGCCTGCGGAAGTGGCTAAGGTTGTGCTCGATGAAGATGCGGAACGTATTGAAGTTGTCGTCCCCAATGACCAACTATCATTGGCAATTGGCCGTCGTGGCCAGAATGTGCGTCTCGCATCGCAGCTGACCGGCTGGGATATTGATATTCTCACCGAAGACGAGGAATCCGAGCGCCGCCAGAAGGAATTCGTCGAACGTTCCAACCTCTTCATGGAAGCGCTCAATGTCGACGAAATGGTCGGTCAGGTGCTGGCTTCCGAAGGCTTCGCTTCCGTGGAAGAGCTGGCCTATGTAGAGCTGAGCGAGATCGCTTCCATCGACGGTTTCGATGAGGATACCGCAGGCGAAATCCAGGATCGCGCCCGCGAATATCTGGAGCGCATCGAAGGCGAGCAGGATGCCCGCCGTCAGGAACTGGGCGTCGAGGACGAACTGCGCGAACTGCCGGGCATCACCACGGCCATGATGGTCGCGGTGGGCGAGGACGGCGTGAAGAGCATTGAAGACTTCGCCGGTTATGCGGTTGACGATCTTGTCGGCTGGCGTGAGCGCAAGGATGGCGACACCATCACCCATAGCGGTGTGCTGACGCCGTTCGATGTTTCGCGCGTCGATGCGGAACAGATGGTGCTGGCTGCGCGTTTGAAGGCAGGCTGGATCACCGAAGACGAACTGGCGGCAGCCGAAGGCGAAGAGGAGCCGGAAGGCGACGACGTCGCTGCCGACGAGGAAGCCGCTTCCTGATGAAGTTGGGCCGCATTGCGCCTTTGCGCCGATGCGGCTCCACAGTTTGATCCGGGTTTGATCCGGAGTTTGATATTGTGGTGGGGCTTTGGCTCTGCTAGAGCACAGCTCCGATATGCCGGAAATGCAAAAAAATAAATAAACCGGGCGGTTCTTTGCTTCACAAAGGGGTAAACTGCCCGGAACCGCAGCGGTTTTGTAATGGAGTAGCAGGCGATTGATGGTGGGCCGGGTCAGCGCGGAGAAACAGGACGTGAACGACAGAACCTGTATCGTCACGCGCGAAAGCGGCTCTGCCGAGGATATGATCCGCTTTGTGGCCGGGCCTGACGGTTCGGTGGTGCCCGATCTCAAGCGTAACCTGCCGGGCAGGGGCTGCTGGGTGAAGGCGGAACGGCGTTTCGTGGACGAAGCGGTCAAACGCAGGCTTTTTGCGCGCGCATTGAAGGAAGGCGTGACCGCGCAGGACGATCTCGGCGCACTGGTGGACCGGTTGCTGACGAAATCGGCGCTTGGAAGTCTGGCTCTGGCGCGCAAGGCGGGTGCGGTGGTTTCCGGCTCGACGAAGGTCGATCAGGCGATACGCACCGGGGCTGCGGCGCTGGTGCTCCATGCGCAGGAAGCTGCCATTGACGGTGTGCGCAAGCTCGATCAGGCGCGCCGGGTGGTGGTGCATATGGATGGCCCTCAAATCCCGTCTTTTTCTCTTTTTAGCGGAGAAGAAATGGATTTGGCATTTGGGAGCGGAAATGTGATACATGCAGCCGTGCTGGATGGACAGGCGGCAGCGGGTGTCGTGCAACGGGTGCAATTATTGCATCGCTATCGTGGAGATGGCCCGGCAAACAGGAATTAGCGCATTTCCCTCACGGGAGTGTTTGAACGGTCAAACAGGGCAGTCCGATACTGCCATAAAATAATTGGTAGAGCGGTTCTCTCGATTCCGACAAGACGGGATCCGCTCTGGAGCATGATCGCAAAGCTGGCATTTATGTCGGCGCCATCATGCGCTGAGGTGGATGACTGGGGCATTGTCCGAACTGATTTCATCGTTCTGGAAGATGCTTTGGTAAAGCGGCAGAAGTCGCGAAGGAAACGGAAACGTAATGAACGATAAAACAAACGACGACAAGACGCTGAGCGTCAATCCGAAGAAGACGCTGACCCTGAAGCGGTCGGGTGTCGAACAGAGCACCGTGCGCCAGAATTTCAGCCACGGCCGCACGAAGGCTGTCGTCGTTGAAACCAAGAAGCGCAAATTCGCACGGCCCGATGAAAAGCCGGAAGCGGAAGTGACGGCGGCCCCCCCGGCTGCAACGCCAGCACCCGCATCGGCGCCCGCGCCGACACCTGCGCCAGCAGCCGCTGCTCCAGCCGCTCCGAAGCCGAAGGCCCCGGCGGCCCCGACAGCATCGGCGGCACCGGCACCGACAGCACCCAGGCCGCATGTCGCGCCGCAGAACCAGCGCGCAGCCCAGCGTTCCAACACGCAGCAGGCCCAGCGTCCGCGTTCGGGTGATCGCTCCGGCATGGTTTTGAATACGCTTTCGCGTTCTGAAATGGATGCGCGCCGCCGTGCGCTCGAAGAGGCGCGCATTCGCGATGCCGAAGATCGCGCCCGCGCCGCGGAAGAAGCAAAGCGCCGTGAAGAGGAAGAGGTCCGCCGCGCCAAGGAGCGTGAGGAATCCGCTCGCCGTCAGGCCGAGGAGGAAGCCCGCCTCAAGGCTGAAGCCGAAGCGCGCGCGCGTTCCGAAGCCGAAGCCAGCAAGCGCGTGTCCCAAAGCGAGGGGCGTCCAGCATCGCAAACCGCTCGTCCGCAGGGCGGACGTCCGGCTGCCCCCGCAGCCGCAGCTCCCATCGCCGATGTCATTCCGGGTGCCAACAAGCCGCTGCCGCAAAGCCAGTTGCGCAAGAATGTGGCGACGGATGACGACGAAAATCGCGGTCCAGCCGCCCGTCGCGGTGGCCCGGCAAAGCCGGAAGTGCGCGCTCCCAAGGCCGTGAAGGGCGCAGAAGATCGCCGTCGCGGTAAGCTGACGCTCACCAGCAATCTTGACGATGAGGGCGGTCGCGCCCGCTCGCTTTCGGCCATGCGCCGCCGTCAGGAAAAGTTCAAGCGTTCGCAGATGCAGGAAACGCGCGAGAAGATTGCGCGTGAAGTGACCATTCCTGAAACGATCACGCTTCAGGAACTCGCACAGCGCATGGCCGAACGTTCCGTCGACATCATCAAATATCTGATGAAGCAGGGCCAGATGATGAAGCCCGGCGACGTGATCGACGCGGATACCGCGCAGATCATCGCCGAGGAATTCGGCCATACGGTCAAGCGCGTAGCCGAGTCCGACGTGGAAGAAGGCATCTTCAATGTCGAGGACAATTCAGAGGCCATGGTCTCGCGTCCTCCTGTCGTCACCATCATGGGTCACGTCGACCACGGCAAGACCTCGCTGCTCGACGCGATCCGCCACGCCAATGTGGTCTCGGGCGAAGCAGGCGGCATCACGCAGCATATCGGCGCCTATCAGGTCGAACAGAACGGCCAGAAGATCACCTTCATCGATACGCCGGGCCACGCAGCTTTCACCGCGATGCGTGCACGCGGCGCACAGGCAACCGACATCGCCATTCTGGTGGTGGCAGCCGATGACAGCGTCATGCCGCAGACGATCGAATCGATCAATCATGCCAAGGCGGCCGGAGTGCCGATCATCGTGGCGATCAACAAGATCGACAAGCCGACAGCCGACGCGCAGAAAGTGCGTACCGCGCTGCTCCAGCACGACGTTTTCGTCGAAACGATGGGCGGTGAAGTTCTCGACGTGGAAGTTTCCGCCAAGAACAAGCTCAACATCGACAAGCTGCTCGAAGCGGTTCTGCTGCAGGCTGAAATCCTTGATCTCAAGGCTGATCCGACGCGCACCGCAGAAGGCGTGGTCATCGAAGCCCAGCTCGACCGCGGCCGTGGTTCGGTTGCGACCGTCCTCGTCCAGAAGGGCACGCTGCATCCGGGCGACATCATTGCCGCTGGCAATGAATGGGGCCGGGTGCGTGCGCTGGTCAATGACCGTGGCGATCATGTCAAGGAAGCCGGTCCCGCAATGCCGGTGGAAATCCTCGGCCTTCAGGGCACGCCGCAGGCGGGTGATCGTTTCGCAGTGGTTGCCAATGAGGCCAAGGCGCGTGAAATCGCCGAATATCGCCAGCGTCTGGCTCGCGACAAGGCGGCGGCACGCCAGACCGGTTCGCGCGGCTCGCTTGAACATATGATGAGCCAGCTTCAGGTGTCCGGCACCAAGGAATTCCCGCTGGTCATCAAGGGCGACGTGCAGGGTTCCATCGAGGCCATCACTTCGGCACTCGAAAAGCTCGGCACCGACGAAGTGCGCGCGCGCATCGTCCATTCGGGCGCAGGTGGTATCACGGAAAGCGACGTGTCGCTGGCCGAAGCCTCCAATGCCGCGATCATCGGCTTCAACGTCCGTGCCAACAAGCAGGCGCGCGATGCTGCCGAACAGCAGGGTATCGAAATCCGCTATTACAACATCATCTATGATCTCATCGATGACGTGAAAGCGGCCATGTCGGGCCTTCTGTCGCCGGAACGCCGCGAAACCTTCCTTGGCAATGCGGAGATTCTCGAAGTCTTCAACATCACCAAGGTCGGCAAGGTTGCCGGTTGCCGTGTTACCGAAGGCAAGGTCGAGCGTGGTGCGGGCGTTCGCCTCATCCGCGACAACGTGGTCATCCACGAAGGCAAGCTCAAGACGCTCAAGCGCTTCAAGGATGAAGTGTCTGAAGTACCGGCCGGTCAGGAATGCGGCATGGCCTTCGAGAATTACGACGACATCCGCGCAGGCGACATCATCGAAGCCTTCCGCGTCGAGCACGTTTCGCGCTCGCTGTAATATGAGTATTGCCGGGCCGCCATCAGGATGGCCCGGCTTTTAATTGCCCGGTCCGGAGGGTCTGACTCCTGTCCGGATCGCGGCATGTCACGCGTTGCGGCGTTTTTCAGTTTGCGGCTCATCATCCGGGTGCCCATGCGGGGCATTCCGGCTTTTCATGCCGCTTATCGAGGATAAGGCTTATGGCACGTTCCCATGACCAGAAAGGCTCAGGCGGCCTTTCCCAGCGCCAGCTTCGCGTGGGCGAACAGGTGCGCCACGCAGTGGCGGAAATACTCCAGCGCGGCGAAATCCGCGATGATGTACTGGAGAAGACGGTTGTGTCTGTATCGGAGGTGCGCATGTCGCCCGATCTCAAGATCGCGACCTGCTTCATCACCCCGCTTGGAGACGTCGATCCGCAGCTGATCGTCAAGGCGCTTGCATCGCATGCGAAATTCATTCGCGGGCGTGTGGCGCCAAGGCTTAACCAGATGAAATACATGCCGGAATTCCGCTTCCGGCCCGATACGAGTTTCGACAACTTTGCCAAGATCGACGCATTGCTGCGTTCGCCGGAAGTGGCGCGCGATCTCAAGCAGGATGAAGACGAGGACAACTAAAGCATGGCAAGACGGGGCAAGAAAAAAGGACGTCCGGTTTCCGGCTGGGTCATTTTCGACAAGCCGAAGGGCATGGGATCGACAGAAGCGGTCTCCAAGATCAAGTGGCTGTTCAATGCCGAAAAAGCCGGTCATGCCGGTACGCTCGATCCGCTTGCTTCCGGCATGTTGCCGATTGCGCTGGGCGAAGCCACCAAGACGGTTCCCTATGTCATGGACGGAACCAAGATCTATCGCTTCACCGTGAGCTGGGGTGAGGAACGCTCGACCGACGATCTGGAAGGCGAGGCGACGAAAACCGCCGATAAGCGTCCGTCGCGCGAAGAGATCGAAGCCCTTCTGCCCAATTATACCGGCGTGATTTCTCAGGTGCCGCCGCAGTTCTCGGCCATCAAGATCGATGGTGAGCGCGCCTATGATCTCGCCCGCGAAGGTGAAACCGTCGAAATTCCGGCGCGTGAAGTCGAAATCGACCGGCTTGAGATCGTCGATTGTTCCGATGCCGACCGGACTGAGTTTGAAGTCGAATGCTCCAAGGGCACCTATGTCCGCTCGCTGGCGCGCGACATGGGCCGCGATCTTGGCTGCTATGGCCATATTTCCGATCTGCGCCGGATTGAAGTCGCGCCGTTCACACAAGAGGATTTCGTAACGCTCGCGCAACTTGAGCAAGCATGGCCGCCCCTGCCGCCAAAGGATGAGGACGGCAATGTGGTCGAGAACGCGCCGCGCCGCGATTTCTCTGCGCTTGATGCGCTGGTGATCGAGACGGGAGCAGCACTTGACTGCCTGCCGCAAGTGCCCCTGAGCGAAGATCAGGCGCAGCGGGTCCGCCTTGGCAATCCCGTGATCCTGCGCGGGCGCGATGCGCCCATGGACGCGGATGAAGCCTGCGTGACGACCCGCGGCAAGCTGCTTGCCATCGGCTACATCGAGCGCGGACAGTTCAAGCCCAAGCGCGTCTTTACGGCGGGCTGAGGGCGGACAAATATTTGAGACTGGCATTTGTGCCATTTTTGCACTATATGCCCATCATCGACCGTACAAATGCTACGTTAGATTTTGCTCATGGCCCGCGCTGGACGACATCCCGGCCCGGGCGTCTGGTTTTCCTCTCATCAAGAAAGGGTGTTACGATGTCGATTACTGCTGAGCGCAAGCAAGCACTTATCAAGGAATATGCCACCAAGGAAGGCGATACCGGTTCTCCTGAAGTTCAGGTTGCCGTTCTTTCCGAGCGCATTTCCAATCTTACCGAGCACTTCAAGGGCCACAAGAATGACAACCATTCGCGTCGCGGCCTTCTGAAGCTGGTTTCGCAGCGTCGCCGCCTCCTGGACTATGTCAAGGGCGTGGACGAAGCGCGCTACCAGGCGCTGATCGCCCGTCTGGGCCTGCGCCGCTAACGGCAAAATCGGGCGACGCCTCAAAACGTCGCCCGTTTGAATTTATTCCGGGCATGATCTGCCCGGCAAGCATGAAAGCGCACAGGGCGCTTTCGATTCTGCCGCAAGTGCGGCAATGCTTACGACCTGGACCAGTCATGGGGCAGGATTGCAGGCAGTTCGTACCGTTTACAATGCGCGAGCTTCCCGTTGTCTTGCCCGTGGCCTGTCCGCCAACCCGGAAAACCCTGAAAGCGCATCGCGCGGGTTTTCATTAAAAGGACAAGATATGTTCAATACCCATAAAGTCGAAATCGAATGGGGCGGTCGTCCGCTCATTCTGGAGACCGGCAAGATCGCCCGTCAGGCTGACGGCGCTGTTCTCGCCACCTATGGCGAAACCATGGTTCTTGCGACGGTCGTTTCGGCCAAGGAACCCAAGCCGGGGCAGGATTTCTTCCCGCTCACCGTGAATTATCAGGAAAAGACCTATGCCGCGGGCAAGATTCCCGGTGGCTATTTCAAGCGTGAAGGCCGTCCGAGCGAAAACGAAACGCTGGTTTCGCGCCTGATCGACCGTCCGATCCGTCCGCTTTTTGTCGAAGGTTACAAGAACGACACGCAGGTTGTCATCACCGTCATCCAGCACGATCTGGAAAATGATCCCGACGTGCTTTCGATGGTCGCCGCTTCCGCAGCGCTCACCATTTCCGGCGTGCCTTTCATGGGCCCGATCGGCGGCGCTCGCGTCGGCTACATCAACGGCGACTATGTGCTGAACCCGAACATCGACGAAATGCCCGAATCGAAGCTCGATCTGGTTGTCGCCGGTACGTCGGAAGCCGTTCTGATGGTTGAATCGGAAGCACAGGAACTTTCCGAAGAAGTCATGCTCGGTGCAGTCATGTTCGGCCATAAGGGCTTCCAGCCGGTGATCGACGCGATCATCAAGCTGGCTGAAGTTGCCGCCAAGGAGCCGCGCGACTTCCAGCCGGAAGATCTTTCGGCGCTCGAAGCCAAAATGCTGGCCCTGATCGAAAACGACCTGCGTGACGCATACAAGATCACCGAAAAGCAGGCCCGCTATGCGGCGGTCGATGCTGCCAAGGCGAAGGCCAAGGAGCATTTCTTCCCCGAAGGCGTGGAAGAGCCTGAATTTTCGGCGGAAGAGTTTGCAGCCGTATTCAAGCATTTGCAGGCCAAGATCGTTCGCTGGAACATTCTCGATACCGGCAGCCGCATCGATGGCCGCGATCTTTCGACCGTTCGTCCGATCGTTTCCGAAGTCGGCCTTCTGCCGCGCACGCATGGTTCGGCACTCTTCACCCGCGGCGAAACGCAGGCCATCGTGGTTGCGACGCTCGGCACCGGTGAAGACGAGCAGATGATCGACGCGCTGACGGGCACCTACAAGCAGCCCTTCATGCTGCACTACAATTTCCCGCCCTATTCGGTTGGTGAAACCGGTCGCATGGGCTCGCCCGGCCGTCGCGAAATCGGCCATGGCAAGCTTGCATGGCGCGCAATCCATCCGATGCTGCCTTCGGCTGACCAGTTCCCCTACACGATCCGCGCCGTATCCGAGATCACCGAATCCAACGGTTCGTCCTCGATGGCATCGGTTTGCGGTGCTTCGCTGGCGCTGATGGATGCCGGTGTTCCGATCACCCGTCCGGTGGCCGGTATCGCCATGGGTCTCATCAAGGAAGGCGACCGTTACGCCGTTCTCTCCGACATTCTCGGTGATGAGGATCATCTCGGCGATATGGATTTCAAGGTTGCCGGTAGCGAAAACGGCATCACCGCGCTTCAGATGGACATCAAGATCGACGGTATCACCGAAGAGATCATGAAGGTTGCTCTGGAGCAGGCCAAGGGCGGTCGTGTCCATATTCTGGGTGAAATGAGCAAGGCCATCTCCTCGTCGCGTGAAGAACTGGGCGAATTCGCTCCGCGCATCGAAGTGATGAACATTCCGACCGACAAGATCCGCGACGTGATTGGTTCGGGCGGCAAGGTCATCCGCGAAATCGTGGAAAAGACCGGCGCCAAGATCAACATCGAAGACGATGGCACGGTCAAGATCGCGTCCTCGAACGGCAAGGAAATCGAAGCCGCGAAGAAGTGGATTCACTCCATCGTTGCCGAGCCGGAAGTCGGTGAAATCTACGAAGGCACGGTTGTGAAGACCGCTGACTTTGGCGCTTTCGTCAACTTCTTCGGTCCGCGCGACGGTCTGGTCCATATCTCGCAGCTTGCAGCCGAACGCGTTGCCAAGACCACCGATGTGGTCAAGGAAGGCCAGAAGGTCTGGGTCAAGCTCATGGGCTTCGACGAACGCGGCAAGGTTCGCCTGTCGATGAAGGTCGTCGATCAGGAAACCGGCAAGGAAGTCGTTGCCGAAAAGAAGGCGGAAGCCGACGCTGAATAAGCTGTGCTTCATCCATTCAGGAAAGCGCGCCCTTGTGGCGCGCTTTTTTGTTGCGCAGCACTCTTTTAATGGCCATGAAAGGGCATGATTACAGGCGCGCAAAAAACACTCTTCCTTCCTTTCGAGCAGGATATTCTGGACAGGCCGCAAGCGGGGCAATCCATTCTCGCCTGCGGCATTTCAGCGGATCGGCTGCTCGATGATGGCTGGAAGCAGGCGCTGACCTGCCTGCAGCCATGGCGGCCCGACTGGCTGGCATTGAACCGGGAAGGCTTCCATGCCGAGCCGAGATTGGCCGCAGACAGCCGCTTTTCCGGCGGGCTGCTCTTGCTCGGAAAACATCGCGGACGCAACGAGGCGTGGTTTGCGGAGCTTCTGGCGCGTGTTGCGCCGGGCGGCTGGATCGTGGTGGCAGGCGACAAGAAACTGGGCATTGACAGTTTCCGCAAATGGGCCGGCAATATCGCTGAAATCAGTGACCGCCTGTCGAAAAACCATGCGGTCGCTTTCTGGTTGCGACGGCCTGCCGATCTCGATGATGATTTCATCGCAGCCCTGCGCCCTCTGCCCAGCGAAATTGAAGGGGGGTTTCGCACGGAACCGGGCATGTTCTCCCATGGCGTCATCGACAAGGGATCGGCCCTGCTGGTGCCGCATATGGAAAAGATCGTCTTCGGCAATGTCGCCGATCTTGGCGCGGGCTGGGGCTATCTTGCCGCGCAATGCCTGAAATTTGCCGACCGCATCAAATCCATCGATCTTTTCGAGGCGGATTTCGAGGCGCTGGAGGCTGCGCGCGGCAATATGGAGCGTCTGGGCGCCTCGGTGCCGCTTGCCTTCAACTGGCATGATGTGACCAGCGAAAAGATTACGGGCATCTATGATACCGTCATCATGAACCCGCCCTTTCATGAAGGGCGGAGCGCGGATGTTTCACTGGGCCAGAGTTTCATTGCCGCTGCTGCCTCGCGTCTCAAGACAGGCGGAAGGCTGCTGATGGTTGCAAACCGGCAATTGCCTTACGAGGCCACGCTCAAGGAGCGGTTCAAGTCGGTGACGATGCTCGAAGAAGCGTCCGGCTTTAAAATTTTTGACGCAAAGAAATAAACAAAAACCCGGCATCTCTGCCGGGTTTTTTTGAGAAAGCGAAATCTATTCGCCGCGTTCGGCATCGGAGCTTTTCAGCTCCTCAAGGGTGGGCATCGAGACGATATTATAGCCCGAATCCACATAATGAACGCCGCCGGTCACGCCGCTGGAAAGATCGGACAGCAGGTAGACCGCCGATTTGCCGACATCGTCAATATCGACGGTGCGGCGCAGCGGTGAATTGCGGCGCTGATAGCTGAAGATGGCGCGCGCATCGCCGATGCCTGCACCGGCCAGCGTGCGCACGGGGCCTGCGGAAATCGCATTGACGCGAATGCCCTGCGGTCCGAAATCGGCGGCCAGATAACGCACCATGGCTTCAAGAGCCGCCTTGGCCACGCCCATTACGTTGTAATTGGGAATGGTGCGGGTCGAGCCGCCATAGGTCAGCGTCAGGATCGAGCCGCCATCCGTCATCAGTTTTTCGGCGCGCTGCGCCATTTCCGTGAAGGAATAGGCGGAAATCACCATGGTGCGGCTGAAATTTTCGCGTGTGGTGACGTCTGCGTAACGGCCTTTGAGTTCCGTCTTGTCGGAAAAACCGATGGCGTGAACGATGAAATCGAGCTTGCCCCACTTCTTCTCGATTTCAGCGAAAACGGCATCGACGGTTTCAATATTTTCCACATCGCATGGCAGCACGAAATCCGAGCCGACCTGTTCGGCCAGCGGTTTCACGCGTTTGCCAAGCGCATCGCCCTGATAGGTGAAGGCGAGCTCGGCTCCCTGGGCGGCGAGTTGTTTTGCAATTCCCCAGGCGAGTGAGTGATTGTTCGCGACCCCCATGATGAGGCCGCGTTTACCTTGCATCAGACCTTCCATATTGTCCCTCTCCCTCAGCCCTGATAGCGCTGGAACACCAGCGTTGCATTGGTGCCGCCAAATCCGAAGGAATTGGAAAGCACGGTATTGAGCTGAGCATTGTCGATACGCTTGCGAACGATAGGCATGTCCGCGAAAGCAGGGTCCAGTTCTTCGATATGCGCGCTTTCACAGATGAAGTTGTTTTGCATCATCAACAGCGAATAGATGGCTTCCTGCACGCCTGTCGCGCCGAGCGAATGGCCGGTCAGGGACTTGGTGGCGGCAATGGGCGGGCAGGCATCGCCCGAGCCGAATATCTGGCGAATCGCGTCGATTTCCGGTGCGTCGCCTGCGGGTGTCGAGGTTGCGTGCGGGTTGATATAGTCGATCTTGGAATTGACGGTCGAAAGCGCCATTTTCATGCAGCGGATCGCGCCTTCGCCCGAAGGTGCGACCATGTCGTAACCATCGGAGGTTGCGCCATAGCCGACGATCTCACCATAGATTTTCGCACCGCGCATGCGCGCGGTTTCGAGGTCTTCGAGCACGAGCACGCCCGCGCCGCCTGCAATCACGAAGCCGTCGCGGTTCTTGTCATAGGCGCGCGAGGCCGTGGACGGGGTATCGTTATATTTTGACGACATCGCCCCCATGGCGTCGAACAGCACCGAAAGCGTCCAGTCGAGGTCCTCGCAGCCGCCCGCGAACATGCGGTCCTGCTTGCCGTACTGGATCATCTCGAAGGCATTGCCGATGCAATGGTTCGAGGTCGCGCAGGCTGACGAGATCGAATAATTGATGCCCTTGATCTTGAAGAAGGTCGCAAGCGTCGCCGAAGCCGTGGAGCTCATGGCTTTGGGAACCGCGAAGGGGCCGACGCGCTTGGGGCCTTTTTCGCGGGTTATATCGGCGGAATCGACGATCGTGCGCGTCGAAGGACCGCCCGAACCCATGATGATGCCGGTGCGGTCGTTCGAGACTTCCTCTTCCGACAGCCCCGCATCGGCAATCGCCTGATCCATGGCGATATGGTTCCAGGCCGTGCCGCGACCATGAAAGCGCATGGCGCGACGGTCGACGAGCGCTTCGACATCGATCTTCGGAGCGCCGTGAACCTGGCAGCGGAAACCAAGTTCGGCATATTCCTCTGCCCGCGAAATGCCGGATTTGGCTTCACGCAGCGAGGCCGTGACCTCTTCGGTGTTATTTCCAATCGAGGATACGATCCCCATACCCGTTACGACCACACGCCGCATCGCGTTCTCCTTTGCACCTGTTCCCTGAGGCTGGCCCTGTGGGCTTGCCCGTCTTTCGGTTACATAGTGCGATCTTCGCATGTTTTGAGCGCGGCTACATGAAAACTCTTCATTTTCTGTAGTCGCGCCCGTGAATTCTGGTGGTTAAGCGCTTATTCCGCGCTGCCTTCCTTCGACAGACCGACGCGCAGGTCTTTTGCCTGATAGATGGTTTCACCATCGGCCTTGAGCCAGCCATCGGCGGTGCCAAGCACGAGGCGACCGCGCATGACGCGCTTGAAATCGATGCCATATTCGAGAAGCTTCGTATGCGGACGCACCATGCCCTTGAACTTCACCTCGCCGGTGGAGAGCGCCATGCCGCGGCCCGGCTCGCCCAGCCAGCCGAGGAAGAAGCCCGTCAGCTGCCACATGCCGTCAAGGCCGAGGCAGCCCGGCATGATGGGATTGCCGGGAAAGTGGCAGGGGAAATACCAGTCGTCCGGGCGCACGTCATAAGCAGCGCGCACATAGCCCTTGTCGAATTCGCCGCCCGTTTCAGAAATCTCGGTAATACGATGGACCATCAGCATCGGGGGCAGGGGAAGCTGTGCATTGCCCGGACCGAACAGCTCGCCGCGCGCGCAGCTGAGAAGCTCTTCATATCCGTAGCTTGATTTCTGTTCGGCCATTATGCCTCCATTCGGGATCATTCTGCGATGACCGTTCCTGCTGGCAGGACCGGTCTGGTTGTCGTCATTTCCGGAACATCCCTAACACAGACTGTTTCCGGCAGTAAATCATGCGTTGGTTTTCGCCGGAAAAGCCGGGAATAACCATGCCTATTGATACTTGTTTCGCAACGGCATATATCAATGTCAGTAGGCAATGGGCAACAGCCTGTTCGATGTTTGACAAAATTGCTACGAGCTTGTGACGGGTCTAAGGGTAAAAATGCAGAATCATCATGCCCACCACTCGATGGTTTCCATGGAGAAACGGCTTCGCGGTGCCGGTTTGCGGCCCACGCGGCAGCGTGTCGCGCTCGCAAACCTGATCTATGCACAAGGCGATCGGCATTTGTCGGCGGAGGAGCTTCACGAGGAAGCCGTTCTGGCCCATGTGCCAGTCTCGCTTGCGACCGTCTATAACACATTGCACCAGTTCACCGAAGCCGGGATGCTGCGCATCATTGCGGTCGAGGGTGCGAAAACCTATTTTGACACCAATGTTTCCGATCACCAGCATTTCTTCCTTGAAGGGGAGAATGTGGTGTTCGACATTCCGCATGGCGAGCATGGCCAGCCGACGGTGGCCAATATGCCGCCAGCGCCGGAAGGCATGGAAATCGTCAATGTCGATATTATCGTGCGCCTGCGCCGCAAGGGGCGCTGATCGCATTCGATACGAACTATAAAAAAAGCGGCTTCTAGAGCATTTCCAGCAAAAGTGTGAAACGCCTCCGCAGGGAAATCAGTTCACTGGACTGATTTCTCTTCCTGCTTCGATGCGTCTGGATAATGCGTAAAAACAAATAGATAGAGCGGTTCCGACGATTCCGTTTAAACAGGAACCGCTCTAGCCGCTTTTTTAACAGGCGCATACCAGATGGCGGTTCAATCGAAGACTTCGCCCGGATAGACGCCCCAGAGTTCGGACTGCCTGAACCAGCCTTTTGCACTCCTCATTTCGAGGCGGCACCACTCGCCATTGCATTCGCTTACCGTGCCGATGACGCCGGGCTCGACTTCCGCCGCGACACCGGAGGTTTCGCTTGGGTCGCGCCGCATGGTAATCATCGCGCCCTGATCGTTCTTAAGCCATGGCGCGGCGGCGGCGGTGCGCTTGCCCGACAGGAGCGACTGATAGACCCAGCCTTCGGTGCCATCGGCATCGCGAATGCGCCGCCAGTTGTCATATTCCTGAATGATCTCCACGGGCAGGCCGGCTTTCAGAAACAGCCACGACACCGCATATTGGCGACCGGGGCCGACGCGCAGATTGACGCGTGCGGGCTTGAGGCTGACAAAGCGCGGCACCGGCAGTCCGCTTGCGCCCAAAGTGGTGCCTGCGGGCGCTGCTGCGCTTGCCTTATGGTATTGCGGCGCGCCCATCGGCGCAATGAACAGCAGCAATGCGATGGCGCATAATGTGGTTATCGAAAACTGCTGCGGAACTATGCGGTACAATTGCAACCTCTCGTCGCCCTGTCATTTCATGGCAGTTTTCAGGAGGGATGCCGCCATGCCTCTGGAACTGCCAAACCAACCGGAGTGCGGTTTTGTGCTTGTGATTTTCTTTGTCTTTGCCATGCTGCCTTGCTAGAGATGGGCAGCCGAAGCGATTTCCTATATTGCATCTTCTTGGTTAAGGAGGTCTCAACGGCTGGGAAGCTGCTTGAGGCATTGCTTAACAGAGGGGTGGAGATGTCGAACAAGAAAAAACCGCTGGTCATTCTTACCCGCAAATTGCCGGATGCCATAGAAACCCGAATGCGGGAACTGTTCGACGCACGCCTGAATATCGACGATCACCGCATGACGCAGCCGGAAATCATCGCTGCCATGAAGGAAGCAGATGTTCTCGTTCCCTGCGTGACCGACGTGATCGATGCGGCGATTATCGAACAGGCAGGCCCCAATCTGAAACTGATCGCGAATTTCGGTAATGGCGTCGATAATATCGATGTCGCAGCCGCTGCAAAGCGCGGCATCACCATCACCAATACCCCCAATGTCCTGACCGAAGATACCGCCGACATGACGCTGGCGCTGCTGCTGATGGTGCCGCGCCGCCTTGTCGAAGGGGCCAATGTCTTCAACAAGCATTCCGGCGAATGGCCGGGCTGGTCGCCGACATGGATGCTCGGACGCCGCATCTGGGGCAAGCGCCTTGGTATCGTCGGCATGGGCCGCATCGGCACCGCCGTCGCCCGCCGCGCCAAGGCTTTCGGCCTGTCGATCCATTATCACAATCGCAACCGCGTCAGCCCGCAGGTCGAGGACGAGCTGGAGGCGACCTATTGGGACAGTCTCGACCAGATGCTCGCCCGCATGGACATCATCTCGGTCAATTGCCCTTCGACGCCTGCGACCTTCCATCTGCTTTCCGCGCGCCGTCTCGCGCTGATGCAGCCCACCGCCTATGTCGTCAACACGGCGCGCGGGCAGATCATCGATGAAGTGGCGCTGACGGACCTGATCGAGCAGGGCAAGCTGGCGGGTGCGGGCCTCGACGTTTACGAAAACGAGCGTGCCGTTAATCCGCGCCTTTTGTCACTGGTGGAAAGAGGCAAGGTCGTGCTGCTGCCGCATATGGGATCGGCAACGATCGAGGGCCGCGTCGATATGGGCGACAAGGTGATCATCAACATCAAGGCTTTTGTCGACGGACACCGCACGCCCGACCGGGTCTTGCCCAATCGGGTGTAAAAAGGCTCTTCAAAAACTTACGGCCTGCGGATCAGCGTCGGCAGATCATAGAGATAGGCGATACGCCTGATGGCCTCTTGCAGCGGCTCCAGCGTCACGCTCATCGTGTGGCCGCTGGCATGGATGAGCATATCGGGCGATGCGCATATGGCGACATGGCCTTTCCAGAAAACCAGATCGCCGCGCGCAAGATTTGAATAATCGCTCTCCGGCGCAATGATTTCGCCCAGGCTGCCCTGCTGCATATCCGAATCGCGCAGTACCTTGCGGCCCGCCACCCACATGCAAAGCTGCACGAGGCCCGAGCAGTCGATGCCGAAGCCCGATGTGCCGCCCCACAGATAGGGCGTGTGCAGCAATGTTTCGGCAATGGCCACATAATCGGATGCATATTCGCCGATAGGCGCCAGATGACGCGCGATCAGCGCCTCACCGCTTTCAAGCAGGGCATATTGCGTGCCGCGCTTTTCCGCTGTGCCGACAATGCGCAGGCGCGAGCCGAGCGAGAGCGCTTTGGTATGTGCAAAGCGCAGATCGGAACCGGGATAGACGAATGTGCGCGGGACGATGATCATATGGGTGGCCTCGCCACCGGGCTTTTCCAGCGCGGCGGACGAGACATAGCCGGTATAGCCGTCGCGTGCGGCCTGCACCCAGCTCCAGCCGTCCTGTTCCTCGAAGACCTGCACGTCATCGCCGAAAATCATCTGCGTCTGCGGACCGCTATCGGGGCGCGGCTCAGCGCGCAGATCGGCTACGGATGCGTTGATTCGCATGCGGCTTCCAGCGGTAAAACGGCTCGCTTCAACCGCGCCGCGCAACCGTTCATCGGCGAGATCGGGGCGATAGGCGTTGAGGCGGCGGTCGGGCAGGCTCACAGTGGTAACTCCCTTGCTTTGGCAATCACCAGATCGCCCAGCCTTTCGACATAGAGCGCTCCGGCGACGGTTCTTTTCACCAGCACATTGCGTTTGTCTTTTTCATCCCGATGCCGGGAGACGAGATCGAGCAACCCCATCGTATCGAGCGCGCGCGTGATCACCGGCTTGGTGACATCAAGCTTTGCCGCCAGTCCCCGCACCGTATGCGGCGGCGGCTCCAGATAGATGGTCAGAAGAATCGCTGCCTGCCGGGTGGTCAGATCCGGCATCTGGTCCCGAATCTGCTCCAGCGACAGGGTTTTCAGCAAGGTCAGCGCCTGCAAGGGCTTGAGCTCAACGGGCATAACACCAGACCGCTCGGAATTGTTTCGGACCCGTATCATTCAACGCGGTTTCGCCCCTTCAATCAAGCGGAATCATCGCGCCGGAAACCGCTCCTTCAAAAGCTGGTATAAAGCGCGGATTCCCTGCGCTTCGCCGCCCACGGGCGAGGCGGGCTTTTCCACCGGCGTCCAGCCGAAAATATCGAAATGCATCCAGCTTTCGGCTTTTTCGACAAAACGGCTGAGAAACAATGCCGCCGTGACCGATCCGGCAAAACCGTCGCTGGTGACATTGTTGATGTCTGCCACCCGCGAGGAAAGCTTTTTCGCATAGGGCTGCCAGAGCGGCATGCGCCACAATGGATCGGCTGTCTCGCTCGCTTTGCGGCCAAGCGCCTGCGCCAGATCGTCGTCATGCGTATAGAAGGGCGGCAGGTCGGGGCCGAGCGCCACGCGCGCAGCGCCCGTCAGCGTCGCCATATCGATGATGAGTTCCGGCTCTTCCTCATCGGCGAGCGCAAGCGCATCGGCCAGCACCAGACGGCCTTCGGCATCGGTATTGCCGATTTCCACGCTCAGGCCCTTGCGGCTCTGCAATATGTCGCCGGGGCGGAAGGCATTGCCGGAAATCGAATTTTCGACCGCCGGAATCAGCACGCGCAGCCGTATGGGCAGTTTTGCAGCCATCACCATCAAGGCAAGGCCGAGCACATTTGCGGCTCCGCCCATGTCCTTTTTCATCAGCAGCATGCCGCTGGCCGGTTTTATATCGAGCCCGCCCGTATCGAAGCAGACCCCTTTGCCGACCAGAGTGATTTTCGGATTATCCTCATTGCCCCAGCGCATGTCGATGAGGCGCGGCGCGATGCTGCCTGCGCGCCCCACCGCATGGATCATGGGAAAATTCTGCGCAAGCAGCGCATCGCCTTCGATGGTCGAAATTTCCGCCTGATATTTGGCGGCGAGATCGCGTGCGGCCTGTTCCAGCGCATCCGGCCCCATATCATTGGGTGGCGTGTTGATGAGGTCGCGGGCGAGCGTCACCGCATCGGCGATTGCCTGCGTCTCATGCGCATCCACACCTTCAGGCAGGGCCAGCCGGATGGATTTGTCATCCTTCTTGCGATAGCGCGTGAAACTATAGCCGCCCATCAAAAAGGCCAGCGCGGCAAGGCTGGCGTTTTGCAGCTTGCCTTCAATATGCCAGTCGCCTTCCGGCAGGGCGCGGGCGAGCTTTCCGGCAAGAAGCGCCCATTGGCTTTCCGGCTCCTCATGGCCGATACCAAACAGCGCACCGGCAATCGCACCTTTTTCTCCGGCAAGAACGAGAACGCGCCCGGCTTCGCCATTGAAATCATTGGCTCTGGCCCAGAAAACGGCGTCCTGCGCCAGCCCGGCCTGATCGATGCCGCCTTTTTCAATGAACCATATGGGGCGGCTCTCAGCCGATCTTGCAGGGATGATTTCGACGGGCATGGCCTTCCTCAATGGTGGTTCTGATCGAAGGACTGCACCTGCACGGATTGATAATCCAGCATGGCAGCAGGCTTTCCGGCAAAAAGCGCCAGCCCGCTGATGACGGCGATAATCGCCAGCGCGCCGATGAGCGTGCATTCGATCATCGCTGCACCTGATCTGTTTCTCAAAAAGCGCGTCATCAATGCCGGCATCACAATTACCCTGAGCAAATCTCTTGTTCGGGAGCATTTTTAATGCGCGGCGATTGTGATGGGTTTAAGAAACAGGGAAAACAAATAGTAAATTTCGCACCGCACGCCGATCAGGGCGGTTTGGGTTAATGGATGGCAAATGCTGCCGTCAGGGCCTATATGAGCCGCTGTTGCCAACACTGCCGGAAGAAACATTATGCCCGAATTGCCAGAGGTCGAAACGGTACGCCGTGGCCTGGAACCCTTCATGCAGGGTGCGAAGGTCGAGCGGGTCGAGCAGAACCGGCCCGATCTGCGCTTTCCCTTCCCGCAGGATTTTGTTTCGCGCCTCAAGGGCCGCAGGATCGATGCGCTGGGGCGGCGGGCCAAATATCTCACCATCCATCTTGATGACGGGTTGTCGATCATCAGCCATATGGGCATGTCCGGCTCTTTCCGCATCGAGGCGGAGCAGGCAGGCGAATCGCCCGGCGAATTTCATCATGAACGTTCCAAAAACAGCCGCCACGACCATGTGGTTTTTCATCTGACCCGGCCTGACGGCTCCTGCGTGCGCATCATTTATAATGATCCGCGCCGTTTCGGTTTCATGCTGTTTGCTGAAAAAGGTGCGCTGGATGACCATCCGCTGTTGAAAGGGCTTGGCGTCGAGCCGACGGGAAACCGGCTTTCGGGCGAATTGCTGGCGAGCCTTTTTGCAGGCCGCAGGACACCGCTCAAGGCAGCGCTTCTCGATCAGCGGCTGATTGCCGGGCTGGGCAATATCTATGTCTGCGAAGCGCTTTGGCGCTCCGGCCTCTCGCCCATGCGCGCGGCAGGCTCGATTGCCGATGATGCGCAGGTGCTTGATCGTCTGGCGGGCGATATTCGCAATGTCATTGCCGAAGCGATAAAGGCGGGCGGCTCGACGCTGAAAGATTATATTCAGGCCGATGGCGCGCTGGGCTATTTCCAGCATTCTTTCTCGGTTTATGGAAGAGAGGCCCAGCCGTGCAAGGCTCCCGGATGCAGCGGCATGATCGGGCGCACCGTGCAGGCAGGTCGCTCGACCTTCTTTTGCGCGTCCTGTCAAAACTGAATGCCTTTCACGGCTCCACGCTTGCAAAAACGCGCCCGGCAGTTCACTTTGCGACCACGAATTGGATACTACGGAGGAGAGTGCTTCCATGGCCTATGAAACCATCGTTGTAGAGACGCGCGGCGGCGTTGGTCTTGTTCGTCTTAACCGGCCGCAGGCGCTCAATGCCCTCAACGGACGGGTTCTCGATGAGCTGACGGAAGCACTGGCCGGTTTCGACACTGACGGCAGGATCGGCGCAATCGTGCTGACCGGCTCCGAAAAGGCTTTTGCCGCCGGCGCCGACATCAAGGAAATGCAGCCGATCAATTTCGTGGATGCCTATCTTCAGGACATGTTTGCGGACTGGCATAAGGTCGATCGCGTCCGCAAGCCCATTATCGCGGCTGTCGCCGGTTATGCGCTGGGCGGCGGCTGCGAGCTTGCCATGATGTGCGATTTCATCATTGCCGCCGACAATGCCAAATTCGGCCAGCCCGAAATTACCCTGGGCGTCATGCCCGGCATGGGCGGTTCGCAGCGCCTGACCCGCTATGTCGGAAAATCCAAGGCCATGGATATGTGCTTGACGGGCCGCATGATGGACGCGCAGGAAGCCGAACGCTCCGGTCTGGTCTCGCGCGTGGTGGCGCCGCAGGATCTGATCGAGGAAGCCCTCAAAGCGGCCGAGCGCATCGCGTCCTTCTCGCGTCCTTCCGTGCTGATGGTCAAGGAATCGATCAATCGCGCCTATGAAACCACTCTCGATGAGGGGCTGCGTTTCGAGCGCCGCCTGTTTCATTCGCTCTTTGCGACCGAAGACCAGAAGGAGGGCATGTCGGCTTTTGTCGACAAGCGCACACCGGCTTTCAAGAACCGTTGAATGGGCATGTCGCAGCTGATCGCATCTGTGTAACAGAAACCACATTGACGCGGCTTGAAAGCTGATCTATAAGCCCGGCCAAGGATCGGCGGCCTCCAGGCATTGTGGCTGCCCGGAGATTTTGTGACCGACGGCTTAGACCGTGGGCTAGCTGACAGAAAAAGAGAGGCATTTATGGCCAATACTCCTTCGGCCAAGAAGGCAGTGCGCAAGATCGCTGCCCGCACCGAAACCAACAAGTCCCGCCGTTCGCGCGTGCGTACTTTCGTGCGCAAGCTTGAAGACGCGCTTTTGAGCGGCGACAAGCAGGCAGCAGAAGTCGCGTTCAAGGCTGCTGAGCCTGAACTGATGCGCGCTGCATCCAAGGGCGTCCTGCACAAGAACACTGCGTCGCGCAAGGTGTCGCGTCTTGCAGCACGCGTGAAGGCCCTCAACGCCTGATTTTTCCAGATTTGGAACTTTATTGAAAACCCGGCTAATATTAGCCGGGTTTTCTTTTTGCGATTCTTTCGACGGGGAGAGGCCTGCGGCGGCGCGCGGGCGATTCTTGCAAAAACAGTCATTTTGTCCCCGGGCATTCCTTTGCCGCGAAACGATCAGGGCGGCTTCATGACCCGGCATGGCAAGCGCCCGGCCTATGCGCCGGAATTTTAACGTTTATTTAATACGACGCCTTCAACCGCCGTTCTATTCTGAAACAGGTTGCAGCTATTTCCTTTTTAACTTCAAAGAGTTGTTGATGTTTATCCACCCTTATCCACAGGCCCTTCACGGGATTCGAAAACGCGGATGAGTCAAGCAGATTTTTTAAATTTATTTTGCCTTCCCCCATTTTGCGAATGCCTGAAAAAAGTCGCGATGGAAACACATTGAATCCTAAGGCGTTATTTCGCTGGCATCCGATTCTCCCTCTTCTCCAGACTCCGATGCAAGCCCCCGGCGAAGAAAAAACTGCTCTTTAAAGGGTTGCTCTTTGCCGCGAGGCTTCGCTAAAGTCAGGTCATTGAGAGGGGCGGCCGTTGGCCCGAAGTTAGCATCGCGTTAGCATCAAATGGAGACTTGTTGACGTTGGCATATGTTGCCCGCGGGTGCTGATTTTTTGGTCCTGACGGCCCTTTTCGAGTGCATTGATTGCTTACCATTCATTAACCGGAATGCTCTTTTAGGCGCATCTTTGTTGTTTGAGTGGTTGTCGCGAATTCTGTTCCGGGCAATCAGGCAAAAGCCTTGGTTCGAGAATGGAAACGATTCTCGAAGCATATGATCTGCTGCTCTTCAGAATGGAGGCTGTCGGTCATGACGCGCAGGCAGAACGGCGTATGGGTTGCAGGTAGTGTGTGGGTAAGTGGGTAAATAAGTAAGCAGGCAGGTAAGGAGTATCCCGGTTAATGGCCCCGTTGGGCCGGTTTGGTTTGTGTTCGGCTCTTCCATGCGGGGAGCCTTTGTAATGTGAGTGCCGCCTGGGCGCCGATCCTCGGGATCAGGAAAGCCCGGTGCAGGAAATAACGACAAACGCTGTAAAAATGGCGTGTAGGAATTTGAGGCAGGCGAGACAATGGCAATGATGACTGGCAAGTCGACGGCAACGATGGGTGATGATGCGCATGCGAACCGTATCCATGGATCTTCTGCTACCGGAAAAGACAAGAACCTCGTGGTGAGCGCTGACAGTGCCCCCGGTGAAGAGGTTTTCGAGCGGCTTACAGCAAAGCTGAAAGCGCGCGTTGGCAGTGAAATTTATTCGAGCTGGTTTGGGCGTCTGAAGCTGGATGATCTCTCCAAGAGTGTCGCACGTCTGTCGGTGCCGACGGCATTTTTGCGCTCGTGGATCAACAACCACTATTCAGAACTTCTCACCGAGCTGTGGCAGGAAGAAAATCCGCAGATTCTCAAGGTCGAAGTGGTCGTGCGCGGCATGAGCCGCGTGGTGCGCACCGCAGCACCCGTTGAAACCAGCGAAACCGTGGAAACCAGAGCGCAGGCGAACCTGCGCGAGAAGGTCGTGTTTCCGGTGGGCCAGCCGGGCGCTGAAAAGCGCGGCTCCGCAGTGGTCGCCGAAACGGCTGCCGCGTCAGGCGCGGTTCTCGGCTCGCCGCTCGATCCGCGCTACACATTCGACACCTTCATCGATGGCGCCTCCAACCGCGTCGCACTCGCTGCCGCGCGCACCATCGCCGAAGCAGCCTCCAGCGCCGTGCGCTTCAATCCGCTTTTCATCCATGCCTCCGTGGGCCTTGGCAAGACCCATCTGTTGCAGGCAATTGCTGCCGCTGCCTTGCAGCGGCAGGAAAAGCCGCGCGTCGTCTATCTGACTGCGGAATATTTCATGTGGCGCTTTGCCACCGCCATTCGTGACAACAATGCGCTCTCCTTCAAGGAGCAGCTGCGCGACATCGACCTGCTCGTCATTGATGATATGCAGTTCCTGCAGGGCAAGTCGATCCAGCACGAATTCTGCCATCTGCTCAACACGCTGCTCGACAGCGCCAAGCAGGTCGTGGTTGCGGCTGATCGCGCTCCCTCGGAACTCGAATCGCTCGATGTGCGTGTTCGCTCGCGCCTTCAGGGCGGTGTCGCGCTGGAAGTCGGCGCGCCCGATTACGAAATGCGTCTGGAAATGCTGCGCCGCCGCCTCACCGCCGCGCAGGTCGAGGATTCCGGCCTCAATATCGACGAAGATATTCTTGCCCATGTCGCGCGCACCGTCACCGGGTCGGGCCGCGAACTCGAAGGCGCATTCAACCAGCTTTTGTTCCGCCAGTCCTTCGAGCCGAACATTTCCATCGAGCGGGTTGACGAACTGCTGGGGCATCTCACCCGCGCCGGAGAGCCCAAGCGGATTCGCATCGAGGAAATCCAGCGCATCGTGGCGCGCCACTACAATGTCTCCAAGCAGGACCTGCTCTCCAATCGCCGCACGCGCACCATCGTGAAGCCGCGTCAGGTGGCGATGTATCTCGCCAAGATGATGACGCCGCGCTCACTGCCCGAAATTGGCCGCCGTTTTGGCGGGCGCGACCACACCACGGTTCTGCATGCGGTGCGCAAGATCGAGGATCTGGTTGGCGCGGACACCAAGCTGGCGCAGGAGCTTGAGCTTCTCAAGCGTCTCATCAACGATCAGGCCGCCTGATAAGGATGGCCTCAGGGCTGCCAAGGCAGCCTGATGGGGATGACTTGGGGCTGCCAAGGCCGGTTATCAACAAAAAGCCCGCGCAGTTGGGGTTGATCCCGTTGCGCGGGCTTGCTTTTCTCCTTAAAAATCTGCCACTTTAGCAAACCTTCTGGCGCTTGTGCGCCTTATTGACGGGGGCGTCTGCCCGTTGCGCGGTTGCCCTGTCCTAGCGAGCGAGTGCGTTTTAACATGCGTGTTACCCTGGAGCGATCGAACCTTCTCAAATCACTCAACCACGTCCACCGTGTCGTGGAGCGCCGCAACACGATACCGATTCTCTCCAATGTGCTTTTGCAGGCAGATGGCGCAAGCCTCGCTCTCAAGGCGACGGACCTGGATCTGGAAGTCAATGAAGCGACCGCCGCCATGGTCGAGCAGGCGGGGGCGACGACCGTTCCGGCGCATCTTCTCTACGACATCGTGCGCAAATTACCCGATGGCGCGGAAGTCATGCTCGCGGTCAATCCCGACGGCGGCTCCCTGTCGGTCATTTCCGGTAAATCATCGTTTCGCCTGCAATGCCTGCCGCAATCCGATTTTCCGGAACTGACCGCAGGTTCCTTCACCCATTCCTTCCGCATCGAGGCGCAGGCGTTGAGGCGCCTGATCGACCGCACGCAATTTGCGATTTCGACGGAAGAAACCCGCTATTATCTCAACGGCATCTATCTGCATGCCATCGAAAGCGACGGCGCGCTGAAATTGCGCGCTGTGGCAACCGACGGTCATCGTCTGGCGCGCGCCGAACTTGAAGCGCCATCGGGTGCCGAAGGCATGCCCGGCATCATCATTCCGCGCAAGACGGTTGCCGAATTGCAGAAACTGGTCGATGTGCCGGATGTGGTCGTTTCGGTTGAATTGTCGGACGCAAAAATCCGCTTCACGGTCGGCTCGGTCGTTCTCACCTCCAAGCTGATCGACGGCACCTTCCCCGATTACCAGCGCGTCATTCCTTCGGGCAACGACAAGAAGCTGACCATCAGCCGTCAGGATTTTGCAGCCTCCGTGGATCGCGTCTCGACCATTTCGAGCGAGCGCGGCCGCGCCGTCAAGCTTTCCATTGCTGACGGCCAGCTTACATTGACCGTCAACAATCCCGATTCGGGCAGTGCGACTGACGAATTGGCTGCGGACTACGATGCCGATCCGCTCGATATTGGTTTTAACTCCAAATATCTGCTCGACATCACCAGCCAGCTTTCCGGCTCCGATGCCATCTTCATGCTGGCCGATGCCGGTTCTCCGACCCTGGTGCGTGACACCGGCGATGAAGACGTCCTTTACGTGCTCATGCCGATGCGTGTTTGAAGAAACAGGCCGTGTCCGCATTCGAGCCTGAGCAAAGCCGCCCGGATCGCGTATCGGTCCGGCGGCTTAAACTTGTGAACTTCCGCAATTATACGGAGTTGACCCTGCCGCTTGGCACCGGCCATGTGGTGCTGACGGGCGAAAACGGCTCGGGAAAAACCAATCTGATTGAAGCGCTTTCGTTTCTGTCGCCGGGCAGGGGGCTGCGCCGCGCTGCCTATGATGATGTGGCGCGCAGTGCAAGCGCCGATGGCTTTGCCATTCATGCCGCCCTCGAATGCGCGACCTATGGCGAGGCCGATATTGGCACCGGCACGGCAGGCAATGGCGAAGGCGGGCGCAGGGTGCGCATCAATGGCATGAGCGCGTCCAGCGATGAATTGCTCGATTATGCGCGCATTCTCTGGGTCGTCCCTTCCATGGACGGGCTTTTTACCGGTGGCGCATCGGAACGGCGGCGCTTTCTCGACCGTATGGTGCTGGCGATTGATACCGCGCATGGCAAGCGGGTACTCGATTATGAAAAAGCCATGCGCAGCCGCAACCGGCTCTTGAATGACGGTATGAATGACGACCGCTGGTTTGACGCCATCGAAAACCAGATGGCGGAACTGGGCACGGCGATCGCAGCCGCGCGCGCGCAGGCCATGCGGCTGATTGCGGCCATGATCGAAAAACTGCCCGCTGAAGGCCCGTTTCCAAAAGCCGACTGTTTTCTGGAAGGCGCGCTTGAGCAGCGGATCGGCGTTGAGGCGGCGCTTGATCTGGAAGAAGACTTTCGCCGCTCCCTGCGCGATGGAAGGGCGCGCGATCGCGCTTCAGGCCGGACGCTGGAAGGTCCGCACCGCACCGATCTGATTATCCAGCACCGCCCCAAATCCATGCCCGCGGCTCTCTGCTCGACCGGCGAGCAAAAGGCGCTGCTGATCGGCCTCATACTGGCCCATGCGCGGCTAACGGGCGAGCTTTCCGGCATGGCGCCGATTCTGCTGCTTGATGAGATTGCCGCCCATCTCGATACGGGTCGCCGCGCCGCATTATTCGGCATTCTCGATGATCTGGGCGGCCAGAGCTTCATGACAGGCACGGATCGGGCGCTCTTTGAGGCGCTTGAAGGCGATGCGCAATTCTTCAATGTCGCAGCCGGGCAATTGACGCGGCTTTGAGACAAAATACCCGCTGACAGCGCCGGATTGCCGGCCTATGCTTGCCATCATGAATGCACCGTCAAAATCCTTTTCATCCGACGAACTCGAACGCTATGCGCGCCATATCGTGCTGCCTGAAATTGGCGGTCCCGGCCAGCAGAAGCTAAAGGCCGCGCGCGTGCTGGTGCTTGGGGCGGGCGGGCTTGGCGCGCCGGTGCTGCAATATCTGGCGGCAGCGGGAATAGGCACGCTCGGCATTGTCGATGACGACACGGTTTCGCTCTCCAATTTGCAGCGGCAGGTCATCCACGAGACGGCAAGCGTCGGGCAGACGAAGGTCGAAAGCGCGGCAGCGGCAATCGCCCGTATCAACCCGCATGTGAAGGTGGAATGCCATAATCTTCGCCTCGATGCGCAGAATGCGCAGGCGCTGATTGCCGCTTATGATGTGGTGGTGGACGGCTCGGATAATTTTGCGACGCGCTATGTGCTGGCCGATGCGGCAGCGGCAGCACAGCGCCCGCTGGTGAGCGCGGCTATTGGCCGTTTCGATGGCACGATTACGGTTCTCAAACCCTATGAAACCGGCGCAGACGGCTTGCCCAACCCGTCCTATCGCGATCTTTTTCCCGAAGCGCCGCCGCCGGGAAGCGTCCCCACTTGTGCTGAAGCAGGCGTATTGGGCGTGTTGCCGGGGGTCATGGGCAGTCTTGAGGCTATGGAAGTCATCAAGCTGGTTGCAGGCATAGGAGAGCCGCTTATAGGGCGGCTGCTCCTTTATAATGCGCTGACGGCGCGTTTTGAAACCATCCGTTACAAGGCGGCGAAACGCCCCTGACGGCCTTCAGGTTATTTGATCAGTACTGCGTGGCGCGATCCACGACATGCTCCAGCGTGCCGTCGCGCTCGAAGGCTTCGATCTGGCGGAGGATCTGCGGGACGATGGCTCCTGCGGAAGAACTTGCCGCCGCATGGGGCGTGATCATCACCTTGGGATGGGTCCAGAGCGGATTGTCCGCTGGCAGCGGCTCCTGATTGAACACGTCGAGCGTTACCGCCGAGAGCATGCCGCGATCAAGTGCGGCCAATATATCGGCTTCGTTCTGCAAGCCGCCGCGACCGGCATTGATGAGCACCGGCGCGCCGAGCGGGCCGTCGCTTTTCAATTGCGCGAACATGGTCATGGACAATATGCCCTTTGTGTCGGGCGTGAGCGGCAGAAGGCATACGAAAATATCCGCCGTGCCAAGGAAAGGCGCAAAGCCGTCCTTGCCGTGATAGGTCTTCACGCCCTCGATTTCCTGCGGACGGCGGCTCCAGCCGGTAATGTTGAAGCCGAGCGCCCTGAGCTTTTCGGCAGCATCGCGCCCCAGCACACCCAGTCCCAGCATCCCCACCGTCACTTCATGCGCGGCAGGCTGGCGCGGGTCTTCGTGCCAGACCCGGTTTTGCTGCTGCTTGCGATAGATCGACCCGAAGCGATGATGATCGAGCACCTGCCAGACCACATATTCGGTCATGCGCATGGTCAGATCGTCGGAAATGACGCGCACCAGCGGCACATCGGGGATATGCGGATCGTGAAACACATGATCGACGCCTGCGCCGAGCGAAAAAATGACCTTGAGATTGGGCAGATTGGCCAGTGCACCGGGCTTCTGTTTCCACACCAGCGCATATTCGATGGAAGGATCGGTTTCCGCGCGTTCCGTCACCACCTTGCGGCCCGGCGCATGGGTCCGGAAGGTTTCAAGCCAGCTCTCCGGGTTCCAGTTGGACAGCGCCAAATAAATATTGCCTTCACTCATTGTTTTATTCCTCCCTGAGCGGCCTCCATATGAAAGGCCGCAGCCATCAGCGCTTTGGTATAGTCTGTCTTGGGATTAGCGAAGATTTCCTTCGCCGGTCCATATTCCACCGCCTTGCCGTTGCGCATCACCAGCACGTCATTGGCGAGCGCCCGCACCACTTTCAGATCGTGGCTGATGAAAAGATAGGCGAGATCGTGCTTCTTCTGCAATGCCCGCAGAAGATCGACCACCTGTGCCTGCACGCTCATGTCCAGCGCCGATGTCGGCTCGTCCAGCATGACGAATTTCGGGTTGAGCACCATGGCGCGCGCAATGGCGATGCGCTGGCGCTGCCCGCCGGAAAACTCATGCGGATAGCGAAAGCGGCTTTCAGGATCGAGATTGACCTCGTTGAGTGCCGCCACCACGCGCGCATCGCGTTCATCGGCAGAAAGCTTCGGCTCATGCACCAGAAGCCCTTCGGCGACGATGTCCGCAATGGTCATGCGCGGGGAGAGCGAGCCGAACGGGTCCTGAAACACGATCTGCATCTCGCGCCGCAGCGGGCGCATGTCGCTGAAGCTGAATTTCGCAATATCGCGACCGTCGAAGCGGATTTCACCTTTGGATGAGATCATGCGCGACAATGCCAGTCCGAGCGTCGTCTTTCCCGAACCCGATTCGCCCACGACACCCAGCGTCTGGCCCGCGCGCAATTCCACATCGATGCCGTCAACCGCCTTCACATGATCGACGGTCTTGCGCATGAAGCCCTTCTTGATCGGGAACCAGACGCGAATATCCTTGCCTTCCATCACCTTTTCGGCGGAAAGATCGGCCAGCGGCGGCTCGCCCTTGGGTTCAGCAGCCAGAAGATGCTTTGTGTAGGGATGCTGCGGATTGTCGAAGATTTCCTGCGTCGGCCCGCTTTCGACAATCTTGCCGTTGCTCATCACGCAAACGCGGTCGGCGATCTTGCGCACGATGCCCAGATCATGCGTGATGAACAGCATCGACATGTTCTGCGCTTTTTTAAGATCTGCCAGAAGCTGCAATATCTGCGCTTGCACGGTGACGTCGAGCGCGGTTGTCGGCTCGTCGGCAATCAGCAGCTTCGGCTTGTTGGCGAGCGCCATCGCGATCATGACGCGCTGGCGCTGCCCGCCCGAAAGCTGGTGCGGAAAGGAAGCCAATCGCTTTTCCGGCTCGCGAATGCCGACCTCGTGCAGCAGTTCGAGCGTGCGCTTGCGCGCGGCCTCATCGCCCATGCCCTGATGCATTTTCAGGATCTCGCCGATCTGCCGCTCCACCGGGTGCAGCGGATTGAGCGAGGTCATCGGCTCCTGAAAGATCATGGTGATGTCATTGCCGCGCACACGCCGCAACTCCGCCTCCGATGCCTTCATCAGATCCCGCCCGTCAAAAAGAACTTCGCCGGAAGGATGGCTGGCGGCGGGGTAGGGCAGGAGCTTGAGCACCGAAAGCGCGGAGACGGATTTGCCCGACCCCGATTCGCCCACAAGCGCCACAGTTTCGCCCTGGGCTATGTCGAAGGAAATGTGATCGACCGCAATACGCTCCTCGCCATTTTGGCGAAAGGCAACGGAAAGATCGCGGATCGAAAGCAGGATTTTGTCGTTCATCGCTCCGCTCATTGAAATGCCTTTCGCGGATCGAATGCATCGCGCGTCGCCTCGCCGATGAAGATCAGCAGCGACAGCATCAGCGAGATCACCACAAAGCCGGTTATGCCGAGCCACGGCGCTTGCAGATTGTTCTTGCCTTGCGCGAGCAGTTCGCCAAGCGAAGCCGAACCCGGCGGCAGGCCGAAGCCGAGGAAATCAAGCGAGGTCAGCGTGGTGATCGAGCCATTGAGGATGAAAGGCAGGAAGGTCAGCGTCGCAACCATCGCATTGGGCAAAAGATGCCGCCACATGATGGTGCCATTCTTGACGCCGAGCGCACGCGCCGCATTCACATATTCAAAATTGCGCGCACGCAGAAATTCGGCGCGCACCACGCCCACAAAGGCCACCCATGAAAACAGCAGCATGATGCCCAAAAGCACCCAGAAACCGGGCGGCAATATCGCTGCGATAATCAGCAGCAGGTATAGCACGGGGATGGAGGACCAGATTTCGATGAAACGCTGGAAGATCAGATCGACCCAGCCGCCGAAATAGCCTTGTATCGCCCCGGCGCTGACGCCGATAATGGCGGAAAAGAAGGTGAGAATGAGCCCGAACAGCACCGAAATGCGAAAACCGTAAAGCGCGCGGGCAAAGACATCGCGTGCCTGATCATCCGTACCGAGCCAGTTCCAGTTGCCGATGATGCAATTGGGATCATCGACGCCGAGCGGATAGCGCTGGCAACGCTCTTGCTTGCTGTAAAGCCAGAAGGGCTTGGAGGGTGCGGCTTCCGGAATGTCGTTATTGACCGTATTGTAGGAATAGCGCACCGGCGGCCAGATCGCCCAGCCATTGCTTGCGATCTCTTCCTGGATAAAGGGATCGCGATAGTCGGTTATGGCATAGAATCCGCCGAATTTCTCTTCCGGGTAATTGACGAAAACCGGGGCCAGCAGCTCACCCTTGTAGGAAACGAGAATGGGCCGGTCATTGGCGATGAATTCGGAACCAAGTGCTGCAATGAGCAGGAACAGGAAAATCCACAGCGACCAGTAACCGCGCTTGTTGGCCTTGAAATTCTGCCAGCGGCGCTTGTTGAGCGGGGAAAGAAACGGTCGTTTGACTGGCTTGGCGGCAGCGTTGAGTGCGGTGTCCATCACACATCCCTCCGCTCGAAGTCGATGCGCGGATCAATCCACGTATAGGTGAGATCGGACAGCAGGCCGACCAGAAGGCCGATCAGCGAGAAAATATAAAGATTGGCGAACACCACCGGATAATCGCGGTTGATGATCGACTGGTAGCCGAGCAGGCCCAGCCCGTCGAGCGAGAAAATGGTTTCGATCAGCAGCGAGCCGGTAAAGAAGGCCGAAATGAAGGCGCCGGGAAAACCGGCAATGACGATCAGCATGGCATTGCGGAAAACATGCCGGTAAAGCACCTGATTCTCGGTCAATCCCTTGGCGCGCGCCGTCGTTACATATTGCTTGCGGATTTCTTCCAGAAACGAATTCTTGGTCAGAAGCGTCGTGGTGGCAAAGGCCGAGAGCACCAGTGCCGTCACCGGCAGCGCCATGTGCCACAGATAATCGCCGATCTTCTCCCACCATGACATTTGCGCGAAATCAGGCGAGGTGAGGCCGCGCAGCGGGAACCAGTCGAAGAACGAGCCGCCGGCAAAAAGCACAATCAGGAGGATGGCGAACAGAAAACTTGGAATCGCATAGCCGACGATGATGACCGCGCTGGTCCATGTGTCGAAGCGCGAGCCGTCCTTGATGGCCTTGCGGATGCCGAGCGGGATCGAGATGATATAGGAAAGGAAAGTCAGCCAGAGGCCGAGCGAGATCGAAACCGGCATCTTTTCCTTGATGAGATCGATCACGCTGATGTCGCGAAAATAGCTGTTTCCGAAATCGAACCGCAGATAATTCCACAGCATCAGGCCGAAGCGTTCCAGCGGCGGCTTGTCGAAACCGAACTGCTTTTCAAGTTCTTCAATGAATTGCGGGTCCAGCCCCTGCGCGCCGCGATATTTGGAATTGACCGAGCCGCTATCCATGCCGTTCTGGCCAAAATCGCTGCCTCCGCCCGAAAGGCGGTCGAGCGCATCGCCGCCCTGGCCTGAAAGCTGTGCGATCACGCGTTCCACGGGGCCGCCGGGGGCGAACTGCACGACAGCGAAGGAAATCGCCATGATGCCGAGGATGGTCGGGATCATCAAAAGCAGGCGGCGTAAGATATAAGCGCCCATCAGCCTTTTGCGCCCCGCATTGCTGTTGTGTATTTCTGCCTATGGCTTGCCAATGATTTTTGCCTTTTCTTTATCGATCCACCAGAGCGTCTCCACCGGAAATCCGTAATCGGGCTTTGGCTCCCTGAAGCCGAAACGATCCCAATAGGCCACGAGGTGATTCGCCACTGTCCAATTTGGAATCCAGTCGCGCCGGATACGCAAGACCCGATCGAGCACCCGGATCGTTGCAACCAGTTCGTCGCGGGTGGAAGCGGCCCCCACATCGTCAAGAAGCGTGTCGATTATTGCATCGGCTGTGCCGGGCAGATTGTAGCTTCCGGGCGTTTTGGCGGCTTGCGAGCCGAACATGCCCGCAAGCGATTCCTTTGTCGGTGTCGCGCCGAACTGCATGGCGATGCCCACCATGTCGAACTGGAAATCCTGCATGCGCGCCTGATACTGGCTCGGGTCCACCAGCCGCAGGCTGGCGTCGATGCCGATGGCGCGCATTTTCTGGATGAAGGGATTGTAGATGCGGGTGAAGCTTTCCGAATTGCTGAGAATCTCCAGCGAGAATTTCGTGCCGTCCCGGTCATGAAACTGGCCCTTGTCGCGCTCGAAACCCGCCTCTCGCATCAATTCGATAGCACGCGAAAACTGTGCGCGGTCGCGTCCTGTTCCGTCCGAAACGGGCAGCACCGGCACGTCGCCGAAAATCGCATCCGGTAACTTGCCGCGATAACGCTCCAGCACTTTCATCTCGTCGCGCGTCGGCTGGCCCATGGCCTGAAAATCCGAACCGTTGAAGCAGGATTGCGAGCGCTGATAGGCACCGTAGAACAGGTTTTCATTGGTCCATTCGAAATCAAAGCACAGGCTGATGGCTTCGCGCACGCGCGGATCGCGAAAGCGCTCGCGGCGCTGGTTGAGCGCCCATGCCTGCATGAGCGGGCGTTTTTCTCTGGGAAAGGTGCGCTTTATGATTTTCTTTTGCTGCATGGCGGGAAAATCATAACCCGTCGTCCAGTTCTTGGAGACGCTCTCGGCGCGAAAGTCGATGCTGCCCTTTTTGAATGCCTCGAATTCCGGCTGGCGGTCGCGGTAGAATTCGATGCGGATGCGGTCGAAATGATTGAAGCCGCGCTGCACCGGCAAATCCTTGGCCCAATAATCTTCGACGCGATCATATTCGATATATTGCCCCGAGGCGAATTTACCGACGCGATAGGCACCGGAGCCGGGTATGGGTTCCATGGAGGTGGCTCCGAAATCGTGTCCTTCGAGCCATTTTTGCGACAGGATGGGCAGCACGACCGCATCCAGAATGGCATTGGGGCCGCGACCGGCGGAAAAATGCATCCGCACCGCGCCTTTTTCCGTTTCATCCACCGCATCAAGCGCCGCAAGGCTTTGCCTTATATGCGGATGGCCTTTTTCTTTCAGTGTTTTATAGGTGGAAACCACGTCCGCGGCGGTAATGGGCGCGCCATCGTGAAAGCGGGCGTTCTCGCGCAATGCGAATGTGCAGGTCTGGCGATCCTCGGAAAGCGTCACGCTTTGCGCGATCAGCCCATAGACCGAATCGGGTTCGTCCAGCGCCGGGGTCATCAGGCTATCGAAGGTAAGTTCCATGCGCGGGGGCGCATCACCCTTGAAAGCGAAGCTGTTGAGCGTGTTGAAAGTCTGCGTGTTCTGGTTCCATAGCCATGTCGAGGGCGCGAGCGTGAACGTCCCGCCCTTGGGGGCGTTAGGGCTGGCATAGTCGAAATGGCTGAAATCGGGGCCATATTTAAGATCGCCAAAGGCCGAAAGCCCATGCAGCGGCGTGGCCGTTGGCAATAATGCGAAAGCCTTTGCAGGCAGCATGGCTGTGAGCGCGACGCTGCCTGATGCGCCGAGAAAATGGCGACGGTTCATGCTGAAAATGGCCATGACCGTTCGCCCTATTCGCCGCCGGTTTTGAGCTTGGCTTCCTTTGCGGGGTCGACCCACCAGGAGAAAGGGTCGATCCCGATATAATCGGGCTGCGTTTCCGGCATGCCGAACTTGTTCCAATAGGCGATATTGATGTGGTCGGAATACCATTGCGGAATCACGTAATAATTCCACAGCAATGCCCGGTCGAGTGCATGAGTCGCGGCGACCAGTTCGTCGCGATCCTTGGCGTAGATGAGCCGGTCGATCAGCTTGTCGATGGCCGGGTTTTTAATGCCCGCATAATTGCGGCTGCCTTTGAAATCCGCCGCCGCCGATCCCCACATGTCGCGCTGCTCATTGCCGGGCGAGCCGCTCTGGCTGATGACGGAAGTGATGACGTCATAGTCGAAATCATTGACGCGGGCCTGATATTGCGCCGCATCCACGATGCGCACGGTGGCATTGATGCCGATCTTGCGCAGGCTTGCCGCAAATGGATTATAGATGCGCTCGTCGGTCGGATCGCTTCCCAGAAACTCGATGGTGAAGGGATTGCCGTTCGCGTCGACAAGCTTGTTGCCTTTCAGGCTCCAGCCAGCCTCGGAAAACAGCTTGAGCGCCGTGCGCAGATTGGCCCGTGTTGCCTGCGCCGTATCATAGACCGGCAGCTTGAATTCCTCGGTCAGTGCCTGGGGCGGGAGCGAATCCTTCACCGTTTCAAGGATAGCCTGTTCCTCCGGCGTGGGCGGGCCGCTCAGTTGCAGCTCATTGCCCGCGAAATAGCTTTCGATGCGCTGATACTGGTTGAAGAACAGCAGCCGGTTCATCGATTCGAAGTCGAAGGCATAGGTCAGCGCTTCGCGAACTTTCGGATCCTTGAACTTGTCGCGGCGCGTGTTCAGGAAATAGCCCTGCATGCGACCGACCGCATGGAAGGGAAAGGATTCCTTGATGACATCGCCGCGTTCTACAGCCGGGAAATTATACTGCTCTGCCCAGCGCTGGGCGCGATTTTCCTGCCGGTAGTCGTATTGGCCGCCCTTCTTGAAGGCTTCCCATATGGCGTCTTCATTGAAGTAATATTCATATTTGATGCGGTCGAAATTATTGCGGCCGACATTGACGGCCAGGTCCTTGCCCCAGTAATCATCGACCCGCGCCCAGATGATCGAGCGGCCGGGCGTAACTTTTTCGATTTTATAGGCGCTGGAACCGAGCGGAATTTCCAGTGTCGAGCGGCCAATGTCGCGCTGCCTGCCCTGCGCGTCCTTGGCCGTCCACCAATGTTTGGGCAACACGGCAAGCTGGCCCATGATCTGCGGCAATTCGCGATTGCCCTTCTGCGAGAAGGTGAACGTAACCTCGTGTTCGCCGGTTTTCTCGGCCTTTTCCACATCGCCATAATATTTATTGTACATCGGCGATTGCTTCTTGAGCACATCGAATGACCAGATCACGTCATCGACGGTAATCGGCTCGCCGTCATGCCATTTGGCATCGGGGTTGAGCCGGAACTTTACCCATGAAAAATCGTCGGGATATTGCAGCGCTTCGGCAATGAGCGGATATTGCGTCGAACCCTGATCGAGCGCATCGCTCATCAAAGTGTCGTAAAGCATGCCGCCGCCGAAGGGCGAAAGGCCCGCTGCCGCAACACCTTGAATGACATAGGGGTTGAGGGTGTCGAACGTACCCACTGCGACCTGATTGAGCGTGCCGCCCTTGGGTGCCTGCGGATTCACATAGTCATAATGTTTGAAATCAGCCGGATATTTCGGCTCGCCCATCAGGCTGGAGGAATAGCGCCATTGCGGCGCGGACCCGTCATCCGCCGGTGCCTGGGCGTAACTGCCCGAAACCGCCGCTGCGGTCAAAACAAGTGCGAATGTTCCCGCCCGAAAAGCTCTCATCCATTATCTCCGTTGCTGCCTGAGATATATAAATGCCAGTTTTAGGGCTTTTTGCGGAGGAAGAAAGGCGGGGTGCAAAAAAATTGCAGGCGATAAAAAAAGCCGGGCTGAAACCCGGCTTTTCAAATGCTTGGCTTGCAGGCGCTTAGTTGGCAGGCGTCTGCTCAGGTGCCGCAGGCGCCGTTTCGCCCTGCTGCTGGCCGTCACTGGCCGGTGCCTGTTCTGCGGGCGTCTCGCCTTCCTGTGCGGGCGCAGCCTCGCCAGCAGGCGCAGCTTCCTCTGCCGGGGCAGCATCAGCCGCCGGAAGCGGAGCGGGATTGTCCGAAAGCGTGCGCAGATAGGCGATCAGGTCGGCGCGCTCATTATCCTTCTTGTCGCCGGCAAAGCCCATGGCCGTGCCCTTGATATAGCCCTTGGGCGAGAACAGGAACTTGTTGAGGTGCTCGAAATCCCATTTGTTACCGGCTGCGGCAAATTCTTTCATCGCGGCGGAATAGCTGAAGCCTTCAACCGAAGCAGCCGGACGGTTCACCACATCCCAAAGATGCGGGCCGACCTTGTTCGCGCCACCCTTTTCAGCCGTATGGCAGGCGGCGCAACGCTTGAAGACGTTCTTGCCGCGCTCGGGATCAGCAGACTGCAACAGCGTTGCGATCGATACTTCTTCCTTGGCTGGCGCAGCTTCACCGCCGCTGCCTGCCTCTGCCGCTTCAATTCTGTAACCGGGCTTCTCGGGTGCGGGTGCGTGAAACAGTGAATCGGACAGGATGCCCGTCGTCATGACAACGAAAACCGTTGCCAGAAAAGCCATTATAAACTTGTTAGTCCGGGTTGAATTCATCGCCGGTCAGCGCTCCCTCTAGCACAACGCCCTCCACAGCCGGCATGCAAACCTTCAGAAGGCTGGCAAATCTCTCCCCGGCATCGGGCGGAAACTAGGTCTTTTGCCAAGGCGATGCAACACTTATGAGGTTAACCCGCCCCGTGACTTTTTGACACTTTTGCTGCATTTCTCGGACGGATAAAGGATTGTGGCGTCTCAAGCGCGACCATTTGCAACACCATGGAAGGCAACGGTTCAGATGATGAAAACCCTGACACTCATTCCCGCGCGGCTCGGTTCGACGCGCCTTCCCAACAAGCCGCTCGCCGATATTTGCGGCAAGCCGATGATCGTGCATGTGGCCGAGCGGGCCGCGGCGGCAGGGCTTGGCCGCACGGTGGTCGCAACCGATAGCGAAGAAATATTCGCCGCTGTCGAGGCCCATGGCCATGAGGCGGTCATGACGCGAAGCGATCACGAATCAGGCTCCGACCGTATCTATGAGGCGCTTCTCGCGCTCGATCCCTCCGGTGAGGTCGATGCCGTCATCAATGTGCAGGGTGATCTTCCCACCATCGATCCTGAAACCATCCGCAGCGCCTTGCGTCCGCTTGAGGACGGCCCGGCGGATATTGCCACGCTGGGTGTGGAGATCGTGGCGGAAGAAGAAAAGACCAATCCCAATGTGGTCAAGATCGTCGGCTCGCCGCTTGATGACGGGCAGCGCCTGCGTGCGCTCTATTTCACCCGCGCCACCGCGCCCTATGGCGAAGGCCCGCTCTATCACCATATCGGCCTTTACGCCTATCGGCGCGCAGCGCTGGAGCGTTTCGTCGGGCTGGGGCCGTCAGCGCTTGAAAAGCGTGAAAAGCTCGAACAGCTTCGCGCGCTCGAAGATGGAATGCGCATCGATGCGCAGATCGTCAAGACGGTGCCTTTGGGCGTCGATACGCAGGCTGATCTTGACCGGGCCCGGCTTATTATCGAAAAAGGCCTGTGAGAGAATTGTAAGAAAAGCCTGTATGTTGCAGGGCATTTGAGAAAGTACGGCTAAAATGAAAACCAACCGGATTTCCTTTCAGGGTGAAGCGGGCGCCAATTCCGATACGGCTTGCCGCAACATGTTTCCCGATATGGAGCCTCTGCCGTGCCCGACTTTTGAAGATGCCTTCAATGCGGTTGAAAGCGGTGCCGCCGATCTGGCGATGATTCCCATTGAAAATACGCTCGCGGGCCGCGTCGCCGATATTCACTATCTGCTGCCGCTTGCCGATATGCATATTGTGGGCGAATATTTCCTGCCGATACACTTCCAGTTGATGGTGCTTCCCGGTGTTGCGCGTGAGGAAATCCGGACCGTTCACAGCCATATCCATGCGCTCGGCCAGTGCCGCAAGGTCATTCGCCAGAATGGCTGGAAGCCGGTGATCGCGGGCGATACGGCAGGGGCGGCGCGGCTTGTAGCCGATACGCAGGATCGCTCGATGGCAGCCCTTGCGCCGCGCCTTGCCTCCGACCTTTACGGCCTCGATATTCTGGAAGAAAACGTCGAGGACGCGGAAGATAATGTAACGCGGTTCGTGGTGCTGTCGAAGCAGAAGCAATGGGCGTCCCGCCAGTCCGATGCCGAACGCATCATCACCACTTTCGTCTTCCGCGTGCGCAACGTGCCTGCCGCGCTCTATAAGGCGATGGGCGGTTTCGCCACCAATGGCGTCAACATGACCAAGCTGGAAAGCTACCAACTGGGCGGACGTTTTGTTGCGACGCAGTTTTATGCCGATATTGAAGGCCACCCCGACGACCGCAATGTGCAGCTTGCGCTCGAAGAACTTGAATTCTTCTCGAAGGAAGTGCGCATTCTGGGTGTCTATAAGGGCAGCGATGTCCGCGACACGCATCTGCTGGCGGCTGAATAGAGCATTTCCAGCAAAAGTGCGAAGCGGTTTTGCGTCCGGATAATGCGACAGAGAAAGAGCATTTCCAGCAAAAGTGCGAAGCGCCTCCGCAGGGAAATCAGTTCACTGGACTGATTTCTTTTCCTGCTCCGATGCGTCTGGATAATGCGACAAGCAAAGATAAATCTTTAACTTTCAGCCCATGCCCTGATCAGATGGGTTGCGATGGCGCCGGATGCAGGCACGCGCAGCCCGTTTTCATGCGTGCCTGCGAGCATGGCGCGGACTTCCGTCTTGTCGAACCAGCGCCCGTCTTCGAGTTCCGAGCGGTCGATTGTGAAATCGTCGGAAAGCACTTCCGCATGGCAGCCGATCATCAGCGAATAGGGAAACGGCCATGGCTGGCTGGCATGGTAGGCGACGCGGCCGATGGCCAGGCCCATTTCCTCGAAGCTTTCGCGCCGCACTGCCGCTTCGATGGTTTCGCCCTGTTCGATAAAGCCTGCCAGCGATGAATAGGAACCCTGAATGAAATGCGGGCTGCGTGCCAGAATGCATTTGTCGCCGCGAACCGGCAGCATGATGGCAACAGGATCGGTGCGCGGAAAATGCTCCGCGCCGCAATTGGGGCATTGGCGCTTTGCGCCGCCAGCGCGCATTTTGCTTTTTGTGCCGCAGCGGCCGCAATAGCGATGATTGCCATGCCACGCAATCAGGGCGGCGGCTTGCGCCAGCGCGCCGAGAATGTCGGCGCTCACAAGCCCTTCCATATAGATGCTGCGGTAATCCTGCGCGCGGTATGGCGCGGGGAGGGCTTCCGGGTCGAGGGGTGCCATCAGCGCTACGATAGGCGCTCCATCCTGCAAGCCCAGAAAAACCGGCTCGCTTAAATCGGGTGCAAAGCCTTGCGCCTCATCGAAACGAAGCAAGGCGCGCGGAGCCGCCTCATCGCTGTAATCGAGCAGAAGCCGGTTGCCGCCAAGCACCATGACCTGCGTTTGCGGCAGTTCAAGCGCAGTGAAGGCGGAATCGTCCTGCCGTTTTTCGGATAGGCGATCGATGCGGTTGCCGGCAAAGCCGACAAGGCTGCTTGGTTCGATTTCCGGCAGGTCGTAGAGGCGCAAAGCCATGATTGTCTCGGATATGTGATATTTTAGAGGGCTGTGCGAATGGCTTCGATGAGCTTTTCGGCGTCTTTTCCATCATAGCTCTCGCTTGCGCCATGGCCCCATACCGGACCGGGCCAGCCTGCGTCACCCTCGTTGCGCGCGATGACATGGAAATGGAGCTGCCGCACAATATTGCCCAGAGCGCCGACATTGATCTTGTCGCAGGAGGTCGCTTTCTTGAGTGCCTGCGAAACGATTGCGGCTTCGAAGGTCAGCATGGTCTGATCGAGCGGCGTCATATCGTGAAGTTCCGTCAAACGCACGCGCCGCGGCACGAGAATGAGCCAGGGCCAGCGCTTGTCGTTCATCAGCCGCAGCTCGCACAGGCCGAGCTTGGCGACGGGAAATGTATCGGCATCGAGCCGTTTATCGAGTTCAAACTGTTCCATGGAATATTCTTACCAGTTTTTTTCGCTATGTGCTTGCTTTTTGCGCAATGATTGACGATATGCAGCGTGGGAGGTTGGTGGTGGACGAGCCACTCGCCAACCGGGTCAGGTCCGGAAGGAAGCAGCCCTAACGAGCCACGGCACGGGTCACCGTGCCAGCCTCCCACCCTTCCTTTGCATTGCCGGCTGTTGATTGGCCCGCCTCCTTGGTTGACGGCGACCATATGCCCGGCCAAACTGGCGACAGGAAAACACGAATAAAGAACGGAAGGTCGCAATGGACACAAAATCCGCAGACATTGCTGCCGATGGGGCCTATCGCGTTCTAGCCCGCAAATACCGTCCGCAGGATTTTAACGATCTCATCGGCCAGGAGCCGATGGTGCGCACGCTCAAAAACGCGTTCGAGACGGGTCGCATCGCGCAGGCGTGGATGCTGACCGGCGTTCGCGGGGTCGGCAAGACCACGACGGCGCGCATTTTGGCGCGCGCGCTCAATTACAAGACCGAAACGAACGATCAGCCGACCATCGATTTGTCCATTTTGGGCGAGCATTGCCAGGCGATCATGGAAGGACGCCATGTCGATGTGATCGAGATGGACGCGGCCTCCCACACCGGCATCGACGATATTCGCGAGATCATCGAGCAGGTGCGCTATCGTCCGGTTTCGGCGCGCTACAAGGTCTATATTATCGATGAAGTGCACATGCTTTCCACCGCTGCCTTCAACGGTCTGCTAAAGACGCTGGAAGAGCCGCCGCCGCATGTGAAATTCATCTTCGCGACCACTGAAATCCGCAAAGTGCCGATCACGGTTCTCTCGCGCTGCCAGCGTTTCGACCTGCGCCGCATCGAATCGGGGACGCTTGCCGCGCATCTGCGCCGCATTGCGCAAGCTGAAAAGATCGAGGTCGATGACGCCTCGCTCGCCATGATTGCGCGTGCGGGCGAAGGCTCGGCGCGTGATTCGCTTTCCATCTTCGATCAGGCTATTGCGCATGGCGCAGGAATTGTGAGCGCGGAAGCCGTGCGCTCCATGCTGGGCCTTGCCGACCGCGCCCGTATCATCGACCTGTTTGAAATGCTTATGCGCGGCGATGTGGCCGCAGCACTCACCGAATTTCGTGCCCAATATGATGTGGGCGCCGACCCTTCGGTCGTGCTGACTGATCTCGCCGATTTCAACCATCTGGTGACGCGCCTGCGCTTTACGCCCGATGTGGCGGAAGATGTGACGCTTTCGGAGGATGAACGCCTGCGCGGACGCGAATTCGCACAGAAACTATCCGTGCGCGTGCTTGCGCGCACATGGCAGATGCTGCTCAAGGGCATTGCGGAAGTCGATACCGCCTCGCGGCCTGTGCAGGCGGCAGAAATGCTGCTGATTCGCCTTGCCCATGCCGCCGACCTGCCCACGCTCGATGAAGCGCTGCGCGGGCTTGAAAACGGTGCCGTTTCAGCGCCGCGCACGCCTTCGCCGGACAGGCCCAATGCAGGCCCCGCGCCGCAGGCGCGCGCCGTAACCGCCGATGCGGTCGCTTCATCTTCGATGCCATCTGCATCCGGTAGCCCGGCCACGGCCATGCGCATTGTCGAGACACAGCCCCAGCCGCAACCTCAGCCTTCGGTGCCGATCACTGGCCTTGATGACATTATCGCGCTGGCCGATAAATATCGCGACATGCAGTTCAAGATTCTGGTCAAGAATTGCGTGCGTCTCGCCTCGATCGCGCCGGGGCGGCTTGAAATCGGCCTGACTGATGACGCGCCGAAATCCCTGCCGGGCGACATTGCGCAGCATCTTCTCAACTGGACCGGCATTCGCTGGGTTGTGACGGTGGCGCGCGATGTGAGCGGGCAGACCGTGGCGGAAGCCGAAGCCGAGCGCCGCGAAAGCCTTGAGATGGATGCGCGCGCCGATCCTGATGTCGCGGCCATACTTGCGGCATTTCCGGGTGCCAAAATCACCGATGTGCGCATTGCTATCGCCGAGCGCGATGACGATGAGGATATTGATCTCGATGCTGTCGAGCCTGTGCCGGAAGCGCCGCTGGAAGACGATTGAGATTTATAAGATAACAAGGAGTGAACCATGCGCGATATGCTGGGCATGATGAAACAGGCGAAGGAATTGCAGGCCAAGATGAAGGCCATGCAGGACGAGATCGCCGATATGGAAGCCACCGCCTCGTCGGGCGGCGGTCTGGTGACGCTCACGCTTTCGGGCAAGGGTACGATGTCGAGCCTGAGCATTGACCCTTCTTTGATGAAGGAAGGCGAGGGCGAAATCCTCGAAGACCTGATCATCGCAGCCCATAACGACGCCAAGGCCAAGCTGGAAGCGGCCATGGCCGAGAAGACGCAGTCGCTGACCGCCGGTCTGCCGATTCCGCCCGGCTTCAAGCTGCCGTTCTAAGGCAGTAGGGGAATAAGGGAATAGGGGAGTATGTTTGGTCGGCTGACTGCCGCCATGTCGTATATCCCCTGATTCCCGTTCCCTACTCCCTTATTCCCCTATTCCCTTACCCCGTTAAGCAAATGTCCAAACGAATCGCTGGTCCCGAAATCGAACGCCTGATCCAGCTTCTGGCCCGTGTGCCGGGGCTGGGGCCGCGTTCGGCACGCCGCGCCGCACTCCATCTCATCAAGAAGAAAGAAGCGCTGCTGGTACCGCTTGGCGACGCCATGCAGGAGGCTGCGCAAAAGGTGCGCATCTGCTCGTGCTGCGGCAATGTCGATACAAGCGATCCGTGCACGATCTGCACCGACGAGCGCCGTGATTCCTCGACGCTCATCGTCGTGGAGGACGTTTCCGATCTCTGGGCGCTGGAACGCGCAGGCACGATGAATGTGCGCTATCATGTGCTTGGCGGGCGGTTGTCGCCGCTTGATGGCATCGGCCCGGATGATCTCAATATCAAGGGACTGGTCGAGCGTGTCGCCACAGGCGAGGTGCGCGAGGTGATTCTCGCGGTCAACGCCACCGTCGAAGGCCAGACGACGGCGCATTATATCACCGATCAGTTGACCGATTTCGATGTGCGCGTCACGCGCCTTGCCCATGGCGTTCCGGTGGGCGGAGAGCTTGATTATCTCGATGAAGGAACGCTCGCAGCCGCCCTGCGGGCGAGAACTGCATTATAGCAAGCGGGAGATATGCATGATGGCAGGATATGGGAAGCGCAGCTTGAAAATCGCTCTTGGCCTTGCCGCCATCTTCATGATCTCTCCGGCTATTGCTGCGCCTTCCAAGGCGCAGGTTGAAAGCCGGTATCGCAACTGGCTCGAAAAGGATCTCTGGCCGGAAGCGAAAGCCGCAGGCGTCTCGCGCGCCATTTTCGATCAGGCTTTTGCGGGCGTATCGATCAATTGGAAACTTCCCGATCTGGTCATCCCCGGCGCGAAACCGAAAGCGCCCAAAGAGCAGAAACAGGCTGAATTCGGCGCACCGGGCCGCTATTTCAATGCGAAGACCGTCAATTCCGTGAGCAATGGCGGCAAGGCGCGCCTTGGGCAATATGCAAGCCTGCTTAAAAATATCGAGCGCCAATATGGCGTGCCGGGGCGGGTCGTCCTTGCCATATGGGGCCGCGAATCGGGCTTTGGCACGGTGAAAATTCCCTATAATGCCTTTGAAGTGCTCGGCACCAAGGCCTTCATGGCGACACGCAAGGACATGTTTCGCGAAGAACTGGTCGCGGCGCTCCAAATCGCCTCGCGCGGCTATATCGATGAAAGCACCATGAAAAGCTCCTGGGCAGGTGCGCTCGGCCAGCCGCAATTCATGCCGTCATCCTATCTCAAACACGCTGTCGATTTCGATGGCGACGGCAAGCGCGACATCTGGAATTCGGTGCCGGATACGCTCGCCTCCATCGCCAATTATTTGCGCATCCATGGCTGGCAGAGCGGGCGCGACTGGGGTTTTGAGGTCAATGTCCCGCAGGATGTTTCCTGCTCGCTGGAAGGCCCCGATCAGGGCAGAACAATCGCGCAATGGGCCAAACTCGGTATTACCCGCATCAATGGCAAGGCTTTTCCCGAAAATGAAATGAAGGGCGAAGGCTTTCTGCTCATGCCTGCTGGCCGTTATGGACCGGCCTTCATCGTCACGCCCAATTTCTACGTGCTCAAAGACTATAATATGAGCGATCTCTACGCGCTCTTCATTGGCCATGTCGGTGATCGCATCGCTTATGGCGTGGGTGATTTTCAGCAAAAATGGGGCAATGTCGGCACCATGTACCGCTCTGACATTCAGGCCATGCAGAAGCGCTTGCAGGCCCACGGCCACGATGTTGGCAAGGCCGATGGGCTTCCCGGTTTCAAGACGCGCCGCTCCATTGGTATGTGGCAGACGCAAAATGGCATGGCGCCGACCTGCTTTAGCGTGCCGGAACTGCTAAAGACTATTCGCTGAATTTGCGCCGAAAGCCAATGGCCCCCGGCGCAATGCATCAGGCGGCTTTCGCCAGCATACCATGCGGGTCGAGCACGAATTTTTTCGCAGCCCCCTGATCGAAGCTCTCATAGCCCTGCTCGGCTTCTTCGAGCGAGATGACCTGCGCATTGACGATCTCGGCAATATTGAGCCGTCCATGCAGAATGGCCTGCATGAGCTGCCGGTTATATTTGAGCACCGGCGTCTGCCCGGTGTAGAAGGATTGCGCCTTTGCCCAGCCAAGGCCGAAGCGCAGCGAGAGGCTGCCCTGTTTTGCGGCCTGATCCACCGCGCCGGGATCTTCGGTGACGTAAAGCCCCGGAATGCCGATAGCGCCCGCCGGACGGGTGATCTCCATCATCTGGTTGAGGACGATGGCTGGCTGTTCGCCGCCGCTATGGCCGCGCGCCTCAAAACCGACCGCATCGATGGCGCTGTCCACCTCGTTGCTGCCGGTCACTTCAGCGATCATGTCGCCAAGCCGGTCGCTGGCCGAAAGATCGATCGGCTCGAAGCCGACCTTTCGTGCGTGTTCGAGCCGCTCCTTGTTGAAATCGCCGATCATGACGACCGCAGCGCCCAGAATGCGCGCGGAGGCGGCTGCGGCAAGGCCCACCGGGCCAGCGCCTGCGACATAGACCACCGATCCGACGCCCACACCCGCCTTGACCGCGCCATGAAAGCCGGTGGGCAAAATGTCGGACAGCATGGTCAGGTCGCGGATTTTCTCCATGGCCTGCTCGCGGTCGGGGAATTTCAGCAGATTGAAATCCGCATAGGGCACCATGACATAGCGTGCCTGCCCGCCGATCCAGCCGCCCATATCGACATAGCCATAGGCCCCGCCCGCGCGCGATGGATTGACGGTGAGGCAGACGCCCGTATCCTGCGATTTGCAGCAGCGGCAGCGCCCGCAAGCCACATTGAAGGGGACGGAAACAATGTCGCCCACATCGAGCATTTCGACATCGCTGCCTTTTTCGATGATTTCGCCGGTGATTTCGTGTCCAAGCACGAGGCCCGGCATGGCAGTGGTGCGGCCGCGCACCATATGCTGATCGGAGCCGCAAATATTGGTTGAAATCACTTTCAGGATGACGGCGTGTTCGAGCTTGCGCCCGTCGGGCGCGCTCAGCGCCGGATCATCAATATCACGAACTTCGACTTTACCGGGGCGCAAGTAAACAACGCCTCTGTTCCTGCTCATGTCTGCCTCCTCCATATCGACTGTGTCGGGATTCCGGGTAGCTCCCGGTGAAGCAAGCTTACAGTGTCAGGCGGCCTGTCCGCAGTCCTATGCGCGACATCTATGATTCGTTGAGAAGCATGTCGGTGAAGGATTGCAGCGCTCTGGTGCGGTAACGCTCATTGTGCAAAAGCATGAGAAACTGGCGCTGCGGCAGGGAAAAATCGGCTTTCACCAATGTTCGCGCGGCCAGATGCGGCGCGGCCACCAGTTCGGATATGGCAGTGGCATAATTGCCTGAGCGCACGGCCGAACAAATGGCCTCATTGGAGGGAAGTTCCAGCGCCACATCGAGCCGCAGCGGGTCGTAGCCTGCCGCGCGCATGGCGTCCTCGAATACGCTGCGCGTACCCGAACCGTGTTCGCGCAAGATCCATTGCGCGCCAAACAGATCATCCCATGTCAGTCGCCCTGCATTTCTCCATTGATGATCGGGACGGGTGACGACGATCAACCGGTCTGCACCGACCTTGCTTAGTGTCAGGGAAGGGGCCTGCACCGCGCCTTCGACAAGGCCGACATCGGCAAGCCCTTCCTGCGTGGCTTCGGTGACGCTTTCTGTATTGCCAAGCGTCAGGCGCACATCGATCAGCGGGTGGCTGGCGTGGAACTGCGCCAGATAAGGCGGCAGCCAGTAGCTGGCGATCGTCTGGCTGGCATGAATGGCGAGAATGCCGCGCTTGCCGCCGCCAAGTTCCGACAGCATTCGCTCGGCGGTCCGCGCACGGGCAAGTGTTGCGCGCGCTTCGTCGAGAAACAGCCTTCCTTCGCCGGTCAGCTCTATACGCCGCCCGATGCGGTTGAACAGCATCGCGCCATAGCGTTCTTCCAGATTGCGAATCGCGGAACTGACCGCTGATGGCGTCAGATGCAGAACTTCCGAAGCGCGGGTCAGATGCTCGCGCTCGGCCACCTCGATGAAAATACGCAATTGTTCCAGGGTCATGGCAGCAATCGTTCGATTTTATCTAATGATTCATGACATATTATGCGATGGAACGAACAGAAGAAATAGGGCACCAGATTGGAAAATATTTCTCAAGATGAAATGCCTTACAGATGCCCATCGTGAATAGTTCAAAAATCCAGACAATTCTTCCCGGCCTCGCATTGAGTGTTGCCGTGTCGGCGGTCGCCGTCGGCCTCGAAAAAATCGAGGAGCATTATATGGGCCGCGCATGGCTGGAGGCGCTGGTCATTGCGATTCTTCTTGGGACCGCCGTGCGCACATTCCTGCGACCGGGTGTGCGTTTCAGCAAGGGTATCGGCTTTTCCGCCAAGCCCTTGCTGGAATTTGCCGTGGTGCTTCTGGGGGCCTCGATCAGTGCAAGTGCCGTGATTTCCGCAGGCCCCGGGCTGATTATGGGAATAGCAGGCGTGGTGATGGTGGCGATCCTGTCGAGCTATGGCATTGGGCGTCTGCTCAGGCTCCCGCATCGCATGGCAGTTCTGGTGGCTTGCGGCAATTCCATTTGCGGCAATTCGGCCATCGCGGCTACGGCCCCGGTTATCGGCGCGAAAAGCGACGATGTGGCGGCGTCGATTGCGTTCACCGCGATTCTGGGTGTTATCGTCGTCCTCTGCCTGCCGCTTCTGGTGCCGCTTTTGGAGCTTTCGCATAGCCAGTATGGTGTTCTGGCCGGATTGACGGTCTATGCCGTGCCGCAGGTTCTGGCTGCAACCGCACCGGTGGCAACCATCAGCGTGCAGCTTGGAACATTGGTCAAACTGGTGCGCGTATTGATGCTCGGCCCGGTGATTCTGGCGCTTGCGCTTATCGTCGGAAACAAGAGCGCCAGTGCCAGACCGGGCTTTTTTCAGCTCGTTCCCTGGTTCATCATCGGCTTTCTTGGCATGATGGCGCTGCGCTCCCTGCACCTGATACCGGAAGCTGTCCTGCCCGGCATTCAGTCTGCCTCGACTTTGCTGACCATCATTTCCATGGCAGCACTTGGCCTTGGCGTCGATATTCGTTCCGTGGCGCAGGCCGGCGGGCGGGTGACACTGACCGCCGTGCTATCGCTTGCGGTGCTGGGCGCAATCAGTTTGGGACTGATTTATCTGCTGGGCGTGCTTTGAAACAATTATCTTAAAGAAAAAGCCCGGTGCGAGCCGGGCTTTTCCATGTTCAGTCGAAGAGGGAAAAGATCAGTTCTTTTCCTGCTTCTTGAGGGCTGCGCCGAGAATGTCGCCGAGCGAAGCGCCGGAGTCGGTCGAACCGTACTGTGCGACTGCTTCCTTTTCTTCGGCGATTTCGAGCGCCTTGATCGAGACCTGCAGCTTGCGGGTCTTCTTGTCGAAGGCGATGACGCGGGCGTCGACCTTCTGACCGACCGTGAAGCGTTCCGGACGCTGTTCGTCGCGGTCACGCGACAGATCCGAGCGGCGGATGAAGCTGTCGAGGTCGTGATCGACCAGACGCACTTCGAGGCCGCCATCGGTAACGGCAGTCACTTCGCAGGTTACAACGGCGTTCTTGCGCAGTTCGCCCGAAGCGGCTGCTTCGCCGACCTTGTCGCCGGAAAGCTGCTTGATGCCGAGTGAGATGCGTTCCTTCTCGACATCGACGTCGAGAACGACAGCCTTGACCACTTCACCCTTGTTGTACTCTTCAATGACCTGCTCGCCCGGACGGTTCCAGTCGAGGTCGGAGAGGTGAACCATGCCGTCAACGTCGCCGTCGAGGCCGATGAACAGGCCGAATTCGGTCTTGTTCTTGACTTCACCTTCAACAACGGTGCCCGATGGGTACTTCTGGGCGAAGGTCGTCCACGGATTGTCGAGGGTCTGCTTGAGACCGAGCGAGATGCGGCGCTTGACCGGATCGACTTCGAGCACAACGACTTCGACTTCCTGCGTGGTGGAAAGAATCTTGCCCGGATGGACATTCTTCTTGGTCCACGACATTTCGGAAACGTGGATGAGGCCCTCGATGCCCGGCTCGATTTCGACGAATGCACCGTAATCGGTGATGTTCGTGACGGTGCCGGTGATCTTTTTGCCGATCGGGTACTTCGCGCCGATACCATCCCAAGGATCGCTCTCGAGCTGCTTCATGCCGAGCGAGATACGATGGGTTTCCTGGTTGATGCGGATGATCTGCACCTTGACCGTCTGGCCGATGGTGAGGATTTCCGACGGATGGTTGACGCGGCGCCATGCCATGTCGGTAACGTGCAGCAGACCATCGATGCCGCCGAGATCAACGAACGCACCATAATCGGTGATGTTCTTGACGACGCCTTCAACGACCTGACCTTCTTCAAGGTTCTGGACGATTTCCGAACGCTGTTCCGCACGGCTCTCTTCAAGAACGGTACGGCGCGAGACGACGATATTGCCGCGGCGCTTGTCCATCTTGAGGATTTCGAACGGCTGCGGGACATGCATGAGCGGGGTGACGTCGCGGATCGGACGAATATCGACCTGCGAACGCGGCAGGAAGGCAACAGCGCCGTCCAGATCGACGGTGAAGCCGCCCTTGACCTGATTGAAGATGACGCCATCGACGCGCTCGCCATTGGCGAACTTCTGCTCGAGCTTGCCCCAGCTTTCTTCGCGGCGAGCCTTTTCGCGCGACAGAACGGCTTCGCCCAGAGCGTTTTCGATGCGCTCGACGTAAACTTCAACTTCGTCGCCCGGCTTCAGCGTGCCGTCTTTGCCCTTTGCGCCGAATTCCTTCAGCGGTACGCGGCCTTCGACCTTGAGGCCAGCATCGATGATCGCCATGTCTTTTTCGATGGCGACGATGCGGCCCTTGACGACATAGCCTTCGGCAAGATCGTGTTCCGCAAAGGATTCAGCCAGCAGGGCTTCGAAATCCGAGCGGGAGGGGTTGAATTCTGACATAAATACTCCTGATGCATCCGGGATGAAACCACATCGGATGCGGCGCCGGGGGGTTAGCGTTGCGTTATGCCCAACCTCGGCTCCGTCTATGAAGACAACCGGCGCGTGGAACGCGAAGTCAGGCTTTTCAGTATGAGAGAGCAGCACATATAGTGCTGTTATCCCGGTAATCCAGTATTATGCTGCGCCAAAGCGTGATCGATCAGCTTTTTTGCCGCCAGAAATGCCGCTTCTATACTCATTTTGCTCGTATCTAGCAAGTGCGCGTCTTGCGCGGGCTTGAGTGGCGAATCGGTGCGGTTCATATCGCGCTCGTCGCGCTTTTTAATATCGGCGAAAATTTCATCGAAATCGGCGGCTCCGCCTTTGGCGATAATCTCGTCATGTCGGCGCTGCGCACGCACTTGCGGCGAGGCAGTGACGAAGAGCTTGATCTGCGCATCCGGGCAGACGACCGTGCCTATATCGCGCCCGTCGAGCACGCTCGATGGCAGGGCTTGAGCAAAATGGCGTTGCGCTTCCACAAGCGCACGCCGCACCGCTGGCATCACCGCGACTTTCGAAGCCGCTTCGCCGATATGATGCATTGAAAGCACGTCGCGGTCCATCTCGCGCAGATCGAGGTGGCGCGCAGCATCTGCCGCTATGGCCTCATCGTCAAGCGGCAAGCCCTTGTCGAGCAGCGCCTTGGCGACCGCGCGATAGGTCAGTCCGGTATCAAGATGCGGCATGCCGTAATGGATGGCGATGCGCCGGGCAAGGGTTCCCTTGCCCGATGCTGCCGGTCCGTCGATGGCGACGACGAAAGACTTCATTGCGCGTCGCTTCGTTCGATCTTCGCGCCCAGCCCCGCCATCATATCCATGAATTCGGGGAAGGAAGTGGCGATGATCGTGTAATCATCCACGGTGACGGGCTTTTCGGAAGCCAGACCCATAACGAGAAAGCTCATCGCGATACGGTGATCGAGATGGGTTTCGACCGTGCCGCCGCCGATGCCCTTGCCATCCGGGCGTCCGCGAACGGTGAGCGACATTTCGCCTTCGGTGCAATCGACGCCATTGGCTTCAAGTCCGCGCGCAACCGCTGCCAGCCGGTCTGATTCTTTCACCCGCAGCTCATCGAGCCCGTCCATGACGGTTTCGCCTTCGGCAAAAGTCGCTGCGATCGCCAGGACCGGATATTCGTCGATCATCGACGGCGCGCGTTCCGGGGGTACGACGATGCCTTTGAGCTTCGATGACTTCACGCGAAGATCGGCAACGTCTTCACCGCCTGCAAGGCGCTCGTTGAGCACTTCAATATCCGCGCCCATTTCCTGCAAGGTGAGGATCAGGCCGGTGCGGGTCGGGTTCATCAATACGTTGCGTATGGTGACATCCGAGCCTTCGACCAGCAGCGCCGCCACGAGCGGGAAGGCGGTCGAGGAAGGGTCGCCCGGCACATCGATGCTCTGCCCGCTCAGCTTGCCCTGCCCGACGATATGGATATGGCGCACACCCTCCGTATCAGTCTCGACGGAAAGATCGGCGCCAAAGCCCTGCAGCATCTTTTCCGTGTGATCGCGCGTCATGACCGGCTCGATCACGGTGGTGATGCCCGGCGTGTTGAGGCCCGCAAGCAGCACGGCGGACTTTACCTGCGCCGAAGCCATCGGCACGCGATAGCTGATCGGATTGGCGGTTTTGGGTCCAGTGAGCGTAAGCGGCATCCGGTCGCCCTCGGCGGATTTGACCTGCACGCCCATCTGGCGCAGCGGATCGAGCACGCGGCCCATCGGGCGCTTGGAAAGCGAGGCGTCGCCGATGAAGGTCGTGGTCATATCATAGGTGCCCACAAGCCCCATGGTCAGGCGCGCGCCGGTTCCGGCATTGCCGAAATCCAGCGGCGCTTCGGGCTGCAACAGGCAGCCATTGCCGGTGCCGTTGATGATCCAGACATCGCCCTCTTTACGGATTTTTGCGCCCATGGCTTCCATGGCGCGACCGGTATTGATGACGTCTTCGCCTTCGAGCAGGCCGGTGATCCGGGTTTCACCCGAGGCAAGACCGCCAAACATGAAGGAGCGGTGGGAAATGGACTTGTCGCCGGGAATGCGTATATCGCCCGAAAGTCCCTCTGAACGATGGGCGGATGCAGGTTTCAGGGGTGAGGAATGGGACATCGATTTTCACTGTCGCATTTTTGGCGTATTCTACGCCGGGATTAAACAAAGCGCAGCCTCCCTAGCATAGCTTGCCGCCGGGGTCACGCGGCAACGAAATTTAAAGCGGGATCAGGCGCAAAGGGGTCCGGATACGCGATTGTCCGCAAAGTGAAATCAAGTGAGCGGGCATTCGACAATATGGCTTTCGCTGCGCGCCAAGAGTCTTTAGCTTTGACAAAAGCTGCAAATTGCGTTTATGCACCGCACAAATACCGCAAGGCGCGATTTTCGATTGAATTTTTGGCCCCTGACAGAATGCGCTGCGGGCGCGACGGGGAACTCAGAGTAACGAGGCTAGACGTGGCAAAACCTGAACTTGGTACCAAGCGCATCGACCCGGAAACGGGCAAGAAGTTTTACGATCTCAACCGCGATCCGATTGTTTCGCCCTATACCGGGATTTCCTACCCGCGCTCCTATTTCGAAGCAACGATCGCGGAAAACCGCGCGGCGGAAGAAGAGACCGAAGAGGAAGAACTGGATACGGCGCTCGAAAAGCCAGAATTCGTTTCGCTTGAGAGTGCGGATGAAGAGGCCAAGGGCGGCGAGGATATTCCGGACATCGACGATGATGTCGATCTGGGTGACGATGACGACGATGCGTTCCTCGAAGAAGAGGAAGACGAGAATGACGACGTATCGGATATTCTGGGCGGCGGCGTCGGCGACGACGACGAAGACGTCTGATCGGATTTCTGTTCGTGGAAAATATGCAAGGCGGCCCGTTGGGTCGCCTTGTTGCATTTGAGCCTGTTTTTCCGTGGTGTGTTGCGCGCCTGTGGTCCTGATGTGGACAAAAGACGAATTATTTTGCACAGCGAGGCTCTGGTTGCGATTTAGCGCTTGATCTTCTGCGACTTGGCCTTTAAGAAGCCGCCTCGACGGGCAACAAGTTCTGCCTGCTTCGCCTCGCAAGAGGTCTGATGGGGCCATAGCTCAGCTGGGAGAGCGCCTGCATGGCATGCAGGAGGTCAGCGGTTCGATCCCGCTTGGCTCCACCAATTTCTCACCGATCCAAATCGTTCCATTGCGCTTTCCTTGCACGATAACTTTCTTTCATGGATGTTTTATTGCAATGCAGGCCGGCTGTGAAAATGCTGGAAAGCCATGGACGGATTTGAATCTCTCTTCTAGAAATTCATCTGCAAGCCGGTGGAAATCGGCAATGATGCGTCTTGCACGCGATTCTGGGAGGAACAATGAGCACCGAGGCGATCTCCGCGCAATTTCCGCATGACAAGCCACTCTGGCAACCCGATGCAAATCGCATTGCATCGAGCGCGCTTGAGCATTTTCGTGTCGCAGCGCAAAAGCGTGCCGGCAAGGATTTGCCCGATTATGCAGCGCTTCATTGCTGGTCGGTGGAAGATCGCGCGGCTTTCTGGTCGCTCGTTTGGGATTTCTGCGGCGTTATCGGCGAGCGCGGCCAAACCGCCCTTATCGATAATACCCATATGCGCGATGCGAAATTTTTCCCCGATGCGAGGCTCAATTTTGCGGAAAATCTCCTGCGCAAGACAGGAAGCGAGGAGGCAATCGTCTTTCGCGGCGAGAATAAGCTAGAGCGCCGTCTGACATGGGACGATCTTCACGCGCTGGTCTCGAAGTTGCAGCAATTCATGCTGGCGGAAGGTGTGCAGCCCGGCGACCGTGTGGCGGGCATGATGCCCAATATGCCTGAAGCGGTGGCATTGATGCTGGCAGCTTCCTCCATTGGCGCGGTCTGGTCTTCCTGTTCGCCCGATTTTGGCGAGCAGGGCGTGCTCGACCGTTTCGGCCAGATCGAGCCGAAGCTGTTCTTTGCCTGCGACGGCTACTGGTATAATGGCAAGCGCATCGAGGTTGCTGACAAGATCGCAGCAGTCACGGCGAAGCTTCCGGGCCTCAAGCGTTCGGTGATCGTGACCTATCTCGGAGAAGCGGAAGCCGTTGCCGAAAAGGCGCAAAAAGGCATTGCGCTTGACGCAGCACTTGCCCCATTCAAGGCAAAAGAGGTCGAATTTACGCGCCTGCCATTCGATCACCCGCTCTGCATCCTGTTTTCGTCCGGCACCACCGGCATTCCCAAATGCATCGTGCATCGGGCGGGCGGTGTGCTCTTGCAGCACCTCAAGGAGCACCGGTTCCACGCCGATATTCGCGATGGCGACCGTTTCTTCTATTTCACCACCTGCGGCTGGATGATGTGGAACTGGCTGGCATCGGGCATCGCTTCCGGCGCGACATTGCTGCTTTATGACGGCTCGCCCTTCTATCCCGATGGCAATGCCCTGTTCGATTATGCCGCCACTGAGGGCATGACCTATTTCGGCACCTCCGCCAAATTCATCGACGCAGTGCTGAAAGCCGGATTGAAACCCGGCGAAACGCACGATCTGTCAGTGCTGCGCACCATTTCTTCCACCGGCTCGCCCTTGTCGCCGGAGGGTTTTGCCTTCGTCTATGAAGCGATCAAGAAGGATGTGCATCTGGCGTCGATTTCCGGCGGCACCGATATTGTCTCCTGTTTCGTGCTGGGCGTGCCGACAGAGCCGGTCTGGCTGGGCGAAATTCAGGGCGCGGGCCTCGGCATGGCAGTCGATGTCTGGGACGATGACGGCAAGCCGGTGCGCGGGCAAAAAGGGGAACTGGTCTGCACAAAGGCATTTCCTTGCATGCCGCTGCAATTCTGGAACGACCCGGAAGACAAGAAATATAACGCCGCCTATTTCGAGCGTTTCGATAATATCTGGTGCCATGGCGACTTTGCCGAATGGACCGAACATGACGGCATTGTTATCCATGGCCGCTCGGATGCGACCCTCAATCCCGGCGGCGTGCGCATCGGCACGGCGGAGATCTACAATCAGGTCGAGCAGATGCCGGAAGTCGCCGAAGCGCTCTGTATCGGGCAGGATTGGGACAATGACGTGCGCGTCGTGCTGTTCGTGCGACTGGCTGAAGGTGTGACGCTGGACGACGATCTGAAAGCGCGCATCAGGACGAAAATCCGCACCGGCGCCACACCACGCCATGTTCCGGCAAAGATCGTTGCGGTAAATGACATTCCGCGCACCAAATCCGGCAAGATCGTTGAACTTGCCGTGCGTGACATCGTGCATGGGCGCGAGGTAAAAAACCGCGAGGCGCTGGCCAATCCTGAAGCACTGGAGCTTTACCGCGAGATTGCCGAGCTTCAGAGCGATTAAGCCGCGAAAGAAAATTTCGTAAGATGGCAATAAATAGCCACAGAACGCCGCGCAATCTGGTTGCTTAATCGGCCTTCACACGACACTCTGCTTTAATAGCCGGGCAGAACTTGTGGAGGACGAGTATGTTTGCTTCTGGCATGAATTTCGGTCTTGGCGAGGAGATCGAGGCCCTGCGCGATACGGTGCGCCGTTTTGCGCAAAGCCGCATTGCGCCGCTGGCCGCTGAAACCGACCGCAACAATGCATTTCCGATGCATCTTTGGCGTGAACTGGGCGAGCTTGGCGTTCTTGGCATCACCGCACCCGAAGAGCATGGCGGGGCAGGCATGGGCTATCTCGCCCATTGCGTGGCGATGGAAGAAATCAGCCGCGCATCCGCCTCTATCGGCTTGAGCTATGGCGCCCATTCCAATCTCTGCGTCAACCAGATCACGCGCAATGGCTCGCCCGAACAGCGCGCGAAATATCTGCCCAGGCTTATTTCCGGCGAGCATGTCGGCGCGCTTGCCATGTCCGAGCCGGGCGCCGGGTCCGATGTGGTTTCGATGAAGCTCCATGCTCAAAAGCGGGGCGAGCATTATGTGCTGAACGGCAACAAGATGTGGATCACCAATGGTCCCGATGCCGATGTGCTGGTGGTCTATGCCAAGACCGATCCCACAGCGGGCTCGCGCGGCATCAGCGCATTTATCATTGAGAAAACCTTCAAGGGTTTCTCGACGGCGCAAAAGCTCGACAAGCTCGGCATGCGCGGCTCCAATACCTGCGAACTGGTGTTCGAGGATTGTGAGGTGCCAGCCGAAAACCTGCTGGGCGAGGCGGGCAAGGGCGTCAACGTGCTGATGTCGGGCCTTGATTATGAGCGCGTGGTGCTGGCGGGCGGGCCGCTCGGCATCATGGCCGCCTGTCTCGATGTCGTCGTGCCCTATGTGCATGAGCGCAGGCAGTTCGACCAGCCGATTGGCGAATTCCAGCTCATGCAGGGCAAGCTTGCGGACATGTATGTGACCTTCAACGCCGCGCGCGCCTATACCTATGCGGTGGCGGCGAGCTGCGACCGGGGTGAGACATCGCGCAAGGATGCGGCAGGCTGCATTCTTTATACGGCGGAAAATGCCACGCAGATGGCGCTTCAGGCGATACAGGCGCTGGGCGGCAATGGCTATATCAATGATTATCCGACCGGTCGCCTGCTGCGTGACGCCAAGCTTTATGAAATCGGTGCCGGTACGTCGGAAATTCGCCGCATGCTGATCGGACGGGAACTGTTTCAGGAGACCCGCTGATGCCGGTTCTCAAATCCGGGATTTCGACCCGAAATACTGTCTTTGAAACAAACCGCAAGGCGATGCTGGCGGCAATCGATGTGGTTGCCGAAGCGTCCCGCGCAGCACTTGACGGCGGCGGCGAGAAGGCGCGCGAGCGTCATGTCGCACGCGGAAAACTTCTGCCGCGCGAGCGCGTGGCGCAATTGCTCGATCCGGGTTCGCCTTTTCTCGAAGTGGGGCTGACGGCAGCGCATGGCATGTATGGCGGTGCGGCACCTTGTGCGGGCATCATCACCGGCGTGGGCCGCGTTTCGGGCCGCGACTGCATGATCGTCTGCAATGATGCGACGGTGAAGGGCGGCACCTATTATCCGATTACGGTGAAAAAGCACCTGCGCGCGCAGGAGATTGCGGGCGAAAACCGCCTGCCTTGCATCTATCTGGTCGATTCGGGCGGTGCGAACCTGCCCAATCAGGACGAGGTTTTCCCGGACCGCGATCACTTCGGGCGCATCTTCTACAATCAGGCGCAAATGTCGGCGGCAGGCGTTGCGCAACTCGCCGTGGTCATGGGTTCGTGCACGGCAGGCGGTGCCTACGTGCCTGCCATGAGCGACGAGACGGTAATCGTTCGCAATCAGGGCACGATCTTTCTGGCCGGTCCGCCATTGGTGAAGGCTGCAACCGGCGAAGTGGTGAGCGCGGAAGATTTGGGCGGTGGCGATGTGCACACGCGGCTTTCCGGCGTGGCCGATCATCTGGCCAATGACGATGCCCATGCATTGCAGATCGCGCGCGCCATTGCGGCCAATCTCAACAGCGAAAAACGAAGTTTCATTCCAAAAGGCGACAGCGCCGCGCCGCTTTATGACCCCGAGGAAATTCTCGGTGTCGTCTCCGCCGATACGCGCATTCCCTATGATGTGCGCGAGGTGATCGCACGGCTGGTCGATGGTTCGGATTTCGACGAGTTCAAGGCGCGCTTTGGTCCGACTTTGGTCTGCGGCTTTGCAAGCCTTTATGGAATACCGGTCGGCATCATTGCCAATAATGGCGTGCTGTTTTCCGAAGCGGCGCTCAAGGGCGCGCATTTCATCGAGCTTTGCTGCCAGCGCAATATTCCGCTGGTGTTTTTGCAAAACATTACCGGCTTCATGGTCGGGCGCAAATATGAGGCCGAAGGCATCGCGAAACATGGCGCCAAGCTGGTGACGGCAGTGGCGACGGCCAATGTGCCGAAAATCACCATGCTGATCGGCGCGTCCTATGGCGCGGGCAATTACGGCATGGCGGGGCGGGCTTATTCGCCGCGCTTTTTATGGACATGGCCCAATAGCCGCATCGCGGTCATGGGCGGAGAGCAGGCCGCAGGCGTGCTGGCGAGCGTCAAGCGTGACGGGATCGAGCGAACCGGCGGCACATGGTCGGCGGAGGAAGAAGCGGAGTTCAAGCGTCCGACGCTGGAAATGTTCGAGCGCCAGAGCCATCCGCTCTATGCCTCGGCACGGCTTTGGGATGACGGCATTATCGATCCGCGCAAGAGCCGCGAAGTGCTGGGTCTGTCGCTTTCCGCCACACTGAATGCGCCCGTCGAGCCGACGCGCTTTGGCATCTTCAGAATGTAAAGGGCGATCAGATGTTCAAGAAAATACTGATCGCCAATCGCGGAGAAATTGCCTGCCGGATCATGCGCACGGCGCGCAAAATGGGCATTGCCACCGTCGCGATTTATTCCGATGCGGATGCCCACGCGCTGCATGTCGAAATGGCCGATGAGGCAGTGCGTGTCGGCCCGGCACCGTCCGCGCAAAGCTATTTGAACATCGATGCGATCATCAAAACAGCACTTGAAACCGGCGCAGAGGCGATCCACCCGGGCTATGGTTTTCTCTCGGAAAACCCAGCTTTCGTGGAAGCGGCAGAGGCAGCAGGGCTGGTCTTCATCGGCCCCTCGGCCAAAGCCATTCGCGCCATGGGGCTGAAGGACGCCGCCAAGGCGCTGATGGAAAAGGCAGGTGTGCCGGTCGTGCCCGGCTATCACGGCGACAATCAGGACGGCGCTTTCCTCAAAGATCAGGCCGACCGGATGACTTATCCGGTACTCATCAAGGCACGGGCAGGCGGCGGCGGCAAGGGCATGCGGCGCGTCGATAATCCGGCCGAATTCACTGCGGCACTCGATAGCGCGCGGCGCGAGGCGGAAGCCGCGTTCGGCGATGGCGCTGTGCTGATCGAAAAATATATGACCAAACCGCGCCATATAGAGGTGCAGGTTTTTGGCGATAATCACGGCAATGCGGTGCATCTGTTTGAGCGTGACTGCTCGCTGCAACGCCGCCATCAGAAGGTGATCGAGGAAGCGCCCGCCCCCGGCATGACGGCTGAAATGCGCGCAGCCATGGGCGAGGCTGCGGTCAAGGCGGCATTGGCGATTGGCTATAGCGGCGCAGGCACGGTAGAATTTATCGCCGACGTGTCGGAAGGGTTGAGAGCTGACCGCTTCTTCTTCATGGAAATGAACACGCGGCTACAGGTCGAGCATCCGGTGACGGAAGCGATCACCGGCCTTGATCTGGTCGAATGGCAATTGCGCGTCGCGGCAGGCGATCCGCTGCCGAAACGGCAAGACGAACTTGCGATCAATGGCTGGGCCTTCGAGGCAAGGCTTTATGCGGAAGACCCGGCGCGCGATTTCCTGCCTGCGACGGGCAGGCTTGCGCTCTTCGCACCGCCTGAAAATGCGCGGGTGGATTCCGGCGTGCGGGCAGGTGACACGATCACGCCGTTCTACGATCCGATGATAGCCAAGATCATCACCCATGGCGCCACGCGCGACGAAGCACTCAACCGGCTTGATGCGGCACTCGACAAGACCCGCATTGCCGGGCTTGTCACCAATAGGCAATTCCTCTCGGAGCTTTGCAATCTCGAAGCTTTCCGCAAGGGTGATGTCGATACCGGACTGATCGCGCGGGAAACAGACACGCTTTTTGCGGAACAAAAACCTTCCGATCTGGCTTTCGCGCTTGCCGCCCTTGGCGCGCTCGATCTTCTGGATGCCCCTGCAAGGGATGATCCGTGGACGCGCCTGCGCGGGTTTCGCCTTTGGGGTGAGGCTTCGCGCTCGGTTCTGCTCGCCCATCACGGCGAATGCCACACGGTAAATTTCACGACCAAAGGCGACAGGCATTTCAGCTTCGCCTTTGGCGATCTCGAAATCCTCTCTCATGAAAACGGGCTGCTGCGCTTTAGCATCGATGGCCGCGTGTCCGAAGCAATGGTGCTGCGCATTTCGCATGATGTGAACGTGCAAGTCGAAGGCCGCGACACCATATTTCATCATATGCAATCCGTTGGTGCGGAGGAGGACACTTCAAGCGAAAGCCGCATTCTTGCACCCATGCCGGGATTGGTGCGGCTGGTTTCCATCACGGAAGGCATGAATGTCGCCAAGGGCGATGTGCTTGTGACGATGGAAGCGATGAAGATGGAACTGTCGCTGACCGCGCCGCGCGACGGCAGGGTTGCGTCCGTGAGAGTCGCGGCGGGCGATCAGGTCGATGAAGGCGCATTGCTGGTTGAACTGGAGGAAGATCATGGCTGAACGCGTTGAAATCGTTGAAATGGCAGCGCGTGACGGCCTGCAGAATGAAAAGCGCTTTGTGCCGACTGCCGATAAAATTGCACTGATCGATCGGCTTTCCGATTGCGGCTATGCCCGCATAGAGGCGACGAGTTTCGTCAGCCCCCGATGGGTGCCGCAACTAGCCGATGCAGCGCAAGTCATGGCCGGAATAGATCGCCGCAACGGCGTGCGATATTCGGCATTGGTGCCCAATATGAAAGGCTATGAAGCAGCGCTGGCAGCCGGCATGGATGAAATTGCCGTTTTCATTTCCGCCTCGGAGGGGTTTTCCAAGGCCAATATCAATTGCTCCATAGCGGAGAGCATCGAACGCATATCCCCGGTCATCGGCGAGGCCATCACGGACGGGCTTGGCGTGCGCGGCTATGTGAGTTGCGCCATCACCTGCCCCTATGACGGGCCAACGCCACCGCAGGCGGTTGCCGATGTGACCGAACAGCTTCTGTCGCTGGGTTGCCACGAGGTGAGCCTTGGCGACACGACAGGCCATGGCACGCCCGAAACCATTGCCGCCATGCTGGACGCGGCTCTCGAAATCACGCCGCCGGTGCATCTTGCCGGACATTTTCACGACACTGGCGGCCACGCCCTCGACAATATCCGCGTGAGCCTCGAAAAGGGCCTGCGGGTATTCGATGCTTCGGTCGGCGGTCTTGGCGGCTGTCCTTTCGCACCCGGCGCAAAGGGCAATGTCGATACGGTTGCCGTGGTGGAAATGCTGCATGGGCTTGGTTTTGAAACGGGCCTTGATCTCGAAAAGCTGAGAAGCACAGCACGGTTCGCGCAGACGCTGCGGCAGGACAAGGCGGCATGAGCGACTTCGAAACCATCCATATTGCGATGGACCGGCGCGGCGTCGCGACACTCACCCTTGACCGCCCCGAACTGCATAATGCGCTTTCGGGCCGGATGATCGATGAACTGACCACGGCGGCGCTTCATCTGGCGGATAATGCCGATGTGCGCATCGTGATCCTGACGGGCAGGGGGCCAAGTTTCTGCGCGGGCGCCGATCTTGGCTGGATGCGCGAACAGATGAAGGCCACACGCACCCAGCGCATCGAGGAAGCGCGCAAGCTTGCCCTGATGCTCAAAGCTCTGCGCGATCTGCCCAAGCCGTTGATCGGGCGCATCAACGGGCAAGCCTATGGCGGCGGTATCGGCCTGATCAGCGTTTGCGATGCGGCAATCGGCGTTTGCGGCGCGCGTTTCGGCCTGACGGAAACGAAGCTCGGCCTTATCCCCGCAACCATCAGCCCCTATGTGGTGGCGCGTATCGGCCAGGCGCATGCCTTGCGCACATTCACCTCGGCGCGGATTTTCGACGCTCATGAGGCACGGCGCATGGGGCTTCTTACGGCTGTTGTCGAGCCTGAAAATCTCGACGCAGCAATAGAGGAGGAGATAAAACCTTATTTCTCCACCGCTCCCGTAGCCGTTGCGGCATCCAAACGACTTGTCCATGCGCTTGGCGCGCCGATTGACGAAAGGGTGATCGATATGACGCTCACCCGGCTTGCCGATACATGGGAAACGCCTGAAGCCGCAGAAGGAATCGCGGCCTTTTTTGCAAAGCTTTCACCATCATGGAAAAGGGAGGAGTGGAATTCGCCCTGAGGCCGAATTCTGTTGCTATTGCCGCGACTTGACTACTTGCAATCGGTGGCCGGAAATGCATTCTTATTATATTATGAAAGCTAAATCTCGCTCTGGAACATGATTCTGAAAAAGTTGATGCGATTTCGGATATATTATGGCTGGAGGAGTTCCCGGCAATGCCGGGAATGGCTTTTGAATTGACCCTTTGCGACGAAAATTGACAAAGGGGAGGGCTTGGCAATTGACCGGTGCACAGATGCCGGAAATTGCGTGGCATGGATTGTCAGGGGCTATTCGAAAAATGCCTCGCTAAAGGAGAAAGATATGAATCGCAAACTGCTTTCCAGCGTGGCTTTCGCTGCTACACTTGGCTTTGCCAGCGCAGCTTACGCAGATATAACAATCGGCGTCGTCGCGCCGCTGACCGGCCCGGTCGCAGCCTATGGCGATCAGGTCAAGAAGGGTGCCGAGACTGCGGTTGAAGTCATCAACGCCGCCGGCGGCATCAATGGCGAGAAGATCGTTCTCCAGTTTGCCGACGATGCGGGCGAGCCCAAGCAGGGCGTTTCTGCGGCCAACCAGCTTGTTGGCGATGGCGTCAAATTCGTCGTCGGCCCGGTGACGACCGGCGTTGCAATCCCGGTATCCGACGTTTTTGCGGAAAATGGCGTGTTGATGGTTACGCCGACCGCGACCGGACCCGATCTGACCGCGCGTGGTCTGGAAACCGTATTCCGCACCTGCGGACGTGATGACCAGCAGGCCGACGTCATGGCCGACTATTATCTGAAGAACCTCAAGGATAAAAAAGTCGCCATCGTCCATGACAAGGGCGCTTACGGCAAGGGTCTGGCTGATTCTTTCAAGGCTGCGATCAACAAGGACGGCGTGACGGAAGTGCATTATGATTCCGTAACACCGGGCGACAAGGATTTCAGCGCGCTCGTCACCAAGCTGAAGGCGGCTGGCACGGAGGTCGTTTATTTCGGCGGTTATCATGGTGAAGGCGGCCTTCTGGCTCGCCAGCTGCACGATGCCGGTCTGACCGCCCTGATTCTCGGCGGGGAAGGCTTGTCCAACACCGAATATTGGGCGATCGGCGGCGACACGGCGCAAGGCACACTGTTCACCAATGCGGTCGACGCGACCAAAAACCCGGCTTCCAAGGAAGCGGTTGACGCGCTCACCGCCAAGAATATCCCTGTCGAGGCTTTCACCATGAACGCCTATGCTGCGGTACAGGTCCTCAAGGCCGGGATGGAACGTGCCGGCACCACGGAAGATTCGGCAGCCGTCGCCAAGGTGCTGCATGAGGGTGAGCCAATCCCGACGGTCATCGGTGAACTGACCTATGGCGGTACCGGCGACCTGACCTCGCCGAGCTTCGATGTCTTCAAGTGGGATGGCGGAAAAATCGTTGCTGCTGAATAGAGCATTCCCTGTAACGGAAACCGACCGGGGTTCTTTGCAAAGCAAATAAAGAAAATGAAGAAACGCCGGGTTTTGCCCGGCGTTTTATTTATGAATCAGGGTAGCCGAGCTCTGCTTCGACGCTCTCGAACGTTCGCTCCATCGCATATGTCGGGCTGAACGGAAGGCCGAAATGCCCATAGGCGATGGATAATTGACGTTCCGCCCTGCGCTCGCTTCCTCGACCTATGGCCGCCACATAAAGAGCGGCGGCAAGTCCGGTGCGATCCGATCCTGATTTGCAATGAATAAGAACCGGCTTTTGCGCATTCCGCATCACGGCAATCAGTTGTTGCGTGCGTTCCGGGCTCAATTGCTTGCTGGCCGACATTTCAAAATCAATATGCTGGATACCCAGCGCTTTTGCAGTGGCTATTTCATCATCATACCATTCCGATCCGGGTTCCGCGCCGCGCAGATTGATGATGCTCCTGATCCCGTGTTGATTGTGCATATAAGTAATGCGCACAGGATCAAGCTGGTTGGAACGATAGGCTTCACCGGCGATGATTGCGTGAATATTGCCTTTATATTGCATGGCAACAAGATAGCCGCCCGGCACGCTTGCCGCGATGAGAAGAGCAAGAGCCAGCACACCCCCAAAGCTGAAGGCCATTTTGGCGTGTCTTTGAAAGAATGTCATTTTTCCTTGCATAGTAGATAAATCTCAAATGCTTTGTTTCTGGACTGTATGCTTGAAATTGTGCCGATCCGTAGTAGGCTGTCAAAGCAGTACTGTTTGTAGAATGTGTTTATTTTGTAGTTCGGTAATAAATAAGTAATTCCGGAAATCATCCGTAGAAAGGATGGTTTGGCTTATGAATTTTTTGCGAAGCCTCGGCAATTTTTACGAAAGGTAAGGTTCGGTTAACCATAAGCGCCTATGCTGTAACCATTGAACCGGGGGCTAACTGGCGGAGCAGGTTTATGCAGCGCTACAGATTTGATGATAAAGCGGTCTTGATCGAAGCCATCGTCGAGCTTCTTAACCGGGGGGTTGAACCGGATGAGCTTGATCTTGTCCTGAGCCGGATTGGTCCGGTGGATCTTGATCTGATGCATGATTGTCTGGCTGAAGTCTGGAACTACAATCACCCCGGGCAGGTCAGCGAGCCGATGGCGGCCTGATTGATTGGCTGCTTTCTATGTCATACTCTTGAAACAGAACAGGTCTATACCTACGTCTGTATCGGGAATTCACTTGGATCTGTGACCACGGATGTACTGGCGCAGGACCGGGTGAATACAGAAGGTCGGGTTACCCCGGCCTTTTTTGTTGGGCTTTCATAAAAGCAGGCCGCCAACCCCCATGCGGGCAAGATCGGCGGATTGCAGCTCTATCCCCGCCATCAGGCGATCGATGATCCTGTCCAGACTGCTTTCGCGTGCGCTGCGCGCTGAACCGGGGGCAACGACGACATATTTTCCGGCGCATTTTCCCACAGACAGAAGATTGCCCGGATCGACCGGCACGCCGATGCGCAGGATTTCGCCGCCAGCCTGAATGATCGCGCGCGGCACAATATCCGCTTCGTCCGCCACTGCCGATGCGCTGAAAATAACCAGCAGATCGCTGATTTTTGCAAGTTCGGCAATGGCCGTGGCAAGGGCGGTGCTTTCATGCGCCACGCGTCGTTCGGCGCAGACCCGGCCGCCATTGCGTTCGGCGCGTCTGGCGATCAGCGTCTGGGTTTTGGCAAGAACCGTCTCGCGTATGGCGGGCAGGCGTGACTGGATGAGACCGATGCGCGTCGCCTGAAATGCCTTGACGTCAAACATGGCGCGCTCGCCGCACCGATTGTAGATTTCATCGATCAGCGATTTCGGAACGGCAAAGGGAATGATCTTGACCGTTGCCACCATCTGTCCGCCTTCGACGCGGTTGTGATTGTGCAGGCTGGCCACCGAAATGCGCTCGTCGAGCATATTGATGGCGTCCACGCCCGCAATATCCGCGCAGAAAACGCCGCTTTTTTGCGCGAACAGATTGATACGTCCCGTTGTCGCCACGCCGCTTTCGATATTGCCAGAAACAAGCAGCCGCCCGATTGCCGCCGCCGCATCGTTTTCGCCCATATCATCGGTTTCGAGCTTTGCCGCCAGCACATGAGCCATGCCTGCCCGGCGCATTGCTTCAAGATGGCCCGATTCCAGCACCGTTCCCTTGCGCAGATGGTATGGCTCCGCAACAAGACTATTGGCGATGATCGTCCCTTCGGCCTCTTCAAGCGGCCATTCCCTGAAAATCATAAAGCGTCTCTTCCAGCAAATCCCACGAGCTTCATGCGCTCCCCGCACCCGGTCGGCTTTGTAATTATCAGCAAACATCAGGGGGCCATAGCCAATGGCGGTTATTTTGCGTCAAAGGCGTGACAAATGCGATTATTCGTTATATCGGTACATTTGGAATTTTCAGAAATTACCGAAAACTAGGAAATTACATGGCCTCGGCGCTTCATGCCGTGCGCTGGATGGAAAGACAAATGAAACACGGCACCCCCCGAACGATCGCTTCGTTCGCCGCGTTGGCAATCATGGTGTTTCTCGCTGGCTGCGAGAATCAGGTCCTGCTCTCTCCCAAGGGGCAGGTCGGCATGGCGGAACGTGATCTCATCTATTTCGCGACGGGCTTGATGCTTCTCGTCGTATTGCCGGTCATTTTCATGACCCTTTATTTTGCCTGGAAGTATCGTTCTACGAATGAAGAGGCGGAATACAAGCCCGACTGGCATCATTCCAACAGGATCGAAGCGGCGGTCTGGCTCATCCCGGTCGCCATTATCGTGGTTCTGGGCACCGTCACCTGGATCAGCACCCACAAGCTCGACCCCTATCGCCCGCTCGAATCGAGCGTGCCGCCGGTCAATGTCGAAGTGGTGGCGCTCGACTGGAAGTGGCTGTTCATCTATCCCGATTACGGGGTTGCCTCGGTCAATGAAATGGCCATGCCTGTCGGCGTGCCAGTCAATTTCAAGCTGACCTCTTCCAATATCATGAATTCCTTCTTCATTCCGGTGCTTGGCAGTCAGGTCTATACCATGCCCAGCATGCAGACCAAGCTGCACCTGATCGCCGATCATGAGGGCGTATTTGACGGCATTTCGGCCAATTACAGCGGCCAGGGCTTTGCCCAGATGCGCTTCAAGGCGCATGCTTTCGATCAGGCCGGATTCGACAAATGGGTGGCCGACGCCAGGGCTTCCGGACAGGAACTGAACCGCGATCGTTATGCATCGCTCGTTCAGCCGAGCGAAAAGCATCCGGTGCAGCATTTTGCCTATAATGACAAGGCGCTGTTTCACGGCATTGTGAACCGCTGCTGGGACGGGAAGTCCGTCTGTCTGGATGATGAAATGCATCGCACGCAGATGGCTCAGGCGGCGCGCGCAAACCTGCGCAAGTCCTCGCCTGTCGATTTCAGCCAATGGGCGAACGACATCATCTGCGCCATCCAGCCGCAGCGCCTGTCGCAGCTTGAAAACTGATTTGCCGATGCCGCAGCGCTCCCGATGAGCACGTCCGGGCGCTGCGGCTGATCGCACTCCAATCGAAGCAAGAATAGAAATGTTCGGAAAACTTACGCTCGAAGCGATACCCTTCCACGAGCCGATCATCATGGTCACATTGGCTGCGGTGGCTGGCGGAGGGCTCGCCATTCTCGCAGCCATCACCTATTATCGCAAGTGGGGCGTTCTGTGGAACGACTGGCTCACCTCCGTCGATCACAAGCGCATCGGCATCATGTATATCATTCTGGCCTTCGTGATGCTGTTCCGCGGCTTCTCGGACGCCGTGATGATGCGTGCCCAGCAGGCCATGGCCTCCGGCGCCAATGAAGGCTTTCTGCCGCCCCATCACTACGACCAGATCTTTACCGCCCATGGCGTGATCATGATCTTCTTCGTGGCGATGCCTTTCATCGTCGGCCTGATGAACTTCGCCGTGCCGCTCCAGATCGGCGCGCGCGATGTGGCGTTTCCCTATCTCAACTCGCTGAGCTTCTGGCTTACCGTTGCAGGCGCCATTCTCATCAATATCTCGCTTGGTGTCGGTGAATTCGCCAAGACCGGCTGGCTGGCCTATCCGCCGCTTTCGGGCAAGGAGTTCAGTCCCGATGTCGGAATGGATTACTATTTGTGGGCCTTGCAGATTTCCGGCATGGGCACGCTGCTTTCCGGCGTCAATCTGATTACCACGATCATCAAGATGCGCGCGCCCGGCATGGGCATGATGCAGGTTCCGGTTTTCACCTGGACCGCGCTCTGCGCCAACATTCTGATTGTCGCAGCCTTCCCGATCCTCACCGTCACGCTTTCGCTGCTGACGCTCGATCGTTATCTGGATTTCCACTTCTTCACCAATGATTCCGGTGGCAATCCGATGATGTATGTCAACCTCATCTGGATCTGGGGCCACCCGGAAGTCTATATTCTGGTCCTGCCCTGCTTCGGCGTATTCTCCGAAATCATCGCGACCTTCTCACGCAAACGCCTTTTCGGCTATACGTCGATGGTCTACGCAACGCTGGCGATCACCGTTCTGTCGTTCCTCGTCTGGGTGCACCACTTCTTCACCATGGGTGGCGGCGCGAGCGTGAATGCCTTCTTCGGTGTTGCAACCATGATCATCGCCATCCCCACGGGGGCGAAGGTCTTCAACTGGCTCTTCACCATGTATAAGGGGCGCGTGCGGCTCGAAACGCCGGTCATGTGGACCATCGGTTTCATGTGCACCTTCGTCGTCGGCGGCATGACGGGCGTTCTGCTGGCCGTTCCGCCTGCCGACTTCGTGTTGCACAATTCGGTCTTCCTGATTGCGCATTTCCACAACGTCATCATTTCGGGCGTGCTGTTTGGCTGTTTCGCAGGGCTGATCTACTGGTGGCCGAAGGCTTTCGGCTTCAAGCTGCATGAAGGCTTGGGCAAAAAAGCCTTCTGGTGCTGGCTCGTCGGCTTCATCATGGCCTTCATGCCGCTCTATGTGCTCGGCCTGATGGGCATGACCCGCCGCCTCAACCACACGGAAAATCCCGCCTGGCATATCTACCTGATCGTTGCCGCCATCGGTGTGGCGATCATCCTGCTCGGTATCGTCTTCCAGGTTCTCCAGATCATGATCTCCATTCGTGACCGCGAAAAACTGCGCGAGACCAACGGCGATTCCTGGGGTACGGGCCGCACGCTGGAATGGTCGCTGTCTTCGCCGCCGCCATTCTACAATTTCGCCGAAATCCCGCATGTGCGCGATCATGACGGCTGGTGGGATATGAAGCAGAACGATTACGTGCGCCGCACGACGGGTTTTGCCCGCATCCACATGCCCAGGAACACCGGCACGGGCTTCATCATCGGCATGCTGACCATTCCGCTCGGTTTCGCCTTGGTCTGGCATATCTGGTGGCTGGCGATTGCCTCATCGCTGGGCGTTCTGGCCGTCGCCATCGCCCACTCCTTCAACAATGACAGGGATTTCTATGTCCCGGCCGAGGAAGTGCAGCGCATCGAAGATGCCCGCACCCGGCAACTGCTTGCTCAGGAGGCCTGATCCATGAGCGCTGCCACCAATACCGCTTTGCCCTTCAAGGGCGGCAATGAAAATCCGGTTCACGAGGATCATCATGATGCAGGGTCGACCACATTGGTCGGCTTCTGGATCTACCTGATGAGCGACTGCGTCCTCTTCTCGGGACTTTTTGCAACCTATGCCGTTCTGGCGCATCAGTTTGCGGGCGGCCCGACCGGTCGCGAACTGTTCGACCTGCAATTCGTGCTGGTCGAAACCATGATCCTGCTCGTCTCCAGCGTGACCTACGGCATGGCGACGCTGGCCATGTACAAGAACAACAAGGCAGGCGTCCTGCGCTGGCTTGGCGTCACCTTCATGTTGGGCGCGGCTTTCCTCGTGATGGAAATCTATGAATTCCACCACCTGATCTCCATTGATGCCGGACCGGGCCGCAGCGCCTTCCTTTCAGCCTTTTTCACGCTAGTCGGAACGCACGGCATTCATATTACCTCGGGCCTGATCTGGATTCTGGTGCTCACTGGCCAGCTTCTTCGCGATGGCCTGACCGAAAAGAACCGGACGCGCGTGATGTGTCTCAGCCTCTTCTGGCACTTCCTCGACATCATCTGGATCGGCGTCTTTACCCTTGTCTATCTGCTGGGTGTACTGTGATGAGTTCTGCACACGAAACACACGATCAAGCCGCACACGGAAGCCTGAAGACCTATCTGACAGGCTTCGTGCTGGCCCTCGTTCTCACCGTCGTTCCTTTCATGCTGGCGATGAACGGTTATTTCACGCCTGCAACCACAGCCGCCATCGTTCTGGGCATCGCTGTCGTTCAGATTCTCGTGCATCTGGTCTATTTCCTGCATCTGGATCCGAAGTCCGAGAACGGCTGGAATATCCTCGCGCTCATTTTCACGGTCATCATTCTGGCCATCGTGCTGGCAGGCTCCATCTGGGTCATGCATCACCTCGATACCAATATGATGCCGATGCATATGACGCCGGAAGCGGCGCGCAATCTGCCATAAGGTTCTGGCGGCCCAACCTGCGGCTTTTTCCTCCCTCTCCCCCTCCTGAAAGCCGCACGGCGCTCCGGTTTCGACCGGGGCGCCTTTTTATTTGCGGTTCATATTAATGATATGGGGATTTGGTAATAAAAATTCCGATTTGAATATAGTATTTACCATATAATGAAAATATATTTGCTGTTGATTGAAATATAGATAAAATGCATATGGTCAATAATGTTTTTATTCTAAATATTTATTTTTTAATCAGGAGTTTATTCAATGAATTTAATTAAGAAAACTCTTAATAATAGATTGTTTATTCCTGCATTTCTTGCGGCGATGGTGGCTTTGCCTGCCGTGGTCCAGGCAGCGCCCGGCGTAGTAACGGCCAATGTGAATGTCCGCGGCGGTCCGGGGGTGAACTATGGGCGGGTGGCGACGCTTCCCGCGGGAAGCTGGGTTGATGTAGGGCGATGCCGGGGCAACTGGTGTCAGGTCGGGAACCGTGGCTATCTTGGCTGGGTTTCTGCGCGCTATGTCCATATCGGTGCGCAGCCCGTTGCACCTGCCCCCATTGCGCCCCCTTATGCGGCGCCGCCGGCGATTACGCTGTTTTTCGGTTCCGGCTATTCTGACCGGGGCCGGGGTTACTATCGGCCCTGCATGGCTTCCGGCTGCGTTCCTTATCGAAGGCATGGCTGGGGCCCAAACTGGCGCCCGCATCCGCATTGGAGCCCGTCGCATTGGGAGCCGCATGGTGGCCCGCATTGGGGACCGCGCCCCTATTGGGGACCGGGACCGGTGATAGGGCCGGGCGGTCTGCGGCCGTTTCATCGTCCTATGCGCGCGGAACATGCAGGACGGTAATATTTTTAGAGAAAACGCATAACCCGTCATCAGTATCAGGTCATTTTCTCCCCCTCCCCAATGACCTGATCCGCGGCCTGCCGGAACCTCCTCCTCCCGGCAGGCCGCAATCAATTGGTGTATTAACGCTCCATTGACTCAATTGATTTACAATAAATGCCACTTGCCGCCTCTCGATTGTGCTTGGGGCGGAAGTCGTTTGGGTTGATGCTTGGCGTTCTGTCTGCACTGTGATAATCCCTGAATCGTCCTGGGATTGGGGGAGGCGGGGCGCTGCCCAGACGGCCACGGAACGAGAACTGGACAAGTAGCGCGTATGATGTGCAGTAACAGGACGATAATAGGACGCAATATTGCCGCACTGTTGTTGACGGCCTGTTTTTCTACAGCTTCCCTTTCGTCCGCCGCAGCGTTTGAAATCTTTGGTGTCCGCCTTTGGGGGGAAGCGAAGAAGGATGACGCCGATGCGGTCATTGCCGATCCCCTGAAATATTCCGTCAATGTCGAGATGACGGGCAACCGCACCAATGCCGATGGCACACAGGCGGATCTGAAATCCGTTATCGAAGGCGCATCGGGGCTGGTTGCCGACGAGGATCGTCCCGCCTCCGGTTCGGCAGGGCTGCTGGCCAAGGCGCGCGGCGATTACCGGCGTATTCTGGCTGCACTTTATGATCAGGGCCGCTATGGCGGCACCATATCCATCAGGGTGGGCGGGCAGGAAGCCAATGATATTCCTGTCGACGCGGCTATTCCCGATAATGCCAAAATCGATATTTCCGTCGATCCGGGTCCGCAATTCCTGTTCTCGCGCACCGCGATTTCCAATATAGCCCCGCCGCCCACCGACCGGCGCGACAAGGTGCAATCGCCGCAGGATGCGGGTTTTGCGCCGGGCGAGGTAGCGCGGTCGACGACAATCCTGAAAGCCGAGCGCCTCGCCGTGGAGGCATGGCGCCATCAGGGTTACGCGAAAGCCCGTGTGACGAGCGAGGACATCGTCGCCGATCATGCCGATAATCGTATTTCGGCGGATATAGGACTCGATCCGGGCCGCAAAGCGCATTACGGGCCGGTCAGCGTGGTGGGCACGGCGCGGCTCGACCCGCAATTCATCGCATGGATGACCGGATTGAAGCCGGGACAGGAATATGATCCCGACGATATAGAACGCGCAAAAAAGCGTCTCGGACGCATGGAAGTCTTCCGCGCGATGAATTTCGAGGAAGCAGAGGCGATCGAGCCGGATGGTACTTTGCCCATCACGCTCAATGTTCAGGAACGAAAGCCGCGCCGGATCGGCGCTGGTGTTGAATATTCCACCCTCGATGGTTTCGGCGTCACCGGTTACTGGATGCATCGCAACCTGTTCGGCAGGGGCGAGCGCCTGCGTTTTGACGCCAAGGTCAGCGGTATCGGCGGATCGCAGGACAATTCCTTCGATCCGGCCAATTATACCTATCTTCTTGGCGCAAGTTTCGCAAAGCCCGGCGTCTTCACGCCGGATACGGATTTTGTCGCGGCGCTCGATGCCAAACGCGAAGTGCTGGACGCCTATACCGAAACTTCGGTCAATGCGAAGGTCGGCTTCACGCATATCTTTAGTGAAGAGCTTTCGGCAAATATCTACGCCAAAGCAAGCCATGGCCGCTTCGACGACGATTTTTTCGGCAAGCGTGAATTCACCACCGGCGGGCTTGAGGCGGGCGTCATCTATGACGACCGCAACAATAAGCCAGACCCCAGTTCCGGTGTCTATCTGGAAGGCAATATCCAGCCTTTCTATGAATTCCAGCGCGGTAACTTTGCCACCCGCTTCACTGCCGAAGGCCGGACCTATTATGGCTTTGGCGAGACGGATCGCGTCATTTTGGCTGGCCGCGTGAAAGTCGGCTCCATTGTCGGCGCATCAATCGAAGACCTGCCGCCCAATCAGGTGTTTCTGGCTGGCGGCGGCGGCTCCGTGCGCGGCTATTCCTATCGCGGCATCGGGGTGGAAACATCGACCGGCGACGTGATCGGCGGACGTTCTCTGGTCGAGGCTTCGGGCGAGGTGCGCGCGCGCGTCACCGATTCCATCGGCGCTGTGGCATTCCTCGATGCCGGTTATGTCGGCGAGCAATCCTTCCCGGATTTTTCGGAAGAAATGCGCTTGGGAACCGGTCTCGGCCTGCGCTACCTGACCGGCCTTGGCCCGATCCGGCTCGACGTGGCCGTTCCGCTTAACCGCCGCTCGGGCGATCCGAGCTATGCATTCTATGTCGGCATAGGACAGGCGTTTTGACCAGATTACTTGCAATCCTCGCCCTCCTTTTGTTTGCGGTTCCGGCCATTGCCCAAGAACGGGCCCAGGAACAGGTCCAGGGACAGGCCCAAGAACAGGCGGAGGAAGAACAGTCCTATTTTCTGTCTTTCGTGGAAAATCAGCTTTCCGCGCCCAACCGACGCATTTCCATTTCCGGCATAAGCGGCCTGCTCTCGTCTGAAGCAACAGTCGGCTCCATTACGGTTGCCGACCGCGAAGGCGTATGGCTGCGCATTGAAAATGCAAAGCTGAACTGGAGCCGTCTGGCGCTTTTCACCGGACGGCTGAGCGTCCAGTCGCTCGTCGCCGAGCGCATCGACCTTGTGCGCAAGCCCCTGCCGGATACCAGCCTGCCGTCGCCCGAATCTTCCAGCTTCAGCCTGCCTGAATTGCCGATTTCCATAAATATCGACCAGCTTGAAGTGGCGCGGCTGCATTTTGGCGCGGAAATCTTCGGGCTTGAATCGGAAGTCTCGCTCAATGGCAATCTGTCGCTGGCCGATGGATCGCTCGATTCCGCCTTTGACATTACGCGCCTTGATGGGCCGGGCGGCTCTTTCGTGCTGCGCGCAGCCTATGCCAATGCCGACCAGAAGCTCGATCTCGACCTGAAAGTGTCCGAACCGGCCAATGGCATCGTCGCCAACCTGCTCAATCTGCCGGGCTACCCGCCGGTCGATCTTGCCGTGACCGGAAGCGGCACGCTCGATGATCTGAAAATCGATCTGGCGCTGGATACCGATCACAATCGCACTCTTACCGGCGGCTTCACCTTGCAGCGGAAGGGCGATGGACGCGTATTCGTGGCTGGCCTCGAAGGGCCGGTCGCGACGCTGGTTCCGGCGGAATTCCGTGAATTCTTCGGTGCGCAAACCGTGCTTTCGGCAAATGGCCTGCTCAAGGATGCAGGCGGCTTTCGTCTTGACGATCTGGCGCTGACCAGCGCTGCGCTGAACGTGAAGGCTTCGGCTGAAGCGGGCAATGACGGCTTTCTGAACCGGCTGCGTCTTGACGCTTCCATCAAGGATGACAGCAAGGATCGTGTGCTTTTGCCGGTCAAGGGCGGCGAGACATCCATTGCCGATGCCCGTTTCCAGATCGCCTATGGTGATCGGCCGACCAATGACTGGACAGGCACGCTGGCCATTTCCGGTTTTGAGAATGCGCAGGTTTCGGCATCCTCGATTGCGCTGGATATGGGCGGGGTCGCTGAAAATCTCAATGATCCGCTGAACCGCCATATCACCTTCAATGTGAATGGCGGCGTGGACGGCATTTCCTCGCCCGATGCAAAAATTGCCGAAGCTTTGGGCAATAGCATCAAGCTTGCCATTGCCGGCGGCTGGCGCACCGGAACCCCGGTGGAGCTTGCCAATGTCAATATTGAAGGCAATGGGCTTGGTCTGGCGCTTCAGGGCAATATCGCCAATGCGGCCTTTAACGGCGATATTATCGCAAAAATAGCCAGCCTTGCTCCCTATGCCTCACTCGCCGGACGCGATCTGGCGGGCAGCATCGATGTCAAGGCGTCGGGCACGGTCTATCCGGTCAGCGGCGCGTTCCAGCTCGACCTCGACGGCACGGCGCAGAACATGCGCACCGGAACACAGGCTGTCGATAATATTCTTGACGGTGACGTCAACCTCAGCGGCAATCTGGGTCGGAGCACGCAAGGGTTTTCGGCGCGCGATTTCCGTATCGGCAATGACTTGAGCGAAATTACCGCCAATGGTTCCTTTGCCAGCGACAAGGCGGATTTCGATTTTGGCGTGATGCTGTCCGATCTGTCCCTGCTCTCCGACAAGGCGTCGGGACGCATGACCATCAAGGGCAGCGCGCGCGGCGATGACAAGCTGATCGCGCTGGCGCTGCGCGCCGATGCACCGCAGGGCACGCTTGCCGGACGCAAGCTTTCCGAAGGCGCTCTCGATTTCAACGCCATGCTGGATGGCAATGCCAAAACCGGTGCTTCGGTATCAGGCAGGCTGGCAGGCCAGGCGCTCCTCAACGGTGATCGTGTCGATCTTGGCACGGTGATCGACATTGCCAATGATGAAAAGCGCTTCACCGACCTGATTTTCAACGCAGGCGGCGCGCATCTGTCCGGCAATCTCACCCAGACGCCAGAAGGGCTTTTCACCGGCCAGCTCAAGCTCGATGCGCCGGATATTTCGACGGCGGCAGCACTCTTTCTGGCTCAGGCTACAGGGACGGCCAATGCCGATATAGAGCTTTCAGCGGAAGGCGAGAGGCAGAATGCGCGCGTCAGGGCCGATGCGCGCAATGTGAAGGTCAATGATAACCACATTGCATCCGCTGATATTGCGCTCACCGCAAGCGACCTGTTTGGCGTGCCCACCGTCGATGGCAATGCAGCGGCGCGCGACATCATGGCTGGCACTTTCGGCATCGACAGCTTCGATGCACAAGCCAATGCAACCGGATCGAAGACCGATTTCAGCGTCAGCACGAAACTCAAAATCGGCACATTGGCCAATGCGAGCGGCTCGCTTCAACCAAAGGACGGCGGCTTTGAGCTTGCCCTGGCATCTGCCGATGTAAGACAGGACACGCTTGCAGCAAATCTTGCCGCGCCCGCGACCCTCACCATGAAGGGCAGCGAGATTTCCTTTGGCGATATTGTGGTCAATACCGGCGATGGGCAGGTCCGGGTCAATGGTTCCGTCGCTGACCGCCTTGATCTTGCCGTGGCGATCACGAACCTGCCGCTGGCCCTTGCCAATACGTTCAGGCCGGAACTTGGCCTTGGTGGCACGGTCAACGGCACTGCGCGCATCACCGGGACGCGTGACGTGCCCGATATTGCCTTCGATATGTCGGCGCGGGACGTTATTGCGGCGGAGCTGAGAAATCAGGGTATAGCGGCGCTGAATGCGGATGCCAGAGGAACATCGAACAATAATCGCCTCAATGTCGATGCGCATGTGACCGGCGGCGGCGGGATCGATCTGCGGGCCAGCGGCGGCGTGCCGCTGGATCAGGGTGAACTGGCGCTGGATGTCAATCTGGCCAATCTGCCGCTGGCAGCACTCAATGGCGCGGTCAAGGGACAGGATCTGGCGGGCAATGTGACAGGAACGGCGCGCGTCACCGGCCCGCTGACCAATCCTTCGGCAACGTTTGATTTGCGCGGCTCCGGTCTTGCGGCAAAACCGCTGCGTGACAACGGCCTTGCGCCGCTGACGCTTCAGGCGGCAGGAAGCTATGCCGCCAGGGCGATAGACCTCTCTTCATTGTCCGTTGATGGCCCGCAGGGCCTCAATGTCACCGCCAATGGCAAGGTGCCGTTTTCGGGGCAGGGATTGGGTGTCAATGTCACCGGCAATGTTCCACTGGTGCTCGCCAATCGTTTTCTGGCGGACCGGGGCGGGCAGGCTTCCGGCACGCTGTCGCTGACGGCCAGTGTCTCGGGCGGTCTGGACAGGCCGCAATTGCGCGGCATGTTCTCGACCACCGGTGCGCAGTTCATCGATCCCGAGACCAATCTGCGCGTCACCAATATCAATGTCATGGGCAGCATGGAGGGTGAAACCATCACGCTGCGTCAGGTCAACGGCACTTTTGGCGGCGGCGGCACCATCTCGGCGACAGGCACGATTTCGACCAATGCCGCAGCCAGTTTCCCCGCCGACATTACCGTCAAGCTGGATCGTGCGCGCTATGCCGACGGCAAGCTGGTGGTGGCGACCGTCGATGGCACGATTTCGGTCAAGGGACCGCTGATGCGCGATCCGCTGATTTCGGGCCGCATCGATGTGGATCGCGCGGAAATTTCCGTACCGGAAAATCTTGGCGGCGGCGCAACCTATGTCCCCGTCCGCCATATCAATACGCCAAAGGATGTGCAGATCACGCTCGATCGCGCCAAGGCGGAAGAGCGCGGCAGCAATGTGCCGACGCCGACCGCGCGCCCGAACATGCCGCGCCTCGACGTGCTGGTGAGCGCGCCCAACCAGATATTCGTGCGCGGGCGCGGTCTGGATACCGAGCTTGGCGGTCGTGTGCGGCTGACCGGACCCGTCACCAATATCCAGCCCGTGGGAGCGTTCGACCTGATCCGCGGCCGCATCGGCATTCTCGGCCAGCGCATCACCTTCGACGAGGGTAATGTGACGCTGGTGGGTGATCTCAATCCGCAGCTTCATTTCGTGGCGCGTACCGAAGGCAGTGACATTACGGCAATCGTGACGGTGACAGGAACGGTCGACAACCTCAACATCGTCTTCTCCTCGTCACCCGAACTGCCGCAGGACGAAGTTCTGGCCCATCTGATCTTCAACCGCTCGCTGGGTGAGCTTTCGGCCTTCCAGATTGCGCAGCTTGCCGCTGCTGCTGCCGAACTTGCCGGCGGCTCCAACAATTCGCTGATCAGCAAATTGCGGCAGGGTGTCGGACTGGATGACATTGATGTGGTCACAAACGACAAGGGCGAGACCGCCGTGCGTGCCGGGCGCTATATACGCGATAATATCTATCTGGGCGTCGAGGCGGGCGCCGGGGGCGATACGAAGGGTACGGTCAATCTCGACATTTCGCGCAGTCTCAAGGTCAAGGGCGCATTGGGATCGGATGGCGATTCGAGCGCCGGTATTTTCTTTGAACGGGATTATTGAGCCCTGTTTTTTACGATTGGGTGCACTGTTTAACCCTTCTTCAACCATAAGGACGCAAATATCGGGACAATAAAGGCATATTGTCGATTGTTTCAGATTGGGCGTTTTCATGTCAGGGTTGAATGAAAGATTAAACCGCCGTCATTTCCTGCTGGGTACGGGGGCAGTCATGCTGGGCGGCGCGACGGGCTGTTCACAAACCATGGACATGTCTGCCTTTCAGATGAATATCGATCCAATGTCCACCGGGTCTATCACGGCTGTGCGCCCGCAAATCAGCGTGGACAAGGCGATAACCACGCCCGATGTCATGTATGCCGCCGTGCAGGAAGGGTCTTTTTCCCTGCCTGCCATTCCTTACGAAAAAATCCCAAAGCAATATCGGCGGCAGATCGTGCCCGATCCGACGGGACAGGCGCCCGGTACGATCGTTGTCAGCACCAAAGATCACTTCCTTTATTATGTCCTGCCCGGCGGCGAGGCGCTGCGCTATGGCGTCGGTATCGGCAAGGCGGGCTTCGAATGGAGCGGTCGCGCCAATGTTCAATATAAGAGGGAATGGCCGCGCTGGACCCCGCCACCGGAAATGATCCAGCGCAAGCCGGAACTGGAAAAATACCGCAATGGCCAGGAACCCGGCCCGCAAAACCCGCTTGGCGCACGCGCGCTTTATATTTTCCAGAACGGTCGTGATACGGGCTATCGCATTCACGGTTCGCCGGAATGGTGGTCGATCGGCCAGTCAATGTCGTCGGGCTGTATTCGCCTGATCAATCAGGACATTATCGATCTTTATAATCGCGTTCAGGGGCAGGCGCCGATTATTGTCGGATAATTATCGCCTGCAAGCGTGAGCGAGTTCGCGAAAAATATTTATAGAAACAATTATATGAGGGCGCGTTTTGATTGAGGTCGAAACGCGCTCGTGTTTTATTTGAAATGCGCAGGCGTCAGTACAGCTTCATGAAGTGCGGCGACGCGGCGCAATTCAGGCTTTGCCGTCGTCACGGATGCATGATGTGTAGCGGCAGTGTCGTTCTGCGCGACAAGCACTGGCAGGGACGGGGTCGTGAAAGCAGCCGTCGTCAGGATGATGGCGGCGACAAAGCCGAGGCGTCGTTCGGTTCTGGCTAACATTGTTCTCTCCTCGCACCGCAATTGAGCGGCGAATATAAAAATCGTTTTGCCCGTTGCGCTTTCAGATCAATGAAAAGTCGCGCTATGGGTCGTGTTCAATGCAATGTCGATGGCGTGGACGGGTATTGGCAACAAAGTCTGTCCGAAATCGGCCAATGTATCGGCAAAATTGCGCGCGGCTTCTGCCACATCGTCGCAGCGACGCTGGCAGGCAATCGCTCCGATGCATGTGTCGAGCAGCAGCGCATCATGATTTTGCAGGCCCGAAATCAAACCGAGCGTCAGGCATTCCTCGCGGCAGACATGGTTCGAATCGAACGGAAATGCACGCAGCGGACAGCTTGCACAGTGCCGCAGGACGCGGATGAACTGTGAAAGCTCGGCGATGGCGCGCTTGGCCTCCCGCGGCCCCAGAATCTCCGCATAAAGCCCCCACGCCATTTCCCACGGAATGATGGACCCCGTCTCGAAACCTGCCGTCCAGCGACGATAACCCTCAAGCACCAGCTTTTCCGGCAGACGGTCATAATAGCCCGTGCTGTTCATGCCGGTGAGTTGCGATATGCGCATATTCATGCCCGCCTCCATCGTTGAAGCTGGACGGGCGCACTGCAATGTCCGGTCGGCAGTGAAGGTTTGCGCCATGGCAAACCGTCGATACATGCAGACCGGTTTTGATTAAGACCGATCATCTGGTCCTCCAATCGAAAGGGGGCAAGGCCCTGACATCAAAGGCTGTACAAATTGCTTCAGGCATAAAAGCTGCAAAATTAACTGGAGTCAATCTATCAACTTTAAAAAGCCCAAATAATTCAATACAATAGAATTATTCTAGACTATAATAGTCATGTTTATAAGATACAGCATCACCGTCTGGGCGCAACAATTCGATGGCCGTGGCGATTGCGGCAAACCGGCGCAGGATTCTGCTATACGGGCAAGACGAGCAGGGATTGGCAAGCCGTCAGGCGTTCAGATGAGTGCCTGACGGCCTGCCAGAGCCGGAAGCTAGAGTATTTCCAGCAAAAGTGTGAAACGCCTTCGCAGGAAAATCAGTTCACTGGACTGATTTCTTGTCCTGCTCCGATGCGCCGGATAATGCGCAAAAACAAATAGATAGAGCGGTTCCAACGATTCCGTTTAAACAGGAACCGCTCTACGGCATCAGTGGTGCGAATGATCGCCGGATTTGCCGCTTTGTGCGGTCACTGGAAAATCGACTTCGACCTTTCCGGCCTTTTCGAACTCCAGCGTTACAGTGATGTTTTCGCCTTCCTTATAGGCATGTTCGGGCTGGATGAACATCAGGTGGTAGCCGCCCGATTTCAGCTCGACGGTTTCCCCTGCCGGAAGCTCCAGCCCATTGTCGAGCTTGCGCATTTTCATCACCTGCTTCTCCATGGTCATTTCATGGATTTCCACGCGCTTGACGCCGCCTGTGCTTGCACTCACCAGCCGGTCGGCTTCCTTGCCCTCATTGGTGATGGTGAGGAAGCCGCCAGCCACCTTTGCCCCCGGAACCATGGCGCGCACCGACGGATTGGAGATGGCAAGTTCCCCGACCTTGATCGCGGCAGCGGCATGATCGCCGTGTGATCCGTGTGACCCATGATTGCCATGGTCTGCGTGATCATCCGCACTGGCCACCACATGAAGCTGGGGCGCGGGATGCGCCAGCGCATGCGGATCCTGACCTTCCTGCGCAATTTGCGTCCAGGCGACGGAAGCATCCGCGCCGCATGATTGCGTTACGGGGAAGGAAAGCACGGTGTTCTTGTCGAAACTGGCCAATTGGCCGACAACGACAAACTCATCATAATAATCGCTTGGCAGTTCGCCGTCGCTCCAGACGACCCGGCGGACGCCCGATGCGACATCCTTGCCATGAACCTTATAGGCTTGCGCATAATCGCTTTTCGTCGTTTTCACTTTCCAGCCTGCCTTGGGCTGCGGCTGCGCCGAGATAAAGCCTTCCGGCAAGTCCACTTTCACAGCGGTGGTCGCCTTGCCGTCGCAGCCGTGCGGAATGCGGATGACCGCCTTGTAGAAGCTGCCAGCCTTTGCTTCCTTTTGTTCGAGCGACGAATGGGCGCTGGCCAAGCCAGCAGATGCGCACAGGGCGAGAACCGAAATTGCGGATGCAAAAAATTGATGGTTTTTCATTTTGGTAAACCTGAATAGTCAGTAATCGGGATGCCGCTCGGCAAGCGGCGTGTTCGCAAAGACTGTTCAGGCAAAAGGCGGGGCGTGCGGTGGCGCTGAAGGCGGATAGATATTCCGCCGCAGAATCGGCTGCGGCAAAATGATGTGCTGCGCCGTCGCAATATCGGGTGCGGCACCGGTCGAGGAGGCGGGCAGGGGGCAAAGGAATGCCGCTGAAATTCGGCATGCCTCGCAACCATTATCATGCAGATGCCTTTTCTGCCCGTGATCGTAGCTGTCGGTGCTGTTATCGTTGATGCACAGCACCGGATAGCTGCCATCGGGAAGCATGTAATAGCTGGACTGGAAGTCACTGGCCGATGAAAGCTCGATGGGCCTATGCGCAAAAGCGACGAGAACAACCGCCAACACGCTCATGATGCGTATTGCCAGCATTGCCCGCCGGTTGATTGCGCTTTTCCTCAACTTGCAGCTTCTCCTTCGTGTCGCAATTTATTTATTTCATTGTGGCTGTCTTTGCCAAGCGTCAAATAAGCCCGCATTGCTGCCATATGCTTACCGATAGCGACCGCCGCGCTGAATGACCTCAATCTTATAGCCGTCCGGGTCGTCCGCGAAAAAGAAACGGGCGACCGGCACGTCGCCATTCTTGAAATCGACCAGATTTCCGACCTTGAACCCCAGTTCCTTGAAGCGGGCATGTTCGGCATCCAGATCGTCCACAACCACGGCCAGATGCCCATAGCCATCGCCGAGATTATAGGGCTCGGTGCGGCCTTTATTGACGGTCAGTTCGACCTCGAAGTCGGCTTCTTCATTGCGCAGATAGATCAGCGTGAAGCTTTCAAAGTCGATGCGCTCGGCAATCTGGAGACCAAAAGCCTGATTGTAGAAGCTGACTGATTTCTCCTCATCGAGAACGCGGATCATCGTATGAACGGCCTTTGCCATCATCGTCACCTTTTTTCTGGAAACTCTTTGGCCGGATTGATTGGCCTTTTATCTGAAACTGGATTATCTCAGGAAGTGTGAAGCAGGCAAGTTCACGACTTGCCGCATGCGAGGTTGGAATAAATGGCTAGCATAACGCGCGAGCAGGTTCTTGAGCGGCTGAAAGGCGTGACGGGGCCGGATTTCAAAAGCGATGTCGTCTCGCTCGGTCTGATTTCAGATATTTTTATCGCCGACGGCAAGGTTTTTTTCTCGATCACCGTCCCGGCGGAACGCGCCGATGCGCTGGAACCCATGCGTCTTGCGGCCGAAAAGGTGGTCAGGGAGATTCCGGGCGTTACCGGCGCGCTGGTCACATTGACCGCTGAAAAGAAGGGTGGCCGCACCAGCGATGATGCCCCGCCGCCAAAACCGCAGCCGCGTCCCGCAGCCCCCGCGCAGCATCGCCAGCCGCAGCAGCGTCCGGCTGCAAAACCGGGCATTCCCGGCGTCGGCTCGATCATTGCGGTTGCTTCGGGCAAGGGCGGCGTGGGCAAATCCACGACAGCCGTCAATCTGGCTTTGGGCCTTGCTGCTAACGGTTTGAAGGTCGGCATTCTGGATGCCGATATTTACGGACCTTCCATGCCGCGCCTGCTTGGCCTGTCCGGACGTCCGGAAACGGTGGAAGGCCGCATTCTCAAGCCTATGGAGAATTATGGCGTCAAGGTCATGTCCATGGGCTTCATGGTCGATGAGGAAACGCCGATGATCTGGCGCGGGCCGATGGTGATGTCGGCATTGACGCAGATGCTGCGCGAGGTCGCATGGGGCGAACTTGACGTTCTGGTCGTCGATATGCCGCCCGGCACCGGCGATGCGCAGCTCACCATGGCGCAGCAGGTGCCGCTTGCGGGCGCGGTCGTTGTCTCCACTCCGCAGGATCTGGCCTTGATCGATGCGCGCAAGGGCATCAACATGTTCCGCAAGGTGGATGTGCCGCTCTTGGGCATTGTCGAGAATATGAGTTATTTCATCGCGCCCGATACGGGCACGCGCTACGATATTTTCGGCCATGGCGGCGCGCGCAAGGAAGCCGAACGCCTCGATGTGCCGTTCTTGGGCGAAGTGCCGCTGCATATGGATGTGCGCGCCTATTCGGACAATGGCACGCCGATCACCGCCAAGGAACCCGATAGTCCTCACGCAAAAATCTATCGCGAGATCGCGCGAAAGGTCTGGGAAAACATGAAGGGCGGAAAAGGAGCCGGTAAGCCAGCCCCCGCGATTGTGTTTGATTAAAGGAATAAGGGAATAAGGGAATAAGGGAATAAGGCCCTTATTCCCTTTCACTCACGTAATGACCGATGGTTCCGGGCGTCCGCTGCGCTTTTTGACCTCGGCGATTTTTTCCGCTGCATCGATCAATGCGGCGAGCGTTTCCTGCGTATCGAGATCATGGCGGGCCTGATCGGCTTCATAACGCTCGATATAGATGCGGATCGTCGCGCCCGATGTGCCGGTGCCTGAAAGGCGCAGAACCACGCGCCCGCCGCCCTCGAAATAGATGCGGATGCCCTGATGTTCGCTCACCGAATGATCGACCGGATCATGATAGGCGAAATCGTCCGCCTTCACGACTTGCAGGCCGTTGACATGGGTGCCGGGCAGGGTGGCGAGTTTGCCGCGCAGATCGGCCACAAGCGTCTTTGCAATGTCCGAATCGACCGCTTCGTAATCGTGGCGGGTATAATAATTGCGCCCGAAACGCGCCCAATGCTCTTCCACGATCGCTTTCACGCTTTGCTTGCGCACGGCCAGAATATTGAGCCAGAGCAGAACCGCCCATAAGCCATCCTTCTCGCGCACATGATCGGAGCCGGTGCCCGAACTTTCCTCGCCGCAGATCGTCACCTTGCCATTGTCGAGCAGATTGCCGAAGAACTTCCAGCCTGTCGGCGTTTCGTAAAGGCCGATGCCGAGCTTTTCCGCCACGCGGTCGGCGGCGGCACTGGTCGGCATGGAGCGCGCAATGCCCTTGATGCCGGCTTTATAACCGGGCGCCAGATGCGCATTGGCGGCAAGCAGGGCGAGGGAGTCGGACGGGGTGACGAAAATACCGCGCCCGATGATGAGATTGCGGTCTCCGTCGCCATCCGACGCAGCGCCGAAATCGGGGGCGTCGTCCGACATCAGCAGATCGTAAAGACCCTTGGCATAGACCAGATTGGGATCGGGATGATGGCCTCCGAAATCGGGCAGCGGCACGAAATTGATGACGCTGCCTTCCGGTGCGCCCAGACGGCGTTCGAAAATCTCCTTGGCATAGGGGCCGGTGACCGCATGCATGGAGTCGAATTTAAGACCGAAACCCGCTTTGATCATCGCGCGAATGGCGTCGAAATCGAACAGGGTTTCCATCAGTTCGGCATAATCTGTCACCGGATCGAAAATGACGATCTCTGTCTGCCCGATAAGCTGCGTGCCGATCGTGTCTATATCCACATCGGCAACCTCGGCGATTTTATACTGATCGATCACCTTGGAGCGGGCGAAGATGGCTTCGGTGATTTTTTCAGGCGCAGGGCCGCCATTGCCGATATTGTACTTGATGCCGAAATCTTCCTTCGGCCCGCCCGGATTGTGGCTTGCCGAGAGTATCATGCCGCCAAATGCCTTGTATTTGCGGATCATGTTGGAAGCGGCAGGCGTTGACAGAATCCCGCCTTGCCCCACCATGATGCGCCCGAAGCCGTTGGCTGCGGCCATTTTGATGAGTTTCTGGATCACTTCCCGATTATAGAAGCGCCCGTCTCCGCCGACCACGAGGGTCTTGCCTTCAAAGCCGTCCAGAACATCGAAAACCGACTGGATGAAGTTTTCCGCATAATGGGGCTGCTGGAAAACCGGGACTTTCTTGCGCAGGCCGGATGTGCCTGGCTGTTGATCCTGAAAGGGCGTGGTGGCGATTGTCTTGACGGTCATGCTTTTCCCGTTCGGTTCAATTGGCTGAAGAAAGCTTTTGTCGGTATTTGTGTAGTTTGCAAGACAAGATAGATCAAACTTGCTGTTAGGGAATGACAAACTGTGTATCGTCCTCTCATGCACAAGCGCGATCATGACAACACAGGCGGGCCGGACAGCCCGGCTTCGAAACATATATCCCCGGAGCATCTGGCGGGGGAAATCCTTTCGTGTTCTGACGCGGCGCAAAAGCGGCTGTTTGTGGCAATCTCAGGCCCGCCCGGTGCAGGAAAATCCACCCTTTCCGCCTCCTTGTGCGCGGCAATCAATAAGGGCGGCGACGGGCCGGCGGCAATCGTGCCGATGGACGGATTTCATTTCGACAATGGGGTTCTCGATGAAAAGGGCCTGCGCAAGCGCAAAGGCTCGCCGCCGACATTTGATTGCGCCGGTTTCGCCGCCCTGCTGGAACGGCTTGGAAACGCCACGGATGATGTGGCGATTCCTCTCTTCGACCGCGCGCTTGATCTGGCGCGCGCGGGTGCAGCTATCGTGCGTCCCGATCACCGGATCCTGCTTATAGAAGGCAATTACCTGTTGCTCGATCAGCAGCCCTGGCAGGGATTGGCGCGATTTTTCGATATAACGGTCTTTCTGGACGTTCCCTTTCCCGAGCTTGAGCGCCGTCTCGTTCAGCGCTGGCTCGATCACGGCCATGATCGGCATGCAGCGCGCGAGCGCGCTCTTTCCAACGATATTCCAAATGCGCAACTGGTGGTTTCCGCCTCGCGAAAGGCGGATTTCATCATTGTGCCCAAATGATGGATAATCAATAATCGGATTGCCGGGTCCCTCTGGAACGGCCCCGTCATGGAGGCATGATGAGCATATATCTTCCCGACGATCTTCATCGCGCTCTGGAACGCTTCATCGATGAAAAATACCCCGGATTGAACCAGAGCGAAGCCATCCTTCTTCTTGTGCGCCATGCGCTGGTGCAGCAGGGCTATCTTGCAGCCGCCGCAGAACATGGTACACCGCCTGAAGACTTGAATGCGACAAACGATGATTGAACATGACCAAGACATCTCAAGAAGGTGATGGCGCCAGATATTCACTTGGCCGCCGCCTTTTGTTCCTGACGATACTGGCCGTTTTGCTGGCCTGCGCCTTGGTCACAATGAGCATTTATCTCTTCGATGCCGATGGCAGTCTGGATCTCGAAGATTTTGGGGTTTTTGTTTATAAAATCAATGCGATGGACACGACACTCCCGCGCATTCTCTAATGGCCGCAACATTTTCGTTACGGGCTGAAACATTCATTTTGATGCCTTTGGGCTCTTGAGGGCTTCCGTTTTCCGCCTTTTGCGTGATAGATGAAGGTTAACAATCATGTTGAACTTGTCTGGATCGGGCCGCACGGGCCTTGCTGGATCGAGAGGATCGTATGGCATTCGAGGAGATCAAGGCGGAAATCGGATTGCTGTTTGAGCAGATGGTGAACCAGCCGCAGGACATCCATGAAATCCGCGAAACGATTCGCGAAAAGCTCAATCTTCTCAAAGCCAGCGGCATGCCGCTGCCGCAGGATTTGGTCGAGCTTGAAAAGCGCATCGAAGAAGATTTTGAAAACAAATAGATAGAGCGGTTCCGACCATCTGTTTAAACGGGAAACGCTCCGAGATCGGGACTTTATGCTTTGACGTCTTTCGCCCCTGCTTCCCTTGCTAAAGGCCTTCTATTATTAGGCTGCGTGCTGGCGCTGAGCGCTTGCAACACCACCGGCGACAGCAATGGCATGAAAGCGGCATCGCTCACGCAAGCCGATAGCGCCCAGAACGCTGATACTGCCCGGAGCGCTGACGGGGCCGCGGAGACTTCGGAAGCGCAAGACATGGTCGCCCTCGCCAATCCGGTTCTGCCTTCCGTCGTTCCCATTCCGGGCATGCGTGGTGAGCCCGAGCCGATGCTCGCTTTTGCAGGCGCGCAGGCGGAAGCGTCTCCGGCTTCTCTTGCGGCCAATATTGCATTTGAAACACCTGACCATGCGCCCGATGGTCTTGATGATCTCATCAGCAAATATTCAGGCGCTTATGACGTGCCTGAAAGGCTGGTGCGCCGCGTGGTGCATCGCGAAAGCCGTTTCAATCCGGGGGCGCGCAACGGGCCTTACTGGGGCCTGATGCAGATCAGCCACCCTACGGCGCGCGGCATGGGTTATCAGGGAACGGCGCAGGGCCTGCTCGATGCGGAAACCAATCTGAAATATGCCGTCCGCTATCTCGCCGGTGCCTATAAGGTAGCGGAAGGCGATGAAAGCCAGGCCGTCCGCTTTTATGCGCGCGGTTATTATTATGATGCCAAGCGCAAGGGCATGCTACGCGAAACCGGGCTGGACGGCAGTTTCCGCAAGCAAGAAAACCCCGTCATCGATGCGCAGGCGGCATCTTTGCCCCAAGGTTCTGCGGTGCCGGTTCCCGCGACCGCTCCCACTACTCTCTCGCTGACATCCGATATGCAATAACCCATCCTTGAAAAGCAGTCATCTTAATGCTGCAAAGTGCTGGCAAGATCGCGTTATCTTCTGCGGAAGGCGGGTGCGATGGATGCTGGATTGCCATATAAGGTCAAATGGAAATATGACCGGGCGGAGCTTTGGGCCGATGGCATCGTCCATGTGCTGGGCGTGGCGCTGGCGGTGGCGGGCGCACTTGCCATGTTCATCTATTCGCTGCCGCATCTGCCCGCCGCAGCCTCCATTTCCGCAGCTGTCTATCTTGCAAGTCTTTTGACCGCGCTGGGGCTGTCCGCGCTCTATAATATCTGGCCGGTTTCGCCGATGAAATGGTTTCTGCGCCGCTTTGACCATTCGGCGATCTATCTGCTGATTGCCGGAACCTACACGCCTTTCGCCATTCATATGGGCGCGGCTGCCTGGCCCTTGCTGCTGTTTGTATGGAGTGTGGCCGGTATCGGCATCATGCTGAAGCTTTTTCTGCCCGGTCGCTTCGATCGGCTGTCGATCCTGCTTTATCTGGCACTCGGCTGGAGCGGCCTCATGGTCTATGACACGATGGTGCAATCGCTTCCGCCCACCGTGTTCTGGCTGATCGCCGCCGGTGGGGTGGTCTATTCGCTCGGCGTGATTTTCCATGTCTGGGAGCGACTGCGATTCCAGAACGCCATCTGGCATGGATTCGTGGTGGTCGGCGCAGCGCTGCATTATTGCGCGGTGCTCTCCTTGTAAGCGCCATCAAACGGCGAATGCGGCCAGAATATCGGTGCTGGCGGCCGCACTCATGCGTGTGCTGCTGATGTCCCTGCCGGAAGTCCGGGAAAATTACAAAATACAAATAAAATTCAGATTTCTTTAGTCCATGGCAATGATCTGCTTGGCAACTATTGGTAATTTTACAAATTTTATTTCCAATATAATAAAGTAATTGTTGAATATTTATAGGAAATTTAGCTGTGTCTAAAATAAATTATAATTTATATTCCAAGATAGCTGTTGCTGCAATATTAAGTAATATTTTTGTTAATCAAAGCCATGCCGGACCCGGTATATTTATAAATGACGGAACGGATCCGGGTTGTACCTGGATATACGATAAGACGGGCATGTCCGTCATAGGGAATTATGATAACAACTTGAACCCGGCGGAAAATAATACTGCGAAGAATATAGCCGGAGAAAACAAACTCCCTAATACGGCTGATCTGGGTGGTGCTGCAACAATCACATGTTCGAGTGCGCACAAGGAAATACAGAATAACCGGGCGCTTTTTTACAGTGAAGTTTACGGTAGCGGTTCGCGTTCCCTGACGCTTGGCGGCGAATTGTTCGTCACGAGCGGAAGGCTGGGTCTGGGAGAGGGATCTGACACGCAGGGAATACGTATCGGTTCGATTGCAACACTGGACGGCCAATCAGGCAAACGGGCGATAGCCATGGGCGCTGGCAAGAAAGCGGCCCTTGCCAGTGGGGATGACGCGATAGCCATGGGTAGCGGAGCAAAGGCTGCGGGCAGCAACGGGCTGGCGCTGGGTAAGGGCAGTGTGGCCTCAAACACCAACGATGTTGCATTGGGAGCAGATTCCCATACCGCGAAGATTGTCGCCACCTCCGGCGTGACGCTTCTTGGTCAGGATTACGCATTCGCCGGGAGCAAGCCGACAGGAACGGTTTCCGTGGGTGACAAGGGGGCGGAGCGCACGCTGACCAATGTCGCAGCCGGTCGCATCGATGCAACTTCGACGGACGCCGTCAATGGCTCGCAACTCCATGCCACCAATCAGGCGGTGGAGCATCTTGGTGGACGCGTCGATCATCTGGATGCATCGATCGATACGGCTTCGGCCAGTATCCGCAATCTTGAGCAAGGCGCTTTACAGTGGAACAAGGAAACCGGCGCCTATGATGCCAGCCGTGGAACCGGGTCCGCACAGAAGATCAGCCATGTGGCGCAGGGCGAGCTTTCCAGAAATTCGACCGATGCCGTGAATGGATCACAGCTTTACGCGACCAATCAGGAGATCGGTACTGTGAAAGACGGTATTGCCGAGATTGGCAGAAATACCATCAGATACGATCTCGATTCCGAAGGCATGAAGAGAAACAGCGTCACCCTTCAGGGCGGTGATCCCAACGCTCCGGTCGTATTGGCGAATGTGGCAAGCGGTGTCAGGACGAGCGACGCGGTCAATCTCGGACAGTTGCGCGAAAGCGTTGTCGCAGTGCAGCAATCTGCAAAGAACTATACGGATGAGCGGACTTCATACGCCATTACGAGCGCCAACAGCTATACGGATCGGCAGGTCCGGCAGGCGCGCGCCTATACCGATGAAAAATTCGGCTTGCTGAGCGGACATATTGGCGAGGCCCGCAGAGAAGCCCGTCAGGCGGCGGCTATCGGACTTGCCGCAGCGTCGCTGCGCTATGATGAGCGGCCCGGCAAGTTCAGCATGGCGATTGGTGGCGGTGTCTGGCGCAAAGAAGGCGCTTTTGCCGCGGGTCTTGGTTATACCAGCGAGGACTCCCGGTTTCGATCCAATGTCTCGCTCACCGCGGCAGGTCGAAGCGTCGGCGGCGGGTTCGGTTTAAGCTATACTTTCAACTGACCGGGCAATCGACATGATGGCACCATATCGAACCGGATGGGGACGTTCGGTCCTGTCCGGTCTGGTTCTGGTCTCTCTGTCCGGCGTTGTTTTCGCCGGACAGAAGGACAAGCAGGCCAGGCTGCGGCCTCCGTTCCCGGCTTTCACAATGACGCCGGGCTTTGCGATCAAGGCGGCAGATGTCACCGTTCCCGATGGCGTGCCGATGGGACAATATCGCCGCATTGTCCGGCCATTTCGGAACTGGACGCAAATCTGCGATGAAAATCTGCAAGAGAAGAAAAAGATTTGCAACATAACGCAGGCCATCCTTGGCGAGAGCGGGATGACGGTGCTGAGTTGGTCATTGGCGGCAACGGATACCGGCCAGCCCTTCATGATCATGCGCGTCCCGGCCTCTGTTGGAGCGGACAACCATATTCAGCTTGATTTTCGTGACGGCTCGGCGCCGATCAAAACGCGGATTGCAGCCTGTGATCGCAATGTCTGTATTTCCTACCTGCCGGTCGGCCCTCGCATGCGTGCTTATATCAAAAAAGCCGCAACGCCCGAGATTTCCTACTCGCTGCTCAAGGGGCAGGACGCTGAAAACATTGTCTTTCGTGCGCCACTTGACGGTCTTGCCGTCGCGCTGTCCGCCATTTGAGGCCCGGTGAGCCGACATTGCAAATAAAAAGGAACGGCCCCCGGTTGCGGGGGCCGTTTCTTGAAATGATTCTGGAGAGGCGGAAATTTATTTCCGGTTGCGCGCGGCCAGCGTGCGCAGGCGCAGCGCATTGAGCTTGATGAAGCCTGCCGCGTCCTTCTGGTCGTAAGCGCCCTGATCGTCCTCAAAGGTGACGAGCTTGTCGGAATAAAGCGACTTTTCCGATTCGCGACCGATCACCATCACATTGCCCTTATAGAGCTTGAGCGTGACTTCGCCCTCGACATGGCGCTGGCTGTGATCAATGGCGGCTTGCAGCATTTCGCGTTCCGGCGAGAACCAGAAGCCGTAATAGATCAGCTCCGCATAGCGCGGCATCAGCTCGTCTTTCAGGTGCGCTGCACCGCGATCGAGCGTGATCGATTCGATGGCGCGATGTGCGGCCAGCAGGATCGTGCCGCCCGGCGTCTCGTATACGCCGCGCGATTTCATGCCGACGAAGCGGTTTTCAACCAGATCGAGACGGCCAATGCCATTGTCGCGGCCATAGTCGTTGAGCTTGGCAAGCAGCGTCGCTGGCGAAAGGCGCTCGCCATTGATCGACACGGCGTCGCCCTTTTCAAAGCCGATCTTGATGATCGTGGCCTTGTCGGGGGCTGCTTCGGGCGAGATCGTGCGCATATGCACATATTCGGGCGCTTCGATTGCCGGATCTTCCAGAACCTTGCCCTCGGATGAGGAATGCAGCAGATTGGCGTCGACGGAGAAGGGGGCTTCGCCCTTCTTGTCCTTGGCGACGGGAATCTGGTGCTGTTCGGCAAATTCGAGCAGATGCGTACGGCTCTTGAACGACCAGTCGCGCCACGGCGCGATGATCTTGATGTCCGGGTTGAGCGCATAGGCGGAAAGCTCGAAGCGCACCTGATCGTTGCCCTTGCCGGTCGCGCCATGCGCGATGGCGTCTGCGCCGGTCTTTTCAGCGATTTCGATGAGATGCTTGGAGATCAGCGGACGGGCGATAGAAGTGCCGAGCAGATAGACGCCTTCATAGACGGCATTGGCGCGGAACATCGGGAAGACGAAATCGCGCACGAATTCCTCGCGCACGTCCTCGACGAAGATTTCCTTGATACCCAGCATTTCCGCCTTCTTGCGTGCCGGTTCAAGTTCCTCGCCCTGACCCAGATCGGCGGTGAAGGTTACGACTTCCGCGCCCAGTTCCGTCTGGAGCCATTTCAGGATAATCGAAGTATCGAGGCCGCCCGAATAGGCGAGCACGACTTTTTTGACGTCTTTCAGCTTGCTCATGATCATTTTCCGTCTGATGCGATAAAGCCCCGCCAAGGGGCCGAAGAACAGGATGCTGCCGTTCTTTTATCAGTTGGCGAGGATGGCGCAAGCCGCATGGTGCCGCCCTGCCATGCGAGCATGAACTTTGTCGATAAAAATTTGATGGTGTGCCTATGCAATTCGCGTTAGCTTGCCGCGAATTTCTGGAGTCTCTCAATGTCTTTTCTGGCAAACCTGACCTTCATCCCCGAATGGACGATTTTCGTCCAGTTCGTCATCGCCACCGCCATTCTCACCATCACGCCGGGACCGGACATGACTTTGTTCGTGGGCCGGGCACTTTCCGAAGGCAAGGCAGCAGGCTTTGCCTGCCTTGGCGGCGCGCTGACGGGCATCGTCATCCATACGAGCATGGTTGCTCTGGGGCTTTCCGCGCTGATTATTGCCTCTCCGGCCGCTTTCACTGTGCTCAAGACAGTTGGCGCGGTCTATCTCGTCTGGCTTGCCGTGCAGGCGATCCGCAAGGGATCGGCCTTCTCGCCGGAAAAGAATGGTGGCAAGAAGCACACATTGTTCCAGAACTGGCTGACGGGGCTCGGCATCAATCTGCTGAACCCGAAGATCATCCTGTTCAACATGACCTTCCTGCCGCAATTCGTCTCCGCCCATGATCCGCATGCGGTGGGAAAATTATTGTTCCTCGGCCTGTCCTTCATTCCGCTATCGCTGCCTTTCACCATTCCGATGATTCTGGCCGCTGACAGGTTTGCAGGACTGCTGAAGAAAAACCCGACCGTGACGCGGATCGTCGACTGGCTGTTTGCGGGGATTTTCTCGGCCTTCGCGCTGAAGATCATCACCGCGCAGGCGAAATGATTTTATTTCACCGGGCGCTCCAGAAATCGCCCGGCATTGCGTCCGGCAACGAGCCAGTAGACAAAGCCGCCAACAACTCCGGCACCCGCAAAAGCGCCGGTCATCAGCGCGGTTCCTCCGCTGAACGGCTGGCCGTTGACGACAAGGAACATGCCCGTTCCCAACGCCAGCAGGCCGATCACAAGTCCGCCGATGCAATAGGGCAATGACGAACGCCACCCCCTGATTTCGCCAAGCACGATCAGGACGAGGGCCGGAAAGAAGCTGTAGCTGCCCGCCATCACCGCGAGAACCGGTCCGCCGACGAGCACTGCGGCATAAAAGCCGCCCATCATCCAGGCATCGCCTATATTGACGAAAAAGCTCTCAAAGAACGGATCGGCCCCTATAGATTCGGATTGCGCATAGCCCATCATATCGATCTGGCTATAAAAAATAGCCGCCAGAAAAAATCCGGCGGCCAGCATGGCGCAGCAATAGCCCACGAGGATAGCGGCAAGGCGCATGATATAATCGAATGTGTCGGTCAAGCGCCCTCGCTTAGTCTTCCCCGTGACCTGCAATCATCATGGCTTCGAGCGCAAGACGTTCGCTCTTGCGCATCCGCTCCGATTCCGATTTCAACTGCCCGCAGGCGGCGAGAATATCGCGCCCGCGCGGCGTGCGGATCGGCGATGCATAGCCTGCCGCGTTCACATAATCGGCAAAACGCTCGATCTGCTCCCAGTCCGAACATTGATAATTGGTGCCGGGCCACGGATTGAAAGGTATGAGATTGATCTTGGCCGGAATGCCGCGCAGCAGTTTCACCAGCTGTTTGGCGTCTTCCATGCTGTCGTTGATGTCCTTGAGCATCACATATTCAAAGGTGATGCGCTTGGCGTTTGAGAGGCCCGGATATTCGCGGCATGCCTTGATGAGTTGTTCCAGCGGATATTTCTTGTTGATCGGCACGAGAAGATCACGCAGGTCGTCGCGCACCGCATGCAGCGAAATCGCCAGCATCACGCCGATTTCCTCGCCGGTGCGATAGATTTCCGGCACGACGCCCGATGTCGAGAGCGTGATGCGGCGCTTGGAGAGCGAAAGCCCGTCGCCATCGGAAGCGATCAGCAGCGCCTTTTTCACTTCCTCGAAATTATAGAGTGGCTCGCCCATGCCCATCATCACGATATTGGTGACCTTGCGGCCCTCCGCAGGCACGATCGCGCCATCGGGCGTGTTGGTATCGGGAAAATCACCGAGCCGGTCGCGTGCGGTCAGAAGCTGCGCCAGAATTTCTTCCGCCGTCAGATTGCGCACCAGCTTCTGCGTGCCGGTATGGCAGAAGGAGCAGGTGAGTGTGCAGCCGACCTGGGAGGAAATGCACAAGGTGCCGCGGCCTTCCTCGGGAATATAGACGCTTTCGATTTCGACCGGACGGCCCGCGCCGCGCGGCGGAAAGCGAAACAGCCATTTGCGGGTGCCATCCTGCGAAATCTGCTCTTCGACCACTTCAGGGCGCGCAATGGTAAAATGCTGCGCCAGAACATGGCGCAGATCCTTGGAAATATTGCGCATATCGGCGAAATCGGAAACGCCGCGCACATAAAGCCAGTGCCAGAGCTGGGCGACGCGCATCTTGACCTGCTTTTGCGTCACCCCGGCATCGATCAGCGCCTGCGCCATTTCCTCGCGCGACATGCCGATAAGCGACGGTTTTTGTTCCAGATTGGCGCGCACGTGGCGGGCAAGCTGGTTGCGTGTGTCATCGATGGTGAGGTCGAACGAAATGGACATAAAGTTTCAACTATCAACGGGGCGAGCGCAATCAGGCGCGCCGATTATCTTTACCGATTGCCGATTTTATCGATTGCATGGATATATAGGCTCGTTCATCTGAATAATAAGAGCCTTGTTGCGCGCGCTCATAGCATAGAATAGCGCGCTCGTCATCCCGCTGCGTAAAAGAGCCGTGCCGAAAAGCAAAAGCCGGGCTTGCGCCCGGCTCTGGAACCCTGCCACGGCGTGGTTCACATCAATTGCATTTCTGGATCGCGGCCAGCGCTGCCGAAATACCCTTGAGCGAATAGGTATAGTTGGTCTTGGTGCCGCGCTTGGATTGTGCCTGGACCTTCATGTCCGCTCCGCCCTTCATCGCGGCGACAAGCTGCGGCTCTTCCGCTGCATTTTCCATCCAGCCGGACTTGCCGTTCACGAACATGGTGAAGCTGCGATTGCCGACGGTGACGGTGACCTTGCTGCTCGTATTGAGATCGTAACCAGCCATGAATTGCGGCTCGAAGCTGATATTCTGGCCCGGCTTCTGGCTCACGAGAAAGAAATTATCGCCATGATCGACATTGGCGGGGCCTTTTTCTGTCGGAACGGAAAGCACGTAACAGACCTTGCCATTGCCCGACTGGTAGCTGTAGGCGCCCCATGCGTCGAACTGTTTTATCTGGGTCGGTGTCTGGGCGAGTGCCGAGCCCGCCATCGAAATAATGAACACCGAAGCCGCGACGATCGATTTTCCAAGCATTGTTTTTTACCGGTTCTCTTTCGTTTGCTTCAAACTTCACGCCATGGCTACCGGTCCTGCCGGCATGCCCTGCGCCCTGCTTTCTATCCTATGCATTCCCGGATGCAAAACCGGTTTCCACTTTTGCTGGAAATGCGTTCATCGGGATGATCGCCGTTCACACGCCGTCCCGTTCAGTCGCCGATTAAAATGCCTTAATCTGGGTTACCAAACGGTGAAGTTTTGGAAGAAACTTGAATTTGCAAGGCGTGCTCCCGCAATCCTGTGACCAAGTTGAATGAAAAGAAAGCGGCGAGAGTTTGTCTTTATCCGGCAAGGCAATGAAATCTTTGGGAAACATTTGGGAAATCCACCGCCGGATGAATTATCCCTCCGTCATATCCTTGAGCGCCTGTTGCGCTGCAACGCGATGAGCAGGCGTGATATGCGTGCGCAATGCCGTCATCGCCGCCATCAGAACGGCAATATCGTCGGTAAAGCCGATGCCCGCCAGCAGATCGGGAACGACATCGAAAGGCATCACGAAATAGGCAAGCGCCGCCATCAGGGTCATGCGCACCCGTGTCGGCGTGTGCTGGTCCAGCGCGCAAAAATATGCGGCGACGATTTCGTCCATGAAGGGGACGCTGCGTCCGGCGCGCCCCACCGCTTTCCAGAATCCATGCTTCACCCGTTCGCGGCGCTTGCGAAACTCGCTTTCAGTGCCGGGTTCGAGGATTTCATCGATCTTGACGCTATCCATATTGGCTCAAACTCCTGTCGCGGTCCTGACCGCTTGCCCGACAAAAATGGGGATGATTGCGCTCTTTCGCAAGGTTTCCCCTCAGGAAGCGAGGTGATCCATCTTGCGCGCGAGCTTGATGTCAAGCTCGGTGATCCCGTTTTCGCTGTGGGTCGCAAGCGTCACATCCACGCGATTATAGACATTGAACCATTCAGGATGATGATCGAGTTTTTCCGCATAAAGCGCTGCGCGCGTCATGAAGCCGAAAGCGGCGTTGAAATCCTTGAAAGTGAAACTCTTGCTGATGGCTTCGCGCCCGTCTGTTTTGGCCCATCCTCCCAGTGAGGCGAGGGCTTCCTTCAACTCTTCCTGCGTCAGACGATTGCGTGCCATGGTCTTTTGCCTATGTTGCAATTTCAAACCGCAGCCTATCACAGATGGGAGAAATCCGTGACCCTATCCGCCCCGACCAGCATTCTTTTCGTCTGTGCAGGCAATATCTGCCGTTCGCCGCTCGCAGAAGGCGTGATGGATCATGTGCTCAAACAGCGCAAGATCGGGCATGTGCTGATCGATTCGGCAGGCACCAACGGCTATCATACCGGCGAGACGCCGGACGCGCGTTCCATCCGTGTGGCCTCACATCACGGCCTCGATATTTCCCGGCAGCGCTGTCGTCAGCTGACGGCACAAGACTTCACCCGCTTCGATCTCATTTTGGGCATGGATCGCTATAATATGCGCATGATCGGCCAGCGCAGGCCGGAGGGCTTCACCAGCGGCATCGGATTATTTACCGAAATCGCCACAGGCGAGCCGGTTGAAATCCCCGATCCTTACTATGGAGAGATCGGGGATTTTGAAGAGGTCTACCGGATGATTCTGGCTTCTTCAAAAGCGCTTGCCGACCGGTTCTGGCGTGTCGATGAAACGAGCGGCCACGCTTCCTCGACGATATAGGGGCCGCCGCCCACCGAATCGCGCGACGACATCAGCACGAAGCGCCCCACCTTGAAGGGAAGCGTCGCAAAATTGCCGCGCGATGAGAGATAGCGCGCGACATCTTCGATGCGCACATTGCTTTTGAGCCGGGCCAAAGTCACATGAGGCGTGAATTTGCGCGGATCGGCAGGAAGGCTGAGACGCTGGCAGATGCGCTCGATTTCCGCCTGCAATGCGTTGAGATCGGGCGAAGGCGAGACGCCTGCATAAATGCTATGCGGCTTTTTAGAGCCGAAAGCGTCGACGCCTGACAGGTTGAGCATGAATTCGGGCCGCCTTATGCGATCAAGCGCATGGGCGATCTCGTCGGCGATATGGCCTTCCACATCTCCTATAAAACGCAGGGTTAAATGATAGTTTTCAACATCAATCCAGCGTGCGCCGGGAAGGCCGCCTCGTAACAGCGAGAGCGAAAGCGCGGCGTCACGCGGGATTTCGAGGGCAGTGAAAAGACGCGGCATGAGCATCCTCCTCGAATCGTTTAACGCTTCCTAGCGAATCACCGATTGGTGCCGGGGGCAAGCCGATAATGTCGCCAGCCGGTTTCAGCCTCCCGATGTCCCCGCCTTTTCCATGCTTTTGAGCGTTTCCTCGATCATGGGCATGAAATTCGTCACCATGATTTCGACCCCGTTTTCGTTGGGATGCATCCCGTCCTCCAGCAAAAGCTCCTTATGCGTGGCGACGCCTTCAAGGAAAAACGGATAGAGCGGCACATCATATTTCTGCGCAAGCCGGGGATAGATCGGATTGAACCTGTCGGCATAGTCCTGCCCCATATTGGGCGGAGCCAGCATTCCGGCAAGAATGACTGAAATGCCGCGTTCTTTCAGGCGCGCCAGCATGGCGTCGAGGTTCTTTTCGGTGATGTCGGGCGAAATGCCGCGCAGCGCGTCATTGGCACCCAGTTCCAAAATCACCAGATCGGTGCCGTCGGGGATCGACCAGTCGATGCGCGAAAGCCCGCCCGTGGTGGTGTCGCCGGACACGCCCGCATTCTCGATCATGACCTCATGGCCCTTGTCGTTCAGGCGCTGTTCAAGCTGTTGCGGAAAGGCCGCATTGGCAGGCAGAAGATAGCCCGCCATGAGGCTGTCTCCAAAGCCGACGATCTTTACCTGCGAAAGCTGTTCGGTGGGCAGCGCGTCTTCAAGCCCCGTCGGATCTTCCGCCCGCGCACCCATGGCCGCAACAAAAAACGCACATAAGCACATGATAAACAGGCGCAGGCAGGTCGGTTTGGGAATTGAGAGTTTGAAACGCATCTTCGATAACCCATATTTGAGAAATTGCGGGCAAACCGCTCAATGGACTTCTCTGCAATAATCGGCGCAAAACAAGTCCAAATTTGTGGCGTGCTTCGGCTCTAAATATTCATATAGGAAGAAAAACGCGTGACGGAACAGGTGGACGCCCCGATTATAGCTCTTGAAAATGTCGATCTGACGCTGGGGCACGCAGCCTCTTCGGTGCATGTTCTCAAGCAGGTTTCGCTCCATATCGCGCAGGGCCAGTCGGTCGGTATCGTCGGCCCGTCCGGTTCGGGCAAGTCCACGCTGCTGATGGTTCTGGCCGGTCTTGAACATGTCGATAACGGCATTGTGAAGATCGCGGGCGAGACGATCAGCGCGATGAGCGAGGATCAGGCCGCAGCCTTTCGCGGCGCCAATATCGGCATCGTGTTCCAGTCCTTCCACCTCATTCCCAATATGACGGCACTTGAAAATGTTGCCGTGCCGCTGGAACTGGCCGGGCGCAAAGATGCATTCGATGTGGCGGAACGCGAATTGCGCGCGGTCGGCCTTGGCGAACGCCTGACCCATTATCCGTCCGAGCTTTCTGGCGGCGAACAGCAGCGCGTGGCGATTGCGCGCGCGCTGGCCCCTTCGCCCAAAATCCTGATCGCCGATGAGCCGACCGGCAATCTCGACACCGTAACGGGCCGTCAGATTGCTGATCTTCTCTTTGCCAAGCAGCGCGAAAACGGCCTGACCATGGTGCTCGTCACCCATGATCCATCGCTTGCGGCGCGCTGCGACCGCGAAATTCCGGTGCGTTCGGGCCGTATCGAAGAACCCGCTCAAACAGGCGCCGCACTTCGAACATTGGCGGCAGGCGCATGAATCCTGTGCGTTCCTTCCTGCTCGCTCTTCGCTTTGCGCTGCGTGAAATGCGCGGCGGGCTTTCGGGCTTCTATATTTTCCTTGCCTGTATCGCGCTTGGCGTGGCCGCTATCGGCGGCGTCAATTCGGTTGCAAACTCGGTCAGCACCGGTATCACCTCGCAAGGCCAGAGCATTCTGGGCGGCGATGTCAGTTTCGCACTCAACCAGCGTGAAGCGTCCGGCGACGAGCGCACCTTCATCGAAGGTCTTGGTCGCATGGCGCAAAGCGCCACCATGCGCTCCATGGCGCGCCTGCCGGATGGCTCCGATCAGTCGCTGGTCGAGGTGAAGGCGGTCGATGCGGCCTATCCGCTCTATGGCGAATTGAAGGTCGAGCCGCAGCAGACGCTTGGCGATATGACCGGCGAAAAGGACGGCATCTATGGTGCCGCCGTGTCGCAGGATTTTCTTAATCGCATGGGGCTTTCGCTCGGCGCGAAAATATTGCTCGGTTCCGGCACATTCGAGTTGCGCGCATTGATCCGGAGCGAGCCGGACCTGCTGTCGTCGGGATTCAATTTCGCGCCGCGTTTTCTGGTTTCGCTTGACGGCTTGCGCGCCTCGGGGCTGATCCAGCCGGGAAGCCTTGTCGATCATATCTATAAGGTCGCGCTGCCTGATGGCTCATCGGATTCAGCCATTGCGTCGGTGCGGCGGCAGGCGACAGAAGAGTTCCCCGATGCGGGATGGAATATCCGCACGCGCGCCAATGCCGCACCGGCTTTGAGCGCCAATATCGAGCGCTTTTCGCAGTTTTTGACATTGGTGGGATTGACGGCATTGATCGTCGGCGGCGTCGGCGTTGCCAATGCGGTGCGCGCCTATCTCGACGGCAAGCGTGGCGTGATCGCGACGTTCAAGTCGCTTGGTGCACCGGCGCGCTTTGCGGTGCTGGTGTATCTCACGCAGATCATGGTGATCGGCACCATCGGCATCGCCATCGGCCTCGTTCTGGCAGCAGCCATGCCCTATGCCGCCGCAGCCGCACTCGCCGATTATCTGCCGGTGGCCGATGGCGGCGGCTTCTTCCCTGATGCGCTGGCGCTGGCGGCGGTTTTTGGCCTCATCACGACGCTTGCATTTGCGATTATCCCGCTTGGCCGCGCACGCAATATCCCGGCAACCGCCCTTTTCCGGGAACAGGGTTTTGAGCAGCGCGGCCTGCCGCCGCTTCTCTATCTCGCCCTTGCCATTCTGCTGATTGCAGCACTTGCGGGGCTGGCGCTCTATGTCGCCTATGACCGACGTATCGCCGCGATCTTCATCGTCTCGGCCATTGCCGCTTTCGGCGTGTTGCGCTTGGTTGCCGATGGCATAGGCTGGCTTGCCCGCCGTGCGCCGCGCGTGCGCTCGACGGCATTAAGGCTTGCCATCGGCAATATATATCGTCCCGGCGCATTGACGCCTTCGGTGGTGCTTTCGCTCGGGCTTGGCCTGACGCTGATGGTGGCGATTGCGCTCATCGACGGCAATCTGCGCCGTCAGGTGACGCAGAATATCCCCGCACAGGCACCGGATTTCTTCTTCGTCGATATTCAGAACGGGGATATTGCTGATTTCACTCAATTGGTGAGCGGCATCGTGCCGGATGGCAAGCTCACTTCCGGCCCCATGCTGCGCGGACGGATCGTGGCCTTTAATGACCAGAATGTGCGCGAAATGACCATTCCGCCGGAAGCGGCATGGGTGCTGCGTGGCGATCGCGGCATCACCTATGCGCAGGATGTGCCGGAAAATTCGACCTTGAGCGAAGGCCAATGGTGGCCCGCCGATTATGACGGCGAACCGCTGGTTTCCTTTTCCGAGCGTGAGGGTAAGGAACTGGGGTTGAAACTTGGCGATCTGGTCACGGTAAACGTGCTTGGACGCAACATTACCGCCAGGATTGCGAGCTTCCGGCAAGTGCAATGGGAAACGCTGGCGATGAATTTCGTCATGGTCTTTTCGCCCAACACCTTTGCCGGGGCGCCCGCCACATGGCTTGCGACGCTGACCATTCCCGACGATGAAAAGAACCTCGCGCCCGATGTGTTGCGGCAGGTCACGAAAACATGGCCCGCCGTCACCACGGTCAGCGTGACCGATGCACTCGATGTCGCAAATGACCTTATCGGCCAGCTCGCCACCGCCATTCGTGCGGCGGCGGCGATTGCGCTTGCCGCTTCCGTTCTGGTGCTTGGCGGCGCGCTGGCTGCGGGCAACCGGGCTCGCGTTCATGATGCGGTGGTGCTCAAGACGCTTGGCGCGACGCGCCGCACGCTGATCGCCGCCTATGTGGCCGAATATATGCTGCTGGGCCTTGCCACGGCAGTCTTCGCATTGGTCGCCGGTGGTGTCGCGGGCTGGTATGTCGTGGTGGAAATCATGAAGCTCAAGGCGCAGTTCCTGCCCGATGTGGCGCTGATGACGGTCGCGGTCGCGCTGGTGCTCACCGTCGGTTTCGGTCTGGCCGGGACGTGGCGTATCCTAGGGCAAAAACCCGCTGCCGTGCTGCGCACTGTATGAAACATTTGTAATGATGAAGAAGCAAAAGGCTTAACCCTTTGGTTAGCATTGGGAAAATCTTTGCATATTCGCTCCGTTTGATCACGATTTTTTACAGGTGGCACTTGTACGAATGGGCGGAAACCCCCATAATATCCGCAGGCATGCTGGGGTCTCGCCAGCGGCGCCTGGTGGCGGCTTGAAGCGCGTTGCGGAAATTGCAACATTTCCGGATGAAGCGCAGGGAACAGATAAAAGCGCCCCGACACCGGACGGGACAACGCAAGAGGATTTTAAGTCATGGCTGACTATCGCAACATTCAGGCGCAGAGGCCCGTAGGCGGTGCCCGTGTTGGCGCCGACATCGATCAGGGTCTGCGCAGCTATATGCTGGGCGTCTACAATATGATGGCTATCGGCTTGGCCGTTACCGGTCTTGCCGCCTTCGCCATTGCCGCCCTTGCAACGACGACGGACCCTTCCGCTGCCGTTGCCCAGCTTCCTAACGGCAAGATGATTACCGCGCTTGGCGCGGCTCTTTACACGTCTCCGCTGCGCTGGGTCGTGATGCTCGCGCCGCTGGCGGCAGTATTCTTCCTCAGCTTCCGTATCGAACGTCTTTCGGTCGCCACCGCCAATGCGGTCTTCTGGGGCTATGCAGCACTTGTCGGCCTGTCGCTCTCGTCGATCTTCCTCGTCTTCACGGGGCAGAGTGTGGTGCGCACCTTCTTCGTGACGGCCGCCTCCTTTGGCGCGCTGTCGCTTTACGGCTACACGACCAAGCGCGACCTCTCGGCAATGGGTTCGTTCCTGATGATGGGCCTGTTCGGCCTCATCATTGCCTCGGTCGTCAACATCTTCCTCGGCTCGACTGCGCTGCAATTCGCAATTTCGGTCATCGGCGTTCTGATCTTCGCAGGTCTCACCGCCTATGACACACAGTCGATCAAGGAAATGTATTACGAAGGCGATGCTTCGGATACGCAGGGCCGCAAGGTCGTGATGGGCGCGCTGCGTCTCTACCTCGACTTCATCAACATGTTCATGTTCCTGCTTCAGTTCATGGGTAACCGCGAATAAACGGCACGAATGTGGATTGAAAAAGGGCAGCGGAAACGCTGCCCTTTTTGCTTTTAAATACACGCCCGCTGATGCATGCTGCGTTGTTTTCCTTCAACAGCATCATTGGTTCCCCAAATGCCCCTCATTCGCGATTTCCATCCTGCCGACGTCGATGCCATTACCGAGATTTATGCCGAGGCTGTGCTGAACGGCGCTGGCTCCTATGAGATCGAACCGCCCACGCTTGAAGAAATGAAGCGCCGCTTTGACGATCTCGCGCAGCAGGGTTTTCCGATCCTGATCGCCGAGGAAGATGGCAAGGTGCTGGGCTATGCCTATGCGAGCCATTTTCGCACCCGTCCGGCCTATAACTGGCTTGCGGAAGATTCCGTCTATGTCGCGCCGGAAGCGAAAGGCAAGGGCATCGGCAAGAGCCTGCTGCGCGAACTGATTTCGCGGGTGACGGCGCTTGGGTTCCGGCAGTTTCTCGCCGTCATCGGCGATGGCGCGGGCAATATCGGTTCCGTCAGGCTGCATGAAAGCCTTGGCTTCATCCATTGCGGAAATATTCAGGGTTCCGGCTACAAGCATGGCCGCTGGCTCGACACCATACTGATGCAACTGCCGCTCAATGGCGGTATAAGCGATCATCCCGACAAGGCGCCCCTGTCCGGGGCAGCCTGATCTATTCTGTTGCGTTGAAAAGCCGCCAATAGCGCGGGCGAAAGGCGATCCGGCTTTTATCCGAGGCCGGATGCTCCGCCGGAATTTCGATCTCGATACGGTCGCGCGCGCCGCCCACTTCCAGCTCGACCCGCCTTTTGCCGCCCGAACGGCGGCTGGCCACAACCGTCCCCGCTATGCAGCCGCCGCAGCCATCCAGCAGTTCGACGTCATGGGGCCGAAAGTAAAGCTGCGCTTCACCATCTGGCGCATTTTCCGCCGTAAGCCCCACGCTGCGGTCGGCGAGCCAGACTTCGCCCTTTTCCACACGCACGGGCAGGGTGCTCGATTCGCCGATGAAGCCATAGACGAAGGGCGAATTCGGATTGTCGTAAACCTCGTCCGGTGTGCCGATCTGCTCGATACGGCCCTGACTCATGACCACGACGCGATCCGCAAGTTCCAGCGCCTCGTCCTGATCGTGGGTGACGAAAACCGTCGTATGGCCGGTCTTGTCGTGAATTTCACGCAGCCAGCGGCGCAACTCCTTGCGCACCTGCGCATCCAGCGCGCCGAAAGGCTCGTCCAGCAGCAGGACTTTGGGTTCGATCGCCATGGCGCGGGCAAGCGCGACACGCTGGCGCTGCCCTCCCGAAAGCTGCGATGGATAGCGGTTTTCCAGCCCCTTCAATTGCACCAGTTCCAGCAGTTCCAGCGCGCGGGCGCGGATTTCAGCGGCAGCCGGACGCAATTTGCCCGGACGCACCTTCAGCCCGAAACCGATATTCTCGGCAACCGTCATATGGCGAAAAAGCGCATAATGCTGGAACACGAAACCGACATTGCGCTCCTGCACGCTTTTTTGCGACGCGTCTTCCTCGCCAAAATAAATGGCGCCTTCCGTGGGCTTTTCCAGCCCCGCTATAAGGCGCAGCAATGTCGTCTTGCCTGATCCCGATGGACCAAGCAGCGCAATCAACTCGCTTGAGCGTATATCCAGCGATACGTTATGCAACGCCGGAAAGCGAGCAAACTCCTTGCGCACGTCGGCGACTCGAACTTCCATTCCCAATCCTTCCTGTCAAATGCCTGTATTGTCGGCCAGTTCCCCGCCAAAGCGCCGTTCAAGCCAGGCCTTGAGCGCCAGCGTCACCAGGGCCAGAAAGGCCAGTAGCGAAGCGACCGCGAATGCAGCGACAAAATTATATTCATTATAGAGAATTTCGACATGCAGCGGCATCGTATTGGTGAGGCCGCGAATATGGCCTGACACGACCGAAACGGCGCCGAACTCACCCATGGCGCGCGCGTTGCAAAGCAGGACGCCGTAGAGCAGCCCCCATTTGATATTGGGCAGCGTGACATAGCGGAAGGTCTGCCAGCCCGTGGCGCCCAGCGAGATCGCCGCTTCCTCGTCGCCGGTTCCCTGTTCCTGCATGAGCGGGATCAACTCGCGCGCCACAAACGGAAAAGTCACGAACAAGGTTGCCAGCACGATGCCGGGAACCGCGAAAAGGATCTCGATGCCATGGCGCGACAGCCACGGACCAAGCAGGCTATGGCTTGAAAAAAGCAGCACGAAGACAAGGCCGGAAATGACCGGCGACACCGAGAAAGGCAAATCGATCAGTGTCGTCAGCAGCGCCTTGCCCTTGAATTCGAATTTGGCGATGGCCCAGGCTGCCGCCACGCCGAACACCAGATTGACGGGCACCGAGATAGCCGCGACCAGCAATGTCAGCCGGATTGCCGCCCATGCATCCGGCTCCAGAAGTGCTGCGAGATATTCGCCAGCCCCCTTGCGGAACGCCTCGACAAAGACCGCGACCACCGGCAGCACGAGGAAAAGCCCCAGAAAGACCAGTGAGATCGCAACCAGCACTATGCGCGTCAGCGGGTTTTCGCTGATTGCATCATGATCGGAAATCAGCCGTTCATTCGCCATCCGCATATCTCCGTCGTGACCAGGACTGAAACAGGTTGATGAAAAGCAGCATCGCAAAGGAAAGCGCCAGCATGATCGTCGCCAGCGCCGTCGCGCCTGCATAATCATATTCCTCAAGCTTGATGACGATCAGCAGCGGGGCGATTTCCGATACATAGGGCGTATTGCCTGCGATGAAGATGACGGAGCCGTATTCGCCGATCCCCCGCGCGAAGGCCAGCGCGAAGCCGGTCAGGATTGCAGGCTGAAGCCCCGGCAGAAGCACGCGCCAGATGGTCTGGAACCGCGATGCGCCAAGCGTCGCTGCGGCTTCTTCCACCTCATGGCTGATTTCCTCGATGATGGGCTGCACGGTGCGCACCACAAAAGGCAGGCCGATAAAGATGAGTGCCACGACGATGCCTGCGCGCGAAAAGGCAATGCGAATATCGAATGGTGCAAGCAGGCTGCCGATCCAGCCATTGGGCGCATAAAGCGAGGCAAGCGCGATACCGGCGACTGCCGTGGGCAGGGCGAAGGGAATATCGACGATTGCGTCGATGAAGCGCCGTCCGGGAAAGCGATAGCGCACCAGCACCCATGCCAGAATGGTGCCGAACACGACATTGACCAATGCCGCCACGAAGGCGGTGCCGAAGCTGGTTTCCAGCGCCCGCAATGTCCGCTCGTCGGTGACAAGCCGCCAGAAGCCGGCAAGGCCGATATCCGTCGAGCGCAGAAGCAGCATTGAGAGTGGGATGAGGATGAGAAGCGTAAGATAGGCGACACTGAAACCGAGCGTCAGTCCGAAACCCGGAATGACGCTCGGTTTTCTGAAATGCCACCCTGCTCTGATCCGTGCAGGGAGCGAGGACATCGATATTGTTCCCTTTTATTGATCTGTTGGCCGGGCCTGTCTGCTGGACTTGTCTGCTGGGCCTATCTGCCGGGTTTGTAAATCTGGTCGAACGTTCCTCCGTCTCCGAAATGATAAGGCTGTGCCTTCGCCCAGCCGCCGAAGATCGGATCGTCAATCGTCACCAGCGAGAGTTCAGGGAAATCGCGCTTCTGATCGGCGGGAACCTCATCCGGCCTGGATGGTCGATAGAAATGCTTGGACGCCAGCGCCTGTCCTTCCGGCGAATAGAGATATTCCAGATAGGCCTGCGCGACCTTGCGCGTACCGTTTTCGTCGGCATTCCTGTCGACCAGCGCAACGGGCGGTTCCGCGAGAATGGATTGCGGCGGCACGACGATGTCGAAGGCGTCTTCCCCGAATTCCGCAATCGAAAGATAGGCCTCATTTTCCCATGCGAGCAATACATCGCCAAGCTGGCGTTGCACGAAACTCGTCGTCGAACCGCGCGCACCCGTATCGAGCACCGGCACATGGCGGAACAATTCGGCTATATAATCCCTGATCTTCTGTTCATCGCCGCCATATTCCTTGTTCGCCCATGCCCATGCGGCCAGATAGTTCCAGCGCGCGCCGCCGGAAGTCTTGGGATTGGGCGTGATGACCTCGACCCCTTCGTTGACGAGATCGCCCCAGTCCGCGATGCCCTTCGGATTGCCCTTTCGCACCAGAAAGACAATTGTTGAAGTATAGGGCGACGAATTGTTGGGAAGACGCTGGCGCCAGTCCTTGTCGATCTTGCCCGAAAGCTCGGCGATCGCGTCAATATCGCTTTCCAGCGCCAGTGTGACGACATCGGCCTTGATGCCATCAATAACCGAGCGTGCCTGCTTGCCCGATCCGCCATGCGACATGCGTATCGTTACCGTCTCGCCGGTCTGATCCTTCCAGTGCCTTGCGAAAGCGGCATTATAATCCTTGTAGAGTTCGCGTGTCGGATCATAGGAGACATTGAGAAGTGTCTGATCCGCATGGCTCACCGCGATGGTTCCCATCATGGACGGCACTGCCAGAAATGCCGCCAGTATCATTGAGCGTCTCGATAACTTCATGACCGTCTCTCCACGTTTCACAAGGGCGAACAGTAGCAGAGGTTTTGCTCGTAAAGATGGCCCCACATTACCATAATTTAAAAACGGTACGAAATTTCTGCACGGTAATGTAGAGCAGCAGGAGAATAAATTTCCTGTTGCCGCGCATCGAGCATGCGGGCGCGAAAAATAATTATTTACAAAGCGAAAATGGAAACTGTCGGGCCGGGTGCGATTGCAGGCTGTGAAGCACGATAAAATCGGTCAAATCGCAAAAGGTGAGGCCCAGAATGGGGTTGCGGGGGCAAATTAGTTCCGGGCCTCTGCCAGTCTGTCGACCAGCGTTATAATAACGAAGCACCGCCAATTTCGTTTCAATATTCTTTGAAAAAATATCAGTTCGAGTTCATTTTCTTGATCGTGCGCTCTTTCTTGATGCTGGCCCCATTTTGGCTCCATGCCGGAGAGCCGGTTATGGAACCAGATAATGCTGGCCCCATTCGCTTTGGGGCACTTCATTGCCTATTTTATAGTGGAATGAATATATATTGATGTGCTCATCGTCCGTCTTGCAGACGAAGGCGAGCTTGTACCAGTGCTCATTGCTCCGAAAAGCCGCCCCATCGGCACGGATGCTGTTTTTTCCAGCCACCGGATCGGAAAAAGCATAGGCGAGAACCTTGTCGACCGAGAACTTTTTCTGCTCAAAGCTGATCCGCTCCATTGCTTCGACATCGCAGCGCTGTTCCAGCCGCGTTGCCGGATCGAGCTTTTCAAGCTGTGCCTTTTCCAGTGCCGTCATGGCCATTGAAGCGCCGGCTGCGGCAAAAAGAATAGAAAATGCGCCCAGCAGCAGGAAGCATGCAGCCAGGGGGGAAGGGATCGAAACAGACAGAAATTTCATGGGCTTCAGGCATCTCGTTTGGTACGATTTTTAAGGAATGGAATCTTTTACATATTGTTTTCGTCGGCTTGTCGACCATCACAGGAAATTTATCTCTATAATTGGCACCGTTGATTTTCCTCACACTCTTGATTTTCACCGTATGCCCATGCTTGAACCTGCTGACACGATCCATAGGCCGTCCATGGCAGGCTGTTTTCGCAGCCGCCGCGAAAGGAAGAGATATGAAGCCCGTTTTTCTGCAACTCCAATGCGCCCCCGGCAAGACCTATGAGGTGGCTGACGCCCTGTTTCAGCGCGAAATCATGTCGGAGCTTTATTCCACCAGCGGGGAATATGATCTGCTGATGAAGATCTACATCGCTGAAGGTCAGGACATCGGAAAATTCATCAACGAAAACGTGCTGGATATTCCCAATATCGTACGTTCGCTCACGACCCTGACCTTCACCGCCTTCTGATTGATTCCGCCTGTAAAGGTTTGATTTACCATAAGTGATTTATCATTGGCGTCCGGGAACTTCTTGCTGCCCTGCGCATTCCTAGTGTGATGGCTCATCGTGAGTCTCAATTGGCATTGGAGCGAAGTCAGGAACGAAAATGGACGATCTTGAACTCAGGCGGATACTGGTCGTGGAGGACGAAATCTTCGTCGCTCTGGATGTAGCCGCTACGGTGGAAGATGCCAATGGAACCGTGGTGGGGCCGGTCGGCACCGTCAGGCAGGCGATTGACCTTATCAATAAGCAGGAAATCGACGCTGCGATTCTCGACGTCAATCTGGCCGATGGCGATCTGGAGCCGATCCTGGATCGCCTGAAAAGCCGCAATATATTTGTCGTCATTCATACCGGCGGCGGATTGCCCGCGCGTATAGCAGCCCGTTATCCGGAAATGCCGGTTTTCCAAAAACCCATTCCGCCCTATGTGCTCACCCGCACCCTGGCGACGGCGCTGACGTCAAATATCTCCCACTAAGAAATTTCCTTACGTTTTAAAGCTGAAATCTTTTGCATTATGTCAAGATTGTGCTAGTTTAACCCGGTCTGGGTCTGCGCGCGCTGTCGCATGCCGGAACTTTCCGCTGGCTATCATCCTGCAAGACTGCTCCTTTTTAAACGATATGGGGCAATTTGCGCTTTGCCCGGCTGTGGTGGTTCTGTCATACCGGCTGAAAGCGCAGCCCGAAAAGAGTGCAACTTATTTCGGGCCAGATTGATGTTAAAATAAACAATGGGAGCGCAGTCCGATTCAACCGGATCGAAAAGCGCTTCGGAATAGTTCCTAAAAGGTTTGAAAATGCCTCCTTATCGTTCGCGAACAACCACCCACGGTCGTAATATGGCTGGCGCGCGCGGCCTATGGCGCGCCACCGGCATGAAGGATGAGGATTTCGGCAAGCCGATTATCGCGGTGGTGAACTCGTTCACCCAGTTCGTGCCGGGCCATGTGCATCTCAAGGATCTGGGCCAGCTTGTCGCGCGCGAAATCGAAAGCGCGGGCGGCGTCGCCAAGGAATTCAACACGATCGCGGTCGATGACGGCATCGCCATGGGCCATGACGGCATGCTCTATTCGCTGCCCTCGCGTGAACTGATCGCCGACTCGGTCGAATATATGGTCAATGCCCATTGCGCCGATGCGATGGTGTGCATTTCCAATTGCGACAAGATCACCCCCGGCATGCTGATGGCGGCTCTGCGCCTCAATATTCCGGTCGTCTTCGTTTCCGGCGGACCGATGGAAGCAGGCAAGGTCGTCTGGGACGATCAGGTCAAGAAGCTTGATCTGGTGGATGCGATGGTCGCCGCTGCCGACGACCACTATAGCGACGAGCAGGTCAAGGCCATCGAACGCTCCGCCTGCCCGACCTGCGGCTCGTGCTCGGGCATGTTCACCGCCAACTCGATGAACTGCCTCACCGAAGCGCTTGGCCTGTCGCTTCCGGGCAATGGCTCGACGCTCGCAACCCATGCCGACCGCAAGCGCCTGTTCGTTGAGGCTGGCCATCTGATCGTCGATCTGGCCCGTCGCTATTACGAGCAGGACGATCCAAATGTGCTGCCGCGTTCCATCGTCACTTTCGAGACTTTCGAGAACGCCATGACGCTCGACATCGCCATGGGCGGTTCGACCAATACGGTTCTGCATCTTCTTGCCGCTGCACAGGAAGCGGAAGTCGATTTCACCATGGCCGACATTGATCACCTTTCGCGCCGCGTGCCGGTGCTGTGCAAGGTCGCGCCTGCGGTTGCCAATGTTCACATGGAAGACGTGCACCGTGCAGGCGGCATCATGGGCATTCTCGGCCAGCTCGACAAGGCAGGACTGCTCGACACCTCGCGGCCAACGGTTCATTCAAAAACGCTGGGCCACGCGCTCGACCAGTGGGATATTGCCCGTTCCAAAAGCGAAATGGTGCATAAATTCTACAGCGCTGCCCCCGGCGGTGTGCCGACGCAGGTGGCGTTCAGTCAGGAGCGCCGTTTCGACAGCGTCGATATGGACCGTGAAAAGGGCGTGATCCGCTCGAAGGAACATGCCTTCTCACAGGATGGCGGTCTGGCTGTGCTTTACGGCAATCTGGCCGAGGATGGCTGCATCGTGAAGACGGCGGGCGTCGATGATTCGATCCTGACATTCTCCGGTCCGGCGCGTATTTTCGAGAGCCAGGACACGGCTGTTCTGGGCATCCTGAATGGCAAGATCAAGCCGGGCGACATCGTGCTGATCCGCTATGAAGGCCCGCGCGGCGGTCCCGGCATGCAGGAAATGCTCTATCCGACCAGCTACCTCAAGTCGAAGGGGTTGGGCAAGGCTTGTGCATTGATCACTGACGGACGCTTTTCGGGCGGCTCTTCGGGCCTCTCCATTGGCCACGTTTCGCCGGAAGCAGCCGAAGGCGGCACGATCGGGCTGGTGCGTGAAGGTGACATCATCGACATCGACATTCCCAATCGCAAGATCCATCTCGCCGTGGACGATGCGACACTGGCCGAACGCCGCGCCGAACAGAATGCGGCAGGCTGGAAGCCGGTTGAAGAGCGCAAGCGCAAGGTTTCGACCGCGCTGAAAGCCTATGCTGCAATGGCAACCAGCGCCGCCTATGGCGCGGTAAGAAAACTGCCGGATTGATGATGAAAGCCCCGCTCAAGCGGGGCTTTTTTTATTGCGCCAGCGCTTTTTCCACTGCGGGCATCAGGTCGTTTTTCACGGAATTCTCGCTAAACGGCCCGACATGTTTGTAGACAATCTTGCCGTTCTGATCGAGCAGGAAGGTTTCCGGCACGCCATAGACGCCCCATTCAATCGCCGAGCGGCCCGAGCGATCCGCCCCCACTGCCGCATAGGGATTGCCGAGATCACCGAGAAAGCGGCGGGCGTTTTCGGGCTCATCCTTATAGTTGAGGCCGACGACGCTGATGCGCTTATCCCTGGCGATTTCCATCAGCAGGGGATGCTCCTGACGGCAGGGCGCGCACCATGATCCCCAGACATTGACCAGTGTCAGCCTGCCTCCCGGTCCGGTTTTGAAATCTTCGCTATTGAGGCCGGGAACGGCTGCGCCATCGCGCGCCAGTCCTTCAACCGGCGGCAATTGGGTCAGCGGCGCGTCTCTTCCGATCAGGGCGGAGGGAATAGTGGAATTGTCCCTGCCCGAAAGAAGCTGCACGGCGAAAACGCCCACGAGCGCCACAAAAATTGCAAGCGGCAGCAAGGCGACCCATGTAGCGCGTTTCTTGGGAGCGGTTTTTTCCGTCGTTTCCGTCATGGCGTCGTCTTCCGGGACGGCCTGGCCGAACGGCGACGCACACCTTGCGTCTCCAGCCGCTTCAACTCGTTTTTCTGGATGCGCTGGTCGACAAGCACCCAGCCGATCACAAGGGCAAGCGCTGCGAAGGTAATGCCGTAAGAGGCAATGACGAAACCAAGATGGGTCATGCCGCGCCTTCCTGTGCCTTGCGATTGCGCTCGGCATTACGGGCGGCAAGCTTCTTCATGGAGGCGACACGGCGACGCCAGATTTCATTGCGCATCGCCATCATATGCAGCGTGATGAACAAAAGCGTGAAGCCGATCGCCATCACGAAAAGCGGGCGCAGCATGGAAGCATCGATGGTCGGGCCATCCATGCGAAACACCGAGGCCGGCTGATGCAGTGTGTTCCACCAGTCGACCGAGAATTTGATGATCGGAACATTGATGAAGCCGACCAGCGTGAGCACCGCCACCGGCCGGGCGCTTTTGGCGGGATCGTCCATGGCGCGCGAAAGCGCGATAATGCCCAGATACATCAAAAACAGTACAAAGACGGAAGTGAGCCGCGCATCCCAAACCCACCATGTGCCCCACATGGGCTTGCCCCAGAGCGAGCCGGTGGCAAGGGCCAGCGCTGTGAAGACCGCACCCAGCGGGGCTGCTGCGCGCACCGAAACATCGGCCAGCGGATGCCGCCAGACCAGCGTGCCGAGCGAGGAAACCGCCATGATCGAATAGCACATCATGGCAAGCCATGCGAAAGGCACATGGATATACATGATGCGCACGGTGATGCCCTGCTGATAATCTTCGGGCGAAAGAAAGACCATATAGAGGCCCACGGCCAGAAACAGCGCCGAAAGCCCGGCCAGCCATGGCAGGACACGCCCGGCAAAGCCGAGAAAGCGCGTGGGATTGGCAAGATCGAGCCAGCTTGCGGCTCTGGTCATTTCTTTCGTCATGGCCTTTATTTACCTTTCCCCGCCGTGCTGTTCAATTGATCGCAATCAACTGCGTCAATCCGTCGAGCATGATCCCGAAAAGCGGAAGCCGGTTTTCGGATAGGCTCATGCTCAATCCGCAGATGTTTTCAGTGCCGCACTGGCGGCGAGCGGGCCTAAAACCGCGAAAAACAATGTCAGCGCGGCAAGAATAAGGAACGGCGCCAGAAATGGTGCAACCGCATCGGTCGCGCCGTAAGAGGCCGACACGCCGAAAATCAGCACCGGAATGGTCAGTGGCAGCACGATCACCGAAACAAGCAGTCCGCCGCGCGGTAACGCTACCGCCAGCGCAGCCCCGACCGCGCCGATAAAGGCGATGGCAGGCGTGCCGACCAGAAGTGTCAGCATCGTCGCGCCAATCGCTGTCGCGTCCATATTCATGAAGAGGCCCAGCATGGGCGATGCGATCACCAGCGGCAGAACGCTCGCCAGCCAGTGCGCGACGCATTTCACGAATACGGTGAAAGGCAGCATGTGCCGCTCTGCACCGATCAGCAGAAGATCGAGCGAGCCATCCTCGCGGTCGGCCTGAAACAGCCGGTCGAGGCCGAGCAATGTCGCCAAAAGCGCGCCGATCCACAACATGGCCGGACCGATCCGCGCCAGAAGATTGAGATCAGGCCCGACGCCGAACGGCATGACGGAAATCACTGCCAAAAAGAACAATATGCCGATCAGCGCGCCGCCTCCGGCGCGAATGCTCAGCCGCATGTCGCGAAGCAGCAGCGCCAGCATCAGGCAGCCTCTGGTGCATAGGCGGCCATATCGAGCGTCCTGATGTTTTCGAGGCCCAAAGGAATATGGGTGGCTGCGACGATCATCCCGCCTTCGCGCATATGTTCGCGCATCAGTGTTGCAAAGCGGGTTTCGGAAGCCTTGTCGAGACCGGCGGTCGGCTCATCCACGATCCAGAGCGGGCGATGGCTGACCAGAATTTTGGCAATGGAAACGCGGCGCTTCTGGCCGGTGGACAGATAGCCGAAAGGCAGATGCTCCACCCCCGGCAGATCGACCGCCTCCAGTGCCTCGTCTATTGCGAGCGCCGCGGCACCGTTGAATTTCTGCCAGAAAACCAGATTTTCGCGCACGCTCAAAGCGGGCTTCATGGCGTTCTGATGGCCAAGGTAATGACAGGCCGCGCGCACCGGCAATGGTTCTCCCGCCTCGGTCAGTTCCACCCCGCCTTCAGCGGCAGCAAGCAGGCCGCAGATGATTCGCAGCAATGTCGATTTTCCAGAGCCGTTCGGCCCGGTGACGACCAGCGCCTCGCCCGAAGACAGGTCAAAGGAGAGGGCTGAGAAAACCCTCTCGCCGCCGCGCTCGCCTGCCAGTTTGTCGGCCTCAAGCCGCATTTTCTCTCCTTGGGCCGCTTCAGGCCGCATCTTGCGGAACCTGAACGGACCTGTCGCAACATTTCGCCGCAAGGCGATAAATTCGTAAGATTCAGTCTGGAATCGTTTTAGAAAACTCTCTATATGAGAGCTACCATGCCAGCGGTCGGCGTGGAAACCATTTTTGGCCGATCTCAAACACTTAGCGCCTTTGCGGGCATGAGTTTCGGGACGGACAGCGGAAATGACTGCACCCGCACCTTGGCGCGTCCTTGAAACGCTAGCCTAGGCGTTCGTCCTGGTTTTCCGGCCAGTAGCATGAAGGACGAACCCGTGTCTCATATCGACAGTTTCAAATGCCGCAGAACCCTCACCGCAGGGGGCAAGGAATATGTTTATTACAGCCTGACCGAAGCCGAAAAGAACGGTCTGGAAGGCATTTCCAAGCTCCCTTTTTCGATGAAGGTCCTGCTTGAGAATCTGCTCCGCTTCGAGGATGACCGCTCCGTCAAGAAGTCGGACATCGAAAACGTCGCCAAATGGCTGGTCGATCACGGCAAGGCCGGGGCGGAAATCGCCTACCGTCCGGCGCGCGTGCTGATGCAGGACTTCACCGGCGTCCCGGCGGTTGTGGACCTTGCCGCAATGCGCGACGGCCTCAAGGCGCTCGGCGGCGATCCGGAAAAGATCAACCCGCTTGTTCCGGTCGATCTGGTCATCGACCACTCGGTGATCGTCGACGATTTCGGTAATCCGCTGGCGTTCAAGAACAATGTCGATCTGGAATATCAGCGCAATGGCGAACGTTATCGCTTCCTCAAATGGGGCCAGCAGGCGTTCAAGAACTTCCGCGTCGTTCCGCCCGGCACCGGCATCTGCCATCAGGTCAATCTCGAATATCTGGCGCAGGCCGTCTGGACCAAGGAAGAAAACGGCGAAACCGTCGCCTATCCGGATACATGCGTTGGCACCGACAGCCACACCACCATGGTCAACGGCCTTGGCGTTCTGGGCTGGGGTGTCGGCGGTATTGAAGCCGAAGCGGCCATGCTCGGCCAGCCGGTCTCCATGCTGCTGCCGGAAGTCATCGGCTTCCGCCTCACCGGCAAGCTCAAGGAAGGCGTCACCGCCACCGACCTCGTGCTCACCGTCACGCAGATGCTGCGCAAGAAGGGCGTGGTCGGCAAGTTCGTCGAATTCTTCGGCGCCGGCCTTGATAATATGACGCTGGCCGACCGTGCGACCATCGGCAATATGGCACCCGAATATGGCGCGACCTGCGGTTTCTTCCCGGTCGATCAGGAAACCCTCAACTATATGCACATGACCGGCCGCGACGAAGATCGCATCGCGCTGGTTGAAGCCTATTGCCGTGCGCAGGGCATGTGGCGCGAGAGCGGATCGGCTGATCCGGTCTTCACCGATGTTCTCGAACTCGACATGGGCGATGTGGTGCCATCGATGGCTGGCCCGAAGCGTCCGGAAGGTCGCATCCCGCTTGAAAACATCGCTTCCGGTTTCGCGACTTCGCTCGAAGCCGAATATAAGAAGACTTCGGGTCAGAACACCCGCTATCCGGTCGAAGGCGAAGATTACGATCTTGGCCATGGCGATGTGGTGATCGCCGCCATCACGTCGTGCACCAACACCTCCAATCCGAGCGTGCTGATCGCAGCCGGTCTTCTGGCCCGCAACGCGGTCGCCAAGGGCCTGAAGACCAAGCCATGGGTCAAGACTTCGCTGGCTCCCGGCTCGCAGGTGGTTGCCGCCTATCTGGCGGATGCCGGTCTTCAGGAAGATCTGGATGCGCTCGGCTTCAATCTGGTCGGTTTCGGCTGCACCACCTGTATCGGCAACTCCGGTCCGCTGGCGGCCCCGATCTCCAGGGTAATCAACGAAAAGGGCCTGATCGGCGCTGCGGTTCTTTCGGGCAACCGTAACTTCGAGGGCCGCGTTTCGCCGGACGTGCAGGCCAACTATCTGGCTTCGCCGCCGCTTGTCGTCGCTCACGCGCTCGCCGGTACGGTCACCAAGGATCTGACCAAGGAACCGCTTGGCGAAGACAAGGACGGCAACCCGGTCTATCTGCGCGACATCTGGCCTTCGTCGCAGGAAATCAACGACTTCATCGTCAAGAACGTCACCCGCAAGATCTTCTCGGAGAAATATGCGGATGTGTTCAAGGGCGACGAAAACTGGCAGGCCGTGCAGGTCCCTGCTGGCCAGACCTATGCATGGGACGACAATTCGACCTATGTGCAGAACCCGCCTTACTTCGTGGGCATGGGCAAGTCGGCTGGCACGATCGCAGACGTCAAGGGCGCCCGTGTTCTCGGCCTTTTCGGCGACAAGATCACGACCGACCACATCTCGCCTGCCGGTTCGATCAAGGCGCAGTCGCCTGCCGGTAAATATCTGCTCGACCATGGCGTCGGTATTGCCGACTTCAACCAGTACGGCACCCGTCGCGGCAACCATGAAGTGATGATGCGCGGCACTTTCGCAAATATCCGTATCCGCAACCACATGCTGGGTGAAAACGGACGCGAAGGCGGCTACACCATTCACTATCCGTCGAAGGAAGAAATGTCGATCTACGACGCGGCCATGGAATACAAGGCCGAGGGCGTGCCGCTGGTCGTCTTTGCTGGCGTCGAATATGGCAACGGCTCGTCGCGCGACTGGGCAGCCAAGGGCACCAACCTGTTGGGCGTCAAGGCGGTCATCGCGCAGTCGTTCGAGCGTATCCACCGCTCCAATCTGGTGGGCATGGGCATTGTGCCCTTCGTCTTCGAGGAAGGCACGAGCTGGCAGTCGCTGGGCCTGAAGGGTGATGAAATCGTCACCATCGAAGGTCTTACCGATGTGCGCCCGCGCCAGAAGGTCGAGGCTTCCATCACCTATGCCGATGGCACGGTGAAGAAGGTTCCGCTCATCTGCCGCATCGATACGCTGGACGAGCTCGACTATATGAAGAACGGTGGCATCTTGCAGACCGTTCTGCGCGATCTCGCAGCCTGATTTCCTACAGGATATAAAATCGAAAGCCGCCGGAGCAATCCGGCGGCTTTTTCATGAAAGGGCTGCTCACGCTGTCGTGGCCGCTTTTCACTGCAACGTGAATTCCTATTGAACGGTGAAATCCTGCATAATAGATGCAACCATTAGAGCATGTCGCCTGAAAGTGGGAACCGGTTTCGGGATAACGACATGCGTAAAAACAACAACTTAAAGCGCAAGGAGCGAATCTGAAAGATCGCGACGCGCTTTAGGCATGAAGGAAAGCAGAGCGTGAAACATTCCACAGATGGAGCCGACATGCGGACTGGCCGGGAAGCAATATCCCGCTGGCATGGCCTGTGCGGCCTTGTGGGATTGGCGTTTGCGGGCTGTCTGTCCGTTTCCGGCGCAACACAGGCGCAGCCAAAATCGCAGGATGAAAGCAACAGAACGGCTGTTCTTGAGCTTTATACGTCGCAGGGCTGCAAGTCGTGTCCGCAGGCGGATAGGAATATGTCCGCCTATGCGGACGACCCCAATGTGCTGGCTCTGTCGTTTCACGTCAATTACTGGGATTATATGGGCTGGCGCGATACGCTGGCGACACAGGAGGCGACCGACAGGCAGGACGCCTATCGCAATGCCTTCAACGCCAAGATGGTCTATACGCCCCAGGCCATCGTCAATGGCGAGGTTGAAATGAACGGCGGCGATGCGGCGGAAATCGGCGCGCATCTGGCCGCAAGCAGCCTGAAAATACCGATCTCCATTCAGCCTTCGGGCAATGACCGGCTTTCCATCGAGATTGCCGCGGGCGAAAAGCCGCAAACGCCAGCGCATGTGGTTTTGCTCTATCTGCATGATTCGGTGACGATCCCCATCGACAAGGGCGAGAATGCCGGGCAATCGCTCACCTATCGCAATACGGTGAGCGACATCAATACAATCGGCGTGTGGGATGGCGAGGCTTTGAAAATCGAGCTTCCGGCTTCCGAACTCGACCGGAAAGATGTGACCGGCTGCGCGATTATCCTGCAGGAATATCGCAACGGCAAATCTCTGGGCCCGATTCTGGGGGCGGCTCTTTTCAAGGACAAGCGCGAACTCGGCCTTTAATGAGGCCTGTAACGGGCTTTTGATTGGTGCTGTTTTTTGGGCTGGGAAGATCGCGTTGCGTGTCGGCGGAGCCGGTTGGTTCGATTCGGGCAGTCCTTTGGGCGGGGGGCTTGGGGTCGGACATACCCGAACCGAACCGTCTCAGGCAACGCATCAATGCTGGCGTTATAATCGGGCTGCAATGCGAAGCTTGCAAGGCGAAAATGTGGCCGGCAATCACCATTAAGGACACCCGTTTTCTTTTCGTGAATGCCTGTATCCCAACAAGTTGGGGGCGCTGAAGCATGTCGCCCGAAAGTGGGGGGCCGGTTTCGGGATAGTGACAGCTTTAAGCGCTTGTTTATATCCATGAAAATTGCCGGGGTGAGAATAGGCGCTTGAATTTATGTTATAAAAGCATCACCTTGGTGTCATGAAACGAGCTGGTTTATCTTCCACATGAAACGAGCGGCCATGATCAAGTGGCCATGATCGAGCGGCCCGGAGAGCGGAAGTAAGGATATGGATACATCAGGCGCAGCCCCGGATATAGCTGCGAATGCAGCGAATGAGGATACTTCTCCTTCGAGAGCTTCTGCCCGCATTGTTCCCCTGACCCAAGCCCGCCCGCATCCGGCAGTTGTCAGCTTTGACCGGCACGAATTGGGAAAAATCCTCAATATTTATGGCCGCATGGTCGCGGCAGGGGTCTGGCGGGATTACGCCATCGACCATTTAAGCGACAGGGCTGTGTTTTCGATTTTTCGCCGGGCAAGCGAAATTCCGCTTTTCCGCGTCGAAAAGAATCCCCGGCTGTCGCAGAAGCAGGGTGCCTATTCGGTGATTGCGGCAAGCGGTCTGATCATGAAGCGCGGTCATGAACTGGATCGGGTCTTGCGGGTTTTCGACAAGAGCCTCAAGATTGTGGAAAACTGAAGCATATCGCCGCCAGACGGATTCATTTGGCGTTCGCCAACATGCGCCTGCCGGGTATTTTTCGTCGCGTCCGGGCGAGCATTGTATTATTTTTAGATTCAGTATGTTAGAGTTATATCGTCCAAGGATTGCATAACGTAGCGTTAATATCGGCAAACAATTGTGCGTTGTAATTCAAACGATTTGAATATCACCACGGTCCAATGTCGCAATTCAGCCAAATGCTCTCGGCATGCAGGGAACCGATCACGGATACTGTCGTTTCCCTGAAACAAATCTTCGATTGAATCCCAGTATCCGCCCGCCATATCATTCCCTCGGAAAGGCTGTTAAGGCACATGCCGGAATTGTCTTCTTCGCCGTCCAGTTCTTCTGTCGCAGATCGCAATAATTTCGATCAGATTCCGCCCGAACAACCTTCACCCATTCGCGCGCATTATAAATCCGAGGATGAACTGCGCGAGCTCGCAGCTTCCGTCGCGCGCGGTGAAGAGCTGGTATTGCCCGGCTATCAGAGCTTTGCTTTCGATCAGCGCCTGTCTGAAAATGACAAGCTCATTCTCCACGCCTACCGCTCGGCGGATGCCGCCTCGCGTGCGGGCGAGACCATCACGCCTGCCGCGCAATGGCTGCTCGATAATCACTATCAGATCGACAAGACGGTCCAGCAGACCCGCCGCGATCTGCCGCGCCGCTTCATCCGGCAATTGCCGCCCTATGCGCCCGTCAAGGACATGCCGCGGATTTTCGCGCTCGCCTGGCTCTATGTCGCGCATACGGACAGCAATTTTTCGCTCAAGTCGCTTACGGCTCTGGTTCAGGGATTCCAGACGGTCGAGCCGCTCAAGATTGGTGAATTGTGGGCGCTGCCTGCGGCTGTGCGTTATTTTCTGGTCGAAAATGCCCGTCGCCTTGCGCTGCGTGTGGATCGCGCGCGCAACATGCGCAATCTGGCCAATACGGTAGCGGACCGGATCGTTCTGGCCGCCAATGACGAGGAGCTGGAAACGGTTCTGGCGCAATATGCACAGGCCGCACGCGACAGCACTTTCGCCACCCATCTTCTCTATCGCCTGCGCGGCGCTTCCACCGATACTTCGGCTGCGGCCCACTGGCTTGAACGCATTCTGGAGCAGGAGGGCAGCAACCCCGAAGACGCGATTGTCGAGGAACATGCCCGCCAGTCCACCGGCGGCGTGACGATGGGCAATGTCATCCGAAGCCTCAAGACCATCGATGATATTGATTGGGAAACCTGGTTTGAAACCGTCAATCAGGTGGATGCGATTCTGCGCGAGCATAGCGATTTCGAATTGCTGGATTTCCGCTCCCGCAATTCCTATCGCGTAACCATCGAGAAACTCGCCCGTCATTCGAACCTCAGCGAGATCGAAATCACCTGGGCTGCGCTCAAGCTTGCGGAGGCGACGAACGAAACGCGCGATGCGGCGCTGGCGGGGACCGGCGGCAGCGGATCGATCGCCTATTATCTGTGGGGCGATGGTCGCGAGGAACTTGAGAAGGTTTGCGGCTACCGCGCGCCATTCAGCGTGAAAGCACTGCGTTTCTATCGCAATCTCGGCCTGTGGGGCTTTTTCATTCCCACGGCGATCTTCACCATCCTGATTCTGTTGCTGGTGAATTACTGCATGATACGGGCGGGTCTTTCGACCGACCTGCGCACATTGTTCACCCTGCTTGCAATCTTCCCGGCCATGGACGCGTCCTATTCGCTTTTCAATGCGCTGGTGCCATGGTTCATGCAGCCGACGCGCCTGATCGGTTTTGAATATAAGGACGGCCTGCCACCGGAAGCGCGCACGCTGGTCGCCGTGCCGACCTTCATTACCACGCGCGATTCCATCGATGAGCAGATCCGCAATCTCGAAGTCCATTATCTGACCAATCCGCGCGGCGAAATCTACTTTGCCCTCGTCAGTGACTGGGTGGATGCGAAGCAGGAAATCACGCCTGCGGATATGGAAATCTTTGAATATGCGCGCGACGAGATAGCCAGTCTCAACGAGCATTATACCGGCGACGACCAACCGCGTTTCTTCCTTCTCCATCGCCGCCGCCTCTATAATGAGAAGCAGGGCTGCTGGATGGGCTGGGAGCGCAAGCGCGGCAAGCTGCATGAGCTGAACCTGCTTCTGCGCGGCGATCAGGATACGAGTTTCTTCCCCGCCGATCCGCGCCTGCCCAAAGACGTCAAATATGTCATGACGCTCGACGCCGACACGCGCCTGACGCCCGAAGCCGTCACCAATCTGGCGGGCAAGCTCAGCCATCCGCTCAATCGTCCGGTCATGGATGCGAAAACCGGGCGCGTGACGCGCGGATACGGCATTCTCCAGCCGCGCGTAACGCCTTCATTGACGACCGGCGACGAGGCGTCCTTCCTCCAGCGCGTATTCTCGGTCAATCGCGGTATCGATCCTTATGTCTTTGCGGTTTCCGATTCCTATCAGGATCTTCTGGGCGAGGGCACTTTCACCGGCAAGGGCCTTTATGACATCGATGCGTTCGAGGCGGCGCTCAAGGGCAGGGTGCCTGAAAATACGCTCCTGAGCCACGATCTTCTCGAAGGCGGCTATGCGCGCGCAGCATTGGTCAGCGATGTCGAGGTGGTGGAGGATTATCCCACCGGCTACAATGTCGACGTTTCGCGCCATCATCGCTGGGCGCGCGGCGACTGGCAGCTTCTGCCCTGGCTGTTCTCGACCAACAGCAGTGTCAGCGCGATCACGCGCTGGAAAATGGTCGACAACCTGCGCCGCTCCCTCAATCCGATCCTCTGGGTTCTCGCCGCGCTTGTCGGCTGGAGCGTCCTGCCTCTCGGCCCGGCTGCGGTCTGGCAGGCTTTCCTGATCGTAAGCATGTTCGTGGCGCCGACCTTCGGCATCGTCACGAACCTCATCCCGGCGAGCATGGACTATTCGCTCAAGGGCCATGCGCAGTCCATTCTCACCGATATTGCGCTGGGCACGGCGGATGTGGCGCTGCGCACGGCTTTTATCGCGCATTCCGCCTTCCTGATGGCCGATGCGATCGCGCGCACGCTCTACCGCCTGTTCGTCTCGCGCCGCAACCTGCTTGAATGGCGCACTGCAGCGCAGGCAAGCTCGTCGCCCGACACGCTTCTTTATTATTTCCAGATGATGTGGCCGGCGCTTGTGATCGCCGGGATTGCCATACTCCTGCCGCTTGCTGCGCAAAGCCACGCCGCGCTGATCGCAGCGCCCTTTGCCGTGATCTGGTTCGCTTCGCCGCTGATCGGGTGGCTCGTCAGCCGCTCGGCAAAACCGCAGGATACGCTGGAGGTCTTGTCTTCGGACAAGGCGGACCTGCGCCGCTATGCACGGCGCACATGGCGCTATTTCGCCGAATTCACCAATGCGGAGAATAACCATCTGCCGCCGGATAATTTCCAGGAAGATCCCGCGCCGATCGTTGCACAGCGCACCTCGCCCACCAATATCGGCGTCTACCTTCTTTCGGTCGTGGCGGCGCGCGATTTCGGCTGGATCGGTTTCGAGGAAACCCTCAACCGTATCGGGGCGACCGTCACCACGCTTGAGAAGATGGAGAAATATCAGGGCCATCTCTATAACTGGTATGAAACCCACACGCTCGCGCCCATGACCCCGCTTTACGTTTCGGCGGTCGATAGCGGCAATCTGGCCGGTCATCTGGTCACGCTTTCATCGGCGATGGAAGAATGGGCCGAAGCGCCATCCGTCTATATGCAGGGCGATCTCGACGGCATTCTCGACGTCAACGACATCGTTGAGAAAACGATTGCGAAAATCCCCGACGATCGCCGCATCCTGCGGCCGCTTCGCCGCCGTCTGGAAGAGCGCATCGCCAATTTCCGCCGCGCCGTGCGCACCATCAAGGAAGAGCCGGAAACAGCGTCCTTCCGCACAATCAACCTGTCCTTGTTCGCCTCCGACATCGTGCGGCTTATGGATGAACTCGACAGCGAGGTCGAAACGCCCGCTAGCGCCGAAGCGTCCGAATGGGCGCGCATCCTCGTCGATACCTGCAAGGCCCATACCGACGATGCGATGGGCGAGCACAATACGGATGAATTGCGCGAGCATCTGCGCGAACTTGCTTCCCGCTCGCGCCAGCTTGCTTTCGACATGCAGTTCGGCTTCCTCGAGCGCAAGGAGCGCCGCCTGCTGTCCATCGGTTTCCGCGTACAGGAAAACGAACTGGACGAAAGCTGCTACGATCTTCTGGCTTCCGAAGCGCGTCTGGCCAGCCTGTTTGCGATTGCCAAGGGCGACGTGCCGGTCGAGCACTGGTTCAAGCTCGGACGTCTTCTGGTGCCGGTCGGCTGGAAGGGGGCGCTGCTCTCGTGGTCCGGCTCGATGTTTGAATATCTCATGCCGCCGCTGGTCATGTCGGAGCCTCTGGGCTCGCTGCTCGACCAGACCAACAAGCTGATCGTGCAGCGCCAGATCGATTACGCCACCTCGCGCGGTCTGCCATGGGGCATTTCGGAAGCGGCATTCAATGCGCGCGACGCGCATATGAATTACCAATATTCCAATTTCGGCGTCCCCAATCTCGGCCTTCAGCGCGGCCTTTCGCGCAATGCGGTCATTGCGCCCTATGCGAGCCTGCTGGCTGCGCAATATCAGCCGGCGGCTGCGGTCGCCAATCTCAAGCGGCTGGAAAAGCTCGGCGCGCTGGGCCGATACGGCTTCCACGATTCGGTGGATTTCACCCCCTCGCGCGTGCGTGAGGGCGAGGCCTATGCGGTGGTGAAAAACTATTACGCCCACCATCATGGCATGGCGATCATCGCGGTCAACAATGTGATCTTTGAAGGCCGCATGCGCGAGCGCTTCCATTCCGACCCGGTGATCGAGGCGGCGGAACTTCTGTTGCAGGAAAAGGCCCCGCGCGAAATTCCGATGGTCTACGCCAAGACGGAAAATCCGATGCGCGTGGATTCGGGCGGCTTCGACGATGCGCCGATGCGCATCATCGATGTGCCGTTCAAGGCTCCGCGCACCACGCATATGATGTCGAATGGCCAATATGCGCTGATGGTCACGGCCAATGGTTCCGGCTACAGCCGCTGGCACAACTGGGACATCACCCGTTTTCAGGCGGATGCCTCGGAAGACCTGCAAGGCACCTTCCTGTTCCTGCGCGACATGGAAAACGGCTACTGGTGGTCGGCGACCGGCGAACCCGTCCGCAATCCGGAAGAGGAAACCAAAACGGTCTTCACCGAAGACAAGGCCGAGTTCTACAAGACCGCCAATGAGATCAAGACGGTCATGGAAGTGATCGTTTCATCTGAAAGCGACGGTGAGGGCCGCAGGCTCGACATCATCAACACCAGCGCGCGTGACCGCATGATCGAGGTCACATCCTATGCCGAACTGGTGCTCAACGACACCGATAGCGACGCGGCGCATCCGGCCTTTGCCAAGATGTTCGTCGAAACGGAAATCGCGGATAATGGCTCGACGATCTATGCCAGACGCCGCAAACGCGCGCCATCCGATCCCGATATTTATGTCGCGCATTTCGCTGCCGACCTGACGGGAACGGTACGTGAAACGGAAGCTGAAACCGATCGCCGCACCTTTATCGGCCGTGGCCGCTCGCTGCGCAATGCGGCGGCTTTTGATGAAGGCGCGAAATTTGCCGGCAGTCAGGGCTGCGTGCTCGATCCGATCGCTTCGGTGCGCACCCGCGTCCGGGTTCCCGCGCACAAGAAGGTCAGCCTTGTTTTCTGGACCTTCGCAGGCGGAAGCCGCGATGCGGTGGAACATGCGGTGGCGCTGCACCGCCATCCCGAAACCTTCGCACGTGAATATTCGCTTTCATGGACGAGTTCGCAGGTGCAGCTCTATCATATCGGCATAAAGCCTGCGGAGGCCGCCGATTACCAGAAGATCGCGACCTATCTGCTTTATCCCGAACGCACGCTGCGCCAGCCGCCGGAGACCATTGCAAGCGGTCTGGGCAAGCAATCCGATCTCTGGCCGCTGTCGATTTCCGGCGACTATCCGATCTTCGCCCTGCGTATCGATAATGAAGCCGATCTCGACGTGTTGCGCGGCGTGCTGCGCGCGCAGGAATACTGGCGCAGCAAGGGCCTGACCGTCGATGTGGTCGCGGTCAACGAGCGCGCTTTCTCCTATGCGCAGGATACCCAGCGCGCCATTGAATGGATCGTGGAAGGCTTCCGCGCGCGCGGCGGCGGGCGGGCACATATTTTTGCGGTGCGCCGCGACCAGATGAGCGAGGAAACCTACAATACGCTTCTGGCTTCCGCCCGCGTGGTCATGCATGCGCAGAATGGTTCGCTTGCCGAGCAATTGCGCCGCAGCGAGGAATTCACCGTCGATCTGGCCGCGCGCAGCGATGCCAAAATGGTGGCTATCGAATTGCCGTCGGGAACGGGCGCCAATGGGCGCGTGCCGGTCACGACCAGCCGGAGCCTTGAGGAGCGCCGCCTTGCCATGACGGCGCAGGCTCTGGATTTGCCACGCCCATCGGGCGATGATCTTCGCTTCTGGAATGGCTATGGCGGCTTTGCGGATGATGGCAGCTATGTCGTGCGCATCAATGGCCGCACCACCACGCCGCATCCATGGATCAATGTGATCGCCAATCCGTCGTTCGGCTTCCATATTTCGGCGGAAGGCTCCGCCTTCACCTGGGCTGGAAACAGCCGTGATTACCAGATTTCCCCCTGGGCCAATGATCCGGTCACCAATCGCCCCGGCGAAGCGATCTATCTGCTGGATCGCGAGACGGGTCATGCCTTTGCGCCAACCGCCAATGTGCTGCGCGATGAGGCCGTGACCTATGAAGCCCGCCACAGCCATGGATATTCGAGCTTTTCGGCGCAGCATGGCGAAATCGCCCTCGAACTCACCCATATTGTCGATGTCGAAAAGCCGGTTCGGCTTTCACGCCTCATCATAGCCAATCAGGGCAAGTCCCGGCGCAAGCTGCGCGTTTATGGCTATGTTGAATGGGTGCTGGGCAATGCCCGCTTCAAGAGCGCTCCCTTCATCGTGCCTTCGCATGATGATGGACTGGACGCGCTCTTTGCCACCAATCCCTATCATCCGGAAAAAGCGGGACAGGTGGCCTTCTTCGCGGCTTCCGAGAAACCGCAATCCGTCACGGCCGATCGCAGCGAATTTATCGGCTCAGGCGGTTCGGTGGATCGACCGGAGATCGTGCTTTCGGGCAAGCCGCTCTCGGGCACGGTGGAAGCGGGACGCGATCCATGCGCCGCACTTGCATTCGACATCGATGTGGAACCGGGCGAAAGCAGGGAACTGGTCTTCCTGCTCGGCAATGCGGCCGATGCGGAGGAGGCCCGAAGGCTTGTTTCTCATGCGTGGGAAGGCTCCTTCGAGGAGCGCATGGCTGCGACCAGGGAGCAATGGGAAGGCTTCTTCAATCGCGTTCAGGTGAAGACGCCCGATCCGGCCTTCGATCTTCTGGTCAATGGCTGGCTGCCCTATCAGGCGCTGGCCTGCCGTATATGGGCGCGTGCTGCCTTCTATCAGGCCAGCGGCGCATTCGGTTTCCGCGACCAGTTGCAGGATACGCTCTCGCTCCTGCTCGTCGATCCGTCGCTGGCGCGCGCACAGATATTGAATGCCGCCTCGCGTCAGTTCCCCGAAGGCGATGTGCAGCATTGGTGGCTGCCCGCAACAGGGGCGGGCGTCCGCACGCTGATTTCCGATGACGTGGTCTGGCTTGGCTATGGCGCATCGCTCTATGTCGAGACGACGGGCGACCGTTCGATTCTCGATGAGCCATTGCCATTCCTTCAGGGCCGCGCGCTGGAGGAGGGCGAGCACGACGCTTTCTACGAGCCGGAAATTTCCGAAAACACCCAGAGCCTGTATGAACATTGCGCGCTGGCGCTTGATCTTGCGGTGCGGCGCACCGGCAAGCACGGCCTGCCGCTGATTCTGGGCGGTGACTGGAATGACGGCATGAATCTCGTCGGCGCAAAGGGTGAGGGCGAAAGCGTGTGGCTTGGCTGGTTCCTCGCCTATACGCTCAGGCAATTCATCCCGATTGCCCAATCGCGCAAGGATATGGCGCGCGCAAAAAGCTGGCAGGCGCATGTGGAAAGTCTGACAGAGGCGCTCGATCGCCATGGCTGGGATGGCGAATGGTATCGCCGCGGCTTCTATGACAATGGCGCGCCGCTTGGCTCGCACGAAAGCGATGAATGCCAGATCGACGCCATTGCCCAGTCGTGGAGCGTTCTTTCAGGTGTGGCGGACCCCAAGCGTGCCGAGCAGGCGATGGCCTCGCTCGAAAAACACCTGCTGGATGATGAGAAGGGCGAATTGCTGCGTCTCTTCACGCCTCCCTTCGACAAGACAGAGCAGGAGCCGGGCTACATCAAGGGCTACCCGCCCGGCGTTCGCGAGAATGGCGGGCAATATACCCATGGCGCGACATGGGCTATTCTGGCATTGGCCCGCATGGGCAAGCCCGCCGCGGCATGGCGATTGTTCTCGCTTATCAGCCCGGTCAGCCATGGTCGCAATCCCGATATTTATCGGGTTGAGCCCTACGTGATCGCCGCCGATATTTATTCGGTCGAGCCGCGCTGCGGACAGGGCGGCTGGACCTGGTATACCGGCTCGGCGGGCTGGTTCTACCGTGTTGCTACCGAAGGCATTCTGGGCGTGACCAGACGCGGCGACCGGCTGCATCTTGATCCGGCGCTGCCGCCTGAATGGGATGGATATGAAGCCAGCCTGCGCTTTGGCGATGCCCTTTATCGCGTCAGGGTGACGACTGGCGCAAAGACAAGGGCGATCCGGCTCAATGGGCGCAAGCTTGCAAAAATGGACGATGGCATACCGCTTGAAGCCAATGGCGAGCATGAAATTGTCATGGAGCTTCCCAAACAGGAATGAAGCATTTAGAAAGGCGGGCGAAAATCCGCCTTTCTGCTGCGCCAGCCGGGGTTGCAGCCTATTTATGGAATGGAGGCCGTGATGGCCAGAACTGACATTGCGCGGCGCGTCTATAACCACACATGGAAGCTCGATCCGATCGTCCGCAGCCTGCTGGATACGGATTTCTACAAGCTCCTGATGCTGCAAATGATCTGGGGTCTTTATCCCAAAGTGGATGCGACTTTTTCGCTTATCAATCGCACATCTTCCGTGCGCCTTGCCGACGAGATCGACGAGGGCGAGCTTCGCGCCCAGCTCGATCATGCCCGCACACTGCGTTTTTCCAAAAAAGAGATGATCTGGCTTGCCGGTAATACCTTCTATCGCCGCAAGCAGATTTTTCAGCCCGAATTTCTCAACTGGCTGCATGATTTCCAATTGCCCGAATACGAATTGCAGCGCAAGGACGGCCAGTATGAACTCCATTTCCATGGCCCGTGGGCGTACACGACCATGTGGGAAATTCCAGCGCTCGCCATCATCAATGAGCTACGCTCGCGCGCGGCGATGAAGAATCTCGGTCCCTTCTCGCTCGATGTGCTCTATGCGCGCGCCAAGGCCAAGATGTGGAGCAAGGTCGAACGGCTGCGCCAGTTGCCCGATCTCCGGATTTCGGATTTTGGCACCCGCCGCCGCCATTCGTTCCTGTGGCAGCGCTGGTGCGTCGAAGCTCTCAAGGAAGGGATCGGCGAAGCCTTCACCGGCACGTCCAACGTGCTGCTGGCCATGGATACCGATCTTGAGGCACTGGGCACCAATGCGCATGAATTGCCGATGGTGCTGGCTGCGCTGGCAACAACGGATGAAGAACTGCGCAGCGCGCCCTATCGCGTGCTTCAGGACTGGAACCGCTATTATGGCGGTAATCTTTTGATCGTGCTGCCCGATGCTTTTGGGACCGCTGCCTTTCTGCGCAATGCGCCCGACTGGGTGGCCGACTGGACCGGCTTTCGCCCCGATAGCGCGCCGCCGATTGAAGGCGGTGAGCGCATCATCGAATGGTGGAAATCACGCGGCAAGGACCCGCGCGAGAAGCTTCTGATTTTCTCCGACGCGCTCGATGTCGATACCATCGAGGAAACCTACCGCCATTTTGAAGGCCGCGTGCGCATGAGCTTCGGCTGGGGCACCAACCTGACCAACGATTTTGCCGGATGCGCGCCCAACACCATTCATGGCCTCAAGGCCATCTCGCTCGTTTGCAAAGTGACGCAAGCCAATGGACGCCCGGCGGTCAAGCTTTCGGATAATCCGCAAAAGGCGACCGGCGACCCGAAGGAAGTCGAACGTTATCTGAAATTCTTCGGCAATGAAGAACGCGTGGAGCAGTTCGTCAAGGTGTGACGTTCAATCGGTAGCCGTCACCGGTTTGCGATCAGTCCCGCATTTCCGTCGCCCATGGCGGATTGGCGCCTGCGCGTGAAACCGTGACCGCTGCCGCCCGTACGCCCAGAGCTACGGCTGAATGTATCTGCTCTTCATCAAGCCCGGCGATGGCCTCTTTATTAAGCAGCCCCTGCATATGCAGGCTGGCCAATATGCCCGCATTGACCGTGTCGCCTGCGCCGACCGTATCCACGACGTCCACATTGACGCCCGGAACCCGTACGCGCGCATGGGCGCTATAGGCGTCGGCGCCATGAGCGCCCCTGGTAATGACGATGAGCTTTGGCCCAAGCTTGAGCCATTCGCCTGCGATCTCGTCATGGCTGCCCTTTTCACCGAACCAGTCGAGATCCTCATCCGAAAGTTTTACAATATCGGCCAGCGCGATCATGCGTTTCATGCGCGCCAGATGCTTTTCGCGGTCGGTGATGAAGCTTGCGCGGATATTGGGGTCGAGGAACATGACGCGCTTTGGCGCTTCGCGTGCCATCAGCGTTTCATAGACATGGCCGCACGGCTCCGAAATCAGGCTGATACAGCCAAACAGCATGGCATCGACACTGTCGTCCACGAATGGCATGTCGCTTTCGGATAGCATGCGCCCGGCAGTGTTCTCGTCATAAAATGCATAGCGCGCCTGACCGTCGACCAGCCGCACGAAGGCAAGTGTTGTCGGTCGGTCGGAGATTGCCGCAAAGGAATAGTCGACATTGGAGCGCGCCAGCGCATCGCGCAAGATCGCACCCAGAAAATCCGATGAAAGCCCTGAGAAAAAACCCGTCGGAACGTCGAGCCTGCCCAGTGCGATTGCGGTGTTGAACACCGAGCCGCCCGCAAAGGGCAAAAACGCAGTCTCGCCCGTCGCGGTTTCGCGCGGCAACATGTCGATCAGGGCTTCACCGCAGCAAAGGATCATGCCGGTCCTTTCATCTTCCGTTATCAGACGTGCTGGCCGCCATTAATGTGAATTTCCGAACCCGTCACATAGGACGACGCCTCGGTGCACAGAAAATAGATGGTTTCCGCGACTTCCGATGTTTTGCCAAGGCGGCGCATCGGTAATTGTTCGACCAGCTTGTCGGTGCCCGGCGAAAGGATCGCCGTGTCGATTTCCCCCGGTGCGATGGCGTTGACGCGAATGCCATGCGGGCCGAAATCCGAGGCCATTTCGCGTGTCAGCGCGGCAAGCGCGGCCTTCGATGTCGCATAGGCTGTGCCTGCGAAGGGGTGTACGCGGCTTCCGGCGATGGATGTGACATTGACCACCGAGCCTTGCGCAGCTTCCAGTTCTTTGAACAGCCCACGCGCCAGCATGATCGGCGCCATGAAATTCACCTGAAAGACATCGCGCCATGTCGACATGGGCGTCTCGATCGAATTCATGCGCCGTCCGCCTTCGGCTTTCGGCGAGATACCCGCATTATTGACCAGCGCATGCAGCTTGCTGCCATTGGCTTCGAGCCTGCGACGGATTTCGGCGATTGCCTTGCCAATATCCTCCGGGTCGGCAAGATCGACCTTGATATGGTCTTCCGGCCCTGCGGGCCATGGGCAGTTCTCGGCGAAATCCTGCCGTGAGCAGGTGATGACGCGCCACCCGGCCCGGGAGAAGCGTTTCACCGTCGCATGGCCGATACCGCGGCTTGCGCCCGTCAGGACGAGTGTTTTGCGTTCCGCATCCGTCTTGGGAGCATCGGACGGGGACGTATCGGTATTTGAAACTTTTGACATGGAAACCTCACTCTCGATTCCTGCATAGCCCAAGCCGGGCAGGATTTCGAGAGGGTTTAAGCTTCGCGTCGCCGATCCGCCAAAAACAGCCTGAACTGCGCCCTCTAGTCAATTCCCCATGATGATATCGAGCAGCGTCGTGGATTTGCGCGGCGGTAGTTCGCCGCCGATAGAGGCGGGCGGCATCGGCCGGTTGTCATTGGCGCTGGCCGGATAATGTTGCGCTGTGCCATCCTGCTGGACCGGAGCCCGGGCGGGAGAATCGGGTGCAGGCGGCCAGTAACCGTCATCGCCATTGCCCGCAAAGGGCTGATTGCCATAGCTGTCCTGTGACATCAGGCTTGGATCGTAAGGCGCGTTCGGATCGATGCCGTCATTGCCGCCGGGCAATATATCCTGAATTTCGTAATGACCGGGCAGTTCCATGATAGGCACGCCCTTATGGGCTTCCGTCATGAAGGCTTTCCACGCCGTCACCGGCAGACCCGAGCCGAAAACGCGCTTCATCGGCTTGCCGTCATCATTGCCGAACCAGACGCCGGTGGTCAGATTGGCCGTATAGCCGACGAAGACGGCATCGCGGAAATTCTGGCTGGTGCCGGTCTTGCCCGCCGCAGGCCAGCCGAAGGCGGCGCGTCTGGCGGTTCCGTCTTCCACCGTGCGGCGCAGCATGGCATTCATCATGCCCAGATTGCGGTCGTCGATGGCGCGCGGACCGACGCCTTCCTGTCGCTGGTAAAGCAGATTGCCGTCGGAATCCGTGACCTTGGTGATGAAATAGACCGGCGCGCGATAGCCGCCATTGGCAAAGGGCACATAGGCGTCGGTTAGTTCGAGAAGCGTTACTTCCGAGGTGCCGAGCGCCAGCGAAGCATTGGGCGTCAGCTTCGACTGCACACCGAGCCGGTGCGCCGTATCGATGACCGTCTGCGGGCCCACTTCCATGACAAGCTGGGCCGAAACGGAATTGAGCGAATGGGAGAGCGCGGTCGCCAGCGTCACCGGCCCCATATATTTGCCGCTATCATTGCTCGGCGTCCATTTGCCGATGCGAACGGGGGCATCATTGCGGATGGAATCGGGTGTGCGGCCCTGTTCGAGCGCCGACAGATAGACGAAGGGCTTGAAAGCGGAAGCGGGCTGGCGGTGAGCGTCTGTTACGCGGTCGAACTGGCTTGCGGCATAATCATAACCGCCGACCATGGCGCGCACCGCGCCGGTATTGTCGATGGAGACAAGAGCGCCCTGACTGACATTCATCTTCTTGCCGTTTTCTGAAATCTGGTCCCTGATGGCCTCTTCAGCGGCTTTCTGAAGATTGAGATCGACCGTCGTCTGGACGGTGATGTCGTCATGCGCTTCGCCGATCAGTTCAGGCAGTTCGGAAACCACGCGGTCGGCGACATAATTCTCCGATCCCTGCCAATAGGAAGGCGCACGGGTGGGCGGCTCGCTTTCGGCGATTGCAAGCTGCCGGTCGTCGATCATGCCCTCTTCACGCATTGCGCCCAGAACCACGCGCGCACGGGCGGCGGCGGCTTCCGGGTCGCGCGCCGGAGAAAGACGCGAAGGTGCCTTGAGAAGCCCCGCGAGCGTGGCTGCTTCCATCAGGTTGACGTCTCTGGCGGTCTTGCTGAAATAGCGCCGCGATGCGGCATCGACGCCATAGGCGCCCGAACCGAGATAGACCCGGTTGAGATACATCTCCAGAATCTGGTCTTTGCTATATTTATGCTCAAGCCAGAGGGCGAGCATGACTTCCTGAACCTTGCGCTCCAATGTGCGTTCGGGCGAAAGGAAGAGGTTTTTGGCAAGCTGTTGCGTGAGTGTCGAGCCGCCCTGAACGGCGCGGCCCGATGCGATATTAGTGACGATGGCGCGCGCCAGCCCGATCGGATCGATGCCGAAATGCGAATAGAAGCGCCGATCCTCGATGGCCATGACGGCTTGCGGGATAAAGGGCGACATTTCATGCAGGCCGACGGCCTGTCCGCCGGTCGTGCCGCGATTGGCGATGAGATTGCCGTTGACATCGACGATGCGCACATTGGGTGGACGGTCGGGAACGGCCCAGTCGCTGGTCGGCGGCATTTTGGCGGCAAAATATACCAGCATGGCCGCAAAGGCGATGCCGCCCCACAGGCCCAGCACCAGGCACCAGTAGATCGCCCGGCGCACAAATCCGAAAAATCCCCCGCCGCGCCTTGCCTTTTTGCCGCGGCGCGAATTGCGGGGCTTTGCGGGTTTTCCTGATCGCTGTGCCCTGACCATACGGTCTCCTTCATCGACGGCGAAAGTGTTTTCTTCCGTTTCCCGCGCTTTGCCGAAAGAAGGTTCTATACGTTGTTTTCTGCCGTCTCGCGAAGCCATGTCTGCCCAGATCCGCCCACCATTCGCAGGTCATTTCGATCAATGAGACCCGCTTTATCAAATTTACACGCACATATTTAGAGCATGTCGCCCGAAAGTGGGAACCGGTTTCGGGATAACGACACGCGTAAAAACAACAACTTAAAGCGCAAGAAGCGAATCTGAAAGATCGCGACGCGCTTTAGTGTGCGGTAATCGACTGAAGGGTAAATGCGGCAGTTTAAAGGGGCGTAAACCCGATAGAGCATGTCTCCCAAAAGTGGGTACCGGTTTTGGGATAAAGACATGCGTAAAAACAAAGAGTTAAAGCGTGTTGTATGAATACGATAAAACGCAACACGCTTGAGGGTTAAATTGGCACGATATAGGGGCGAAAAGAAAAGGCCCCGCAATGCAGGGCCTTTTATCAGGATCGGTAAACCGGATCAGGACTTGCCAGATCAGAACTTATAAGCGACGCCAAGACGAACGTCATGGGTCTTGAACTTGTTCTCGACGCTGTAGTCGGTGCCGAAGTCGTAATCCTTTTTGCCGTAATCGGTATAGCGGTATTCAAGCCGCAGGATGACATTGTCGGTTGCCGCATAATCGAAGCCGCCGCCGATGGTCCAGCCGGTATGGGTCTTGCTTTCGGAGACGCCGCCGAGACCTGCAATCGAAACGCTGTTCTTGACGCCGCCAAATGCCACACCACCTGCAATATAAGGCAGGAAGCGGTCGAAGGCATAACCGACGCGACCGCGTACGGCACCCGACCAGCGCAGCTTGCTTTCAAGGGTGCTCCTGTCTCCGTCAATGATTTCCGAATAGCTGTCTTCAAGATCGTTATAGGTTACGTCGGCATCGATACCAAGAATAACATCGTTTCCGAGATCGAAGTTGTAGCCGCCATAGACACCGCCGAGGAAGCCGTCCGGCTTGATCTTGAGGTAATCTACGCCGTCACTGAATTCCGACTTGCCCCAGCCATAGCCGATCTGGCCGCCGATATAGGCACCTTCCCACGAGAACCCGGCGGGAAGAATGACGGGTGCGGGCTCTTCCTGAATGATGGCATCAGCCGCCTTGGCGCCGGTTGCGGCGAGAAGGGCGACAGTGGATGCGAGAAGCAGAGCTTTGATCTTCATGATGATCCTCCGATGAATAGTTGACCCTAATATAAAGGGAGATTGATTGAGAGTCTGTAGCAAGCAGGTCACACCTGACGATTTGTGACGGTTCGGTTACGCAAATTCTTGACGATAGAAGATGCGCGACAAGGTCGGACGGCCACGTGTACTTTTTGGCGCTTTCGCCTCTCAGGAACAAAAAAGGCCGGCAGGATGTTGCTTCCTGCCGGCCCTTTGCAAGCTTCATGCGCTATCAGCTATGCGCGAAAATATCCTGCTCCGGCCAGCCCATCAGGTCGAGTTCGGCGCGGGTTGGCAGGAATTTGAAGCAGGCTTCGGCCTGTCTGGCGCGGCCATCGCGCGCAAGGCGCTGTTCGAACACCGCCTTGAGGCGATGCAGGTAAAGCACGTCCGATGCGGCATATTCGAGCTGCGCCTGCGACAGAACTTCTGCGGCCCAATCGGATGACTGCTGCTGCTTGGAAATCGAAACGTCGAGAAGCTCGCCGCAGATTTCTTTCAACCCATGCCGGTCCGTATAGGTGCGGGTCAGTTTCGAGGCGATCTTGGTGCAGAAAACCGGCTCCGGCATGGTGCCGAATGTATGCGCCAGCACGGCAAGATCAAAGCGCCCGAAATGGAAAATCTTGGTGATCGCCGAATCCTTGAGAAGCTTCACCAGATTGGGCGCTTCCTTTTGCCCGGCGTCGATCTGGATTATGTCAGCCGTGCCGTCGCCCGGCGAAATCTGCACCACGCACAGCCGGTCGCGATGCGGGTTGAGGCCGAGCGTTTCGGTATCGATGGCAACCGCATCGACATTATAATGATCGAGATTGGGCAGATCGTTTTTATGAAAACGGATAGTCATCTAAAGTCCTTTATTTGGCTGCGATAGCGGCCATGATGCGGGCCCTACTTGGCTGCGATAGCAGCCATAATGCGAGCCCATGAGCGCTGGCCCTTATGGAAGGAGTCCAGCTCATATTTTTCATTGGGCGAATGGATGCGGTCATCCTCAAGGCCGAAGCCGACCAGCAGCGACTCCATGCCAAGAAACGTGTCGAAGTCGCCGACAATCGGGATCGATCCACCCATGGCGATCAGCACGGCAGGCTTGGGCCATTCATCGGACAGCGCATTCTTGGCTTTGGAAACCAGCGGTGAATCATAGGGCAACTGAATGGCGGGCGAGCCGCCATGCGGATGAAACTCGACCGAACAATCCGCGGGGATGCGTTCTTTTACAAAGGCGCGGAAGGCGTCGCGGATTTTTTCCGGGTCCTGCTTGTGCACGAGGCGGAACGAGATCTTCGCGGAAGCCTGCGCTGCAATCACCGTCTTGAAACCTTCGCCGGTATAGCCGCCGGTAATGCCGTTGACTTCCGCAGTCGGTCGCGCCCATGTCAGTTCGAGAACGCTGCGGTCCTTTTCGCCCGATGGAATGGACAGGCCGATGGGGCCGAGGAAGTTTTCCGCCGTGCGGCCAAGGCTCTCCCATGATTTGAGGATTTGCGAAGGCGTTTCTTCCACGCCGTCATAGAAGCCCGGAAGCGTCACACGACCGGTTTCGTCATGAAGATCGGCGAGAATCTTCGACAATATATGGATCGGATTTGCCGCAGCGCCACCAAAAAAGCCCGAATGCAGATCACGATCCGCTGCCTTGATGACGATCTCCTCACCGACAAGGCCGCGCAGGCCGACGCTGATAGCAGGTGTTTGCGTGTCCCACATGGCGGTGTCGCAGACCAGCGCCACATCGGCCTTGAGTTCTTCCCTGTGGGCTTCGAGGAATGGCTTGAGCGATGGCGAGCCGGATTCTTCCTCGCCCTCGAACAGCAGCGTCACCTTGAGCGGCAACTGCCCGTTGACCGCCTTATAGGCGCGGCAGGCTTCCACGAAGGTCATCAACTGGCCTTTATCGTCGGAGGTGCCGCGCCCGGTCAGGATTTTGCGGCCATTTCCGACATCCTTGATGGTGGGTTCGAATGGATCGTTTTCCCAAAGGTTCAACGGATCGACGGGCTGTACGTCATAATGACCGTAGAAAAGCACATGCGGCGCATCCGGCGTGGGGCCTTCGTGATGGGCAACCACCATCGGATGGCCGGGCGTATCGCGCAGGCTGGCATCGAAACCGATCGACTTGAGGTCTTCGACCAGCCATTGTGCTGCCTTGCGGCAATCGGCCTTGTAGGCCGGATCGGTGGAAATGGACTTGATGCGCAACAGATCGAACAGATGGTCGATGCTTTTGTCGAGATTGGCATCGAGATGATCGAGAACTTTGTCGAGTGACTGCGTGGACATGGGATTTGCCTGCCTGCGATTCATGAAACTGGCGGCAGATTACAACCAGCATCGCCAAGAAGAAACCTAAATTGCAGCGGAATCCCAGCTCTGAAGATGCCCGGAAATGCCCGAAAATGATTGACCGTTGTGGTGAGGGTATACCACAACGGCCATATCACTACACTCAAAGCGGCAGCCCGGAGAGGGGAATGAGGCTGCCGCATCAGCCGGAACCCAACGGGGGACGGGTTGGAGAACCGGCGACCGACGAACTGTCGATAGACGTGATTTGGCCCTTCAAAAGTGGCTATTCAAGGGCACGGAAGATTACAAATCTGTAACAAAAACGTTATTGTGTGATGAGCTTTATGTTGCGGCCACGCACGGTCCGCGCCTTTCAAGTGGATGGCGCGCTGCTCTGGCCCCCATGCCGGTTTTCTTTATGCGCGCATTGCTTTAAGCCTTGAGGTGATTTCAGCAAAAGTGCGAAGCGGTTTTGCGTTCCCAATTGCGGAAGGATAAGGCAGGCATGAAAAAAGGCGATCATCTATTTCTGGTTGACGGCTCGGGCTATATTTTCCGTGCCTATCACGCCCTGCCGCCCTTGACGCGCAAGTCTGACGGCCTGCCGGTTGGTGCCGTTGCAGGCTTCTGCAATATGCTCTGGAAATTGCTCAAGGATGCGCGCAATACGGATGTGGGCGTAGCCCCCACCCATTTTGCCGTCATCTTCGACTACTCGTCTAAGACGTTCCGCAATGAGCTTTATCCCGAATATAAGGCCAATCGCACCGCCCCGCCTGAAGACCTCATTCCGCAATTCGGCCTGATCCGGCAGGCGACCCGCGCCTTCAATCTGCCCTGCATCGAAAAACAGGGTTTTGAAGCGGATGATCTGATTGCGACCTATGCACGCCTTGCCGAGCAGGCGGGCGGCGATGTCACCATCGTTTCTTCCGACAAGGACCTCATGCAACTGGTGACGCCGTTAGTCTCCATGTATGACGGCATGAAGGACAAGCAGATTTCCATTCCGGACGTCATTGAGAAATGGGGCGTTGCGCCGGAAAAGATGATCGACCTGCAATCGCTGACCGGCGACAGCACCGACAATATTCCCGGCATTCCCGGCATCGGACCCAAGACGGCAGCGCAATTGCTCGAAGAATATGGCGATCTTGATACGCTGCTTATGCGCGCAAGCGAAATCAAGCAGAACAAGCGCCGCGAGAATATCTTAGCCTTTGCCGAGCAGACCAAACTGTCGCGCCAGCTTGTCACGCTTAAAACCGACGTTCCGCTTGACGTTCCGCTCGATGCGCTGGTGCTGGAGCCGCAGGACGGACCCCGGCTCATTGGCTTTCTCAAGGCGATGGAATTCACCACGCTCACCCGCCGCGTGGCCGAGGCAACCGATACGGATGCATCGGCGGTCGAGCCGTCCCATGTCGAGACTGAATGGGGCGCGGATGCCCATGGCCCGGATGTCGATGTACCGGAAGGAGAGGCACCGCAAGCGGCCTCTGCCGACACTCCTGTTGCTACCGATGGCTATACACCGGCTGCTCTGGCGCAAAAGCGTGCATATGATGGGCTGGCGCAAAAGATCGATACCAGCGCCTATACATGCATTCGCGATCTCGACACGCTGAAGCAATGGCTGGCCGAGGCAGTCGAAAATGGCCTTGTCGCTTTTGACACTGAAACCAATTCGCTCGACCCGATGCAGGCGGAGCTGATCGGCTTTTCGCTGGCCCTTGCGCCCGGCAAGGCCTGTTATGTGCCGCTCCAGCACAAATCCGGGGCGGGCGATCTTCTGGGTGGCGGGCTGGTCGAAGGGCAGATCGCGCTTGACGAAGCGCTGGCGGCCCTGAAAACGGTGCTTGAGGACGCATCCGTTCTCAAGATCGCGCAGAATATGAAATATGACTGGCTCATCATGCGCCGCCAAGGCATCAATACCGTGTCTTTCGATGATACGATGCTGATTTCCTATGTGCTGGATGCAGGCAGTGGCGGACATGGCATGGACCCGCTGGCCGAACGCTGGCTCGGCCATGCAACCATTCCCTATAAGGATGTGGCAGGCAGCGGCAGAAGTGCCGTGACCTTCGATATGGTCGATATAGAGCGCGCCACCGCCTATGCGGGCGAAGACGCCGATGTGACATTGCGTCTGTGGCAGGTGCTGAAACCGCGTCTTGCTGCGGAAGGGCTGATGTCCGTCTATGAACGGCTTGAACGCCCGCTGGTCGATGTTCTGGCGCGCATGGAAGAACGCGGCATCTCGGTGGACCGGCAAGTATTGTCCCGGCTTTCCGGCGATCTGGCGCAGGCCGCAGCAGCTTTCGAGGATGAGATTTACGAATTGGCGGGTGAGAAATTCACCATCGGCTCGCCCAAGCAGCTTGGCGATATATTGTTCGGAAAAATGGGATTGCCGGGTGCATCCAAGACCAAGACGGGCCAATGGTCGACCTCCGCGCAGGTGCTTGAAGAACTTGCCGCCGCGGGCCATCCATTGCCGCGCAAGATTGTCGATTGGCGCCAGATAACCAAGCTTAAATCGACCTATACCGACGCGCTGCCCGGTTTCATCAACCCGCAGACCAAGCGCGTGCATACTTCCTATGCGATGGCATCGACTTCGACGGGGCGTCTGTCGTCGTCCGATCCCAACTTGCAGAATATTCCGGTACGCACCGCCGAAGGACGCAAGATCAGGACGGCTTTCATTGCCGAGCCGGGCAACAGGCTGATTTCCGCCGACTACAGCCAGATCGAACTGCGCGTGCTTGCCCATGTGGCCGATATTGCGCAATTGAAGCAGGCTTTCGCCGATGGCGTTGACATTCATGCCATGACGGCATCGGAAATGTTCGGCGTGCCGGTGGAGGGCATGCCGTCGGAAGTGCGCCGTCGCGCCAAGGCGATCAATTTCGGCATTATCTACGGCATTTCCGCCTTTGGTCTCGCCAATCAGCTTTCGATCCCGCGCGAAGAGGCGAGCCAATATATCAAGACCTATTTCGAGCGTTTTCCGGGCATCAGGGATTATATGGAAGCGACCAAGGCTTTCGCCCGCGAGCATGGTTATGTAGAAACCATATTCGGTCGCCGCGCCCATTATCCCGACATCAAGGCATCCAATGCGCAGGTGCGTGCTTTCAACGAGCGCGCCGCCATCAATGCGCCCATTCAAGGGTCAGCGGCGGATATTATCCGCCGCGCCATGATCCGCATGGAGGATGCGCTGGAGAAGGAGAAACTCTCCGCGCGCATGTTGTTGCAGGTGCATGACGAACTGATCTTTGAAGTGTCCGAAGACGAGGTGGAAAAAACCATTCCCGTGGTGCGCCATGTCATGGAAAACGCGGCCATGCCCGCCGTGTCGCTTGCGGTGCCATTGCATGTCGATGCGCGTGCAGCGCATAACTGGGATGAGGCACATTAAACACTGTTCTGGTTGACCTGAACGTCCTGACGCTATAGGAAAAGCGCAATTCTGTTGCTTCGTTAGTCGTCGGGGGCCGTGAACATTAGATTTACGGCCAATGGGTATGCGACTTGAGAAGCTTTTTTGAAAGTTATTCATGTCCTTGCCTGAAACCATCGCTCCGGCTCTTTCCGGGGCAATAGCCGCTCGCGGTTATAATACGCTCACTGCTGTCCAGAATGCCGTTCTGGCTCCCGAAACGCTTGATGCCGACCTGCTCGTTTCCGCGCAAACCGGCTCCGGCAAAACCGTTGCATTCGGTCTTGCCATGGCTTCCACCATCCTTGGCGACGAACTGCGCTTCGATAATCCCGAAGCCCCGCTTGCCATGATTATCGCGCCGACGCGCGAACTGGCGCTTCAGGTGCGCCGCGAACTCGAATGGCTCTATGCCGATACCGGCGCGCGCATTGCGTCCTGCGTCGGCGGCATGGATATTCGCAGCGAACGCCGGGCACTGGAGCGCGGTTCGCATATCGTCGTGGGTACGCCGGGCCGCTTGCGCGACCATATTACCCGTTCGGCGCTCGATATGTCGGCGCTGCGGGTTGTCGTGCTCGATGAAGCCGACGAAATGCTCGATATGGGCTTTCGTGAAGACCTTGAATTCATCCTCGGTGAAGCGCCGGCTGATCGCCGCACGCTGATGTTCTCGGCAACGGTGCCAAAGCCGATTGCCCAGCTTGCCAAGCGGTTTCAGCGCGATGCGCTGCGCATTTCGGCAGCGGGCGAGGCGGGCCAACACGCCGACATCGATTATTTCGCCATGCCGGTTCCGCCGCATGAGCGCGACCATGCAATCATCAACACGCTGCTTTATTACGATGCGCAAAACTCGATCATTTTCTGCTCGACGCGCGAAGCGGTGAAGCACATGGCAAGCCGCCTGTCCAATCGCGGCTTTGCGGTGGTGGCGCTTTCAGGCGAGTTGAGTCAGGCCGAACGCAACAATGCGCTTCAGGCCATGCGCGATGGCCGTGCCCGCGTTTGCGTGGCAACCGACGTTGCCGCGCGCGGCATCGATCTGCCCAATCTCGATCTGGTCATTCATGCCGATCTTCCGACCAATGCCGAAACCATGCTGCACCGCTCGGGCCGCACGGGTCGCGCTGGTCGCAAGGGAACCTGCGTTCTCGTTGTGCCGTTCTCGCGCCGCCGCACTGCCGAACGCCTTCTGCATATGGCAAAACTTGACGCGCAGACCGTGCCTGCTCCCGGCATTGCAGCCGTACAGGCCAAGAACAACGAGCGCATCCTCAACAGCGAAGCCTTCAACCAGCCGGTTGAAGAGGAACATCAGGACCTGCTCAAAGCGCTGATGGAGCGCTATACGCCGGAACAGATCGCGAGCGCATTCCTCAATCGCGAACTCGCAGCCTTCCCTGCGGCGGAAGAAGTCTCCGATGCGCCGGTCCATCCGGTCGGCGGCAAAAAGCCCAAAGAGCGTTTCGACAGGGGCGAGCGCTTTGAACGGGGGGAGCCGGGTGAGCGCTTCGACCGCAATGCCCGCTTTGATGGCGTGTGGTTCTCGGTTTCCGCTGGCCGCAAGCATCGCGCCGATCCCAAATGGCTGCTGCCGCTTATCTGCAAGGCAGGCGATGTCTCCAAGCGCGATGTCGGATCGATCAAGATATTCGATAACGAAACCCGTTTTGAAATCTCATCCTCCAAGGCCGATCAGTTCCGCCGGTCGGTCGAAGAGCGCGGCACCGGCGAAAAGGGTCTGGTGATCCGTACGGCTGTGGCGGGTGCTGGCGGTGACGCTGCCCCGCGTGAAGGCAAGGGCAGCTTCAAGCCGCGCGGCGACAAGTTCAAGGGCGATTTCAAGAAGCCCGGCAAGAAATTCGACGGCAGCAAAAAGCGCCGCGGCGAATAAGGCAAGGCCCAAAAGAAAAGCCCCGGATTTCCGGGGCTTTTCGTATCAGACGTCGAGATTGGCCACACTCAACGCATTGTCCTGAATGAACTCGCGCCGCGGTTCCACCTCGTCGCCCATCAGGCGGCTGAAGAGCTGGTCCGCATCGGTTGCATCCGTGACTTTGACCTGTAGAAGCGAACGCGCATTGGGATCAAGCGTGGTTTCCCAAAGCTGTTCGGCATTCATTTCGCCAAGACCTTTATAGCGTTGCAGCGTCAGCCCCTTGCGCCCGGTGGCGAAGATCGCATCGAGCAGCGCCATCGGACCGGAAAGCGTTTCGGATTTGTCCTTGCGGCGCAGCACCGGCGGTTCAGCGAAGACATCCGCCAGCCGCGAGGCGACGCGGTCGATCTGGCGCGCATCGGCGGAGCCGAGCAGGGCCATGTCGAGAATGGCCACATCCTTCACGCCGCGCACCATGCGCTCGAAACGATAGCCGCCATCCTCGGTCACATGACCCGACCAGCCGCGCTCGGTTTCTTCCGAAACCATGTCGAGACGCTTTGCAGCCATATTGGCGGAGGCTTGTGCCGTGGCACTGTCAGACGCGGCATCGGGATGAAGAAGCCCGGCAATCGCCGCCTGTTCCACCACGCGGCGATTATAGCGCGTATGCAGGCCGTTCAGAAGCTGGCGCAGCATGCGCGTGTCTTCCACGACAGCGCGCAGATCCGCGCTTGCGCGCATTTCACCGCTTGCCAGTTCCAGCGTTGCTTCCTCAAGACCGGTTTCGATGAGGAAATCCTCGAACGCGGCCTCGTTCTTGATATATTGCGAGGACTTGCCCCGCGTTACCTTATAGAGCGGCGGCTGCGCGATATAGATATGGCCGCGCTCGATCAGTTCGGGCATCTGCCGGAAGAAGAAGGTCAGCAGCAGGGTGCGGATATGCGCGCCGTCGACGTCGGCGTCGGTCATGATGATGATCTTGTGATAGCGCAGCTTGTCCGGGTTGAAGCCGTGCGTCTCATCCTTGCCGATGGAGGTGCCGAGCGCGGTAATCAGCGTCCCCACCTGATCGGAGGAAAGCATGCGGTCGAAGCGCACGCGCTCGACATTGAGGATCTTGCCGCGCAGGGGCAGGATCGCCTGATTCTGGCGCGAGCGTCCGCTCTTGGCGGAGCCGCCTGCGGAATCACCCTCGACGATGAAGAGTTCGGACTTGGCCGGATCGCGCTCCTGACAATCGGCAAGCTTGCCGGGCAGCGAACTGACCGTCAGCGTGCTCTTGCGGGTAATGTCACGCGCCTTGCGCGCCGCTTCGCGCGCCGCTGCCGCCTGAATGACCTTTTCGACGATGATCTTGCCGCCGGAGGGATGTTCTTCCAGCCAGGTCGAAAGCGCTTCGTTGACAAGGCTTTCCACGACCGGGCGCACTTCCGAGGAAACGAGCTTGTCCTTGGTCTGCGACGAGAATTTCGGGTCCGGCACCTTGACGGAAAGAACGGCGGTCAGCCCCTCGCGGCAATCGTCGCCGGTGAGCGAAACCTTTTCCTTCTTGGTCATGCCGGAAGCATCCGCATAACCCGTTACCTGACGGGTCAGCGCGCCACGGAAGCCCGCCAGATGGGTGCCGCCATCGCGCTGCGGAATATTGTTGGTAAAGCAGAGCACCTTTTCGTGGTAGCTATCGTTCCACCACATGGCGACTTCGACGGCCATGCCGTCTTTTTCGCTGCGAATATAGATTGGCTCTTCCAGAAGCGATTTCTTGCTCTGGTCGATATATTTCACGAATTCGACAAGGCCGCCATCATAGTGCAGTTCATGTTCTTTTGCATCCGCATGGCGATGGTCGGCGAGTTTGATGCGCACGCCCGAATTGAGGAAGGCAAGCTCGCGCAGGCGGCGTTCCAGCGTTTCAAAATCGAACTCGACCATGCTGAAGGTTTCGGGCGAGGGCAGGAAGCTGACTTCGGTTCCCGTCTCTCCACCCGCATCGCCGGTGACTTCAAGCGGCGCATCGGCAACGCCGTGCGTAAATGAAATCTCGTGGATTTTCCCACCACGGCGGATTTTGAGGCGAAGCCAGACGGAAAGCGCGTTCACGACCGATACGCCAACGCCATGAAGGCCGCCCGAAACCTTGTAGGAATTCTGGTCGAACTTGCCGCCCGCATGAAGCTGGGTCATGATGACTTCGGCAGCCGAAACGCCTTCTTCCTTATGGATGTCGGTCGGGATGCCGCGACCATTATCGGTCACCGTGCAGGAACCGTCGGCATTCAGCGTTACGGTCACCAGAGTGGCATGGCCTGCCAGCGCTTCGTCGATCGCATTATCGACGGTTTCGTAGACCATGTGATGCAGGCCGGAGCCGTCATCCGTGTCGCCGATATACATGCCGGGGCGCTTACGAACCGCATCCAGACCTTTCAGAACACGAATGGAATCCGCGCCATATTCGGCCGGGGCTTCGGAATTCATCTCGGGAGTCTCGCTCATGAAAATCTTTCGAAAAATGCGCCGCGAACACGGCCTTAAAGCCTGCTGTAATTACAGCATCAAAAACCCTGTCGAATCACACGACAAACATGTCATCAATATAGGCGTTAATGGCGCTTTTTCCAAGTTTTCAGGGCTATTTTGCCGGGGATTCCGATGGTTTGGCCTCATATCGGCGGCGGCGTTGGCCCGGCGCATCTGGATACGCCACAATTGCCGCTTATATCGTCACAATGGGCATTCGAACTTCTTGCCACAGGAGGAACGCTTGATGGAAGCAGCCGCCGCAATGATGCAGAATCCGACGCCTTTTGTGCCGCCTGCGCCGCGACCGCGCGAAAAGCCGGTCGGTCGCTTCGAAATGATGCGCGTGGTCTATCGCAATCCGCTCGAACTCTGGGGCGAACCTTCCTATAACGAGCCATGGGTCAAGGTAAGCTGGTTCGGCATGAAGACGATCATCGCCAATGATCCGGGCCTGATCCGCCATGTTCTGGTGGACAACGCTGCCAATTACCCCATGTCGGCCATCCGCCAGCGCGTGCTGCGGCCCATATTGCGCGACGGCCTCCTGACCGCCGAAGGGCAGGTCTGGAAACGTTCGCGCAAGGCCATGGCGCCCGTTTTCACGCCGCGCCATATTGGCGGCTTTGCGCAGGCCATGCGCGCGTGCTCCGAGCGGTTTTGCGAGCGTTACAAGACCAGCGGCACCATCACCGATATTGCGCATGACATGACATTGCTGACCTATGACATTCTGGCTGAAACGCTGTTTTCCGGCGAGATTGCAGGCGATCCCAACGATTTCGCTCGTCAGATCGACAAGCTGTTTGAAACCATGGGCCGTGTCGATCCTTTCGATCTGCTGGGATTTCCCGACTGGATGCCACGCCTCACCCGCCTGCGTGGCCAGCAATCGCTGGGCTTTTTCCGCGAACTCGTCGCTGAAACCATGGCGCTGCGTAAAGAGCGCATGGAGAGGGGCGAGGATGTGCCCAATGATTTCCTGACGCTGCTTCTGCGTGCCGAAGGGCCGGATGGACTAAGCCGTGCCGAGATCGAGGACAACATCATCACCTTCATCGGTGCAGGGCATGAGACCACCGCCCGTGCTCTTGGCTGGACGCTCTTCCTGCTCGCCAAGGCCCCGCAGGAGCGCGAAAAGGTCGAGGCGGAAATCGATGGATTTTTCGCACAGGGCGGACGCGATCTGCCGCCGCATGAATGGCTGGCGAAACTGCCCTTCACCCGTGCGGCTTTTGAAGAGGCGATGCGGCTTTATCCGCCAGCGCCTTCGATCAATCGCGAAGCTGCGACCGATGACAGCTATGGCGATCTCAAGATTGAAAAAGGCACCACCATTCTGGTGATGCCCTGGGTCATTCATCGCCATAGGCTTTATTGGGAGCAGCCCGATGCCTTCATGCCGCAGCGCTTCTGGCCGGAAAACCGCGAGCGGATCGACCGCTTCCAATATCTGCCCTTCGGCGCAGGCCCGCGCGTGTGCATCGGCTCAAGTTTTGCACTTCAGGAGGCCGTCATTGCGCTTGCGACATTGCTTGACGGCCACCGCTTCGAGGTGCTGGAAACAACGAAACCGTGGCCGGTGCAGAAGCTGACGACCCAGCCGCAGGGCGGCTTGCCGATGAGGGTGGTCAAGCGCTACTAGAGCATTTCCAGCAAAAGTGTGAAACGGTTTTGCGTCGGATAATGCGATAATAAAGGTTTGGAGCGGTTCCAGCGATTCTGTTTAAACAGGAACCGCTCTAAGAAGCCGTTCGGAATGCCAGCGCAGATGATCGCCCATGAAGGTTGAGATGAAGAAATAGGAGTGGTCATAGCCCTCGCGCATATTGAGCGTGAGCGGAATACCGGCTTTCTTGCAGGCTTCTTCCAAAAGCCATGGGCGCAGGCCCTCATCGAGAAAGCCGTCCGCTGTGCCTTGATCCACCAGAATTTCCGGGAACCGATAACCATCCTCGATCAGCAGCGTCGCATCATAGGGACGCCATGAGCGCTCTTCCGGCCCAAGATATTTCTCCAGCGCAGGCCGCGACCAGTCGGCGGTTGATGGCTGCACGATGGGCGCGAAAGCCGAAACCGATTTGAAGCGGTCGGGATTTTTCAGCGCAATCGTCAGGGCGCCATGGCCACCCATGGAATGGCCGGTAATCCCCTGCCGCGACATATCGAGCGGAAATTTTTCCGCTACAAGCTCGGTCAGTTCCTGCGTGATATAGCTGTACATCTGATAGTTTTTGGCAAACGGCGCTTGCGTCGCATCGACGTAAAAGCCCGCGCCCTTGCCAAATTGCCAATTGTCCGGCTCATCCGGAATATCATCGCCGCGCGGGCTCGTATCGGGGCAAATAACGGCAATTCCCAGTTCTGCGGCCATTTGGCGATATTCGCCCTTGTCCATCACATTCTGGTGCGTGCATGTCAGGCCGGAAAGATACCAGAGCACCGGGACCGGCCCGTCTTTTGCCTGTGGCGGCAGAAAGATGGAAAAGGTCATGTCGCATTGGCAGGCTTCGCTCTTGTGGCGATAGACGCCCTGCGTTCCGCCAAAGCTTTTTGCGGTCGAGATCGTTTCCATGAGTAACTCCTAATTTCCAAGCGCCACCGCGACATTGACAGCCGCCGCGACGAGAACCGTATTGAAGAAGAACGAGACGATGCTGTGCAACAGCGTCACCTTGCGCATGGCAGGTGTCGTAACGCTCGTATCGGAGGTTTGCGCGCTCATGCCGATGACATAGGCATAATAGGCAAAATCCCAGCCCGAAGGTTCGGGCGTTCCGGGAAATTCAAAGCCGCCGCGATGGCGGCTGGCATGGCTTGAATCATTGCCCGCAGGCGCTTCCGGCTGCCAATATTCATGCGCATAATGCAGCGCCGCCATCATATGGATGGTGAACCAGCCAAGCGGCACGGAGGCGAGCGTTATCACCAGCGAAAAAACATCGGCTTGCGGCTTCTGGTTGACGAGAATGAACAGCGAGATGACCGCGACCAGCACCGTTGCGAAAGTCACCAGAAAGATGATCCAGACCGGTTCGTCGGTGCTTGCGGCATGCTTCTTGAGATAAGGTGCACTGAGCCGGGGCAGGGCTGCCACCGTCAAAACCAGATAAAGCACGAAGAAGCAGTTCGCCCCGATGACTGCGGCAGGCGGACTGCCCGCAATCCACGCAATGATGAAGGCTGCTGCGCCGCCAAGGGCCGCAAGATAAAACGACATATGGCGGCGCAGCAGAAACATCAGGCGATGCTCCCGCCCGTTTCGCAGCAACAGGCTTTGAGCAGCTTTCCCATCATCAGTAGACGATGACCGAGCGGATCGACTTGCCTTCATGCATCAGGTCGAAGGCGGTGTTGATCTCGTCGAGCGGCATGGTGTGGGTGATGAGATCGTCGATATTGATCTTGCCCTCCATGTACCAGTCCACGATTTTCGGAACGTCCGTGCGTCCGCGTGCGCCGCCAAACGCCGTCCCCTTCCAGACGCGTCCGGTAACGAGCTGGAACGGCCGGGTGGCGATTTCCTTGCCTGCTTCCGCCACGCCGATGATGATCGATTCACCCCAGCCGCGATGGCAGCATTCGAGCGCCTGCCGCATGACATCGGTATTGCCGGTGGCGTCGAAGGAATAATCCGCGCCGCCATCGGTCAGGTCCTGAATGGCCTGCACCACCTTGTCATTGCCGATCTCACGCGGGTTGACGAAATCGGTCATGCCGAATTTTTCAGCCATTGCGCGCTTGTCGGGATTGATGTCGACACCGATGATCTTGTCGGCGCCAACCATGCGTGCACCCTGAATGACATTAAGGCCGATGCCGCCAAGGCCGAACACCACGACATTGGAACCCGGACGAACCTTGGCCGTATAGATCACTGCACCGATGCCGGTGGTGACGCCGCAGCCAATATAGCAAATCTTGTCGAAAGGCGCGTCTTCACGCACTTTTGCCACCGCGATTTCCGGCAGCACCGTGAAGTTCGAGAAGGTCGAGCAGCCCATATAGTGGAACACTTCGCCGCCATCGCAGGAGAAGCGCGAGGTGTGATCGGGCATCAGGCCCTGGCCTTGCGTTGCGCGGATCGAGGTGCACAGGTTCGAGCGCTGCGACAGGCAGGTCTTGCACTGGCGGCATTCGGGCGTATAGAGCGGGATCACATGATCGCCGGGCTTGACCGAGGTGACGCCAGCGCCGACTTCGCGCACGATGCCCGCACCTTCATGACCGAGAATGGCCGGGAACTTGCCTTCGGAATCAAGCCCGGAAAGCGTATAGGCATCGGTATGGCAGACGCCGGTCGCCATGATTTCGACCAGCACTTCGCCAGCCCGTGGTCCGCCGATTTCGACGGTTTCGATGGTAAGCGGCTTGTTTGCCTCCCAGGCAACGGCTGCGCGTGACTTCATGGCAATGTTTCCTTCCGGTTCGATATGAGTGTAACGCGCCTATTTGAGATAGGTGCGCAAAATCCGCATGATTTCGTCGATTTGCGTATCGGGGTCGTCCTGCTTCGCAATCATTTCGCGCGCATTGCCGAAAGTCTCGCGAAAATGGCTTTCCAGCACTTCCGCCATCAGCCCGTTTGTCGCGCCGCGCAAGGCTGCGATCTGCTGTAAAAGCGCTGCGCATTCGCTGCCAGCTTCCACCGCGCGCTCCAGCGCTTCGGCCTGCCCCTTGATACGGCGCAGGCGCGTCATGGCGCGCTTTTTATCCTCTGGCGAGTGTGGCATGAAACCTCCCGAACACACAAAGCCTATATACTATGGGGGAGTATGTCAATCAGCGGAATTGCTGGACAAGCCCGGCCCGTCATGCAAAGCGCAAAAGGATAAACGCCAAGGATGGAACTTCTCTTTTGTCGAGCCTGCCCGATCTTCCCGTAACCCGCATTCTGCCTGCGCTTGACGTAGCTTTGGCAAGCCATGCCAGCGCGGTGCTTGTCGCCCCGCCCGGCGCGGGCAAGACGACGCTGGTGCCCTTGCACTTTCTGCAAGCATCTTGGCGCAAGGGCGGCATGATCGTGCTGCTGGAGCCGCGAAGGCTCGCCGCCCGTGCGAGCGCGCGCCGCATGGCGCAGCTTCTGGGCGAAGAGCCGGGCGAGACGGTCGGCTATCGTATGCGCCTTGAAAGCAGGGTCTCGGCGAAGACGAAAATCCTCGTCGTCACCGAGGGCGTCTTTGCGCGCATGATCCTTGACGATCCCGATCTCAAAGGCGTTGCGGCGGTTTTGTTCGATGAGTTTCACGAGCGCAGCCTCGATGCGGATTTCGGCCTCGCTCTGGCGCTCGATGTGCAGGCGGCGCTGCGTGACGACCTGAAAATCCTTGTCATGTCGGCAACGCTTGATGGCGCGCGTGTGGCGCAGCTTCTGGGCGATGCGCCGGTTGTGACAAGCGAGGGCCGCGCCTTTCCCGTCGAATTGCGCTATCGTGATCGAAAGCCCGATGAGCGTATCGAGGACGCGATGGCGCGTGCTGTCCGCGAAGCGCTGGCCGATGAGAGCGGCAGCATTCTCGCCTTTCTTCCCGGTCAGGGCGAGATTGAACGCACCGCGCGGCTTCTTGAAGATAATTTGCCGGCAAATATCATGCTTGCCCCGCTTTATGGCGCGATGGAAGGCAGCGCACAGGATAGGGCCATCCGGCCTGCGCCGCAGGGTCATCGCAAGGTGGTGCTGGCGACCGCGATTGCCGAAACTTCCATCACCATTGATGGCGTGCGCGTGGTGATCGATTCAGGTCTTGCCCGCTTGCCAAAATATGAACCCGCCACCGGCCTCACGCGCCTTGAAACCGTGCGCACCTCACGCGCGAGCGCCGATCAGCGCGCAGGCCGCGCCGGGCGCACCGAACCGGGCATCGCCATTCGCCTCTGGCATCAAGGGCAGACGGCATCGCTGCCCGCATTTTCTCCGCCTGAAATTCTTGAAGCCGACCTGTCCGCTCTGGTGCTTGATGCTGCTGCATGGGGCGTTACCGATCCGGCAACGCTTTCACTTCTCGACAAACCGCCCGCACCGGCGTTGAAGGAGGCAAAGGCGCTTTTGCTCCGGCTTGGCGCACTCGACGAAGCGGGACGCCTGACTGCGGATGGCGAGGCCATGCGCGCGCTGGCGCTGCCTGCGCGTCTGGCGCATATGGTGGCGGAAGCCGGCAAGCGCGGCGAGGCGCAAAGAGCCGCGGAACTTGCCATGCTGCTGACCGAGCGCGGTCTTGGCGGCAATGATGCCGATCTCGACACCCGCATGGCGCGTTTTCGCAATGACCGCTCGGACCGCGCGCAACGCGCCAGAGAGCTGGCAAAGCGTCTGGCATCGAGTGTGCCGGACAAGGGCGACACGGCAGGTTCGACCATTGGCCGCATGTTGATCGATGCTTATCCCGACCGCATCGCCAAGGCGCGTGGGGCAGCGGGGCAGTTCCTGCTTGCCAATGGGCGCGGCGGCGAGGTCGATCCGGCCATCAGCCTTAGCCGCGCGCCATGGCTTGTGGTGGCGGATATGTCAGGCCGCGCCGGACGCGCGCGCATATTATCTGCGGCGGAGGTCTTGGAAACCGATATTCGTGCGGCACTTGGCGAAAAGATCGAAAACGGAAAACAGGTCATATACGACCCGGAAAAGAATGCGCTTCGGGCGCGCGAGGCGGTGCGCATTGGCGCAATCGCCCTGTCGGAAAAACCGCTTGCCGCCCCTTCGGGCGCTGCTGCCGATGAGGGGGTGATTACCGCAGTGCGCGACTATGGGCTTTCTATTCTGCCATGGGGCAAGGAAGCTGCAATCCTGCGCCGCCGCCTTGGCTGGCTCCATCGCGGACTTGGCGCTCCATGGCCTTCCATGGAAGAGGATCATCTTCTGGAAAAGCTCGAAGACTGGCTGTTGCCGTTCCTGACCGGCGAAGCGCAACTTGAGCGCATTCCCGGCCATGTCTTGAAAAACGGGCTGATGAGCCTCGTGCCGTTCGATCTCCAGCGCAGCGTCGACCGGCTTGCGCCGACCCATTTCGAGGTGCCGACCGGCTCGAATATTCCGATCCGCTATGATGCCGAGGAACCGGTGATTGCCGTTCGCGTGCAGGAATTGTTCGGCCTTGGCGTGCATCCGTCGATTGCCAATGGCAAGGTGCCGCTTTTGCTCGAATTGCTCTCCCCGGCGCATCGCCCCATCCAGATCACGCGCGATTTGCCCGGCTTCTGGAAAGGTTCGTGGGCCGATGTCCGTTCCGACATGCGCGGGCGCTATCCCAAACATGTCTGGCCGGAAGATCCCGCCAATGCGCAAGCCACCCGCAGGGCGAAGCCACGCGGGACTTGAGAGTTCCTGCGGCGTGTTGACACAGTTTTCCTTGCAATGATGTGCGGCCCTGTCACATAAGGGGCGACAGAGGAAATCATGCACGCAGAATTCGACAATCGCGCTTCCAATCTATCCCGACGACCCCGCCTCACCACTCTGGTGCGCCTGCGCTGGCTGGCCATTGCCGGCCAGAGCGCGGCGGTCATGTTCGTGGCGCTTTATCTGCAATTTTCCTTTGCGGTCGGCATCTGCTTTGCGCTGATTGCCTGTTCTGCATGGCTCAATTTTTATCTGGCCTTTCGTTTCCCGGTCAATCACCGGCTCAACCCGACCGCGGCCAGCTTTGTGCTGGCCTTTGATATTCTGCAACTGGCGGGGCTGCTCTATCTTACGGGCGGAATCCAGAATCCCTTCGTCATGCTGATGATTGCGCCTGTCATCATTTCTGCAACCTCGCTTTCGGTACGGCATACGCTGGGGCTTGCCTTCCTCGCCGTCGCCTGCACATCGCTGCTCATTGTCTGGCATGAGCCTCTGCCATGGTATGCCGACGAGACGCTCGACCTGCCGTTTCTCTTCGTCATTGGCATATGGTGCGCTATCATTTCGGCCCTGGGCTTCACCGGCGTCTATGCCTATCGTATCGCGGAGGAAACGCGGCAATTGGGCGATGCCCTGACGGCGACGGAGTTGATTTTGCAGCGCGAACAGCATCTGACCGCGCTCGATGGCCTTGCCGCCGCCGCCGCCCATGAACTGGGCACGCCATTGGCGACAATTGCGCTCGTGGTCAGGGAAATGCAGCGCAGCCATGCTGGCAAGGCCGCGCAGGATGCGGGCCTTGCCGACGATATTGCGCTTTTGCAGTCGCAGGTGGCGCGCTGTCGTGAAATCCTGCAAAGACTGACCAGCCTTTCTTCGGAAAACGAAGAACATATGTCGCGCCTGCCGTTTTCTTCGCTGATCGAGGAGGTAATCGCTCCGCACCGCAATTTCGGCATTGCGCTCGATGTCGTCGCGATGGGAGGGTCAAAGCCCGAACCGGTGGTGCGCCGCAATCCCGGCCTGCTCTATGGATTGGGCAATCTGGTGGAGAATGCGGTCGATTTTGCGCGTGAAAAGGTCAGCATCACATGGGGATGGACGGATACCACCGTCAGCGTCACCATTCTGGATGACGGCGAGGGCTTCAAGCCGGAAGTCCTCGACCGGATCGGCGAGCCTTACATGACCAGCCGCGACGGCAATCATAATGGCGGCGGCGGGCTGGGACTGGGGCTTTTCATCGCCAAGACCCTGCTGGAGCGCTCCGGCGCGCAGATCAGTTTCCGCAACCGCAACAATCCGGGTCAGGGCGCGGAAGTCAGGGTCATATGGCCGCGCTCGGCGTTTATTATCGGCTGATGCCGGACTGCGGGTAGGGGCACCTCATGGGGTGCTTGCAATATTCATCGGCGGTTTGCGTTGATTGCTTCAATAATTCAATGGCTATTTGACTTTTTGACGCAGGGGTATCAATAAGGAAGAAAACATAAGATCAGGAAGAATCTCATGGACGACTCGAAGCAGGACGATAACGAAGCCATAGGCAACGATCCAACCCTTCTTCTGGTTGATGACGACAAACCGTTTTTGCAGCGCCTTGCGCGCGCCATGGAAGGGCGCGGCTTTCAGGTCACGACGGCGGAATCGATAGAAGAAGGCATTGCCGCCGCCAAGGTGGCTGCTCCTGCCTATGCGGTGGTGGATATGCGGCTGGGCGATGGAAACGGGCTTGACGTCATCGAAGCCATCCGTGCGCGCCGTCCCGATACGCGCGCGATCGTGCTGACCGGCTATGGCAATATCGCAACGGCGGTAAATGCCGTGAAGCTCGGCGCCATCGATTATCTTTCAAAGCCCGCCGATGCGGACGAGGTTTTTGCCGCGCTGACGCGCCGTCCGGGGGAAAAGGTTGCCCCGCCCGAAAACCCCATGTCTGCCGACCGGGTGCGCTGGGAGCATATTCAGCGTGTCTATGAAATGTGCGAGCGCAATGTTTCCGAAACCGCGCGCCGCCTGAACATGCATCGTCGTACCCTGCAGCGAATTCTGGCCAAGCGCGCCCCGCGCTAGAGTGGGTCGTCTCCGGCGTTCGGAATGTCGAGACCGGCGAGTTCGGCGATGGTCAGCCGCGCAGCGCCAATGCGGGCAAAACGCAGCATCAGCGCTTTGCGCGTGGGGGCCGGGAGCTTATGTTCGGGTGCTTCGCGCAAAATTTCCGCGCCATATCCGTCCGAAAGAATAAAGCCGCATTCCGCTGGAAAGATTTCGCGCGGCACGCCCGGATGGGTAGCGAAGAACAGCCGGTCGCAATAGCTGCGATAATCGGGCCATTTGCGGTCTGCTTTCCAGTCTTCGACGGAAGATTTGATTTCCACGATCCAGATTTCACCGCTCTGCCTGATGGCGATCAGATCGGCGCGCCTGCCCGATGCGAGCGGCAGTTCCGGCAGGCTCGCCAGCCCCATTTCGAGAAAAAGCCTTTGTACGCCGCGCCGCACCAGCAGGGCGTGGTCCGATTGTCGGCCATCGGAAAGCGGATGGGTTTTATGGGGATTGACGATTGGCATGGCTGCATTTTGTGCCCGCAATTTGCGTGAAGCAATCGCAAAACTGCGGTTTCCCGGCAAGAAATTGCGGCGAAAAAGGCAATAAAATGGCTAAAACAGGATTTTTCAATTTACGGTTTACGAGAGGTTAATAATATTTTCCTATTACAAGAGGCAAATATTGATTCGCATCAGCGACCGATACGCTTCTATTGAGGGGAAATTCATGAAGACTCGTATCCTGCAATTGACCGCCGCCCTCCTTCTTGGCGGAGCGCTGGCGGGTTGTTCGACGGTCGGCGGCAGTTTTTACACTGCGTCCTACTCATCGGTCAGCGACGCCGGCTATACGATACCGGCCATTCCGCGAGAGAAAATCCCGGCGCAATTCCGTCGGCAGATCGTGAATTACCAGACCAATGAGAAGCCCGGAACGATCATCGTCGATACCGGCACGAAATTTCTTTATTACGTCATGCCCAATGGTAAGGCGATGCGCTATGGCATCGGTGTGGGGCGCGAGGGTTTCGGCTGGTCGGGAACGGCACGCATAGCCATGAAGCGCGAATGGCCGACCTGGACGCCGCCAGCCGCCATGATCAAACGCCAGCCGGAACTGGCCAAATATCGCACCGGCATGCAGCCGGGCCTGAGGAATCCGCTTGGTGCGCGCGCGCTTTATCTGTTCAACAAGGGCGGGGATACCGGCTATCGCATCCATGGAACGCCGGAATGGTGGTCGATCGGAAAGTCCATGTCGTCCGGCTGCATCCGCCTGATGAATCAGGACATCATCGACCTTTATGATCGTGCCGAGAAAGGCGCGAAAGTTATCGTGATCTAAAGCGCATCCCGAAAAGTGTGAAACGGTTTTCGGAAAAGATGCGCGTTTAAACAAAAGCTTAGGTCGTCACCACGACCTAGCGTGCATCCCGAAAAGCGTGAACAGATTCAGAGCGTTTCAGCTTCGCTGAAACGCTCTGGTAATATTCGCGCAGAGTAAATAGCGACTTATATGGTCTTGCGAACAGGTTTAAATCTGTTCGACCTGCTGCACTTCCGGCACGAAATGGCGCAGAAGATTCTGAATGCCGTGCTTGAGAGTGGCCGTCGAAGACGGGCAGCCGGAGCAGGCGCCCTTCATGTGCAGGAAAACGGTTCCGTTCTCGAAACCGCGAAAGGTAATATCGCCGCCATCCTGCGCAACTGCCGGACGCACGCGCGTATCGAGCAATTCCTTGATGGTCTCGACGATTTCCATATCGGCTTCATCGAAGAACTCGCCGTCTTCATGGCCGTGGGGCGCATCGGTTGCGGCATTTCCCGCCATGACGGGCGCGCCCGACATGAAATGCTCCATGATCGTGCCCAGAATGGCAGGCTTGAGGTGCTGCCACTCGCCGCCTTCCTTGGTCACGGTAATGAAATCATAGCCGAAAAAGACGCCGCTCACGCCGGGCACCGCGAAAAGCTTCGCTGCAAGCGGCGATGTATTGCCCGCGCTCCCCGCATCGCGGAAGTCGGCTGTGCCTTCCGGCATGACAACCTTGCCGGGCAGGAACTTCAGGGTCGCCGGGTTGGGCGTGGTCTCAGTCTGGATGAACATACCCGTTCTCCGCTTTCAATTTTAGAATATCTCTAATATACGCCTGTCCAGCAGGAAGCAAGACCTCGCTGAAGGCAATTCGATTACACTCAATATAGGGTGCTTAGGTTACGGCATCAATGTCGTCATCGGCCAGCCCTGCCGGGATCACCGTCACAGGGATCTGGAATTGCGAGCGTCCGGCGAGAGATTGCACCAATGGGCCGGGGCCTTCCTTGCCGGAGCCTGCGGCCAGAACCAGAATGGCGATGTCCTGATCTTCATCGATGAGGGTCGTCAGTTCCTCGCTGGTGCGGCCTTCGCGGATGATGAGTTCAGGCTCTATGCCCTGCTGCTCGCGCGCCTTGGCGGCAAATTTTTCAAGCGTCGCCCGCGCGCGTTCATTGGCTTCCTGATGCATGATTTCACCGACGCCCAGAATTTGCTGGAAGTCGGAATTGTCGACCACGAAAAGCATGACCAATGCGCCATTGGTATTTTTTGCTCGGCGCGCGGCATAGGCGACGGCCCGCTCGCATTCGGGCGTCTCGTCGATTACGGCCAGAAATTTGCGTCTATGTCCGGCTTCCCGGCTCAGTCGTTTTGATACCATGAGCGCAATGTGCCACCGAGAAGAGCCGCCCGCAAGCGGGCAGCTCGTGATTTTCAGAAATTGGATTCAGTCTTGCAGCCAGCCGATAATGTCGCGCACATGGTGCATCGTCTCTTCGGCGATCACACCGGCACGTTCACCGCCATCGCGCAGAACGCTGTCAATATAGGCCGGATCGGCCACCAGACGGCGCATTTCCTGCGTGATCGGCGCGAGCTGCGCTACAGCGAGATCGGCCAGCGCCGATTTGAATTCCGAGAACTGCCGTCCGCCGAATTCGCCGAGGATTTCTTCCTTCGACCGCGAGGCAAGCGCCGCATAGATACCGACGAGATTGTCCGCTTCCGGGCGGCCTTCAAGTCCATCGACATCCGACGGCAGGCCGTCCGAGTCGGTCTTGGCCTTGCGAATCTTTTTGGTGATCGTGTCCTGATCATCGATCAGATTGATGCGCGAGAGGTCCGAAGGGTCGGATTTCGACATTTTCTTGGTGCCGTCGCGCAGCGACATGATGCGCATGGCAGGCCCTGAAATCACCGGCTCGGTCAGCGGGAAGAAACCCGAAACCTGCTCGTCGCCCACCTGCATATCCACGCCGATGCCCAGCGATGCGATGCGGTCGGAATAATCATTGTTGAATTTCTGCGCGATGTCGCGGGTCAGTTCCAGATGCTGCTTCTGGTCGTCGCCCACCGGCACATGGGTTGCGCGATAAAGCAGGATGTCAGCGGCCATCAGGCTTGGATAGGCAAACAGGCCCAGCGACGCGTTTTCGCGATCCTTGCCTGCCTTGTCCTTGAATTGCGTCATGCGGCTCATCCAGCCGACACGCGCCACGCAGTTGAACACCCATGCAAGTTCCGCATGCTGCCTCACGCGGCTCTGGTTGAAGACGATGCTCTTTTTGGCGTCGATGCCCGCCGCAAGGAAGGCTGCGGCCACTTCGCGGGTGGATTGCAGCAGTTCAGCCGGATCGGGCGAAACGGTCAGCGCATGCATATCGACCACGCAATAGATGCACTCCTGCGTTTCCTGAATCTCGACCCACCGCTTTATCGCACCAAGATAATTGCCAAGGTGAAGATTTCCGGTCGGCTGAACCCCGGAGAAGACAAGCGGTTTGAACGTGCTCATGATTTTTTCCTGAAAAGTTAGCCCCGCCGGTGGAGAGCGGGGAGTGTTTTTAACACGGGTCTTTTCGCAGACGGATGACTGCCTTTCAAGGGCAAATCACGCTTCTCCTTCGGGCTGTTTTTTGGCAGCGCCCCGCTTGATGCTGCGCCGGATCATCGCCGTATTGGCACCGCCAAGGCCGAAGGCCAGCGCGAAATAGACGATCATTGCTCCGAATACGATGGAGGCAAGCGTCATGGCGCGCAGGCCAAGCGAAACAGCGGATGAAAGCTCGTGCGAAAAATATCCGCTCGCATAATAAATGGCAGCGGCCATGATGGCGGCGGCAACGGCAAGGCGCGGTATGCGGGTGAGAAGCCCAATATCACGCCCCCAATGGCCGCGCCGGACCAATGTTGCAAAAAGCAGCACCGCATTGACCCAGCCTGCGGCAATTTCCGCTATGGCGATGCCGGTCGGCCCCATGCGCGGAAACAGCGTGAGCGCCAGCGAGATATTCACGGCCACGGAAATCGCTGCAAAAATCATCGGCGTGCGGGTATCCTCGCGGGCGAAAAAGCCCGGAATGAAAGCCTTGATGAGCACGAAGGCGGGCAGGCCAAGACCGTAAATGGCCAGAATGCTGGCGACCACCAGCGTCGAACTGGCGCTGAACTGGCCACGCTCGAACAGCAGCCGCACAATGGGTTCCGACATGACCAGCAGGGCTGCGGCGGCGGGAAGCGTTAAAAACAGCGTGAATTCGACCGAGCGGTTTTGCAGGTTGGATGCTTCCTGCATATGCCCGCCGCGCAGCGCGCGAGAGAGTTCCGGCAAAAGCACGGTCGCCACCGCAATACCGACCACGCCAAGCGGCAATTGATAGATGCGGTCGGCATAGACGAGCGAGGAAACCGCGCCTTCCATGCCCGATGCGATATTGGTGTTGATAAGCAGATTGATCTGCGTGATGCCGCCGGTAATGGCGGCGGGAAGAGCGAGCACCAGCAGCCTTTTGACATTCGATGTCAGGCGCGGGCGGCGAAAGCCGATTTTAATGCCCGCATTGCGCACTGCCAGCCAGACGATTGCCAGTTGCACGAGGCCCGCAGCCATGACACCCCATGACAAGCCATAGCCGACGCTAAGCGCGTCATAACCCTGCCACCATGCAATGGCCAGAACGCCGATCAGGATGATATTGAGAAAGACCGGGGCAATCGCCGCTGCAAAATAGCGATGCAGCGAATTGAGCATCCCCCCCATCATCGCCGCCAGCGACATGCAGGCCAGATAGGGAAACATGATGATGGCCAGCCGCACCGTATTGTCGAATTTTTCCGGATCATCAGCAAAGCCCGGAGCAATCACCGTGCGCACGATGAAGGGCATCGAAAGCTCCATCGCGATGGTGAGAAAGAGCAGCACCGTAAACAGCACGCCGAACACTTCCTCGGAGAAGCGGCGCGCGCCATCCATGCCGTTCTGCTCGATTTCCTTGGCAAAAAGCGGCACGAAGGCGGAATTGAACGCGCCTTCGGCAAAGAGCCTGCGGAAAGTATTGGGAAACCGAAAGGCCGCATTGAAGGCGTCGGCCACCGGGCCGGTGCCAAGGGCTGCGGCCATGAACATCTCGCGGGTGAAGCCGAATATGCGGCTCATCAGCGTGCCCGACGCAACCGTTGCGAATTTTTTGACCAGACTCATGAATTGAAAAACCTATATTGCGGCCTGCGGCGAGCGTCCATTTGTCTTCGCATTGCTCTCGCCGCCAAGAACGGCAAGCAGCTTGCGCCTTATATTGCCCTGCCGGTTGGCGTTTGAAATCTTGTGGCCCACCAGATCGGTGACATAAAAACTGTCGATCACCTTCTCTCCGAATGTGGTGATGTGCGCCGAAGCAATATCCAGCGAAAGATCGGAAATAAGGCCGGTCAGTTCGGACAAAAGGCCGGGCCGGTCAAGGCCTTCGACTTCAATGACTGTAAATTTGTCGGAAAGCGTGTTGTTGATCTCGACGCGCGGCTCGACCTTGAAGGCTTTCGCAGCGCGTTTCGATTTCGTCCGTCTTGCAAGCACGTCGGGCAGATGCGCCTTGCCTGAAAGCACGTCCTCGATCACCTTGCCGACGCGCTCCGCGCGCCTGCGCTCGTCTTCATCGGTATCGAATTCGCGATTGATGAGGATCGTGTCGAGCGCGCGTCCGTCGCGGGTGGTGAATATCTGCGCATCGACGATGTTCCCGCCCGCAGCCGCACAGGCCCCCGTGATGATGGAAAGCAGGCGCGGATGGTCGGGCGCAAGCACGGTGATCTCGGTGACGGCCTCGAATGTATGCGGCTTGGCCATTGTCGCGAGCACGCGCTCCGCACGGTCTGCCTCGCGGATGAAATTGGCATGCCGCACCTGATCATCGAGGCTGACGGTGAGAAAATAATTGGTGTAGTGCAGGCCGATATAGGCGTTGCGTTCGTCTTCATGCCAGCCGGAGAGGCTTTGCGCCAGTGCTGCGCGTGCCTGCCGCCCGCGATCGACACGCGGAAGTTTCGAAAACCCTCCGGTGAGAAGCAGTTCGGTTTCATAATAAAGCGTGCGCAGGAGCTGCCCCTTCCAGCCGTTCCATACGCCGGGACCGACCGCCTTGATGTCGCATACGGTGAGGATAAGCAGGAGCTTGAGCCGCTCCGTGGTCTGCACAATATCGGCGAAATTGATGATCGTCTTGCGATCATTGAGATCGCGCGATTGCGCCACCATGCTCATGGTCAGATGTTCGCGCACCAGCCATTCGACGGTATCCGTCTCCGACGCCGACAGGCCGAAGCGCGGGCAGAGCCTGCGGGCAATGCGCGCACCGGCCATGGAATGGTCTTCGGGTCGTCCCTTGGCGATGTCATGCAGGAGCAGCGCCACATAAAGCAGGTTGCGGTCCCGTTTGATGGTGGTGATGATCTGGTTGGAGAGCGGATGCTCGTTTTCGAGCTCGCCATGCTCGATTTCCGACAGGATGCCGATGCAGCGCAGCAGATGTTCGTCCACCGTATAATGGTGGTACATGTTGAACTGCATCATGGCGACGATCTTGCCGAAATCCGGGATGAACTTGCCCAATACGCCCGATTCATTCATGCGGCGCAAAATCAGTTCGGGATTGCGCGGCGAGGTCAGAACCTCCAGAAAAAGCCGGTTCGCCGTGGCATTCTCGCGCAATTCGGCATTGATGAGCTTGAGCGAGCGGGTAAGCTGCTGCATGGCTTCGGGATGAAATTCCAGCCCATGCTTGTCGGCCAGTTGAAAGATGCGGATGATATTGACCGGATCTTTTTTAAACACATCGGGCGCGGCGATATTGATGCGATGATTTTCGGAAACAAAATCGCGACTGCCTGAAAGACGGCGCTTGCGGTGCGAGAAGGTGAGGAAGATGCGGTTGAAGCCGGGTACATGCTTGGCCTGCTGCTCCTCAAGTGCTGCACTGAGAATGCGGGTCAGGTCGCCCACATCCTTTGTCACAAGGAAATAATGCTTCATGAAGCGCTCGACATGGTTCTGGCCCGGATGCGCCGTATAGCCCAGCCGCTGCGCGATTTCCGGCTGAATGTCGAAGGAAAGCCGCTCTTCGGCCTTCAGGGTCGCAAAATGCATGTGGCAGCGCACGGCCCACAGAAAATCCTCCGCCTTGTTGAAAAGCTTCAGTTCCGCACGCGACAGCACGCCCAGCTTGATGAGTTCTTCCCTGCTTTTGACGCGATAAAAATATTTGGCGATCCAGTAGAGCGTATGCAGGTCGCGCTGCCCGCCCTTGCCTTCCTTGACATTCGGCTCCACCAGATAGCGGCTTTCACCGGCCTTGCGGTGGCGCAGGTCGCGCTCGGCAAGCTTGGCCTGAATGAATTCCGGGCCGGTATCCTTGACCACTTCTTCATCGAAACGACTGACCAGCGACTGAAACAACTTGCGGTTGCCGATGATGAAACGCGCATCCAGCATCGCGGTGCGGATCGTCATGTCTTCTTGTGAGAGAAAGATGCATTCATTGATGCTGCGGGTCGAATGGCCGACTTTCAGCCCCATGTCCCAGAGCATATAGAGCATATATTCGACCACCTGCTCGCCCCATGGGGTCTGCTTGTAGGGCAGCAGAAAAAGCAGGTCGATGTCGGAACCGGGCGCAAGCCCGCGGCGCCCATAGCCGCCGACCGCCACAATCGCCATATTCTCGGCTTTCGACGGATTGACCATCGGGTAGGCTCTGGTGGTCGCAAAATCGAACAGCGCGCCGATGATGGAATCCATAAGATAGGACAGCCGCCGCGCGCAAAGCGTGCCGCCGCCATCTTTCATCAGCATGGTTTCCGCATTGGCGCGACCGCGTGTAAGCGCATCCTTGAGCGCTTGCAGCACGACCTTGCGGGCGGGTGCGCTCGTATAGCTCTCATCCGTCGCATCGGCGAGTTCATGCAGCTTGCGGCGCAGCGCCTCCGCATTGACGATCTCATCCAGCTTCAGGTCGTGTGCGCTCATACGGCTAGCAGGCCCGTCTTTCAGGGAAAAGGACTGACGATGACAGGGACTATCCTATAACTGCTTTTAAATTGGGTGAACATCCCAATGCAAAAGGCCGGGGCAGAAGGCCGGGGCAAAAGGCCGGACTCTGATCCGGCCTTTCGCGGGTAATGAACGCAGGTCAATTGGTGGCGTTATAGGCGGTGATCGCCGCCATATTGACGATGTCGGAATCCTTCGCGCCGATGGTGATAATCTGCGCGGGCTTGTCGAGGCCGACCAGCAATGGCCCGATAATGGTCGCACCACCCAGTTCCTGAAGCATGTCGGCGGCAATCGAAGCTGAATGATTGTCAGGCGTGACGATCACATTGGCCGGACCCGACAGGCGAATGAAGGGATATTGCTCCATCAGCTTGGGATTGAGCGCCACATCCGCGCTCATTTCGCCGTCGAATTCGAAATCGACATGACGGGTTGCCAGAATGCGCACCGCTTCCTGAATACGCGCCGAGCGTTCGCCGCCCATATGGCCGAAGGTCGAAAATGCCGTCAGCGCCACACGCGGCTCATATCCCATGCGCCGCGCCATGCTGGCGGCTTCCACGGCAATATCGGCAAGTTCTTGCGGTGTGGGCATTTCATGCACGGCGGTATCGGCGATGAAGACCGTGCGCCCGCGGCAAAGCGCGATCGACACGCCCACCACGCGGTGGCCGGGTTTTGAATCGATCACCCGGCGCACATCGTCAAGCCCGGTCGCGTAATTGCGGGTCACGCCCGTCACCATGCCGTCAGCGTCGCCAAGCGCCACCATGCAGGCTGCAAAATGGTTGCGGTCATTGTTGATGAGCCGGTGGCAGTCGCGCGCCATATAGCCCTTGCGCTGCAATTTCTCATAGAGGTAATCGGCATAGGCCGAATTGCGCTTGGAAAGGCGGGCATTGATGATTTCGATGCCGGGGCGCGAAAGGTCCAGCCCCGCCGCCTTTGCGGTTTCCGCGACACGCTCCTCGCGGCCAACCAGAATGGCCGTGCCAAGCCCCTGATTGACGTAGGAGACGGCGGCGCGCATGACCTGCTCTTCTTCGCCTTCCGCAAAGACGATGCGCTTTGGCTGGCGGCGCACGCGCTCGTAAATGCCGCGCAGCGTCGAGGCGATCGGATCGCGCCGCGCCAGCAATTCGCGCTTATAGGCTTCAAGATCGGTTATTGCCCGTCCGGCAACGCCCGATTCCATCGCAGCCTTGGCGACGGCTGCCGAAACGGTCGCAAGCAGGCGCGGATCGAACGGCACCGGAATGATGTAATTGGGGCCGAAGCGCGGACGGCTCCCTTGATAGGCGGCGACCACATCGTCCGGCACATCTTCGCGGGCAAGTTCGGCCAGCGCATTGACGGCGGCGATCTTCATCGCATCGTTGATTGTGGTTGCGCGCACATCGAGCGCGCCACGGAAAATATAGGGAAAGCCGAGCACATTATTGACCTGATTCGGATAGTCCGAACGGCCGGTGGCGACGATGGCGTCATCGCGCACCTCTGCGACATCTTCCGGCGTGACTTCCGGGTCCGGATTGGCCATGGCGAAAATGATCGGATTGGGCGCCATGGAGCGCACCATGTCCTTGGTCAGCGCGCCCTTGGCCGAAACGCCGAAGAAAATATCGGCATCCTTCATGGCGTCGGCCAGCGAGCGCTTGTCGGTCTTGATGGCATGCGCCGACTTCCACTGGTTCATGCCTTCTTCACGTCCCTGATAGACCACGCCCTTGGTGTCGCAGAGCGTGACGTTCTCGCTGGGAAAACCCATCGCCTTGACGAGTTCGATACAGGCAATGCCCGCCGAGCCCGCGCCATTGCAGACGAGTTTGGTCGTCTTGATGTCGCGGCCCGTCAGATGCAGCGCGTTGATCATGCCGGCTGCGGCGATGATCGCGGTGCCATGCTGGTCGTCGTGGAAAACCGGAATATCCATCAATTCGCGCAGGCGCTGCTCGATGATGAAGCAATCGGGGGCCTTGATGTCTTCCAGATTGATGCCGCCAAAAGATGGTCCGAGATAGCGTACCGCATTGATAAAGGCATCAATATCCGTCGTGTCGATTTCAAGATCGATGGAATCGACATCCGCAAAGCGCTTGAAAAGCACCGCCTTGCCCTCCATGACCGGCTTGGAAGCCAGTGCCCCCAGATTGCCGAGGCCCAGAATGGCAGTACCATTGGAAATGACGGCGACAAGATTGCCCTTGGATGTATAATCATAGGCCCGCGCGGCATCTTCGGCGATGGCCTTGACCGGCACGGCGACGCCGGGTGAATAGGCAAGCGAGAGATCGCGCTGCGTGGTCATCGGCTTGGTCGGATTGATTTCCAGCTTGCCGGGACGGCCTTGCGCGTGAAAGTCGAGCGCTTCTTTCTCGCTTGCTGTGGGTGTGCGTTCTGGCGTGTTGCCCTTCGGCTTCGAGGCTGGCATGTTCCCTCCCGGTTCCTCTGTGGAAGAAATTCGATAGCGCCAGTCAGCCACCGTGTAAACAGGGCTGAATCGAATAGGTATTCCTTCCAACATGGTGAAATACGAAATTTTATGACTTTGAGTGCCAAGAGTGCGCAACAAACGAAGGTTTATGCCCATGGAAGTGAAGGCCAGCGAAGACAAGCCGGAAGCGGAAGAAAATCCTGCTGCGGCAGCGGTTGTCCGTCTCACCCCCATGATGGAGCAATATATCGAGATTAAAGCGGCGAATGTTGATTCGCTGCTCTTCTACCGCATGGGCGATTTTTACGAATTGTTTTTCGATGATGCGGTGGAAGCGTCAAGGGCGCTGGGCATCACGCTGACCAAACGCGGCAAGCATCTGGGCGAAGATATTCCCATGTGCGGCGTGCCCGTTCATGCCGCTGACGATTATCTGCAAAAACTGATCGCCAAAGGCTATCGCGTTGCGGTGTGCGAACAGGTGGAAGACCCCGCGGAAGCAAAGAAGCGCGGCTCCAAATCGGTGGTGAAGCGCGATGTGATCCGTTTGGTGACGCCCGGCACACTCACCGAGGAAAAACTGCTCGATCCGTCGGAAGCCAATTTTCTGATGGCGCTCGGTCGCAACAAGGGCGATGGCGCGCTGGCTCTGGCGTGGATCGATATTTCGACCGGAACCTTCCGGGTTGCCGAAACGGAGCCGGATCGGCTTTTTGCCGATATAATGCGCGTCGATCCCAGTGAACTGATCGTGGCGGATACGGCGTTTCACGATGCCGCGTTAAAGCCGGTCTTTGATCTGGTCGGCAAGGCGGTCATGCCGCAACCGGCGACGCTTTTCGATAGCGCAGCCGCTCAAACGCGCATCCAGCGCTACTTCGACGTCGCAACGCTCGATGGTTTTGGCCAGTTCAGTCGCTCTGAACTCTCGGCGATTGCCGGGGCGATCGCCTATATCGAAAAGACGCAGATTTCCGAGCGTCCGCCCTTGATGCGTCCCGAACGCGAGCATGAGGGCGGCACTCTTTTCATCGATCCCGCCACCCGCGCCAGTCTGGAGCTAGCCCGCACCATGTCGGGCAACCGCGATGGCAGCCTGCTGAAAGCGGTGGATCGCACGGTGACGGGCGGCGGCGCGCGGTTGCTGGCCGAACGCCTGACCGCGCCGCTGACCGACCCCAGGGCAATCGCCTTGCGGCTTGATTCCGTTTCGTGGTTCCTGAGCGAGCAATCGCTCTGCGAAGCCTTGCGGCTTGAACTCAAGGGCGTACCCGATATGCCGCGCGCCCTGTCGCGGCTCGCGGTCGGGCGCGGCGGTCCGCGCGATCTGGGCGGTCTCGCGCGCGGCTTCGAGGCGGCGCAGCTCGTCGTCAAGCTGCTGCAAAGCGCGCTATTGCCTGACGAACTGGCCCGCGCCCGCGATGCCATCAGTGCGCTGCCCGCGATCTTCACCGCCCATCTCGACCGTGCGCTGGCCGATGAATTGCCGCTTTTAAAGCGCGACGGCGGTTTCGTGCGCGCGGGCTATAATGCCGAGCTTGACGAGATGCGCGCGCTGCGCGACCAGTCGCGCCGGGTGATTGCCGGTTTGCAGGCCGATTATATCGAGGAAACCGGCATCAAATCGCTGAAGATCAAGCACAATAATGTGCTTGGCTATTTCATCGAGGTCACAGCCAATAATTCCGCTGCGATGACCGATACGGATGCGGCCAAAAGCCGTTTCATCCATCGCCAGACCATGGCCAATGCCATGCGCTTCACGACCACCGAACTGGCGGAACTCGAAAGCAAGATCGCCAACGCCGCCGATCGTGCCCTATCCATCGAGCTTGCCATTTTCGAGGAACTGACCGCCGAAGCCGTTTCTCATGCCGACAGCATTCGTGCCGCTGCGGCGGCATTGGGCATTTTCGACGTTTCGGCGGCATTGGCGGTTCTGGCGGATGAGCAGTCCTATTGCCGCCCAACCGTCGATGACAGCCTTTCTTTCAATATTGTTGCCGGTCGCCACCCGGTGGTGGAACAAGCATTGCGCCGTCAGGCGGCCAATCCGTTCGTGGCCAATGATTGCGATCTTTCTCCGCAGGAAAGCAGTGGCAATGGCGCCATCTGGCTTTTGACGGGTCCGAATATGGGCGGTAAATCGACCTTCCTGCGCCAGAATGCGCTGATCGCCATTCTCGCGCAGATGGGTTCCTACGTGCCTGCGGATTCGGCTCATATCGGGGTCGTGGATCGGCTGTTCAGCCGCGTCGGCGCATCCGACGATCTGGCGCGCGGGCGCTCCACCTTCATGGTCGAAATGGTGGAAACGGCGGCGATTCTCAATCAGGCTGGCGAGCGCTCGCTGGTGATCCTCGATGAGATCGGGCGTGGCACGGCGACGTTCGACGGGCTTTCCATCGCCTGGGCAGCGGTCGAATATCTGCATGAAAAGAACCGCTGCCGCGCGCTTTTCGCGACCCATTTTCATGAGATGACGGCACTTTCGGAAAAGCTCGAACGGCTGTTCAACGTCACCATGCGCGTCAAGGAATGGGACAATGATGTCGTCTTCCTGCATGAAGTGGCAAAGGGTGCTGCCGACCGTTCCTATGGCGTACAGGTGGCGCGGCTTGCGGGTCTGCCGGAAGCGGTCGTCAATCGCGCCCGCGATGTGCTGCATCAGCTTGAAGCGGGCGAAACATCGGGCAAGGCCGACAAGCTGATTGATGATCTGCCGCTGTTTTCGGTCGTGCTTCAGCAGGAAAAGCCAAAGGCACAAATATCTGCCAAAGACAGTGAACTGGCCGAGGCCGTTTCTGCCATCAGCCCGGATGAGCTGACCCCGCGCGAGGCGCTGGAGCTTGTTTACAGGCTAAAGGAACTGGCGGGGAGAGGATAAATATGAAGGCGAAGCAAAAGCTTCGCCTCTTGATTTAAACAAAGCGGTTTGCATCTGCGCCGTAATAGGTGATGTAACGGCTTGAGATACGTTCGATGGGCATGATGATGAACACATCGGTTGTGCCGAACGCCTCATCGATGACCGCGCCGTCCCCGATCATCGCGCCAAGGCGCAGATAGCCCTTTACCAGCGGCGGCATGGAGAACAATGCAACCTTGTTGTTGATCGCTTCCTTGGGCATCAGGTCCATCGCCTGATAGCGCTGCGGCAGGGCGCTTACATCCCAATCGGGCGTGGCGCGGCAATTATGATGCAGGAAGGAAAGGCCCAGCGCATGGGCTGCCGGAACCACGCCGTGAAACGAGGCGCAGCCGAACATCACGTCGATTGCATGGCGGCGGCAATAGGCCCATGCACCTTGCCACAACACTTCAACCGTACGCTTGGAACGATATTCCGCCTTCACGCAGGAGCGTCCGAGTTCGAGAAGTTTCAGCTCCGGGCGCGAGAGCACCAGCCGCTGCACTTCATATTCATCAGCCGAATAAAACCCGCCAGTCTGCGCGGCCTGATCGGACCGCATCAGCCGGTATGTGCCGACGATCTGCTTGTGCTCGGGCACGGGCAGGGCTGTGTCATAAACCAGAAGATGATCGCAGACCGCATCGAAACGGTCGGCATCGCGCGATTCGACTTCTTCGATATTCGTGCTGCGCGCGCCCATTTCTTCAAAGAAGACACGAAAACGCAACTCCTGCGCCGCCTCCACAGCGTCCCAGGAATTTGCAAGCCTGACCTCCAGTGATCCGATGCGGCCCAGAACAAGGGGCTCGCCGCTGGATGGGAAAAGCTTCGATTGCGCTTCTATACCCGACATGACCGTATCATCAATGATTTGCTGGCCCATTCCAAGCATTACTGTCATGATGATCGCTCCTGTTCTGTCTCTTTACACATTCCCGACGAGCCGTTCTGCCATTTTCGGCAGGTAGAGACCCGTTTATGCTGCCATGCGCTTACCGGGCATCATGCCCATTTTGCGCGAAGCAATAGAGATTCAGTGCTACGTGAGGATGACAGAAGCATGTCACCAATGTGTCATGTGGTTTGGGAGGCTCTATCCTCTTAAAAAACCTGTGAAAATCTCCGCGCCAAAATATGTGAAAGGCGGCAGTCGATCAAGCTGCGTTGTTTGCCGGCAATAAAATATCAGCGCGCCGCGCGCTCGCGCCGCCAGCCAAGAAATTCCTCAAGAATGATAAGCGCCGCGCCGATGGTAATGAAGGCGTCGGCCAGATTGAAAATGGCAAATGACCAGCTTGGCAGGTGAAACAGGACATAATCCACCACATAGCCATGCATGCTGCGGTCGATGAGATTGCCGATGGCCCCGCCGATCACCAGCGCAAAGCCATAGCGCGCAAAAACGCGTTCCGGCGCATTTGTCCACCACAGGTAAAGCACGAAGGCGATGACGGCGAGGGTTATCGCAATCAGCCCGACATCATGCAGTTCCGCAAGCAGGGAAAAGGCTATGCCTTCATTATGCACCCGGAACAGGGCAAGAAACGGCAGAAGATCGATCTGCTCGCCATAGCCCATTCTGGTTTCGACCAGATATTTGATCACCTGATCAAGCACGACCGCGATGACGACCACGAAAAGCGAGGACAGAACCGCATGGCGTTTCATCATTGCGCCCTCTCATCCAGAACCAGTGCGTCACGGCGGATTTCATAGAGCATGACACCGGTGGCAATGGCGAGATTAAGCGAATCGGCGCGTCCTGCCTGCGGAATGCGCGCAAGCTTGTCGCAGCTTTCTGCCAGATTGTCGGGCAATCCCTGCTGCTCATTGCCCATCATCAGAACGACCGGCTTCTTGGCATAGGGAATGGTGCGATAATCGACAGCACCTTTAAGATGCGTGCCGACGACCAGTCCCGAAAACCCCTTGCGCCAGTTGAGAAACTCGGCTTCGCTGACCTTGTAGAGCGGCATGGAAAAAATCGATCCCATCGTCGCGCGCACGGTTTCGAGCGAATAGGGATCGGTCGTGTCGCCAATGAGGATCACGCCCTTTGCACCCACCGCATCGGCGGTACGGATGACGGTGCCCAGATTGCCGGGATCGCGTATGCGATCAAGCGCGATATAAACATCGTCATGCTTGGGCTTGAGGCTTGCAAGCGGTTGATATTGCTGCTCGAAAACGCCGACCACCATTTGCGGATTGTCGCGCCGGGTAATCGCCGAAATGACTTTCTCGGTCACTTCCAGCACCAGCCCGCCCTTGGCGAAGGTGCGCGCGGCGATCTGCTCGACGGTCTTGTTGCCTTTGCCGGATTTTGCAAAAACCAGCGTCTTGATGCGCCAGTCCTGCTCGAATGCGTCGATGACGAGTTTCAGCCCTTCGGCGAGGAACACGCCCTGCTGGTCGCGGAATTTCTTGAGGCTGAGCGAGCGCAGATCCTTGACGATGGGATTGGCAAGACTGGTGACTTCCTTCACCTGTCCCACTCTTGGATGGTCGGTGCGGGCCGTGCCGCCTTTGGAAAAATCGTCGTTTCGGCTCATTTTGCTATCCAGCGGCTGAACATGGATGTGGAAAGCGCGCGCCCGGCTGAACGCTCGCGCAGGATGAGTTCGCCCGATTCGACGCTGCCGCCAAGGCCGGTGAAACGGTCGCGCATCAATTCATGAATGGCAAAGAAGGAAGCGCGGATCGAATAGGCGGTCAGAATGACCGCAAGCGGCTTGGGCGTGAGAATCGAACGGCATGTATCGACCATGGCGGGCAGATGTTCGAACAATTGCCACACTTCGCCGCTCGGGCCGCGCCCATAGGCGGGCGGATCGAGCAGGATAATATCGTAGAAACTGCCGCGCCGCTCCTCGCGCGCAACGAATTTCATCGCATCTTCGCAGATCCAGCGGATCGGCTTGTCGGAAAGCCCCGCCATTTCCTGATTTTCACGCGCCCAGATGATTGCCTTCTTGGAGGCGTCGACATGGGTGACTTCCGCGCCTGCGCGCGCCGCAACCAGTGAGGCCACACCCGTATAGCCGAAAAGATTGAGCACCTTGACGCTGCGCCCGGACGCAACGCCATCGCGGATCAGCCCGTCCATGAACGACCAGTGCGCCGCCTGTTCGGGAAAGACACCGACATGGCGAAAGGAAGTGAAGCGGCCATGAAACGAAATGCCGTCATGCTGCATGGGCCATGTTTCGCCCAATGGCACTTTCGGAAATGCCCAGCGCCCCATGCCCTCTTCATCGGTATTGCCGGTGAATATGGCGTCGGCCCCCTCCCATTCCCTGGGGGGAAGGCTTGGCAGCCAGATCGCCTGCCCTTCCGGGCGCACGATGCGATAGGGGCCATATTGTTCGAGTTTCAGCCCGTTGCCGCTGTCGAGCAGCGCATAATCGTCCGACGGTTCGGTTTCGAGAATGAGCGGCAATCGTTCGCCGGGGCGGGCACCCGCATAGGGCTTGATCTCGCGCAGCGGGCTTGCAGGCTTTTCCTCGGCGGGCCTGCTTGCGGCCTTGGCGAATTGCGGGCGCGGCTTCTTGAAGAAGGCCGTTTTGCTGTCCGGCCTGTTTTCCTGCTTGCCGCCTGTCGGCTTTCTGCCTTTTCCCTTTGGCGCTTTCACCTAAAACTCCGTTCAAGCCTTTTGGCTGTAGGTAGGGCAAATGCGGCTGGAACGAAAGGGAAAAAGACGGCCTGTGCCTTTCAGTTGTTGGGCAGGTTGCCGGGAAGGTGGCGTTTTTCTGCTGATTCGGCACGTTCGAGCAGTTGTGAGGCTTCTTTTTTGTATCTGCGTTCGCGGCGGCGATGCTTGCCCTGCGTCAGCCATGTCACGACAGAGCCGATCACCACGCCAACAAGAAGCGTACCAAAAAGCCACAGGAATAAGGGTGCATGATAGGTCAGCGCCGGGTTTCCGGGGTTGAACGGATCAATCGTAAACGCGACCGTTTCGCGGTTGGCAACCGAAAGCGCAATCAGGATGACCGCAAGCGGTACCAGTATGATGATGCTTATGACGCGTTTTGCCGTCATGGTCTTGGATCACACCGCGCCGTTGAGGCGGTCGCGCAGTTCCTTGCCGGTCTTGAAGAACGGCACCCATTTTTCTTCCACGTCCACCGTTTCGCCGGTACGCGGATTGCGTCCGCTGCGCGCCGGACGGTTCTTGACCGAAAAAGCACCGAAGCCGCGCAGCTCCACGCGGTTGCCGTCGGCAAGCGCATTCGTGATCTCTTCGAAAACCGCGCCGACAATATTCTCGACATCGCGCTGGAAAAGATGCGGATTGCGGCTGGCGATAATCTGAACGAGTTCCGATTTGATCACGGCTTTAAACCCCTGTGCTTTTGTGCTGTCCGATGAGCGGAATCATTTATTTACCGGCATTTCGTCAACGTGCCAAACCGAAAGAATTCCGTCAAGGAAGATACGGTCCCGGACAATATCCTTTAGCACGCCATCGGCCTGCTCCGGCATACCGAGCAAGCGCGCGCCCGCATGGATGATGAAATCACGCAGCGAAAAGCCGGTCTCGCTGCTTTCGGGTTTCCATTCCAGCCGCGGCAGCTTGTCGGAGACGCCTTTGCCCGCAAGCCATTTGACTGCTTCCTCTTCGCCGCCAAGCCCGTCGATGAGTTTTTTCTCCAGTGCCTGACGTCCGGTGAAGACAGCGCCATTGGCCAGCGCCAGCGCTTGTTCATGTGTGAACGAGCGGCGTTCCTCGACAATGCCGACGAACCAGTCATAGGAATCCATGATCATGTCATGGATCATGGCCTTGGCTTCCTCGCTGGCGGGGCTGAAATAATTCGGCTCTGCCTTGAGCGGCGCCGACTTGATCGTTTCGACCTTGATGCCGAGCGTATCAAGCAGCTTCGAGACATCGGGATATTGGAACAGCACGCCGATGGAGCCGACGATGGAGGTCTGTCGTGCCACGATATGATCGGATGCGCTGGCGATCATATATCCGGCGGAAGCCGCCAGAGTGCCGACCTGCGTGACGACCGGCTTCTTCTGCGCGATCTTGCGCACCGCCTCATAGATCGTTTCCCCGCCGACCGTCGTGCCGCCCGGCGAATCGAGGATCAGGATCACGCCCTTGACGGCGTCATTATCGGCGATCTTGTCGAGACGTTTGACCAGCTCCTCATTTTCGAAAATAGTGCCTTCGATACGCACCTTGGCGACATGAGGCGCGGTAAAACTGGCCCCGCGCATCGAATAGGCGGCGACACCGGCAATCAGCGCCGCCAGCAGAAGCAGAAAGGCAATGCGCCATGACGTCAGCTTTCTGCGCAGCTTGCGTCTTTCAATCACTGCCTCGGCGTCATAGGCCATATTCATCCATCCATTTCTTCATATGAAACAGGGCTCAGTCTAGAACATGCCGCCCCAAACGTGAATATCGATCGGGCGGGAACGGGTGGACAGGAACAACTTGTGTGATAGATCCTGTAAATGCAGCATCTGTAACCGCAATCCATTTTGTGGTAAAGAAAAGTTGATCGGCATTTTAACGCGGGGGAAAAGGCCGTAAACGCTATTTTGTGGCCGGTAACTGCTATTTGCATGGCAGGTGCGGTGTTTTGTGTCGTGTAATACTATTGAGCATCAGGGTATTGCACCCCAAATAAACCATATTGAATTATGATAGCGGCAGATGACAACGGTTTGCCGTCAGGTATCGTCCATTATTGAGTAACCGAAAGACAAGATGAACGCCGACACGCCACATATCAAGGTATCGACAGTCGCCGCCACGGCAAGGCACGGCGTCGGTGGCATGCATTTTGGTGCATCCGAGAAGGCGGCGGCGCTTTTCAAGGCGGCGCAGCGCCATTCCGTGCGCGTTCGTGTGCTCAAAACCGCATTGCCGGTCGCAGCGGTAGCGGTAGCGGCGGTTTTTTCGTGGTATACTTTTCTTGCAACTCCGGCAGCTCCGGTAAAGGTCGAGGTCAATACCGGCGGTGAAAGCGGCAAGCTGGTCATGACCAGCCCGCAGCTCAACGGTTATACCAAGGACAACCGCCCCTATTCGATGGTCGCAGCCAAAGCCGTGCAGGACGCCAAGAACAGCGGTGTGATCACACTTGAAGGCATTTCCGCGCAATTGCCGGTGGGTGATGAAGGCAGCGCCACCGTGGAAGCGGCTTCCGGCATTTATGATAATGCGAATGGCCGTTTGCAACTTGATAAGGATTTTACTGTTACGACCGACGAGGGGCTGCGCGCCGTCATGCGTTCCGCCGATGTGAATTTGAAAAGCGGGCAGGTGACGACCGACCAGCCGGTGGATATTCGCAATGGCAGCACGCAGATCATGGCCGACAGCATGCAGATCAAGGACAGTGGCAAGATTCTGATCTTTGAAAACAAGGTGCAAGTGGTTATTGACGGCAATGCCGTTTCGGGCAACAAAACGCCGTAACGCAAAACGCCGTAACGAATGTCGGCTGGATAGGTTTTAAGCGGCCCCTTGCGCCAAAGGCGAGGGGGTGGCGGTGTGGGGAACAGATGAATCGCGAGACGGGCAAGATGGACAAGAGCAGAAAGACCCGCATTTTGCGGATGGGATTTGCAGCTTTGGCGCTTGGCCTCGTTGTCTCGCCGGTCTCTGTTCTGGCGCAGGACAGCGAGCAGGTGCCTTTCGGCAGCCTCAAGCTTTCCGACAGCAAGGATCCGATCAAGATCGACGCCGACAAGCTCGAAATGCGCGACAAGGACGGCATGGCCATTTTCACCGGCAATGTTTCCGTCGTGCAGGGCGATGCCTTGCTCAAATCGGGCAAGATGATCGTCTTTTACAATAAGGATGCGCAAGGCGAGGGCGGACAGGCTTCCGGTGCGGCTGGCCTGAGTTCTGCTGGCATCGATCATCTCGAAATCAGCGGCAAGGTCTATCTCAAATCCGGCACGCAGGTCGCCACCGGCGATAGCGGCACTTATGATGGCAAGAGCCAGATCATGGTGCTTGAGGGCCAGAAGGTCGTGTTGACCGACGGTGACAATGTGGCGACGGGCTGCAAGCTCACGGCCAATATGAGCACCGGCAAGGCTTTCCTTGAAAGCTGCAAGGGGCAGAGCAAGGGCCGTGTCTCGATCATCATGGCGCCCAATGATCAACAGCAGGGCGGTGGCGCGCCCAATTCGAACTGACCGGAGCGCGCGTGGGATTGTTCTGGAACAGGAAGACCGGCGAGCAGCAGAGAGTTTCTGAAAATGCAGCCGTGTCTGCCGATGGCGCCATGCCGTCGCAGCCCGGCAAGACGACCCGCCTCAAGGGAACGCTGGTGGCGCGCGGGCTTTGCAAGAGCTATCGGGGCCGACAGGTCGTCAACGGCGTGTCGTTTGGTGTGCGCGCAGGCGAGGCAGTTGGTATTCTTGGCCCCAATGGCGCGGGCAAGACGACCTGCTTCTATATGGTGACGGGTCTCGTGCCTGCCGATAGCGGTTCGATCGAAATCGACGGTTACGATGTAACCTCCATGCCCATGTATCGCCGTTCGCGGCTGGGCATCGGCTATCTGCCGCAGGAAGCCTCGATTTTCCGCGGCCTTTCGGTCGAAAACAACATCAAGGCCGTGCTGGAAGTGGTCGAAAAGGATCGCCGGAAGCGCGCGCAGGAACTCGACGCGCTTCTGGAAGAATTTCATATCGCGCATTTGCGTAAAGCGCCCGCCATTTCTCTTTCCGGCGGCGAGCGGCGGCGTCTGGAGATTGCGCGCGCGCTTGCCTCGCGACCCAATTTCATGTTGCTGGACGAGCCTTTCGCCGGTGTCGATCCCATTGCCGTTTCGGATATTCAGCAGCTCGTGCGCCATCTGACCAGCCGCGGCATCGGCGTTCTCATCACCGATCACAATGTGCGTGAAACGCTTGGACTGATCGACCGCGCCTATATCATCCATGCCGGTCAGGTGCTGACCCATGGCCGCCCGGCCGAGATCGTCGCCAATCCTGATGTGCGCAGGCTCTATCTGGGTGATCAATTCACTCTGTAAGCTTTGCCGCTCCTGATATGCTTGTCGTCGTGAACAGGAGTATTCCGCAGGAATAGCGTTCCCCATGGCTCTTTCGCCAAAGCTCGATTTCCGTCAGTCGCAATCGCTGGCGATGACGCCGCAACTGATGCAATCCATCAAGCTGTTGCAGATGACGCATATTGAGCTGACCCGGTTTCTCGAACAGGAAATCGAGAAGAACCCGCTGCTCGAACGGGAAGAACGCTCCGATGGCGAGAGCGCTGATCTGGAGCGCTCCGGCGAGGAAGACGCAGGGGAAAATGCGGAAGCTGTCGATCCGGCCTCTGATGAGGACTGGTTTAAAACCGGCGCGGTCGATGATGCACAAAGCCTGTCCTCAGCTTTTGATGCTTCGCTCGAAAATATCTTTCCCGACGATCCCGGCCGCTCCGACAGGCAATTCAGGGACAGCCCCGGCGCAGTTTCAAACCCCGGCTATGACGATATTGGCGAGATCACGGTGTCGCGCCCTTCATTGAGCGAATATGTCGCCGAACAGGTCGCGCTGACATTCCGCGCCCCGGCGGACCGGTTTATCGCCAGCGCTCTGGCCGATGCGCTTGATGAGAACGGCTATTTGCGCGCGGATATCTATATGCTTGCGCAAAATCTCGGTGTGGAAACCGCGCATGTCGAGCATATATTGGAAAAGATGCAGGGCTTTGATCCGGCAGGTATTTTTGCGCGCGATCTGCGCGAATGCCTGGCAATCCAGCTTCATCTTAGGGATCGGCTCGATCCGGCGATGGCCGCAATGATCGATCACCTCGATCTGCTGGCGCGCCGTGATTTTGCGGCGCTGAAGAAGGTGTGCGGTGTCGATCAGGCGGATATTGCCGATATGCTGCGCGAAATCAGGGCGCTCGATCCCAAGCCGGGTGCGCGTTTCAGCGTTGATATTGCCGATTCTGTCGTTCCGGATGTGCTGGTTGGGCTGACGCGGCAGGGCGATTGGGCGATCGAACTCAATTCCGCTGCCTTGCCGCGGCTGATCGTCAACAATCAGTATTATGCGCGGGTCAGCCGATCGGTGAAAGCGGAGGAAAAAGCCTTCCTGTCCGATTGCATGCAGACGGCTAACTGGCTCGTGCGCAGCCTCGACCAGCGTGCGCGCACGATCCTGAAGGTGACGCAGGAGATCGTACGCCAGCAGGACGGGTTTCTGCGGCGGGGGGTAATCCACCTCAAGCCGCTGAACATGCGCGCCATAGCCGATGCCGTCGGCATGCACGAATCGACCATAAGCCGCGTCAGCGCGGGCAAATTCATGGCGACGCCGCGTGGCATGTTCGAGCTGCGTTATTTTTTTAACGCCTCCATCGCATCGTCGGAAGGCGGCAGCGCGCATTCCTCCGAGAGCGTGCGCCATCGCATCAGGCAGATGATCGATGCCGAGAATCCCGCCAATGTGCTCTCCGACGACGCCATCGTGGACGCGCTGAAGAAGGATGGCGTGGATATTGCGCGAAGAACGGTGGCAAAATACCGGGAATCGATGAATATTGCGTCATCAGTACAGCGCAGGCGCGAGAAAAGAGCCGAAGCAAGCCGTCATTTTTGAGGGGTTTTCCAAGGGGGGAAGGGCCTGCGAAAACTGGAAAATGCACGAAATGCCCAAAACACCCAGCCCGGAAGCGGGTACTGGCAGAAGGTTCGATTGACATTTGAGGTTTCAGTCAATAGAAGCCCCGCTCGCATTATGGAATTTACCGGTGAAGGTCGGTTTTCCAGTTATCTTGGCGAAACGTTCGAGCGTTTGCAGCGTTATATTGCAAGGATATGCAGCCTCGCTCCCTGAGGCGGATGACAGGAGTTTGGGTAGCTGTAATTTGAACGGGGTGAAAAGCAGATTTGATGCTTGTTCGCTTTGCGCTTCTCTCACCTTGTGATTAGACTATATCCCGTAATGTAACGCAAATGAGGTGTACCAAATGACTCTGCGTGTAGCTGGAAAGCATATGGACGTCGGCGAAGCCTTCACAGCCCGGATTACGGATCGGGTGAATGAGGCGGTCGGCAAATATTTTGATCATGGCTTTTCCGGGCAGGTAACGGTCACCAAGTCCGGATCGCGGTTCAGTGCGGATTGTACCCTGCATCTTGACAGTGGTGCGACCTTGCAAAGCACCGGAGAGGCGCAGGACCCGCAGCTGGCCTTCGATGCGGCGGCGGAAAAGATCGAGACCCGGCTGCGCCGTTACAAGCGCCGCCTGAAGTCGCGCTCCGCCACTGCGCCAAATGCGATCTATGATGATGTGGCATATCGTGTTATGGCACCGCTGCCGGAAGAAGAGGAGGAGCTTCCGGTCGATTATGCGCCGACCATTGTTGCGGAATCATCCGTCGCATTGCGCACGCTTTCCGTGGCATCGGCGGTTGTGGAATTAGATTTGACTGAAAATCCGGTTCTGGTTTTCCGGAATGCGGGTAATGACGAAGTGAATATCGTCTATCGTCGTGCGGACGGTAATATTGGCTGGGTCGATCCATCGACCGTCACGCGCCAGTCTTCGTCACGCGCCTGATGACAAACCTGAAGCGCACGCAGCTGCCGGCTGTCGTGCGCTTCTCCAAACCGGGCCTTGTCTGGCCTGATTGAAGAAGGAACGGAGAGAATGGATCTGAGTGATCTGATTCAGCCTGGGGCGATTATCCCGGCGCTGAAAGCCAGCTCCAAGAAGCAGCTTTTGCAGATTATGTCTGAAAAGGCCGCAGAATTGACCGGTCTCCCTGAGCGTGAAGTTTTCGAAACCATTCTCCAGCGTGAACGCCTCGGCTCCACCGGAGTCGGCAATGGCGTTGCCATCCCGCATGGCAAGCTGGAGAAAATCAATAAGATTGCCGGAATTTTTGCCCGCCTTGAAACCCCGGTTGATTTTGAGGCGCTGGACGACCAGCCGGTCGATCTGGTTTTTCTGCTTCTGGCGCCGGAGAATGCCGGAGCGGATCATCTCAAGGCGCTGTCGCGTATTGCGCGCCTTTTGCGCGACCCGGAGGTCGTATCCAAGCTGCGTGGAACCCTTGACGCGCAAACGCTTTATTCATTCCTGACATCGCGTCCGGCCTCGAACGCGGCCTGAAACTGCGCACCCCTGAAATTGCGTACCATGTAAAAGGCCGCCGTCCATGAGGACTGGCGGCCTTGTTTTCGAGTGTATTGCGCAGAGCGGGTTAATGCAGCATCACCGTGCGCAGTTCATGCTCATGCGCGCCCTGCAATGCGGTGGCGCGGACATCGGACAGCACGATCGGTTCGCCGCTGGCGCCAAACAGCGCCCAGAGTTCCAGTCCCGGCGCGATAGGGGGAAGGGCAGGGAAGCTGCGGGCAAGTTCGTCAGAGCGAATCTTGCGCACATAGGCCAATTCACCCTCGCCCAGATGGGCGAATTCCTGTTCGGTGAAGATTTGTCTGGTCATCATTTTAGCCTCCATTTTCGCAGCATATCATATTTTTGATCATGCTGCCTGAGAGCTTGGTGTTTCTGATTATTGCGGTTCCAGCCTGAACCGAGGCTGAACGGCCTATTCTTTGACGGCGATCTGGATTCGCTTGATCAGCCTTTCGGGTTCGGGCCGGTCGAGATCGATGGCCAAAAGGCCATTTTTAAGCTCGCAGCCCACCACCCGCATTCCTTCGGCAAGGACGAACACGCGCTGAAACTGCCGGGCGGCAATGCCGCGATGCAGATATTCGCGCTCAGTGTCGTCGCTCTGGCGTCCGCGAATAACGAGCTGGCTGTCCTCGGTCATCACTTCCAGATCTTCGCTGGCAAAGCCTGCGACGGCAAGCGTGATGCGCAGCCGTTCGGAGCCTGTCCCGCCGCACAGGCGTTCGATATTATAGGGCGGATAACCGTCACCGGTCTTGGCTATGCGTTCCAGCGTTTTTTCCATTGTGTCGAATCCGAGCAGCAGTGGACTCGAAAACGGTGTCATTCTTGTCATTTTATCAGTCCTTGTCGAAGCGACCGTTCCGGAAAGCACCCTTTCGGCGTCTCTTTCCTCTCCGTGATATGGCTTTTGAAAAGCCGGACTTCAAGGGCAAATTAGCAAAACCCGGCAATGGGGGGAGTGGCGCGTCTTCTTAGCGCTTGGCTTCGGAAAGCGCCTTGCCGAAGGCCGAAGCGAAGCTTTCGCGGTCATCGGGATTGAGGAAACTGCCGATGATGACACTGTCGCCGCGGCTTTCCACCCGCATGGAGGTGATGCCTATATCCGGCTTTCGCGCCACATTGAAACGGGTCCAGAATGGATTGAAGCTGTGCGCGGTCATCTTGCCCGATGCGGCATATTGGCGGATAAGCAGGGTCGAGCGGGACACCGAGATTTCCTCGCGCGCCCGCGCTGCCCGGTAATTCCAGCGAAAGGCCAGATAGATCAGCAGCACATCCAGCCCGAAAAAGCCGAAAATCGGCCATGCGCCGAGCGACCAGAACACGGTGCTGACAAAGAGCCAGCATGTGATCAGAACGCTCATCAATATCGTGAAGCCTGTCCGCCCCAGTGAGCGATAGGGCGTGAGCAAGGCTTCGAAAATGGGGCTGTCGAACCGGTCGGGTTGCGTAGCGTCTGGATACTGCATGAGGTCTGCCTGCGCGCTGCGTCAAGCTGCGGATTGTTTTTCTGGGCCGGAAGCAAGTATAGAGGCGAAATGCAAAAGACCAAAATCAAATCCTCCGGCACCGCTTCCGGTACTGCTTCCAACGGCGCGCCTCAGCGTCGGCCGCGCCGCGTTTCCGGCACACTTTATACCGCAGGCGAGATTCACGAGATTTTCCGCCGTTTTTGCGTGCAGCGCCCCGAGCCGAAAGGCGAGCTTGAGCATGTGAACGCCTTCACCCTGCTCGTCGCTGTCGTGCTTTCCGCGCAGGCGACCGATGCGGGCGTCAACAAGGCGACGCGGGCGCTTTTCGCCATTGCCGATACGCCGCAGAAGATGCTGGCGCTCGGCGAGGAAACAGTCGGCGAACATATCCGCACCATCGGGCTGTGGCGCAACAAGGCAAAGAACGTCATTCTGCTTTCCGAGGCGCTGATCCGCGATCATGGCGGCGAGGTGCCGGGGGATCGCGACGCGTTGGTCAAGCTGCCGGGGGTCGGACGCAAGACCGCCAATGTGGTGCTCAATATGGCTTTTGGCCAGCCAACCATGGCGGTCGATACGCATATCCTGCGCATCGGCAATCGCATCGGGCTTGCGCCGGGCAAGACGCCGGACGCCATCGAGGCCATTCTCGTGCGCATCATTCCGGCTGAATTCATGCTGCATGCCCATCACTGGCTGATCCTGCACGGGCGCTATACCTGCAAGGCGCGCAAGCCCGAATGCGAAAACTGCGTGATTGCGGACATTTGCAAATATCCTGCCAAGACCTGCGATATTCCCGCGCCGCTGGTGCCCTTACCCGCTCAGGTGTAGCTTCCGGCTTCGCGCCGCGAAATGGCCTTGTGCAGATGCACCATGGTCGCGGCGGCGAAAAGCGGTGTCAGCAGGTTGACGATCGGGATCGCCATGAAGGCTGCGATCAGCAGCCCGGCCAGAAAGACTGTCACGCCATATTGCGAGCGCAGCGCTTTGGCCTCTGCCTCCGAACGATAGCGCATGGCGGCGAATTCGAAGAATTCACGGCTCAGCAGATAGGCGTTGATGACGAAAAAGGCGATCAGATTGACGCCGGGAACCAGAAGCAGGAGCAGCGCCACGATATTGCCCGCAATGACGATGCAGAGGAATTTGAGCGAAACCACGATAGCGCGTCCGAGCGGCAAGGGTGTCCCCGGCGCTTCGCCCGGATAATCGTCCTTTTCGACGATTTCAGCCACATCGTCGAGAAAAAGACCGGCCACAAGGGCGGTCACGGGGGCAATCATCAGCGCCAGAACCAGCGCGAGGCCAAGACCTGCGGCGATAGCGGCGATGATGCCGAACCAGCCGGCCCATTCGGGCATGCCGGGCAATAATTGCTCCATCCACGGCCAGGCGAAAACCACGAATATCTGCCTGATCGCCACCCATAGCCCGATGAGCAGCAGCAGCGTCAGGCCGAGTGATTTCCAGAAAACCGAGCGAAACCCGGGCGTAAGCAGGCGATTAAGTGCTTTCAGTGCGGCGTCGATGACCATTTTGAGCCTGTCTGGTGTGGTTTATAGGATGAAAGTAGGAAGGCTTTTTCTTTCGCGCAAGCTATTCTGCCCACAAGCTGCGAAGCTGGCAGGGTAGCCAAAGACCGCTCAACAGGCTAAACCGGCCCCGCATGATTTATGTCAAATCGCCGCCGCGACGCTCCTGCCGGGAGTGCGCGGTAGACCGAAAGGGGAGCCCCGGTTCACTCATGGCCACATTCGACGTACTTTGCATTGGCAACGCCATTGTCGATATAATTTCGCGCACGGACGATGCGTTTCTCGAAACCAATGGCATCGTCAAGGGCGCAATGAACCTGATCGACGCCGACCGCGCGGAGCTTCTTTACAGCCGCATGGGTCCGGCCACGGAAATGTCGGGCGGCAGCGCAGGCAATACGGCGGCAGGCATTGCAAGCCTTGGCGCGCGCGCCGCCTATTTCGGCAAGGTTGCCACCGATCATCTGGGCCGCGTCTTCGCCCATGATATTCGCGCGCAGGGCGTCGCTTTCGATACCCGCCCGCTCGAAAAAGGGGCACCCACCGCCCGTTCGATGATCTTTGTCACGCCCGATGGCGAGCGCTCGATGAATACGTTTCTTGGCGCCTGTGTCGAGCTTGGGCCGGAAGATGTCGAGACCTCCAAGGTGGCCGATGCCCGCGTGACCTATTTCGAAGGCTATCTGTGGGATCCGCCGCGCGCCAAGGAAGCCATCGTGATGGCTGCAAAGATCGCACATGAACATGGCAGGCAGATCGCCATGACGCTGTCGGACCCGTTCTGCGTCGACCGCTATCGCGACGAGTTTCTCGAGCTGATGCGCAGCCGCACGGTCGATATTGTCTTTGCCAATGAAGATGAAGCAAAATCGCTTTATCAAACGCAGTCGCTGGATAAGGCCGTGGAAGCGATCGCAAAGGATTGCCCCTTGGCAATCATCACGCGTTCGGCTGAGGGCGCGCTCGTCGTCACCCCGGACCAGATCTTGCCTGTCCCCGCGATAGAGGTGGATAAGGTCGTGGACACCACCGGCGCCGGTGATCTTTATGCCGCCGGTTTCCTTTATGGCTATACGAGGGAACGTTCGCTCGAAGATTGCGCACGGCTTGGTTCGCTTGCCGCCGGAACGATCATCCAGCAGGTAGGACCGCGCCCGCAAATGAGCCTTCAGGCATTGGCTGCTCAGGCCGGGCTGGCCTGATTTATTGCCAGAATACTTTATTCGTCGGGTCTGACGATCCGGTCGCGCCTGAGTTCGCCTTCGGTGCGGCCGGGATTGGTCCTGTAGACCGGTAGTTTCCAGCCGAATTGAATCGCGCCGCCGCGTATGATGAAGGCGCTCAGCGCTGCCAATAGTGCCGAGAATGCGGAATCCATGCCAAGATAAACGAGGCCCACATAAAGGCTGGCGCCTGCAAGCGCGGCTGTCACATAGATTTCCCGGCGCATGAGCACCGATGGCTCACCCGCCACCATGTCGCGCAATATGCCCCCAAGCGTGGCCGTGAAAATGCCGGTGACGATCGCGACCGCCGGGCTGAAGCCGAATGCAAGCCCCTTGGCGGCTCCCATGACCGAATAGGCGGCCATGCCCATGGCATCGAACCAGAGCAGGAGGCGATAGCGTGATTCGACCATATGGGCGGTGAAATAGACAATGATCGCGGGAACCGTTCCGGCGAGCAGGAAAAGCGGTTCGCGGACCCAGAAAACGGGACTGTCGCCCAGAACCAGATCGCGCAGCGTGCCGCCGCCGATGCCGGTAATATTGGCAAGGAAGATGAAGCCGATAATGTCGAGCTGGCGGCGCGAGGCGGCAAGCGCGCCGGTGGCGCCGAAAACGACAACCCCCGCATAATTAGCCAGATCTATCAGCGTCATGTTTCGGCCTCCTGATTTGCGAGGAGTTTTGACCGGAAGTCGCATGAGCGCAATGATAATTCCATCGCAGATGCAAAAAGCGGCGGGTTTCCCGCCGCTTTCCTGTGCTGCTATCAATGCGGCCCTGCGATCAGGCGTCGCCTTCGCTTTGCGCAGCGGCAGCGCCATTGTCCGCGCTCGCCTTGGGCCCGCCCTTTGAAACGCCGACCATTGCGGGGCGCAAAACACGCTCGCCAATGGCGTAGCCTGCCTGCACCACCTGTACGACCGTATTGTTCGGCAGGTCAGGATTGGGAACCTCGAACATGGCCTGATGGAAATTGGGGTCGAACTTCCCCCCTTCGGGATCGAGCTTGACCACGCCATGGCGTTCCAATGTCTGCAACATGACGCGCTCGGTCATCTCGACGCCTTCGGCAAGCGAATTCAGGTTGGCATCGGTCTCTCTGGCGTCCGCCGGAATAGCTTGAAGCGCACGGCTAAGATTGTCGGAAACCGAAAGCATGTCGCGGGCAAAGTTCGTCACCGCATAGCTGCGCGCATCCTGCACGTCGCGCTGCGTGCGCTTGCGCAGGTTTTCCATATCCGCTGCCATGCGCAGCATCTGATCGCGCAGACCGGCATTTTCCGCTTCAAGCGCTGCCAGCGCATCCGCGCTGTCGTCAGCCGCTTCTGCCTCGTCTTCCGCAGCCTCCGCGCGCGCTTCCGCCTTGCGGCTTTTGAGAAAATCGTCTGCCGCCCGCTTGAGAGCTTCACGATCACGGGGATTGTTGATGTCGCGCTGCTCAAGATCGGGGTTTTCGGTCGTATTTTTTTCGTCAGCCATAATGCTCTTCCGTCTTGAATGTCATTGAGCGGGATATTGAGTTTCGCGCCGCCAAAATCAAGGTCTATTTTCCCCTGCCTGGCAAGTCTGCCCCGTTTAGCGCAGCAGGCGTGACACGATCTGGGCGGTGTAATCGACCATCGGGACGATACGGGCATAATTGAGCCGGGTGGGGCCGATCACGCCAAGCGCGCCGACGACGCGCTGTTCGGAATCGCGATAGGGCGCAACGACGAGGGAAGACCCCGACAGCGAAAACAGCTTGTTCTCCGAACCGATGAAGATGCGCACGCCCGAACCCGCTTCCGCCAGATCGAGAAGCTGGATCATGCCGTCCTTGGTTTCCAGATCGTCGAACAGGTGGCGCAACCGTTCTATGTCTTCCTGCGCATGGATGTTTTCGAGCAGATTGGCGCGCCCGCGCACGATCAGCCGTGCGGGCTGGTCCGTACCCGCACCGCTCCACACGGCAAGCCCCTGCGCCACCAGTTCCTGCGATAGCTGGTCAAGCTCCTGCCGCGTCTCCTCGGAAAGCCGGGAAAGCTCGGATCGTGCTTCCGACAGCGTATGCCCGTGAATATGCGCATTGAGGAAATTCGACGCCTCGATCAGTTGCGATGTGGAAATGCCCGCTGGCAGATTGATGACGCGGTTTTCCACCTCGCCATTCTGCATCACCAGAACCGCCAGTGCCCGCTTTGGCTCAAGGCGCACGAATTCGATGTGCTTCAGGGCGCCTTCCGCCTTGGTGGCAAGGACCAGCCCCGCCCCGCGCGACAGGCCCGACAGCACCTGACTGGCCTCGGTCAGCACGCTTTCCACGGAATTGGAGCTGCCCGCCGCCATGACCTGCGCTTCGATGGACGAACGTTCGTCGGGCGGCAGATCGCCCACCTCCAGAAAAGCATCGACAAAGAAACGCAGGCCGATCTGGGTCGGCAGGCGGCCTGCCGAAATATGCGGCGCATAAATAAGGCCCAGCTGCTCCAGATCGCTCATCACATTGCGGATGGTGGCCGGCGACAGGCTCTGCGGCAAAAGCCGCGACAGATTGCGCGAGCCGAGAGGATCACCATCATTGAGGTAGCTGTCGACGATCAGCCGGAAAATATCGCGCGATCTTTGATCGAGTGAACTGAGCAATTGGTGTTCCGGCGATTTGATCATGGTTCGGTCTGTAAACTCTCTGATTTCCAACCATAAATATAAGGTTACAGGCCGGGCCGTCAAAGGCTTAACACCTGCATTGCCGTTCATCTTGCCGCTTAGGGGTGAATTTCCTTTCTATTTTGCGCCAGCCAGCCTAAAAAGCCGCATCGAAAATTGAATTGCAGAAATTGAGGAATTATCATGCGTCCATCCAAGCGTGCTGCTGACGAAATGCGCGCCGTCTCGTTTGAGCGCGGCGTCTCCAAACATGCGGAAGGATCGTGCCTCGTCAAGTTCGGTGACACGCATGTGCTGTGCACGGCGAGCCTTGAGGAAAAAGTGCCGGGCTGGATGCGCAACAGCGGCAAGGGCTGGGTCACGGCGGAATACGGCATGCTGCCGCGCTCGACCGGCGACCGCATGCGCCGCGAGGCTGCGGCAGGCAAGCAAGGCGGACGCACACAGGAAATCCAGCGCCTGATCGGTCGTTCGCTGCGGGCGGTGGTCGATTTGCAGGCATTGGGCGAGTTCCAGATCACGGTTGATTGCGATGTCATACAGGCTGATGGCGGCACGCGCACGGCGGCGATCACCGGCGGCTGGGTCGCGCTGCATGATTGCCTGCGCTGGATGGAAGCGCGCCAGATGGTGCGCTTTGAAAAAGTGCTCAAGGATCATATTGCCGCCATTTCCTGCGGCATTTATGAAGGCGCGCCGGTGCTCGATCTCGATTATGTCGAAGATTCGGCTGCGCAGACCGACAGCAATTTCGTCATGACCGGCAAGGGCGGCATCGTCGAAATTCAGGGAACAGCGGAAGGGGAGCCTTTCTCGGAAGATGAGTTTTCTGCGCTGATGCGCCTTGCGCGCGGCGGTATCGACCGTCTGGTGTCCTTGCAGAAGATGGCGATTGCCTGATAGACAGGGGCTTCTCCATATTGAGAAGGCCCGAACCATGCGCGCAGCCCGTATTCTTGAAACCGCGCTTTATGTCCGTGATGTTGCGCAGGCGATTGCCTTCTATCGCGATGTCATGGGCCTCGAGCCGGTGGGCAAGGTGAGTGGGCGCAATGCGTTCTTTCGTTGCGGCGAGGGCATATTGCTTCTCTTCAAGGCGGAGGAAACGCTTAAAGCGCCCGCGCCCGGATCGCTGCCTGTGCCGCCCCATGGCACAAGCGGGCCGGGCCATGTATGTTTTGCGGCAGAACGCGATGAGATTGATAGCTGGGTCGGCCATCTGGAAAAGCACGGCGTTGCGATTGAATCGGATTTTGAATGGCCCAATGGCGCACGTTCGATTTATTTCCGCGATCCTTTTGGCAATTCACTGGAAATTGCTGAACCAAAATTATGGGATTAAAGCATTTCCAGCAAAAGTGCGCAGCGGTTTTGCGTCCGGATAATGCGATGAAAGTATGGACCTGATATGAAAGCTCTGGAAAAAGGCAAGCTGATCGTTGCCTCGCATAATGCAGGCAAGCTGCGCGAATTTGACGGGTTGCTTGGCCCTTTCGGCTTTGAAGTCAGCTCGGTTGCAGCGCTTGGCCTGCCCGAGCCGGATGAAACCGGAACAACCTTCGAGGAAAACGCCTATATCAAGGCTTTCGCGGCGGCTGAAGCCACGGGCCTGCCTGCGCTTTCGGACGATTCGGGCATCATGATCGATGCGCTGGATGGCGCGCCGGGCGTCTATACCGCCGATTGGGCGCAAAAGGCCGATGGCACGCGCGATTTCGCCATGGCGATGCAAAAGGTCGAAGATTTGTTGCAGGAAAAGGGCGCAACCACGCCTGAAAAGCGCAAGGCGCGTTTCGTCTCCGTCATCTGCCTTGCCTGGCCGGATGGCGAGGCGCAATATTATCGTGGCGAGGTCGAGGGTACGCTGGTCTGGCCGCCGCGCGGCGATAAGGGCTTCGGTTACGACCCGGTATTTCTGCCCGATGGCTATGAAAAGACTTTTGGCGAAATGGAAGCCGATGAAAAGCACGGCTGGAAACCGGGCGATGCTTCAGCACTTTCACACCGTGCTCGCGCCTTCAAACTTTTTGCCGAAAAGACCCTCGGCACGGTTTCGGACGCGGCTATATGAACAGGCATTTTTCCCCAACCGGCAAGACAGCCGACATTCTGCCGATCGCACGCGCGGACGGGGAAACCGCCTTTGGTGTTTATGTGCATTGGCCGTTCTGTCTGGCCAAATGCCCCTATTGCGATTTCAACAGCCATGTCCGCCACCAGCCGGTGGATCAGCAGCGCTTTGCGCGCGCCTTCAATCGCGAAATGGAAACCTTGCGTGCACGCACCGGCCCGCGCACCGTCACCAGCATATTTTTGGGCGGCGGCACGCCTTCGCTGATGCTGCCCGAAACCGTCGGCGCCTTGCTTGACGGCATTGCGGCGCACTGGTCGGTGGCGGCGAATATAGAAGTGTCACTCGAAGCCAATCCGACCAGCGTGGAAGCGGACCGCTTTCGCGGCTATCGCGCGGCGGGCGTCAATCGCGTGTCGCTGGGCATTCAGGCATTGAACGATCCCGATCTGCGCAGGCTTGGCCGCATGCATTCGGTCGAGGAAGCCAGGGCGGCGATCCGTCTGGCGCGTGAGATTTTCCCGCGTCTTTCCTTCGATCTGATCTATGCCCGGCCCGACCAGACCATCGAGGCATGGCGCGAGGAACTCAAAGAAGCCATCGGCCTTGCCGCAGATCATCTCTCGCTTTACCAGCTCACCATCGAGGAAGGCACACAATTCTACAATCTGTGGAAGGCGGGCAAGCTCGTCACGCCGGACCCCGATCACGCAGCGGCACTTTACGAGGAAACGCAGAAGGTGACGCTGGCGCACGGCCTTCCCGCCTATGAGATTTCCAATCATGCCGTGCCGGGGCGCGAATCGCAGCACAATCTGGTCTATTGGCGCTATGGCCAATATGTCGGCATCGGTCCCGGAGCGCATGGCCGTTTTATCGAAAATGGCGTGCGCACGGTGACGATTACCGAAAAACACCCGGAAACATGGGTGGAAAAGGTCGAGCGGCACGGGCATGGCATTATCGAGGAAGAATATCTCGATGGCGGGCAGCAGGGCGACGAATTTTTGATGATGGGCCTGCGGCTGCGCGAGGGCATCGATCTTGAACGCTATCGCCGCCTGACCGGCCATGCGGTCGAGGAGACCCGGCTTGCCCGATTGATTGCCGCAGGCATGATCGAGCCGATGGATGGAAGCTTCATCCGTGCGACGCCGGAAGGCGCGCTGGTGCTCGATGCACTTGTCGCCGATCTGGCGGCATAGGAGCGCCCATGACGGATTTTACCGACGAGGCGAAACGCGAATATGTGCTGGGCGGTGCGCCGATGCGCGCGCGCCCGCTGGAACCCGCACTCTATATCGTCTCGACCCCTATCGGCAATCTTGGCGACATGACCCTGCGCGGGATCGAGACGCTGGCGAGCGCCGATATTCTGGCTTGCGAAGATACGCGTGTCACCCGCGTTTTGCTCGATCGTTACGCTATTTCACGCCGTCCTGTCAGCTATCACGAGCATAATGCGGCGGAGGCTGGCCCGAAGCTGATTGCCGCTCTTTCGCAGGGAAAAAGCGTGGCGCTGGTTTCAGATGCCGGAACGCCGCTGGTTTCTGATCCGGGCTTTCGGCTCGTCGGCGAAGCGCGCGAGGCAGGCATTCGCGTGGTGCCGGTTCCGGGTGCGTCGGCGGTTCTTGCAGCGCTTGCGGCTTGCGGCCTTCCGACGGACGCTTTCATGTTCTGCGGCTTTCTGCCCGTAAAACACGGCCAGAAACGCTCGAAGCTCGAAAGCCTCAAACCCATCGATGCGACGCTGGTTTTCTATGAATCGCCCAATCGCGCGGCGGCAACGCTTTCCGATATGGTCGAAGTATTTGGTGAGGACCGCGAAGGCGCGCTCTGTCGCGAACTGACCAAAGCCTATGAGACGATTGTCACCGCCCCTCTGGGCGAACTGGCGCGTCAATTTGATGGTGAAGATCGCATTCGCGGCGAGGTCGTGCTGCTGGTTGGCCCGCCTTTAAGCGAAGCAATACCGCAAAGCGCGGAAGACATCGACAGGCTGCTTTTGTCGCTGGCGCAGGAACTGCCGCCATCCAAGGCTGCGGGCGAAGCGGCGCGTATGACCGGCGGACAGAAATCCGTGCTTTATCAGCGCCTGATGCAGTTGAAGGCCGGAAACGAATGACGGCGCTTCGCGAAAAAAGGCGCATGGCCTTCTTTCGCGGACACAGCGCCGAACGTCTTGCCGCTCTCGCGCTCATGCTCAAGGGTTTTCACATCGTCGCGCGGCGCTATCGCACGCGGCTTGGCGAAATCGACCTGATTGCGCGTCGGGGCAATCTGGTGCTCATCGTCGAGGTGAAGGCGCGTGCCAGCCTTGAGGCCGCGCATCTTGCCGTCACGCCGCAAGCCATGCGCCGGATTGAGGCCGCAGCCGATCTGTGGCTGCAACGCCAGCCCGATCATGCCTGCCTGTCGCTGCGTTTTGATCTGGTAGCCGTGCTTCCACGCCGCTGGCCAAGGCACGTCCCGGCCTTCTTCACTGCCGGGGAATGAAAATCCTGCAAATCCTCTTTGCGCGAAAAAGCGATGCGCGGCGCGCTGGCCCCGCGCAAGCCCGTTTCTTATAAATTTGCTCAACGCACGGAATAATGGCGCTATCTGAAAAAGGATAGTGCCGTGGTTTTCGCACCCCAACGTCTTCTGGCTGATTTTCCTGCCTTCTTCCGTGTGTCGGAAGAAGTGGTTGCTATTGTTGGTGGCGGTGAGGAAGCGCTGAACAAGGCGCGGCTTGTCGCCCAGACTTCGGCCCGGCTGCGTATCGTCGCGCAGAATGTGGAGCCTCACCTTGGCGATTTCATCGCCGTTCAAGGCGCGGAACATATCGCTCTTCCTTTTGCGCCCGAACATCTGGATGGAGCAAAGCTGGTTTTTGTCGCCACCGGCGATGAGGCGCAGGATCGCGCCATTGCTGACAGTGCAAGGGAGAAGAAAATCCCGGTCAATGTGGTGGACCGCCCCGCGCTTTGCGATTTTCTGACGCCGGCAATCGTCAATCGCGCGCCGGTTGCCATTGCCATCGGTTCGGAAGGATCAGCACCCGTTCTCACGCAGATGGTGCGCGAGAAAATCGAAGCGGCTTTTTCTCCCCGTCTGGGCGATCTGGCGGATTTCGCGCAAAGCTTGCGCCCGCGCGTCGAACGCCTTGTGCCGAAGGGATTGGCGCGCCGTAATTTCTGGCGCAGCTTTCTTTCGGGTCCCGTCGCGCGCGCCATCGAGAGCGGCGATCGTGAAGCCGCTGCAAGCGCCGTCAATGAACTCATCGGGCAAAAGCAGGAGACATCCGGCTATGTCTGGCTGGTTGGTGCCGGTCCGGGCGCGGAAGATCTGCTTACCCTGCGCGCCCATCGCGTGCTGATGGAAGCGGATGTGATCGTGCACGATGCGCTGGTGCCGGAAGGCATAATTGCCATGGGACGTCGCGATGCGGAGCGCCTTGCGGTCGGCAAGCGCAAGGGCTGCCACTCCAAAAGCCAGAATGAGATCAACCAGCTTCTGGTGCGGCTCGGACAGGAAGGCAAGCGCGTGGTGCGGTTGAAATCCGGTGATCCGCTGGTCTTTGGCCGTGCGGGCGAGGAAATGGCGGCTCTGCGTGCAGCAAATATCGGCTTCGAGGTCGTGCCCGGCATTACGTCGGCCTTTGCTGCCGCAGCCGACATGGAATTGCCGCTGACGCTGCGCGGCGTGGCGTCGTCGCTGGTCTTCACCACCGGTCACGATATGGCGGGCGATGTGCTGCCCGGCTGGGCGAAGCTTGCTGTCTCCGGCGCAACCATCGCCGTCTATATGGGTGCTTCCGTTGCCGCTTGCGTTGCGGAACGGCTGATTTCGGCGGGGCTGCATGAGGATACGGCGGTTGCCGTGATCGAAAATGCGAGCCGCAAGGACAAGCGCCTGTTCCATGGCACGTTGAAGGATTTGCCCCAACTCGAAGAGCGGGACGAATTGTCCGGTCCCGTCATGGTCATCATCGGCGATGCGGTCGCGGGCGCTGCCATCGACAAGGCGGAAGCGCTGGTCGCAAAACCGGTCCCCGTTGCAGCCTGAAAGCGCCCCGGAAAGCAGGAGTTTGGATATGGTTGTAAAAGTTCTCACCGCAAACCGGCTCATCGACGGGCAGGCCGTGTGGCTTGCCGCTGATGGCGCATGGCGCGAAACCATCGACGGTGCGCTGATCGCCCGCCACGCTGAAGCCGCATCCGCGCTTGAGGAAGCGGGCAAGCTCGCAGCCAGAGACAATCTCGTCGTGGATGTGAATGTCATCGATGTCGAGGAGCGCGAGGAGGGGCTTTACCCCGTCCGCCTGCGTGAGCGCATCCGTCTTTCCGGCCCGACCATCATCACGCTGGGCCAGCCGCTTCTAAAGCACGCCTCCTGATCCTGAATACGGAATTTGCTATGTATCGCTATGATGAATTCGACCGTGATTTCGTTGCTGCCCGCGTCGCCCAGTTCAAGGATCAGGTGGAGCGTCGCCTTTCGGGCGAATTGACTGAAGACCAGTTCAAACCCCTGCGGCTGATGAACGGCCTTTATCTGCAATTGCACGCCTATATGCTGCGCGTGGCAATTCCCTATGGCACGCTGTCGAGCCGCCAGTTGCGCAAGCTTGGCACTATCGCGCGCACCTATGATCGCGGTTTTGGCCATTTCACGACGCGGCAGAACATCCAGTTCAACTGGCCGGCGCTCAAGGACGTGCCGCAGATTCTCGAAGAACTGGCGCAGGTGGAGATGCACGCCATCCAGACTTCGGGCAATTGCATCCGCAATGTCACCGCCGATCATTTCGCCGGTGCCGCCGCCGATGAAGTGGCCGATCCGCGCCCCTATGCCGAAATCCTGCGGCAATGGTCGTCGCTGCATCCGGAATTTTCCTACCTGCCGCGCAAGTTCAAGATTGCCATCGTCGGTGCGGAACATGACCGCGCGGCCATTCAGGTGCACGACATCGGCCTGCAACTCAAAAAGAACGAAGCGGGCGAACTGGGTCTTGCCGTCTATATTGGCGGCGGGCAGGGACGCACGCCGATGGTGGCGAAGAAAATCCGCGATTTCCTGCCTGTCGAAGATATGCTCACCTATGTCACTGCGATTGTCCGCATCTATAATCTTCATGGCCGACGCGACAATAAATTCAAGGCGCGCATCAAGATATTGGTGCATGAAACCGGCATCGAGCCTTTGGTGCAGGAAATCGAGGCTGAATGGGAGCAGATCCGCCATGGCGATCTGAAACTGCCGCAAAGCGACATCGACGCCATCGAAAGCTATTTTCGCATGCCGGACCTGCCGCAGCGGGCGGAAGGCTGGGAGGTTCTGGCTGTCACGCAGAAATCCGACCCCGCTTTTGCCGCCTGGATGCAGCGCAATGTGAGCGCGCACAAGCATCCCGATTATGCGATGGTGACGATTTCGCTCAAGCCCATCGGCGGCATTCCGGGCGATGCCAGCGCCGAGCAGATGGAACTTGTGGCCGATATTGCGGAAACCTATTCCTTCGATGAAATCCGCGTCAGCCACGAGCAGAATCTCATCTTGCCGCATGTTGCCAAGGCCGACCTGCCCGCCGTATTCGACCTGCTGGAATCGGATGGGCTGGTCACCCCCAATGCTGGGCTCATCACCGATATTATCGCCTGCCCCGGCCTTGATTATTGCGCGCTGGCCAATGCGCGCTCGATTCCCGTGGCGCAGCGCATTTCCGAACGTTTCGGCGATCTGGAGCGGCAGCTTGAAATCGGCGATCTCAAGATCAAGATTTCCGGCTGCATCAATGCCTGCGGCCATCATCATGTCGGCCATATCGGCATTCTTGGCGTCGAAAAGAAGGGCGAGGAGCTTTACCAGATCACGCTTGGCGGCTCAGCGGACGAACATTCGTCCATCGGTGACATTACCGGGCGCGGCTTTTCGTCGGAAGAAGTGGTGGATGCTATCGAAACCATCGTCGATACCTATCTGAGCCTGCGCGAAAGCGCGGACGAAACCTTCCTCGCCGCCTATCGCCGCCTCGGTATGGAGCCGTTCAAACAGGCGCTTTATGGAGAGATAAGCCGTGCAGCCTGATGCCGAACAGCGCGCCAGTGCCGAAGCCCGCTTGCTTGAGGCAAGCCATGGCGCGTCTTCTCCGCAGGAGGTGATCGCTCTGGCCGTGCATGAGGTTTTCGAGGGCCATATTGCGGTCGTATCGTCCTTTGGTGCGGAATCTGCCGTGCTTTTGCACATGATCGCGCAGACCGAGGCGGCAACACCGGTGCTGTTTCTGGATACGGGCAAGCATTTTAAGGCCACGCTCGATTATCGCCGCGATCTGGTGGACCGGCTTGGCCTCACCGATGTTCAGGACATTCTTCCGGTCGCGGAGAGCGTGAAAAAGGACGATCCTTTCGGCGCGCTTTCGATGACCGACAAGGATCGCTGCTGCTTTATCCGCAAGGTGGAGCCGATGGCGCGCGCCGTTGCGCCCTATCGGGCATGGATGACGGGCCGCAAGCAGTTTCAGGCGTCAACCCGCAATGGCTTGGCCACGTTTGAATCGGTGGGGCCGCGCATCCGCATCAATCCGCTGGCGCGCTGGCAGGCCGCTGACCTGCAAGCCTATGCGCAGAAGCACGACCTGCCCACCCATCCGCTCTCCGCACAGGGCTATCGCTCGATCGGCTGCATGCCATGCACGCGGCCTGTGGGCGAGGGGGAAGATCAGCGTGCCGGTCGCTGGGCCGGTTCGGAAAAGACCGAATGCGGCATCCATCTTACGGGTCTTGCCGAAAGCTTGAAGAATTTGGGAGCAGCAGAGCAGAAATGAGCGAAACGATAAACGAAACCAGACTCTGGTCTGTGGAAGGTTTTCGCGAAGATGACTATGTGCTGGCCGACGATCTTTCGCAAGCAGGCGATGCGCCGTCCGTCATCATTCCGCTTGCTGCATGGCTTGATCTTGATGAGGAATTGCGCCGCATATCCAATCGCCGGGTCGGTGTCCGGGTTGCGCCGGGCGAGAAGATCGGGCCGCTGCTGGAACATCTCGCCAGTCTGCCGTTGATTGCGCTGGAATTTCCCGCCTTCAATGACGGGCGGTCCTATTCCAAGGCAGAAATCTTGCGGCGTGCTGGTTTTAACGGTGAATTGCGCGCGGTTGGCGACGTGCTGATCGATCAGGCAGCGCTGATGCTCCGCGCGGGCTTCGACACTTTGCAGGTGAGCAACAAGGTCGCACAAGCCCGGCTGGGCGCGCGGCGTCTGGTCGACACCCCCGGCTATTACCAGCCGGGGCGTGGGTCTGTGCCGCAGGCCGGCGGCTTCGCCTGGCGCCGCGTCAAGTCGGCGGAAAACGCTTGAAAGCTGATTTTGCGGTTTTGCTTGCCCGATTGATGGGGTAGATAGCCTCATCAATCTTTGGAGACAGGACGTGATCCGCCACATTGTATTCTTCAGCGTCAAGCCAGATCAGGACGTTGAAACGGTTCGTAAATGCCTCGAACAACTGGGCACCATCCCCCATTCCGATATGTTCGAGGTCTTGGTCAACAGCAAGGTCGATCCCATGTGCGACCGCATCGATCTGGTTGTCTATGCCGAGTTCAGGGATGAGGCAGCGCTGTTCGCTTACAAGAAGCATCCGACCTATGACGCCACGACGCAGCTTGTCCGCCCCATGCGCGAACTGCGCTTTTCCGCCGATGTCGTAAGCAATCAGACCTGATCGTCAATCCGCCTGTGGGCGCGCCTGCAATGGCAGGCCGCCAAACAGATCGGCTTCACGGCTTGCTCCGGCGCGCTCGATGTTGAGCAGCGCTAACTTGGTCTTGATTCCGCCCGCGGCGGAAAAGCCGCCGACCTTGCCGTTTGAACCCAGCACGCGATGGCAGGGAACGATGATCGGAAACGGGTTTTTGCCCAGCGCATAACCCACCGCCTGCGACAGATGCACATCGCCAAGCCGCCGCGCAATCGCGCCATAGGTGGTGGTTTCGCCAGCTTTCAGTTCGAGAATGATTTCATAGACCTGCCGGTTGAGATCGGGCAGAGATTGAAGCGCAAGCGGCACGGTCGAGAAATCCGGGTTTCCTCCCTCAAGCAGCGTCTCAATCTTTTCGATTGCTTGTGTCACGAATGCAGGCGGTGTTGAAGATTCGCTGTCGGGAAAGCGCTGCCGGAGCCTGTAGCCGGTCTCGCTTTCATCCGCGTCACCAATTTCCACGCCCGTAATCCTGCTCTCCCGCCAGGCAATGCCGCAGGGGCCGATGGGTGTGTTGAAGAGGGTGAGGCCGCGCGATTCCATGACTATCAGCATAGCATGGCTTGCCTGCCTCTCGCGAAGGATTTGAGCAACACTTCGCAAGAATCCCGGCGAATTACGCAGCGAGATGGTTGAAGAACGCAGCAAATAGTGATTGTGTGAGAAAGAATGGTCATGGATACGGAAAAGCCCGTATATTCAAATGGCCTGACGGCTTGATGACAGTTACCGGTATGCGCTATGCGGCCGGAACCGAGGAATTTAAATGGACGACTACGAACGCTACGCCACAGGATTGATGATCGTTTTCGGCGCTTTGATCATTGCGGGCCTGATGGCGGCTAATCTTTATCATGGCGACAAGCCCGGATTTCTGTTCGCGCTCGGCGCGGCGGTGGTGGCGTGGTTTTCGGCCTTTGCGGTGCTGTTCGACAAGCCGCGCGTCTATGGCGTGATGATCGCATTGGCCATCGGTCTGGTGGCTGCTTCCATCGGCGCTTACGTCACGTAAATTTGCCTGCACAGATCTATGCGAAAGCCCCGGCTCTGTCCGGGGCTTTTGGTTTAAATAAACGGCGAATAGCACTGGCGGCGCGGCCCGTTATAGGGCTGATAGGTATTGTCATAGGCGCGATAGGAGCGGTAGCGATCATAGCACCAGCGCACATGCGCATTGCCGCCGCGACGGGCGCGGGGCGGTCTGGCGCGGTGACCGCGATAATGCCGATCGTGATGACGGTAGCGCGGATGATGATGCCGCCAGTTGCGTTCCGGATATTGCTGCCAGTGGCGACGATGGCGATAATCGTAATATTGTACGTTTTCGGCCAGCCCTGATCCAGCCAGCGGCGCGGCTGCGACTGGCGCTGCCTGCGCCGCGCTGGTCATGGCGGGTATGCCCATGCCGAACGAAAGGCACAGGGCGAAAAAGGAAGATGCAAGTCTCTTCATCGGTTTCTCCATGATGTGGCCCATAACCGCTTGTGGGCCGCGTGTTTTCATCCGTGTGTTTCCGTCAATGTCCCTGACGATGATTTTGTTCCGCCATTGTGGCCCCTGAAAGGTGGCGAAACACACGATTTCTTGCTGGCGCATGAACTTGGTGATGCGTTTGGTGACTGCAAACCAGCTCCCAACAGAATTGACATAAAGATATGTTTATGTCATTAACTATGCTTTGGGATGGAGCGCGCCCCCGCGCTGGCATCCCGGCGAACCCATTCGCGCATCCATATGCCTGAAAAACCTTATGGGTTTTCAGGCATATGCTGTAGCGATTGAGCATATCTGAATACAGGTGGTAATCCCCCATGGCGTCCTCCCTTGATGAACTTTTTGGCGCACAGGCGCCGAAGCCCGACGGTTCCGAAGTGCTTGCGGCTCTGACCAAGGCTGCCCGCGAGCGTATCCTGATCCTCGACGGCGCCATGGGAACGCAGATTCAGGGGCTGGGCTTTCATGAAGAGCATTTTCGCGGCGAGCGCTTCGCATCCTGCGATTGCCTGCTTCAAGGCAATAACGATCTTCTGACGCTGACGCAGCCCAAATCCATCGAGGAAATCCACTATGCCTATGCGATGGCCGGGGCGGATATTCTCGAAACCAACACCTTTTCTTCAACCTCCATAGCTCAGGCCGATTACGGCATGGAAGATGCGGTCTATGATCTCAACCGCGATGGCGCCCGCCTTGCGCGCCGCGCGGCGCTACGTGCGCAGCAAAAGGATGGTCGCCGCCGCTTTGTGGCCGGGGCGCTTGGGCCGACCAACCGCACGGCGTCGCTCTCGCCCGATGTCAACAATCCCGGATTTCGCGCCGTAACCTTCGATGATCTGCGCATTGCCTATGCCGAGCAGATCCGGGGGCTGATCGATGGCGGCTCCGACATTATTCTCATCGAGACGATTTTCGATACATTGAATGCGAAAGCAGCAATCTTCGCTGCCGAGGAAGTGTTCATCGAAAAAGGCGTGCGCCTGCCGGTGATGATTTCGGGCACCATCACCGATCTGTCGGGGCGTACGCTTTCCGGCCAGACGCCGACGGCCTTCTGGAATTCGCTGCGTCACGCCAGGCCTTTCACCATCGGCCTTAACTGCGCGCTCGGCGCAAATGCCATGCGCGCCCATCTGGCGGAGATAGCAAGTGTTGCCGACACATTCGTCTGCGCCTATCCCAATGCGGGCCTGCCCAATGAATTCGGCCTCTATGACGAGAGCCCCGAGGCCATGGCGGCGCAGATGGAGGATTTCGCACGCGAGGGCCTTGTCAATGTGGTGGGTGGCTGCTGCGGCTCGACGCCGGAGCATATCAGCGCCATCCGCGATGCTGTGGCGAAATATCCCCCGCGCAAGCCCGTCAAGCTGCCGCCGATGATGCGCCTTTCGGGCCTTGAGCCATTCACGCTGACCAAGGATATTCCCTTCGTCAATGTCGGCGAGCGCACCAATGTCACAGGCTCGGCGCGTTTTCGCAAGCTGATCAAGGCGGGCGATTATTCGACGGCGCTGGAAGTCGCGCGCGATCAGGTGGAAAACGGCGCGCAGATCATCGATATCAACATGGATGAGGGCCTGATCGACAGCCAGAAGATCATGGTCGAATATCTCAACCTGATCGCTGCCGAACCCGATATTGCGCGCGTTCCCGTCATGATCGACAGTTCCAAATGGGAAGTGATCGAAGCGGGCTTGAAATGCGTTCAGGGCAAGGCGGTGGTCAATTCCATTTCGCTAAAAGAGGGCGAGGAAGCCTTTTTGCATCACGCGCGGCTGGTGCGCGCCTATGGCGCGGCAGTCGTCGTCATGGCCTTCGACGAAGTCGGTCAGGCCGACACGGAAGAGCGCAAGGTGGAAATCTGCACCCGCGCCTATAAGATATTGACCGAGAAGGTCGGCTTCCTGCCGGAAGACATCATTTTCGATCCGAATATTTTTGCGATTGCGACCGGCATCGAGGAACACAATAATTACGGCGTCGATTTCATCAATGCGACGCGCAGGATCACGCAGACCCTGCCGCATGTCCATGTGTCCGGCGGTGTCTCGAACCTCTCTTTTTCGTTTCGCGGCAATGAGCCGGTGCGCGAGGCGATGCATGCGGTCTTCCTCTACCATGCCATTCAGGCGGGCATGGATATGGGCATCGTCAATGCGGGCCAGCTCGCCGTCTATGACACCATCGATCCCGAACTGCGCGAGGCATGCGAGGATGTCATTCTCAACCGCCGCCCGGAGGCAACCGAAATCTTGCTTGAACTTGCCGAGCGCTACCGCGATGCAGGCGCGAAGGAAGGCCGCAAGCAGGATCTGAGCTGGCGCGAATGGCCGGTCGAAAAGCGGCTTGAACATGCGCTGGTCAACGGCATCACCGATTATATCGAGGCGGACACCGAAGAAGCGCGCCTTGCCGCCGAGCGCCCGCTGCATGTCATCGAAGGCCCGTTGATGGCGGGCATGAATGTGGTTGGCGATCTGTTCGGTTCGGGCAAGATGTTCCTGCCGCAAGTGGTCAAATCGGCCCGCGTGATGAAACAGGCCGTAGCGGTTCTCCTGCCCTACATGGAGGAAGAAAAACGCCAGAATGGCGGCGAGGGTCGCCAGAGTGCGGGCAAGGTGCTGATGGCGACCGTCAAGGGCGATGTGCACGACATCGGCAAGAATATCGTCGGCGTCGTGCTCGCCTGCAACAATTACGAGATCATCGATCTGGGCGTCATGGTGCCTGCGCAGAAGATTCTCGAAACGGCGCGTGCGGAAAATGTCGATATTATCGGCTTGTCCGGCCTCATCACGCCATCGCTCGACGAGATGGTGCATGTGGCCGCTGAAATGGAACGCGAAGGCTTTAACCTGCCATTGCTGATCGGCGGCGCGACCACCAGCCGCGTGCATACGGCGGTTAAGATTCACCCGCGCTATGAGCAGGGGCAGGCGGTCTATGTGATCGATGCCAGCCGCGCGGTGGGCGTGGTTTCCAGCCTTTTGTCGCCTGAAAACAAGGCCGGATATATTGACGGCATTCGCGCCGAATATGCAAAAGTAGCAGCAGCCCATGCACGCAATGAAGCGGAAAAAAAGCGTCTGCCGCTCGAACGCGCGCGCGCCAATGCGCACAAGCTCGACTGGGATGCCTATGATCCGCCCAAGCCGAGTTTTCTGGGCACGAAAGTGTTCGACAGTTACGATCTGAGCGAAATCGCGAGCTATATCGACTGGACGCCTTTCTTCCAGACCTGGGAATTGAAGGGGCGTTATCCGGCCATTCTCGAAGATGAAAAACAGGGCGAGGCGGCGCGTGCGCTGTGGGAAGACGCGCAGGCCATGCTCAAGAAGGTCATCGACGAAAAATGGTTCGCGCCCCGCGCAGTCATCGGCTTCTGGCCGGCCAATACGGTGGGCGACGATATTCGCCTTTTCACCGATGAAAGCCGCAATGAGGAGCTTGCAACCTTCTTCACGCTGCGTCAGCAATTGTCCAAGCGTGACGGACGCCCCAATGTCGCCATGTCCGATTTCGTCGCGCCCTTCGACAGCGGCAAGCAGGATTATATCGGTGGCTTTGTCGTGACCGCGGGCATCGAGGAAGTGGCGATTGCCGAGCGTTTTGAGCGCGCGAATGACGATTATTCATCCATTCTCGTCAAGGCGCTGGCCGACCGCTTCGCCGAAGCTTTTGCGGAATTGATGCATAAGCGGGTGCGCCGCGAATTCTGGGGCTATTCGCCCGATGAAGAAACGAGCAATGACGATCTGATTCATGAAAGATATGCCGGTATCCGTCCTGCCCCCGGCTATCCGGCCCAGCCCGATCACACCGAGAAGAAGACCCTGTTCCGGCTGCTCGATGCAACGGCCAATGCCGGTGTCGAACTGACGGAAGGCTATTCGATGTGGCCGGGCTCGTCGGTTTCGGGCCTTTATATCGGCCATCCCGAAAGTTATTATTTCGGCGTTGCCAAGGTCGAGCGCGATCAGGTCGAGGACTATGCAAGCCGCAAGGGCATGAGCGTCGAGGAGGTCGAGCGCTGGCTGGGCCCGATCCTCAATTATATGCCGGGCGGCACATCGGAATCGCTCGATCCCGCAGCCTGATATGTAAACAGGAGCCGCTCTGAACAGACCTTATGAGCACCGAATATTCTGCGGCCCGAAATCAGCCCTGATTTCGGGCCATTTTTATATTATAATTTTCAAATATAAATAATATGATATTTGAATTATGAAATACCATTGAATTATTGCAAGAATTGCGCATGGATATATTATAAAATTCATGTTAGTAATTATTTGTCCCTACGGTTTGTGAGGAACTATGCTGTAATCATTGTTTATTTTGATAGAAGCAATATTGGGATGTCGGTTATGAAATGGGACGATTTTTACGATAATATACAATCCTCAGACAATGCGGAAAACCTGTTCGGACAGATCAAGCTCTATGCTGAAAAACTTGGCTTTCCCTTTGTCTCTTATGTCATGTGTGTACCCTCACTCACCAGTGTCGCGCACTGGATACGTTTTGAAAAACTGCCCGAGGGATGGCAGAAACACTACGCTGCCAGAAAATACGCCGAAATCGATCCGGTCATCAGGCACGGGGTCAACAGCATCGAGCCGCTGGTCTGGTCGTCTCACCTGTTTGCCGAAACGCCGCAATTATGGTCCGATGCGCAGGAGCACGGCCTCAAGGCCGGTATTTCGCAGCCTTGCTGGGCGGCGAGGGGCGTCTTCGGCATCCTTTCCTTCATGCGCGACAAGCCTGTCCTGTCCGCCGGTGAAATGTCGATGTTGCGTCGCCAGATGCAGATCGTGACCAATCTTCTGCATCTTTCCATGTATGAACATCTCGATGTGCCGGGTATCAGTTGCGTATCGGAAGTCAACCTGACGGCGCGCGAACGCGAAATCCTGCGCTGGACCAGCGAGGGCAAGACCGCTGAAATCATCGGGACGATCCTCAATATTTCCACCCGCACCGTCAATTTCCATATCAGTAATGTTCTCACCAAGCTTGTTGCCGTCAACAAGGTTCAGGCCGTCGCCAAGGCGCGCACATTCGGCCTGCTTTGATTTCCGGTCCCGCGGCGGTCTGGTCCGACGGGCATCTACTCTTTTCCCACAAATTTAGTAGGATTTTTCGTAACTTGCCGCGACGGGCGCTTTTCCCGGATGGCGCAAGTTTGTTCCCGTGGACAGACAAAAGCGGGCAAGTTTTAACGCAGGCTTTTCATAATAAGCGATAGCGTTCTTTTCCTTTTGGTCCGGCTTTCGCGACAATGCGGGCACTAAAGCATGTCGCCCGAAAGTGGGAACCGGTTTCGGGATAACGACATGCGTAAAAAACAAAAACTGAAAGCGTAAGGAGCGAATCTGAAAGATCGCGACACGCTTTATCACGCCTGCGCCGGATGAGGCATTCGCCGTCTTTCCCGCAAATTTCAGCCTGTCCGGTTTCCGGGAGAGAATGTCGTGCATCATGCGCCCTTGACCAAGAATTTAACCCACCTCCAGCGGCTCGAAGCCGAGGCTATCCATATTTTCCGCGAGGTGGCTGCGACTTTTTCCAATCCGGTCATGCTCTATTCGGTGGGCAAGGATTCCTCGGTCATGCTGCATCTGGCGATGAAGGCGTTTTATCCGGCTCCGCCGCCTTTTCCCTTTCTGCATGTAGATACGACATGGAAATTTCGCGAAATGATCGAATTTCGCGATGCCCAGGCGCGCGAAAAAGGCTTCGAGCTGCTGGTCCATATCAATGAAGATGGGGTGCGCGATGGCGTCGGCCCCTTCAGCCATGGCTCGAATGTGCACACCCACGTCATGAAGACCGTCGCGCTGCGGCAGGCACTCGACAAATATGGGTTTGATGCAGCCTTTGGCGGCGCGCGGCGCGACGAGGAAAAATCCCGCGCCAAGGAGCGTATTTTCTCCTTCCGCAACAGCCAGCACGGCTGGGACCCCAAGAACCAGCGTCCCGAAATGTGGAAGATCTACAATACCCGCATTGCCAAAGGCGAATCGATCCGTGTGTTTCCGCTCTCCAACTGGACGGAACTCGACATCTGGCAATATATCTTGCAGGAAAACATCCCCATCGTGCCGCTTTACTTTGCCGCTCGCCGTTTTGTAGTCGAACGCGACGGGATGCTCATCAAGCTCGATGATGACCGCATGAAGCTTGCACCGCATGAAAAGGCCGAAGAGCGGCTGGTGCGCTTTCGCACGCTCGGCTGCTATCCGCTGACCGGGGCGATTGAATCGAGCGCCTCAAGCCTGCCGGAAATTGTCGAGGAAATGCTGATCGCGCGCACGTCGGAGCGTCAGGGTCGCGCCATCGATCGCGATGAAGCCGGTTCGATGGAAAAGAAAAAGCGTGAGGGCTATTTCTGATGAACACCGTGGTCAAGCTCCCCGCTGGCGATGATGCCGTCAGCAATTTTCTGGCGGATCAGGAACGCAAGACATTGCTGCGCTTTCTGACTTGCGGTTCGGTCGATGACGGCAAGTCCACGCTTATCGGTCGCCTTCTCTATGATACGCGGCTGATTTTTGAAGACCAGCTGGCGACGCTGAAGAATGACAGCCGCAAATTTGGCACCACCGATGACGATTTCGATTTCGCACTGCTGGTGGACGGTCTGGAAGCAGAGCGCGAGCAGGGCATCACCATCGATGTCGCCTATCGCTTCTTTTCCACCCCGCGCCGCAAATTCATCGTCGCCGACACGCCGGGCCATGCCCAATATACCCGCAATATGGCGACCGGCGCATCCACGGCCGATCTGGCGATTGTGCTCATCGATGCGCGGCAGGGCGTGCTGACACAGACGCGCCGTCATTCCTTTATCGCTTCCCTGCTTGGCATCCGCCATATCGTGCTTGCGGTGAACAAGATTGATCTGGTCGATTTTTCGCAAGATGTTTTCGACGCGATTGCCGCGGATTACAGAAGTTTTGCGGGTGAACTGAATTTCGCCAGCATTCAGGCCATCCCGCTTTCGGCCCGCTTTGGCGATAATGTCAGCAGTCTTTCACCGCGAACCGGCTGGTATGAAGGACCTTATCTGCTCGAACATCTGGAAACCTTGCGCATCGATACCGAAGCCGCCGCAAGGCCGTTTCGCTTTCCTGTGCAATATGTCAACCGGCCCGATGCCGGTTTTCGCGGCTTTTCCGGCACGGTTTCCGCAGGGTCGATTGCAACCGGCGATGCGGTGGTGGTCGCCAAATCCGGCAAGCAATCGCGGGTCAAACGCATCGTCACTTACGATGGCGATCTGCAAAGCGCTGCCGAAGGGCAGGCGGTGACGCTTGTGCTGGAGGACGAGATCGAAGTCTCGCGCGGCAATATGCTGGTCGGCACGGAAGAACGCCCCGAAGTGGCGGATCGCTTTACGGCAAACATCGTCTGGTTTGGTGAAGAGCCGTTGCAGCCGGGCCGCTCCTATCTGCTGCGCACCGAAACCGATCAGACGCCGGTTGTGGTGAGCGAAATAGCTCATCGGACCGATGTGAACACATTTGCCCGCGAGAAAACCGCACAACTCGACCTCAACGAAGTCGGCTTCTGCCATCTTCAGGCAGTGGAACAGATCGCCTTCGATCCCTATGGGGTCAATCGCGGCACCGGCGCCTTTGTCCTCATCGACCGGCTCACCAACGCAACCGTTGGCGCGGGCATGATTGAAGCTGCATTGCGTCAGGCGACCAATATTCACTTGCAGGCTTTCGATCTCGACAGGCAGGCGCGCGCTGCGCAGAAATTCCAGAAGCCGGCAGTGCTCTGGTTCACCGGGCTTTCGGCATCGGGAAAATCCAGCATCGCCGACCGGCTCGAACAGCGCCTGCATGCCTTGGGCAAGCATACTTATCTGCTTGATGGCGACAATATCCGCCATGGCCTCAACAGCGATCTGGGCTTCTCCGATGAAGATCGCGCGGAAAATATCCGCCGTATCGGTGAAGTGGCCCGGCTGATGGCCGATGCGGGCCTTATCGCCCTTGTTTCCTTCATTTCGCCGTTCCGTGCCGAGCGCGATCGCGTGCGCGCGCGGCTGCCGGAAGGCGAATTCATCGAAATCTTCGTCGATACCCCCATCGAGGAATGCATGGCGCGCGACCCGAAAGGGCTTTATGCGCAGGCGCTGCGCGGCGAAATCAAGGCTTTTACCGGGATCGACTCGCCTTATGAAGCGCCGACCGCGCCCGAATTGCATCTGCAAACGACCGGCCGCACCATTGACGAACTCGTCGCGGAAGTGGAGAAATATCTTGCCGGTCGCGGTATCATCGGCAGTTATGGCAGTGATTCCTGGTCGATCTGAAAAATGACAGCATTCCATTCTCAAAAGGCCGAACCGAACGGCAGCGCCATGCTTGCCGCCTTGCAGGAGGCAGCACTTGAGGCCGGTCGCGTCATCATGCGCCATTATGAGGATGGCTGCGCGGTTTACAGCAAGGAAGACCTCTCGCCCGTCACCGAGGCCGACCGCGCCGCCGAAGCGGTCATTCTTGCAGCCCTTGCTGCCATCGCGCCGCAAATTTCGGTGGTCGCGGAAGAAGAGGCCGCAGCCGGTCGCCTGCCTGCCGATCTGGGGCAAAAATTCTTCCTGATCGATCCACTGGACGGAACGCGCGAATTTCTCAAGCGCAATGGCGATTTCACCGTCAATATCGCGCTGATCGAAGATGGAGTTCCTGTTTTGGGGCTGGTCTATGCGCCCACGCGAAACCTGCTCTATATGGGCGGACCTGACGGGGCGGTCGAAATGCGCACGAGTGCGGCGCATGAAATAGGGCAAACCCGCGCCATTAATGCGCGCATCGCGCCGCCCGATCCGGTGGTCGTATGCAGTCGCTCGCATCGGACACAGCAGACCGAGCGTTTCTTGCACGACAACCGGCTGGATCAGTTCATTTCGGTGGGTTCCTCGCTCAAATTCTGCATGATTGCGTGCGGCGAGGCGGATATTTACCCGCGCTTTGGTCCGACGATGGAATGGGATACGGCAGCGGGTGACGCGGTGCTGCGTGCGGCAGGCGGAATGACCGCCACATTCGACGGCGCACCGCTTGCCTATGGGCGGCGTGCGGACGGTACGCTGACGGGCTTTGCCAACCCGGATTTCATCGCCTATGGGGCAGGTGCAATGCCGGTTTTCGCTTCCAGTTGAAAATCCCGTCGAAAATGCGGGCAATGCTCTTGCGGCCTGAATGATGCGGCGCTATAAGCCGCCTCGATGGTCACGGCCACATGGTCACGGAGTGTAGCGCAGCCTGGTAGCGCACCTCGTTCGGGACGAGGGGGGCGGAGGTTCGAATCCTCTCACTCCGACCATTGTTAAGCATCAAGCTTTCCAGAAAACCGCCCCACAGATTTCCCCACGCCTATTCATCCTTGCCGAAGACGGACATCCGCATGAACTCGCCGTCATATTCGGCAATGCTAATCAGGCGGTCCCGGTCAAGAATTTCCACCTTGTAGGACTTGAACATAACCAGCCCTTCCTCGCGCAATTCCCGCAGCATGCGGTTGAGATGAATGGGCGTGAGCCCCAGCGCATCGGCAAGCTGATATTGGGTGAGAGGGCAATAAAACGAATCCGGATCGCCGCTGCCGCAGGCGCGCACACGGTCCGAAAGTTCCAGCAAGAGATGGGCGGTGCGCACGAAGGCGCTTCGACAGCCGACATTGGTGAGATGCTCGATCAGCATCGAGCGCTGCCTCGAAAGCATTTCGATGAGCATGAAACTGAGTTTGGGCGCCTGCCTTATGGCCCGTTCCAGCGAGGGAAGCGGAATTTCAAACAGCGACATCGGTGTAATCGAGGCGATCGTGTTATAGCTGTAGCCATCGGCGGTTCTCAGGCCCACGAAATCGCACCGCATGGGAAAATCAATGATCTGTCGCTTGCCATTGGCAAGATCGCGATACACGCAGCCCCAGCCCGACAAAACCAGATGGACGCTGCGGATGCGCTCGCCCTGATCGATAATAATGACATCTGCGGGATATTGGTTTTCAGTAACAGCGAGGGAAGCAAGCGCGCTTAGCTCAGCGGTTCCCAACTCGGCCAGAATTGGAGAGGACTCCAATAAACCAACCAGAGCTTCGGTAGGCGGGGCTACGTTATGCCTGTTACCGCGCTGCATCTTTACTGCCTATGCCCAACGAAAGTTATAGAAACTATATCTTTCGTTCCCCAAGGTCATTCTTATAGCCAGTGCGATTTTCGGAAAACCGCTAACCTAAGTTAATGACACGATTATTTAGCAATAGCAATAATAGGCCCGTCTATATCGGGGTTAGCAATAAAAAATCGACTGAAATGCTGCTTTTTTCGGCAGTTATCAGTCTGTGCTTAAAAAAAGCCTGAATAAACAGGGGGACCGAATAATGCTTGAAATGAGGGAGCAATATCTATGGGCTGCACCTGACGGGACCAATAATGGAGCATTGATTGGAATAGGTGCAGGCCCGGAAAATGAAGAACGAAAACAGGAACTGTCTTCGCATGGCGGGCGTCATCTCCTGCTCGTTTGCAAAAGCAATCTGGAGCGTGAATGCCTTTATAATGGCCTGGCGATGAATGGGCTGAAACTGCCCGTCATCTCCCATGCCACGATCACCAGGGATATGCCGCTTGATGGCGCGGCCGTCATTCTGATGCATATCGGTTCGCGGCGTCTTGCCGATCCATTTTTCTCTGAGGAAGTCGAAACGGTGATCCAGGCATGGCAGCCGGTTCCGGTGGTACTGCTCGCCGAGCGCGAGGACTGGCCGCAGGTGGTTCGCGCCATGGAGATTGGAGCACGCGGATATATTCCAACTTCAGTCGACATCAAGATATGCGTCGAGGCCATTCATCTGGCTATGGCGGGGGGCATGTATGTGCCTGCATCCATGCTCAAGAAGCCTGCGGCGCGGGATATTGACGACGATGTGCTGGGCGAACTGCTGACGGCGCGCGAGATCGAGGTCGTGCATGCCATAAGGGTCGGCAAATCGAACAAGGTCATCGCCTTTGAACTGGGCATGAGCGAGGGGACCGTCAAGGCCCATGTCCATAACATCATGAAGAAGATCGGCGCTGCCAACCGGACGGAAGTTGCCTGCAAACTGCATAAAATGTACGGAAATAAATTCAACGGCGATTAAATCGTCACCACGACCCAAATCGTTCAGGCCCCATATTTGGTGGCCGATCCGTCTCTGATCCTGTCGCATTCCCATTCAGATCGCTAAACAAGAGTGTAGGGGCAGATTTTCATCTGCCCCTACAGAATGAGAGTGGGTATCCTTGAGGGGGGTGTGGACTCTCATTCTTTCGTTAGCGGGAGGAATCCAAGAAGCCTCCTGCGTGTTTCCTCGGACAAGGCCGAAAACTCCATTGATTTTTTTGAACGGTGTTGTTCTTCCAATAGGGACACGGCCCATAAAAACTTAGGGTCGGAGCTGGATGCTGCCGGAAGAACCGCCGGAGGCGCTGCCATAAGCCTCGCCTGACGTTGTTCCGAGAAAGCCGGCGCCTGACTGTGACATAGCTTGCGACTGGCCGTTTGCGCCTGCGCTGAATGTGCCAGAACCGATACCAGCGCTAACACCAAATGGCGGGACGACGATAGCGCCGCCTACAACACTGCCGCTGCCATTGGCCCAGCCATTGGTCTGCGCGCCGCCTGCGGCTGTCGATCCGGCAAAACCAAAACCGGTGGTGGTTGAACCGGCCTGACTGTTACCGCCATACTGACCGCCCCAGTTGATGGTTTGTGATGCTGCTGGCAGAGCACTTGCGGCGATCAGCGCCACCGCTGCAAAAAGAACTTTTTTCATGATTTTGACTCCTCCGATTGTTGGCAATTCGTTGCTTGCCAGGCATATCCCGACGATACACCCCGCTATCCATGGCCGAATGCCCGCCAGCCATGGATAGAAGGCTACATCAACGGTGAGACGCATATGTGCGGTTGATGCGCAGTCACTGTGGTCGTCCGTCAGTCACATGACCGGCTGCGGGCAATGCCAGGCGCGGCCATTCTGACTGGTGGTCCGCAAGACGCAGCCCTTGGACCGCAGGTCACTGGACGAAAGGCCGAGTGCTCTTGCGGAATAAGTGCGGTTGCGCCCTGCCGGTGCTGCTGCGGCTGTTCGCCGGGCTGGCGCAGGTGCTGCCGCAACGGGTGCCGGTTCCGCAGGAGCGGATGCGAGCACCGCCCTTCTTGCCGGTGCCGGAGCTGCGGTGCGGGTGGCCAGCGCCTGTGACGGGCAGGCAACGCCGGTTGCGTTCAGGGACGATCTGACTTCCTTGTTGAGACAGATCAGGTCGAGTGCCGCTCCCCTGTGCCCCATGCCCAGAAGGGCTGCGGCATAGGCGCGGCGGTTACATTCACGCATTTCATAGGTGCTGCCGAAGCCGAAGCCCCATCCGGTCGCTCCCACGCCGACGCTCGTTGAGCCGGCGCAGGAATGAACCCCCGCAGCGACCAGCCCCGGCGCAAACGCCGGAACCGTCGTTCTGATCTTGTTTGGTGAGACATTGCCGCCGCTGATCGCAATGGATGATGAACCCGCTTGCGCTGCGGAATTGGTGCCGTTGTCGACATTGACAGTCTGTGCAAACGCCATCCCTCCATAAAGAAGAAATGCGCCAGACAAGCAAAGGATACCCAGTTTAGACATAGCTAACCCCTTAAAAGTTAAGTTTATTTTTCCTATGTTATTGTGATATTGGCGCCATTATCATTTTTTGTTATGCCCTTACGCTTGCAATAAGGATTACCGAAATCATATGAAAAATAACCAAAGAGAAAACATGTTTATTGGATTAATATCTATTCCCAAGGTTTATGGGGGTTTCTTAAATTAATCTTGTTATATATCTTTTGATTGAGGCAGGTTCAGTATTGATACTTAAGTTATGCGTATAAACGAAAGTTGATGGCGCGGGCTGCCCGATCGAAAGCAAACGAAAGAGGCACGGAAGATTGGGGAAACCGCGTGCTGAAAGACCGCTCCGGCCCCAAATCGTCATCAAGCGGTTGCTTTCTTATTCAAAAAGAAGAAATTACCAGCTTGCGATCCGAAAAAACCTGTTGCCGGAAACAATATGCAGCTTACGCCTCGCCACAACGCCATTCTGGACATTGCCCGCCGTCAGGGACAGGTTCTGGTCGATGACCTTGCCGGAACTTTCGATGTGACGCCGCAGACCGTGCGCAAGGATCTCAACGATCTTTGCAAGGCGCGCCTGTTGCGCCGCATTCATGGCGGGGCGCTCTATCCGTCCGGTGTGGAGAATATGGAATATGAGGCGCGCCGCCGAATCGCCGCACACCAGAAAGAGCAGATCGGCCACGCCGCCGCCGCGATGATCCCGGAAGGCGCTTCGCTCTTCATCAATATCGGCACGACGACCGAGGCCGTCAGCCACGCGCTGATCGATCACGATCACCTGATGGTCATCACCAATAATATCAATGTCGCCAATACGCTGCGCGTCTATCCCCAGATTGAAGTGGTCATCGCGGGCGGGGTGGTGCGCGCCTCCGATGGCGGTATCGTCGGCGAAGCGGCAGTGGACTTCATCCGCCAGTTCAAGGTCGATTACGCAATTGTCGGCGTCTCCGCCATGGATGAAGATGGCGCGCTGCTCGATTTCGATTTCCGGGAAGTGAAAGTGGCGCAGGCGATCATCGCCAATGCCCGCCATGTCATTCTCGTGACCGATTCCACCAAGCTGGAACGCACGGCGCCGGTGCGCCTTGGGCATATTTCGCAAATCGGCACCTTCATCACCGACCGCTGCCCTTCGCAGCAATTGCGCGACATTTGCCGCGAGCATAATGTCGAACTCATCGAAACGGCGGTGGAAGCGGAAAGCGAAAAGAAAGTTTGACGCTTTCGTTTCATTTTCATTTTGCTTTCATATAAGATGAATTATATTCGCTTTGGTGGACAGGAAGCCTTCAGGATTCGCCATGGCGCAGGAACAGATATTCGACATTTTCATTATCGGCGGCGGCATCAATGGCTGCAGCATCGCGCGCGATGCGGCGGGACGCGGCTTTTCCGTGAGACTTGCGGAAATGAACGATCTGGCGAGCGGCACTTCCTCGCGGGCGACAAAGCTCATTCATGGCGGCTTGCGCTATCTGGAACATTACGAATTCCGGCTGGTGCGCGAGGCGCTGATGGAGCGCGAGGTGCTCTGGGCCAATGCGCCGCATATCATCCACCCGATGCGTTTCGTGCTGCCCTATCACAAGGGCGGCGTGCGTCCGGCATGGCTGCTGCGCCTTGGGCTGTTCTTCTATGATCATCTCGGCGGGCGCAAGGAACTGCCTGCCACGCGCACGCTCGACATGCACACCGATCCGGCAGCGGCTCCCCTCAAGCCGCTTTTCACCAGGGCGTTTGAATATTCCGACTGCTGGGTTGATGACGCGCGTTTTGTGGCGCTGAGCGCGCGTGATGCAGCTGATCGCGGTGCCGCGATCCAGACCCGGACAAAGGTGGTTTCTGCGCACCGCGATGCGCGCGCCTGGACGCTGACGCTTGAACATGCCGATACGGGTATGCAGGAAGAGGTTCGTGCGCGCCTTCTCGTCAATGCCGCCGGTCCATGGGTGGATCAGGCGTTGCAAAAGATCGAAGGCGAACGCCAGTTGCACAATGTCCGTCTCGTGCAGGGCAGCCATATTGTGGTGCGTCGGAAATTTTCCGATCCACGCTCCTATTTCTTCCAGAACAATGACGGGCGGATTATTTTCGCAATCCCCTATGAGGACGATTTTACGCTGATCGGCACGACCGATCAGGATTATCACGGTGATCCGGCAAAAGTAGCGATCACCCCGCAGGAAACCAGCTATCTCTGTGCCGCCGCCAGCGAATATTTCCGCGAGCCGGTGGAGCGCAAAGACATCGTCTGGACCTATTCCGGCGTGCGCCCGCTTTATGATGATGGTGCAAGCAAGGCGCAGGAAGCGACGCGCGATTATGTGCTCAAGGAAGATGCGCCACAGGGCGCGGCCCCGCTCATCAATGTCTTTGGCGGCAAGCTGACGACGGCGCGAAAGCTGGCGGAACATATGCTTGAAAAGATCGGGCAGCGGCTGGGCCGCAAAGCCGCACCATGGACCCATGCAGCGCCTTTGCCGGGCGGCGATTTCCCGCAAACAGCCTTCGAGCGCGAGTTGAAAAAGCTGCTTGCCGCTTATCCTTTCCTCTCGCCCGCCCATGCCCGCCGCCTGTTTCGCCTTTACGGCACGCGTGCCCGGATATTGCTTGGAAATGCCGCTTCGCTTGCCGATCTGGGGCAGCATTTCGGTGCTGATCTTTATGAGGCGGAAGTCCGCTATCTGATTGAAAACGAATGGGCCTGCACGGCGGAAGATATTTTGTGGCGCCGCACCAAGCTGGGACTGCGGCTTGCCAGCGCGCAAATCTCCATGCTGGAGACTTTCATGCTGCCCGAGACCGTTTCACATCGGTAACCCGCAACCTTAAAGAGCCGCCCGGCATAATAAATTGACTTTACTCTTTTCCTTGGCTTTCAAACTGTCTAGTTAGGTCGTGGAGTTTTGGGAGGAGCGATGACCGGGCATGGCCGCGACAGGTAAGAGGGCGACGATCCATGATGTGGCGCGGCTCGCCGGAGTATCGATCAAAACCGTATCGCGCGTCTATAATGACGAGCCCAATGTGCGCGATGCCATCCGCGAAAAGGTCCGTCAGGCAGGCGCGGAGCTGCGCTATCGTCCCAATGCGGCGGCGCGCAATCTGGTCGAACGCCGCTCGCATCTGATCGGGCTGTTCTTTGAAAATCCCAGCCAGAGCTATGTTTCGGAATTGCAGGTCGGCGCGCTCGACCGGCTGCGCGGCACGCGCTACCGGCTGCTGATATTCCCCATCGAAAATCGCGATGATATTCGCGGTTCCCTGATCGAAACCGCCCATGCATCCGGTCTGGACGGCATTATCGTAACCCCGCCAATGTCGGATGATCCGGAAATCTTGCAGGAACTTATCGCCTCGGCCATGCCTTTTGCGCGCGTGGCGGGCGATTTCAATGTGCACCCCACCGATAGCGTGGCCATTGACGATGACGCCGCCACCGTCGAACTGATGCAATATCTGCTCGATCTCGGCCATGAAAGGATTGCCATCATCACCGGCGATCTTTCGCACCGCTCGGCGCAATTGCGTCTTGAAGCCTATCGCCAGACCTTGCAAAAGGTCGGAATCACGCGCAATCCCGCTTATGAAGTGGAGGGCGGCTTTAGTTTTGCAAGTGGCTTGCAGGCGGGGAAAACCCTGCTTTCCTTAAAAGATCGGCCCACGGCCATTTTTGCATCGAATGACGATATGGCTGCGGCGGTGGTGCAGGTCGCCCATGAGCGCAAGATCAAGGTGCCTGACGATCTGACGGTCGTGGGCTTTGATGACAGCAGCATCGCCAGCATGGTGTCGCCGCAGATCACGACCATCCGTCAGCCCATTCTGGAAATGACCCGCGATGCGGTCGATATGCTGCTTCGCCAGATCGACACGAATGAAACATCTCCCTCGCGCCGCATCGACTACCAGCTTGTCATCCGCCAGTCTTCCGGCAAGGCGCGATTATAGCTTTTTGGGCCATGCCGCGAGCCTGTGGGCAAGATGCGAAACCGCCCCATGCAGGATCATGGTGAAAGCGGCCAGAACCAACAGGCAGGCGAACATCAGGTCCACCTTGGCGCGCCCATTGGCCAGCAGCATCAGATAGCCAAGCCCTTTGGACGCTCCCACCCATTCGCCGACCACCGCGCCGATGGGGGCATAGACGGCTGCAAGGCTAAGGCCCGAAGCAAGCGCGGGAAAAGCCGCCGGTATGCGCACGCAAAACAGGATGGCGTTCGGCTTTGCGCCAAGATTTTCCGCCGCATCGATCAGATTGCGGTCGGTGCGCTGCATACCATCGAAAAAGGTGGAAACGACCGGAAAAAAGATCATCAGCAGGATGACGGCGATTTTTGATGTGGGTCCATATCCGAACCATAGGGTGAGGATCGGCGCGAGCGCGAAAATCGGGATGGCCTGACTGAACACCAGCAAAGGCATCACCAGCCTTTGCATGAGCGGTGACATCATCAGGGCGATGGCGGTAATCGCTCCCACCGCACTGCCAAGCACAAGACCGCCCAGAACCTCGCCAAAGGTGACAATGGCATTATCCACGATCAGCCGCCCATTGGCGAAAAGCGCATGAAACACATCGAGCGGGCCGGGCAGGATGAAGCGCGGCATCTGCCAGAGGCTCACCACCGCCTGCCATAGTAGCAGAACGGCGCCCGCCGACAGAAATCCGTCGGCAATGCGCCTTTTGCGGGGGCGTTTTGAGAGAACGCTTTCCACCTATGCGGCCTTCAAGCCCATCTGCCAGAAGGAAGCCTCAAGCCTGCTTGCGGTTGCAAATATCTGGCACAGGCGCGGCCAGCGCGGGCTGTTCTCGAAATCCTCGCCGATACGATCCTTTGCCGCCTGATCAAACAGCTTGCCGACATCATGGCACATCTGCTGAAAATCATCGCCCGCATAGGTATCGATCCACTCCCGATAGGGCGTGTCGGGGGCGGCGCTGGCAGCGAGATTGAGGCCGATCTCGCCATAGCCATGCGCGCAGGGAACGAGTGCTGCCAGAAGATCGAGAAAATCTCCTGCCTGTCCGCAATCGAGCACATAGCGCGTATAGGCAAGGTTTTCCGGCTCTTCGCGCGTGATGAAAAGCTCTTCCTCGCTGATCCCCTCACGCGCGCAGATGCCGATATGCAGCGGCAGTTCCACGCTGGCCAGACCATGCATGATGTCGGCGCAAAGGCGGCTTTCCTGCAAGGTCGTGGCCTTCACGACGCCAAGCGCCCATGCGCGCGCATAATGATGCAGATAGACATAATCCTGCCTGAGATAATGCAGGAAAGCAGATTTCGGCAAGGTTCCATCGCCCAGCCCGCGCACGAATGCGTGGCCGATGAAGGGCTTCCAGTCCTCTATTGTCGCAGCACGCAGGCGGCTGAAAAGCTTTGACGAAAAATCCGGTTGCGGCAGGTTCATGACTTGTCTCCTTCAGCATTTACATCGATGGCGAGCTGTTCGACGGGCAGGATGGATGGGACGAGGCCATTCTCATGCAGATAGGCCTCGTAGCGGCTCCAGCGCCCATGATCGAGGCTGGCGGGTGCACGCGAAAAGCGTGCAACCGTGTCTTTCCATGCGCGCTGGTTCAACTCATCCTTGAGTTCGCTGCTATAGGACGAGAACAGCGCATAGCCCTTGTCGGGATGGTTGACGATGAATTGCGCGGCCTTTTCCGTGGCGCCCAGAAAGCGCGATATTTTATCTTTCTCCAGCCGGTCCTTGTTGGCGACATAGACCAGTTCGTCATAGACCGGCACGCCTTCCTCCTCGACGAAGAAGCACTTGCCTTTGACGCCTTCGATTTCCATCTGGTTCAATTCGACGTTGCGATAGGCTCCCATCACCGCATCGACCTGTTTCGACATCAGCGCCGGCGCGAGCGAGAAATTGACATTGATCAATTCGACGTCGGACATTTTTACGCCATGCCCGCCCAGAATGGTTTCGAGCAGGACTTCCTCCACCCCGGCGACGGAAAAGCCGATCTTCCTGCCCTCAAGATCGGCGATTTCGTTCACCGAACCATCGTCACGCACCATCAGGCAGTTGAGCGGGGAATCGACCAATGTGCCAACCCGGATGAGCGGCATGTCGGCGTGCACATCCAGATGCACCTGCTGCTGATAGGAAATGGCAAGATCGGCCTGCCCCGCCGCCACCATTTTCGGCGGCACCGAGGCATCGGCGGGCGCGATGATTTCGACATCCAGCCCCGCATCGGTGAAATAGCCCAGCTTCTCTGCGACGATGATCGGGCCGTGATCGGGGTTCACATACCAGTCTAAAATGAGCTTGAGCTTGTCATTGGCCTGCGCGCCTGTCGTCAGGGCGGCAGAAAGGGTGGCGCTGAAAAGCGCGGCAAAAATCAGTTTTTTCATGCATTCCTCCGTAAAAGATCAGGCCATGATCTTGTCAGTTACATGGGCGCGGGTGATGTCGATCCATTCCCGCACGCGGGCTTCAGGGTCGGCATTCAGCGTGATGTCGGTGACGACAGACACAATATCGGCCCCCGCGGCAAAGACGCCGGGCGCGCGCTCGACGCTCATGCCGCCAATGCCGACAAGCGGAATATCGCCAATGCGCGCCTTCCATTCGCCAAGGCGCGGCAGGCCCTGCTGCTCCCATTTCATCTTCTTGAGAATGGTCGGATAGATCGGGCCGAGCGCGATATAATCAGGCTTGAGCGCAAGCGCGCGGTCGAGTTCCGCTTCGTCATGGCTGGAGACGCCAAGCTTCAGCCCGCCCGCGCGGATGGCTCCAAGATCGGCTTCATCAAGGTCTTCCTGTCCCAGATGAATGAAATCGCAGCCTTCTTCCAGCGCCAGTTGCCAGTAATCATTAACGATCAACTGGCAGTCATGGGCCGCGCAAAGTGCGCGTGCTGCGCGAATTTCTGCGCGCAGTTCCGCCTCGCTTTTGTCTTTGATGCGAAGCTGCACCAGCTTGATGCCCAATGGCACCAGCCGCCTGAGCCAGTTCGTACTGTCGAAAATCGGGTAAAAGGGATCAAGAACCATCACAGAAACGCCTTTCCAATAAGGGGAGTGGAGGGAGCGGCCATGTCGCGCGCTTCGATCGGGTCCGCCTCATAGGCGATGCGTCCGGCCTCGATGGCCAGGGCGAAGGCGCGTGCCATGGCCGCAGGCTCGCCTGCCTTGGCAACCGCGGTATTGAGCAGCACCGCGTCATAACCAAGTTCCATCGCTGCTGCCGCGTGTGACGGCACGCCGATGCCTGCATCGACCACGAGCGGAATATCGGTAAAATGCGCGCGCATGGTTTTGAGCGCATAGGGATTGTTCAGCCCGCGCCCGGAGCCGATCGGCGCGCCCCATGGCATCAGCACCTTGCAGCCTGCCTCGACGAGTTTTTCCGCGACCACCAGATCGTCATTCATATAGGGAAATACCTCGAAACCCTCGTCGCAGAGGATGCGGGCGGCTTCGACAAGGCCGAACGGATCGGGCTGCAATGTATCGTGATCGCCAATGACTTCGAGCTTGATCCAGTTGGTGCCGAACACTTCACGCGCCATTTTTGCGGTGGTGACGGCTTCGCGTGCCGTGTGGCAGCCAGCCGTATTGGGCAGAACCTGCGCGCCAAGCTGGCGGATCAGCGCCCAGAAATCCTGCCCCGCGCGCGCTTCGCCGCTTTCACGCCTGAGCGATACGGTGACGATCTGGCATCCGGAGGCACGCACCGCATCGGCCAGAATGGCGGGCGAGGGATAAAGTGCTGTGCCGAGCAGCAGGCGGCTTTCAAATTGTTTGCCGTAAAATTCCAGCATTTCAGCCTCCCTGCATCGGGGCGAGCACTTCGATGCGGTCGCCTTCGGAAAGGACGGTTGCAGCGCGCTCATCGCTTGCGATGAATTCGCCATTGAGCGCGGTTGCCACCACCGCTTCATCAAGCTCGATTTCATTGAGCAATGCTGCAAGATTGCTTGATTGCGTTTTATGCGCTTCGCCGTTCAGAACGATATTCATGCATGGTCCTCCATGAATTCAGGATGAGCTTGGGGATCGGTTGCGGCTGCGACTGCCATGCGCGCCACCGCTGGCGAAAGCAGAAAGCCGTGCCGGTAAAGCCCGTTGAGGAAAATGGTTTTGCCGCGCCTGTGCACACGCGGCAGGTTGTCGGGAAAGGCCGGACGCGCATCGACGCCGGTTTCAAGAATTTCCGCTTCGCCAAATGCCGGATGCAGCGCGTAGGCGGCGCTGAGCATTTCCAGCGTCGAGCGCACGCTGATATGGCCTTTCTGGTCGCTTTCGATCATGGTTGCGCCGACCATATGCACGCCGTCGCCGCGCGGCACGATATAAAGCGGAATGCGCGGATGCAGCAGCCGCACGGGACGCGAAAGATTGATGTCGCGCGAGCGGATGAGCAGCATTTCCCCCTTCACGCCGCGCAATTCCGGCAGCATGTCGCGGGCGGCAAGCCCGCGCGCATCGACAATAATATCGGCATCGATTTCCGCCTCTTTCGCATCCGTGCCGAGGCGAAAAACCACGCCCTGTTTTTGCAGATGGTCGGCAAGCTCGATCAGCGCCTTGCGCGGATCAAGATGACCTTCGCCGGAAAAGAACAGCCCCTGCCGGAAACGGCCTGCAAGGTCTGGTTCCAGCGCGTCGATGCGTTCCTGATCGATGATGCCGAAGGCGCTGGTGCGGCGGGAAAAGCGGCGTAACTCGCTGGCATCGCGGCTGTGCGTAAGCACCAGCGTGCCCTCGCGCCTGACGCCTGAAACATGCCGCTCCCACCAGTTTAAGGCTTCCTGCCCAAGACGCACCACCGGTTCTTCCGCGCTTTCGCCCTCGCACCATGGGGCCAGCATCCCGCCTGCAAGCCATGAGCAGCAATCGGCCCCGATTTGCGCACTGCGGGCAATCACGGTGACGGCATGGCCGTGATCGGTAAATTCTGCGGCAGCGGCAAGTCCTGCCACGCCTGCGCCGATGATCGTAACCCGCATCACACCCTCTCCCACAGATTATGGAAGTGGTGCACCGGGCCGTGGCCGCTGCCGACCGCAAGCTGGTCTGCTGCACGGATTGCGCCTTGCAGATAAAGATGCGCTTGCGAAAGCGCGTCGTCGAGCGGCAGCTTTCGCGCCAGCCCCGCCGCAATGGCCGAAGACAGCGTGCAGCCCGTGCCATGGGTGTTTTTGGTTGAAATGCGTGTTGCTTCGAGCCGCAGGGTCGGCTGGTCCGGGCGGATGAGAAGATCGGTGCAGACGTCCCCTTCCGCATGCCCGCCCTTCATCAGAACCGCTTTCGCGCCAAGCGCAAGCAGGGCGTGACCCTGTTCTTCCGCCTCGTCTTCGTTGCGTGCTGCATCGACATCGAGCAGGCAGGCTGCTTCCGGCCTGTTGGGGGTAAGCAATGTTGCCAGCGGAAAGAGCATCTCACGCAAGGCCGAGATCGCGGTGTCGCTTAAAAGCCGGTCGCCCGATTTTGCCACCATCACCGGATCGAGCACGACAGGGCCGGAAAAATGTGCAAGTCCGCCTGCAATGGCTTCAATGGTTTCCGGCACCGACACCATGCCGATCTTCACCGCCGCCACATCAAGATCACCGAACACGACATCGATCTGCGCCGAAACGATTGGCGCGGGTACATCATGGACCGCCGTGACGGTGCGCGTATTCTGCGCGGTAATGGCGGTAATCACGCTTGCGCCATAGACGCCAAGCGCCGAGAATGTCTTGAGGTCGGCCTGAATGCCCGCACCACCGCCGCTGTCGGAACCGGCAATGGTTACGCATATCGGCGCAGATGCGGCATTGCCGTCAATCAGTTTGGTTTGGGAGAGGTTTTGTATCTGGTTCATCGTGACGTCTCTCATTCCGAACGGAAAGTGAGACGTCTTGAACTGGTATGGAGCCTAAGCTCCATTGAGGGATTGCCCCTCATCCGCGACGCGTCAAACTCCGTTCCCTACGCAGGTATTACCCGGATCAGGTTCAATGGGTTAACGCGTAGCCGCGTCTCTCAGCCTCGAAAGGCACCCCAACGAATTTTGTGCCTCTAGGCATAGGCCGGAAACTCGGACGGGTCAAGGGGCGCGAAAAGACCGGGCCAGAGGGGCTTGACCTTCCAACGGTGGGAAGGCTTATTTATAGAGCAACTCTTGATATTGCGCCCTTCCTGCGAGGGCGAAAGGAATTGCCATGAACCAACAAATCAAAACGGATCTTGCCAGCTTTGCCGTTCCCGTCGAGGGAATGAATTGCGCCTCCTGCGTTTCATCGGTTGAAAAAGCGGTCGCGAAAGTGCCGGGTGTCGACAGGGTTTCGGTCAATCTTGCCACCGAGCGCGCCGATGTGACCTTCAAGGATGCGCCGGACATGCCCGCCGTGATCGAGGCCATTCGCAAGGCGGGCTATGACGTTCCATCCGCCAGCATGGATCTTGCGATTGAAGGCATGAGCTGCGCTTCCTGCGTGAGCAAGGTCGAAAAAACGCTCCTTGCCGTTCCCGGCGTCACGCGCGCCAGCGTCAATCTGGCGACAGAGCGCGCACATGTGGAACTGGCCGGTGCGGTGTCGACTGCCGATCTGGTCGGGGCGGTTAAAAAGGCAGGCTATGAAGCGCATGCACTGAATGAGGCGGGCAGTGACGCCAAGGCGCAAACCCAGTCCGACAAGCGCGATGCGGAAGCGGCAGAGCTGAAAAAGAGCGTCATTGTGGCCGCTATCCTCACCTTGCCGGTTTTTGTGCTGGAAATGGGTTCGCACCTTTTTTCGGCGGTCCATATGTTCGTCATGGACACGATCGGCATGCAGAATAACTGGTATCTGCAATTGGTACTGACCACGCTGGTCCTGTTCGGGCCGGGCCTGCGTTTCTTCAAGAAAGGCATCCCCGCATTGCTGCGCGGCACGCCGGATATGAATTCGCTCGTTGTGGTCGGCACTGCGGCGGCATGGGGATTTTCGGTCGTGGCCACCTTCTGGCCCGACCTGCTGCCGGAAGGCACGGTCAATGTCTATTTCGAGGCGGCGGCGGTCATCGTTACGCTCATTCTCATTGGCCGCTACCTGGAAGCGCGCGCCAAGGGCCGCACCAGTGCTGCAATCGGGCGTCTCGTCGGCTTGCAGGCAAAGTCGGCGCGTGTGGTGCGCGATGGCGCAGCGCTTGACGTGCCGCTGGAAGATGTGCGCGAAGGCGACATCGTGCAGGTGCGTCCGGGCGAAAAAGTGCCGGTCGATGGCGAGGTGATCGAAGGCTCGTCTTATGTGGATGAATCGATGATTACCGGCGAACCGGTGCCGGTCGCCAAGGAAGCGGGCGCGCAAGTGGTGGGCGGCACCATCAACAAGACGGGCGCTTTCACTTTCCGCGCCACCAAGGTCGGGCGCGATATGGTGATCTCGCAGATCATCCGCATGGTCGAGGAGGCGCAGGCCGACAAACTGCCCATTCAGGCCATGGTCGATAAGGTCACAGGCTGGTTCGTCCCGGCGGTGCTGGCCGCAGCAGCGCTCACCTTCGTGGTCTGGCTGGCTATAGGCGGCACGGCCATGATGGGCTATGCGCTGGTCAATGCCATCGCGGTCGTCATCATCGCCTGCCCCTGCGCGATGGGGCTTGCAACGCCGACCTCCATCATGGTCGGCACTGGCCGCGCTGCTGAATTTGGCGTCCTGTTTCGTCGCGGCGACGCATTGCAAACCCTGCGCGACGCATCGGTGATCGCGGTCGATAAGACCGGAACGCTGACGCAGGGCAAGCCCGCTCTGGCGCATTTTGCGGTTGCAGAGGGTTTTGACGCCGATGCAGTGCTGGCGCAGGTGGCTGCGGTCGAGGCGCGTTCCGAACACCCCATCGCCCATGCGATTGTCACGGCGGCGAAGGAAAAAGGGCTGAGGCTCGCGGATGTGTCATCGTTTGAATCCGTCCCCGGCTTCGGCCTGAAGGCCAGCGTGTCCGGTCAGGAAATTGCCATCGGGGCCGACCGCTATATGGCGAAGATCGGTGCTGATGTCGGAATATTTGCCGATGACGCACAGCGTCTGGGCGACGAAGGCCAGACCCCGCTTTATGCGGCGATTGATGGCCAGCTTGCCGCCATCATCACGGTTGCCGACCCGATGAAGGAAACCACGCCCGCAGCCATTGCCGCCATGCATGAGCAGGGGCTGAAAGTGGCAATGATTACCGGCGACAATCGCCGCACCGCGCAGGCGATCGCCAAGCGCCTCGGCATCGATGAAGTGGTGGCGGAAGTTCTGCCCGATGGCAAGGTCGATGCCCTGAAGCGGCTTTCGGCGGGGGGCGCGCGCATTGCTTTTGTCGGCGACGGCATCAATGACGCGCCAGCGCTTGCTGCCGCCGATGTCGGCATCGCGATTGGCACCGGCACGGATATTGCGATTGAAAGCGCCGATGTGGTGCTGATGTCGGGCGATCTGCGCGGCGTCGTCAATGCCATTGCCATCTCGAAGGCGACGATCCGCAATATCGGCGAGAACCTGTTCTGGGCCTTCGCCTATAATGTGGCGCTGATTCCGGTTGCGGCAGGCATCCTTTATCCGTTCACCGGCACGCTGCTCTCGCCAGTGCTGGCGGCAGGCGCCATGGCGCTTTCAAGCATCTTCGTGCTGTCCAATGCACTGAGATTGCGCGGCTTCAAAAGCCCGATGGCGTCTTAATGTGTTCCCACTGCCTTGCCATAGGTACGGATGACATTGCGCACGGCTTCGAGCATGAGCGCGCGGGGGTTGGCTTCAACCGCCCCCGCAGCCACAGCCGGATAAAGCGTTCCCAGATATTGGCTGATGAGCGTTTGCGGAATCCTGCGCCCTTCAAGCTGCTTTAACAGGGCATCGACCGCTGCCGCCGCATCCTTGTGCGGCCAGTAATAGCGGATGCGGTCGCTATAGGAAAAATGACGCTGGAGGCGGAGTTCGTCTGCATCGCCATGGTAATATTTTTCCCAGTTCTTCGGCTCTGCAAGCAGCAGCCTTTCCATCTTGCCGCGCAATGTTTCTTCCTCTGGCAGCTTGTCGAGGAAAGCTGCGATCTGGTCCAGCCCATAAAGCGCTTCGCGCAGGGCGAAGGTGAGGCCGGGGCCGACCTTGAGAATGGCAAAACCGTCATGCACCAGTGCAGACAAGGCTTCCACCGGCTGATAGTCGGTCGAATGGGCCTCAAAGACGAATTGCGGCATCTCCTTGAGAGCGCTGCTCAATGAAGCCGCTTTTTTGCTGTCGTAAAAGACGACATTCTCATTGCCGAATTCCACACCCGGCTGCACCACTGCGCCGATGGCGCGTGAAAAGGCGTCCTGAAGCCCAAGGGCTGCAAAAGCCTCGCGGTGAATGGCGACAGTCTCAAGTGCCGCTTGCGGCGCGGTCAGTTCGAGGTCCTCGATCTCTTCCATCGCGCCGCCGGGGATCGGAACCTCGGTGCCGATCACATAGACGGGCAGGTTGAAGCCCGCTTCACTGGCGGCTGCTTCCGATATTTTCGCAAGGCGCGCCGCGCGTTGTGCGGTGACGGCATCGGGCAGCGCCACCGGCTCGCCCGCACAGCCCATGGATGTGTCGAGGTGGATTTTGGTAAAGCCCGCGCGCACGAAGGCGTCGATCATGGCTTCGGCCTTTTGCATGGCTTCCTCGGCGGAAAGATGCTTCCACGGATTGGGGCCAAGATGATCGCCGCCCAGAATAAGACGTTTTACGTCGAAACCGATGCGTGCGGCGATTTCTTCCACGAAGCGGCGGAAATCGGCGGGCGTCATGCCGGTATAGCCGCCATCCTGATTGACCTGATTGCAGGTCGCCTCGATCAATACATCCGTATTGGTTGCAATGCCTTCGAGAAGTGCTGCTTCAATGACGAGCGGATGGGCGGAGCAGATCGACGTGATTCCGCCGTGATTGCCTTTGGCAAAGCGCGCGGGCAGGGTGCTCAGACGTTGGGTGCTGCTCATGCCGATGCTCCCTGTGCTTCAAGAAATGCTTCGATTTCGGCCATGGTCGATGTGCCTTCCATCGGGCCTTTGACGCTGACCGCGCGCGCACCCGCGGCATTGGCAATGCGCAGTGCGGCAGCGGGTTCCATGCCGCGCAGCCAGCAGGTGACGAAGGCCGCGCCAAAACTGTCGCCAGCGCCGGTCGGGTCCACTTCCTCGACCTTGAACGCGGGCGAAAACACTTCACCGGCGCGGTCGAAATAGCTTGCGCCTTCCGCTCCGCGCTTGATGACGACGGCCTTGATGCCGCGCGCCAGCAATTCGTCCACGGCGGCTTTTTCCTCGGTGGCCTTGGTGAAGAGAAAGATTTCCGCGCCGCTTGGCATGAAGAGATCGGTATTTTCCAGCGCATGGGCGAGCGCCTGGCGCATACCGGGAAGATCGAGCATTTCCTTGCGGATATTGGGATCGAACGAGACGGTGCCGCCCCTGGCCTTGATGCGCACGGTCGCTTCATGAATGGCTGCGACGATGCCGTCCGAAAACAGCGCCGACCCCATAATATGCAGGTGATCGGCGCTTTCGATGAGCTTTTCGGCATCCGCCGTGAGGCCAATGGCGCTGCATGCGCTGTGCCTGATATTGAAGATGAAATCGCGCTCGCCATCGGGGCGATAGCGCACGAAGGCGCTGCCCGTCGCTGCTGTCGGGTGCACGAGGATAGCCGAAACATCCACGCCATCGCGGCGCAGCCGCTCAATATTGAGCGCGCCGAAATCATCATTGCCCACCGCACTGACAAGCCCGCCGGGCTGGCCCATTTTTGCAGCCTGATCGATGAAGATCGCAGGCGCGCCGGAAGGGAAGGGACCAATCAGCGGTATGGCTTTTTTAAAACCTTCGCCCGGCTCCAGAGCCATGATTTCCACGACGATCTCGCCGAAAGTGACGATCTTTTTCATATGACACTATTCCAGACGCAAAAGCGCATTCAGACTGGTAGAGAATATGCATCGAGTCAATGTAAAACTTGTCGCGCGTAAATTTACTTACGCCCACCTTGCAATGAAGGAAATCAGACCTTGCTTTGCAGCAATTCGCCCTTTCGCGGTGCATGGCTGCGGATTTTCTGCGAACCGCGATCGGCCAGTTGCTGGATGATCGGGCAATCGGGGCGGTCGTCACCATGGCAATTATGGGCGAGATGGCGCAGCGTATCGGCCATTTCCTGCAACTGGCGCATCTTGGCTTCCAGTTCCTCGACATGCGCGAGCGCCACTTTTTTCACATCGCCAGAGGCCCGGTTGCGATCGCGCCACAGCGCGAGCAATTCCCTGATCTGGTCAACCTGAAAGCCCAGATCCCGGCTGCTGCGGATGAAGCGCAGTGTTTCGACGTCTTTTTGCGTGTAAACCCGATAGCCCGAACTGGTGCGCTCGGCGGCTTCGATCAGCCCTATGGCTTCATAATGGCGGATCATCTTGGCCGAAATGCCCGAGGCCGTTGCGGCTTGTCCGATATTCATCGCGTTCCTCACCGGTCTGTGCGTTCAGCCGTATATAAGAACGCCGCGCGGCGATGCAACGCGCAGACAAGGAAAACTCCCGCCCGGTGAGGGGCGGGAGCGAAGTTCATTGAGCTTTTCAGCCTGCGAAATCGTTCTGCGTGCCGTGCGCCTCGATGGCCTGCGCCAGACGGACAAGCGCATGCACATAGGCTGCGGTGCGCAGGGTCAGGCCATGTTCCTTGGCATGATTCCAGATGGCGCGGCCTTCACGCTCCATGATCCTTTGCAGGCGCTCATGGATTTCTTCCAGACCCCAATAATAGCCCTGACGGTTCTGAACCCACTCGAAATAGGAAACCGTGACGCCGCCGGCATTGGCAAGAATGTCGGGCAGGATGACGACGCCCTTCTTGCCGAGGATTTCGTCGGCTTCCGAGGTCAGCGGACCGTTGGCGAGTTCGACGATGAGCTTGGCGCGAACCGAAGCGGCATTGTCCTCGTCGATCATGTTTTCCATGGCGCTTGGAACCAGCACGTCGCAATCCACGCCGACCAGTTCCTCGCCGCGCAGGGCCTCATGGCCCTTCTGGCCGATGGTGGCGATCACGGACTTGTTTTCGTTCTTGACGGCGAGCAGAAGATCGAGATCAAGACCGTCCGCGCAATAGACCGCACCGGCGGAATCCGACACGGCGACGATTTTGTGACCGTCGCTGGCCATCAGCCTGGCAATATGCTGACCCGCATTGCCAAAGCCCTGAATGGCGACGCGAAGCTGCGGCGCAAGGCCGAGATCGGGCGCGAGATGACGCACCAGATAGAAGCCGCCGCGCGCGGTTGCATCGTCGCGGCCGAGCGAACCGCCCAGCGCCAGCGGCTTGCCGGTAATAACGGCAGGGGAAGACTGGCCGACGATCTGCGAATATTCGTCTGCCATCCAGCCCATGATCATGGAATTGGTGTAGACGTCCGGTGCCGGAATATCGCGGTCGGGGCCGATAATGCCGGAGAAAGCCTGAATATAGGCGCGCGAAAGGCGTTCAAGTTCGGCCTTGGAAAGCTGGCGCGGATCAACCTGGATCGCACCCTTGCCGCCGCCATAAGGCAGGTTCATGACCGCGCATTTGAAGGTCATCCAGAAGGCAAGTGTCTCGACTTCCTCGTCGGTTGCATGCGGATGATAGCGGATGCCGCCCTTGGTCGGGCCGCGCGTGTCGTCATAACGGCAGCGCCATGCAAGAAAGGATTTTCGCGATCCGTCGTCCATACGAATCATGAGACGGACCTTCATCGTCTCGCGCGCAAATTTGAGCTTCTCAATAACGTCCGGGTCGATATTGATGTGGCTTGCTGCGTCATCGAGACGGACGAGCGCGCTTTCGAGCAGATTCTCCTTGGTCACGAAATCACCTTTCTTGCGTTTAATTTTTTAAAATGCGCTTTTACGGACATCTGACTATCGTTTTACGCAATAAAAGAAAAGCAAAAAGGACAACCATGTTGTCCTATTTTTCATTTTTTTGCCTGTTCGACTGATCTGCCCCGTCAGGTGGGGCCGGTCAGGCAGGCAGGTGAAATCCATCGCGGAATGTCATGTCGCAAGATGGTGTTGATGTCGCATTTATGACCGGTTTTGACGCAAGCCTGCTGTCGGGCTTTCGCGCGAAGCCATACAAATATCATCAATGGCTTCAAGCGGCCCATAAGTCCTCAAAGGGCCTGTGGCGCCCTGTGTAACTGGTGGTGGTTCATGTCCCGCTTTTCTTTAGCTTCTGTCGTCAGCAATGCCTTTTCGGGCAATAAAAAATGGGAGCCGCAATGGCCGGATGCCGAACCCAAGGCCGAATATGATGTCATCATCGTCGGCGCTGGCGGGCATGGTCTTGGCACCGCCTATTATCTTGCCAAAGAGCATGGCATCACCAATGTCGCGGTGATCGAAAAAGGATGGCTTGGCGGCGGCAATACCGGGCGCAACACCACCATCATCCGCTCCAACTATCTTTATGACGAAAGCGCCCATCTTTATGATCACGCCGTCAAGCTCTGGGAAGGGCTGAGTCAGGAACTCAATTATAACGTCATGTTCTCGCAGCGCGGCGTCATGATGCTGGCCCATACGGTGCACGACGTGCAGAGCTTCAAGCGCCATATTTATGCCAACCGCCTCAATGGCGTCGATAATGAATGGCTGACAAAAGAGCAGGCAAAGGAATATTGCCCGCCGCTCGATATTTCCCCCAATGCCCGCTATCCCGTCATGGGCGCCACCTTGCAGCGGCGCGGTGGCGTGGCCCGCCACGATGCGGTGGCCTGGGGCTATGCGCGCGGTGCGTCGCAGCGCGGCGTCGACATCATCCAGAATTGCCCCGTAACCGCGATCCGCCGCGACCCGACGGGCCGTGTTTCCGGCGTCGACACGCCGCGCGGCTTTATCAAGGCAAAGAAGGTCGCGGTGGTGGCCGCAGGCAGTACATCCGTGGTCATGGATACGGCGGGCGTGCGCATGCCGCTTGAAAGCTTCCCGCTTCAGGCGCTGGTTTCCGAGCCGGTCAAGCCGATCTTCCCCTGCGTGGTCATGTCGAACACGGTCCATGCCTATATCAGCCAGTCCGACAAGGGCGAGCTGGTGATCGGTTCAGGCACGGATCAATACGTCTCCTATAGCCAGCGCGGCGGCCTGCCGCTGATCGAGCATACGGTCGCCGCCATCTGTGAGGTGTTTCCGATCTTCACCCGCATGCGCATGCTGCGCAAATGGGGCGGCATCGTCGATGTCACGCCTGATCGTTCGCCGATCATCGGCAAGACGCCGGTGCCGGGGCTTTACGTCAATTGCGGCTGGGGCACGGGCGGCTTCAAGGCGACGCCGGGATCGGCCCATGTTTTCGCCCATACGGTTGCGCGCGATGAGCCGCATTGGATCAACGCGCCCTATACGCTTGAGCGTTTCAAGACCGGTCGCCTCATCGATGAAGCGGCAGCCGCCGCTGTGGCTCACTAAAGGAAAAGGAATAGGGGAAACCTCATGCTTCTTATCCGTTGTCCCTATTGCGAAATGGAACGGCCTGAACTCGAATTCGCCTATGCGGGCGAGGCGCATATTGCGCGGCCTGCCGATCCTTCGGCGCTTTCCGACGATGAATGGCGCGATTTTCTGTTCATCCGTTCGAACCCGCGCGGCACCCATCATGAACGCTGGCGGCATATCAATGGCTGCGGCTGTTTCTTCAATGCCGTGCGCGACACGGTGAGCGACAAGTTCGTGACGACTTACAAGGCGGGAGAACCGCGTCCGGTGCAGGTTGAAACTGCGGCTGCGGAGACGAAATGATGACCGATATGCGTATTCAGGATAAAGGCCGCGTCAACCGTTCAAAGCCGGTGCGTTTTTCTTTCAACGGCCAGAATTATAATGGCTATGAAGGCGATACGCTCGCCTCCGCCCTGCTTGCCAATGGCGAGCATCTGGCGGGCCGCTCGTTCAAATATCACCGTCCGCGCGGCATTCTCTCCGCAGGCTCCGAAGAGCCGAACGCGCTGATGGGCGTTTCACGCGGCGGCGGGCGCTATGAGCCGAACACGCGCGCAACCGTGCTTGAGCTTTATGACGGGCTGAAAGCCGAAAGCCAGAACCATTGGCCCTCGCTCAAACACGATGTCGGCGCGGTCAATGACGCGCTTTACATGTTCTTTTCGGCGGGCTTCTACTACAAGACCTTCATGTGGCCCAAAAGCTTCTGGAACAAGGTCTATGAGCCCTTCATCCGCGGCGCTGCCGGTCTTGGAAAGTCGCCCTCCGAGCCTGATCCGGATAGCTATGCCAGCCGCTATGCCTATTGCGATGTGCTGGTTGTGGGCGCTGGTCCCGCCGGTCTTGCGGCCGCACTTGAAGCTGCAAAAAGCGGCGCAAAGGTCATGCTGGTTGACGAACAGGCCGAAATGGGCGGTTCGCTCCTTTCCGAGCCGGAGCCGGTCGTCAATGGCCGCGCAAGCTGGGACTGGCTGCAAGAAACGCTGGCAACGCTTGGCGCGATGCCCAATGTCACGCTTTTGCCGCGCACCACGGCGATTGGTTATTATCATCAGAACATGCTGGGCCTCTGCCAGCGCCTGACCGATCATCTGTCGAAGCCTGCGAGCAGCGCGCCGCGCGAACGCATGTGGCGGGTGCGCGCAAAGCAGGTGGTGCTGGCGCAGGGTGCAATCGAAAAGCCGCTGGTCTTTGCAGGCAATGACCGTCCCGGCGTCATGCTGGCAGGGGCCGCGCGCACCTATCTCAACCGCTATGGCGTCAAGGTCGGCAACAAGGCTGTTGTCGTCACCTCGCATGACAGCGCATGGCTTGCGGCCTTCGATCTGGCGGTCGCGGGCGTCAAGGTTCCCGCGATCATCGATATACGCGAAAATGTCGCCGACAGTCTTCTCAACCGCGCCAAGATGCTGGGCATCGAAACGCTGACGGGCTGGACGGTGACCGACACGGCGGGCCGTCTGCGTGTCTCTTCCGTGCGCGCCAACCCTGTAAAGGGAGGCACGGTCGGAGCAGCGCGCACCATTGCCTGCGATGTGGTGCTGATGTCGGGCGGCTGGAATCCGAGCGTGCATCTTTTCTCCCATACCAAGGGCCAGCTTGTCTGGGACGAGGAACGCCAGATCTACCTGCCGGGCGAGCCGACCGAAGAAAGCCGCTGCGCGGGTGCGGGCAACGGCAATTTCGACCTTGCGGCCGCCTTGCGCGAAGGCGCGCAATGTGGTGCTGCCGCCGCAGCCGATGCAGGCCATAAGGCCCGGGCGGGAGAATATGCGGTGGCGGGTGATTTCATCTGCTCCGGCGTCAATTGCCGCGAATTGCCCACCGATCGCGATCCGGGCAAGGCCAAGGCTTTCATCGATTTCCAGAATGACGTGACCGCCAAGGATATTCGACTGGCCGTGCGCGAGGGCTTCCGCTCCATCGAGCATATCAAGCGCTATACCACCAATGGCATGGCGACCGATCAGGGCAAGACCTCCAACATCAACGGTCTGGCGGTTGCCTCCGATGCGCTCAGCCGCCCCGCGCCGCAGGTGGGCCTCACGACCTTCCGCCCGCCCTATACGCCGACGACATTTGGCGCATTCTGCGGCTATAATCGCGGGCCGCTATTCGACGTCACGCGCAAGACGCCGATCGATTCATGGGCCGAGCAGCATGGCGCGGCCTTTGAGCCGGTTTCGCTGTGGCGCCGCGCCTGGTATTTCCCAAAGCCCGGTGAGGATATGCATCAGGCTGTGGCGCGTGAATGCAAGGCAACGCGCCAATCGCTTGGCATGTTCGATGCCTCGACGCTCGGCAAGATCGAAGTGGTCGGGCCTGATGCTGCCGAATTCATGAACCGCATGTATACCAACCCATGGACCAAGCTTGGCGTCGGTCGCTGCCGCTATGGCCTGCTTCTGGGCGAGGACGGCTATATTCGCGATGACGGCGTTGTGGGCAGGCTCTCGCAGGACCGTTTCCACGTCACCACCACGACGGGCGGGGCGGCGAGCGTGCTTAATCTGATGGAGGATTATCTCCAGACCGAATGGCCGGAGCTGAAAGTTTCGCTGACTTCCACCACCGAACAATGGGCGGTGGTGGCGATCAACGGGCCGAATGCGCGCAAGCTCATCGAGCCAATGGTCGAAGGGCTGGATATTTCGGATGAAGCCTTCCCGCATATGTCGGTTGCGCAATGCACATTCCTCGGCGTGCCCGCGCGCCTGTTCCGCATGAGCTTCACCGGCGAACTGGGCTTTGAAATCAACGTGCCCGCGCGCTATGGTCTGGCGCTCTGGAAGGCGCTCTATGAAGCCGGCCAGCAATATGACATCACGCCCTATGGCACCGAAACCATGCACGTTCTGCGCGCTGAAAAGGGCTATATCATCGTCGGGCAGGACACCGACGGCACGGTGACGCCGGACGATGCCAGCCTTGGCTGGGCCATCGGCAAGCAGAAGGCCGATTTCGTCGGCAAGCGCTCATTGTCCCGCCCCGATATATTGAAAACGGATCGCAAACATCTGGTCGGCCTGCTGACCAGCGATCCGAAGGTCGTGCTTGAAGAAGGCGCGCAGATCGTTGCCGATCCGAAACAGGCGGTGCCGATGACCATGCTTGGTCATGTCACCTCGTCCTATTGGAGCGAGCCGCTGGGCCGTTCCATCGCCATGGCGCTGGTCGCGGGCGGCAAGGATCGTATGGGCGAGACACTTTATATGCCAACCACCGATGGCCGGGTGCTGGAAGCCACCGTCACGGGAACGGTGTTCTATGACCCCGAAGGCAAGAAGCTGAACGGATAAGGATTAAATCATGCTCGAACAATTCAACCCTTATTCGAATCGCCGCATCGCCATTTCCGGGCGTCTTGACGTGCGCCCGGCGCAGGATACGGCACGCTTCATTTTACGCATTGCACCCGCCCGGCTGGCGCTGGCCGAAAAGGCGCTGGGCGCAAAAATTCCGGCAAAAATCGGCGAACTGGTGAAAACCGGCGAAACAGCGGTCGCCTGTATCGGCCCCGATGAATGGTATATCTGGGCCGAAGAATCCAAAGCTGGCGCAATCACCGGGGCGTTCGGCAAGCTTTATGAAAGCGAACCGCATAGTCTGGTCGAAGTCAGCCATCGCGAGACGGGCATCGACATCAGCGGCCAGCAGGCGGAATGGCTGCTCAATGCCGCTTCGCCGCTCGATCTGTCGGCCATGGCGGCACCGGGTGCCGCACGCACGATCTTCGATCGCGTGCAGATCATTTTGATCAAATGGGATGCCGATCATTACCGGATCGAAGTGTGGAACTCGTTTGCCGATTATGTCTGGACCTTGCTGGAAGCGGCAAGCCGTGAGGTCGAACTGGCAGTCTAATCCGCGCTGCCCAGATCCGCGCCCACTAGTTTGGACAAGTCCCGAACCGTGTCGAGAAGCAGGGTAATGGTCTGCGTTATATCGGGTGCGGATGCGGGATTGGCGAGCGTGACGAAGGGGCAGGTAAGGGCGGCGATGCAGGCGTCGTCCGGACCGAGAATGGGAGCGGACAGATTATAAACGCCAGCCACTTGCGCGCTGGGCATCATCTCATAGCCGCGCTCCCTGATCTGGTCGAGATGTTCGTAAAAGCCTTCGCCAAGCTCGGCGGAGCCGCCTTCCATGCCGTGGGCGGCGATCATCATCCTGCGCTCCTCGGGCGAGCGGAAGGCCAGCAGCACATGTCCTGAACCTGTATCGAACAGGCTGATGTGAGAGCCGACGCGAATGGAAATCCCCCAATAATCGGGGGCTTCCTGCTGGGCGATGACGACGACCGAGCCCCGGTCGAAAACCACCAGTTGATTGGCCTGTCTGGAGCGCTCGGCAAGATCGCGCATGAAGGGCGCTGCAAATGAGGCGAGCCTGCGCACGGGCGCATGCAGCTGCGCAAGACCGAACAGCTTCAGCGTCAATGAATAGCGGTCGCCATCGAGCTTTGTCACATAGCCGCGCTTCACCAGCCGGTCGAGCATGCGGTAGAATTCATTCGGGCTGCGGTCGAGATTCTTTGCGATCTCCGCCTGACTAAGCCCGCCATCCACACTGGCCAGCAATTCGAGAATATCCAGCCCTTTGTCGAGCGCAGGGGCGCGGTAGCGATCATCTGTCTCCAAACCTGTCCCCTTCATGAATAATTTCTTCGATATGAATGACAACATGGATGAGGTCGCTGGTACAGAATGCGCCTTGACCGCTTTTGAATATTATGTTTGCATATAAATACCGAATTGACAATCGGGCATGGATCGGAGGAGTTGTCCGTCCTGGCGAGGAGAAGCATGCGGCATTTCAAGGCATCTCTTCGGGCTGATTCTATCCTGCCGGTGAGGGGGATGGTATCCGCTGGGGCGGTTTGCTGCGACCATATCCTGCCTGCCGAGTGGAAGGCTTGAGAATGACGATACGATTTGACGGAAAAACCGCCCTTGTGACCGCTGCGGCACAGGGTATTGGCCGCGCCAGCGCGCTGGCTTTTGCCGAGGCTGGCGCAAAGGTCTATGCAACCGACATCAATATGGATGCATTGCAGGAGATCGAAGGTGTGTCGGGCATCGTCACGCGCAAGCTTGACGTTCTCGATGAGGCGGCAGTCAATGCGCTTGTGGCCGAGATCGGACAGGTCGATATATTGTTCAATTGCGCGGGCGTCGTCCATGGCGGCTCCATTCTGGAAATGAAGGATGAAGACCTCGACTTCGCCGTCAATCTCAACGTCAAGGCGATGATCCGCACCATTCGCGCCGTGCTTCCGGGCATGCTGGAGCGCAAGGACGGCTCGATCGTCAACATGGCCTCGGTCGCATCCAGCGTTAAGGGCGTGCCTAACCGCTTTGCCTATGGCGTCACCAAGGCTGCCGTCATCGGCCTGACCAAAGCCGTCGCCGCCGATTATATCGGGCAGGGCATCCGCTGCAACGCGATTTGCCCCGGCACGGTGGAAAGCCCGTCGCTGCAGGCTCGCCTGCGTTTGCAGGGTGATTATGAAGAGCAGCGCGCCGCCTTCATCGCGCGCCAGCCCATTGGCCGTATCGGCCAGCCCGAAGAAATCGCCGATCTTGCCGTCTATCTCGCCGGTGCCACCTACACCAGCGGTCAGGCCTATAATATCGATGGCGGCTGGACGATCTAGCTGCCGTTCCATTTCCCAAAGAGGAGTATGACAATGAAGTTTCTTCGTTACGGTGAAGCCGGTCAGGAAAAGCCCGGCCTTCTCGATGCCGATGGCAATATCCGCGATCTTTCCGCCCATGTGAGCGATCTCTCCGGCGCAGCCCTCAGCCCTGATGCGCTGGCAAAGCTTGCCGCGCTCGACGTGAATTCACTGCCGAAAGTCGAAGGCAATCCACGTCTGGGGCCTTGCGTCGCGGGCACCGGTAAATTCATCTGCATCGGCCTCAACTATTCCGATCATGCCGCTGAAACCGGCGCGAGCGTGCCGCCGGAGCCGATCATCTTCATGAAGGCCACCTCGGCCATCGTCGGCCCCAATGATGATCTTGTCATCCCGCGCGGCTCCGAAAAGACCGACTGGGAAGTCGAGCTTGGCATCGTCATCGGCAAGACCGCGAAATATGTCAGCGAAGAAGATGCGCTCGATTATGTCGCCGGTTACTGCACCATCCACGACGTTTCCGAGCGCGCTTTCCAGATCGAGCGTCAGGGCCAGTGGACCAAGGGCAAGTCCTGCGACACGTTTGGCCCGACCGGCCCATGGCTGGTGACGAAAGACGAGATCGCAGACCCGGAAAACCTTGCCATGTGGCTCAAGGTCAATGGCGAAACCATGCAGGACGGCTCGTCGAAGACCATGATCTACGGCATCCGCCATCTGGTTTCCTACCTGTCGCAGTTCATGTCATTGCAGCCGGGCGACATCATCTCCACCGGCACGCCTCCCGGCGTCGGCATGGGCATGAAGCCGCCGCGCTATCTCAAGGCTGGCGACGTTGTCGAACTCGGCATCGAAGGCCTTGGCTCGCAAAAGCAGAACGTGCGCGCCGACATCTGATTACGGACAGAAAATGACAAAAATTACTGATCTTCGGGTCTTCGATCTCCGTTTCCCGACATCGCAAAGCCTCGATGGCTCGGACGCGATGAATCCCGACCCGGATTATTCGGCAGCCTACGTCATCCTTGATACGGATGACGAGGCGCTGAAGGGCCACGGCCTGACCTTCACCATCGGGCGCGGCAACGACATTTGCTGTCAGGCGATCCTCGCCATGCGCCATCTGGTTGTTGGCTCCTCGCTGGATGATTTCCGCAAGGCTCCCGGCAAGTTCTGGCGCTATCTGACCGGCGACAGCCAGTTGCGCTGGATCGGTCCCGACAAGGGCGCGATGCATCTGGCGACCGGTGCGGTCGTCAATGCGTTCTGGGACCTTCTGGCGAAGCAGCCGGGCAAACCCGTATGGCGGCTTGTGGCCGACATGTCGCCTGAAGAGATCGCCGATATTGTCGATTACCGCTATCTGACCGACGCCCTGACGCGCGACGAAGCCGTTGAAATCCTGCGTAAAGCGGAAAGCGGCAAGGCGGAGCGTATCGCCGAACTCGAACAGAACGGCTACCCCTGCTACACGACTTCGGCTGGCTGGCTTGGCTATGACGACGACAAGCTGCGTCGTCTTTGCCAGGAAGCCATCGATGAGGGCTTCAACCACGTCAAGATGAAGGTTGGCCGCGATCTGGAAGACGACATTCGCCGTCTCACGATTGCGCGCGAGGTGATCGGCCCCGATCGCTATCTGATGATCGATGCCAATCAGGTCTGGGAAGTCGATCAGGCGATCGAATGGGTCAACAAGCTGGCCTTCTCCAAGCCCTTCTTCATCGAAGAGCCGACCAGTCCGGACGATGTTGCGGGCCATCGCAAGATTCGCGAAGCCATTGGCGATGTGAAGGTTGCGACCGGCGAAATGTGCCAGAACCGCATCATGTTCAAGCAGTTCATCGCGGAAGGCGCCATCGATATAGTCCAGATCGATAGCTGCCGTATGGGCGGGTTGAACGAAGTGCTGGCCGTGCTGCTGATCGCAGCCAAATTCGGCAAGCCCGTCTGGCCGCATGCGGGCGGCGTGGGCCTGTGCGAATATGTGCAGCATCTCTCCATGATCGATTATGTGGCGGTTTCCGGCACCAAGGAAGGCCGTGTGATCGAATATGTCGATCATCTGCATGAACACTTCCTCGATCCTTGCGTGATCAAGGATGCGGCCTATATGCCGCCGTCTCTGCCGGGTTTCTCCATCGAGATGAAGCCGCAATCGATTGCGGAATATACCTTCAAGGGCTGATACTGAAAACGCCGCGCTCAAAAGCGCGGCGTTTTTATTGAGGCATAGCTGCGCAAACGCTCTATAAGCGTGAACATAGCGCTCGCACGCTGCCTGAACGTAATCACAACAATAGATTGTCTGGAAATTAGTGGTGCCCGGAGACGGATTTGAACCGCCGACACGCGGATTTTCAATCCGTCCAGAGTCATTGATTTGTAATGGAAAAAATGAAGATATGTTCCATTATGTTGCAGGTTTTGGCGCTCCCAGTAAGGCGTGTTGTGCTGCGGCAAGTTCGTCCGATGTATCCGCGCCGGGAAATAAGTGGCCATAAACGTCTGCCGTAATGTTGATCGTCGCGTGCCCCATGCGGGCTTGCACCATTTTTAAAGGCAGGCCGAGGCCGCCATCCTCTTTGCGATTGATCATCCAAGAGGCATAGAAATGCCTAGCTGCGTGGAGGCCGGGATATTTCGCATCCAAAATAGGATCCCCGTTTTTATCCTGCCTGCCGGTATCGACGGCAAGGCCAGCCTTAATCTGTGTGGCTATCCAGCCGCGGCGACGCATATTGGCCAGACCTTCTACCGATCCGGCTCCGGTTGGAAAGCATAGGTTGAGTTTCCCCTTTGGACACTCGTGCCTCCAGTCCTTCAAGGCATCGATGACGATTGGCGGGATCGGTATTGTCCGCTCGCCAGCTTCTGTTTTGGGCGGCCCGATTTCATTGAAGCGGTCGGCGCGCTGCCGGACCTGGATTGCGCCTTTATCAAGATCGACATTGGACCAGGTCAGGCCGCGCAATTCGGATGCGCGCAGGCCGGCGAAGATAGCGACGAGGAATAATGGCCGCCAGCGACCTTCAAGCGCACCGATTATCGACCGAATTTCTCCCGGTGTCGGAATATCGACGCCCACCTTCAATTTGCCTTTCTGGCGTTTTTCTTGGCGGCTTGTCGATGATCTTGTTTTCGATTTCTCGCGCACGACGTTGCGCACGACCAATCCGCGATCCTGCGCATCGGCAAGCAGCGAACCGAGACTGACCAGTACCTTGCGGACCATCGCGGGCGACCGACCTTCTTCGCGCAGCTTATCTTCAAACGCGCGGACCGACGCGATATTCAGGCGCGATAGCTTCGTTGCCCCTATGAACGGCACGATGTGAAGTTCGACATGCTGGCGGTATTGATTCGCTGTTGTGCGCTCAAGGCCGCGCGCATCCACCGCTGCAAGCCATAGCTCGCCAGCCTTCTTGACAGTGACGCTTTCGGATTCCGCGACGTGAACGCCTTGGCGGACCTCGCCGCGCACGGTTAGCAGGAAATCATCGGCATCTTTTTTACGGACGAACTGTTTGAATCTGCGCTTGCCGTCACCGTCACGATATTCGGCGAGCCAAGCGATTTTGCCTGATGGGAGAGTACGTTTTCGAATTGCCATAGTGTTGCATAACCGACACGCGGAATATGTGCAACACATAACAACAAGCGGAGCCACTTGACAAACGGCGTGGAGTCGCTTTCAATCCGTTGCGCTTCAGAAATGAAGGCGCAATTGTCCTTATGGGGAATAACTAGGATTTTATCAAAACTGTGTCAAGCACAAAAAACGAAAAAGGAAAAAAATAAATGCAGGCTGCCAATGACGACCTTGCTTCTGACCTTCTGGTCGGCGCCGATGCCATTGCAGATTTTACCGGAATGAAGGCCAGGACTATCTACCATTTAGCGGCCAAACGGGCCTTCCCGACCTTCAAAATGGGCGACCTTGTATGTGCTCGGAAATCCAAAATTCTGGAATTTATTGAAAGGCAGGAGGCGGCATGAAAAACGACTATTCTTCACTTCTTGAACTTATGAAAATGCACCGCCGTGATTTGGTGGATCGTCTTGAAAACGATGATGACCCGAAGACTGCAAAAATGCTTGGTGAAGCCCATCTGGCCATCCTTGCCATTGAAGCGGTCATGTCCGAGCGCCCCTCAGAGAAAACCGGTCCGAAAATCGAATTCGATGAAAAAGGCTGGCCTATCGCCCCGGCATAATTAGCGAGCTTGGCGCATTGCCGGTTAAAAGGAAACACCATGAAAAAGATTGAGGCAGCGCCTCTCGATTTGACCGAGGATCAGGCGACCATCCTTTGGGATTGGTCGTACGAAATTGAGACGGTAATCAAACGCAGTGCTGGCATTGCGATTGCGATGAACGTGGGCAGGAATACGCTTCTGCACGGAGAATCCAGTGTCTCTCATAAAGAATATGGGCGCCGCTGTGGGGTTTGTCGTCGCACTATTGATACCGCAGTGAAGCAATTGAAGCAGCACGACATCATACAGCGCATCGGCACCACAGAGGCGGGGGTAGCCATCTATCGTGCTAATTTCCAGTGGCGGAAGGCCCCAGCGAATGGCGTGGCATAGAATCCGCGTAAAGGACAAAGCCGCCTTCCGAGAAGACATGCAGGAAGACACAACCCTGACCGACCTTCAAAAGCGTATGATTTCGGTTATTGTCAAGCACTGGAGCAATGCGCGCATGGCTGCGGAATGCAGCAACTCATTCATCGCAGTCGGCGCCGGCACGACCGTGAAAATGGTGAAGAAGTATAAGCCATCACTGATTGCCAGCGGTCGAGTATCGGTAAAGAAAGAGCACACCTTCACGGAATCGACGCTCTGGGATGTGAACTGGTTTTTTCGCGGCAGCGCCTATACTCGGCATATGAACGGTGGCAAGCCTATTTCTGATTGCCGCAAGGTGGCCCCCAAGGATGCGCAGGGGAGCCCCCCGTATATGCATAAGGGTGCCCCCCAAGATTGCATAGGGGGGTGGCCCCCAGATATGCATGGGGGTGGTCCCCAAGTGGGGGCCCAATTCCATCCTCTACGAGGATGTATAGGCGCCCCTACAGGAGCGCGCCCTTTGGGGGGCGCGCAGGGAGTGGCGCCATTAAAAGAAAAGAAAAACAACCCGCGCGCGCAACCCGGTTTTGCCCGATGGAAAATCGTTCATGCTGAATATGAAGGCGAGGACGAGGATGTGTTCGTAGCTCACCTTCGGAGCGGCGCAAATCGTAAATTTGTTTTGCGCTGCCATATCGAGAGCGAGGAATATTGTGCTCTTGATGACGCCATAGGCATTGATGGTGATACGGAATACATAATCGGAACTCAGATCGCCATGTCCGTGAACCGAACTGGCCCTAAAGAGATCAGGCGTGCCGATCCTCTGCCGTGGCAGACGGCAGACATCGTATCGGGTGAAACAAATCCAGACGGCAGCGCAATCATGCGCGTCATCATTGATGGCGAGGAATCAAAGATGCGCCTGACCTCTCCGCAAGCTGCCGCCCTTATCGAATCTTGCGGGGGCGAAAAAGAAACCATAGGTGCGCGGGTTCGCTTTCGGTTGATGCCCGACGATAGCATGGAGTTTTATACCGCATGAAACATCCAGAAACTTACGAACTGCCGATCGACATCCCGGCAGAAAAAGCAGCAGCCCGCGAATGGCTGGCAAAAAAAATGGAAGGTGCCACAGTGACACGATTGCCGACAAAGCCACAGCCAGAGCCGCGAGGATGGAAGCCGCGCGAGCGCAGTTCACCGGCCAATGATAACGAACCGGCGATCCCGATCTGCGAAGCGCTGGTCCGCGATAAACGCCCTGACGATGCTGCGATGATCCGGCGCTATCGTTATCTTGTGGATGTAGCTGGGCTGCCGCAAGAGGACATCCAAGCCGAAGTCGGAACGCAGGGCATCGACGTTGCCCGCCGAACTAGCTTCGATGACGATGGCAGGATGCGTGATCATGGCGCGCGCATTTCCGCAAAGGTGGCAACTTCATACGGCAACCGCAACACTGTTACCGCCGATGACATTCCCCGCCGCGCACAAGCCCCCACAGTGCCGACGATCGGTGAGGGCAGCATCATTGCTCACATTGACGCGAAGGCCGTCATTGGGCCGTTACGGGCCGCTGTGGGGCCTTTGCTTGACGTTTTTGAAGATGCGGCGATAGGCGGCATGACGATGACGCGGATTGGCGAGCATCATGGCTTTAAGGGTAAGCAGGCCAGCGCAGCGGGCAAGGCGCTGGTATACGCCGCCGTGGATGCGGTTCGCGATGCGTGGAACCGGGACAATCGTCTGGCAGCGGTGCAGGCACGGCTAGCTGACGAGGCGGTCCGAAAGGCTGGGGACAAGCGAGATGCGGAGAATATTCTATACTTCGGCAAGGACATAACCACGAAGCCGGGCATGATTTATGGGCGATCGAAGGCGGCATAGCTTTCTCGTTGGCTGGCAAGCATATGCCAGCAAACGAGAACTATTTGATCGAGCACAGGAAAGTAGCCTGACCGTCGCTAACGCGCACTCAACTCCCCTATGACGGGGGAGCTAAAACAAATTGCGGGGCCGCTTCGGTGGTCCCTTTTTCTTGCGGACTTGTGAGCCGCCCCGACAATCTTGCCGCCGCATTGAAAAAATCTGCGGCCTAACTGCCGCTTTTTGCAATCTCGCAACCTGTTGCGGTGAAGGGGTTCAACCGCTATGCGGTTGCGGTGCACCCCAAAACCGCTTTTGCGGTTACAAGTGAATACACATTTTCAAAAGGTCGCTTCGGCGGCCTTTTCTGTTCTGGCGCTTTGAGTAGCTGCCGGACTCGCAGGCGGTTGCGGTGTTTTCTCCTCACGCAATCGCCTGCGCCCAATCCCCGCGCTGCGAACTGTTTGGGCCGCCCTCGTCCGCGCTGAATACTGGACGGATTCCGTTCACCAGCCTGCTTTTTTTTAGCCGCTCATTCGGCAGCAACACGAAACACGTCAAAATTGAAAGGACGAAATATGCACCTTCCAGACAGGTGGAGGCGGGCCGCCTTTGGCGTGGCCGAATCCGCCGCAATTTTAGCAATACCAGAGGACACCCTGCGAACATGGATGGCCCGAGAACCTTCAGGGGATTTTGCCGGTGCAAAGACTGGTGGCCGGGTTTTCCTGTCCGGGGCCGACTTGTTTTTTTACAGCCTTATCCGCGAATTTACGGCTTATGGCGTGGCGGTGCGCACGGCCATGGGTGAGGCGGGGAAGATCGCCAATGACTCGCTCTATGAAATGCCAGCGCAGAAATATGTCGCCATCAGGCGGCGCGTCGGTTTTTCCGAATTTGAACTCACTGACGCGCCCAATCTCGATGACAGGCCAGTTGCCATCATTCCGATTAAACAGATGATGCACATGCTGATCCAGCGTGTGGAAGGGGCATACTAATGTGGCCGTTCCAAACGAAAACCGCGCCCGTCGAAGAAACCAAGGCCAGCAGCGACATAGTAAGCCCTGAAGGCTGGTTTGTTGCGCACTTCGGTGGTGGCCCGGACGACATCGCAGCGACCGCGCACACTGCCTTGCAGGTGCCAGCGGTTGCATCGGCGATCCGCCTCATAAGCGAAGCTGCGGCTTCATTGGATGTTCGCGTCCAACGAAAAGTTGGCGGCGTCTGGAAGGACGTGCCTAATCATCCAGCCGTCAAGCTTTTGAACAATGAGGCGAACGAATGGACCAGCGGCTTTGAACTGACGCGCGGCTTGCTCATTGAGACGCTGACGTCCGATCCCGGCGGCTTTGCGCTTGTGACGCGATCCAGCGACAACCGACCGATTGCGATCCGCAAGTATAAGCCCGGCATAATCCAAGTCGAGTTTTCGGCAGAAGGCGACGGCCAGCCCTTATATAAAAAGAACGGCAAAGCTCTTCGCTCCAGCGACGTCATACATGTTCGGAACGCTTTCAATACGGCACCGATCAGTCATGCGCGCGACGCCATCGCTTTTGCCAGAGGATTGCAAGCCTATGGACGGCAATTGTTCCAGAACGGCGCACGACCGGGCGGCCTTTTGAAGACGACAAAGCCCATCGGTGATCGGGGCGTGGAGGCGATGCTGAAAGGATGGACTGCGGCTTTCTCCGGCTCCCAGAATGCAGGGAAGACGCCAGTGCTATGGGATGGCACCGACTACACGCAGCTCGGTCTTTCATCCACCGATGCGCAGTTTCTCGAAAATCGCCGGTTCCAGAACGAGGAAATCGCCCGCGCCTTCCGTGTGCCGCCCACAATGATATTCGACCTTGAGCGTGGAACATGGGGCAATGCCGAGCAGATGGGGCGAGAGTTTCTGACATACTGCTTGGAACCTTGGCTGCGAGAGCTTGAAGGTGCCTATGGGCGGGCTTTGCTCACCGATGACGAGCGGCGCAATCATCGCATCCTGTTTGACCGCGATGACCTGACCCGCGCCAGCCTGACCGAACGCGCCACGGCGGTTTCATCACTTATTTCCAATACATCGATCTCCCCGAACGAGGCTCGCACTTGGTTGCTGGACCTTCCTCCTCGTGAGGGCGGAGACGTGTACCAGAACCCTGCCATTCAAGTGCAGGCGCAAGAGCCAACGGCAGAAACAAAGCCTGCGGCATAAACTTCCAAAAAAGGAATATTCCATTGGTTGAAATCACTCGTGATTTTGATGGTGTCGAGCGCACCTTCAGAGTCAAAGACCCCGCTTTGTTCGAGCAAATCACGCCTCGCAAATCGGTCTATGCCTACTTGCAGCTTTTTACCGCTGGCGACTGGAGCATCGATGATGTTGCACTCGTGCTTTCCTTCGCCCTACACGGCCCCACTCCCCATTTAGCGCGGGAGTGGAGTCTGATGAAGCAGATGGGCAGATGGGGCAGCGCGCTGCAATATCGTCTTTCATACACGCCTCACCCGGACGTCGTGGCCGTCGTGTCAAAAGCGCCCGGCAATTACGCGCCCATTGCGATCGATCTGCTAACTGAACTCGTCTTTGGATCTGGCGCATCAGTGGAGGCTGACGATGAGTAACACGCTCGCAGCGGTGGAACTCGACGTCAAGTCGGTCCAGGAGGATGGCACATTTTCCGGCTACGCGGCTGTTTTCGACACGAAAGACCAGGGCGGCGATATTATCCGCAAGGGTGCTTTCGCCGCCTCTCTGGCCCGTCTGCCGGCTAACAAGGTCAAGATGCTTTGGCAACATGACCGAGATGAGTTGATCGGTATTTGGACGAAATTCGAGGAGGACGACTACGGCTTGAAAGCCGACGGTCGTTTGCTTCTCGAAACCACCCGCGCCCGCGAAGCGCACGCGCTGATGAAGGCGGGCGCACTGGACGGCATGTCCATCGGGTTCAACACCATACGCGCCACCCGTGATCAATCCAATTCTGCCCGCGTCTTGGAAGAAGTGCTTCTAAAAGAGGTCAGTCTCGTGACCTTTCCCATGCACAAAGACGCCATCATCTCCAACGTCAAATCCGACAATGAAACAATCGCCGCCATCCGTGCGGCCACTCAGGCAATTAAGGAAATCTAATGACTGCTATTCTCAAACTCGAAACGAAATCCGAATCCGAACTCGACGTCAAGGCCGTCCTTGATGACCTCACTAATGAAGTAAAAGCCAAGGCGGAGAATGATAATAAGCTCGTCGATCGTCTGGACAAGCTGGAGGCCAAACTGGCCCACAATGACAATGAGCCGACCGAAACGAAGTCTGCCGGCGAGCAGCTTGTTGAAAGCGATGCCTTTAAAGATTGGGCGGTGTCTGGTAAAAAGGGCAGCGCAGACATCGAGTTGAAGGCCATCACCACTGGCGCCGCCACGGTGGGCACCGGCACTGATGGCAGCACGTCTCTTGTGCCGTCTCACCATGTTCCGGGCATCATCGCTCCGGCTGTTCGTCCGCTCACTATCCGCGCACTTCTTGCGCAGGGCAGCACCACGTCGGGCGTGATCCAGTACGTGCGAGAGACCGGCTTTACCAATAATGCGGCCCCTGTCGCGGAAGGCGCTGCCAAGCCGTATTCTGACATCACATTCGATCAGGAAACCGAGAACGTTCGCGTGATTGCTCACCTATTCAAGGCCAGCCGCCAGGTGCTTGAGGACTCGGCCCAGCTTGCCAGCTACATTGATACCCGCGCTCGGGATGGCCTTGCGGACGTTGAGGAAGCCCAGCTTCTCAATGGTGACGGCACCGGCCAGAACTTGAACGGCTTGATCCCAAACGCAACCGCGTTTGACACCGCTCTCGTTGACGCCGATGATAATAAGGCAGACATTATTCGCCGCGCAATCTTGCAGGTTCGCCTTGCGGAATACCGGGCCGATGGCATCGTGCTTCACCCAACCGATTGGGCAGACATTGAAGTCCTTAAGGAAACCACGGGCGGGTATATATGGTCTAATCCTACCATCAATAACGGGCAAAACTTGTGGGGCATCCCTGTGGTCGATACCACGGCCATGCCGGTCGGCAACTTCTTGGTCGGCGCTTTTGCCCGTGCTGCGCAGATATTCGACCGCTGGCAGGACCGCGTTGAAGTGTCGAACTCGAACGTGGATGATTTTGAAAAAAACCTCGTCACCATCCGGGCAGAGGAACGCCTGGCGCTGGCAATCTACCGTAAGGAAAGCTTTGTGTACGGCGCGTTTGAAGAACCTGTCGGCGGCGTGTAACTTCTAATCTGGCGGGAGGAACGACGGGCTAGCTTTCAGTCCGAAAGGTGCATCAAGGCCCGCCACCATCCAAATAACCTTGATGCGCCATGAGCGCCACGGGAGGCCGCACGCGCGACGCTGCGGTCTCCTTTTTTAATAGGAGACCCTAATGGTCAACCGTATTACGTCATGCGGCTGTTCGGTGCCGAAGGGCAGCAAGTGCGTCCATGAGCTAAAACGGCAGGCCGCCCGGCAGCGCCAGAATGACGAGGAGCGCGGCTCTAGCGCCAGCCGAGGCTATGACAAAGACTGGTCGAAGCTGCGCTTCCGCTTCCTGCACCATCATCCATTGTGCGTGGTGTGTGGCGCAAAGGCCAGTCACGTAGACCATATCCAATCGGTGCGCGACCGGCCCGAGCTACGGCTCGAATGGACTAACCTGCGCTCAATGTGCGGGCCATGCCATGGCCGAAGGACGGCGCGCGATCAGAGCCAGAACTGGGGGAAGCGATGAACAGAGCAGACATGGCCAGCGTCTGGCCGCCGACCGCCGCCGTCGCTCGCGAGGCAGGACATGCGCAGGTAAGTCCGATGCGCGCGATCCGTGCGAAATGCACAGATTGTTGCGCTGGTCAGCTTTCCGAGATTCGGGCCTGTGAGACGGTTGCTTGCGCCCTGTGGCCCTTCCGCAGTGGTAGCCATCCCTACACAAGCGCGAAGGTGAAAAACCCTCTCGTGGAGCGGGATTTTTGACGGGAACCCCCCACCGGGGGGTGGTTTCGAACTTTCTCCGATCAGACGGAGACCACCCGCGCCCCACAATTCACATTTCCCTCTAAATAGGAATTTCATCCTATGTCAATTGTCGACTTGGCCGTTATGAAGGCCGAACTAGGTATCATCGATGATGCCGATGATAACCTGATTGCATCCAAAATTGACGCCGCTCAGGCACATCTTGAAGCGCTTTTGGGCTTTGAAATCGAAGTAAAGTTTCCTGACGGCGCCCCTGCCGATCTTGTTGCTGCGGTGAAGATGCTGGCGGCTGGGTGGTACGAAAACCGAGAATCCGCCCTCGTCGGCTTGTCGGGCATGGAAGTGCCGCACGGAGTCTGGGAGATTGTCAATAACCGCCGCAACTATTGGGGTGTCAGCGATGGCGCGTAGTAAAGACCTACAGGCTCTTATCAACACACTGAACGCTATCCCCAAAGCCGTCCGCGCCAAGATCGATCCCGCCATTGAAAAAGGTGCGGACGAGATGGTCGAGCGCATGCGTCTGCTCGTTCCTGACGATCCGAAAACCGGCGGCAAAGACTTGAAGGCCAGCATCAAAAAGGTGCGCGGACCGGTGCCCATGGCGATCCGCGTTCAAGCGATCGATGAGAACGCCAAAGGCGAGGACAATGCGCTGTTTCAGGAATATGGCACACTCAAAGGCGACCAAGGCCGACCGCAAACGGCTCAGCCTTTCTTTTGGCCGTCTGTCAACACCACGAAAAAGCGCGTGCGTCGTCGCATCGATCGGGCGATTTCCAAGGCGGTGAAGGAGGCGTTCGAGAAATGAATATTTTCATTTTGCGAATGAACTTGTGCAACGTCGATTGCGAGAGATCGACCATTGTCGCTTCGTTCGATGCGAGAGTGGGCGACTTCAAAATCCATAACGCGCAAGTGCGTGCGGACCATCGTGACGGGCGCTTGTTCATATCGCTGCCCGGGCGTCAGCGTGGCGGTATCTCTCTGGCATTCGGCGATGTGCGCACCGCGTTGGCGGAGGCAGCATTGGAGGCGTACAATGAGCGAAGCTAGTTTGGCGGCCCAGCGGCTTGCCGTGACGGCCATGCGTGCCCGCGCGGCGCTGACGGCGCTTGTGCCTGCGTCAAGCATCATGGATCGGAACGAACGGCCTGAAGTTTTTCCGTGTATCATTGTGGGTGAAGCGCAGACGGTCGGCGATGACATCGACTGCGCCGACCTTTCGACGGTCTATCTGACTCTGCATGTCTGGACGCGCGAAAACACCTTCACCGAATGCAAATCGATCTGCGGCGAAATCCGCCGTGCACTGCGCCGCTTGAATGAGATTCAGGACGGGTTTGCATTGGATTTTAGCTTTGAAGATGCGCGCTATCTGCGCGATCCATCCGGCGAGCATAGTCATGGCGTCGTAACATTTCACGTCACTGCGGAGGATATGGTTGCGATATGAGGGCAGGAAAACTCGCTGAAACGATCACGCTGCGCGGTGCCACATATGTTGATGACGGCTATGGCGGGCAGGTGCGTGTCGAAGTCGATCACGCCACCTTGCGCGCGCAGATTATCGAAGAATCAACCGATGAATATATGCGCAATTACGGCACCAGCACCGAAAGAGTCACGATCTTCCGCACGCGGTTCATTGATGGCGTCACGTTAGACATGAGCGTCGTTCACGACGGGCGGTCGTATAATCTCAAGCAGATAAAAACGATAGGAAGGCGGCGCGGTCTGGAATTGCGCTGTGTGGCATTGAATGGCTAGGGGCAGGAAAGCAGAAGTACGGGCGCTCGATGGCGCATTGGCCGAAGCACCGAAACCGCCTGCATGGATGCCAGCGCATGGCAAGGCCGAGTGGCGCCGTGTCGTGCCGCAACTGGTAGCTGATCGTAAGATCGCCGCTCATGAATTGCAGACGGTTGAAGCTTATTGTCTGGCGGTCGCAACCATGAGGCAGGCCGAGGAAGCGGTTCGTCTGCATGGTTTGACCTTTGAGTCCGATAGCGGTCCTAAGCGACGGCCCGAAACAACCATCCTGAAAGAAAATCTGGAAGCCGCCAGACGGCTTGCCGCAGAACTTGGCCTGACACCGGCCAGTCGCAACAAGAATAGCGGAGGCGCACGCGGTGACGGAGAGGCTGCCGAATTTGGCGTGGATATTTGACGATAGCCCGATCCCTGATCCTCACGGTAAGGGCGAAGCTGCCGTCAAGTTTATTAAAGCGCTGAGACATCCAAAATCCAGCCTGCCGGGGCGGGCATTCGTCCTTGATCCGTGGCAGGAACGCATAGTTCGCAAGATTTATGGCGATACCGCCGAGGACGGCACGCGGAAAATTCAAGAGTTATTTCTTATGGTCGGACGCGGCAACCGTAAGACAAGTCTTATGGCTGCCTGCCTCATGCTTCATCTGATCGGGCCGGAGCGCGTGCCCATGTCATCGATCAGCAGCATCGCCAATGCCCGCGACCAAGCTGGCCTGACGTTTCGCGAAATGGCCGGCATATGCCGAGCAACGCCGCGCATTCTAGAGGCCGTTCATATTCAGGACAGTGCCAAGCGCATCACATACACAAAGCATAACATTGTCTATGAAGCCCTGTCTTCCGACGCCAAGTCTGCACATGGACGTTCTGATGTGGCCGTCTTCTGGGATGAGGGCCATTGCGAAACCAAGTTTGACCTTATTGAAGCTGCCGAAACGACGCTCAATAAGGGGCAGAATACCCTCCTGCTTTCTGCGTCAACGGCGGGCATCGGTCAGCTAGGGCCGTTCTATGCGAAATATGACCATGCGCGGAAGATCGTTGACGGTCGCGTGCAGGATGAAACATTCCTGCCGATTCTGTTTGAAGCGCCGCGTGACGTCGATTTCCGTGACGAGGAATGGCTGTTCGCAACCAATCCCGGCTTGCGGCACGGTTATCCGAATATCCGAAAACTGCGGCGCTATATAGAGAAGTGCGAACACAGCCCCAGCGAACGCGAGTCGTTCAAGCGGCTACACTTATCGGTCTGGCTTGACGGCGCCGCCAATCCCGAATGGGACTTATCGATCTGGGATGAAGGGCATGGCGAGATTGACCTTGAAGCGCTGGCAGGTCGCCGCGCGTGGATAGGAGTGGATTTATCCAAGCGCATCGATCTATCGGCGGTGGCCTGCGCCATTGAACTGGATGACGATAAGTTTGCGTTGCACGTCATGGGCTTTTCTCCTGAAGCTCAATTACGCCGACGCGCCGATGAGGACAGCGCACCTTACTCGCAGTGGCGCGATGAAGGATGGCTGACTGCCTGCGAGGGCGATATTGTCGATTACGGCACGGTTGAAGGATATATCCGCGAGCTATGCGACCGCTTTGAAGTGCACGAGGTCGTCTTTGACGTGGCCATGGCCCGCGAGATGATGGAATCGCTAGAACGCGACGGCATTCCAGTCGCGGCGTTCCCGCAAACGCTCATGAACTTCGCCAAGCCGGTCGACACGTTCGAGGACATGTTTCTCAATCGCCGGCTTGTGCATGACAGCCCGCTCCTACGGTGGGCCGTGGGTAACACGGTCATGATGCGTGACCAGAACGACAATCGCAGGCCAGCTAAGAACAAGTCTGCCGATCGTATCGATCCATGTGTTGCGAGCATCATGGCTGTTTCGCGTGCCGCACAAGGCGCATCGGGCCGTTCGTCCTATGACGATGCGCCGGACGATTATGCATTTTTCTCAGTATAGGAGCCGACATGGCTAATAACGCCTCAAGAAAACTTATGGTGGACGTCGTCGCGCGCGTCGATAAACTTGAAAAGGCCATGAAGCGCGGCGTGCAGGTCTCTGACCAGCAGATGGGCCGCGTTGAAAAGCGCGCCAAGACGATGGTTTCCCGTGTCGACCGGCAGTTTTCAAAGCTGACATCTTCAATAGGAGGGCTTGGCAAAGCCTTTATTGGAGGTCTAGCCGGCGGCGCCTTAGTCGGCGGCTTTGAAGGACTAGCGCGAGGTGTTCGCAGCGTCGTTGCGGAGTTGACAAGTATCGGCGATATAGCGGCGAAGGTCGGCTTAACAACGGATGCGTTACAGCAATTACGTCATGTCGCGAGCCTGTCCGGCGTGGGTGTGAACAATCTCGATACAGCAATGCAGCGTTTTTCGCGCCGTGTAGGCGAGGCTGCAAACGGCTCGGGCGTCCTCAAAGATGTCCTGCAAGCCAATAATGTCCAACTGCGCAATGCGGATGGCACCATGCGCAATCAAGTCGATATACTTCGCGATTATGCAAACCTGATAAAAAACGCGGGTTCAGAACAAGAGCGGCTCCTACTGGCGTTTAAGGCCTTCGATTCCGAAGGTGCAGCCTTGGTCAATGTGTTTAAAGATGGTGCCAGCGCAATCGACAACATGCGCCAGAAGACCGAAGAAGCGGGCGGGGTTATCGATGCGCAGTTGATCAAACGTGCCGCCGAGCTTGACGTTGCCTGGACGAACACATGGCGCAATTTCGAGATCAACTCCAAAAACGCGATTATGACTGCCATCGACGCAATGACGCAACTGCGTGGCGCGTTTGATGACTATGAAAAGAGACTGGCTGCCGCAGAAGCAGGCCGCGTCGTTGGCGGCATGATGCTCAAGGGAGATACGCCTGAAAACCGCTTGGCGAGGCGCATGGCTGGTCAACCAATCAGCCCCGAAATGGCAGATGCGAATCAGAAGCTGGTGGAGGCCCTTGATCGGCGTTATAAATCTAATGATCCGGCAAAGGTTACGATTATCCCGCAAGGCACCAAAGAAGGCGGTAAAGGTAAGTCGGGCAGTAGCCGCAACACCGCCGCCGAACGTGCCTTGCGGGAAGCCGAAGCCGTACAACAGTTAATCGATAACTTGTCAGAGGAACTGCGGTTGGTGGGCGCCAGCGACGTCCAGCGCGCGAAGTCCAACGCCTTGCGTATGGCCGGTGCCGCCGCCACAGCAGAGCAGCGCGAAGAAATTTCCCGCATCGTGGAGGCGATCTATTCCGAACGCGAGGCCGTTGAAGCGGCACGCAGCCAGTACGAGGCGATGAACGACGCCGCGCGCGAGGCTACGGGGACGTTAGTGTCCAGCCTGATGAATGGAGAGAGCGCCGCTGATGCTCTTTCTAATGCTCTGGGCCGTGTCGCAGACCGCCTGTTGAACGAAGTGCTCGACGCGATATTTCAGGTCAACAAGGCTGGCGGCGGCGGCATCTTCGGTTCCATCCTCGGGCTGTTCGGCGGCGGCCAGATGGGCATCGCTATGAACGGCGGTATCGGGCTGTATGACAAAGGCGGCTACACTGGCCCCGGTGGCGTGAAGGAACCTGCCGGAGTTGTGCATAAAGGCGAAGTCGTCTGGTCGCAGAAAGACGTGGCGCGTCATGGAGGCGTGGCGACCGTCGAGGCAATGCGGCGCGGCCTGCGCGGTTACGATGTGGGCGGTGCACCGGGCTTCAGCATGCCTGCCGTACCGAAAATGCCGAACATCTCGAACGTCACGAATAATAATAGCGCCATCAACAGTGCACCCGTGATCAACGTCAATGTTGATGGCGCAACCGGGAATGCGGAAGTTGCCATGATGGTGAAGGCCGGAGTTGAGAAAGGTATTCAGGCTTGGCAGAAAACACCTTATTTTGCCAATGCCGTTGCTGGTGGCGTGAAGCAGGCGCGCCAGCGCGGGATGATTCGGTAACTTCCCCGAAGCGGGTATTCCCGCAACGGATTAATTCAATCAGTTAGAGGTGCGGAGCCGACCCTCCGCCACTCCCAAGGCCCTATAAACGAGCCTTGCCAGAAAGACTGAGGAAGGCAAGCAACTGGGTTGGGTGGCTGATAAAACTGGCCGGCATATTCCTTGCCCTTCAATTCTGCCTTGAAATATGCTTGCCTCTGGTTATCTGGGGGGCGGCAGAATGACAGAGATAATTAATCCGGCAGTTCATACGCGAAAGAAGCGCGTGATCGTCGTGGACACTGAAACAACTGGGGTTCTGCCCTTCGACAGAATAATCACGATCGGCGCGGTCAAAGTCGAGGGCGACGAGCTTCAAAGGCAATCGCTGCACTTAATCTTTGATCCTCGCAAGGATAGTCACCCGCAAGCTGAAGCCGTCCATGGCTATGATAATTGGATGACTCGTTACCAGGATTTGTTTGCCGATCTGGCCGCGCCATTGCGAAAGTGGTTCTCATGGGCCGATGAAATCGTGGCGCACAACGCAGAGTTCGACATGCGATACATCCAGCGGGAGTTTCGTAAGGCAGAAGTCGATATGCTGGACCATCCGATTTATTGCACCATGGAACGCGCACGCGAGATATGGAGAGGCGAGTCGGCCAAGCTTGATCATTGCCTGTCAAAGATTGGTCTTTCTCGTGTGGGTCAGCGCCACGGCGCGCTGGAGGATGCATATTTGACAGCTGGTCTCTATTTGCACCAACAGGGCGTCAAGAAGCCGTTGCCGCGCGTGAAGTCATGGTATCCGCCCAAAAACCTAAAGCCCTTCCCCGAGCGACCTTCAGGTGATCTACCGCGGCGGTCGCCAAAGCGTAGGAGCGCTGGAGGTTGAAGGGAATCCATTTGCTGAGTACGCTCACCATTCACAGATCCACAAGCTTCAGTATCCGCCAGCCTTCAGTGGTAATGCGTGCCCAATAGGTGCCGTCACTATCTTCTTCATATATAATCCAGCCGCGGAGTGCCATTCTGCGTACGACATCGACAGCCTTTGCTGGAACGTCATTGAACCGCAGCCGGTTGCCGGACACAAGGCGCAGGGCAGCTATTTGTGGCTGCGTGAGGCGCAGTACAGGCTTCTTGGATATATAACCGCTGGTGCTGAGCTGCGCGCCTGCTGCGGTTAGTACGAGGGTAATCTTGCCGCGCCTTGGTACTTGCATATCGACAAAGCCGAGCTTGGCCAGCTCCTGATACGCAACGATTTCTGGGTATTCCATTTTGTCCATAAGCAACCCTGTTTCAGTGGCTGCGATGCGGTCAACAAGCGCAATCTGTACCGGTGTTAACTTGTAGATCAAAATGGGCTTGGTGGACATATAGTCAGTCCTGCCTGTCTCTCAGCCTAACACCGTATCCGCCGCCGTTTTCGGGGATGAATACGACGCCCGCCGATTCGAGGGCGGCGCGGATGGCATCTATAGTGCGGGGTTGCAATTCTTCGCCGCGTTCTAAGCGTGAGATTGTATCCACTGAAACACCAGCTTCACGAGCTAAATCACGCACACCCCAGCCGATCGCTGCACGCGCCATTTTACATTGAACAGAATTAATCATGACAGTGTACCGATTTCCGCTTGACGTACTGATTTTGTATTGGTATCGGTACATTATCACGAAATCAGAACACTGCAACGCAAACCGCGCAGCACGCTTAACAGATTACTAATTCCTGATTGGCCGGTCCACAGAGCGTTCGCAACCCGTCCTCGGTATGCCCGGTCAATCAGGAACCCCACAGTTGAGGAGATACCGCCATGCAGCACCCCGTGCGAGCAAACGACACCGCTTTGCCTGAAAGGGTAGAAGTCGCGAGAGACCTGATTTTCGGGCTTGATGATGCTTTCGGACGATTGGACGCGGCCATTCGCGTTATGGACATGCTGACGGACGGAACGCCAGCCAATCTAGGGACGATTCCGCTGTATGGCCTGCATCGTGAGATTGACAGTCTTCTTTGGTCCGCAGCAGGAGGGCGGCCATGAGCACCTTCTATGACATCAGCAATCACGTTTGCGAAGTCCGCGCATTGGCCGACACGCTTTTGCATCTCGATATGCACGACGAAGATTTGTTCAATCGCGCATCTCCATACCTCATCCGGATATTGGCCGACAAAGCCGCGGAACTGGATCGGGCGCATGATGCATATGAGTTGACGCTGATGGCGAATGGGAGGGTGGCATGAGTGACTTATCGATGGGCTTCTTCATCAGCTCCGCCATATGGAGTTCACTACTGGCATGGCTCTGGCACATCCGGCCACCCCAACTAACAAGTTTCCGCGGCCTTTTTGTGTGTGGCCGCAGCAGCGACGGGTTCGTGCATGGCCCGAAGCTGCGGGACGGGATGTTTGTTCTCCGCAGGCCCGTCCAACCTATTGGATCTGTGGCGCAACTGGATAGCGCAGCCGTCTTCTAAACGGCAGGTTGCCGGATCGTACCCGGCCAGATCCTCCATCCTTGCCGTCCCGAGCGGCAAGTCGGGAAGCGGGCGATAAAGGCCTGCTCCCATTCCCGGCGGCCTCACCAGCCGTTCGGCGGACCAGAACACGAGGAGCAAGCCCCCTGCCCAAAACCGGGCAGGGTAGCCCGACCGGCCTTGCTGCTGGCGTAAACCATCCGGCGGTTGCCGGTCGGGCGATTATCAATCATTAGCGTGTTGCAGATGTGTTGCATGGAGCAGTTTACAACACGTTGAAAAGCCCGGAAAACGTGGATTTATGTTGCATGACGTTGCAACATATTCTTGGGATTTTCTATGAGCCTTGATCTAGACTAGCTCTTTGATTTCGTTGGGTTTTTTAGTGGTGCCCGGAGACGGATTTGAACCGCCGACACGCGGATTTTCAATCCGCTGCTCTACCAACTGAGCTATCCGGGCATCCCGCAAGGCTGCTGCCTTACTGCGTGGCGGCACTCATGTCCGCCGGAAGTGCGTGGGTTATAGCATTAAATTTGGCGCTGTCCAGCACCGTATCGCAATTTTTATCAGCTTTTCTCACAACCTTGCTAAAGCACCGATTTTACTGTGGAAACCGATGTGAGCGAAGCCTCAGTTATCGTTTTCTTCTTCCTCATCGATCGGCTTGCCGGGAATGACATAGCTGCCCGAAAGCCAGCGATTGAGGTCAATGCTTTTGCAACGCGGCGAACAGAAAGGATAGGAATCGCGACTGGATGGCTTGCCGCATTCGGGGCAGGGGCGTGTCGGGCGCAGAGGTGTGACGCGTGCGCCTGCGGCAGCGGATATGTCTTTCTTGTCGCTCATATCGATTCAGACCTTCCCGTTCGACCAATTGGCATGGACGGGATAATCGCCATCGCCAAGCAGGCTCACGGTTTCCTGCAAGGGCAGGCCCACGACATTGGTGTAGGAACCCACAAGCTTGACCACGAAGCTGCCTGCAAGCCCCTGTACGGCATAGCCGCCAGCCTTGCCGCGCCATTCGCCTGACGCCAGATAGGCATCGATCTGCCTGCGTGTCAGCCGCTCGAAGCGCAGCCGCGTTTCAACGACGTTCACGCGTTCTGCGCCATTGGGCAGAATAAGGCATATGCCGGTGAAAACCTTGTGTGTACGGCCGGATAAAAGGCGCAAGCATTCGCGCGCTTCATCCATGATCTCGGCTTTCGGCAGAATGCGCCGCCCCACGGCCACGACCGTATCGGCTGCGAGCACGAAGGCGCGGGCGAAATTCTCGTCGCTTTTGAGCCGCTCATGGGCGGCCCTGGCCTTTTCACGCGCAAGACGGCGCGCCAGCGAACGCGGATGTTCCGCGCGCTGTGGCGTTTCGTCAATATCAGCGGGCTGGATATGGTCTGGCTCGATGCCCGCCTGCCTCAGAAGCTCGATCCTGCGGGGAGAGCCGGAGGCAAGAACCAGCTTGTGTTGCGCGCTCATCGACACGGTTTTCCTGAAAAGCGAAGCGATTGCTTACTTGAAGCGATAGGTAATGCGGCCCTTGGTCAGATCGTAGGGCGTCATTTCGACCAGAACCTTGTCGCCTGCGAGAACGCGGATGCGGTTCTTGCGCATACGCCCGGCAGTGTGGGCAATGATTTCATGTTCGTTTTCGAGCTTTACGCGGAACATTGCATTGGGCAGCAGTTCCGTAACAACACCCGGAAATTCGAGGACTTCTTCTTTCGCCATGCGATACCTGTTTCTTTCTTTGATAAAATAGCCCCAACCGGGCCCTGAACCTGATTTTGCGCGGAACCTATATGATTAGGCGGCATTTGTGAACAACCGAATTGGGCGAACCTAATCGGACGCAAAACGCTGCGTTATTTGCCTCTTCAGGCGGTCCCGGACATCCCGATAGGCATTCATGATCTGCTCCCGGCTTCCGGTCATCAGCGTGGGATCGGGCGTCGGCCAATATTCCACATCGACGGAAAAGCCGCGCATACGCTCCAGAACCGTATGATGCGCCAGAGGCGTCAGCGTTATGATGAGGTCGAAATAGCCATCGGCCAGTTCTTCTATACCACGCGGCTGCCTGTCATCAAGTGACAGATCCTCTTCCGAAAGCACCGCATCCACAAACGGGTCGCGCTCACCCCGCTTCACACCGGCGGAAGCCACATAAATATTGGGTGGCAACAGCTTTCTTGCAAGAAGCTCGGCCATGGGTGAGCGGATAGCGTTCTTTCCGCACACGAAAAGCAATGATGTGGGGCGTTTTCGAGCCTCTTGCGTATCATCGTCGGGGGCCATGGAATCCTGCGCCGCCATCAAGGATCAGCCCCGCCAGTGCAGGACGCAAACAAGCGTGAAAAGCCGCCGCGCCGTTTGAAAATCAACCTTGATCTTGCCGTTAAGCCGCGTTTGCAATGTTTGCGAGCCTTCATTATGCAGCCCGCGCCGCCCCATATCGATGGCTTCGATCTTGCTGGGGCTGGCCGAGCGGATGGCTTCATAATAGCTTTCGCAGACCATGAAATAGTCGCGCACGACACGCCGCAGCGGCGTCAGCGAAAGAATATGGGTTGCAACCTCTTCGCCATTTTCGCGGCTGATGGAAAAGATCAGGCGCTTTTCTATGAGAGAGAGCCGCAGCCGGTAAGGCCCGCCAATACCGTCGCCTACCGGATAAAAGGCGTTCTCTTCGATCAGATCGAAAATAGCGACCGCGCGTTCATGCTCGACATCGGGCGTCGAGCGGCCGATGGATTCATCAAGCTCGATATCGACAAGACGGGCATTGGGAACACCAGCGGTCATGTTTCCTCATAAATTAAGCCGGATGGCAACCGACTGGGCATGGGCGTCCAGCCCTTCGGCGCGGGCGATTTCAATGGCTGCTGGTCCGAGTGCGCGTAGCTGATCAGGGCCGAGCCTGAGCAGCGAGGTGCGCTTCATATAGTCGAGCACCGAAAGGCCCGATGAAAAACGCGCCGAACGCGCAGTCGGCAGAACATGATTGCAGCCGCCGACATAATCGCCGATCACTTCGGGCGTATGCGCGCCGATGAAGATCGAACCCGCATTGCGGATTTTCGGCAGCAGGGCGTCCGGGTCTGCGGTCGCGATTTCCAGATGTTCGGCTGCGATGCGATTGGCCAGCGGAATGGCGGCTTCGAGATTTTCCACGAGAATGACAGCGCCGAAATCACGCCAGCTTGCAGCCGCCGTTTCCGCACGCGGCAGGGTGCGAAGCTGCCGCTCGACCGCTTCCTCGACCGCCTTCGCCAATGGCTCGTCATCAGTCATCAGGATGGATTGCGCCGCCCTGTCATGTTCGGCCTGCGCAAGAATATCGGCTGCCAGCCAGTCGGGATTGTTGTCCTTGTCGGCAATCACCAGCACTTCCGAAGGTCCGGCGATCATATCGATGCCGACGGTGCCGAAAACGATGCGCTTGGCGGCGGCGACATAGGCATTACCGGGGCCGACGATCTTTGCAACCGGCGCAATGGTCTGCGTGCCATAGGCAAGTGCGGCGATCGCCTGCGCGCCGCCCACGCGATAGATTTCGGAGACGCCCGCAAGGCGCGCGGCCACCAGCACCAGCGGATTGAGAATGCCATCGGGGGAAGGCACCACCATCACGATGCGTTCCACACCTGCAACCTTTGCAGGCACGGCGTTCATCAGCACCGAGCTTGGATAGCTCGCCGTGCCGCCGGGCACATAAAGCCCCACCGCCTCGATGGCCGTCCAGCGCGAGCCGAGTTCGACGCCGAGCGCATCCGTATAATAATCATCCTTGGGCAATTGGCGCGCATGGTGCTTTTCGATGCGCTCATGCGCCAGCTTCAGCGCTTCGATAGTGCTTGCGGGGGCAAGATCAAATGCCGCATCGATTTCCGCCGGGGTGACGGCAATGCCGGTTTTTTCCAGATCGATACGGTCAAAACGGCGCGAATAGTCGATCAGTGCCGCATCGCCCTCGCGGCGCACGCGATCGATGATTTCACGCGCGGCCCGATCGACATCCTCTGAAGCTTCGCGCTTGCCGGAAAGGAAGGCTGCGAATTTCTGTTCAAAATCGGGATCGGTTTGTCTGAGCGTCGTGACCACGCAATTATTCCTTTAGTCTGTCTGTAGAGGCTCAAAGCCTGTGTGAAATCTGATTGAAGCGCCGGTCAGACATCGTGTCGCGGGCGGGATTCGGTTTCCCAGACTGCGCCAAGATCGGTCATTTGCGCTTCGATACATTCGACATCAAGCCGGATAGCCGCATTGGCCGAGAAAGTCAGTTCTATTGTTCCCGCCGGTGCGGCGTCTGGAAGAAAGCGGATCGCCAGCAGGGAAAGCACCTCTTCGCCTTTCTGCCGGTCGATGCCGGTTGCTTTGATGGCGTTGACGCGATTGAAATGCAATGCGGTGCGGCGGCGCTGATAGGCGGGCTTGCGCAGGAATTTCGGTTTGGCTTCTTCCCAGACGAAACGGTTTGCCGTGAGGATGAAACGCCGGTCCTTGGCAAAATACTGAAGATCGGAGACTTTGAGCACGGCGTCCTGAAGATGGGCGGACAGGACCTGCAAGTCTTCCTCATCCAGCGCTACGAGCTTCAACATTTCCATAATTCGTACCAACCCCTGTCGTTTTTGAAGCAATCAGCCTGACCGCCAAGCTTACCCAATCTTGCATGTCGGCACAAAAAAATCGACAGGCTATTCAGCCTATTGGGGGAGAAATGGCGACTGAAGACAAAAGGCCGGAACGCTTGCAAGGTTCCGGCCAGTTTGAATTATGGGCACTTAGCCGCTGATGCGTTCGACATTCGCGCCGCAGCGCGAGAGCTTTTCTTCCAGCCGCTCGAAGCCGCGATCAAGATGATAGACGCGGTTGACGAGCGTTTCGCCTTCGGCGGCAAGCCCCGCAATCACCAGCGAAACCGATGCGCGAAGATCGGTCGCCATCACCTGCGCGCCCTTGAGGCGTTCCACGCCCTCGACGGTTGCGGTCTGGCCGGAAAGCGAAATCTTCGCGCCAAGACGCGCCAGTTCCTGCACATGCATGAAGCGATTCTCGAAGATCGTTTCGGTAATGCGCGACGTGCCCTTGGCCTTGGTCATCAGCCCCATGAACTGCGCCTGAAGATCGGTTGGGAAGCCGGGGAAGGGATCGGTGACAATATCGACCGGCTCGATGCCGTGGCCATTGCGCACGACCCGCAATCCGCTATTGGTCTCGGTGATTTCCGCACCCGCCTGACGCAGCGTTTCCAGCGCGGCTGAAAGCTGGCTTTCCTGCGCGCCTTCAAGCAGCACATCGCCGCCCGTCATGGCCACCGCCATGGCATAGGTGCCCGTCTCGATGCGGTCGGGGATGACGCGAACGCGCGCGCCCGAAAGGCTGGTCACGCCTTCAACATGGATCGTACTCGTGCCTGCGCCGGAAATCTTTGCGCCCATTGCGTTGAGGCAATCGGCCAGATTGACGACTTCCGGCTCGCGCGCGGCGTTTTCGATAATGGTCTCGCCCTTGGCCAAAGTTGCAGCCATCAGCATCACATGGGTCGCGCCGACAGAAACCTTTGGGAATGCGTAGCGCGTTCCGACAAGGCCGTCCTTGGCGCGAGCCTTGGCATAACCGTTTTCAATCTCGATTTCAGCGCCGAGCGCCTGAAGGCTTTCGAGCAGCAGATCGACCGGGCGCGTGCCGATGGCGCAGCCGCCGGGCAGCGACACATTGGCTTCGCCCGTGCGCGCCAGCAGCGGCGCAATCACCCAGAAGCTCGCGCGCATTTTGGAAACCAGTTCATAGGGCGCAGTGGTGTCGACGATATTGCGCGCCGTGAAATGGATGGTGCGCGAATAGGCGCCGTTCTGGTGCTCGCGGCGGCCATTGACCGAATAATCGACGCCATGATTGCTCAGGATGCGGATCAATTGCTCGACATCGGCCAGATGCGGCACATTTTCGAGCGTCAGCGTATCGTCGGTCAGCAGCGAGGCGATCATCAGGGGCAGGGCTGCGTTTTTCGCGCCGGAGATGGGGATGACGCCATTGAGCTTGTTGCCGCCGATGATTTTGATGCGATCCATGCTGTTTCACTTTCTGGGCCGAAGCAAATGCCCGATAATTATTTTGCAATTATTTTTTGCAAGGCTTCGCAAGCCTTCCGGCTTGGCGACGATGCAGCAATAAAGTACAAATCTTGCGGCGGAATTAGGTCGATTGCGAATCATGGGCCGACCACGGCGCAGTCAAGAGTTTGAACGCGCTTTTAGCGCAGCCGTCCCCTCTCTTCAAGAACGGCTTTTCCCCACGGCATCATTCCGTATCTTTGCCGGCTGCGGCAATGCCGTCTGTGCGCTCATCGGCCTCGCCTGCGCGCCGCGAGCGCAATTGCGCCTTGCGCCGCATCAGATTCGCACGAAGCTGGTCCGCGCGCCGCTTTTTGCGCGGATCGGACGCGCTTGATTTCTTGTTCTGGGTCGTTTCTTCGCTCATATGCCCTGTTTACTACGCTGGAATGGCTGCGAAAAGGTGCTTTCCACGGCTCTCTTCGCCGATTTCCACATTATATGCAAAGAATTGTAATTGCTTGCTTGCGATTTGCGTAATGATGTGGCAGAAGTCCGCCGCGTTCAGGCGAATGCTGCGGTAGCTCAGTGGTAGAGCACTCCCTTGGTAAGGGAGAGGTCGAGAGTTCAATCCTCTCTCGCAGCACCATTCATCTTTCCAAAAATATAACGATAAAAGACCGTCATCCTGTTCGGGATGATGAGCAAATATGTTCTCCGTGCTCACATGCGGCCGCTCCCGCCGAGATGTGCGGGAGCGGCTCTGCAAGCTCGGTATTCCATAGGTTGATGAATTAGCTGCGTGGGTAGGCCGTATATACCCGGTTGATGAAATTATTGAATTCGCTCATGTAGTTAGCCAGAAAATCCCGGGTCGATTCGGAACTGACCACACCATCGTCGGAGATCAGGTCGGGGGTGAAATGGATATAGGCTTCGATCGCATTCATCATCGGCGAATTGCAGAAGCTCAAAATAGTTTTAAGATGCTGCTGGCCAACGGCGGTGCCGATTGAACCGGGCGATGTGCCGATAATGCCGGACGGCTTTCGGGTGAAGGAATTTTGTCCCCATGGCCTGCTTGCCCAGTCGATGGCATTTTTCAGGCCGCCGGGAATCGAGCGGTTATATTCGGGGGTGACGAAAAGCACGGCGTCCACGGCGGCGATGGCCTCTTTGAAATCCCGCGCGACTTTCGGGTAATCGGCATCATAATCATAGCTGTAGAGCGGAAGATCCCTGAAGGAAATCTCCTGCATTTCCAATTCGGCGGGCGCCAGCTGCACCAGTGCCAGCGCAAGCTTGCGGTTGATGGAGCCTTTGGCGAGGCTGCCCACAAAATATCCGACTTTGTGCTTGGTCATCATGTCCTCCGTGTTGAATTAGAACACATCCCGAAAAGCGTGAAACGGTCTTTGGGCAAGACGCGCATAAAACAAGGATTTAGAGGCTTGATCGCATTCAATCGAACCAGAATACTCCAAATACGCAAGTTCGTATGCCACATCTCTAAATAACATGTCGCGGATGACCTGTCACGAATAACGCAACGCAGCATTTGCAGCCAATGCCCGGTCCGGCGTTCTCTCATTGGTGTTCATTGTCCTGGAAAAATGGCGCGCTGGAGCAGATGAAACTGGGCACCGCTATGTCATTGTAGCTGCTCTATAATTTCTGATTGTCGTTTCTGCCGTCGGGGTCCGGCTATGCAGCGTTGTCTACCGCTATTCTCTTGGACCAGATCTGCCGTGGGTTGCGGGGATTTGATGAAGTCTGTATGGAGCATAGTACCCGAAATCGCAACTTGCCTTCAGATGTCAATAATTTGGCTGATATAGACGCCAAGATGAGGGGTGTATCATGGTATTTCGGTCCTGCAAAAAGTCCCGCGGTCGGGAGTACGCCTGCCGCAGCCCCCAAGACCAGCCAATTGTCACCGACAACAGCCAGGCCCTGTCGCCTTGGTATGCCGCTGTCATTGTGTTGTCCCTCTGCAGCGCACATTCCGCCTATGGCGCGGATGCTACCCTTAACGTGGCAGAAGAGCATGTTTCGGCGGAGCCTCAAAATTGGGCCTTGCAGATTACGCCCTATATGTGGGCGGCAGGCCTCGATGGGCATATTTCTCCGTTTCGGCGTGGTCCGACTATCGGCGTCGAGAAGTCGTTCTCCGACGTCATGGACGAGCTGAATTTTGGCGGGTTCATCAACATTTGGGGACGCTACGACCGCTTCGTCTTCTCGGGCGACATCATGTATGTCGATACGACGGACGGCCATGGGGTTGGGCCGCTGCCGGCACTCGCGATTCCCGGGGTCGGCACAATACCGCCGGGCGGCAGCATCGATGCGAAGGTTGACACGAGGCAATTCACTGCAACCCTGATGGGCGGCTACCGGGTCGTTGATACGTCGCAGTTCACGCTCGATGCCCTTGGCGGCGCGCGCTTCTGGCACATCTCGAATGATGTGACGCTTACCGGGAGCCTTGGCGGTTTCAGCGGGTCTGTTAGCCACGAAGAAAGCTTCGGCTGGGTCGATCCACTGGTCGGTTTGCGCGCCTTCCTTCCAATCACGAAAACCTTGTCAGCGCAGGCGCAGGCAGACATCGGCGGTTTCGGTGCGGGATCGGACTTCACTTGGTCAGCGATGGCTACCGTCAATTACGCCTTCAGCGACCACTTTTCCGCTTCCGTGGGTTACAAGGTGCTCGACGTTGACTATGATCACAAAGGTCACGTCTATGATACGCGCCTCAGCGGCCCGGTTCTGGGAATGACCTACCGGTTTTGATTTGTACCCACTTCCCGCAGTCTTCTTATGGATTGGTGTTCAATATGTCTCGCTTCACACGCATTCTTGCTGGTTTGACTGCCGCTGCTGCATTGCTGACCGCCCAGGCCGAGGCCTGCACTCGGGTCGTTTATCACGGCCCTGACGGGAGGAACATCACAGGCCGCAACATGGATTTCAAGGATCCGATGGTCAGCAACTTCTGGGTCTTTCCTCGCGGGATGAAACGCAGCGGGGCCGCCGGTCCGCGTTCGCTGGAATGGACATCGAAATTCGGCAGCCTGGCCGTATCCGGCTATGACATCTCCACCGTTGACGGCATGAATGAAGCAGGGCTCAATGCCAGCCTGTTATGGCTGAACGCCACAACATTCCCGCAGGACGATGGGACAATGCCTCGTCTCTCCCTTTCGATCTGGGCGCAGTTCTACCTCGATCAGTTCGCAACGGTCTCGGAGGCGATCGAATACACGCGCAACCATCCTGTGGATGTGGTGAGTGGTGAGGTGCCCGGACGCCCCGGCAGTCTCGCACCGCTCCATTTGACGCTCTCCGATGCAACCGGCGACAGTGCCGTTCTGGAGTGGATTGATGGAAAGCTGAGCATCCATCACGACCGCTCCTATCAGGTGGTGACGAACGACCCGCCCTATGACGACCAGCTCGCCAACCAGAAATACTGGAGCGCGATTGACCCTCTCAAATTTCTCCCCGGTAGTGGCCGCTCCGAAGACCGTTTCGTACGCGCCGGCTTTTATATCAACGCAGTGACCCAAAGCGACGACCCCCGGATTGCCGCTGCCGCAGTGTTCAGCGTGATCCGCAACGCCTCGGCGCCCTATGGCGTGAGCATTCCCGAGGCACCGAACCTGTCCACCACCCGCTGGCGTGTGGTGGCGGATCAGAAGGGCATGGTCTTTTACGGTGAGTCAGCGACCTCGCCCAACGTTTTCTGGGTGGATATGAAGAAGCTCGACTTCTCCGAGGGCGCGCAGGTCCGCAAACTGGATCTCGGGGTGGACATGGCCCGTGTCCTTACCGGCGAGGCGTCCAGTCAGTTCGTCACGGCAAAGCCGTTCGACTTCATGGAAGCCGAATGAAGTAAAGTAGAGCGTGGCGGAGGCATATGAGGTGCCGCTCCTCGCTTTGCGATAGAAACGTTTACCGTCGATATATTGGCTGCCCCTGAAATTGAAGGAGCACTTCTAAAGCATGTCGCCCGAAAGTGGGAACCGGTTTCGGGATATCGACATGCATTAAAACAACAACTTAAAGCGTAAGGAGCGAATCTGAAAGATCGCGACACGCTTTAACGCAAAAGTCGGTGGCATTGCGAGGAGTTTGGAATACTTGAGGCTGCTCTTTGGTCAGCCGATTCGAAAAGGGGAGTGTCCTGAACTTTGTGTATCTGTCCCGGCCCATTGGGTTTCAGATACTCAAGCGTCGAATCGCTCGCCGAACATTATGGCGAACCATGCGAACATCGCTACGCCCGCCAGATATAACCGTAATACGATCGAAGAGAGGCGCAGAGTTGCTGAATTGCGCGTGGCTCACAGAACGCCGAAGAACGTTTGAAAAACATTCTACAGGAACGCCAAAGGAACGTCGTTACTGCTAAGTCATTGAAAAGAGAATGGCGCACCCGAAAGGATTCGAACCTCTGACCCCCAGATTCGTAGTCTGGTGCTCTATCCAGCTGAGCTACGGGTGCTTGCCTGCGCGACCGATCATTGCGGTGCAGGCGGTTGATAATCGGACCCGGTATTAAATGCAAGCACCTTCTGAGAAAAAAATGCGCTTATGTGAAGTTTTCTTGAATGGAGCCGGTTTTGTCCACCTCCGAATGGGCCGGGGGGGGGGGCCGTAATTGCGTCATTTATCCTGCCAGTCCGGCAGGTCGGGCAGGCGTATCTCGAAATGCGCGCCGATGGGGCGATCCTCGCGCAATTCTATCGTGCCGCCATGGGCCTGTATCAGTTCCTGTGCGATGGCAAGGCCAAGGCCGGTGCCGTCGCTGCGCGTGGACCCTTTGAATGCGGTAAAAAGATGCTCACGGGCCTTTTGCGGCAGCCCCGGCCCGGTATCCTCCACGCCGATGATCGCCGCGGTTCCGATTCTCCCCGCCGAAAGCGTGAGCCTTTTGATAACGGCATCGCCATGGCGCGAATCACGCTCCATTGCCTGCACGGAGTTGCGGCACAGATTGCTCAGCACGCGAAAAAGTTGCTCCGAATCGACATTTATTTCGAAATCATCGGCAACGCGGTTCTCAAATTCGATACCGCTCGTGCTGCTCAGATCAAGCATCTGCTCGACATCCTTGATGATGGTCCCCAGCCTTACGCGGCGCGGACGCGGTGGCGGCTCCTGCGAACGGCCATAGGCCATGACACTTTCCGAATAGCTGATGGCGCGGTTGAGCGTATGGATCAGCTTGGGCGCAAAGCGCTGCACCATGGGATCTTCGGTGTCTGCCAGCCGGTCGGACAATAATTGCGCCGAGGCGAGAATATTGCGCATGTCATGATTGATCTTGGAAACGGCCAGGCCAAGATCGGCGAGATGCCTTTTCTCCTTGAGCGTTCGTTGCAGATCGCTCTGCATATGGGCGATCTGATATTGCGCTATGCCGAATTCGTCCTTGCGGTCCTCGGGCACCAGAATCCGGGTCGGGTTTTCAGGCGCAGCAGCGAAATCCATCATATTGCGATGCATGATGCGGATGGGCAGCAGCAAGGCTTCATGGATGATGAGATAGATAAGGCTTGCGGCAATCACCGATATGAGCAGCGAAACAAAGGCCACATTGCCCGCATAGAGCAGCATGGCATGGCGCAGGGGAGCATCGGATGTGACGATCTCAATGAAGCGACCAGAATCTTGCGGTGCATCCTGTGGTGAAATCGAGCTGTAAATGCGCAGGGTCCTGTCGCCGCCATTGAACAGGGTTCCGAATGCGTCCCAGATTGCCGCCGCTTCGCTGATATTATCGAGGTCGATTACCTGATCGATCCTGTCGGGCATTTCGCTCATGGCCAAAAGATGCGAGGCCCCCGCCTCGCGCAAGGCGATGGCTTTGGTGCCGGTGGTGACGAGCACCTTGTCCTGAACGTCGCGCGGAATGTTCATATTGCCGCTGGCAATCAGGACTTCGCTCACCGCTTCCACCGTATCGAGGCGCGACTCCATCCAGCGTATGCGCATATTGGCGATGGAGGGGACGAAGATCAGAACTTCGGCGATGAGAACGGCGAGAACGATCAGAAGCAGGAGCTTGCTCGAAAGCCGGTTGCGCCAGCGCAGCCGCGTAAACTGGCCTTCAGAAATCTTTTCACCCGGATCGGCAACCGGCATTGCGGCGTTTTCGCCCTCCGCATCCCTGCCTGTATCTTTTTGCGCAATCGCCATCGCCTGCTTCCAAATCGACGGCCTGGCCGGTCGTGGCGCCGCTCGTTCAGCCTGTTGTGCACCCTGTGAGTTTTGAACACGGTTTATATATGGAATGGTTCTGGAAATCCAACAGGCTTTGTCGCTTTCGTTAAGCTAATCAGCATATTGGCAATGGTTTACATTACCGAAATTTAACTCGACCCGTGGAAGCTGCTTGTGCAGAGTCGCCGGGAAAGATCTTGATTTGTGGATAAGCCCGCGTGGTTTGCATTCTATCGGGATAGTCATCGTTCTGATAATATCAGCTGGCAATTTCTGCGCCCGAAGGAAATATCGATGCCTTAACGTATTTCCTGCAAAAATATGAAGCGGAATTGCCGCTGAAGAATGTGTGAAAACAATGAGATGGAATGGCCTGGCCGATCCCGGTCCAGCCGGAGCCGTTCCAGAACAAGGTCTTTCAAAGCCTATGCGACCGACCTTGCCGGAGAGCTGAATGAAAGCCTGGAAGCAGACGGCCCTGTGCCTGCTCATAATTCTTGCCGCCGCTGGCGGCTGGTATGTTTATAGCGGCAAGAACGCAGCAATGGAAACCACTGGGGAAACCCCCGCGCAAAACAGGGGGCCCGGATCATCCGGCGACAGGGGCGCGCCTTTGGTCGTCGTCGAGCCCGCGGGCGAGGAGACGATCAATAATCGCCTCACCGCCATCGGATCGGCGCGCGCCCTGAAGACGGTCTCGGTGACGCCCTATTCCAGCGGTTATATGACCAGGCTTCTGGTCAAGGCGGGAGATGTAGTCAAGGAAGGCGATACAATCGCCGAACTGGACAACGAGACGGAGACGATTGCCGTCGCCAAGGCGCAGACGGCGCTTGAAGATGCGGAAAATACCCGTGCGCGTACGGCGCGCCTGCGCGAGACCAACACGGCCACGCAGGTGCAGGAGGTCGCAGCCGAACTTGCCGTTGCCAATGCCCGCCTTGCATTGCAGGATGCGCAACTGGCCTTGAGCCGCCGCACGGTGCGCGCGCCGATTTCCGGAATTATCGGCATTCTTCCGGTCAATGCCGGTAATTACATCACCGCGCAGACCCCCATCGCCCGTATCGATGATCGCTCGACGGTCCTCATCGACATCTGGGTGCCGGAGCGCTTCGCCCCGCAGATCAGGGTCGGGCAGGCCCTGACCGCCGAATCGACGGCATTTCCCGGCGTCACTTACCAGGGCACCATCAATGCGGTCGACAATACGCTGGACGAAGCCAGCCGTACCCTGCAGGTAAGGGCGCAGATCGCCAATGATCAGGACCGGCTGCGCGCCGGCATGTCCTTTTCGGTAACGATCCTTTTCCCCGGCGACCGCTATCCTTCGATCGATCCGCTGGCAATCCAGTGGGGTCCCGACGGCTCGTTCGTCTGGCGGATTGAAGAGGGGGTCGCCCGAAAGGTCGCAGCGCGTATCATACAGCGCAATTCGACCAATATCCTGATCGACGGCCCGGTCAGCCAGGGCGATCTGATCGTCACGCAAGGGGTGCAGACGGTGCGCGAAAATGCACCGGTAAAGCTTCTCGACGATCAGGGGACGGCCCTTGCCGATCCCGACGCCGTCAGTCGCGTTGCAGGGTGAGGACAGAGCGCGTGAGCAGTTCCCAAACCCCGCCTCAGGCCCGGCCCGAAAAGAGCAATGGCGGATCGACGGCACTTTTCATCCGCCGTCCCGTCTTTGCCTTCGTCATCAATGTCCTGATCATCGTTGCCGGACTTGCGGCTTTTACCGGCGTCGACATTCGCGAACTGCCCGATGTGGACCGGCCTGTCGTGACGATCAGCACCAATTTCAGCGGCGCATCCGCCGAAACCATCGACCGGCAATTGACGCAGGTTCTTGAAAATGCGGTTGCCCGCGTGTCCGGCGTCAAGTCGATTTCCTCCACATCCTCGTTCGAGCGCAGCCGCGTTACCGTCGAATTCAACGATGGTGTCGATCTCAATGTCGCCGCCGCCGACATGCGCGACGCGATTTCACGCGTGGCCAATACGGTCCCCGAAGAAGCCGATCCCTCGCGCATCATCAAGGCTGATTCGAACGCCGATCCCGTCATGCGCCTTGCCGTGACCTCCGACACGCTTTCGGTGGACGATATGACGGTTCTGGTGGAGGACCAGATCGAGGACGTGCTTTCGGCTGTGCCCGGTGTCGCCGATGTGCAGATCAATGGCGAGCGGGAGAAGATTTTCCGCATCGACATCAATCAGGCGCGGCTTGCCAGCTATAGTTTCACCATTGCCGATCTTGCCAGCGCGCTTTCGTCCATGGGGCTGGACGCCCCCGCCGGTTCCCTGCGCAGTTCCGATCAGTCCATCGTGGTGCGCGCGACGGCCAATCTTGAAACACCCGAAGATTTCGAGAATGTCTTCATCAATGAACGCGTCCAGATCCGCGACATAGCCACTGTCACGCTGGGGCCTGATATTGAAAGCTCCGCCGTCCGCTCCAACGGCAAGACGGCGATTGGCCTTGGCATCGTGCGGCAGGCCCAGTCCAATACGCTCGATATTTCACAAGGCATTCGCGCGGCGGTCGATAATCTGCAAAGCACCCTGCCGCCGGGCGTGAATATCACCGTCACCAGCGATGACGCGAATTTCATCAATGGCGCTATTCATGAAGTCGAGATCGCGCTGATCGCCTCGGTGCTGATCGTGGTCGCGATCATTTTCATGTTCCTGTGGGATATTCGCGCGACCCTTATCCCGGCTTTGGCCATGCCGGTGGCATTGATCGGCACCATCGCAGCAATCTATCTTGCCGGTTTTTCCGTCAATATCCTCACGCTTCTGGCTTTGGTTCTGGCGACGGGCCTTGTGGTGGATGATGCCATCGTGGTGCTCGAAAATATCGTGCGCCGCCGCAATCAGGGCATGGGGCCGCGTGCTGCGGCTGTGCTCGGCACGCAGGAAGTCTTCTTTGCCGTCATCGCGACCACGCTGACGCTGGTTGCGGTTTTCGTGCCGATTTCCTTCCTGCCCGGACAGGCGGGCGGCCTGTTTCGCGAATTCGGCTTCGTGCTGGCCATCGCCATCATGCTTTCGGCCATTGTCGCGCTCACGCTTTGTCCCATGCTTGCTTCCCGCCTGCTGAAAGAAGGCAATGGCGAGGCCGAAGGTTCACACGGACCAGCCTTTCTGCGCGCGATCGGTCGGGGCCTTGCGAATTTCTACCGCAAAAGCCTGCATGTCTGTCTTTCCGCACCGTTTCTCGTCGTGCTGGTGGCGCTGCTTTTTGCGGGTGTCTCCTATATAGGCTACGGCCAGATCCGGCAGGAACTGACGCCGACGGAAGATCGTGCGGTCGCACTTTTGCGCATCAACGGCCCGCAGGGCATCAGCGTCGATTTCCTTCAGACGCAGCTCAACCGCATCGAAGATGCGATCAGGCCGTTGCGCGACAGCGGCGAAATCCGCACCACCTACGCCATTGCCGGTTCCGGCGGTTCCTCCAATAATGGTTTCATGGTGTTGACCCTCGCGCCCTGGAGCGAGCGTGAGCGCAGCCAGCAGGAAATCATGGCGGATATTAACCAACGGGTCCGCAACATCGCCGCTGTGCGTATCTTCTCGATGCAGCCCAACAGCCTCGGCATTCGCGGGGCTGGCAACGGCCTGCAATTTGCGGTCCTCGGCAATGATTACGCCCGGATCGGCCCGGCGGCGGAAGCAATCGTGGCGGCGCTGGAAAAGGATTCGCGTTTCGTCCAGCCGCGCCTGTCCGTCGAGCCGACCCAGCCGCAGCTTTCCGTGGAGATCGACCGCGTGCGCGCCTCCGATCTCGGCATCGATATTACCGGCCTTGCCAATGCGGTTCAGGCCGTGCTCGATGGCCGCAAGATCGGCTCGGTCTATGTGGGCGACAGAAGCTTCGACGTGAAGTTTGTTTCCACCACCAATCCGATCAACGATCCGACCGATCTGGAAAATATTTTCCTCAAGACCGGCGATGGCCGCTACGTGCCGATGTCATCCATCGCCTCGGTGGTGGAAAAGGCGGTTCCGCCGCAACTCAACCGCGAAGCGCGCCAGCGCTCGGTTTCGATCACGACAGGTCTTCGTGATGACTTCGCCCTTGGCGATGCCTATGCCGCCGCCTTGCAGATTGCAGAACCGCTGCTGCCTCCGGGCAGTCACATCATCCCGCTTGCGGAAGCGCAGACGCTGAGCGAAACCTCCACCGGACTCGCGCTGGTCTTTGGTTTTGCAATTGTCATTATCCTGCTGGTGCTGGCTGCGCAGTTCGAGAGCTTCATCAGCGCGCTGATCGTCATGGCCACCGTTCCGCTTGGGCTGGGCTGCGCCGTCTTTGCGATGATTCTCACCGGCACCAGCCTGAATGTCTATAGCCAGATCGGCCTTGTCCTGCTGGTTGGCATCATGGCGAAGAACGGTATTCTTATCGTCGAATTCGCCGACCAACTCCGCGACAAGGGCCTCAGCGTGCGCGAGGCGATCGAGGAGGCGGCAAATATTCGCCTGCGTCCCGTCTGCATGACCATCATCTGCTCGGTGCTGGGCGGCCTGCCGCTGGTTCTGGCGAGCGGGGCAGGGGCCGAAGCGCGCATATCGCTGGGCTGGATCATTGTCGGCGGATTGGGACTTGCGGCCATCACCACGCTCTACGTGACGCCAATCGCCTATCTGCTGCTCGGGCGCTTTACCAAGCCCAAGGTGGAAGAAGAAGTCCGTCTGGAACGAGAGCTTGCCCACGCGCTTAGAAATGAGAAGCCGGTTAAATAGTCCGGGCAATGCGTTTTAGAAATAGCCAGAGCGGCCCCAACGATTTCACTGCTGGGACCGCTCTAGGCAAAGTTACGAATGCCGTTATTTCTTCATCGCATCGGTCACTTTGCTCGTCCATGCGCCTTCCGGCTTTTTGGTGATGACCGGATCGGAGCCGCCGCCCAGAAGCGTTTCCACGGTGCGGTCGGCAGCCGCCACGTCAAGCGTGCCGTCCGAACCGTCGAGCAGCTTGCCGATTTCTTTGACCATGCGCTCCTGCACTTCCTGCGTCTGCGCGCCGGATGCATCATTTTCGAGTACGATCTCGGCTGCTTCCGCCGGATTTTCGGCGGCATAGTTCCAGCCCTTCATGCTCGCGCGCACGAAGCGGGCGAGCTTTTCGACCGTGGCCTCGTCCTCAAGGCTCTTTTCGAGCACGTAAAGCCCGTCCTCAAGCGTCGCCACCCCCTGTTCTTCATAGGGGAACACGACGAGCTGGTCGGCGGGAATGCCCGCATCGATGACCTGCCAATATTCATTATAGGTCATGGTGGAAATGCAATCGGCCTGTTTCTGGATCAGCGGATCGACATTGAAGCCCTGCTTGAGAACCGTTACGCCATCCGCACCGCCTTCGGTCGGGATTTTGAGATGGCTCATCCATGACAGGAACGGATATTCATTGCCGCCGAACCAGACGCCGAGTGTACGGCCCTTGAAGTCTTCCGGCTTGGTAATGCCGGTTTCCTTGCGGCAGGTCAGCATCATGCCCGATTTCTTGAAAGGCTGCGCAATATTGACGAGCGGCACACCCTTTTCGCGCGTGGCCAGCGCCGAAGGCATCCAGTCCACCACCACATCCGCCCCGCCGCCCGCGATCACCTGCGGCGGGGCTACGTCCGGCCCGCCCGGCTTGATCTCGACATCGAGGTTTTCTTCCTCGTAAAAGCCCTTGTCCTTGGCGACGTAATAGCCCGCAAACTGCCCCTGCGTCACCCATTTTAGCTGCAAGGTCAGCTTGTCCGCCGCCATTGCCGTTCCTGACATGAGCGCCATTGCCAGCCCCGCCGTCAGCAAGATTGCCTTTTTCATGCCCGTTCTCCCTCTGCTTGATGGCCCCACCTTATTTTGGCGGATGCCGGATTGGGTCAGTTCTTCCGATAGGAAGGATGCCAGAATGTCATTCTTCGCTCGATGAGCGCGATCAGCCCATAAGAGAGCGACCCGGCCAGCGCCGCGACAAAAATTTCAGCCCATACCATATCCACATTCATGCGCCCGATCTCGGCTGAAATGCGAAAGCCCATGCCGACGATGGGCGTGCCGAAAAACTCCGCCACAATGGCCCCGATCAGCGCCAGCGTGGAGTTGATCTTGAGCGCATTGAAGATGAAGGGCATGGCCGCAGGCAGGCGTAATTTGACGAGAGTCTGCCAGTAATTCGAGCCATAGGTCTGCATCAGGTCGCGTTCCATCGCGCCGCTGCTCGCCAGCCCCGCCACCGTGTTTACCAGCATGGGGAAGAAGGTCATGATGATGACCACGGCGGCCTTCGACTGCCAGTCGAAGCCGAACCACATCACCATGATGGGGGCAACGCCGACAATAGGGAGTGCTGCCGCCAGATTGCCAAGCGGCAGCAGTCCCTTGCGCAAAAAAGGAACGCGGTCGGCGATGATGGCGGTGATGAAACCCAGTCCGCAGCCCGCCGCATATCCGATGATGACGGCCTTGAGGAAGGTCTGGCGGAAATCCGCCCAAAGGATGGGGACGGATGCGACGATACGCGCCCATATGGCTGATGGCGCGGGCAAAAGCACCGAAGGAATTGCGAAAAGCCGTACGGTCGCTTCCCATAACAGCAGCATGGCGATGCCGAAAAGCGCGGGAACTGCAATGTCGAGAAGTTTCTGCACCTGCGCATTGCGCGATTTGAGGCTCGCCACCCAGCCCACGACGAGCCATGAAACTGCAATCATTGCTATCAGGGAAAGGATGTTGCCGGTCATGCCGTGGCCCTTTCGGGTCTTGCGCCCATGCGGCGGTTGACGATCCGCGCCGCCAGCCCGACAAGCGCCACCAGCACTCCCGCCATGACGGCTGCGGCGATCAGCGCCGCCCAGATCTGCACCGTCTGCCCATAATAAGACCCCGCCAGCAGCCGCGCGCCAAGGCCCGCCACAGCACCCGTGGGCAGTTCGCCCACAATGGCGCCCACAAGGCTGATGGCGACCGCAATCTGCATCGAGGTGAACAGGAAGGGTATGGCCGCTGGCCAGCGCAATTTCCAGAAGATCTGCGCGCGCGAGGCATTATAGGTGCGCATGAGGTCGAGATGCATCACATCGGGCGAGCGCAGCCCCTTCACCATGCCCACCGCCACCGGAAAGAATGACAGATAGGTGGAGATGATCGCCTTGGGCAGCAGGCCGGATATGCCGATGGCGTTGAGCACCACGATAATCATCGGCGCGATGGCGAGAATGGGGATGGTCTGCGAGGTGATGATCCACGGCATCAGGCTTTTGTCGAGTGTGCGTGAATGCACGATCCCCACCGCAAGCAGCACGCCGAGCGCCGACCCCATGAGAAAACCCAGCAGTGTCGAAGACAGCGTGACCCAGCCATGGAAAACGAGGCTGCGCTTGGAGGTTGGCTTGATGACAAATATGCTTTTCCACATTTCCGCGGCCACCTGATGCGGCGCGGGCAGGACCGGGCGATCCTGGCTCATCGTATTGGCGAGCATTGTGGAAAATGAAATTTCGGTTCCCGCGCGCTCCGCCTGATCACGCTCGAAAGGCGCGTTGAGAAACACCGCCAGCGCATACCACAATGCGATGATGACGATGAGGATTGTCGTCACCGGAATGAACCTGTCGCGCAGGAAGCTCTGCATCATCGCCCTCCGCCATACGGAATGAACAAGCCCCGCTCACTCATGGATATGCCCCAGCCGCAGGCCCTCGCGAACGCGATGGGCAATTTTTAGAAAGGCTTCCGAATCGCGGATTTCCAGCGGCCGGTCCGGCCCCAGATCGCAATCGATGATCTCATGAATACGACCGGGGCGGGGGCTCATCACCACGATACGCGTCGACAAAAACACCGCTTCAGGGATCGAATGGGTGACGAAGATCACCGTTTTTCGCGTCGCCGCCCAGAGCTTGAGAAGCTGCTCATTGAGATGGTCGCGCACGATTTCATCCAGTGCCCCGAAAGGCTCATCCATCAAAAGCATGTCAGGATCGAACGACAGCGCGCGGGCAATGGATGCGCGCTGCTGCATGCCGCCCGAAAGCTGCCAGGGATATTTTTTCCCAAAACCGGAAAGATTGACCAGCGCCAGGTTCTTTTCGATACAGGCTTTGCGCTCGGCTTTGGAATAACCCATGATCTCGAGCGGCAGGCCGATATTGTCCTCGATGCTGCGCCATGGAAAAAGGGCTGCTGCCTGAAACACATAGCCATAGGAACGATCAAGACGCGCCTGTTCCGGCGTCTTGCCGTTCACGCTCACCGAACCGGCAGTGGGCCGTTCCAGATCGGCCACCACGCGCATCAATGTGGTCTTGCCGCAGCCCGACGGGCCGATGAACGAAACGAACTCGCCCCGTTCGATGCTCAGATCGATGTCGGAAAGCGCATGCACCGGCCCGTCATTGGTCTCGAAGACCAATGACAGATTGCGGATGTCGATAACCGTCTGCGCATTTGCTCCGCCCCGTTCGGGGGCCATGCTTTGGATTGTGTTCATGCGCGGTTCCCGAAGTTGAGCTATGGTCATGTCTCAGACCCCGATAGGCATATGTTCGTCGCTGCGTTCCACCTTGCGGGGAGCCACCACTTCCTTCCATTGCGAAAGTGCCCGGTTGACTGCGCCATTGGGTTCGCGCTCGATGAAACGCCCGTCGCCCGGCTCCGCCGTCACCCGGCCCTTGTCGAAGGCCACCCGCCCGCGCGAAAGCGTGCAGACCGGCAGGCCCTTGAGTTCGAAACCCTCGAACACATTGTAATCAATGGAAGAATGCTGCGTTCTGGCCGAAACTTTCTTGCTCGCCTCCGGGTCCCAGATCACCAGATCGGCATCCGAGCCGGGCAGGATCGCCCCCTTTTGCGGGTAGATATTGAGAATTCTGGCAATATTGGTCGAGGTGACGGCCACGAATTCATTCGGCGTCAGGCGTCCGGTGCGCACGCCCCGCGTCCACAGCACCGGCATTCTTTCTTCAAGCCCGCCCGTGCCATTGGGGATTTTGGTGAAGTCGCCAATGCCGTGGCGCTTCTGCTCGGTGGTGAAGGCACAATGGTCGGTCGCGACAACCTGAAGCGAACCGGCGGCAAGCCCGGCCCACAGGCTGTCCTGATTAAGCTGATCACGGAAAGGGGGCGACATGACGCGCCGCGCGGCATAATCCCAGTCGCGATTGTGATATTCGCTTTCATCAAGGGTGAGGTGCTGGATCAGCGGCTCGCCATAGACGCGCATGCCCTTCTGCCGCGCGCGGCGAATGGCTTCATGGCTTTGCTCGCACGAGACATGCACCACATAAAGCGGCACACCTGCCTGATCGGCGATCATGATGGCGCGGTTGGTGGCTTCGCCTTCTACTTCCGGCGGGCGCGAATAGGCGTGTCCTTCCGGCCCATTATTGCCTTCCGCCATGAGTTTGGCCTGCAATTGCGCGACGATGTCGCCGTTTTCGGCATGGACCAGCGGCATGGCCCCCAATTCCGCGCAGCGCTGGAATGAGGCGAACATCTCGTCATCATTGACCATCAGCGCGCCCTTATAGGCCATGAAATGCTTGAATGTGTTGATGCCGCGCTTCACCACTTCGGCCATTTCATTGAAGGTGCGCTCGTTCCAGCCGGTGATTGCCATGTGGAAGGAATAATCGGTGCGCGCCTTGCCCGCCTTCTGGAACCATTCCTGAAGCGCATCGAGCAGATTGCCCTCCGAGCCGGGCAGCACGAAATCGACCACCATCGTCGTGCCGCCCGCAAGCGCTGCCGCAGTCCCCGTGTCGAAATCATCCGATGAATAAGTGCCCATGAAGGGCATTTGCAGATGGGTGTGCGGGTCGATGCCGCCGGGCATGATATAGCAGCCCGATGCGTCGATCACTTCGTCGCCGCTCAGATTATCGCCAATGGCGGCGATCTTCTCGCCTTCGATGAGAATATCGGCTTTATAGGTGCGGTCCGCCGCAATGACGGTGCCGCCCTTGATGACCTTGCTTGCCCCATTCTTGGCATTCTGCGCCATTGTTCGTCGTTCCCTTATTGGTTTTGTTGCGAACAGAAGCAGTATTGGTGCCTTTATAGCAGTTTAGCTTACAATTTCGGCAGTCTCCAATACGGCATGAAGTAGCACGTCGGTTCCCGCCGACGCCCATTCCCTTGAAATATCCTCGTCCTCATTGTGGCTCAGCCCGTCCACGCATGGGCACATGACCATCGCGGTCGGCGCCACCCGGTTGACCCAGCAGGCATCGTGGCCTGCGCCCGAAACAATATTGCGATGGCTGTAGCCGAGCCGTTCCGCCGCATTGCGGATGGCGTCGACACAACCGCTGTCGAATGTTACCGGATCGAAATGCCCTGCCACGTCGATCTGGATACCAATGCCGAGTTCTTCGGCGATTTTCGGCGCTTCCGTCTCAAAACGCGCCTTCATCGCATCGAGCGTGGCCTGATCGGGCGAGCGGAAATCCGCCGTGAAAACAATCTGCCCCGGCAGCACATTGCGCGAATTGGGAGAGACATCGATATGGCCGACGCCGCCAACTGCGTCGGGCTGATGCGCCATGGCGATCTCATTGACCAGTTGCAGCATTTTGCCGAGGCCAAGGCTGGCATTCTTGCGCATCTTCATCGGCGTGGAGCCGGTATGGGCTTCCTTGCCGGTCAATGTCACTTGCAGCCACCACAGGCCCTGCCCATGGGTGACGACACCAATATCCTTGTTCTCCGCTTCAAGAATCGGGCCTTGCTCGATATGAAGCTCGAACATGGCGTGAATCTTGCGCTGGCCCACCGGCTCGTCGCCCTTCCAGCCGATGCGCGCCAGCTCATCGCCGAATTTCTTGCCCTTGGCATCCTGCCGCTCATAGGCCCAGTCCTGATCGAGCGCACCGGCAAAAACACCGGATGCGAGCATGGCGGGCGCAAAGCGCGTGCCTTCCTCATTGGTCCAGTTGACCACCACGATGGGGCGCTTTGTCCTGATGTTCATGTCGTCGAGTGTGCGCACGACTTCCAGCGCGCCGAGCACGCCCAGAACGCCGTCGAACTTGCCCCCCGTCGGCTGCGTGTCGAGATGGCTGCCCATATAGACCGGATCGGCATCGGCATCCTCGCCGGGGCGGGTGAAGAACATATTGCCCATCGTATCCACGCCCATCGAAAGGCCGGATTTTTCGCACCAGCCCTGAAACAGCTTGCGGCCCTCGCCATCCTCGTCGGTCAGCGTCTGGCGATTATTGCCGCCGCGCAGGCCGGGGCCGATCTTGGCCATTTCCATCAGGCTGTCCCATAGACGGTCGCCATTGATGCGAAGATTGCTTATTTTGGGGTTGTTGCTGAGCCCCATATGCTCCGCCTCCACATTCCTGTAGACAAGACTGCCCATCATCTCTCATGGCAGCCTGCCTTGTTCCCGCGACCCCGGCTCTCTGGCCTCAATTTTCTTGCAAAATTTGCAAAAACTTGACTAGTTGGTCAAAATGCAGGCTAGAAGAGCCTTCAACAACGGTCAAGCGGTTTTAATGAATTCTGCCTGCGCAAAGGTGTTATATGGTCACGGACTCAGGCAATACCGCACAACCGGCCCCCGGCGAGAAGGCGGCCAATGACAGAGCAGAAGGCGCGACGCGCATTCAGGCGATCAATCGCAGGCTCATTCTCGATGCAGCGCTCGATGTCTTTTCCCATTTTGGTTTTCGCGGCTCGACCGTCGATCAGATTGCTGAAAAAGCAGGAATGTCCAAGCCGAACCTGCTTTATTATTTCCCGCGCAAGCAGAATATTTACGTCACCGTTCTCGAAGAAACCCTGACCGCATGGCTGGAGCCGCTAGAAAGCATCGATCCGGACGGCGATCCGCTGGCGGAACTGCGCCGCTATATTGCGCAAAAGCTTGAAATGTCGGCAAAAAAGCCGGAGGCCTCACGCCTTTTCGCCAATGAAATCCTGCATGGCGCACCGGCGATTACCGATTTTCTCAAGGGGCATCTCAAGGATCTGGTTGATGAAAAAGCGGCTGTCATTCATCATTGGATCGCGCAAAAACGCATCGCACCGGTTGATCCCCATCACCTGATCTTCACGATCTGGGCCGTCACGCAGCATTATTCCGATTTCTCGGTGCAGGTTTCCGCAATCTTAGGCGAACGTGCGCAGGCCCCGGATTTTTACGACGAAACCGCCCGCTCGCTTGCGGCGATCATTCTCGATGGCGTGCGCGTGCGCAATGAGGTGCCGGGCAGCTAATCACGGCCCGGCGCCTTGTTTCACTCCGCCGCTTCCCGCGCCGCCATCGGATTGTTGGGATGCGTGGTCCAGTTGGCATATTCGGGCGCAATCGGCTCTTTCGTGCGCGGGTCGTAACCGGCGATCTGCTCCATGGTGATGCAGTTTTCGACCGGGCAGACATTGACGCAAAGATTGCAGCCCACGCATTCTTCGTCGATCACCTCGAAATGCCGTGCGCCATCGACCATGGCCGTGATCGCCTGATGCGAGGTGTCCTCGCAGGCAATGTGGCAGCGCCCGCATTTGATGCACAGTTCCTGATTGATGCGCGCCTTGGTGACGTAATTGAGATTGAGATAGCGCCAGTCCGTGACCTGACCCACGGCGCGGCCCTGAAAATCATCGAGCGAGGTAAAGCCCTTTTCGTCCATCCAGTCCGAAAGCCCGTCGATCATTTCCTGCACGACCTTGAAGCCATAGGTCATGGCGGCGGTGCAGACCTGAACCGTGCCGCAGCCCAGCGCGATGAATTCCGCCGCGTCGCGCCATGTGGTGATGCCGCCAATGCCTGAAATCGGCATTCCCGCAGTTTCCGGATCGCGGGCGATTTCCGCCACCATGTTGAGTGCGATCGGCTTGACTGCCGGGCCGCAATAGCCGCCATGGCTGCCGCGTCCGTCGATCGAAGGCACCGGCGAGAAATTGTCGAGATCGACCGAGACGATGGAATTGATCGTATTAATGAGCGACACCGCATCCGTGCCACTGGCGAAAGCCGCGCGCGCAGGATTGCGGATATCGGTGACATTGGGCGTCAGCTTGGTGATGACCGGCATGCGGCTATATTGCTTGCACCATTTGACGACCATGCCGACATATTCAGGCACCTGTCCGACCGCAGCCCCCATGCCGCGTTCGCTCATGCCGTGCGGACAGCCGAAATTAAGCTCGATACCGTCCGCGCCGGTTTCCTCCACCAGCGGCAGGATTGCCTTCCACGCCTCCTCCTCGCAAGGCACCATGATGGATGCAATCAATGCGCGGTCGGGCCAGCGCATCTTCACTTCTTTCATTTCGCGAAGATTGATCTCCAGCGGACGGTCGGTGATAAGCTCGATATTGTTGAGACCCAGCAGCCGCCGGTCCGCGCCATGGATCGCGCCATAGCGCGGCCCGTTGACATTGACCACCGGCGGGCCTTCTGACCCAAGCGTCTTCCAGACCACGCCGCCCCAGCCTGCCTTGAAGGCGCGCTCGACATTATAGGCCTTGTCGGTGGGCGGGGCCGAAGCCAGCCAGAACGGATTGGGTGATTTGATGCCAAGGAAATTCGTTGAAAGATCAGCCATGTCCTAAACCTCCTCAGCCTTGCTCGCCCGCGAGCCAGTTGGCCGGTTTGACGGGTGTTTCGCGCGCAAGCGAATGGTGGACGCCGCCTGAAAGCACCGCTTCCGCAAAGCCTTCCACGGCCTGCGGGCGCTGCGTCAGCGCGGCATGGATCGATTCGGCGGCAATCTTGCCGTCCTCCACCGATGCGACCGTCAGGTCCTTGCCGCCAGCGACACAATCGCCGCCTGCCCAGATGCCTTCGACCGAAGTGCGGCCTTCGCCATCCACGCTGATGCGGCCCTTCGAAAGCCCGATGCCGGAGCCGCGCAGTGGTTCGGGATCGAAAGTTTGCCCGATTGCCTTGAAGACCTGATCGGCTTCCAGCATCAGATATTCGCCGATGCCCGAAAGCCTGCCGTCAGTATTTTCGGTATATTCAAAGACCACCGAATGCACGGTGCCGTCTTCATTGCATTCAAGCGAATCCGGTTGCAGCCAGTGGCGGATGGTGACGCCGTGAATTTGCGCCAGTTCCTGCTCATAGAGGCTGGCATTCATGCTTTCCTGTCCGCGCCGGTAAACGACTGTGACATTTTCAGCACCCAGCCTCTTGGTCTGGATGGCGACATCGATTGCGGTCATCCCGCCGCCGATGACGACGATATTGCGACCCACGGGCAGGGCGGAGAGGTCTTTTGCCTGCCGCAGATTGGCGATGTAATCAACCGCATCAAGCACGTTGGGCGCGTCTTCCCCATCAAGGCCAAGACCGTTCACGCCGGGCAGGCCCATGGCGAGAAACACCGCATCATATCCGGCCTTGAGCGCATCGATGCTGATGTCCTGGCCAAGCGTCTGGTTATATTCAATCATGATGCCGCCAATTTTCAGCACGAATTCGAGTTCGCGCTGGGCGAAATCATCGACCGTCTTATAGGCGGCGATGCCATATTCATTGAGCCCGCCGCCCTTGGGCCGCGCTTCAAAAATCGTCACTTGATGGCCGTAAGTCGCCAGCCGGTGGGCGGCGGAAATTCCTGCCGGACCGGCCCCGACAATGGCTATGTGCTTGCCTGTTTCGGGCGCGCGGGTGAAAGGATGCATGCCCTGCGCCATCAGAACATCGGTCGCATAGCGTTGCAGATGGCCGATTTTCACCGGCTTGCCCTCCGCCACTTCGCGTACGCACACTTCCTCGCACAGCGTTTCGGTGGGGCAGACGCGCGCGCACATGCCGCCGAGGATATTTTCGTTGAGAATGGTTTTGGCCGCACCCACCGGATTGCCGGCGCTGATCTGCCGGATGAACAGCGGAATATCGATGCTCGTCGGGCAGGCATTCATGCAGGGCGCATCATAACAGAAATAGCAACGATCGGATTCGACGAAAGCTTCATGCCGCGACAGCGGCGGATGCAGATCATCGAAGACATGCGCATAATCGCCAGCCTCAAGCCGTGCGCTGCTTATGTCCGGACCAAATGCACCAATGGATGAATTTCCTGCTGATCCCGTGTCTGTCATGGATCGCATCTCCCATTTTGCTGGTGTCGTGACGCGGGTTCCCTTTGCGCATCGCAACTATTTTCCGGCCTGCGATCTTGTTTGTCGCTTATGCCGGTTATGCACAGGATGACATATTTTTACGGAAGGTCAAATTTTTTATCATCTGGTCAAGAATAGGTGTTGTCACCCCGCCGCAATTGCCGCACCCGATGCCGCCAGCGCTATATTGGCAAAGAAGCGATCGGCGATTTTGCGCGCGACCGAGCCGAGCAGCCTTGTGCCGAGTTGGGCAAGTTTGCCGCCTGCATCGCCGCGAATGGCATAGGACAGGATGGTCTCACCCTCTTCCTCATCGAGCCGCACATCCGTATCGCCATGCGCAAAACCGGCAATCGAGCCTTCGCCGCGCCCGGAGATGGTGTAGGAAAGTGGCGGGTTCATGTTGGAAAGTTCGAGGATGCCGTGAAAACGCACATTGATCACGCCGAGTTTCACCTTGAGCGCGGCGCGGATTTCCGTCTCCGAAATTCGTTCCAGATGCTCGCAGCCGGGAATGCAGCCCTTGAGCGTCTCGATATTGTTGAGCGCATCCCACACCGCCTGCCGGGGCGCGCTAATTCGTTCTTCTCCGGTCAGATCCATGCTTCACTCCCACGCGGAATTCATTTTAAATCGATCAATAGGATGTATATGGCAATTCATCCATATGAAAAATCTGGTATTTAAATTGCCGTCGATCATCACGAACTGCTCTAATATCGGCAATTAAATCGATTTGATTCGGGAGAGTAGCATTATGGCACGAGACGTGGCGAAGCTTGAGGCAACCGTCGCAAGGCTGAAGCAGCATTGGGTTGAATCCGCACCGCAGGATATGCGCGCGGCGTTCAAATCCGATCCCGGCCGCTTTGAGCGTTATTCGCTGGCGCTTGACGATCTTTTGTTCGATTGGTCGAAATGCCGCGTCAATGATGAGACGATCTCGCTCCTCTCCGAGCTTGCCAGAGCCGCCGATGTCGAAGGGCGGCGTGCGGCAATGTTTGCGGGCGAGCATATCAACAATACCGAGGACCGCGCGGTGCTTCATGTCGCGCTGCGCGATACGTCTTCAAAGCAAGTGCTGGTCGACGGCCATGATGTCTTGCCCGACGTCAAGGCGGTGCTCGATCGCATGGCCGAATTTGCGGATGGCATCCGCACTGGCGCAATCAAGGGCGCGAATGGCAAGAAGATCACCGATATTGTCAATATCGGCATTGGCGGCTCCGACCTTGGACCCGTCATGGTGACGCTGGCGCTTTCGCCCTATCATGACGGCCCGCGCGCGCATTTCGTTTCCAACATCGATGGCGCGCATATTGCCGACACGCTGGCCCCGCTCGATCCGGCGACCACGCTGGTCATTATCGCTTCCAAGACCTTCACCACCATCGAAACCATGACCAATGCGCAGACCGCGCGCAAATGGGTGGCGGATGCGCTGGGCGAAGCAGCGGTCGGCGCGCATTTCGCTGCCGTTTCAACAGCGCTCGACAAGGTTGCGGCCTTCGGCATTGATCAGGATCGCGTCTTTGGCTTCTGGGATTGGGTCGGCGGGCGCTATTCGGTCTGGTCGGCCATCGGCCTGCCGGTGATGATCGCCATCGGACCGGATAATTTCCGCAAATTCCTTGCGGGCGCCCATGCCATGGACGTGCATTTCCGCGATGCGCCGCTGGAAAAAAACCTGCCCATATGGCTCGGGCTGATCGGTTACTGGCACCGCGCCATTTGCAGCTATGGCAGCCGCGCGGTCATCCCTTACGACCAGCGGCTGGCACGCCTGCCTGCCTATTTGCAGCAACTCGATATGGAATCGAACGGTAAGAGCGTGAGCGTCGATGGCAAGCCGGTTTCCGGCCCCACCGGCCCGGTCGTATGGGGCGAGCCGGGCACCAATGGCCAGCATGCTTTCTTCCAGCTTCTGCATCAGGGCACCGATACGATTCCGCTCGAATTCATCGTTGCCGCCAAAGGTCACGAGAAACACCTCGACCATCAGCATGAAATGCTGCTCGCCAATTGCCTTGCCCAGTCGGAAGCCTTGATGAAGGGTCGCACGCTTGATGAAGCGCGCGCGCAATTGCAGGCAAAAAACCTGTCCGAAGCGGAAGTGGAGCGCCTTGCACCGCACCGGGTTTTCTCCGGCAATCGCCCTTCGCTGACGCTGGTGCATGATAAGCTCGATCCCTATGCGCTCGGTCGCCTAGTGGCGCTTTACGAGCACCGGGTCTTTGTCGAGGCGCAGATTTTCGGCATCAATGCCTTCGACCAATGGGGCGTGGAACTGGGCAAGGAACTGGCGACCGAACTGCTGCCGGTCGTGTCCGGCAAGGAGGCCGCAGATACGCGTGACGCCTCGACGCAAGGGCTGGTCGCGCATTTGCATGCGCGCCGTAAAGCCTGATAGTAAACTGCCAGCCGGGCGCTTTGCCCGGCTTTCATCTGTGTAATGGGAACGACAATGAAGACTGAAATTATCGGGTTTGCCGGAGATGTACCGGGCAATGCCATAGAATTGCGTGTGCTGCGTTTTGCTGGCACGGATGCGCAGGCGCCGACAGCCTATCTGCAATCTTCGCTCCATGGCGCGGAACTGCCGGGGCAGGCGGCGCTTCATTTTCTCGTTCCCATGCTCAAGAAAGCTTCTGACGAAGGCCGCGTTCTTGGCAATATCACGGTGGTCCCGCAAGCCAATCCCATCGGCTCCAATCAATGGCAGGCGCATCAGCATCTGGGGCGTTTCGAGTCTTTTTCGACGGTCAATTTCAACCGCGCTTTCCCGCTTCTGCCCGATTTCGACACGTCCGAACTGCCTGCGCCCGACGCGCCGGTGGCCCTTGCGCAGCGCCTGAAAGCAGCCCTTCTGCGCCTTGCTCTGCCCAATGACATCGTGCTCGATCTTCATTGCGACGATGAAAGCGAAAACTATCTCTATATCGCCAAAGAATTCGTGGACGACATGAAAGACCTCGCGGTCGCTCTGGGTTCGACCGCGATCCTCGCCTGGGATACGACGGCAGATGCAGCCTTTGAGGAAGCCTGCGCGCATCCGGTCCTGCAATTGCCTGCCGAACAGCGCAACATGAAGCGCCGCGCCGTCACCACGGTCGAGTTTCGCGGATTGAGCGACGTCTATGCCGATATGGGCAAGGGCGATGCGGAAGGACTTTACAAATTCCTCGTCCATCGCGGCGTGATCCGCGACGAAAGCGTCAAGCTTGATCTTGATTACAAGGGTCTGGTGACACCGCTTGAAAATGTCGAAATGCTGCGCGCGCCGGAAGGCGGCATGGTGCTTTATCACGTGGCACCCGGCGATGTGGTGGAAGAGGGCGCAAAGCTTGTGACGGTTGTGACCCGTCCCGGCGAGCCGGAAGGCGACATGACGCTGACCGCGCCGCAGGCCGGTCGCATCCTGACGCGGCGTTCGCTGCGCTATGTGCGCCGTGGCGATGATCTTTTAAAGCTGCTGGGCGCAAAGCCCTCGGCAGTCAAAAAGCGCGCCGGTGCGCTCGAAGCATGAGCGGCGCACTGCCATCGGAGCGGCTTGAAAACATCCGTGCCATCCTGTTCGACAAGGATGGCACGCTGATCGATTTCGACCGCACATGGTTTTCGGTCTCGTGGCATCTGGCGCAGCGCGCGGCGGATGGCGATGAGGCGCGGGCGCGCTCGCTGCTCGAAGCGGGCGGTTATGACTGGCAGGCTCTGTGTTTCCGCCCCAATTCGGTGATCGCAGCAGGGACCGGACACGACATTGTTTCGCTCTGGCATCCCACGCTCGCCGGAGCCGATTTTACGGCGAAACTCGCAGAATATGACGCCTATTGCGTGGCCGAAGGCGCGCGCTCGGCGGTTGCCATCGAAGGCTTGCGCGAAACCCTCCAGAGCCTGCATGAGATGGGCTTGAAGCTCGGCATCGCCACCAATGATTCCGAGGCGGGCGCCCATGCGACGGCCAAAGCGCTGGGCATTGATGGCTTCTTCGATGTGGTGATCGGCTATGACACGGCGGCGCGCCCCAAGCCGCATCCCGATCCCCTGCTTTATTTTGCGCGTAAGACCGGGCTGGAACCCGAACAGATCGCCATGGTCGGCGATAATCTGCATGACCTTGAAACCGCGCAGGCGGCAAAGGCCGGACTGGCGATCGGCGTGCTTTCGGGCAACTCCCCGCGCGAGGTGCTTGAGCCTCACGCCGATCTGGTGCTCGATTCAATTGCGGGCCTGCCTGCCTTGTTCAATCCCGTAATTCGCGCCTGAGGATTTTGCCCACATTGGTCTTGGGCAATGAATCGCGAAATTCCACTTCGCGCGGGCGCTTGTAATTGGTCAGCCGCTCGGCGCAGAAGGCTTTTATCTCGTCCGCCGTAAGGCGGGGGTCGCGCCGCACCACGAAAAGCTTAACGACTTCGCCCGAATGTTCGTTGGCAATCCCGATTGCCGCCGATTCCAGAATGCCGGGGTGCTCCGCCGCCACTTCCTCGATTTCATTGGGATAAACATTGAAGCCGGAAACGATGATCATGTCCTTCTTGCGGTCGACGATCTTGGTATAGCCGCGCTCGTCCATGAAACCCATATCGCCGGTGCGGAAGAAACCGTCCGGCATGAGCGTGCGCGCGGTTTCCTCGGGTCGGTTCCAGTAGCCGAGCATGACCTGCGGCCCGCGCACGCAAATTTCGCCGACCTCGCCCAGCAGCAGATCGTGGCCTTCATCGTCGCGAATGGCAATTTCCGTCGAGGGCATGGGCAGGCCGATGGTGCCGCTGAATTCAGTCGCATCGAGCGGATTGGCGGAGATCACCGGCGAAGTTTCCGACAGGCCATAGCCCTCGGTAATGCGGCACCCCGTCATTTCCGCCCAGTGCTCGGCAACGGGGCGCTGCACGGCCATGCCGCCGCCAACCGTCAGCACCAAAGGCTTGAAATCGAGTGCTGCGAAATCCGCATTGTTCATCAAGGCGTTGAACAGCGTATTGAGGCCGGGGAAGATATGGAACGGATATTTCTGCAATTCCTTGACGAAAGCCGGAATATCGCGCGGATTGGGAATGAGAATATTGCGCCCGCCAAGCTTCATGCCGATCATCGCATTCACGGTCAGCGCGAAGATATGATAGAGCGGCAGGGCGCAGATCAGATGCAGTTCCTTGGGCTTGCCCCGGTTGCGGAACGCCACTTCCAGCCATACCCGCATCTGCTCCATATTGGCGAGAATATTGGCATGGCTGAGCATCGCGCCCTTGGAAATGCCCGTGGTGCCGCCGGTATATTGCAGAAAGGCTATATCCGAACTATCCACCGGCACTGGATTGAATGAATTGCTGCGGCCCTGCGCCAGCGCGTCCCTGAAGCGGATATGGCCGGGAATATGCCATTCCGGCACCAGTTTCTTCACATTGCGCACGACGAAATTGATGAGATGGCCCTTGAAGCCGTGCATGTCGCCCATGGAGGCGACGATGATATGGGGCACATCGAGCGAGGGCAGGGCCTTTTGCACGGTCGCTGCAAAATTCTCCAGCACGATCAGCGCCGTGACACCCGCATCGTTTAGCTGATGCTCCAGCTCGCGCGGCGTATAGAGCGGATTGACATTGACGACCACCAGCCCGGCGCGCAGCACGGCTGCGATGGCGATGGGATATTGCAATATATTGGGCAGCATGAGCGCGACGCGATCGCCCTTGACCAGTCCGCGCGATTGCAGCCAGGCCGCAAGCTGGCGGGATTGCTCTTCAAGCTCCTTATAGCTCAGGTCACGACCCATGCAGGTAAAGGCAGGCCGGTCGGAAAACTCCCGGCTGGCGCTGACGATCATATCGCCGATGGAACCCGTCTTGCTCAGGTCGATTTCATGGGGGACGTCTGGCGGATAGGAATTCAGCCAGATTTTTCCCGGCGCAGTGATGTTGGCAGCCTTTGTTGCTGGCGTTATGGAGGGGGAGTTGATGCTTTCCCCGCCCGACGTGCTACCCGATGTGCCAGATGCGGTCTTTATTGTATTTTTGGCCATTATCCCTCCCCGGATCGCAACGTCTTGCAGGCTGTATAGCTGCTAAAGCATGTCGCCCGAAAGTGGGAACCGGTTTCGGGATAACGACATGCGTTAAAACAAAACTTAAAGCGCATCCCGAAAAGTGTGAAACGGTTTTCGGCAAAGATGCGCGTTAAAACAACAAAAGCATAAGGAGCTAATCTGAAAGATCGCGACACGCTTTAATGGTTGCGCAATGCCGCTCGCTCCCGGCAATCTTTTTAACAATCAATTTGGTCGAGTTTGTTCTGATGTGCAATGGCTACATTAACGTAAGCGTAAATTATTTGGTGGGTACAAGCATTTCCAGCAAAAGTGTGAAACGGTTTTGCGTTGGATAATGCGATGAAACAAAGCATTTCCAGCAAAATTGCGCAGCACCTTCGCAGGGAAATCACTTCACTGGAGTGATTTCTTTTCCTGCTCCGATACGCCCGGACAATGCGTAAAACCATTACCGAAAACCGTGGCATGGTTTTCGGCGCGCATTCAAGGTGGGAACGGGCCTGATGGCTCCATGAAAAAGAGATGGCTTTAGAATAAAGAGGTAAGGCTTGCGGCGATCGCCCATAGGATTATGGCGGCTGGCACGCTCAGGCAGGCGAGAAAGATGCCGAAAAAGACATAGAGCGCTTCATTCGGGCGGCGGGTCTGTTCGGGGGCCTTGTTCCAATAGCCGGTGGTGTCGAGATACATTGCTTTCTCCTCCTTCTCCCTCAATATGAGTATTGAACGAAACGAAGATTTCACAAAGCAAATAAATCTGTTTATTTTTGATGATACTGTGCTATGAGCCTATCTAAACAAGAGTTCACACCATATCTTCACCGCAGCATTATATTTATTTCCAGATAATGGTTTGATTTTCAATGATTTTACTTTTATACTGTAAGTATTGAAAGATCAGAATATTCAATAATTGCTGAAATTTGCCGGATATTTTATGCGGCACAAAATGCCGCATCTCCTGCCTCATGCCCTTGCCTTTGTGCGGCGGGACGGCATTTGCGACTCCCGCTCTGTTTTCAGTAAAAGCTGATCGGGAAATAACGCAGATACAGTTCGGCAAGGGTACCTTTTTCCTGCAGCGCCTGAAGGGCATTGTTAAAGGCTGCAGCCAGCGGGGCATTTTGCTCGCCCACGGCGATGGACAGGCCCGGTCCAAGATATTGCGGGGCGGGATATGGCCCGTCGCTAAAGGAGCAGCAATCGCCGGACTGTCCGTGGTCGAGCCAGAATGAGAGCGTCATTCCATCATCGAATATGGCTTCTACGTCGCCTTTTTGCAAGGCGCCGAGCATGGCCTGCCGCTGCGGAAACGGTTTGGCTTCCGCTTGCGGAAAGTAATTTTTCAGGAGTTGCTCATGGGCGGTTCCGGCAATGACGCCGACATTCTTTCCAGCCAGCGCCCTGGCCGCCGTTCCATTGAACATATTGGTCTTCAGGGTGACAAAGCGGGCAGGCAGGCGCATATAGGGGCGCGTGAAGGCGAGGGTTTGCCGGTTTTGCTCATTCGGCCCCAGCCCCGCTATGATCGCTTCTGCTTCACCCTTTTCCAGATGGCTTTCCAGATCGTCCCACGCCACCGCCTCGATCTGGCATATATCGTTCAACCCCATCTGGCTGCACAGCGCTTTGGCGAGATCGACATTATAGCCCGAAAGCTGGCCCGCATCGTTGAGCATGTTGAACGGCGGAAAGTCGAGCGTCGTGACAAAACGAAGCCGGTTGAGCCCCTGCAGGGACGGCAGCGGCAGCCTCTCCATCTGGTTGAAGAAATCCGGTGCCTTGGGTTCTGCCCGAGCGTGAAGGGACAGGCTCCCCAAAAGCCAGCAAAAAGCAATCGCAACATTCAGAAAATGCCGTCTCATCGCGTCCTGTTTAAAGTTTTTTTAACGCACATCTTTTCCAAAAACCGTTTCACACTTTTCAGGATGCGCTCTATTTCAAGCTTAATTGTATTTTCAAGCTTTGCAAAGTCTCTTTTAAAATACACATTTTAATTTCAATAAAAAAATGTAATACTGATTATATTAATATAAAAGAAACTACTAATAAAGAGAGGAAGAAAATATAGAAGTATTAAAAAAGTAATTATGTCAACGATACTTTAGTTGTAGTGCCGGGGGGACTATGAGATGAGTTTCGATCAAGACGTGTCCAGCGCGCTGTCGGCCAGAATGGCGCGGCGCGGCATATCGCATGCAAGCCTTACACGGGCATATGAGGCTGCCATTTTGAATGGAACCAGCTTTTGCGAGGAGATCACACATCAGCCCGATGTTTCCGAGAGGCTGTTTTATGAGGTCGTGGCGGATTATCTGGGAGTGCCTTTTACCGATGAAATATTGCCGTCGCGTATTTTCATTTCCGGTGAGGAGCTTCCATCCACTTTCATCGAGGCGGGGCAGTTCCGGGTGATAGGGCCGGGTGGCTCCACGCTGCTCTATATCGCGCCGACCCAGAAGCATATTCTCAGATTGCGAAATCACTTGCGCGATTTTCCCGATCTTCGGGAGCGGATACGCATCTGCACGCCGTCATTGCTCAGGCAAATCATCAGAAAACGGCATCAAAAGGAGCTGCTTTCCAGAGCGCATGGCATGACGCCGCAGCTTTTTTCCGCCGAGCGCGTGCTTGAGACGCCGCAGGCATTCTTCATCGCCATGGCGCTTTATGCCTTTATCGCCGCCTTGGTAAACTGGCCCGCGCAGACGATATTGATATTGCATGTGAGCATGACATTGTTCTTCCTGGGCTGTGTGCTGATACGTCTGCTCGCAGCCATGTCCGGTCGGCGTCTGCAATTTCCGCAGATCGCGCCTTTTCGCAGAAGCGAGCTTCCGGTCTACACTCTTCTGGTGCCGCTCTATCGCGAACAGGCGGTCATCGGTCAGTTGATCGACGCGCTGGAGCGCCTGAACTGGCCCAAAAGCAAGCTCGACATCAAGCTTTTGTGCGAAAAGGATGATTTCGATACGCTGGCCGAGATCCGCCACCGGAAATTGCCGCCAAGCTTTGAGCTGGTTCTGGTGCCGCCGGGCGGGCCGCGCACCAAGCCCAAGGCGCTCAATTACGGCCTGCAATTTGCGCGCGGTGAAGTGGTTGCGGTTTTCGATGCCGAGGATCGCCCGCATCCCGATCAACTGCTGGAAGCATGGCAGGCTTTTCAGCAGGGCGGCGAAAGGCTGGCCTGTGTGCAGGCGCCGCTCATCATCGGCAATTTCCGGCAAAACCTGCTCACCCGCATGTTCGCATTCGAATATGCCACCCTGTTTCGCGGGCTGCTGCCGTGGCTGGCTTTACAGGGGCTGGTCATTCCGCTGGGCGGCACGTCCAATCACTTTCGCCGCTCCTGCCTTGAGGAAGTGGGCGGATGGGATGCCTATAACGTCACCGAGGATGCCGAACTGGGCATGCGCCTGGCGCGCTTCGGTTACAGGATCAGCGTCATCTCGCGCGGCACCGTCGAAGACGCGCCCGAAAACTATGCCGTCTGGCACAGGCAGCGCACACGCTGGATCAAGGGCTGGATGCAGACCTGGCTCGTGCATATACGCCTGCCGCACAAGGCGGTGCGCGAACTGGGCTGCTGGCGCTTCCTCGTCAACCAGCTTTATACCGTCGGCATTATCGGCTCGGCGCTGCTGCACCCTTTCATGCTCGTGACGCTTCTGGTGCTTTTCCTCATGAGTCTGGCCGGGCCTCTCCCGCCGGAAAAGCAATGGCTGCTGCGCGTTGACCTGCTCAATATATTGATGGCCTATCTCAGCTTCCATTTTCTGGGCCTGCGGACCATGGAGCCGACGGAACTGGGCGGATATGGTTATATCTTCGCCATCCCCGTCTATTGGGTGCTGATTTCGTTCTCCGCCTGGCGGGCCTTGTGGCAGCTGGTGCGCAAGCCGCATCTTTGGGAAAAGACCCCGCACCAGCCAAGCCTGTTTTATGTGTCGGCAGTCGATGATTTGCCGGTGCTGGAGGCAAGAAACGCCGCGCCGCGCCCGATGATCGCCTCGTCTTCGGGCCCGATCGCTTCAAGATCGCGCCCGCTATAGGGCAATGACAGCAGGATGCGCCGGATTGCAGCCAGTCTGGCGCGTCTCTTGTCGTTGGAGCGGATGATCGTCCATGGCGCATAGGGCATGTCCGTGCGTTCCAGCATCACATGCAGGGCTTCGGAATAATCATCCCAGCGGGAGATGCCCGCCACATCCATCGGCGAGAATTTCCAGCTTTTAAGCGCGCTGTGACGGCGCTCATGAAAACGCTTGAGCTGCATTTCCTGCCCGATGTCGAGCCAGAACTTGAACAGGTGAATACCCTCGGTGATGATCATGCGTTCGAAATCCGGCGCTTCGGTGAGGAAGATTTCGACCTGCTGGCGGGTGCAGAATTCCATGACCCGCTCCACTCCGGCGCGATTGTACCATGAGCGGTCGAAGGTGACGAATTCACCCGATGTCGGAAAATGTCCGGCATAGCGCTGGAAATACCATTGTCCGCGTTCGGTCTCGGTGGGTTTGGGCAAGGCCACATTGCGCGCGGTGCGCGGGTTCATGAATTGCCTTATGGTGAAGATGGTCCCGCCCTTTCCGGCGGCGTCGCGACCTTCAAAAACGCTGATGACGCGCCCGCCGGTCTCTTGCAGCCAGTATTGCATCTTGACGAGCTCTATCTGGAGCCGTTCGAGCGTGTCTTCATATTCCTCCTCCTTCATCTTGGATGAATAGGGATAACCGCCCGATTCAAGCGCATGATCGTCGATCCAGCCGGGGAGCTTGGGCTGGTCTATATCGAACTCGCGGGTTTCGCCTGCAATCTTGAGCTTGATCGGCTTGACCGGAAGCGCATTGCCGTTTGAAGACTTCTTGCCGTTCTTTTTGTTAGCTGTCTTTGAACTGTCACCCACGGAGAACTCCTTTCGTTTATATCAGGACATGATATGGGCTGTCTGGCAGGCTCGTAAAGAATATCTTGTCAGGTTCTGGCCGGGTTTGGCCGGTTTCGACTTGCAGGATGCAACGCGTGCAGAGAGAATTGCGGAATGAGCGACAACAATATCGAGCCTGGATCGGCACCGGCACCCCATAATACTCTCCTTGCGCCCCTTCGCCGGGTCCGGGGCGTGCTGATTGTCAGCATCATCCTGTGCCTGTGCATCATGTTTCTGGGACTGCCGCTCTGGTTTCGCGCGCCGCTGATCATCGTCATCCTCGTGGGCACCGTCTGGGCGGCGGCGGTGGCGGAGGATGAAGAAGCGGCCAGCAAGCCGGTGAAGAAAGAGCCGCGCAACGAAATGGCGGGTGTCACCGGCGAACGCCTTGCCGATATGCTCTCCGACCCGATGATCGTCTTCGATCATCAGGGAACGGTGCTTTTTGCGAATGCATCGGCGCTGGAGGCATTTCAGTCGCTTGAAAAGGGAACCGCGCTTTATCTGCGTTTTCGCGCCCCCGAAATGCATGCGCTCATTCAGGGCGTGATTGCCGATGGCGAGCCGCGCAGCATCGACTATTTCGAGCGGGTTCCCATCGATCGCTGGTATAAGGCGCTGGTCAAGGTGCTGCGCAATGCGCAAGGCAAGCCGGAACTCTTCGTGCTTTTGTTCCGCGACCAGAGCGAGACGCGCCGCATCGACCGCATGCGCTCCGATTTCATCGCCAATGCCAGCCACGAACTGCGCACGCCGCTCGCCTCGCTGCTGGGCTTCATCGAGACATTGCAGGGACCGGCGCGCAACGATGCCGCTGCCCGTGACCGCTTTCTGGAGATCATGCAGAAACAGGCCGAACGCATGTCGCGGCTCATCGATGATCTTCTCTCGCTGTCGCGGCTGGAAATGCGCGCCCATCTGGCCGTGAATGAATGCGTGGACATGACGGCCGTGCTCAACCATGTGGCCGATACGCTCACGCCGCTTGCCGATGGGCTGGGTATTGCCATCGAGCGGCAATTGCCGGACCATCCGGTGGAAGTCACCGGCGCGCGGGATGAATTGATACAGGTCTTCCAGAACCTTGTCGAAAATGCCTGCAAATACGGGCAGGGCGGCAAGCGCGTCATCGTGAAACTGGGCGAGGAAGAAAGCGAGACCGCATCGGAAGCGGTGGCCTCGGTGCAGGATTTTGGTCCCGGCATAGCCGCCGAGCATCTGCCGCGCCTGACCGAACGCTTCTATCGCATCGATGTGGAGACAAGCCGGGCGCGCAAGGGCACCGGCCTGGGGCTTGCCATCGTCAAGCATGTTCTTGCCCGCCACCGTGGACGGCTGGTGGTGCGCTCGCAGCTTGGTGAAGGCTCGACCTTCACCGTCCGCCTGCCCAGACGGAAATAACGATTGCGGCCAGAAGGAGAGCGGTTCTAAAGCGGTTCCTGTTAAACGGAATCGTCGGACCCGCTCTATTTATTTGTTTTAACGCATGTCGTTATCCCGAAACCGGTTCCCACTTTCGGGCGACATGCTTTAAAAAAGCCCCGGAAGCATCGCGGCTCCGGGGCGAGAGAGGAGGAGGCCTTGCGCGTTCAGCCTGCCAAGTCAGCCTGTCAAGTCAGCGTGCGCGGCGGCGCTCCGCCGTGGGCTGGAAGGCCAGACGCGAATGATAGCTGCAATAGGGGCTGGATTCGCCGGATTCGCTTCCGCAGAAATGGAAGTCCTCATTGAGCGGATCGCCGATGGGCCATTTGCAGGTGCGCTCGCTCAGTTGCAGCAGCGACAGGCGGCGCGAGATCGGAACGACGACATCCGACTGCGGACGCAGGACGGTCTCGGAAACAGCATCGGCGACATATTCCATCTGCAATGCGGTGGCGCCGACGGTCTTGGTGATCGTCGCGGTGCGAATGGTGGTGGTCGCCGCCTGCGGACGATTATTGTTCTGGCTTGGCACCGCGCGCGGTGCCGGTGCGGCCGTATTGACTTTCTTGCTGCGCGGGGCGGCAGTCGTCGTCTTGCCGCGGCCCGAAAGTTTGAGACGGTGCACCTTGCCGATCACCGCATTGCGGCTGACGCCGCCGAGCTGGGCAGCGATCTGGCTGGCGCTCAGGCCCTCATTCCATAATTTCTTTAACAGCTCGACGCGCTCGTCTGTCCAGTTCATCGCCCTGGGCTCCAATCAGTTTTCGTTATCCGGAATCCGCCAGTGCTCCCGGATTTCTCCGGGCACAATCACTATATCTATCCGGGTGACTAGGTCTGTCGCACGAAATGTAGCTTTTAACTTTAAAAACAAACTACAATACCGAACGACTCCATGACAAGGGATAGCCCTGTCAGGCGGATTTCATTTTTGTGGTTTTCCCCAACTTGGACGCCAAAGATGATTTTTCTGAGTCGGTTTTGCCGTTGACGGCCCGTTTGCAGAAAAATATCCGGCGGGAGGAAACTTCTGCCGCCTATATATCCGCCCCGTCGCAAAATTGCCAGCCTTATGCGCGGCCAAAGTCAGCCGCCATTCTGCGCATGATCTCATGAATAGCCGGATGATTATCCTTGCGCGCTTTGATTGACATTTTTCAGAGGAGCGCCAATATAAGCGCTCTATAAGCAATGCCGCCCGGAGGGCGGCTTTTTATTTCATCCGGGAGGTTCGTGCCGAGCGCATGAGATCGCCCGATCCGTTCCGTAAAATGCCGAAACCGGGGTTCGGAACACCACGACAATGGGAACGCTGCTTTGCCGGCCGGGCCGGACAGACAGTATTTTAATAAAGGCTAATGGAGGCCTGAGCGCTATGACCGACGTGACGACTGTGCAACCGCTTTACGACACCTATAATCGTGCGGCTCTGCGCTTCGAGCGAGGTGAAGGCATCTGGCTGATTACCGAAGGCGGTGAGCGCTATCTCGATTTTGCTGCCGGCATCGCGGTCAATTCGCTCGGCCATTCCCATCCGCATCTGGTCGAGGCGCTCAAGGCCCAGACCGAAAAGCTGTGGCATCTTTCCAATCTCTATACCGTTCCCGGTCAGGAAAAGCTCGGTCGCCGTCTGGTCGAGGCGACATTTGCCGACAAGGTGTTCTTCACCAATTCCGGTGCCGAGGCGCTCGAATGCGCGATCAAGACCGCACGCCGCTATCATTATGTGAACGGCAAGCCGGAGCGTTTCCGCATCATCACCTTTGAGGGTGCGTTCCATGGCCGCACGCTGGCGACCATCGCGGCTGGCGGACAGGCCAAATATCTCGAAGGCTTCGGCCCCAAGGTCGAGGGCTTCGATCAGGTTCCCTTTGGCGATGAGGCGGCCCTTCGCGCAGCGATTTGCGATGAAACGGCGGCAATCCTGCTTGAGCCTGTGCAGGGCGAGGGCGGCTTGCGTGTCGTTCCCGACGATTTCATGCGTCTTCTGCGCAAGATCTGCGATGAAAATGGCCTGCTGCTGATGCTTGACGAAGTGCAGTCGGGCGTGGGCCGCACCGGCAAGCTCTTCGCGCATGAATGGTCCGGCATCACACCCGACATCATGGCGGTCGCCAAGGGTATCGGCGGCGGCTTCCCCATGGGCGCATGCCTTGCCACGGCTGAAGCCGCCAAGGGCATGACCGCAGGCACCCATGGCACCACCTATGGCGGCAATCCGCTGGCCATGGCGGTCGGCAACGCCGTGCTGGATGTGGTGCTTGCCGACGATTTTCTCGACAATGTGCAGGCGACGACGCTTGTGATGAAGCAGGGCCTTGCTTCCATCATCGACCGCTACCCCGACATCGTATCCGAAATCCGCGGTCGCGGCCTGCTGATCGGCATCAAATGCGTCGTGCCAAACACGGCTCTTATTCAGGCGCTGCGTGAGGAACACCTGCTCAGCGTGGGTGCGGGCGACAATGTCGTGCGTCTTCTGCCGCCTTTGGTCACCACGCCCGACGAGGCGCGTGAGGCATTGAAGCGCATCGAAACGGCTGTAGAGCGGCTTTCCACTGCAAACCCGACCAGCAAGCCGACCAGAAAGATTGCGTGATACCATGGCTAATAATAACGGCATCAGACATTTTATCGACCTCTCGGCGGTTCCGGCGACAGAGCTTCGCACCATCATGGAAGACGCCAAGGCGCGCAAGGCGCGGCTGAAGGCAGGCGAGATCGAAAAACCTTTCGCCGGCAAGGTGCTGGCGATGATTTTCGAAAAGCCCTCCACCCGCACGCGCGTTTCCTTCGATGTCGGTATGCGCCAGCTTGGCGGCGAGACGATCATGCTCACGGGATCGGAAATGCAGCTTGGCCGTAGCGAGACCATCGCCGATACGGCCCGGGTTCTATCGCGCTATGTCGATGCCATCATGATCCGCACCACCACGCATGATCGCATGCTTGAACTGGCCGAACATGCAACGGTTCCGGTCATCAATGCACTGACCGACGACACGCACCCTTGTCAGATCATGGCAGACGTTCTTACATATGAGGAACATCGCGGCGCGGTCAAAGGCAAGACCTTCGCCTGGATGGGCGATGGCAACAATGTGCTGCACTCGCTTCTCGAAGCTTCCGCGCGCTTTGACTTCAACGTCAATATCGCAACGCCTGAAGGCAGCGAGCCGAAGCAGGACTATATAGACTGGGCCAAAGCCAATGGCGCGCGCATCATGACGACCGCCGATCCGCAAAAGGCTGCAAGCGGCGTGGATTGCATCGTCACCGATACATGGGTCTCGATGGGTCAGGAAGACCGCGCGCGCGGCCATAATGTGTTCATGCCCTATCAGGTCAATGCACAGCTTATGGCGCAGGCCGACAGCAAGGCATTGTTCATGCATTGCCTGCCCGCCCATCGCGGCGAGGAAGTGACCGACGAAGTAATCGACGGACCGCAATCCGTTGTTTTTGATGAAGCTGAAAACAGGCTCCACGCCCAGAAGGCCATTCTGGCCTGGTGCCTGCAAGGAGCATGAATTGTCCGACAAGACCAGCAATATGCGTCATGACGCCGAAACCGATATACAGATCGGCCTGAGCAGCCTCAGCTTTGCAGGCGATGACGCCGTTGTGCCTTTTCAGGTGGAAGGGCTCGACGTGCGCGGCCGCGCCGTTCAGCTGGGAACCAGCATCGACGCCATTCTTCAGCCCCATGACTACCCGGAAGCCGTGGCCCGCCTTCTGGCGGAAGCGGTCGTTCTCACCGTTCTGCTGGGCACATCGCTGAAATTCGATGGCAAGTTCATTTGCCAGACCAAGTCTGACGGGCCGGTGGATATGCTGGTCGTGGATTTCCGCACCCCGCGCTCGGTGCGCGCCTATGCGCGTTTCGATGCGGAGCGTCTGGAAGAAGCGGTGCGTGCCGGACATACCCGTCCGGAAGAGCTGCTCGGAAGCGGCACGCTGGCCTTCACCGTCGATCAGGGCGCCTATATGCAGCGCTATCAGGGTATTGTCGCCCTTGACGGCTCGACGCTTGAAGAAATCGCGCGCACCTATTTCCGCCAGTCGGAACAGATACCGACCGACCTGAAACTGAGCGTCGCCAAGCTGGTCGAACGTGACGCGGACGGCAGGCTGGTGGAGCAATGGCGCGCGGGCGGCCTCATCATCCAGTTCCTGCCCGAATCCGAATTGCGTTCGCGCATGCCCGACCTTCCCGGCGGCGACGGCGACGAAAGTGAAGCCGTGCACCATCCTGACGATGATGGCTGGGACGAGGCGCGTTCGCTGGTCGGCACGATTGAAAGCTCGGAACTGACCGACCCGCAGGTCGGTGCGGAACGGCTGCTCTATCGCCTGTTTCATGAGCGCGGCGTGCGCATCTATGAATCAGTGCCGGTTCTTGCGGAGTGCTCCTGCTCGCGTGAAAAGATCGAAGGCGTTCTTTCGGGCTTTACCGCCGAGGAAATCCGCGACAGCATTGAGGACGGCAAAATTTCCGTCACCTGCGAATTCTGCTCGAAACAGTATGAATTCGACCCGGCAAAGTTCATCAAAGATTAGAGCGGTTCCTGTTTAAACGGAATCGTTGGAACCGCTCTATCTATTTGTTTTTACGCATTATCCGGACGCAAAACCGTTTCACACTTTTGCTGGAAATACTCTAGTTCAGCGTCCGCCGCGCCTCTGGAATATCCAGTGAAAAGGCCGGAATATCGACCTCGAAGGCGCTGCCGCTTGCACCCTGCATCTGGTAGCGCCCGACCATGACGCCGGAGGCTGTCGTCAGCGGACAGCCGGACGAATATTGAAACGAGTCGCCGGGATCGAGCGTCGGCTGCTCGCCGACGACGCCCGGCCCCTCGACTTCCTCGACATGGCCGTTGGCGTCGGTGATCTGCCAGTAACGGGAGCGCAATTGCACCGTTTCGGCGGAATTATTGGCAATGGTGATGCGATAGCCCCAGACATAGCGGTTTTCTTCCGGGTCGGATTGCTCCTCCAGATAGAAGGGCTCTGCCGTCACCTCGATCCCCCGCGTTACCGCCCTGTACATATGCGCTCGCCTTTCCATCATGCTCCACGACATTTCCACCTATCGCTAAACGCGGCAATAAGGTCAATCGGGACATTTGCAGGCGGGACATTTGAGGACGCCGCCCGGTTTTAACCCGCGCAGCGCCCTGAAGCGGTTTTATGAGCGCAATGTCTTGAGTGCTTCCTCGACGTCTTCAAGAAGATCGTCGGTATCTTCCAGACCGACCGATATACGCAGCAGCCCGTCCGTGATCCCCTGTTCGGCGCGCGCCTCATCGGTCAGGCTTTTATGCGTCGTCGTGGCGGGATGGGTGATCATGCTTCGCGTGTCGCCCAGATTGTTGGTGATGCTGAACAGTTCAAGCGCATTTTCGAATTTGAATGCAGCTTCCTTGCCGCCTTCAAGCTCGACTGCGATCATGGTCGATCCGCCCGTCATCTGCCTGGCGATGACGTCCGCCTGCGGATGATCGGCGCGTCCGGGATAGATCACGCGCCTGATGCCCGGCTTGCCCGCAAGGAAATCGGCTACCGCACCTGCGGCCTGCGTCATCTGGCGAACGCGCACGGAAAGCGTCTCCAGCCCCTTGAGCATGATCCACGCATTGAAGGGGCTCATGCCCGGACCCGTATGGCGGAAATAATCCTGCAGCGTGCCCTCGATCCATTCGCGATCGCCAAGAACGATGCCGCCAAGGCAGCGGCCCTGACCATCAATATGCTTGGTGGTCGAATAAACGACGATATGCGCGCCCAGTTCCAGCGGTTTCTGGTAGAGCGGGGTTGCGAACACATTGTCGACGATGAGCTTTGCCCCGACCTCGTTGGCGACCTGCGCCACGGCGGCGATGTCGATGATTTCCAGCGTCGGGTTCGACGGGCTTTCGAGGAACATGACCTTGGTATTGGGGCGGACGGCGGCTTTCCAGTTTTCAATATCCGAACCGTCGATGATCGAGATTTCCACGCCGTATCGGGGCAGGATCGTATCGATAATATAACGGCAGGAGCCGAAGACGGCGCGCGCGGAAATCACATGATCACCCGCCTGCACCTGACACAGAATGGCGGCTGCAACTGCGGCCATGCCCGATGTGGTGGCGCGGCCTTCCTCGGCGCCTTCGAGCGCGCACATGCGCTTTTCGAACATGTCGGTCGTGGGGTTGGCGTAACGCGAATAGATGAAGCCCGGATCTTCTCCGTTAAAGCGCGCTTCGGCGGCTTCGGCTGTCGGATAGAGAAAACCCTGCGTCAGAAACAGGGCTTCGGACATTTCGGCGAAGCTAGAGCGTTGCGTTCCGGCACGAACGAGCTGCGTTGCGGGGCGAAATTTGCGGGTAGTCTTGTTCGTCATTTTTCCAACCTGTCGAAAGCTGGTCGGCCGGGGCAGGACAGGCAAGCCTCGGCGGCCAATAAAAAACCGGCCTTGCGAAAACGCAAAAGGCCGGTAACAAACCGCGGCCCTTTTTAGCGAATTCTTTAACGTGGCTGCAAGCCGGCCGGCCAAATCACCACGGAATGTTTTTTCTTTATGCCTCTTGCGCCGGGGCGTCAATGTTTGAAATTGCGACAAAGCTGCAAGAAGGGCGCGCTTTCTTGCGGAAAACCCAACAAAGAGGCGCGCAAATGGCGCGATAGGTGCTAATACCGATCAGTTCTTGGAAAGACCGTGATACGGCAGATGACGGGGTGCAGGCTCGATGGCGCAAAATGAAGCGGGAATTCTGGCGGATGCGGATATTGCCGCGCTGTTTGAAAGTGGTTTGCTGGCGTCGGCGCGTCCGCTCGACGCCGACCAGATACAGCCTGCCAGCCTCGATCTGCGCCTGGGGACCAAGGCCTATCGCGTTCGCGCCTCCTTCATGCCCGGCCCCGCAACGCCGGTGATCGACAAGCTTGAACGTCTCAAGCTGCATGAAATCGACCTCACTGCGGGCGCGGTTCTCGAAACCGGCTGCGTCTATATCGTGCCGCTGCTTGAAAGCCTCGCGCTTTCGCCGGACCTTTCCGCTGCCGCCAATCCCAAAAGCTCGACGGGGCGTCTTGATATTTTCACTCGCGTCATCGTGGATGGCGCGCAGGAATTCGACAAGGTTCCCGCTGGCTATAAGGGGCCGCTTTATCTGGAAGTCAGCCCGCGCACCTTCCCCATCGTCGCGCGCACCGGCTCGCGCCTGTCGCAAATACGGTTCCGCAAGGGCCGTGCGCAGCTTGACGAGGCAGAGCTTGCGGCACTTCATCAGGCGCAAACGCTGGTCGCTTCAGAGCAGCCCAATATTTCCGGCGGCGGCATTGCGCTTTCGGTCGATCTTTCGGGCGGCGAGGACAGACTGGTCGGCTATCGCGGCAAGCACCACACAAGCGTCATCGATGTCGATAAGCGCGCCGCCCATGACGTGCTCGATTTCTGGGAGCCGATCTATGATCGCGGCGCGCGCGAACTCGTGCTCGACCCGGATGAATTCTATATTCTCGTCTCGCGCGAAGCCGTGCATGTTCCCCCGCTCTATGCGGCAGAAATGACGCCTTTTGATCCGCTGGTGGGCGAATTCCGCGTCCATTATGCAGGCTTCTTCGACCCCGGTTTCGGCCATAGTGCCGCAGGCGGCACCGGAAGCCGGGCGGTTCTGGAAGTGCGCAGCCATGAAGTGCCGTTCATTCTGGAGCATGGCCAGATTGTCGGGCGGCTGGTCTATGAACATATGCTCAACCGTCCGAAAGCGCTTTACGGGCTCGATCTGGGTTCCAACTATCAGGCACAGCGATTGAAGCTCTCCAAGCATTTCAGATGATTGCGTTTCTCCCGCTCCCGCCCGTAAGATAGGAGCACGGCGGAGGAGGCCGGCAGAGTGACGAATGCAATGCATCAGGGATTGGAGAAACAGCCGGAAGGGCCGGTCGAGCCGCCGCACCGGCTGTCGGTGGGTATTGTAGCGCTTCCCGGTTTCACGCTGACGGCGCTCAGCCTTTTTCTCGATCCTTTCCGCCTTGCGGCCGATGATCGCGACAAAAGCCGCCAGATACGCTGCGGATGGAAAATCTGCACGCTTTCGGGCGATCCGGTCACATCGAGTTCCGGCATGATTATCGAACCGACGGCACCTGTCGGCGAGCTTGATGAATGCGATTACGTGGCGGTCGTCGGCGGCATATTGGGCCAATATCGTCCGCGCCAGAAAGCGCTGATCGAGCTGATCAGGCGTGCGGACCGCCGCGGCCAGACCGTGGTCGGCCTTTGCACGGCTGCCTTTCTTCTGGCCGAAGGCGGTTTGCTCGAAGATCGCAATTGCTGTGTAAGCTGGTTTCACCGCGACGATTTCATTGAAATGTTCGACGGATATACCGCCGACACCACCAGTCTTTTTCACCGCAGCGGGCGCCATTATACCTGCGCGGGCGGTCTGGGGGCTGCCTCTCTGGCGCTTTCCATCATCCAGAAGGAAATCTCGGAGGAGCTGGCGCGCAAGAGCGCATCGATCCTGATGTTTCCCTATGAGCTGGTGCGCTCGGAACAGCCCGCACTAAGCTTTAACGGCGTGCGCTCGCCGATGATCCGCAAGGCGATCCGCATTTTCGAGGCAACGCTGGAAGAGCCGGTGCCGATGGTCGATGTGGCGCGCAGGCTGGGCATTTCCGTGCGGCAGATGGAGCGCGGCTTTAAAATGACGCTGGGGCGCACGGCCTTCGAGGTGCGCGAGGAATTGCGCGTGAAAAAGGCGCGCGAACTGTTGTCCGAGACAGCACTTTCCCTGCTCGAAGTGGCGGTTGCCAGCGGCTTTACCGATACACGCAGCATGAACCGCTCCTTCCTGCGCCAGAAACAGAAAGCCCCGCGCGAATATCGCAGGCATGGTTGATCCTGGGGCTATTTCAGGGCTGATTCTGGATACGGCGTGTTGCGAAGCCTGCAATGAGCGCCTATGTCTTGCGCCGCAACTGGTGAAATCGACACGCAGGAGAAATGCATGGCTGATGGTGTGAACCGTTTTCTGGGCGATACGCCATTGCGCGTCATCGTCAAACTGGTGCTGATCTCGCTCGTCGTCGGCGTGGTCATGAGCGCCTTTCACTGGACGCCCTATGATATTTTATGGGCTATCCGCGATTTCTTCCTGCGCCTGTGGAATATGGGCTTCTCGGCCATCGCCCGCTTCGCCGATTATCTCATTCTTGGCGCGGCGGTCGTCATCCCTGCCTTTATTTTGCTCCGTATCCTCAGCTACCGGAAATAATCCTTTCCGTAATTCGAGACCATACCGAGCCTATGCAGCACAACGATAAATTCATTCTTTCCCGGCGCGGCTTTCTCGGCCTTGCCGGGGTCACGCTCGCAATTTCGGCCCTGCCACCTGCATTTGCGCAGGCCGCAAGCGACCCGACGCAATTGTTCAACCGCATTCGCAAGGCCCATGGCCTGCCCCTGATGGCAACCGATGCAAGGCTGGAGGAAGCAGCGCTTTATCAGGCCCGGCGCATGGCAAGCCACGGCAAGATCAGCCATTCGGTCGGCTGGGGCAATGGTTTTGTTGCGCGTCTCAAGAAGGCGGGCATTCGCGGCCCCGCTGCGGAAAATCTTGCTTCCGGCCAGTCCGACACCGATGCGGCCTTCGATGCATGGATGCAATCGCCCGGCCATCGCAAGAACATGCTCGACCCGACCTTTGCCCATTACGGCCTTGCCTGGGCAACGCCGGAAGACAAGCCGCGCTATATCTACTGGGCGATGGTGCTGGGCCTCTAAAATTTAGGAGCCGAATCCTCTGTCGTTTCGAGCGATTCCAGAGTAGAAGCTTTCGCAGATACTCCTGCAATGATGAGGCGGCAGAATGGATCAGGCGCTTTACGGCTCTGGCGCGGTTTCGCGACCGTTTGAAGTAACCCATCGCATGGTGATGATGATCGCCGTGCCGATGACGCTTGCCGCCGTGACCACGCCGCTGCTTGGCCTTGTCGATATGGGCGTGGTCGGCCAGATGGGGCAGGCCGAACTGATCGGCGGGCTTGCGATCGGTGCGCTGGTCTTCGACTTTCTTCTGACCATGTTCAGCTTCCTGCGTTCCGGCACCACCGGTCTTGTCGCGCAGGCGGTCGGTGCGGAAGATCCTGCCGAAGAACAGGCGATATTCTGGCGCGCCATCATCATTGCTGTTCTTGCCGGCTGTGCGATGATCCTGTGCCTGCCGCTTATCCTGTCCATTGCCTCGGACTTTATCCATCCCACGCCTGCCACGCAGGAAGCGATGGTAACCTATGTTTCCATCCGTATGCTGTCGGCGCCGGTCGCGCTCATCAATTATTCCGTTCTCGGCCTGCTTCTGGGGCGCGGGCAGGGCATGCTCGGCCTTAGTCTTCAGGTGCTTCTCAACGGCATCAATATCGTGCTTTGCATCATACTGGGGCTTGAACTTGGCTGGGGCGTGGCAGGCGTCGCATGGGCCACCGTGACGGGCGAGACGGTCGCAGCCATTGTCGGGCTTTCGCTTGTCGTGAGGCATTTCTACAAGGTGGCAGGCCGTCACCCCGACCGCACGCGCATTTTTCACAAGGCAGGCATCTTGCGCATGATCGCGCTCAATCGCGACATCATGATCCGCTCGATCCTGCTTCTGACGGCCTTTGCCTTCTTCACCCGCGCCGGGTCCGATCTTGGCCCGGTGACGCTGGCGGCAAATGCGGTTTTGCTGAATTTCTTCCTCGTCTGCGGCTTTTTTCTTGATGGTATGGCCGCAGCCGTCGAGCAGATCATAGGCCGCTCCATCGGCGCGCGCTACAGCCCCGCCTTCGTGCGCGGGGCAAGGCTCACCTTCGTCTGGGGACTGGTGATGGCCGGCATCGTTGCGCTGCTTTTGCTGGTGTTTGGCGATGCGATCATCGGCCTGCTTTCCAAAGCGGAAGATGTGCGCATCGAAGCCGTCAAATATCTGCCATGGGCGGCGCTCACAGGAATAACCGGCCTGCTGGCCTTCCATATGGATGGGGTCTATATCGGCGCCACCTGGTCGCGCGACATGCGCAACATGATGTTTTTGTCGCTCGTCTTCTTTCTGGCCGTTCTTTATGCGGTAAAGCCCGTGATGGGCAATCACGGGCTTTGGCTGGCGCTCAATCTTTTTCTGTCGATCCGTGGCTTCACGCTTCTGGCAATATTGCCGCGCCGCTATCGTGCAGAATTCCGCTCCTGATCACTCCGGCAGGCGGCGCGCGGCCCAGTCCTTGGTGTCGCGGTCGCGCAGGGCTGCGATATTCTCGACGCCCTCGCGTTTGACCGCATCCGACAATCCGCGCAGGATTTCGCACGCCAGACCCGGCCCGCGATAGATCATGCCGGTATAAAGCTGCACCAGATCGGCACCCGCCCTGATCTTGGCCAGCGCGGTATCGGCGCTGTCGATGCCGCCCACGCCGATCAGCGGCATGGCGGGGCCGACGCGTTCGCGCATACGCGCGAGAATGATGGTCGAGCGCTCGAAAAGCGGCGCGCCCGAAAGCCCGCCGGTTTCATCTCGGTTTTCGGCGCTTTTCAGGCCGGTGCGCGCCAGCGTCGTATTGGAGACGATGATGCCGTCAAGCTTCTGCGCGAGGGCTTCTGCGGCAATATCGTCAAGTTCCTCATCCGCGAGATCGGGCGCGATCTTGAGGAAGACCGGGCGCTTCAGCGTGCATTTGCTGCCTTCCTCATTGCGCGCTTCCAGCACGCGGGCGAGAAGCTCATGCAGGATCTCGCGCGATTGCAGATTGCGCAGCCCCGGCGTATTGGGCGAGGAAATATTGACGGTGAAATAGCGCGCCAATTGATAAAAGCGGCGGATACCGGCCACATAATCGGCGACGCGATCTTCGGCATCCTTGTTTGCGCCGATATTGACGCCGACAATGCCGCTCTTGCCTGCGCGTCTGGACAGGCGTTCGAAAACGGCATCATGGCCTTCATTGTTGAAGCCAAGCCGATTGATGACGGCGTCATCTTCGGTCAGGCGGAAAATGCGCGGGCGCGGATTGCCGCTTTGCGGGCGCGGCGTGATGGTGCCGATTTCGGTGAAGCCGAAACCCAGCCGCAAAAGCGCATCGGGCACTTGCGCGTTTTTGTCGTAACCCGCTGCCATTCCGAGCGGATTGGGAAATTGCAGCCCCGCGACCTTGAGCGCGAGCGCGGGATCATTGGGCTTGCGGCAGGTGACGATGCCGCTTTTAAGACCCGCGATGGAAAGGCCGTGCGCCTGCTCCGCATCGAGCGAGAATAAGGCCCGCCGCCCGAAAGTTTCAAAAAGCCCGCTCATTTGTCCTCAAGCTCCGGAAAAACATGGAGACCGTTTTCATCGAGCGGCAAAGGCTCGACCTTGGCAACTGCCTTCATTGGCAGTTTTGCATAAAGATGCGGAAAAAGCGCCCCGCCGCGTGAGACTTCATATCGCAATTGGCTGCCGAGCGCATCCGCATCGACGCTGACAAGAAGCAGGCCGGTCTGGCGCGCAAAATGCTTTGCAGCGGTTTCGCGCACCTGCTCTCTGGTGGAAAGATGGATATAGCCATCGGCAATATCAACCGGCGCACCGTCGAACGTGCCTGTCTTTTCCGCTTGCGCCCAGAGATCGCGGGGGACGATCTTGTAGATGGTCGTTTTGCTCATTGCTGCTCTCTAGACTGAATTTCTTCAGAAATCAAAGCATGGAGTGTTCGTTTTTGCGCATAGCTGCCCTATGATGGGAGTGCAAATGAGGAGATGGAACCATGTCCGGTAAAATTGCGCCGCTTGCCGGCGCGCTGGCGGCAATTTCCCTGCTCGGCACCGGCCTTGCGCCAGGCAGCGCGCAAGCGCAGGAAACGGGCCGTTATCGCCTTGAAAAGACTCAAACCGGCTATGTCCGGCTTGATACGCGCACTGGCGCGCTTTCGGTGTGCACCGAGCAGCAGGCGCAGCTTGTGTGCAAGATGGCGACGGAAGACCGCGAGGCCTATGAGAATGATATTTCTGACTTGCAGGATCGCGTAAAGCAACTTGAGAACAAGGTTGCAGCGCTGGAAAAAGCCGGTGCGCCTGCCGCATCCGCCCTGCCGTCGGAGGATGAATTTGAGAAATCCATGAGCTATATGGAGCGTTTCATGCGCCGTTTCATGGATATTGCCCGCAGTTTCGACCGGGAAGCGGAAGAGCCGCAACCTGATCCCGCTCCGGGCCGCACCTGATGCGACGCTCTTTATAGGCAGGTGAGGGGGGCTGCCGGGGATGCAGGGCTGGGGGATTATCGGCGCGGCTTTTCTGTATCTGCTGCTGCTTTTTGCGGTGGCGAGCATCGGCGACCGCCGCGCGGCGCGCTGGAGCAACGCGCCTCGACCTTATATTTACGCACTCAGCCTTGCCGTCTATTGCACGTCGTGGACCTTCTTCGGCTCGGTCGGCCTGTCCGCCCAGCGCGGGCTTGAATTTCTCGGCATCTATATCGGCCCGATTCTCGTCTTCACGCTCGGCAATCGCCTGCTGCGTCATATCGTGCGGCTTGCCAAAGCCGAACATATCACCTCGATCGCCGATTTTCTCGCCGCCCGCTATGGCAAGAGTTTCGGCGTGGCCTCGCTTGCCACCTGTATCGCGGTCGTCGGCTCGATCCCCTATATCTCGCTGCAACTCAAAGCGGTTTCGGGCAGCGTCGGTCTCGTCATGGACCATTATGGCGCATCGCTCGATCCCTCGATTTTCCTCTTTGAGGATATTTCTCTGCCAGTGGCGTGCGTGCTTGCTCTTTTCGCCATTTTGTTCGGCACGCGCCACACCGACGCCACCGAACACCAGAACGGCCTTATCCTTGCTGTCGGGCTGGAATCGGTCATCAAACTTTGCGCTTTTCTGGCGGTCGGCTTTGCCTGCACTTTTTACCTCTTCGGCACGCCTGTGCAATTGATCGCGCAGCTCTCGCAATCGCCCGCCGTGCTTGCAGCCTTCCACTACGAAACCTCGACCGGCACATGGATCGTGCATACGGCGCTCAGTGCCGCCGCCATCATCATGCTGCCGCGCCAGTTTCATGTAACTGTGGTCGAAAACCGCAGCGAAAAGGAACTGCGCACCGCCTCATGGCTGTTTCCGCTTTACCTGATCCTCATCAATATCTTTGTTTTTCCAATCGCGCTGATCGGGGTCATGACGCTCGGCGGCAGCGTCAACGCCGATCTTTACGTGCTGGCCCTGCCGCTCTCGGTCGATGCCCATTGGCTGGCCCTGATTGCTTTTCTGGGTGGGCTGTCGGCTGCGACCGCGATGGTGATCGTCGCCTGCGTGGCCTTGTCGATCATGATTTCCAATCACCTGCTCCTGCCGCTCATCATCCGGCAACTGGCGATACGCCATCCCAGCCCGCAGCGCGATCTCACCAGAATCATCCTCAATACCCGGCGAATAACCATCATCGCCATTCTCGCGGTGGCATTCGCCTATTACCGCATGACGTCGAACAATATTCATCTCGCATCCATCGGTCTGGTGTCCTTTGCGGCGATTGCGCAGTTCGTACCGGCCTTTCTGGGAGGGTTGTTCTGGCGCAACGCCAACGGACGCGGCGCGATACTGGGCTTGTCTGCCGGGTTTCTCATATGGGCCTATACGCTGCTTTTGCCGACCGTTGCCCCCGACGATGCCGCCATCCTGCGTGACGGGCTTCTCGGCTTCAAGGCATTGCGGCCTGAAGCGCTTTTCGGCACCGACGCGCTGCCGCTGACCAATGGCGTGATATGGAGCCTTGCGATCAATACGCTGTTTTACGTATTGGGCTCGCTCTCGCGCGCCTCGACGCCGCTTGAGCGCATTCAGGCCAGCATTTTCCTGCCGCGTTATTTTATTGCCGCCCCGGCTCTCAAGCGTTTTCGCACGACGGTCACGGTCGGCGAACTTCGCGACACGCTGGCGCGTTATCTGGGTGCGCAACGCGTTGAACGCGCGCTTTTGCGTTTTGAAGATCGCGAGCAGCGCAAGCTGGAACCGGGCGCCACCGTCGATACGCCGCTTGTTCGTTATGCGGAACAATTGCTCGGAACCGCGGTCGGCTCCTCTTCGGCGCGGCTCGTCTTGTCGCTGCTGTTGCAGCGCAATGATGCCTCCGCGCGCGGTGCACGGCAATTGCTTGATGACGCCTCCGTCGCGCTGCAACAAAACCGCGACCTGTTGCAGATCGCGCTCGACCAGATGGATCAGGGCATTACCGTGCTCGACAAGGATCTGCGCCTTACCTGCTGGAACCATCAGTTCCGCGCATTGCTGAATCTTCCCGATGAGGTAACGCAGGTGGGGATGCCTATTTCGGAAGTGTTCGAGCATCTGGCCGCGCGCGGCGAGCTTGCGCAGGCGCATAATATCGCCATCCATTCGGTCGGGACGATCCGCGAACCATGGCGGATGACGCTCAGATCGAGCGGCAGGATATTGGAGATCAACTCGAACCCGATGCCCGATGGCGGGATGGTCACGGCCTATAGCGATATTACAGCAAAGGTCGAGGCGGATATTATGCGCCAGAAAGAGGCCGAAGTGCTGGAGCAGCGCGTGGCCGACCGCACGGCTGAACTCACGCGCGTCAATCAGAAACTTGCCAGGGCGCAGATTGCCGCTGAAGAAGCCAGTCTTGGCAAGACGCGGTTTCTGGCGGCGGCGGGGCACGATATTCTGCAACCGCTCAATGCCGCGCGCCTCTACAGCACCGCTCTGGCCGAGCAGCTTGAAGGTTCGCAGACGAGCGATCTTGCGCGCAATATAGATTCCTCCCTTGAAGCGGTGGAAGCGATTCTGGGCATCGTGCTCGATATATCGCGCCTTGATACCGGCGCGCTCAAACCGGAAATCTCCGTCTTCCGCCTCGATCACCTTCTCAGGCAGATCGCGACCGATTTCACGCCGCTTGCCCGCAAGAAGGGCCTGAGACTGCGTGTCGTTCCCTCAAGCGTCGTGGTGAAAACCGACCGCAACATGCTGCGGCGTCTTGTTCAGAATCTGGTGTCCAATTCGATCAAATACAGCCGTGAAGGCAGCGTCCTTCTGGGGGTGCGGCGCCGGGGCGCATGCGTCGAACTGCAAGTGCTCGATACGGGCATAGGCATCGCAGCGGAAAAACTCAAACTGGTGTTTCGCGAATTCACGCGCCTTGATGAAGGCGTGCGCGAGGCCGAAGGTCTGGGACTGGGCCTTTCCATCGTGGATCGCATCGCGCGGGTTCTCGGTCTGCCGCTGACATTGTCGTCGACGCCGGGCAAGGGCAGCCTTTTCACGCTTGGCATCCCCGTCAGCCATGCCCTGGTGCCTGTGCAAACCGTCAGGAACCCGCAAGCGCTGCATGCCGCAACTGAACTGACCGGGCTTGAAGTCCTGTGCATCGACAATGACCAGATGATTCTTGCCGGCATGGATAGGCTGCTGACGGGCTGGGGCTGCAAGGTTGCGGCAATTGCCGACGGGGCGGGGCTGAAGGATTTCTGCGCAGGCAGCGGAGCACAGCCTGACATCATTATCGCCGATTATCATCTCATCAATGAAAACGGGCTGGATATGATCGGCTTTGCGCGTGAATACTTCGCAGCCGAAATTCCCGCCATTCTCCTGACGGCAGATCGCTCCAAGGAAGTGCGCCAGCGCGCGGACGAAGAGAACGTAACCGTCCTGCACAAGCCCTTGCGCCCGGCAGCGCTGCGCACGCTGCTGTCGCAGATTTATTACCGGCAGGAGCGGCTCTAACCCGTGACCGCCGTCAGGGCCTCGTTGCCAATGCGTGAGAAGAGAATGACGGCCTGCGTGCGGCTGTCGACGCCGAGCTTTTGCAGGACGGCGGAGACATGCGCCTTCACGGTCGCCTCGGATACTTTCAGCTCATAGGCAATCTGCTTGTTGAGAAGCCCGTCGGCAAGCATGGTCAGCACACGGCTCTGCTGCGGCGTAAGGGTTCTGATCCGCGCGATCAGCGCTTCGATTTCCGGGTCGCTTTCCTGCGCGGGATCGATGCCGGACGGGGTCCATATATCGCCTGCAAGCACCGCATCGACCGCTTCGCCGATGGTTTCCATGCTGGCGGATTTGGAAATAAAGCCCGACGCGCCAAGCTTGATCGCCTGGCGGATCGTCGCGGTATCATCGGTCGCGGAAACGATGATCGTCGGAAGTGCGGGTTGCAGCGCCTTTATGGCAACAAGTCCGGACAGGCCCGCGCCGCCGGGCATGGTCAGGTCGAGAAGCAGCAGATCGAGATCGTCGCGTTCGCTCACCAGCTTTTTCACCGCGTCGAAATCCCCGGCCTCGATGATTTCCGCGGCGTTCCCCTTGATGGAAAGAACCTGCCGCAATGCCCCCCTGAACAGCGGATGATCATCAGCTATGACGAAACGCATTTTCCTCCTGCGCCATCTGCGTGGCGATCCACTTCCATATCAATTCTACCGTTCTATGCTGATTTTCGCTACGGGAAAACAAAAATTGCGCCTCAGGCACTTGCCATCATGCGCTTTGCCGCCATCTGGCCGCATTATGTGGTAGATATATTGGGTTAACACAACAACGGCTCCCCGCTAAAGAGAGCAAAAGGCAGTTCATGACGCGCAACACGCTTTATCCGGAAACCCAACCCTTCAAGGAGGAGATGCTTCAGGTCTCTGCGCTGCATCACATCTATGTCGAGCAGTGCGGAAATCCGGACGGCAAGCCGGTCATCATGATTCATGGCGGTCCCGGCGGCGGCATTACGCCCGCCATGCGCCGCCTGCACGATCCCGAGCTCTATCGCATCATCCTGTTCGATCAGCGCGGCTGTGGCCGTTCGACGCCGCACGCCGAACTGCGCGAGAACACCACCTGGGATCTGGTTGCCGACATCGAGCACATCCGCGCGCATCTGGGTATCGACAAGTGGCAGGTCTTCGGCGGCTCATGGGGATCGACTTTGGGACTTGCCTATGCGCAGACCCACCCCGAACGGGTTGCGGAACTGGTCTTGCGCGGCATTTTCATGATCCGCCGTTTCGAGGTGGACTGGATGTATTCCAACGGCGCCAGCATCATCTTCCCCGATCATTTCGAAGCCTATCAGGAGCATATTCCCGAAGACGAGCGCGGCGACATGATCGCCGCCTATTACAAGCGCCTGACCGACCCCGATCCGCAGGTCCAGCTTGAAGCGGCCCGCCGCTGGGCGCGCTGGGAAGGCTCGGTGCTGTCGATCGAGCCCGATCCGGCGCGCGTCGATGCCTTTGGCGAAGATCTTTATGCCGTGGCTTTCGCGCGTATCGAATGCCACTATTTCCAGAATCGCGGCTTTCTGGAAAGCGACGACCAGCTTCTGCGCAATGTCGAACGCATAAGGCAGATTCCCGGCGTGATCGTGCATGGCCGCTACGATATGTGCACGCCCTTCATCAATGCATGGCAATTGAAGAAGATGTGGCCGGAAGCCGATCTGAGAATCGTCGAAGATGGCGGCCATGCCGTGACCGAACCGGGCATTACGCACGAGCTGATCGAGGCGACCAGACGCTTCGCGGCCTGATCTTTCAGCTTTATTCCGATCGAACCGATAAAATGCACCGATTAATGGTGCATTTTTCTTCATTCATCTTTTCTTTGATTGTTTTCGCCTACAAACTGTAAGTGGCCGGTTGCGATCAATGCCGATTGTGATTGTCCATTATTGGAACTTCATTTGGCGAACCTTGAACCAGAGCGGAGACGGCCCGGTTTGGCGTTCGTGTTCGAGAGGGATACAGGTTTATGTTGAAAGAATTCAGAGAATTCGCCCTGAAGGGCAATATGGTCGATCTGGCAATCGGTGTCATCATTGGCGGTGCCTTTGGCGGCCTCGTCAACTCCATCGTCAATGACATCATCATGCCGATCATCGGCTTGATCACCGGCGGCATCGATTTCTCCAATATGTTCATTCAGCTTGCGGGCGCGCCGCAATCCACGCTGGCTGCCGCGCGCGATGCCGGTGCGACGCTTGCCTATGGCAATTTCATCACCCTTCTCATCAACTTCCTCATCATCGCCTGGGTCCTGTTTCTCGTGGTCAAGGCCATGAACCGGATGAAGAAGAAGGAAGAGGCAAAGCCCGCTCCGGAAGCGCCACGCGAGGAAGTCCTGCTCACCGAAATCCGCGATCTTCTGGCACAGAAGAAAGTCTGATTTCCTCGACCTCATTCGGGGCCCCGTCTCGCCGGGGCCCCGTTTTGCCTGATCCATCACCAGAACTGATCGGATCATCACAAAATGCCGCGTGATTTCGCGATAGCGCCTTGCTAAGCAATCTGCATCATCGGACCTTGCAGGGACAGAAAATGACGCTTATTGCCAGACTACGCCATGAAGCCGCCCATTCACCCGAAAGCGGCATTGTCGCCGTCGCCAATCATGGCCGGGGAAAAGAGGGCCTCATTCCCCTCTGGGTCGGCGAAGGCGATCTGCCGACTCCTCAATTCATCCGCGACGCAGCCCAGAAGGGCATTTCCGACGGCGAGACATTCTATACATGGCAGGCCGGGATTCCGGTGCTGCGCGAAGCGCTCGCCCGCTATCATGCCCGCCATTTTCCCCTGCCCCTCGGACCGGAAAATTTCTATGTCACCGGCTCGGGAATGCATGCCATTGAAATGGCGCTGAAGGCGACGACGGGCGCAGGCGAAGAAGCGATCTATCTTTCGCCCGCATGGCCGAATTTCGTCGGTGCGGCGGGTCTTGCAGGGGCCATTCCGGTTCCGGTGAACCTTGAATTCGGCGCAAATGGCTGGGCGCTCGATCTGGAAAAACTCGTGGCGGCCATCACGCCGCGCACCCGCGCGCTGTTTATAAATACGCCTTCCAACCCGACCGGATGGACCGCGGACCGCGAGACATTGCGCTTCATCCTTGATCTGGCGCGGGAAAAGGGCATCTGGATCATCGCCGACGAGATCTATACCCATTTTTACTATGGCGGCGGTCGTGCGCCCTCCTTCATGGACATCATGGAGCCGGACGACCACGTAATCTTCGTCAATTCCTTTTCCAAGAACTGGGCCATGACCGGCTGGCGCGTCGGCTGGATGACGGTGCATCCGTCGCTGGGGCCGGTGGTCGAAAACATGATCCAGTATTCCAATTCCGGCGTGGCGCAATTCATGCAGCGCGGAGCGGTCGCAGCTCTCGATGAGGGCGATGATTTTGTCGCCATGCAGGTTGCCCGCGCCCATGCCACGCGCGACCGGCTATGCGCGACCTTGCAGGACACCGGAAAAGTGCGCCTGACGCCGCCGCAGGGTGCATTCTATCTGTTTTTCGGCGTCGAAGGCGTGACGAATTCCGTCCGTGCTGCCATCGACATGATCGACAATGCCAATGTGGGTCTTGCGCCCGGCAGCGCCTTCGGGGCAGGGGGCGAGGGCTATTTCCGCCTGTGCTTCGGGCGTGATCCGCAACAGATCGACGAAGCCGCCGCAAGGCTGGTCGCATGGATCGATAAAGGAAAAGGCCGGTGAAAACCGGCCTTTTCTTTTTATTATATTACGCGTTTTAACCGCCTGCCTTGGAAACCATCAGCGCAATGATGCGGTCGGAATTGGCGGCCTTCGGAGCTTCCGGCTCGGCGAAGGGAATGCCCAGCTCGTTCCACACTTCAAGCAATGCGTCCTTCAGCCCGTCGATCAGCGCATCATCATGCAGCGGCGACGGCGTGATGCGCAGGCGCTCGGTGCCGCGCGGCACGGTCGGGTAGTTGATCGGCTGGATATAGATCCCATGCACGTTCAAAAGGCGGTCGCTGGCCTTCTTGCACAGTTCCGGATCGCCGACCAGAATAGGCACGATATGCGTTTGCGACGCCATGACGGGAAGACCGGCTGCCGCAAGCACATCTTTCGCGCGCTGCGACTGGCGCTGCTGCCCGTCACGCTCGGCCTGCGAGACTTTCAGATGACGGATTGCAGCCGTCGCCGAAGCTGCGACCGCAGGCGGCAGTGAAGTCGTGAAGATGAAGCCCGGCGCATAGGAACGCACGGCATCGATGATGGCGCGCGATCCGGTAATATAGCCGCCCAGCGCACCGAATGCCTTGGCCAGCGTGCCCTCGATAATATCGATGCGATGCGCAAGGCCGTCGCGTTCGGTAATGCCGCCGCCGCGCGGGCCGTACATGCCGACCGCATGGACCTCGTCAATATAGGTCATGGCGTTGTACTTCTCGGCAAGATCGGCAATCTGTTCGATTGGCGCAATGTCGCCATCCATCGAATAGACGGATTCGAAAACGATCAGCTTGGCGCGCGAATGGTCTGCGGATTTGAGCAATTGCTCCAGATGCTCGACGTCATTGTGACGGAAAATCTTCTTCTCCGCGCCGGAACGGCGCACGCCCTCGATCATCGAGGCATGGTTGAGTTCGTCGGAAAGGATGAGGCAATCGGGCAGTAGCCGTCCGATGGTCGAGATCGAGGCTTCATTGGAGACGAAGCCCGATGTGAAGACCAGCCCGGCTTCCTTGCCATGCAGATCGGCCAGTTCGGCTTCCAACTCCACCAGAGGATGGTTGTTGCCCGAAATATTGCGCGTGCCGCCAGCGCCCGAACCATTGGCCTGCGCCGTCTCGCACATGGCATTGATGACATCGCAATGGTGTCCCATGCCCAGATAGTCGTTCGAGCACCAGACGGTGATTTCACGGGCCGCGCCATTCTCACGCCAGATCGCGCGGGGAAAACGCCCGACGATGCGCTCGAGATTGGCAAAAACGCGATAACGCTTCTCGGCGTGTAGCTGATCGATCGCTTCTTCGAAAAAACGGCGATAGTCCATTATGCGCTCCTTGTCATTGTTCTAGTAGCGCTTTTGGTTTCGTGCGTCCATGGCGCAATTGTGGGCAATTTGCCACGCTTTGAAGGGTATGCATTGTTTAAGATCAATGACGTAGCATATTTCAGCGCGTCATCAGCCGCAGGATGAATTTGGGTGCGAGATCGCGGCGGCGCACATAAATGCGCGGCATGCCGAACGGGTCGTCGCTGGCCCGCGCCCGTGCGCGCACGGTGGTCGTCGCGGTTTCAAAACCGGCCTCGCGGCACATGGCGCGATGCACGGCCAGATTGCCGCCATAAGGATAGGCGAAATTATCGACCGGCGCACCAAGCATATCTTCCAGCATGGTTTTCGACAGCGCGATCTGCCGCTGTGCTTCTTCGTCCGGCGTCTTTTCCAGATTGACGTGATCGAGCGTATGCGCGCCGACCTCATGGCCCAGCGCCGCCCATTCGCGCATTTGCGCCACCGTCATGCAGGGCGAGACCGGTACGCCCACGCCCTTGTCCCAGATATTGCTGCCGCCAATCTGGTTTGCGACAAAATAATTGGTCGCCGTAAAGCCATGATCGGCAAGAACGGGAAGGGCGTTCTCATAAACATTGAGAAAGCCGTCATCGAATGTAATGACGGCCACCTTGCCGTTCTTTTCGCCGCGAATATAAGGCATGGCATCGCGCAGCGAGAGGCCCTGATAGCCGAGCCGCTTGAGCCATCTCATCTGGGCGCGGAACTTGTCGGGATGCACCCATAATCCGCGAAAGGGAATCTTCTTGTGCGGCAGCGGCGCGATCTGGTGGTATAAAAGAACAGGGACGGCCATGGGCTTCACCTTTTCGTCCTGCTGGAAAAGCGGCGAATGCGCATGCGATAGATCGGGCGCATGATTTCGCGATGTAATTTATCGATGAAAGATTTTCTGAGCTGAACCGTCGTGCCGCCCAGCCGCGCGGAAATTTCGCGCACGCCGCCCGGCAGCACGCTGAGCGGTTGCAGCCCCGTCATCCAGCGCATCTGAATGGTGGTGTCGACGGGACGGTCGAACTGGCGGGTGACCTCCAGAAGTTTTTTCGCCGCATCATGGCTGACAAGTTGCGCCACCATGCCCAGCCCGATCGGATCGGGGATGATGATCCGCACCTTGCCGCTGCGAAAGACTTCGCGACCCTGTTCCCGGTCCTCGCGAAAGGCAAAGCGGATGAAGCCGCCGGGTTCCAGATGATCGAGCGCGGCCCGCAAGGCGCTTTCAAACACCTCGGTCAGCTCAATATCATCTTCGATGACGAAGCCCGCATCGAGCTTCTGGTCGATAATGGCCTGCCATGCCTTGCGATGCGATAAAAAGCAGGCGATCTCGTTGCGGCTGAGCCTGAACGGATAATGCGGCGCATGCAGGTGCCGCTTATAGACCTGTGCGATGGCTGAATCGGAAAGGGTGCGGCTGTCGACTGCGTCGATGACCTCAGCCTTTAGCGGCAGTTTGCGGATGAGCTTTTCCACCTGCGACGCGCGTTCGCTCGCCCGGGCCAGATGAATGATGAAGGCTTTGACGTTCATGGGAACCGGGCGCAAAGGATTGAAGATATGCCGTAATGGTTCCCTATATCTGCTATGTACCGGCTTTCTGCAACCCGAACTTATTTGGGCGTTATTTTAGAACCTGCAATCTGCCTTCTTCCATCCTCGCTTCGATCCACTGGCGCTCTGCGGCCCAGTCATGGCGCTTCCAGCCTTCCCAACTGAAGCCGCATATTTTCACCTGCCAGTCGGGCAGGGAATATTTGCCCAGAACCAGCCAGATGCCGAAGAAGCCGGTGCTGGGAAAGACCTCCTTCATGCGTTCGCGCTCGATGCCCAGTTCCTTGCAGACGTCAAAATAGAACTGTGAGGGCATGATGCGGATTTTCTTGCCCGCCTGCCCGAAATAATCGATGGCCTGCATGGTCCAGTCGGCACGCCGTCCCTTGAGGCGTGAGAGCAAATTGGGGTGATGATGGAAGCGCCGGATGATGCTGGGATGGAATGCAAACAGGATTTCCGGCGTATTGCGCACGATCCGGGAATTCACAAAAGCCGGGTCGCTGATCCATTGCTGCATCTGCTTGCTGGATGTGGCAAGCATGAGCATATCCGTCTTGCTGCCGCTCATGCCGATGGAGACGCGTGGCTCATTGAAGCGCAGCACGAGATCGGCGGCATCGATTTCTTCGGAAAGATCACGCTCCAGCGGGCCGTTTCCAACGATGATGAAGGTCTTTTTCATATAGCCGGTTTTGTCTTTTCTAAATTAGCGAATCAGAAAAACGTAAAACGAGGCCATTCTAAGAAAAAATGCCACCCCTTTTACGGGTGGCATTTTTTGTAATCGATTTTTTTTGAAACGTAACGATGAATCGCCGGATCAGATGTCGCCCGGATGCTTGAAGCGAATATGAATATCGTCGCCTGCCAGATCGAAACCGGCATAATTGCGCTGGAAGGCGATGAGCGCATCATTCACGCCCTTGGAATAATCGTCGTCCTGCACATCGATATGATGCCGGTAGATGATCCGGTCGCCTTTGTAGAATATGACCTGTCCGTCCATGATGTCCTCCTCTGACAGCGTTTCAGGCAGTATAGGGATGGAGATAAGGGAGGCGCGGGGGATTTCAACCTTGCGTCCTCGCGCAAATATACGCCATTTTCCCCAGCGGCGGCTAATTTGCATAACTGATATGCATTATTGACCCTTGTTTGCAGGGCAGGCCGTGGCTACATAGCAGTCATTGAGTTCACTCCTCCTCCCAGAACTCAATACGGATACGGCACTCCTCCTCCTAAGCCGTATTCAAGATCAGGCCGCGCATCCTCCTCCCGCGCGGCCTTTTTCTTTTTCAGCTTCATGTTTCCCCAAGTCCATTTCATAGGCCGATTCTGTAGGCAAATCGCGGCATCTGCGCTATGTCTTTGTTCTCAGGCAGGAGAGCGGCATGACCAGCGGGATTCACCACCTCACCCTCATCACCCATAAGGTACAGGCCAACGTCGATTTCTACGCGGGCTTTCTTGGTCTGCGCATCGTCAAGCAGACGGGCGGCTTCGAGGATGCGCAGCAGCTTCACATTTTTTATGGCGACCGCACCGGCACGCCCGGTTCGCTGGTTACATTTCTGGTATGGGAAGACGGCGCGAAGGGGCGGGTCGGTCACGGGCAGGTAAGCGAGATTGCCTTTGCCGTGGATCGCACATCCATCGGCTTCTGGCTGGAGCGCGCCTTGCGCCACCAGATCGCTTCCGAAGGCCCGGTGCAGGAATTTGGCGAGCCGGTGCTGCGCCTGCGCGATCCCGACGGCGTGATCGTCAAGCTGGTGGGTTGCGATCTTGATGCAAACGACCTCTGGCAGCCTGCCGATATTCCAGCCGAACATGCGGTGCGGCGGCTGCGCGCTGCCACCCTACTTTCCGAGACGCCCGAACAGACGGCGGATTTCATCGGGCGCTATTTCGGCTTCACGCCCAAAGCGCGGGAAGGGGCGATCAACCGCCTGCTCTCGCAGGCGGGCGATGCCGTCGACGTGCGTGACGCAACCGGCTTCTGGCCCGGCATACCCGGCACGGGCACATTCGATCACGTCGCCTTTCGCGCCAGCGACAATGAAGCGGTCATGGCGGCGGAAAAGGCATTTTCCGCGCTCAATTCCAGCGAAACAAATCTGCATGATCGCAAATATTTCACATCGCTCTATGTTCGCGAACCGGGCGGCATCCTGTTTGAACTGGCGACGGATGCTCCCGGCTTCACCATTGACGAACCGGTCGAGGCGCTGGGGCGGACACTCTTCGTGCCGCCCGGCAATGAAGATGAGGAAGCCGCCATTCGCCTCCGCTTGCCGCAATTCGCACTGCCCGGCGAAGAGCGTGTGATCTATCGCGATCTGCCTTTCGTGCATCGCATGTACCAGCCTGAAAATCCCGATGGCTCGACGCTGGTGCTGCTGCATGGAAGCGGCGGCAATGAAAGCGATCTTATGCCCTTGGCAGGCATGGTTGCGCCGCGCGCAACGCTTCTGGGCTTGCGTGGCCGCAGCACCGAAGAGGGCATACAGCGCTGGTTCCGCCGCTTTTCCATGAATGATTTCGATCAGGCGGATATTGCCTTTGAAGCCGATGCCCTCGAGGCTTTCATCGAAGGCGCAATAGTCGCCTACGGCCTCGATCCTGAACGCATGGTCTTTCTGGGCTATTCCAACGGGGCGAACCTGCTTGCAGCCTTCCTGCGGCTGCACCCGCATATCGTGCGCAAGGCGATTTTGCTGCGCGGCATAGAGGTGCTGGAAAATCCGCCCGAGGCCGATTTATCCGATGCATCGGTGCTGCTGCTCAGCGGTGCGAACGATCTTTTTGGTGGATTGTCGGCGCCGCTGGAAAGCTCTCTTCGGCAGGGCGGGGCCGATCTGGATGCACGCCGTCTGCCTGCGGGACACCTGATCGGCGATGAAGATATGCGCGCCGCCCGCGATTGGGTGCAGGAAAAGCTCCCTAAGTGAAAATGTGTAACCGGGAAGCCGCAATGCTGCATCTTTCTGTGTTCATCGGCCAATCGGGCTTGGATTTCCCGGCGATGTGCTGATTATATTGCGCTATCGAGGGCCTATTGCCTTTGTTTGCCTGTTGGGAGAACCCACGTCGTGCGCAGCCCCATTCGCCGCCCCATACGGTGCATCGTCCCCGCATTGCTTATGGCGGTGTTCCTGCTTGCCGGTTGCGCAAACAGGCTTGATGGCGTGCTCATGCCGCTCGGCGCAACCACTCCCGAGGCATCGATAGTCGATTTGCTGGTGGCGACCACCCGCAGGCCCTCCGGCAATCCCGCCACGCTTTTTTCAGGCGAACGCGACAGCGACACGAGCCTGACCGATATTGCGGTTTCGATCCCGCCGGACAGGAACCGCAAGGTGGGCGAGGTGCAATGGCCCAAAAAGCTTCCGCCCGATCCGATGAAGGACTTCACCACCGTCAGCGTGACTCCCATCGATGGCGAGACAGGCGCGCGCAAATGGCTCGATGAGCATCTGACCAGGACGCGCCGCGTCATGGTCTTCGTGCATGGCTTCAACAATACATACGAAGACTCGGTCTATCGTTTTGCGCAGATCGTGCATGATTCGGGTGCGGACGTTGCGCCGATCATCTTCACATGGCCGTCGCGCGCCAGCATTTTCGATTATAATTACGACAAGGAAAGCACGAACTATTCGCGCGATGCGCTGGAAACCATGCTGCGCCGCATCGCTTCCGATCCGCGGGTCAAGGACATCACCGTCATGGCCCATTCGATGGGAAGCTGGCTGACGGTGGAGGCACTGCGCCAGATGGCGATCCGCAACGGGCGCGTCAACCCCAAGATCACCGACGTCATTCTGGCTTCGCCTGATCTGGATGTCGACGTGTTCAGCAAGCAATTCAAGGCCATGGGCAAGGACCATCCGCGCTTTACGCTGTTTACGTCGCGCGATGACCGTGCGCTCAGCCTTTCGCGCCGCATCTCCGGCAATATCGACCGTCTCGGCCAGATCGACCCTTCGGTCGAGCCCTATCGTTCCGAACTGGAAAAAGCCGGTATCACGGTCATTGACCTGACGCAGCTTAAAGCCGGTGATAGACTCAACCACAATAAATTTGCTGCCAGCCCCGAAGTGGTGCAACTGATCGGAACGCGCCTCGTCGCAGGCCAGACCATCACCGATTCTGAAATCGGGCTGGGTGACAGGCTCGGCGCGGTCGCGCTTGGAACGGCGCAAGGGGTCGGCACGGCGGCATCATTGGTGGTCAGCACGCCGATTGCGGTTTTCGATCCCAATACCCGCAAGACCTATCAGCAGCAGATCGACCGTTTTGGCCGCGCTGTCGGCAATACGGTCGGCGCGCCGTAATTAACGGGCGTAAGAGTATTGTCATAATTTATGGGAGCCTGTAGGACAGCCCCTGATCTGGCTTGAGCGACAAGAAAGCCGGGCAGGGGAGGGCCGCATGCAGATCATCCATACCATCGACGAATTGCGTCAGGCCTTAGCCGCCCGGCGCAGTGCTGGCCATAGGATCGGTTTCGTGCCGACCATGGGCTATCTGCATGAGGGGCATCTGGAACTGGTCCGGCACGCGCGCGAGCAAAATGACGTGACGGTCGTGTCGATCTTCGTCAATCCGCTGCAATTTGGCGCCAATGAGGACCTCGATAAATATCCGCGCAATCTGGAGCGCGACGCAGCCTTGCTGCGCGAGGCGGGCGTTGATTATCTTTTTGCGCCGTCCGTTGCGGATATGTATCCGCGCCCGATGCTCACGGTTGTGGATGTGCCGGCCCTTGGCAATCAGATGGAGGGCGAAGCGCGTCCGGGCCATTTTGCCGGTGTTGCGACCGTCGTCACCAAATTGTTCAATATTGTCGGGCCGGACCGCGCCTATTTTGGCGAAAAGGATTTCCAGCAACTGGTCATCATTCGCCGCATGGTCGAGGATATGGCCATGCCGGTACGGGTCGTGGGCGTCGAAACCATGCGCGAGCAAGATGGTCTCGCCTGTTCCTCGCGCAATGTCTATCTGACACCTGAGCAGCGCGCCGCAGCACGTATCGTGCCAAGGGCGCTCGATGAGGCGGAACGGCTTTACCGCTCCGGCATGGATGATCCGCAGGCGCTTGAAGCCGCCATCCGCGCCTTTATTCAGACGGAGCCGCTGGCTGTGCCGGAAGTGGTGGCATTGCGCGATCCGCAAACACTGGAGCGCCTGACGAATCTTCAGGGAAAGCCGGTTCTCGTCGCGCTTTTCGTGCGGTTTGGTGCGACGCGGCTTCTCGATAATCGGGTGATTGCGCCGATAGCGCATCCCAACGCAAAAAAGGGCTGCATGAAATGAGTGCGACCATCAGAAAGAAGCGTCTTTCTCCCAAGGCGATTGAAGCGATGAAGGGCGAGCGCCCGATTGCAAGCCTCACCGCCTATACGACGCCGATCGCGCGTTTGCTCGATCCGCATTGCGATCTTCTGCTGGTTGGCGACTCGCTCGGCATGGTGCTTTACGGCATGGATTCCACGCTGGGCGTCACGCTCGATATGATGATCGCGCACGGACAGGCGGTCATGCGCGGCGCGGAAAATGCCTGCGTGATCGTGGATCTGCCCTTCGGCTCCTATCAGGAATCGAAAGAACAGGCTTTCCGCAATGGAGCGCGCATCATGCAGGAAACCGGCTGCGATGGCGTCAAGCTCGAAGGCGGTGAGGAAATGGCCGAAACAGTCGAATTCCTCGTCAGGCGCGGCATCCCGGTTTTCGGCCATGTCGGGCTGATGCCGCAACAGGTCAATACGGTCGGCGGTTTCCGGACATTGGGACGCGGGGATGAAGAGGCAGATCGCATCCGTCGCGACGCACAGGCCATCGCGAATGCCGGTGCCTTTGCCGTGGTGATCGAAGGCACCGTCGAACCTCTGGCGCGCGAGATTACCGCCGCTTTGGCAATTCCGACCATCGGCATTGGCGCATCGGCTGCTTGCGACGGGCAGATCCTCGTCTGCGACGACATGCTGGGCATATTCGAGGATTTCACGCCGCGCTTCGTCAAGCGCTTTGCGACCCTCGCGCCGCAGATTTCCGATGCAGCCAAAACCTATGCGCAGGAAGTAAAGGCCCGGAGCTTTCCGGGGCCGGAGCATGTCATGGGAGCCAAGCCCCGTTCGTAACAGCAAAAAGGGAGGCCGATGCCTCCCTTTATTTATTCATTCATTGGCCGGGCTTATTTTTCGACAAAAGCCTTTTCGATCACATAGTGACCGGCAGAACTCTGGCTGCCTTCCTCAAAGCCGCGTTCTTCCAGAATCTGCTTGGTTTCCGCCAGCATATCCGGGCTTCCGCACAGCATCATGCGGTCGTCTTCATGATTGAATTCGGGTATTCCGACATCCTTGAAAAGCTGCCCCGAACGGATGAGGTCGGTCAGGCGACCGCGATTGCGGTAAGGCTCGCGCGTGACGGTCGGATAATAGATGAGCTGCTTCTTCACCATTTCGCCGAGGAATTCATCCTGCGGCAATTCGGTGGAGATGAAATCCGTATAGGCAAGTTCAGCAACCTGACGCACGCCATGCACGAGAATGATCTTCTCGAAACGCTCATAGGCTTCCAGATCGCGGATGATCGACAGGAAGGGCGCAAGCCCGGTGCCGGTCGACAGCAGCCACAGATTCTTGCCGGGCTTGAGATTGTCATAGAGCAGCGTGCCGACCGGCTTCTTGCTCATGATGATCTGGTCGCCTTTCTTGAGGTGCTGAAGCTTGGAGGTCAGCGGGCCGTTGGGCACTTTGATCGAGAAGAATTCCAGTCCGTCTTCGTAAAGGCTCGATGCAATCGAGTAAGCGCGTGTCAGCGGCTTTCCGTTCACTTCCAGCCCCATCATGATGAACTGCCCGCTCTGGAAGCGAAAGCCCGGATCGCGCGTGGTGCGGAAGGAAAACAGCGTATCGGTCCAGTGATGGATGTCGGTGACGGTTTCCTGAAGAAAATTGCTGCTCATTTTGGAACTGTCTCTGTTTCGCTTTTTCACGGCTGCGCGCAACATAGGCTATTGCGCAACGAACTGCTTTGATCGCAATCAAGTGGATTGCCGAATGGATTACATGGGAGCGGCGCGCATTCGACCGCCATGCATATCGGGAACGCCTGCGGATGCGTGGTTGGCCGGATGGCTGAAGAAACCCGTCAGACAATCCGATCGATGATTACGGCCAACGAGATAATGATTATATTTCAACACATCAAGCCCCTATCCGGCATAGCTGGTGTGCAATTAAAATGAATTTGGTTGCACCAGCAAGGAACCGCTTTCTAATTCGCCGCAGCGTGAGGGTAGATTTTCCCGTTCGGCGTCTCAGCTTCTGCGCACAAGGGCGATGGCCGAGAGCAGCGCCAGTGCCGACATGAGGGCAAAGCTGCAAAACAGCCAAAGGGCTGCATTGGAAGCGCCCGCAACGCCGCCCGGATGGCTCAGCCCCGCCAGATTTGCGGCCATGCCCGCAAGGGCTGCACCCTGCGCGGTGGTGAAAAGCTGCACCATGGTGATCGATGCGGAAGCAAGATTCTGGTCTTCAGGCTCCGCGCGCTTGAAAATACGGGTGAGAAGATGCGGCCATGTCATGCCCACACCAAGCCCCACGACCGCCATGGCAAGGCAGATCGGCAGCAGGTCCTGCCACTGGCCGGTGCTGCCGGGCGGAACCAGAATGGCCAGCACGCCCATGCCCGCAATTCCCATGACGGGTGCGGCAAGGATGATGCGGTCGGCGCGCCTGCCCATAAGTCCCGATGAGCCGATGGAACCAAATGTCCAGCTCGCGCCCATGATGGCGGCAAGATAGCCTGCGACAAGCGGCGACTGGCCATGCAGCACCTGAAAGAACAGCGGCACGAAAACTTCCGAACTGGTGACGGAAGCGCTCAGCAAGCCCATGGTCAGATAAAGCGCGCCGAGCCGGTGCAGCCGGAATGAACCTTTGGGCATGATGCGCTTGGCCGAGCGCCGCTCGACGCGCACAAGCAGGACCAGCATGGCGAGTGCTGCTGCAACGCCCGCAACATTGAGGATGCCTTGCGTTGAGATGCTTGCAGCCGAAACCGCCAGCACCGATCCCGTCAGCAGCAGAAGCTGCCGCCATGCCAGGCGGTCGGTGCTGCCTGCGCCCGGTGCGCGAAGCGGCAGGATCGCCGTTGCCAGCAGCGCGAACAGGCCGATCACCGGCACCAGCGACCAGAAGGCCGCACGCCACACGCCCAGCTCCGCGAAAATGCCGCCCACGGCGGGGCCGACGAGCGTGGCCACGCCCCACATGCCCGAGACCAGCGCAATGGCGCGCGGCCATAGCCTTTCATCGAAGACGATGCGGATCATGGCATAAGAAAGCGCAAGCATCATGCCGCCGCCCAGCCCCTGCACGACGCGTCCGGCCAGCATGGCCGGCATGGAGGGCGCAAAGCCACAGGCAAGCGTCCCGGCTGCGAATATGGCTGCCGCCAGCAGATAGGCATGGCGCGGCCCCGTGCGCGAGAGAAGATTGGGCACCAGAGCGGAGCCCAATATCGAGGCGGTCACGAACAGCGCCGTGTTCCATGCATAATAATCCATGCCGCCAATATCGCGCACCACGGTCGGCAGGATCGTCGTCGCGATGAAGACATTGATCGCATGCAGTGCAACGCCGCCAACCAGCGTCAGCGCGCGTATAGCGTTCCTGCCTGCAAACAGTTCGCCCCAGCCTGCCGTGCCCCCGGTGGATGCCCCGGTGGATACATTGCTGGCCGGTTTCTGCTCCTGCATCTGTCTGTTCCTTTGTATCGCGCCGGGGCGCGCCGCCTTCACATTGCCCTGCAAAGCCCTATATGGGGCAATAAGGCGGATACGCTTTGTAGAAAAATTTGTCCAATTGCGTGTGACGGATTTGTGTTTCTGTCACAAGCTTCCTATAAGCCTGTCTCAACAGCAGCTTTTAAAGCTCGATAGTGAACCGGCCAGCCTTGCTGGTACGGTACGACTTCCCCCTGAATTGCACCGGAACGCTCATGATCCAGACGCCTTATTATCTGATCGACAAGACCAAGCTCAAGCGCAACATGGAAAAGATCGCCTATGTGCGCGAGAAGTCCGGAGCCAAGGCGCTGCTGGCGCTCAAATGCTTCGCCACCTGGTCGGTCTTCGATCTGATGAGCGAATATATGGACGGCACCACTTCGTCCTCGCTCAATGAGGTGCGTCTGGGCAACGAGAAATTCGGCGGCGAAACCCACGCCTATAGTGTCGCCTATGCCGATCACGAGATCGATGAAGTGATCGCCAATGCCGACAAGATCATCTTCAACTCCATCGGCCAGCTTGAACGCTTTGCCGATAAGGCCGCCAATATCACCCGCGGCCTGCGGCTCAATCCGGGTGTTTCGACCTCCAGCTTCGATCTGGCCGATCCCGCGCGCCCGTTCAGCCGCCTTGGTGAATGGGACGTGGCGAAGGTGGAAAAGGTCATGGACCGGATCACCGGCTTCATGATCCATAATAATTGCGAGAATTCCGATTTCGGCCTGTTCGACCAGATGCTGGATCAGATCGAGGAGAAATTCGGCTCGCTTCTGCATCGCGTTGAATGGGTGAGCCTTGGCGGCGGCATTCATTTTACCGGCGACAATTATCCCGTCGATGAATTTTGCGCCCGCCTCAAGGCATTCTCGGAAAAATTCGGCGTGCAGGTCTATCTGGAGCCGGGCGAAGCCTCGATCACCAATACCACGACGCTGGAAGTGACCGTGCTCGACACGCTGTTCAACGGCAAGAATCTGGCCATCGTCGATAGTTCCATCGAAGCCCATATGCTCGATCTGCTGATTTATCGTGAGAGCGCAAAGATGGAACCGAATACGGGCGAGCACCGTTACATGGTCTGCGGCAAATCCTGCCTTGCGGGCGATGTGTTCGGCGAATTCAATTTCGAGCGTGAATTGAAGATCGGCGACCGGCTGTCCATGCAGGATGCCGCCGGTTATACGATGGTCAAGAAAAACTGGTTCAATGGCGTGAGAATGCCTGCGATCGCCGTGCGCGAGCTTGACGGCACCGTGAATGTCGTCCGTGAATTCACTTTTGCGGATTTCGAGGGTTCTCTCTCCTGAACCCAACTCAATCAGGAAATAAGTAAGTTAACAAGAAAATGCGGGAAACCGCTGAAAGAGGAAGCATCGACATAAAATGAAGAAGAACGTTCTCATTATCGGCGCCGGTGGCGTAGCACAGGTCGTGGCGCATAAATGCGCTCAAAACAGTGATGTATTGGGAGATATACACATTGCGTCCCGCACGGTAGAGAAATGCCGCAAGATAGTCGATTCCGTGCACGAAAAGAAAAGCCTCAAGACTGACGTGAAGCTTGAGGCCCATGCGCTCGATGCGCTCGACATCGAGGCCACCAAGGCCCTGATCGAAAAAACCGGCACGCAGATCGTCATCAATGTCGGCTCGCCCTTCCTCAACATGTCGGTGCTGCGCGCCTGCATCGATACCGGCACTGCCTATATGGACACGGCCATTCACGAAGATCCCAAGAAGATCTGCGAGACGCCGCCATGGTACGGCAATTATGAATGGAACCACCTGAAGGAATGCGAAGAGAAGGGCATCACCGCCATTCTCGGCATCGGCTTTGATCCGGGCGTGGTCAATGCCTATGCGCGCCTTGCCGCCGATGATTATATCGATGAAGTCAAATCCATCGATATTGTCGACATCAATGCCGGCTCCCATGGCCGCTGGTTCGCCACCAATTTCGACCCGGAAATCAATTTCCGCGAATTCACCGGCCGCGTCTATTCCTGGCAGAACGGCCAGTGGCAGACCAACAAGATGTTCGAGATCGGCAAGACTTTCGATCTGCCGGTTGTCGGCCCCAGCAAGGCCTACATGACCGGTCATGACGAGGTGCATTCGCTCGCCAAGCATTATCCCGATGCGGATGTCCGCTTCTGGATGGGCTTTGGCGACCACTATATCAACGTCTTTACCGTGCTCAACAATCTGGGCCTTCTGTCCGAACAGCCCATCAAGACCGCCGAAGGGCTGGAAGTCGTGCCGCTGAAAGTGGTCAAGGCTGTGCTGCCCGATCCGGCTTCGCTTGCGCCCGATTATGAAGGCAAGACCTGCATCGGCGATTTCGTCAAGGGCACGAAGGACGGCAAGGAGACGGAAGTCTTCATCTATAATGTCGCCGACCACAAGGAAGCCTATAACGAGGTCGGTTCGCAGGGCATTTCCTATACGGCAGGCGTCCCCCCGGTCGCAGCCGCCATCCTGATCGCTTCGGGCGAATGGGATGTGAAGAAGATGGTCAATGTGGAAGAGCTCAACCCCAAGCCTTTCCTGCACATCCTCAACCAGATCGGCCTGCCGACCCGCATCAAGGACGAGAACGGCGACCGTCCGCTCGATTTCAGCTGATCGATCCCGATGAAAAGAAAACCCCGCAATCTGCGGGGTTTTTTGTTTTAGAAATTCTTTTTCAGCCGGGTTGTTTCTTTGCCCAACTCTGCTATCCATTCAGACAGAATTTGTGATCCCGGAACACATGAATAATTTCGGGACAGATCATTAATATATATGTGCAGATCGATGCGCAGCCCGCTTGGCTCCGGATCAATTTCAGGAACATCCACAATGTTCCCCGTCGAAATTGAGCAACCCGAAAAGCTGGGGCGTCATTACCCGCTGCGGTAATGAAAGGCCCTTAGCCGGCATGGGACGGTCGATGATCGTATGACACGCCATGCTCTCGGATCGACACGCTCTCTGACATCATGGCGCGAAACTTTCAGGATTATGAAGCATCCGGGGCCGATGGCCACGGCTGTTTCAGGAGCATGATGTGAACACGACAATGGATGCGGGCTTTCCCCGGCCCGATGAAACCGGCGCGAAGCGCTGGAGCACGGAAATCTTCAAGGCGCTCAAGCTGGGCTGGCCGCTGATTTTCACCAATCTTTCGCAGGCCGCACTCACTGCGACCGATGTGATCTTCATCGGGCGGCTGGGCGCCGATACGCTGGCTTCGGGGCTTCTTGCGACCAGCCTCTATCATACCGTGATGATTTTCTCGATGGGCCTTGTTTCGGCGGTCATGCCGATGATCGCCATCACGCTGGGCCGTCATCGCCATTCGGTGCGCGATGTGCGCCGCACCGTGCGGCAGGGCATGTGGACGGCCATCATTATCGTTATTCCGATCTGGGTTCTGCTCTGGCACGCAGAAGAAATCTATCTGCTTTTGGGCCAGCGCCCCGACATTGCCGCCCGCTCGACGGATTTCATGCACACGCTGCAATGGGCGCTGCTGCCCTATCTGTTTTATATCGTGTTGCGTTCGTTCTTCGCGGCGATGGAAAAGCCGATGTGGACATTGCTGGTTGCAGCCCTTGCCATCGGCTTCAACGCGCTTGCAGGCTGGACGCTGATCTTCGGCCATTTCGGTTTTCCCCGCATGGAACTGCATGGCGCGGGCATCGCCACCACCGCATCAAGCATGATGATGTTTCTCGGCCTTGCCTTCATCACCCTGCGCCATCGCCGCTTCCGCCGCTATCACCTCTTCGGGCGCTTCTGGCGTCCCGATTGGCCGCGCCTGATCGAACTTTGGCGCATCGGCCTGCCTATGGCGCTGACCTTCGTCTTTGAAACATCGATCTTCTATGCCGCGGTGATCATGATGGGCCTGATCGGCCCCACCGCCATGGCTGCCCATGCGGTGGCAATCCAGATCGCCTCGCTCACCTTCATGGTGCCGCTCGGCTTCGGGCAGGTGGCAACCGTGCGCGTGGGCCGGGCTTTCGGTCGCGGCGATCCTTCCGCAATCGCCTATGCGGGCTGGAGTTCCTATGCGCTCGGCGTCGGCTTCATGGCGCTGATGGGATTGCTGATCATTCTTTTCCCGCGCATGTTTATCGGCATATTCCTTGATCTGGGCGATCCGCAGAATGCCGCCGTGATCGAACTGGCCGTCGTCTTTCTGGCGCTCGCCGCCCTGTTCCAGATCGTGGATGGCGCGCAGGCGGTTGCCTCGGGCATGTTGCGCGGCCTGCGCGACACGCGAATCCCGATGTATCTGGCGCTGCTGGGCTATTGGGGTGTCGGCCTGCCGCTGGGTGCGCTGCTGGCCTTCTATTTCGATTTCAAGGGCGTGGGAATCTGGTGCGGCCTTGCCGCAGGTCTTGGAATGACCGCGGTGCTGATGACGACGCGCTGGCGCCGTCATCTGGCGCATATCACCGTCTCCGCCCAACGGGGCTGAGCGGCTATTTTGTCAGCGCGACGATGCGGTCGAACGCGGCACCGAAGCCTTTGAGCGAAACCTTGAAGGCAACGGGCTGGCTTGGGCTGAGTGCCGTGGTGGTGACGTTGAGATTGGAGCCGGTCTTGAGCGCTGCGACCTGTTTCGCGTCAAGGCTTACCGGCGTCAGGCATCCTTGCGGCAGGCAGGTGGAGAAAGCCAGTTGCGGGCCGTCAGCCTCGTCGATTTTGGTCGCAGCCCCCTTGGCAAGATCGAGGCCGAACGGCATCAGCAGAACGCCGTCGATCTTGCCGCCATCGACATTGCGAAATTCCGCCGTCAGAACGCGCTGCCCCGTCTGGGCGCTGCTCTGGTCCTGACGCATGGCGCAAACGGCATTGTCGTTCTGCGTCTGGCAGGTGACGGTCCAGTCCTGATAGGTTTCCTGAAGCGTATTTGCGCCGCCCGGAAGCGGAGCCGCAAATGCCGGTACGAAGGAGATTGCAGTAAAGGCAATGGCAAAGCCGATAGAATGATATTGTTTCATAAATATATTCTCTTTGAAGTGACAATTCTTAAAGTCGGCACGCCGCTGCGCCCGCCCGGACAATTGAGCATGGATCAATATATGGTTCAACCGCCAATATTTATATAAATCCCTTATATTACAGGGATTTATATAACATTCTCCGAATATGAAAATAATCGTCCGGGACCAAATCGTTTCGCTTAACGCGAAAGCTTCATATGACGATTGACATCCTTGTAGAGCAGATAGCGGAACCGGCCCGGACCGCCCGCATAACAGGCTTGCGGGCAGAAGGCGCGCAGCCACATGAAATCGCCCGCTTCCACTTCCACCCAGTCCTGATTGAGCCGGTAGACCGCTTTGCCTTCAAGCACATATAGCCCGTGCTCCATGACATGGGTTTCGGCAAAGGGAATGACGCCGCCCGGCTCGAAAGTCACCACGGTAACATGCATGTCGTGGCGCAGGTCTTCAGGATCGACAAAGCGCGTCGTCGCCCATGCGCCATTTGTGTCGGGCATGGGGGTGGGCGCTATGTCCTTCTCGTTGAGAAACAGCGCTTCGGGCACGTCAAGACCATCGACATATTCATAGGCTTTGCGAATCCAGTGAAAACGCGCAGTCTCTGTCCCCTCATTGCGCAAGGTCCAGCCGCTCTTGGGCGGCAGATAGGCATAGCCGCCTTCGGTGAGAACATGTTTTTCGCCGCCAAGCGTGACCGTCAATTCGCCTTCGACAACGAACAGAACGCCTTGCGCGCCCGCATCAGGTTCCGTCCGCTCGCTGCCGCCGCCCGGCTGCACTTCCATGATATATTGCGAGAAAGTCTCAGCGAAGCCCGAAAGCGGGCGCGCGATCACCCACGCCCGCGTTTTCTCCCAAAAGGGCAGATAGCTTGTAACAATGTCGCTGAACGTGCCTTTCGGGATGACCGCATAAGCTTCGGTAAACATCGCGCGATCGGTGAGAAGCTGCGTCTGCGGCGGCAATCCGCCCTTGGGTGCGTAATAGGTGCGATTCATGATGGGTCCAATCCGTAAATCACGAGGCTTAAAGTGTTTCCGGCAATATGTCCTTGAGGCGCAGCAGCGCGATGCGCTCGACCTGCGCGCAGGCGGTCGCAAATTCTGCATCCCTTTCATTGGAAAGGCGGCGCTCGAAGGCATCAAGGATTTCCTGTTTCGAGCGGCCTTTCACCGCGATGATGAAAGGAAACTTGAATTTCTGCATATAGGCTTCGTTAAGCGCGGTGAATTTCTGCCGTTCTTCGTCGGTCAGCGCGTCAAGTCCGGCGGAAGCCTGTTCAGCAGTCGATTCGGCTGTGAGGCGCTTTGCCTGCGCAAGCTTGCCCGCCAGATCGGGATGGGCGAGCAGAACGCCCAGTTTCTCGTCATTTTTCGCGGACCGAAAAACATGAACCATGGCCGCATGAAGCCCGGAAGCCGTATCCTGCCCGGCGCTCAGGCCGCCATCATGGGCGCGTTCGGCAATCCATGGCGAATGCTCGAAAATGCCGCCATAGCGCGCGACGAATTCGGCCCGCCCGGCTTTGGAGGGGATAACAGAAGCTGCGATCGGCTTGTGATGTTCATGCCAGTGCCGGGCAATATCGATGCGTCTGGCGACCCATACTTTGTCATGGCTTTGCACATAATCGAGAAAGCGCTCAAGTGCTGCCATGCGGCCCGGACGCCCGACAATGCGGCAATGCAGCCCGATGGAAAGCATTTTCGGCGCGCCTTCGTCACCTTCGCGGTACAGCACGTCAAAGGCATCCTTGAGATAGGTGAAGAACTGCTCGCCGCAATTAAAGCCCTGCGGTGTGGCAAAGCGCATATCATTGGCGTCGAGCGTATAGGGCACGATCAGGTGCGGCCCCTTCGGGCCTTTGACCCAATAGGGCAGTTCATCGGCATAGGAATCGGCGGAATAGAGAAATCCGCCTTCCTCCATCACAAGCTTCAGCGTGTTGTCGGATGGCTTGCCCTGATAAATGCCCAAGGGGCGCGAACCGGTGATTTCCGTATGCAGCCGCACCGCTTCGCGGATATGCTCGCGCTCGACCTCTTCGGGAAAGTCCTTGTATTCGAGCCAGCGCAAGCCATGGCTGGCGATTTCCCAATCGGCTTCCTTCATGGCTGCGACCGCTTCCGGGTTGCGCGCCATGGCGAGCGTCACGCCATAGACGGTGACGGGCATGTTGCGGCGCGTGAAAGCGCGCCAAAGCCGCCAGAAACCGGCGCGCGCGCCATATTCATAAATGGATTCCATATTGAGATTGCGCTGGCCCTGCCAGGCTTGCGCGCCGACGATTTCGGAAAGCAGGCATTCGGAAGCGGGATCGCCATCAAGAATGCAGCTTTCGCCGCCTTCCTCGTAATTGACGACGAATTGCACGGCGATATTGGCGCTGCCCGGCCATTTGGGGTCGGGCGTGTTGCGGCCATAACCAACGAGATTGCGCGGATAGTTCATACGGTTTCCCCGATTCTGCTTTTGTCCTATGATAGTAGGAGATTATCGGCTGTATTCCCCCTCATATTTTTGAAAGACATCCAAGGATAATTGTCTTTCACAACGCGCGCGAGGGGGAAATACTTGAAGCTGGCTCGGGGGAGGAGGAACAATTATGGCGCAGCATATGCGGGTCCGGCAAGCGATCCGCTTTCTACTCAATGGCGAGACGGTCGAACTTGACCATCTGTCGGCCACTGAAACATTGCTCGATTATCTGCGTCTTTCAGCAAGGCTGCGCGGCACCAAGGAAGGTTGCGCCGAGGGCGATTGCGGTGCCTGTACCGTGCTGGTGGGCAGGGTTGCAGGCGGCGAGCTGATCTATGAAAGCGTCAATGCCTGCATCCGCTTCATGGGGTCGCTTGATGGCTGCCATGTCGTGACCATCGAGCATCTGCGCGGCGCTGATGGCGGCTTGCATCCGGTGCAAAAGGCGATGATCGATTTTCACGGCTCGCAATGCGGCTTCTGCACGCCGGGCTTTGTCATGGCGCTTTATGCCTTGTGGATGCACAATCCGAAGCCCGCCGATCCGGCGATTGAAAAGGCGTTGCAGGGCAATCTGTGCCGCTGCACCGGCTATGAGGCGATTATCCGCGCGGCGCGCGCCATCTCCGATTATGGCAGCGTGGCGCAAGACCCGCTTGCAGTGGAGCGCGCGCAGGTTCTTGAGAAACTTTCCACCTTGCGCGACGGCAAGCGCGTGGAAATGGGTGAGGCGGGTGACCGCCTGATCGTTCCCGCCGATCTCGATGATTTCGCAAATGTGCTGGCGGCTGAACCCAAGGCGACCATCGTTGCAGGCTCCACCGATGTGGGCCTGTGGGTGACGAAGATGATGCGCGATATTTCGCCGGTGGTCTTTATCGGCCACCTTGAGCAATTGCGCGCCATTCGCGAAGAAAACAACATCGTCACCATCGGCGCGGGCGTCACCTATACGGAAGCCTTTTCCTTCCTCGCAAAGCATATTCCCGCTTTAGGGCAACTGATCGACCGCATCGGCGGCGAGCAGGTGCGCAATATGGGCACTATCGGCGGCAATATCGCCAACGGCTCGCCCATTGGCGACACGCCGCCGCCGTTGATCGCGCTCGATGCAAGGCTCACATTGCGCAAGGGTGACGAGCGCCGCACCATCGCGCTTGAAGATTATTTCATCGCCTATGGCAAGCAGGACCGTGCGCCCGGCGAATTTGTGGAAGCCGTGCATGTGCCGATCCCGCAGCCGGACGCGTATTTCGCAATCTATAAAATCTCCAAGCGTCGCGAGGAAGATATTACCGCAGCCCTTGGCGCATTCCATCTTTCCCTCGATGCGCAAGGCAATGTCGCTTCCATCCGCATCGCCTATGGCGGCATGGCAGCAACGCCAAAACGCGCCAGCGCGGTTGAAGCAGCGCTTATTGGCAAGCCATGGAACGAGGAAACGGTTGAAGCAGCGCTTGCTGCCTATGCCGCCGACTACCAGCCGTTGAGCGATATGCGCGCCAGCGCCGATTACCGCCTTATGGTGGCGCGCAATCTGCTGCGCCGCTTTTTCATCGAGACACAAGGCAGCGCTGAACCCGGCCTCGCCCGTATCGAAGCGGCATAAGGGGGGATGAGATGAACAAACATCCGGCAAACCCGATGAAGGCTTCGCGCATCAAAGGCGGCGTCGCCACCGACCAGAAGCATGATTCCGCGCACAAGCATGTCACCGGCACGGCGGTCTATATTGACGACATGCCCGAACCCGAAGGCACGCTGCATATCGGCATCGGCTTTTCGACGCTCGCCCATGCGGCCATCAAATCGATGGATTTTTCCGCCGTGCGCGCGGCTCCGGGCGTGGTGGACGTGCTCACCTGCAAGGATGTGCCGGGCGATAATGACGTCTCTCCTTCCGGCATGCATGACGATCCGATCCTTGCCGATGGCAAGGTGGAATTTCATGGCCAGCCGATCTTTGCCGTCCTGGCAAAAACCCGCGATCAGGCGCGCCGCGCCGCCCGTCTTGCAAAAATTGAATATGAGGAAATGCCCGGTATTTTCTCGATTGACGGGCTTGATGGCTATAAGGACCGGCTCGTTTTCACCCCCCTGACGCTCAGCCGCGGCGATGCGCGTGGGGCAATCGATCACGCGCCGCGCAAGATAAAGGGCCGCATGAGCCTTGGCGGGCAGGACCACTTCTATCTTGAAGGACAGGCATCCCTCGCGATCCCCGGCGAGGATGAGGATGTGACCATCTATTGCTCCACGCAGGGGCCGAGTGAAACGCAGCATCTGGTGGCCAATGCGCTTGGTGTGCCAAGCCATAGCGTCACGGTTGAAGTGCGCCGCATGGGCGGCGGCTTTGGCGGCAAGGAAACGCAGGCCAATCAATGGGCGGCGATTGCGGCAATCGCCGCCAAGAAACACCGCCGCGCGGTCAAGATCCGGCTCGACCGCGATGAGGACATGGCCTCGACCGGCAAGCGGCATGATTTCAAGATCGATTATGAAGTCGGCTTCGATGATGAGGGCAATATTCTGGGCGTGGACTTCATGTTCGCGCTCAATGCCGGTTTTTCCGCCGATCTTTCCGGGCCGGTGGGCGACCGGGCGCTGTTTCACTGCGACAATGCCTATTTTTACCCGGCTATCCATGCGCAATCCGCCCCGCTTTACACCAACACCGTGTCGAATACGGCGTTTCGCGGTTTTGGCGGCCCGCAGGGCATGATCGGTGCCGAGCGGGTGATTGACGAGGTGGCTTTTGCCGTGGGCAAAGACCCGCTCGAAATCCGCAAGCTGAATTTCTATGATGCGATGGGCGCGGAAGGCACCCGCAATATCACGCCTTACCACCAGAAGGTGGAAGACTGCATCATCCAGCGCATCGTAGCGGAACTGGAGGAAAGCGCAGATTATGCAAAGCGCCGCGAGGCGATCCGCGCGTTCAACGCAAAAAGCCGCTATATCAAGCGCGGCATGGCGCTGACGCCGGTTAAATTCGGCATTTCCTTCACCAAGACCGAATCCAATCAGGCCGGCGCTCTCGTGCATGTCTATAATGACGGTTCGGTTCACATGAACCATGGCGGCACGGAAATGGGGCAGGGGCTTCATATGAAGGTGGCGCAGGTCGTGGCGGAAGAATTCCAGATCGACATCGACCGGGTGAAGATCACCGCCACCACCACCGCCAAGGTGCCGAACACGGCTCCCACCGCAGCATCATCCGGTGCCGATCTCAACGGCATGGCCGCGCAGGATGCAGCCCGCCAGATCAAGAAGCGTCTCATCCATTTTGCCGCGCATCAATATCAGGTGCCGGAAGATCAGGTGGTCTTCCTGCCCAATCGCGTGCGCGTCGGCAATCAGGAAATCAGTTTCAACGATCTGGTGAAGCAAGCCTATATCGGGCGCGTGCAGCTTTCGGCGGCGGGTCATTACAAGACGCCCAAAATTCATTGGGATCGCGCCAAGGGGCGCGGCCACGCCTTCTATTATTATGCCTATGGCGCGGCCTGTTCGGAGGTTTCCGTCGATACGCTGACCGGCGAATATGTGGTGGAGCGCACCGATATTCTCCATGATACCGGTCGTTCGCTCAATCGCGCCATCGATATTGGACAGGTGGAAGGCGGCTTCATTCAGGGCATGGGCTGGCTGACGACGGAAGAACTCGTCTGGGACGATAAGGGGCGGCTGCGCACCCATGCGCCCTCGACCTATAAAATCCCGCTGGCTTCCGACCGCCCCCGAATTTTCAATGTGGCGCTCACCGATTGGTCGGAAGCCTATGAGCCGACCATCCACCGTTCCAAGGCGGTGGGCGAGCCGCCTTTGCCGCATGGCATGTCGGTGCTGCATGCGCTTTCCGATGCCGTTGCCAGCGTGGCCGATCACAAACATTGCCCGCGTCTTGATGCCCCTGCAACGCCGGAGCGCGTGCTTATGGCCGTCGAACGGCTGCGCGCCTTGAAGGGTTAGGACCATGCGGCGCGCGCGCGACGATATAAGGGCTTTTCTCAGCCGCTCTTCCAGTTGCGTGCTGGTGGAGGTTGCGCGCGTGAAAGGCTCTGCGCCGCGCGATGCAGGCGCGTGGATGCTGGTTTCGCGCGACGCGATTTTTCGCACTATCGGCGGCGGCCAGCTTGAATATATGGCCATCGATCACGCCCGAAAAATATTGGCTGGCGGCAGCAATGATCCGATGGACGTGCCCCTGGGGCCGGAAATCGGCCAATGCTGCGGCGGTCGCGTGGGGCTTGATTTCAGGCTTGTTGACCAAAGCCTGACCGCCGAACTCATTGGCCGCATCGATGCGGAGATCGCCACTCGCCCCCATGTCTATGTGTTTGGCGCGGGCCATGTCGGCGATGCGCTCGCTTATGCGCTGTCGCTGACGCCGGTGCGCGTGGTGCTGGTCGATACGCGCGAAAGCGCATTGATCGCCGTTGATGCGCCGGGAGTGGAAACCTGTCTTGCCGCCATGCCCGAAGAGGTGGTGCGCTCGGCTCCGCCCGGCAGTTCCTTCATCATTCTCACCCATGACCATGCGCTGGATTTTCTGATTGCAGCAGAAGCATTGCAGCGCCGCGATGCGGCCTATGTCGGCATGATCGGCTCGAAAACCAAGAAGGCCACCTTCAGAAGCTGGGCCAAACGCGAGATGGGCAGCGATACCCTGTTTGAAAATCTCGTCTGTCCTATTGGCGGTGCTGCTGTGAAGGACAAAAGGCCCGAAGTCATTGCCGCCCTGGTGACGGCGGAAGTGCTGGGCGCGGCCCTCAACGGCGCAAGAATGTCTCAAACCGCCTGAAATCCGGTTTTCAATCCAATATTTCGCGAATCAGCCGCTGGCAGCGCTCTGCCATGAAATCAATGATGAGCCGCACTTTCGGGTCCTGAAAGCGCTTATGCGGATAGATTGCCGCAAGCTGGATCGGCGCGGGCGGCGTCTGCTCCAGAATGGGCACCAGCCGCCCTTCGCGGATATAGTCCTTCACGTCGAAAAGCGGCTTGTTGATGATGCCGCGCCCGCCAAGCGCCCATTGCGTGAGCACATCGCCATCGTCGGAATCATACGGCCCCGTCACTTCGAATTTGCGCAGGCCCGCAGGCGTCTGCAAGGTCCAGTAATATTCCTTGGAACCGGGAAAGCGCAGCAGCAGGCAATGGTGCTTTTCGCCCAGAAGCTCTTCCGGCGATTGCGGAACCCCATGCTTTTCCAGATATTCGGGAGCAGCGCAGATGACGCGCTCGCAATTCATGATGCCGCGCATACGCAGATTGGAATTTTCCAGAACCCCCAATTTGAAGGCGACATCGACGCCTTCACTCATAATATCGATCTCGTGATCGGACAGGCGCAGCCGCACTTCAATATCGGGATATTTGTCGTGAAATTCCGGAATGCCGGAAGCAATAAGCCGCCGCCCGATGCCCAGCGGAGCGGTGATGCGAATCGATCCTCTGGGATTTTTGGCAAGCTCCGCGACCGCCGCTTCGGCCTCTTCCACTGCTTCGAGAATTTTCAGCGCCCCGTCATAAAACAACCGGCCATGTTCGGTGGGGGTGAGCTTGCGCGTGGTGCGGTTGAAGAGGCGTGCGCCCAGATGTTTCTCCAACTCCTTGATACGATTGCTTGCAACCGCCGGAGAAACGCGCTGGTCGCGGCCTGCCGCCGAAAGATTTCCCAATTCGACAACGCGCACGAAAACCCGCAGATTATCCAGATATGACATAGGCCCCTTGCACCATTGTCTAGATTTTTTTGAAAGTGATGGGCGTGATGTAATGTTCCCTCGACCAAGAAGCTTTGGCACATAATATACAAGCAAACAATGGGAGCGCCTGATGTATGATTTTGCCGTGGCCTGGGACTGGCTGGGCTTCGCCGCGCGATGGCTGCATGTGATCACCGCCATTGCGTGGATCGGTTCGTCCTTTTACTTCATCGCGCTCGACCTCGGGCTTCGCCAGCGTCCCGGCCTGCCGGAAGGCGCGCATGGCGAGGAATGGCAGGTCCATGGCGGCGGCTTCTACCACATCCAGAAATATCTGGTCGCGCCCGCGCATATGCCTGAGCATTTGATCTGGTTCAAATGGGAATCCTACGCCACATGGCTGTCGGGCTTTGCGCTTTTGTGCATCGTCTATTATGCCGGTGCTGATCTCTATCTGATCGACCCCAATGTGCTCGACGTTTCGGCGCCCGTGGCCATCGCGCTCTCGATCGCCTCGCTGGCGCTTGGCTGGCTTGCCTACAACACGATCTGCAACCTGATGCTTGGCAAGAGCGACACGCTTTTGATGGTGCTGCTTTATGTCGTGCTGGTCGTGGTGGCCTGGGGCTATACGCATTTGTTTACGGGCCGCGCCGCCTTCCTGCATCTGGGCGCTTTCACCGCGACCATCATGTCGGCCAATGTCTTCATGATCATCATTCCCAATCAGAAAATCGTGGTTGCCGACCTGATTGCCGGACGCAAGCCCGATCCCAAATATGGCAAGATCGCCAAGCAGCGCTCGACGCATAATAATTATCTCACCCTGCCTGTCCTGTTCCTGATGCTTTCCAACCATTATCCGCTGGCTTTTGCGACGGAATATAACTGGATCATCGCATCGCTGATGTTTTTGATGGGCGTCACCATCCGCCACTGGTTCAACACCCGCCATGCGCGCAAGGGCAACCCGACATGGACATGGCTGGCGACGGTCATTCTTTTCATCCTCATCATCTGGCTTTCGACGGTGCCCAAAATTCTGACCGGCGAGCCGGAAGAGCAGAAAATCTCCGCGCTCCAGCAGGGCTTTATTTCCGATCCGCATTTTGAAAAAGTGCGCGACACGGTGCTGGGGCGCTGCGCCATGTGCCATGCCAAAGAGCCGGGCTGGGAGGGCATTATCGTAGCCCCCAAGGGCGTCGTCCTTGAAACCGACCGCGAGATCGCGTCTCATGCGCGCGAGATCTATTTGCAGGCCGGGCGCTCCCATGCCATGCCGCCTGCCAATCTAACCGGCGTGACCGATCAGGAGCGCGAGCTTCTCGCCTCCTGGTATGAATCCGCCGTTTCTGGAGCAAAGTAAGAATGAGCAGACTTCTCATCCGTGGCCGCGTGCTGAGTTTTAACGACGAGCCGCAAAGCCTGGAGGACAGCAATTCCTATCGCTATATCGAAGATGGTGCAGTGCTGGTTGAAAATGGCCGCATTGCGCGTCTTGGCACCTATGCTCAAATCAGCGCGCATTCAGGGGCCGATGTGCCGGTCGCCGATCATCGCCCGCACCTCATCCTGCCGGGCTTTATCGATACCCATATTCATTATCCGCAAAGCCAGGTGGTTGCGTCCTATGCCGCCAATCTTCTGGAATGGCTCAACACCTATACATTCGTCGCCGAACAGAAATTCGCCGACGAACAGCATGCCGAATTCATCGCAGAACGTTTTCTCGACGAACTCATTCGCCACGGCACGACCACCGCTGTCGCCTATTGCTCGGTGCATCCGCAAAGCGTTGATGCCTATTTCCGCGCCGCGCAGCATCGCAATATGCGTATGCTCGGCGGCAAGGTGATGATGGATCGCAATGCGCCGCCCGCACTCTGCGACACCGCGCAATCAGGCTATGACGACAGCAAGGCGCTGATTGCGCGCTGGCATGGCAAGGACCGGCTTGATTATGTGATCACGCCGCGCTTCGCCATCACCTCGACCCCGGAACAGATGGAAGCCAGCGGCGCGCTGGCGCGCGAGCATCCTCAATGTTTCATCCAGACCCATCTTTCGGAAAATCACGACGAGATCGCCTTCACGAAGTCGCTTTACCCCGATGCGCCGGATTATCTAGGCATTTATGAGCATTACGGGCTGCTGGGCGACAAGACGCTGCTTGGCCATTCCATCCATCTGGAAGAGCGCGAAGTCAAGGTGATGGCGGAAACAGGCTCCGTTGCCGTATTCTGCCCCACCTCCAACCTGTTTTTGGGTTCGGGCCTGTTCGACCGCGACCGGTTGAAGGCTGAAGGCGCGCGCATGGCGGTTGCAACCGATATTGGCGGCGGCACCAGCTTTTCCATGCTGCGCACCATGGATGAGGGCTACAAGGTCTTGCAATTGCGCGGACAGCGCCTGAACCCGTTCCAGTCTTTTTACATGATGACGCTGGGCAATGCGCGCGCGCTTTCGATGCAAGACAGGATCGGCACGCTTGATGAAGGCACGGAAGCCGATATTGTGGTGCTTGATTCATCCGCCACCTCGCCGATGCGGCTGCGCATGGCGGCGGGAGCCACACTGGAGCAGGAACTGTTTTTGTTGCAGACGTTAGGCGATGACCGTGCCATAGTCGAAACCTATATCGCCGGAAAGCCGCTCAAGGCGGGACTTTTATAGCCATCGGAACAAAATGACCGTAATCGCCGATCCGAAGAAATTCCTCACCAGCCTTTTCGATGCGGCAGTCGCCGCAGCAGACCCCGAATTGACCATCCGCGCCAACCTGCCGCAAAAGCCCAAAGGCCGGACCGTGGTGATCGGCGCGGGCAAGGGATCGGCGCAAATGGCCGCGGCCTTCGAGAAGGCGTGGGCCGAAAAACATACGGATGCACCGCTGGAAGGCGTGGTGGTGACGCGTTATGGCTATGGCGCACCCTGCGAGCGCATCGAAATCATCGAAGCCTCCCATCCGGTGCCGGATGCGGCGGGGCAGGAAGCAGCGAAGCGGCTTTTTGCGGCCGTCTCCGGCCTCACGCAAGACGATCTGGTGGTGGCGCTGATTTCCGGCGGCGGTTCGGCGCTTCTGCCGTCGCCGCCCGAAGGCATGACGCTGGAAGATGAAATCGCGCTCAACGAAGCACTGCTTGCATCCGGCGCGCCGATTTCGGCGATGAATGCCGTGCGCAAGCATCTCTCCACCATCAAGGGCGGCAGGCTGGCCGCCGCCGCCCATCCGGCGCGGGTGTTTTCGCTGGTGGTTTCCGATATTCCCGGCGACAATCCCGCTTTTGTCGCATCCGGCCCGACCGTGCCCGACGCAACCGATCGCGACGACGCGCTGAAATTCATCGAACGCTACCGGCTTGATCTGCCGCAGGCAGTCCTTGCCCATATCAAAGGGGAGAACTGCCATGCGCCGAAGCCGGATGATGCGGTTTTTGCCAATAACGAAGTGCGTGTGATCGCATCTGCCGCCGTGTCGCTTGAAGCGGCTGCGAAAGAGGCAAGGCGTCATGGCGTCGAGGCGGTGATCCTGTCGGATGCCATGGAAGGCGAGGCGCGCGAAGTGGCGCATGTCCATGCCGCAATCGCGCGCGAAGTGGCGGAGCGCGACCGTCCGTTCAAAAAGCCGGTGGTCATCCTTTCGGGCGGCGAAACCACCGTCACCATTCGCGAAAAGGGTGGCAAGGGCGGGCGCAACAGCGAATTCCTGCTCTCATTTGCGCTCGATATTGACGGCTATGCGAATATTCACGCGCTTGCCGCCGACACTGACGGCATCGATGGCTCTGAAAATAATGCCGGGGCCTTTGCCGATGGCGCGACGGTTTCACGTTTGCTGGAGGCTGGTGAAGAAGGTGCTGCACGGCTTGACGCCAATGATGCATGGACGGCTTTCAACGCGATCGGCGATCTGTTCGTACCGGGGCCGACCGGCACCAATGTCAACGATCTTCGCGCGATTCTTGTTCAGGACTAGAATCGTCGTCGAGCAATATGCGATTGGCCGCGCCGTCGAGATCTTCATACTGGCCGCTTTTCAGCGACCAGAGAAAAGCGCCAAGCCCCAGCGCGCCTAAAAATAGTGCGATGGGAATGAGGAACAAAAGTCCGCTCATTCAGCAGCCTCCTGCATGAGAGCGGCTGGTGTGGGCTTTGGCGTCGTGCGGGCGGTCTTCCGGCCCGCCCTGAGCCGCAGCGCATTGGAAATGACGACAATCGACGAAAACGACATCGAAAGTGCGGCGACAAGCGGCGTCACATAGCCGAAAATCGCAATCGGCACGGCGATCATATTATAGCCGATGGACAGCGCGAAATTCTGCCTGATCAGCCTGCCTGCTTCGCGTGAGACCGCAAGGGCAAGGGGGACTGCGGCAAGGCTTTCACGCAGGAACACGAAGTCGGCGGCGTTGCGGCCAATATCCGCAGCCGTCGCGGGCGCCATGGAAACATGGGCTGCAACCAGTGCAGGCGCATCATTGAGGCCATCGCCGACCATCAGCACCTTGCCGCCATCGCTGGCAAGCTCCTGCACCAGCTTCGACTTGTCGGCAGGCAGAACCTCGCCGCGATAATTCTCAACGCCGAGATAGCTGGCAAGCTTCTGCACTGCTGGCAGCTTGTCGCCCGACATGATGCCGAGCTTCACGCCCTCGCGCTTCAACGCGCCAAGCGCTGCCGCCGCATCCTCACGCGGACGATCCTCGAAATGGAAGGTCTCCACGAGCCTGCCGTCGATGGCAAGACAGGTCTGCGGCCCGGAAGCGACAATGGCATCGCTTTCCCCGCAGGCCCATTCGCGCTTGCCAAGCCGGTAGACAGTGCCATCAAGTTCCGCCTCGATGCCGGAACCGGGCACTTCCTCGATGCGGGTGAAGGCGCTCATCGGCTTGCTGCCGGAGAAGGCGGCAAGCGCGCGCGACAGCGGATGGCGCGAATAAAGCGAAAGCTCGGCTGCAATTTCAAGATGCTGCGGGTCGATGCTTTCCAGATCGATCAACCTCGGCTGTCCGAGCGTCAGCGTCCCGGTCTTGTCGAAGATCGCCGTATCGATCTCGGCCATGCGCTCCATTGCCGAGCCGTCCTTGATCATGATCCCGTTTTCAAACAGGCGGCGCGCGGCTACCACCTGCACGATAGGCACTGCCAGCGCCAGCGCGCAGGGGCAGGTGATGATGAGCGTGGAAATCGCGATATAGATCGAGCGATACCAGTCGCCGCCCGTATAGACCATCCAGCCGGCAAAGGCGAGAAAGGCGATGGAATGCACCAGCGGCACATAGAGTTCGGATGCGCGGTCGGCGAGGCGGCGATAGCGCGCGCGTCCGCCTTCGGCCACATCCATGAGCCGCACCATTTCGGCCAGAAACGAATTTCTGGCTTCTGCGGTCGCGCGAATGGTAAGCGGCGCGGAAAGATTGAGCGTGCCTGCGCGAATATCCGACCCCGGGCCGACCGGCACGGCATCGCTTTCGCCCGAGGCGATGGCGCAATCAAGTTCCGAGCGGCCTTCCTCGACGCGCGCATCGACCGGCACCCGTTCGCCTGCCGCCAGAATGATGCGCATGCCGGGGCGGATTTCATTGACCGGCAGGTAATTGCGTTCGTCGTTTTCGCCGATCACCACCGCGCCGCGCGGGCTGAGTTGCGCCAGCCCGCGCACAGCCGAGCGCGCCCGCTCGCGCATCATGTAATCGAGCGTGCGACCGATCAGCAGGAAGAACAGCAGCGATACCGATGCATCGAAATAGGCGTGCTCGCCATGATGCATGGTTTCATAGACGCTCATGGCGAAGGCCAGCGAAATGGCGAGCGCGATGGGCACGTCCATGTTCACGCGCCGCGCCCGCAGTGCGTTCCATGCGGATGAATAGAAAATACGGCCTGAAAAAATCAGCGTCGGCAGGGCGATCAGCCCGGAAATCCAGTGAAACAGATCGCGCGTTGCCGCATCCGCCCCCGACCACACGGCAACCGAAAGCAGCATCACATTGGAAGAGGCGAAAGCCGCAACGCCAAGTGCAATCAAAAGCCGCGTGAAGGTCGGGTCCTTCTCCTGCGCCATGTCGAATATATGCGCTTCATAGCCGATCTTGCGTAGCTTGTTGACCACATCCGGCGGCGTTTCGCCGTCCTTCCAGCGCACCGAAACCCGCTTGGACGTGAGGTTGACGCGCGCATAGACAAGACCCGGAACGTCCTTCAGCCCGTCTTCGATGGCCTTGATGCAAAGCCCGCAATGCACATCGGGAACCGAAAGTTCCAGCTGGCGCAGCCCATTGCCCAACACGCGGCTTGAAAGCGCCATTTCATCCGTTGAGACCGCCTGTGCGGCGACCGCTAGCTGGGCATTGTTGGCACAGCAGCTCATAGCATTCTTCCATTGCGGATGATGATGCGCAGAACATGGCGATAGGGATTGTCCAGCCCGGCATCGGTGTTGACTTCCATGATCCAGCTTCCCTCGCCAAGCTCGACGGGCGCGCGCAGCACACCTTGATCGATCACGGCCAGCTCGACCACCGTGTCATGCGCATCCCCCACCGGCCGCTTGAACTCCACCGTCGCGCCGGTGGCGGCAACCGCATTGCCGTCGCGGTCGGAGAGCCGGTAGGTGAAGACGCCGTTTTCATAGCTGGGCTTTGCCTGCCATTGCAGCGCTGCCTGCTCCTTGCCGGTCGCCGCTTTCGCATTGAACTCCTGGCTGGCGACATAGGTATTGGGAACCACCAGTCCGCTCCAGCTGTTGACGGCATTATAGGCCATCACGAGATTGACCGCGATGATGACACCGAAGAATGCCAGCATGATGCCCAGCATGTGCCAGCCGGTGAAGGTGCCTGAAGTTTTCGTTTTGACCGACATCATTTCTTCTCCGGAGCTATGAAAATTGCCTTGTAGCTGGCGTTTTCCGAGCCGTCATCGCTGCGCACTTCAATCCTGAAGTCGGAACGATGATCATGAATAGCATCTTGCGGCATGGTGACAAAGACGCGCAATGTCTTCAGGCGGTCGGGGTCGACCGGCACTTCATAAGTTTGTCCATCCGGTCCGGCATTTTCATCCTGTACCGCCAGGCTTGCCTCGGGCAGCCCGTCGATGGACAGGTGGAAGGTGCGCGGCGTCGGGATCATGTTGAGCAGCTTGACCGTATAGCCGTTACGGATCGATCCGTCGGACAAAAGCACATATTGCGGCGTGCGGTCATGCAGCACGTTGATGCCGATACGCTGGCGCATATTGAGCGAAACGACCAGCGACAGGCCGACCAGCGCCCAGATGATGAAATAGATCAGCGTGCGCGGACGCAGCACTTTCTTCCAGGACAGCGATTGTACCTTGTCCGAAAGCCTGTTGGGCGCTTCATAAACGCGGGCCGGATCGATGGACGCCGTGCCATTATTGGTGGCGAGCGCCATATTGGCGCTGTAGTCGGAAAGCGTCGCATAGGAAATCAGGCCGCGCGGCTTGCCGATCTTGTCCATGACGGAGTTGCAGGCATCGATGCACAAGGCGCAGGTGATGCATTCAAGCTGCTGGCCGTCGCGAATATCGATGCCCATCGGGCAGGCGGCGACACAGGCATTGCAATCCACGCAATCGCCCACCGTCTCGCCTGCGGCTATGGCCTTCTTGGAATGACGCGAACGCGGCTCGCCGCGCCAGTCATTATAGGTGACGGTCAGCGAGTTCTCGTCCATCATCGCCGCCTGGATACGCGGCCATGGGCACATATAGGTGCAGACCTGCTCGCGCATCAGCCCGCCGAAAACATAGGTCGTCCCGGTCAGGATGGCGACGGTGAAATAGGCGATCGGCTCGGCATGGCCGGTTACGAAATCCACCAGCAGCGTCGGCGCATCGGCGAAGTAGAAAATCCACGCACCGCCGGTAAGAACGCCGATGGCGATCCAGATCGAATGCTTGGTCACGCGCTTCCACAGCTTGTCGAAGGACCATGGCGCCTTGTCGAGCTTCATGCGCGCATTGCGGTCGCCTTCGATGGCGCGCTCCACGACCAGATAAAGATCGACCCAGACGGTTTGCGGACAGGTATAGCCGCACCATGCCCGTCCTGCGGCGGAAGTGGCGAGAAATAATCCCAGCCCCGCCATGATGAGCAGCCCCGCCACATAATAGAATTCCTGCGGCCAGATTTCGATGAAGAAGAAATAGAAGCGGCGGTTCGCCAGATCGATCAGCACCGCCTGATCGGGCGCATAGGGACCGCGATCCCAGCGCAGCCACGGCGTCAGGTAATAAATGCCGAGCGTCACGAGCATGACGAGCCACTTGAAGCGGCGGAATTCGCCCTTGACCCGCTTCGGGAAGATTTTTACGCGCGCCGCATAAAGCGACTGGCGCGTCTTGGGGGAATTGACTGCCTGAACGTCAATCCGTTCGACATCGTCTGTCATTGCCTTGCTCCTACCGCATCGGCCTGAGAGACGCATCGTTGTTGCCGTTTACAGACGATGCGTCTGTTATCGTGCCTACTGAAAAAACTGAAATTTCAGAACAGAAATTCCCTCTCAGAAGGCGTTTGGGTGAAAGACCCCGCGCAGGCTTGCCTCCACACATGCGCGGCGGCTCGATGTGCCGTGAGCTTCAATCGTGCTGAGGCACGATCAGCGCCGGTCCTTGTTCCAGTTTTCTCATGCCCCATTTCGGTACCGATATAAGGCTTGTGCAGTCGGGTTTCGAGCCGTGCGACCTTTCTGCACGCTAACATAACATCCCGCTCCGCTTGTTCGCGGAGCGGGATGCGATTATTCACCGCCACCCAGCGAGTGGACGAAAATGGCCAGCTGCTTGACGGTGGCATCGCCAAGGCGCGCTTCCCATGCGGGCATGACGCCGTGCTTGGGGCGGGCGACCTGACGCGCGATGGCGTCTTCGCCCGAACCGTAGAACCAGATCGCATCGGTGAGATTGGGAGCGCCGAACTCGCGCAGGCCCTTGGCGTCATCGCCATGGCAGACCGCGCAATTTTCTGCATAGACCTGCTTGCCGTCCGGAACCATTGCCGGATTGTGCGGCGTGCCCGAAAGGCTCACCACATAGGCTGCGACATCGCGAATCTGCTGCGGCTCAAGCACGTCGGCAAAGGCCGGCATTTCCGAAACGCGGGTTTCCCCGTCGTCGGTCGAACGCACGCCGTGGCGTATCGTCGCCAGAATATCGTCGACCGAACCGCCCCACAGCCAGTCGTCATCATTGAGGTTCGGATAGCCGGGAGCGCCTTGCGCGCCGGAGCCGTGACATTGCACGCAATTGACGCGGAAGGCGGCAGCGCCGCCCGCAATGGCGTATTGGCGCAGATTTTCATCGGCCAGGATTTCATGCACGTCCTTGGCGTTGATCTGGTCGATAATACCCTGACGCTCATTGTTGATCTGGGTGTTTTCCGCCCAGAAGGCGCCGCGGCTCGACCAGCCCAGCATGCCTTCCGTGGAACTGGATATGAGCGGCCATGCCGGATAGGCGATGACGTAAAGAAGCGACCAGAAGATCGTTGCATACCAGGTCCACAACCACCAGCGCGGCATAGGGTTGTCGAGTTCCTTGATGCCGTCCCATTCGTGACCGGTGGTCGAGACGCCGCTGACTTCATCAATCTGTTTTTCACTCATCTTTATCGTCCTTGAACGGGATATTCTTCGCATCATCCGCCTTCTTCTTGCTTCCGGGTCGGAAGGCGAAGAGAACTGCGGCGATAAAGAAGATCACCATGGCCAGAAGGCCCCAGCTATCGGCGAAAGTGCGCATGGTGTTGTAATCCATAGCCGCGCTCCGTCTTATCGTGCCTGGGGCGATTGGTCGTAGGTCGAGAAATCAACCAGCGTGCCGAGCATCTGCAAATAGGCGACCAGCGCGTCCATTTCGGAAATCACCTGCGGATTGCCGTCGAAATCGCCGACCCTTGCCTTGGGATAACGTTCCTCGACGCCGGATGTGTCGGCATTCGGGTCCGCCTGTGCCTGAAGATCGTTGAGCGCATTGTCGATCATGTCCTGCGTATAGGGCACGCCCACGGTGACATTGGCCTTGAGATTGGCGGCGATGTTGGACGCATCAAGCGGCTTGTTCATCAGGAATGCATAGCTTGGCATGACCGATTCAGGCACCACGTCGCGCGGGCGGATGAGATGCTGTACGTGCCATTCGTTGGAATAGCGTCCGCCCACGCGCGCAAGGTCCGGCCCCGTGCGCTTGGAACCCCACTGGAACGAATGGTCATACATGGATTCGGCAGCCAGGCTGTAATGGCCGTAGCGCTCCACCTCGTCGCGGAAAGGCCGGATCATCTGGCTGTGGCACAGATAGCAGCCTTCACGCACATAGATGTCGCGCCCCGCCAGTTCCAGCGGCGAATAGGGGCGCATGCCTTCCACTTTCTCGATGGTGTTTTCGAGATAGAAGAGCGGCGCGATTTCAACGATGCCGCCCACCGTGACGACCGCGAGCGAAGCGATCAGCAGCAAGGTGGCATTCTTCTCCAGTTTGGAGTGTTTATCCAGTACAGACATAAATCACACGCTCCTTATTCGGCAGGCTGGACAGTTGCGCCGGAGATTGAACGAGCGCCGCCCATGGGGGCCTCGCTGCGCAGCTCGCCGCGAATGGTCTGGTAGACGTTCCACGCCATCACCAGGCCGCCGGCAAGATAGAGCAGGCCGCCAAGCGTACGGATGACATAGTAAGGGAACATCGCAAGCACGGTTTCCGCGAAGGAATAGACGAGGAAGCCCTGATCGTCATATTCGCGCCACATCAGGCCCTGCTGGATACCGGCAACCCACATGGCGGCGGCATAGAGCACGATGCCGAGCGTCGCGAGCCAGAAGTGCCAGTTGACCATGCGGATCGAATAGAGCCGCTGGCGGTTCCACAGCCGCGGCGCAAGGTAGTAGACGGCGGCGAATGTGATCATGCCGTTCCAGCCCAGCGCGCCCGCATGAACGTGACCGATGGTCCAGTCGGTATAGTGCGACAGCGAGTTGACGGCCTTGATCGAGAGCATCGGGCCTTCAAAGGTCGCCATGCCGTAAAAGGCGATTGCCGCGACCATCAGGCGGATGATCGGATCGGTACGGACCTTGTCCCATGCGCCCGAAAGCGTCATCAGACCGTTGATCATGCCGCCCCAGGAAGGCATCCACAACATGATGGAGAAGACCATGCCCAGCGTCTGCGCCCAGTCGGGCACGGCGGTATAGTGCAGATGGTGCGGGCCTGCCCAGATATAGAGGAAGATGATCGACCAGAAGTGCACGATGGAGAGCCGGTAGGAATAGACCGGACGTTCCGCCTGCTTGGGCACGAAATAATACATCATCGCAAGGAAGGGCACGGTGAGGAAGAAGGCGACCGCATTATGCCCGTACCACCATTGCGTCACCGCATCCTGAACGCCTGCGAAAGCCGAATAGCTCTTCACGCCGAGGAAGGAGACCGGAACCGCCAGGTTGTTGATGATATGCAGCATGGCGATGGTGATGATGAAGGACAGGTAGAACCAGTTCGCCACATAGATATGCGGCTCCTTGCGTCGGAACAGCGTTCCCATGAACACGATGAGATAGGCGACCCAGACGATGGTGAGCCAGATGTCGACATACCATTCCGGCTCCGCATATTCACGCGATTGCGTGATGCCGAGCAGGTAGCCGGTCGCAGCCATGATGATGAAAAGCTGGTAGCCCCAGAACACGAACCACGCCAGATCACCGCCGAAAAGGCGCGCGCGACAGGTGCGCTGCACGACATAGAACGACGAGGCGATCAGGATATTGCCGCCGAATGCGAAGACCACGCCGGACGTATGCAGCGGGCGCAGACGGCCGAAATTGAACCAGGGTTCGAGATTGAGGTCGGGGAAAGCGAGCTGCGCCGCAATCAGGACACCCGCCAGAAAACCGACCACGCCCCAGAAAACTGTCGCAATCACACCATAGCGGATCGGTCCATCCAGATAGGTGGACTGATCGACTTTTTTGGGTGCCAGGCCGTAATCGGCATTGCGCATCAGCAAAATGGTGAAGATCGCAAGTGTTGCGAACAGAATCCACATATGGGTTCTGAACAGTTCATCATGAGAAAATCCGGCCAGAAGCACTGCGAAAAGTGCTCCAAGACCGGAAATGACGGTTCCAGCGGCGTAGTTCATGAAATCCCCTCGCAGCGCATGACAAAGGCTGCCCGACCGGACAGCAGTACAATAACTCCATATCCGCGATCAGCGAATATCTGTCATTGATCTAAATCAAATAGAACAAAAACGGAATGCGACCAAATGGATGCCTGAACGGGATTGCCATGTCGTAATTGCACAAGCGAATCAGATGGCGGGGCTGCTTGTCAGGCCGGAATCTATGGCCGGGCAGGGGGATTGAGTTCTGAAACAGCCATCGACGGGCCGGGTTGAACCCGGCCCGTTCTGGCCAGTGCTGGCCAGTACTGGGAGGAGCTTGACCCTTGCTGCCACCCGCACGCTGGATAGTGCAGCGGTCAAGTTACGCAACCCCGGTATCGGCATAAGAGTCCGGCTCCGACGCAATATGCCGGTGTGAAATATACCGGGTTGAAGCGTAGCGAATTATCACGGCTTTTTGCAAATAGTTCGCAATTGCATAATAAGGAAAAAGGCGCACCAGTCAACAGGAATATGGGTGGGTTCAGGCGCATTCCGAAAAGCATGAAGCGCTTTCGCAATAAAGCGTCCCCGCTGATTGGGGGAAAAGGAAAAGATTCTACAGGGGCTGGTTGGGAATGCTCAGCACCGCCAGCAATCCGCCTTCGGCACGATTGCTCAAATGCACGCCCCCGCCCATGCGCTTTGCCGCCATGGCCACGATGGCAAGCCCCAGCCCGCTGCCGCTGTCGTTTTTATTGGCGCCGCGAAAGAAACGCTCGGTGACATGCGGCATGTCTTCGGGTGCGATGCCGGGGCCGTCATCTTCGACGATGAAGGCCAGTTTTTCCCCGCCTGCTTCGAGCCTGCATCGCACACGGCCATCGGGTGGCGAATGGTTGACCGCATTTTCGATCAGATTGCGGGCGGCAATCATGAAAAGATGCGGATAGGGCAGGGAAAGCGGCGGCGGGTTCTCCGGTAATTCGATGGAAACATTGCGCTGTGCGGCCAGCATGCGCATATCCATCGAGATCGCTGCCAGCAGCGCGCCCGCAGGCTCGCTTGCGCCCGGTTCCATTTCATCTTCGGCTTCAAGCGCTGCCAGATCGAGCAGCTGGCTGACGAGGCGGCTGGTGCGGTCGACGCCCGCCGCAATCTGCCTTACGGCATTGTCACGGATATTTTCATCCGCGCTTCCAGCCGCAATCTGCGCCTGCGTCTTCAGCCCCGCAAGCGGTGTCTTGAGTTCATGCGCGGCAAAAATTGCAAAATGGCGTTCGCGTTCGCGCGCTTCCTCCACGCGGTGAAACAGCCCGTTGAGCGCCGTAACCACCGGGGCGATTTCAGATGGCAGCCTGTGTTCGGACAGGGGGCTCAGGTCTTTTGCCTCGCGCCTTGAAAGGATGGCGGCAAGGCGGCTGAGCGGTTGCAAGCCGCGCCGCACGCTAAGCCAGATCAGGATTGCAAACAGCGGCAGCATCAAAAGCGCTGGCAGGCCGACGCCTGTCACCACCGTCTGTACCAGCCTGTCGCGCACTGCGAGACTGTCGCCCACCATGACGCGCATGCCAAGCTGCGTGTTCTCGACGGCAAAGACCCGCCAGCGCTGGCCTGCGACGACGGTGGTGGAAAAGCCGTTGCCCGCCTGCGTCAGCTGATCGCCCGGCGCATGTTCGGACCGTCCCAGAAGCTTGCCGTCCAGCGACCATATCTGGCAGAAAAGCTGCCGGTCATAGATCGGAAAACCCGGCAATGGCTTGAGCGAAAGCTGTGCGCCGTCGCCATCCGGCGTGACACCCACGCGGCGTTCGGTCAGCAGCGAATTGACCATGCGCGCGGCTTCCATCAGCCGCGCATCGAGCACTTTTTCAAGCTGCGACTGTGTGCTTGCATGAATCCAGACCACGGCAAACAGCCACACCAGGCAGGTAATGCCGATCAATATGCCGGTTAGACGACCGCGGATCGAATTCATCTCTATGCCCTTGCAAGCCGGTAGCCGACCCCGCGCACCGTCTCTATGAAGCCTGCGCCGAGCTTGGATCGCAAATGATGGACATGCACTTCCACGGCATTGCTTTCCACTTCCTCCTGCCAGCCGTAAAGCGTTTCCTCCAGCGTGGATTTGGAGATTGTCGCTGTCGGACGCTCCATCAGGGCGCGCAGGATGGAAAACTCGCGCCGCGTCAGCCGCAGCGTTTCGCCATGCAGGCGCGCGGACATCTCCGCCGGATCAAGCTCCACGCCGCGCCAGTTCAGCGTCGCGCTGGCGCGCCCCGTGCCGCGGCGGGCGATTGCCCGCACCCGTGCCGCCAGCTCATGCAGGTCGAAGGGCTTGCCGACATAATCATCCGCGCCCGCATCCAGACCGGCAATGCGCTCGGACACCTGGTCGCGTGCAGTCAGCAGCAGCACCGGCGTTTCGTCGCGCGCCTGCCGCATGGATTTGAGAACATCGAGGCCCGAACCATCCGGCAGCATGAGATCGAGTACGACGGCATTATAAGTCTGCGCGGCAATCGCTGCTTCCGCATCGCTGCAACTTGGCACCGTATCCACCGTGAATCCGGCCAGCCCGAGGCCGACGCTCAAGCCATCGAGCAGGATTGGATCATCTTCGATCACCAGAATGCGCATAGGTTTCCGTTCCAACTCACTTGAGCGTGAAGTCTCTGAAAAAGACCGTTCCGGCGGTTTCTCTCCCTGCCAGCTTAAGACTGCCTTAAGGTGGCGGCCTTATCCGCGATTTACAACCGTCCTGTTCTTGCGGCCGCGCGAATCGACTAAGAGCGCGCGAGACTGATATTCGAAATTTCACCATGACAGGCTTTTTAAATGACCGGCTGGGGGCATCCATTGCACGCTGCAAACAAGACGAAAACAACCCGCATTGGAGCGGCCCGGCTCGCTGTGATCCTCGGCCTGCCATTTCTCGCAGCCGCCTGCACGAGCGTCCCCGTGGTGGAAACCGTTCCCGTCATCATGCCCCAGCCGGTCGCAGCAGCCCCCGCGCCGGAACCCGTAATTGAAGCGCAGCCGGAAGTTCATACCGCAAAAAGCGAATATGAAGTGATGTATGGCGCGGTCAATGATGGCGGCAATCATATTCCAGCGCTTGACCTCGACAAGATAGCCGACCGCAATCTGCGCAGGCAGGTCAGCTACAATACCCATTATCCGGCGGGAACCATCGTCGTCGATCCCCATGCGCGCTATCTTTATCTGGTGCAGCCGGGCGGCAAGGCCATGCGCTATTCGATCGGCGTCGGGCGCGCCGGCATGGTTTTCACCGGCGAGGCGGAAGTCGCCTACAAGGCGCGCTGGCCACGCTGGACCCCGACGCAGAACATGATCAAACGCAATCCCGAGCATTACGCGAAATATGCCAGGGGGCTTGAAGGCGGCATCCGCAATCCGCTTGGTGCGCGCGCGCTTTATCTTTATCGTGACGGTAAGGATACGCTCTATCGCATCCATGGCACCAATGAGCCGTGGAGTGTGGGCAAGGCCGCATCCTCGGGCTGCATCCGCCTTTACAATCAGGATATTCTCGACCTGCACAAACGGGTTTCCAACGGAAGCCGCGTGGTCGTTCTAAGCAAGTCTCAATCGGGACAGGGGGCAAGCTGATGATCGCTCGCCGCCAGATATTGCTTGCCGGTGCCGCCGGCGCCGCCGCATTGGCCTTCGGCCCCCATAAAAGCCTTGCCCAGCGCTTTCCGGGCGTGGCGGAAGTCCTTTATGATCCGGAAAACCCCGTGCTGGGCAATCCTCTTGGCGATGTCACCATCGTCGAATATTTCGATTATCAATGCTCTTATTGCAAAAGCGGCCATGCCGGTCTGATGCAGGTCGTCAAGAATGACGGCAATGTCCGTCTGGTCTTGAAAGACTGGATAATCTTTGGCGAGAATTCCGCCTATGCATCGCGGCTGGTTCTGGCCGCTGAAAAATCCGGCAATTATATCAAGGCGATGGAAGCCTTGATGCAGACGAAAGGCCGCCTTTCCAAAGAGCGGGTGCGCGCGGCGCTGGAAGAGGCGGGGCTGGATCCCGGAAAGCTGGAAGCCGATTACGGGGCGGATTCAGAGCGGATCAACGATCTTCTGAGCCGCAATATGGATCAGGGTGAAGCCTTCAACTTCAGCGGGACGCCGTCTTTCGTGATCGGCACGCGACTTTATGGCGGCGTGATGCGCGAGCAGCAATTGCTGGATGCGATCCGCGCAGCGCGCAAGGCGTGAACGACAATAAATTTGAAAGCAGGCAGCGGAGTGCGCACATTATTGTGTTGAATTAGGTTTTCTTCATAGTGATTATGAGGATAACGGACATGAACCTGATGACGACACATAAGCACGAACTGGGGCACGATCTTGACGAAAGCCGCTGGCAGAAAGTGCTGGCGCGCGATCACGCATCGGATGGCGAATTCGTCTATGCGGTGCGCACCACCGGCGTCTATTGCCGCCCATCCTGCCCGTCGCGGCGGGGAAAGCGCGAAAATGTGCAGTTTTTTCAATGTGTTGAAGAGGCAAGGCGCGCGGGCTTCCGGCCCTGTATGCGCTGTCATCCTGATCTCAACTCAACGCTTGCCGCGCAGAACAATGCCCGCCACGCCGATATGGTCGCAAGCGCCTGCCGTTTTATCGAAGCTGCGCAGGAAATACCCGCATTGGAGGAAATCGCCAGCGCCCTCAACACCAGCCCCGCGCATTTGCATCGTATTTTCAAAGGCTTGACGGGCTTGACGCCCAAAGCCTATGCGGATGCGCACCGCGCCGGTAAAATGCGCGCAGCACTCAAAACCCCGCAGACGAGCGTAACCGAGGCCATCTATGATGCAGGCTATAATTCCTCCAGCCGCTTCTATGAAGCTTCCGATAAGATTCTGGGTATGAAACCAAAGGCTTATAAGTCAGGCGGCGACAATGAAACCATTCGCTTCGCGATCGGCCAGTCCTCGCTTGGGGCGGTGCTGGTGGCGCAAAGCGATCACGGCGTCTGCGCCATTCTGATGGGCGACGAGCCGGAAGAACTCATCCGCGATCTCGAAAAACGTTTCCCAAAGGCCGAACTTGTCGGCGCCGACCGGGATTTCGAGGATCACATCGCGCAGGTGATTGGTTTTGTCGAAAATCCCCGCATCGGGCTTGACCTGCCGCTCGACCTGCGCGGAACCGCATTCCAGCAGCGCGTCTGGCAGGCGCTGCGCGAAATTCCCGCAGGCGAAACCCTGAGCTATAGCGAACTTGCGCAAAAGCTTGGCCTGCCGAAATCCACCCGCGCGGTCGCCGGAGCCTGCGCCGCCAACAAGATCGCAATCGCCGTTCCCTGCCACCGCGTGGTGCGCAATGATGGTGGCTTGTCCGGCTATCGCTGGGGCGTCGAACGCAAGCGCGATTTGCTGGAAAGGGAACGAAAAAGCTGAAAAACAGAGCCGCAAAATGCGCATTTTTGCACTTCAGAAGCCCGTTTTGAGATAAATCAGGCTCGATTTTCCAAAAACGCCATGCGCAATTGTGCAAATTTTGTGGCGAAGCCGCTTTGCGTCTATAGAGTCTCCAATCGCGGAATCATCAAAGGAGAGTTCTCATGCGCGTGACCATCTATGGCATCAAAAATTGCGACACCATGAAAAAGGCGCGCAACTGGCTGGATGATCACGGCATTGAATATGCCTTCCATGATTACAAAAAAGATGGTCTCGATGCAGACACACTCGATGGTTTTTTGAAAAATATCGAATGGGAAAAACTGCTCAACCGGGCAGGCACCACCTTCAGAAAACTGCCCGAAGAAGAGCGTCAGAATCTTGATGAAGACAAGGCGCGTGAACTGATGCTGGCGCAGCCTTCCATGGTCAAGCGCCCGGTGCTCGAAAAGGACGGTGCAATGACGGTTGGCTTCAAGCCGGATCAGTATGAGGCCTTTTTCAAGTCCTAGAACATTTCCAGCAAAAGTGTGAAACACCTCCGCAGGAAAATCAGTTCACTGGACTGATTTCTCTTCCTGCTTCGATGTGTCAGGATAATGCGTGAAAACAAATATCTTGAGAACGCCCATGCGCCAGCGATTGAACAAGGTTTTTCAGCAATGGTCGGTTAGCTGGCGCGATTCACTGGTCGCAGCGGTTGCGGGCGGGGTGGCGTGGCTGCTCTGCCAATGGATGCTTGGCCAGCCGCGACCGGTCTTTGCCATGGTGGCGGCGGTGGTGTGCCTGGCGCCAAACCTGCCCAATCATGGCAAGCAGGCCATCGGCATCATCATCGGGGTAACGACCGGGGTGTTGGTGGGCGAGCTTTCGCTTTTATTACCCGAAACGACGCCCGTTCTGCATATGAGTGCTGTAACCTTTGCGGCGATGGTGCTGGCCACGACTTTCGGCCTGGCCCCGGCTATTGCCATCCAGTCGGGCATTTCGGCCATACTGGTTCTGGCACTGGGGCCGCAGGCGGCGGGTGTGACGCGCCTGATCGATGTGCTGGTTGGAGCAGGCGTGGGGCTGTTATTCAGCCAGATTTTGCTGACCCCCAATCCGGTGCGGGTGATCGACCGGGGCGTCCGCGGCCTGACGGACAGAATCGTCTCGGGCCTGAAGCAATGTGCCATCGCACTTGAAAAACAGGATATGGTGCGTGCGCAAAATGCCGTCAATCAGTTCGCAAGCGCCCAGCAGGCGGTCGTCGCGCTGGGTGAGGGTATTGCGCTGGCGCGCTCCAATGCGCGCTGGTCGCTGCGCGGCCGTCTCATTGCACGCGAGATCAGCGAAATGGCCGGGCGCTATGACCGGCGCGGCATTCGCCTTTATGCCTGTGCCTTGCTGTTTGGCGAAGCGGTTGGCAATGCCTTGCGCAAGAAGGAAACTCCGCCGCCGGAATGGGTTTTGCGTTCGTTGCGGATAGTGATCGACAATTGCGCGGTGGAGGAAAGCGAGGCGGCGCAGCGTCTTACACCCATGCCGGAGAATATCGCTTTTGGCTGGCGTGACACCGCTTTCCGGCTGCAAGCGGTCAATGAGGCATTGCTGCATTTCCTCCATTCGGCCCACCCGGACAGTATGACGGTGCCCGAACGCAAGGCATAGTCGGAATGAATATTCCGATCAGAAAAATTCAATTGCCCACGAATAGGCGAGGCGTATGTTGCCGCCCATGAATCAGATATACGCCTCACAAGACCCGCACCAGACCGCCTTTCAATATGCCTTAGGCGGATTTCTCACCATGGCGGCGGCCATGGGCATCGGGCGCTTCATCTATACGCCGAGCCTGCCCGGCATGATGGCCGATATAGGCTTCAATGCCGCCGATGCGGGTTTCATCGCTTCGGCCAATTATATCGGCTATCTGCTGGGCGCGATCGCGGCAGGCTATGGCTGGTCGGCGGGGATCGAGCGCGCAACCGTGATTACCGGTCTCGCCGCAAGCGCGCTTTTATGTCTTGCAATGGCCTTCTTCAATGATGTCTGGCTGTTTTCCGCAATCCGCCTTGCCGCAGGTTTCATCAGCGCGGTCACCATGATCCTGTGCACCGCCATCGTTCTTGGCCATGTCGCGACCGCGGGACGGACAGGATTGGGGGCGCTGCATTTTGGCGGGGTCGGCTGCGGCATCGCGCTTTCCGCCATGCTTGTCGCAGGCGGCAGCTATGCCGGGCTGGGCTGGCGCGCGGACTGGATCGGATCGGCGATCCTCACCGCACTGATTATCGTGCCGGTGGCCTTGCTGGTCAAAAGCGGACCGGTCGGTGGCAAGAATGGCACGCGCGAGCCAAAATTGCCCAAAAGCTTCGCTTTCAATGCGCTGGCGCTGGCCTATGGCATTTTCGGTTTCGGCTATGTGATTACCGCGACCTTCCTGATCGCAATCGTCCGTTCCAGCGAGGGCGGGGCGACGATGGAAGCCGCCGTGTGGATCGTGACCGGCCTTTGCGCCGCCCCATCCATCTGGCTGTGGTCGCCATCGGCGCGAAAACTGGGCCTGTTCACCGCATTTGCCCTGACGGCCATACTCGAAGCCATCGGCGTTGCCGCAAGCGTGGTGCTGCCGCCACCCATCGGCCCTCTGGTCGGCGGCGCGCTTTTAGGCGGAACCTTTATGGCATTGACGGCTTTCGGCCTTCAGGCCGCGCGGGTGCTGGCGCCGCTTTCGCCCAAAAAAGCCCTGGCGCGCATGACGGTATGTTTCAGCATCGGCCAGATCATCGGGCCGCTGGTGGCGGGCTTGATGGCGCAATATTCCGGCTCGTTCACATTGCCCAGCCTCGTTGCGGCCTTCTCGCTGGTGATCGCGGCCATGATCGGCCTTGCTGCGGGCCGTAAACGATAATTGATTATGAACGATGCGGCTCGCCTGCCTGCTGGTCGATGCTGTCAAGATAGTTCTTGTAAGTCGTGCATTTGACATCGGCCATGGTGCAGACTTCTCCGACCAGCCGTTCCATGGCGCGCCAGTAAGCGCCGTCATTCATCAGCACGAAATGAAAGCCGAGTTGAAGCGGCACGCGCTCGCCCGCATATTGTTTGTCGAAGGCTGCGCGGAACGCCCTATAGGTGCGCTCCTCGAATTGCGCCGATTGCAGCGGCGCTTCCTTGCCCTTGGAATGGCGCACATAGAGATTGTAATCCATGCCGATAATGGGTCGCTGCGAAGGGCCTTCGGGAATGAGCGGCAAGCCGAAAGAGGCAAAGCTGCCAGAAATTTTGGGGTGTTCCGGCCCGCTTGTCACGGCGGAAGCCTGATAGCGGAAGCCGCTGGCTTTCAGCGCCTCCTGCACCGGCCTCGCGCTGGCCAGATAGGGCGCGCGAAACCCCTCGATGCCGTTGCGAACGAGCGCCTGCCAGCCTTCCGGCTCGCCCTTGATGCCGTTGTTGCGATAGGCCCCGGCCATGATACGGCGAAATTCCGCGATTTCCTTGCTCCAGTCGGCGGTGGACCACTCGGAGCCGTCGAAATGGCCGCAGCCATGGCTGGCCATTTCATGGCCTTCCAGATGCGCCTGCCAGATATTGTCGAGCCGGGTTACGACTTCTTCATGGCTTAAGGCAAAGCCGACATTGGAGGCTCCCGCCTTTCTGCGCGGCGGCTGATAATCGCGGCGGTCCTTTTTGGTCATCAGAAAGACGCAGGACAGGAAATAGGTGAAATGCGCGTCATGTTTCCTTGCAAGCTCGCGCGAGCGTGTCCACAGCCTGTTGTCATGCGCACCATCAAATGAGATGAGCACATATTGCGGCTTGGCCGTCTGCGCCTGCGCCTGCGCCGGATGGGCGGCAAAAGCAAGGACGGAGGCAACAGCAAGGATGGACCGAATAATACGCATGGGAAATGAACGCCGGGCTGGGGGAAAGATTGCTTTGTGTATCTTGAATGTGGCGAAGGTCGGACAGAAATGCATATTGTATGGCCGCTGGCTGCTTATTTCGCGCTCGGGTCTTACATATGGCGCGAATTACGACTAAAAGCGCCGGAATAGACCTATCCAAGATCAACAGAATGGCGGACCATGGCAGACGACAGTTTCATTCGCGAGGTAAACGAGGAACTCCGTTCAGAACAGATGAAATCGATCTGGCGGCGTTTCGGGCCGATTCTGATGGGCGGTGCCGTTGCTCTGGTTCTGGGAACCGCGGGCATGGTCGGCTATCAGCATTGGTCCGACAGCAGGGCGTCGGCTTCGGGCGACAAGTTCCTTGCAGCGCTCGATCTTGCCGCAGAAGGCAAGAACGACGAAGCGCTGGCGGCTCTCGATGATCTGGAAAAGACCGGCTATGGTTCCTATCCGGTGCTGGCGCGTCTGCGCGCGGCTGCGGTTCTGGCCGAAAAGGGCGATGCGGCGGCAGCGGTTGCGGCTTTCGACAAGGTTGCTGCGGATAATGGCGTGCCCTCGCAATTGCGCGATGTCGCGCGCCTGCGTGCGGCCTATCTGCTGGTCGACAGCGGTTCTTACGAGGATGTGGCAAGCCGCGTCGAGACGCTTTCGGCGGACGGCCACCCGATGCGCGGCAGCGCGCGCGAGGCGCTGGGGCTTGCGGCATGGAAGGCCGGACGTTTCGACGATGCCTTCAAGCTGTTCGACCAGCTTGCCAATGATAATCTGGTGCCGGCGAATATTCGCCAGCGCGCCAACACCATGCTCGATCTCATGCGCGGCGCAGGCGTTGCCGCGCAAGGCTGAGATCGGACGATCCGAATTCTGGAGTCACTTCGTTTCATGGGTATTCAATGAGTTTCACCCTCGCCATCGTCGGGCGTCCCAATGTCGGCAAGTCCACGCTGTTCAATCGCCTCGTCGGTCGCAAGCTGGCGCTGGTGGACGATCTGCCGGGCGTCACGCGCGACCGGCGTATCCATGACGCAAAGCTTTACGACCTCAAATTCGATGTCATCGACACGGCGGGTCTTGAAGAAGCCGCCAATGACAGTCTGGAAGCGCGTATGCGCGCCCAGACCGAAGCGGCCATTGCCGAAGCCGACGCCATTCTTTTCATCATCGACGCCAAGGCGGGCGTAACGCCCGCCGATGGAACTTTCGCCGAATTGGTGCGCCGTTCCGGCAAGCCGGTGGTGCTGGTCGCCAACAAGGCCGAAGCACGCGGCGCGCATAGCGGCCTTTATGACGCCTTCCAGCTCGGCCTTGGCGAACCATGCCCGATTTCCGCCGAACACGGACAGGGAATGCCCGATCTGCGCGACGCCATTGTTGAGCTTCTTGGCGAAGAGCGCGTCTTTGCGCATGAGCGCGAAGAGGAAGAGGCGGATGCAGCCTTTGCGCCCGCCGCCGTTGGCGCGCTGGTCGGCGACGACATCGAAGACCCGGATGAGGAAGTCATTCCGGCCTATGATGCAACCAAGCCGCTGCGCATCGCCATTGTCGGACGCCCCAATGCGGGCAAGTCCACCATGATCAACACGATGCTGGGCGAGGACCGCCTGCTGACCGGGCCGGAAGCAGGCATCACGCGCGATTCGATCTCGGTCGATTGGGAATGGCGTGGCCGCAAGATCAAGCTGTTTGACACCGCTGGGCTGCGCCGCAAGTCGCGCGTTCAGGAAAAGCTCGAAAAGCTTTCCGTCGCCGATGGCCTGCGCGCCATCCGCTTCGCCGAAGTGGTCATCATCGTGCTCGATGCGACGATTCCCTTCGAGAAGCAGGATTTGCAGATCGTCGATCTCATCATCCGCGAGGGCCGCGCGCCGGTCATCGCGTTTAACAAATGGGATCTGATCGAAGATCGACAGATGGTGCTGGCCGATCTTTACGAAAAGACCGCACGCCTTCTGCCGCAGGTGCGCGGCCTGCGTGCCGTGCCGATCTCTGGCGAACGCGGGCAGGGCCTCGACAAGCTGATGGAAAATGTGGTGGCGACCCATGAAATCTGGAACCGCCGCATTTCCACCGGACGCCTCAATCGCTGGCTGGAAGGGGTGATCGCCCATCAGCCACCCCCGGCGGTATCGGGCCGTCGCCTGAAGGTGAAATATATGACGCAGGTCAAGACCCGCCCGCCGGGCTTCGTGGTTTCCTGCTCGCGCCCCGATGCGATGCCGCAATCCTATGTGCGCTACCTCATCAACGGGTTGCGCGAAACTTTCGACATGCCCGGCGTGCCGATAAGGCTTTCCTTGCGCACCTCCGACAATCCCTTTGCCGGACGCGCCAAAAAGCGGAAATGATAAAAGCCCGGATTTTCCGGGCTTTTCTATTAGTGGCACAATGCTTTTAATCAAAAATTAATCAATCTTTTCAAATAGTAAACGCTTATCTGTTAACCAGTCATCAAGGTTAATACTCCATTATCGGGACAGTAAGTATCCCAGTTTCGAGTGGAGTTTCCGGTGCGCCTTGTATCCATACGAGGGCTGTTTGGCCGATCAAAAGCGGTTGCCGAGCCGGTATGGCATTATCCTGTCACGGGCTATTGCCCTGAGGATGGTCGCTATTATGGCGTGCGGGCAAGGCCGCGCCAGTTGCGTCGCAAGCATCGGCTTGCGCCTTTGCTGATCGCGTCCGTCGCCTGGATTTCCAACTCCGGCACGATCGCCTTGCAGGACATGGCAAGCCTTGTTCCCGCCGCCGATATTGCCGGTCATCGCTGGACGGCCTTTGTCGCAAAAGCCCCGGTCGGCTCGCTGCATCAGGCGGAGATGCCCTTTGTCGATGCAACGACCGTAACGGGCAGCATCGCCACCGCGGGCATCGAAGTGCCGGGCATCGGTCGCGTGGCGCTTTCGGGCGGGCATAAAAATGGGAAACTGGGCATCGATGATCCCAACCCTGACGAAAACCGCATCAATCGTTCCGACAAGACCAGCCGTATCGTCTCGGTAAAACCCAAGGCTCCGGCGCGCGCTTTCAGCGCGGGCAGCATGTTTGAAAAAATCAGCATGATCACCCATCCGCAGGAAAAGACCGATGCGCTGATGGCTTTCACCAATTCCGACATCGAGGGCAAGGAAGTGCAGATCGCGATGGCCTTCCATGCGATCAAGCGGCAAAAACCCAAGGCCGACCTGCCGGTGCAACTGGCAAAACTGGTCAATAATCCTCAGCCCGACGTGCTGGCGCTCGGTTATGCGCCCGCAAAGCCCGATTACGGCAAGACCTCTCCCTTTGAAGCCATTCTTGAACCCGAAGCCGATGCGGGCCGTTTTGTGCCGCCCATCGGCGAGGAGGATCATGCCTGGGCTGCAACACCGCTGCCCGCCGAATCATTCGGCAAAAAAGAACAGCAATGCCTGGCTGAAGCGGTTTATTATGAAGCGCGCGGCGAAACGGTCAAAGGGCAGGTGGCCGTGGCGCAGGTGGTGCTCAACCGCGTGCGCAACCCTGCCTATCCCGGCACGATCTGCGGCGTCGTCTATCAGAACCGCAACTGGCGCAATGCCTGCCAGTTCTCCTTCGCCTGCGACGGGCAGAAGCATCGCATCACCGAACGGCCGCAATGGCGCATGGCGCAGCAGGTCGCAAAAACCGTCACCGCCGGACAAATCTGGCTGCCGGAAGTAGGCTCCGCCACCCATTATCACGCCACCTATGTCCGCCCCTTCTGGGCGCCGACCATGGAGAAGCTGACCAAGATCGGCCTGCATATCTTTTATCGCACCTATGGCGGCGGCTGGAGCTGATGGCCGCACACGAATATTTGTCCATCCGGGCGCTTGAAGCCGCTTGCGATTGGTGAATCTATGGGTGAGCGTGCCGTGAATTGATTCCAATTTTTGCCCCTATCGTGTGGCACTCATGCGACTCTGGCCGGAAAATGAGTCGCACTATCGGCTAAGCATCTAATTTTCCATGATAAAAAACCTCTTGCAGCAATTGCTTGAGCGCCTTGACTAGCGCGCACTGTGTCAATATGTTGCGCGCAACTTGGAAATGGGGTCGATGCCCTGCATTTCTTGCAAAAAGGAGCTGACATGGCGCGCGGGACTGAACCCGGAAAGCCATCCGGAGCCGGTAAGGATGCGGACAGGAAACCCGTTTCAGGGGAGCTGGACCAGCGTTTGAATCGCCTTGAGACCGAACTGGTCAAAAAAGGCGTTTTAAAGGTGCCGGCCCCTCAAGAGGAGCGATCAGGATCATCGGCTTCGATCGCGCAGGCCATGAAGCTGTCCAGCGAATTCATCGCGGGCATCGTGGTCGGGGCGCTGATCGGCTGGGCACTTGATCGTTTTGCCGGAACGAAGCCTTGGGGATTGATCATATTTCTCCTTCTGGGTTTTGCTGCCGGCACCCTCAATGTGCTGCGATCGTCAGGATATATTGCCGAACAGGGCAATATTAAGTCTGACGGGGAAAAGCACGATAAGGATTAAGTCTTCGCGGACAGGCGCAAAATGTTCGCGTATAGACACATGAGACAACGGGACGCTATGTCCAGAGTGAAACGCCTTCGGGCAGGCAATTGCCTTTCGGCAGGCCGATTGCCTACCGGCAGGGATGACAGACGAGGTTAAGGTGGCGAACGATCCGATCCATCAGTTCCAGGTTTCCCGGTTGATTCCCATCGATGTAGGTGGTCTGGACCTCTCGTTCACCAATGTTTCGGCCTTCATGGTCGCAACCGTGGTGCTCGCATCAGGCTTTCTTTATTTCACCTCGACCAGTCGCGGCCTCATTCCGAGCCGTCTTCAGTCGGTTTCGGAAATGGCCTATGAATTCGTGGCGACCAGTCTGCGGGATTCGGCGGGTTCGAAGGGCATGAAGTTCTTCCCCTTCGTCTTCTCGCTGTTCATGTTCGTGCTGATTGCGAATTTCATCGGTCTGGTGCCCTATTTCTATACGGTCACGAGCCAGATCATCGTGACTTTCGCGCTCTCGCTGCTCGTCATCGGCACGGTCATTTTCTATGGTTTCTTCAAGCACGGCCTGGGCTTCCTCAAGCTTTTCGTGCCGCAAGGCGTGCCGGGCATCATCGTGCCGCTGGTTGTCGCCATTGAAATCATCTCGTTCCTGTCGCGTCCGATCAGCCTCTCGGTTCGTCTTTTCGCCAATATGCTCGCAGGCCATATCACGCTCAAGGTCTTTGCGGGCTTTGTGGTCTCGCTGGCTGCGATCGGCAATGTCTGGGGCATTGGCGGCGCTGTGCTGCCGCTGCTCATGACGGTCGCGATCACGGCGCTCGAATTCCTGGTGGCGTTCCTCCAGGCATACGTCTTTACCGTTCTCACCTGCATGTACATCAACGACGCGGTACATCCGGGACACTGAGTTCTAACCGGCGGGCGACCGCCAGAACAGAAATCCGCACTTATTTCTATCCAGAAGGAGCTTAACATGGAAGCGGAAGCAGCAAAGTACATCGGCGCCGGTCTCGCCTGTTTCGGTATGGCCGGTACGGCTCTCGGCCTCGGCAACATCTTCGCAAGCTATCTCTCCGGCGCCCTGCGCAACCCATCCGCCGCTGACAGCCAGTTCGGCCGTCTGGTGTTCGGCTTCGCCGTGACGGAAGCTCTGGGCATCTTCTCGCTGCTCATCGCGCTTCTGCTCCTCTTCGCCGTCTAATATAACGGCTGCAAGGAACTGGCCTGCCGCGAAGCGCTTTAATGGGTGCATAAGCGGCTGGCCTTTGCATAAGAGACGTCTGAGTAAGGCATGATCCCGACAAACCGGAGCCGGTTTACGGACAAGGCCATGTCTGATTGAAGGGGAAATCTGGATGTTCGTGTCCACGGCGTTCGCCCAAACCGCCACCGAATCTCAACCGGCCAGCGAGCAAGGCACTGTCCCTGCCACCGGTGAGGTGCACACCGAAACCGGGGTTGCGCAAGAGGCCGGGCACGGCAGCGGCGTATTTCCTCCGTTTGATTCCACCCATTACGCTTCGCAGGTTCTCTGGCTTGCGATCACGTTCGGGCTTTTCTATCTGTTCCTGTCGCGCGTGGTCCTGCCGCGTATCGGCGGCGTGATCGAAAGCCGTCGCGATCGTATCGAGCAGGATCTCGAACAGGCTGCCCGGCTCAAGCAGGATGCGGACAACGCCATCGCTGCCTATGAGCAGGAATTGGCTGCCGCGCGCGCCAAGGCTTCGTCAATCGCCGAAGCTGCCCGCGAAAAAGGCAAGGGCGAAGCCGATGCCGAACGCGCTTCTGCCGAAGCGCAGCTTGAGAAAAAACTCAAGGAAGCCGAAGAGCGCATCGCCGAAATCAAGACCAGGGCCATGAGCGACGTCGGCGCGATCGCCGAGGAAACCGCGGCCTCGATCGTCGAGCAGATTCTCGGAACCAAGGCCGACAAGTCCGCGATCACCGCGGCTGTCAAGGCATCGAACGCCTGAGGAGAAGACAATGGACGCTACATTCTGGGCATTTGTTGCTCTCGTCATCTTCATCGCGATCATCGTTTATATGAAAGTTCCGGCCATGATCGGCCGCTCGCTTGACGAGCGTGCGGACAATATCCGCAAGGAACTGGAAGAAGCGCGTACGCTGCGCGAGGAAGCACAGCAGCTTCTGGCGGAATATCACCGCAAGCGCAAGGAAGCCGAAAAGGAAGCGGGCGACATCGTTGCCAGCGCCGAACGCGAGGCAAAGGCGCTGCTTGAAGACGCCAAGCGCGCGACCGAGGAATATGTCACGCGCCGCAACAAGCTTGCAGAGCAGAAGATCGCGACTGCGGAAGTGGACGCCATCAACGCGGTTCGTTCCTCTGCCGTCGATCTGGCGATTGCCGCAGCCGGCAAGGTCGCTTCCGACAAGATGGACGCAACGCTTGCCAGCAAGCTGTTCAAGGATGCGCTCACACAGGTCAAGTCGAACCTGAACTGACGTGCCCTTATAAGATCACAAAACGCCGCCCATCGGGCGGCGTTTTGCGTTATGGTATTTCAGATATTGAAGCGCCCCTTGATGGGGGAAAAGCTGTAACGATGAATGCCCGGCACAGGACCGTCATTTTCAATGGCGGCACGGTGCTTTGCGGTTCCATATCCGGCGTGAACCTCAAGCCCGTAGAGCGGATGGGCAAGCCCTGCGCGGATCATCATGCGGTCGCGGGTAACTTTCGCGACGATGGAGGCGGCGGCAATGGAAACCGAGCGCTGATCGCCCTTGACCAGTGCCGATCCGGGACAGGGCAGGCCGGGCGGCACGTCGCGACCGTCGATGAGGGCATGGCAAGGCTGGCGGGTAAGGCCGGTAACGGCGCGGCGCATGGCTTCGAGTGCGGCCTTGCGAATATCGCTTTTATCGATGCTGCGCGCGCTCAGGCTGGCGATTGAAACGGTGATGGCTTTGGCAAGGATCGTGTCATAAAGCGTTTCACGCCTCGCCGCCGTAAGCCGCTTGGAATCATCCAGACCTTCGGGAAGATCATTGCCGTCGAAAATCACCGCTGCCGCAACCACCGGCCCCGCCAGCGGGCCGCGACCAGCCTCGTCAATGCCTGCGATATACTGAAGCCCCTGCGCCAGCCGCCGCCGCTCTTCAGAGAAATCGGGGGCGAGCGGAATATCGAAAAGAAGCGGAGAATCAGAAGCGGAGCGGGTCATGGGTGTAATGCTCGCATTGCTTCGGATTCTCCGCAAGGGTTCCTGCCTGAGGATGGCGGCGTGGAGCAGGAAACCCCGATGCGTGAACGAGAAATCACGCGGAAGTGATGGTTACAATTCGCGCCTTTACGAAACGGGATCAAAAAAGCGAAAGCTGTTTGCCGCCCTTTTCGACCGGCGCGAACAGATCGGTGCGCAGCGCCGTGCGTCGCTTGTTGAGGCCCAGCTTGCGCGCCGCGATCTCGAAGCGCCGTCCGATCTGCCATGCATAAGGCCCGGTGCCGCGCATGCGCTTGCCCCATTCCGCGTCATAATCCTTGCCGTCGCGCATGGAACGCACCAGCGACATCACATGGCGATAACGGTCGGGATAGTTGCGCAGCAGCCAGTCCTTGAACAAGGGGGCGACTTCCAGCGGCAGCCGCAGCAACACATAGCCTGCCTCGCGCGCGCCCTGCGCATAGGCCGCGTCGAGAATGCGTTCGATCTCATGATCATTGATGCCCGGAATGACTGGCCCCATCATGACGCTTGTGGGAATGCCCGCATCGTTGAGCTTGCGGATCGCCTGTAGCCGCAGGGTAGGGGTTGCGGCGCGCGGCTCCATGCTGCGGGCAAGCTTCGCGTCGAGCGTGGTGACGGACAGCGCGACCCTTGCCAGCCCTTTTTCGGCCATGCGGCCCAATATATCGATGTCCCGCACCACCAGCGCCGATTTCGTGACGATGCCGACCGGATGATTGGCCGCTTCCAGCACTTCGAGTATCTCGCGCATGATGCGCCATTGCTTCTCGATGGGCTGATAGGGATCGGTATTGGTGCCGATGGCGATGGTTTTGGGCTGATAGCCGGGCTTGGCCAGCTCGCGTTCCAGCAGGCGCGGCGCGTCGGGCTTGGCAAACAGCCGCGCCTCGAAATCCAGCCCCGCCGAAAGCCCCATATAGCTATGGGTGGGCCGGGCGAAACAATAGATGCAGCCATGCTCGCAGCCGCGATAGGGGTTGATCGAGCGGTCGAAGCCGATGTCGGGCGAATCATTGCGGGTGATGATGGTGCGCGGCTTCTCCACCTGCACTTGCGTTTTAAAGGCGGGCAGTTCTTCAAGTGTCGCCCAGCCGTCGTCAAACTCCTGCCGTGTGACTGGCTCGAACCGGCCCGTGGGATTGATGCCCGCACCGCGTCCGCGCCGTCTTGCGTGGTCGATACGCAATCCGGCCTCGCCGATCATCGCATTGGCATATTCCGCCCGGTTCGTTCCGGTCGCGGGTCCGAATGCCACCTTGTCTGCCTGCTGGATGATGTCCATGTCCGATTCTCTCGTTGCTGAATCTATTCCTATCGCAAGGCACAGAACAAATCAAGAACATTTAAATTGCGGACAAAGAAAAAGGCGAAGCCGAAGCTCCGCCTTTGGTCATGTCAGGCAGTTTTACCTGATTAGTTCTGGTAGCTCGAAGGCGATGCATCGCCAAAACGATGCGCCGAGCCGTCGCTGAAACCGGCTTCGCCGATGGATGCAGGCGCGGTGTAATCGACGCCCTGTGCGGCAACCGGCGTACGGTCGTTTGCATAAAGATCGGCTGGTTCGCCGACATATGGGTTTTCAGCGAAAGCGGCACCGGCACTCAGGGCAACAGCAACGGCGGCAAGAGCAAACTTCTTCATTTTTCATCTCCTTGATCGCGTTTCCATCCAAAGTGGAAATCGGCTTGTTGTGGATCGGCGTTTCTTTCTGCCGTCCCGATGCACAAGAGATAGGCTTTCCTTGTCGCCGGGCATAGCCCCGGTTTGGTTCACAGATTGTATGCCATATTGTGAACGATAACCGGCAATATGGATGAAAAAGGCTGGAAGGTGGGAATAAACAGCAGGATCGTTAAACAATAAAGGGCAAAGAATCAGCCCTGGGAGCCTGTCGTCCGGGTGGCGGCGATGAACCAGCCGGGATGTTTCGACCGCAGCGCCATGGCGGCTTGTTCTGCGTCTTCCTGCGTGGCGAAGATCGCAAAGCATGTCGCGCCGGAACCCGACATCTGCGCATGAAGCGCCTGATGGCCGCGCAGCATATCGAGCTTTTGTGCAATATGCGGCGCAAGCGTCAATGCGGCGCCAAGCAGGTCATTGCGGGTGGCGCGCAGATAACGGCACAGGCTTTCGAGAGAATGAAATGCGGGCTGCGGCATTGCGGGATTGTCGCGGCTTTGCAGCGCGCGGAAAACCTCGGGCGTCGAAACGGCGGTGCCGTCATTGACAAGCAGCATCGAGAGCGCGGGCATATGAGCAACCGGGCTCAACTCTTCGCCGATCCCGCGCGCGACAAGCGGCGTGCCGGAGGCCGCGCCATGCAGGCACATGGGCAGATCGGCCCCAAGCGCGAGGCCGAGGGCTGCAAGTTCGTCAAGGCCCAGCCCCAGTTCCCAAAGATCGTTGAGCGCGAGCAGCGTGGCTGCGGCATCGCTTGATCCGCCGCCAATGCCCGACGCGATGGGCAGGTTCTTTTCCAGATGAATGGTGACGGCAGGCAGGACGCGCCCGAATTTTTCGCGCAGCGCATCGCGCGCCTTGAGCACCAGATTGCCACTGTTAAGCGGAACGCCATCCTTATAGCGCCCGCTTACGTAAAACTGGTCTGCTTTGCTCTTTTCAATATGGATCAGGTCGCCGGTATCGGCAAAGGCCACCAGCATGTCGAGCAGATGATAGCCATCATCCCTGCGGCCCGTCACATGGAGCGCCAGATTGATCTTGGCCGGGGCAAGCCGGGTGACGCTCTGCCCATCCATGGCCGCAGCCGGTTTGGCGTCCATAAGAATATTCGTCATCGATGCGAAGCGCGTCAGTCTTTTTTGACGTAATATTCGCCGGTCTTCGGGTCCTGAACCAATGTGCCATGGGCACGGTTCTGCGCTTCTTTTTCGGCCCGCCGCACGCGTTGGGTAACGCGCACCGCCTCGCGCTTGAACGAGCGGTAGCCGTACCAGGCGGCGGCGATGATCAGCAGCAGGAATATGAGCTGGGGCATGGCCTGTGTCCTTCGGCTTGCACATGGCCCCGAATGCCTTTCCGGGATCATGATCTGAAAATTCATGCAAATGGCAATGGATGCCTGTCTGCCTTGACAGCATATCATGGTCAAACCATGAAATTCAAAGCCCGTAACGCGCCCAGAGGGCTTTTTCTTCCGCGACCGACAAAAGACCCGCGCCGATATTGGCCCCCAAGCCCTGATCAAGCGCAAGCTCGACGCCCGGCATCTTGCGGCCCAGCATACTGCGCTTGGGCTCGACCAGCTTGAGTCGCACCTTGCTGCCATAGAGTTTGCGCAGAAAGCTGCGCATATCGCCAAGCCCGTCGATCAGGCCGAGTTCCTTCGCTTTGGTGCCGGTCCAGAACAGGCCGGTAAACAGGTCCGGATCGCTGGCAAGCTTGCTGCCGCGCCGTTCCTGCACCATGTCGATGAAGGTCTGGTGGATTTCCAGTTGCAGGGTCTTGAGCCGGTCAATATCGGCTTCTTTTTCGGGCTGGAACGGATCAAGCGAAACCTTGTTCTGCCCCGCCGTATAGACGCGCCGCTCCACACCGATCTTTTTGAGCAGTTCGGGAAAGCCGAAAGAGGCTGAAACGACGCCGATGGAGCCGACGATTGATGAGGAATCGGCGATGATTTCATCGCCCGCCAGCGCGATCATATAGCCGCCCGATGCGGCTGCATCCTCGACAAAAACAAAGACGCGCTTGTTGTGCTCATCGGCCAGATCGCGAATGCGGCGATAGATCAGCCGCGACTGCACCGGCGAGCCGCCGGGAGAATTGAGCGATATGGCGACCGCTGGTGTTTCCTTGTCGCCAAAGGCTTTTTCCAGCACTTCCGCGCTGCTGGCAAGCGACAGCATCGGTCGCAGCGAGGTGCCGCCGGTCATGATCGCGCCATGCAGGCGTACGACGGGGATCTCGATGAATTTGGGGCGGAAGCGGCGCGGAATGAAGCGGTTTAAAATGCCGAACAAAATGAACTCCGGTTTCAAAAAACATGTTGAAACCAATGTAGGAAGCAATCAGGGCAATAGAAAGAGAAATGCCCGGAAATTATTCCGGGCATTTAAGGATCAGATATTGATCAGGCTTTTTTCGGCCGCGACAACATCCGCAGCATGACATAGCCGCAAATGGCGGAAATCGCCGAACCGGTCAGCACGCCGATCTTGGTTTCCGCCTGAAGCAGATCGGAGTCGAACGACAGCAGGCCGATGAAGATGCTCATGGTGAAGCCGATGCCGCACAGGATCGCAACGCCGTAAAGCTGCGCCCAGCTTGCGCCCAGGGGCTTCTGCGCAAGGCCGGACTTGATCGCAAGCCACGCCGCGCCGAATACGCCAAGCTGCTTGCCGACGAAAAGGCCGAGCATGATGCCCAGCGGCAGCGTATCAAGCATGATGGAAGGCGTCATGCCGGTAAAGGAAATGCCCGCATTGGCAAAGCCGAACAGCGGCACGATGAAGAAAGCGACGGGCTTTGCCAGCGCATGTTCGAGCCTGTGCAGCGGCGAACTCATATCATCGGGTTTTGCCTTTGCGGGTTTGAGCGGGATCATGAGTGCGGTGACGACGCCCGCAACCGTGGCATGAACGCCGGAATTGAGCACGAAGAACCACAGGAATATGCCGCCGATCAGATAGGGCAGCAATTTTGCAACCCCCATACGGTTCATGATGAACAGCACGATTGCCGTGGCAAAGGCCGCGCCCAGATAGCCCATCGACAGTTCCGCCGTATAAAATATGGCGATAATGACGACGGCGGCGAGATCGTCGAGGATGGCAAGCGTGGCGAGAAAGATTTTCAGGCTGGATGGCACCCGCGATCCCAGCAGCGAGAGCACACCCAGCGCAAAGGCGATGTCGGTGGCCGAGGGCACGGCCCAGCCATGCACCTTTTCAGCGTCCTGATAATTGAACGCGACGAAGATGATGGCAGGCAGGATGACGCCGCCTGCGGCTGCGATGCCGGGCAACATGCGGTTGGGCCAGCTTGCAAGCTGGCCGTCGAGAAATTCGCGCTTGATCTCCAGCCCGACCAGGACGAAGAAGATCGCCATCAGCGCGTCATTGATCCAGTGCGCGACGCTGAGCGGCCCGATATAAAGATGCAGGGTCGCAAAATAGGTGTCCGCCAGAGGCGAATTGGCGACGATCAGGGCGAGCGCCGCCGCGATCATGAGAACGATGCCGCCTGCCGATTCGCTATCCAGAAAACGACGCATGACGGATACGGGGCGAGCGGGCTTCGGGCTATAGTTCATTGATCTGCATTGGCTCTTTTCTGGAAGGCTTGGTTAGCCCTCGATTGGCGTGTGGGTGCAGGAATATTGGCTTGATCGCGCCGCTGCAACCAAAATCGGTCAGAAAAGCCCACTCTGTCCGTTATTGATGGCATCCGCGCGCGATGTAAAGCCATTGCCTTCATCCCTGTGCAGGATGAGGGGCGGCATCAGCGTCAGCGCCGCGCGGCTGCCGCGTATGCCGGTAATGACGATGCGGATGGCGGCACTTTGCGCGCGCGGCTGGACGGCCACGATCTTCAATCCGCCGAAGCGTCCCTTGAGGGCATCGAGTATCTGCGCGATGGATGTGGGCCGGGCGATGATGCCGACGCCGCCACCCGGCCTGACGATCGCCGCTGCCGTCCGCAGCCATTGCTCGAACATGCCTTCGGGCATGACATGGGCTTCTGCCTTGAGCGGATCGGGCGTGCTGCGGTCGCGCGGCTCGTTGAAGGGCGGGTTCATGATCGCGAAATCGAAATTATTATCGGCAAGCCCCGCAAAGACGCGCGCCTTGCCGACCAGCGCGACATCCGCTTCGATTATATCGACGCGCCCGGCCAAAGCCTTATTGAGCGGATGGGCGAGGGTCTTGCGGGCAAAGCCCGCCATCAGGGCGGAGCGCTCGACAAGGGCAATGCGCGATTGCGGGCAGCGCGCAGCCACCGCCAGCCCCGCAGCACCCGCGCCGCTGCCAAGATCGGCCAGCCGCCCGGCAAAGCCTTGCGGCACGCTGCTGGCAAGGATCATGGCATCGACCCCGGAACGATGCCCCTTCATGGCGGGCTGGACGAGATGGAACGCCCCGCGATGAAATACATCGAGCGTCTCTTCGATCTCTTCGGGGGCGGATGGATTATTTGCCGACATCGCGTAATTCGTGTCCCAGTCCCGCATCGACCAGATAGGTACGGGCTTCTTCCAGCCTGTCGTCTTCGACCAGAAAGCGCCGCGGCAGGATGCCGAGCGACCCCTCGACGATGCTCATATTGGTATCGGCAATGAAATATCCGATTCCCGCCTCTTTCATCAGGGATTCGGCAACAGACAGCAAAACGGAATCATTTGTGCGCATGAGTTCGATCATCCCGACACTGTGTAACCAATAGACCGCATTGACAACTGCTTCCTTCAATGATGAACAGGCGTCGGAATAATCGGCTTCACAGGTGTTTGAGAGCATATGCGTCTTGAGCAATCCGATCCGGTTAAATAGTGTGGCCCGGTCCGGGATCGGAATCGGTCGATGCATGGTTTACATCTGTGCCGCCATGCACTGAATGCGCTAGCTTCGGAGAAATGATATTGGGTGTCGTGCTGAATCTTGACGGGAAAGAGAAACGGGAAGGATCGGTGCAGCCGCTGGTCGACCTGACGAAGGCCGATATGGGTCGGGTGAACGAGATGATCCTTTCGCGCGCCGGTTCCGACGTCGAAATGATCCCCGAAGTGGCCAATCATCTCATTTCGTCCGGCGGCAAGCGCCTGCGCCCGATGATGACGCTCGCTGCGGCGCGCATGTTCGGCTATGAGGGCGACGGCCATGTGCGCCTCGCAACCGCCGTTGAATTCATGCACACGGCCACATTGCTCCACGATGATGTGGTCGATGAAAGCGACCTGCGGCGCGGCAAAAGCACGGCGCGCATGATCTGGGGCAATCAGGCCAGCGTGCTGGTGGGTGATTTCCTGCTCGGTCAGGCTTTCAAGATGATGGTCGATGTCGGCTCGCTTGCAGCCCTTGACGTTCTGGCGACGTCCGCTTCGGTGATCGCCGAAGGCGAGGTGATGCAGCTTGCCGCCGCCAAGAACATGGAAACCACCGAAGACGAATATCTCGCCGTCATCAAGGCCAAGACCGCAGCGCTTTTTTCGGCTGCTGCCGAAGTGGGGCCGATCATTGCCGATGCGCAGGATTCCGATCGCGCGGCCCTGCGCGATTACGGGCTTTATCTGGGCCTTGCCTTCCAGCTTGTCGATGACGCGCTTGATTATGGCGGCTCGGCGGTGGATCTGGGCAAGAATACCGGCGATGATTTCCGCGAAGGCAAGATCACGCTGCCGGTTATTCTCAGCTATAGCCGCGGCAGCGAAGAAGAACGCGCTTTCTGGAAACATGCCATCGAAGATGGCGCAAGCGATGATGCATCGCTGCAAAAGGCCATCGGACTGATGGCGCGCCATGGTGCGATTGCCGATACGGTGCAGCGTGCGCGCGACTTTGGCGAAATGGCGCGCAATGCCTTGGCGCCGCTTGAGGCGAGCGCTCAGAAAGATGCGCTGGTCGAGGTTATCGATTTCTGCATCAGCCGCGTTAATTAATGTGTTTTCCGCTTTGCCATCCCACAAACGCCATGCTTGGGGTGCCTTGTTCCAGTGGAGGAAAGCGATACTCGCCGGGGTCGCCAAAGGAATAAAACGCAAGAGGAATGGAAGGACAGGCTTTATGCGGCAAGGAACGAAATATCGCTCCATTTACGGTTTGCTGCTCGCGCTTGCGGCGGGGATGGCGCTGCCGGCAGGCGGCGCGCAGGCGAAAACCGCAGCCGAGCCTGCAACGCAGGTGCGCGCGGGTTCTTTCGCCGGGGCCTATCTTGCGGCGCGCACTGCCGAATCCGAGAATGATCTTGGCGCGGCGGTGGATTTCTACCGTCAGGCCATGGCTTTCGATCCGAAAAATGAAACGATCCGGCAGAATCTGCTGCTTGCCCTGCTGACGGAGGGCCAGTTCCAGGACGCCCTGCCGCTGGCGGAAGAACTCAAGAACATCCCCGAAATCGAGCGCTTTTCGCGCGTGGCGCTCGCCATCGACGCTATTTCCCGCAAGCAGTACCGCAAGGTCGGGCCGCTTCTGATGCTTTCGCTGCAATCGGACATGGACATGCTGGCGACATCGCTGATGGCCGCATGGGTCAAGGTCGGGCAGGGCAATCCGAAACAGGCGCTGGCCGATGTGCGCGCCATTCAGGGTCCTGAATGGTATGCGCTGTTTCGCACCTATAATGCCGCTTTGATTGCCGATATTGCCGGTGAGAAGCAAAATGCGCGCAATTTCTACCAGCAGGCCGTCGATGACCGCCCCGGCGGCGGGGCAGCCCCCGACACTTATGAGCGCATCGTCATGGCCTATGCCTCGTTCAAGCTGCGTCAGGGCGACAAGGACGGCGCGGTCAAACTTCTGCGTGAGGCGGAAGAATTGCTCAATGGCCGCATGACCATCACCGAAATGCGCGAGAAGATCGAGGCGGGCGAGAAATTTGGCCGTCTGGTCCAGAGCGCGCAGGACGGGGTGGCCGAAACGCTCTATATGCTGGGCACTGCGATCAATCGCGGCGGCGCGGAGGCTTTCGCCAAGCTTTACTTGCAGATGTCCATGCCGCTGCGTCCCGATTATGATGCGACGCTCTATCAGTTGGGCGATATTTCCGCAAAATTGCGCCAGCCGGAAAAGGCCATCGAATATTACGGCGAGGTGCCTGAAAAATCGCCCTACCGGCGCGATGCGGAAATGCAGCGTGCGCTCAACCTTGCCGATAGCGAGCAGACGGATGAGGCGATCACGCAGCTCAAGACGCTTCTGGAACGCGACAAGACCGACATGCGCACCTATCTGGCGCTGGGCGGCGTCTATGCGCAGGACAAGAATTTTGCAGAAGCGGCCAAGGTCTATGACGCTGCGGTGGAGCAGATCGCGACGCCTGAACGCAAGGATTGGCCGCTGTTTTATCAGCGCGGCATCGCCCATGAACGGCTGAAGGAATGGGATCAGGCGGAACCCAATTTCAAGAAGGCGCTGGAGCTTTATCCCGATCAGCCGCAGGTGCTCAACTATCTGGGCTATTCCTGGGTCGATATGGGCATCAATCTTGATGAAGCGCTCGATATGATCCGCAAGGCGGTCGAACTGCGCCCGCAGGACGGCTATATCGTCGATTCACTGGGCTGGGCCTATTACAAGCTCGGACGCTATGACGATGCCGTGGTCGAGCTGGAAAAAGCGGTGAAGCTGCGCCCGGAAGACCCCACCATCAATGATCATCTGGGCGACGCCTATTGGCGTGCCGACCGGCAGCTTGAAGCGACCTTCCAGTGGAAGCACGCCATTGCAGGCAAGCCGGAGCCGGAAGAACTCGCCAAGATCGAGGAAAAGCTCAAAAAGGGCCTTGAGCTGGAACCCGCGCCGACAAAAGCCGAGGCGGTCAAGCCGGATACGGACTGAACGGGCCGGATAGAGCGGATTCTGTCGCTTGTCGCGGCTCCGCGCTTGACCCTGCGGGGCTGACAAATTAGACCGGGCCATCATTTCAATTACGAGGCCCGCACGGTGTCCAGTTTGTCCAGCACGTTGCCAGCACATATGCATCCCACCCGTTCCTTTCAGGGCTTGATCCTGACGCTCCATAATTACTGGGCGGAACGAGGTTGCGCGATCCTGCAACCTTATGACATGGAAGTGGGCGCGGGGACTTTTCACCCGGCAACCACGCTGCGCTCGCTGGGACCGCGCCCGTGGAAGGCGGCCTATGTGCAGCCTTCGCGCCGCCCGACCGATGGCCGCTATGGCGAAAACCCGAACCGCTTGCAGCATTATTACCAGTATCAGGTGATCCTCAAGCCGTCGCCGCCGGACCTGCAGGAGCTTTATCTCGGCTCGCTCAAGGCCATCGGTCTCGATCCGACGCTGCATGATGTGCGCTTTGTGGAGGATGACTGGGAAAGCCCGACGCTCGGCGCATGGGGCCTTGGCTGGGAATGCTGGTGCGACGGCATGGAAGTCTCGCAGTTCACCTATTTCCAGCAGGTCTGCGGCATTGAATGCTCGCCCGTTTCCGGTGAACTGACCTATGGTCTGGAGCGCCTCGCCATGTATGTGCAGGGCGTGGATAATGTCTATGACCTCAATTTCAACGGGCTGGAAGGCGACGAGAAAGTCACCTATGGCGACGTGTTCCTGCAAGCCGAACAGGAATATTCCCGCTACAATTTCGAGATGGCCGACACCGACATTCTGCACCGTCATTTCGAGGATGCCGAACGCGAATGCGAAGCCATCCTGAAAGCGGGAAGCACAGGCGAGGCATCACTGCATAAATGCGTCCTGCCCGCCTATGACCAGTGCATCAAGGCATCTCACGTCTTCAACCTGATGGATGCGCGCGGCGTGATCTCGGTGACGGAGCGCCAGAGCTATATTCTGCGTGTGCGCAACCTCGCGCGCCAGTGCGGCGAGGCGTTTCTGCTGACCGCTGCCGGTGGTTTTAATTTTAAACCGTCCGCCCGCAGCGAAGCGAGGACGGACAAAGTAAATAATGTGCATGCGGAAGGCGTACGCTGATGCCTGATTTGTTGCTCGAACTTTTCTCCGAGGAAATTCCGGCTCAGCCGTCCGCCCGCAGCGAAGCGAGGACGGACAAAGTAGATAATGTGCATGCGGAAGGCGTACGCTGATGCCTGATTTGTTGCTCGAACTTTTCTCCGAAGAGATTCCCGCTCGCATGCAGCGCAGGGCTGCGGGCGATCTCAAAAAGATGATCACCGATGGTCTGGTCGATGCTGGCCTCACCTATGAAGCGGCGACCGCCTACTGGACGCCGCGTCGTCTCGCGCTCGATATTCGCGGCCTGACGGTGCGCTCGAAGGATGTGCATGAAGACATCAAAGGCCCGTCGGTCTCGGCCCCCGAACAGGCGATTGCCGGTTTTCTGCGCAAGGCGGGATTGAGCGATGTTTCGCAGGCCCATGTGCATTCCGATCCCAAAAAGGGTGATTTCTACGTCGCCCATCTGACGAAACCGGGCCGGGCTGCGGAAGAGATTATCGCGGAACTGGTGCCGCAGACCATCCGCAATTTCCCGTGGCCGAAATCCATGCGCTGGGGTGCCGCTTCCGCAAGGCCGGGCAGCTTGCGCTGGGTGCGTCCGCTGCAATCCATCCTGTGCACCTTCGGTCCCGAAACCGAAGAAACCGTGGTCGTCGATTTCGATGTCGATGGCATAAGGTCGGGCAATGTCACCTATGGGCATCGTTTCCTGAGCGACGGCGAGCCGATCAAAATCCGCCGCTTCGATGATTATATCGCAAAGCTTGAAAAAGCTTTTGTCGTGCTCGATGCCGAGCGCCGCAAGGAAATGATCGCGCAGGATGCGCGCAATCTGGCTTTTGCGTCGGGCCTTGAAATGGTCGAGGACGAGGGCCTGCTGGAAGAGGTTTCCGGCCTTGTCGAATGGCCGGTGGTGCTGATGGGCGAATTCGAGGAAGAATTCCTTGAAATCCCGCCGGAGGTCATTCGCCTGACCATCCGCGCCAACCAGAAATGCTTCGTCACCCGCAAGCAGGGTGAGGCGGAAGCGCTTTCCAACAAATTCATTCTGGTGTCGAATATCGCCGCGCGCGATGGCGGCACGGAAATCGCCTATGGCAATGGCAAGGTCGTGCGTGCGCGCCTTTCGGATGCGCTCTATTTCTGGCACTCCGATCAGGGCGATCTGCCCGATCTCGACAAGCTTTCCGCTTCGGCAGAAAAATTCAGCCTCGATCTGAAAAAGCCGCTCGACCAGCGCATGGCCCGTCTGGACGCATTGAACGTCACCTTCCATGCCAAGCTTGGCACGCAGGGCGCGCGCGTTGAACGCATTCGTTTGCTTGCAGAGCAGATCGCGCCGCTGGTCGGTGCCGATCCAAAACTTGCCGCGCGCGCTGCCGTGCTTGCCAAGGCCGATCTGCAAACCGCAGTCGTGGGTGAATTCCCCGAACTTCAGGGCGCGATGGGCCGCAAATATGCAAGCCTTCAGGGCGAAGACGAAGCGGTGGCGGCAGCGCTTGAAGAACATTACAAGCCGCAAGGCCCGTCTGATTTTGTGCCAAAAAATCCGGTTTCGGTTGCAGTCGCGCTGGCCGACAAGCTCGACACGCTGGTCGGTTTCTGGGCCATTGACGAAAAGCCGACCGGCTCGAAAGACCCCTATGCGCTGCGTCGTGCGGCACTTGGTGTCATTCGGCTGTTGCTGGAAAATGATGTTCGAATTGGGCTTGTCGAAATTTGCACCAAGGCGATGGACAATCATGCCCAGCTTTCGGACAAGGCGAAGCGTGAAGCAATTATCGCCGATCTCCTCTCCTTCCTGCATGACCGTTTCAAGGTCTATCTGAAAGACGAGGGCGCGCGTTATGACGCCATCGATGCTGTGCTTTCACCCGAGGCCGACAATCTGCTGCTGGCCGCGCGCCGCCTTGAGGCGCTGATCGTCTTCATCAATGAGGAAGACGGCAAGAATCTTCTGGCCGGCACCAAGCGCGCCGCCAATATTCTCGCCGCCGAAGAAAAGAAGGGCACCAGAATTGCGCAAAGCGTTGATGTTTCTTTGCTGAAACTCGATGAGGAAAAGGCGCTGTTTGAAGCTTCAACTCTGGCCTCCAAAGAGACTGAGGCAGCAATCGCGCAGGAAGATTTCCACGGCGCCATGCTGGCGCTCGCCCGGTTGCGCGGCCCGGTTGACAGTTTCTTTGAGCAGGTGCTGGTCAATGACGAGGATGAGAATATCCGCGCCAACCGGCTGGCATTGCTGGCGCAAATTCGCGAAGCCACCGGCAAGGTGGCTGATTTCTCGAAAATCGCAGGTTAGGACAGAAGGTTTTGGCGCGGATTCTGGAATTTGATGACAATGCTATCGCGCCCGCAGTGGAGATATTGCGCCGCGGCGGGCTTGTCGCAATTCCCACTGAAACCGTCTATGGCCTTGCAGCCGATGCATCGCATGGCGAGGGTGTGGCAGGTATTTTTGCCGCCAAGGGCCGTCCGCAATTCAATCCGCTCATCGCCCATGTCGCCAGCATCGATATGGCCGAACGCTATGTGACCTTCGATCCTCTCTCGCGCAAGCTGGCCGAACGCTTCTGGCCGGGGCCGCTGACCCTCGTGCTGCCGCTTAAAAAGCAGCAGGACACAGACCGGCCCATTCATCCGCTGGTGACGGCAGGGCTGGATACATTGGCCATCCGTATGCCGCATGGCCGCGTGCGCGATGTTATAAAGCGCCTCGACAGCCCGGTCGCTGCCCCCAGCGCCAACCGGTCGGGCCGCATCAGCCCGACAAGCGCTCAAGCCGTGGCGGGTGATCTGGGCGAAAAAATCGATATGATTCTGGATGGTGGTGCCTGCGGCGTCGGCGTGGAATCGACCATTGTGCGGGTCGAAGGCGAGAGCGTGCGCCTGCTGCGCCCCGGCGGACTGGCGGCGGAAGAGATCGAAGCGGAAATCGGCAGAAAACTCGAACGCCTTCCCCACACTGCCGCCATTCAGGCGCCGGGCATGATGGCTTCGCATTATGCGCCAAATGCGCTGATGCGGCTTGATGCGAGCGAGGTTATGCCGGGAGAAGCCCTGCTGGCTTTTGGTCCCGCTCGCGCACGAAATGCCGATGGAGCCACGGCGCAGCTTAATCTGAGCGCAACCGGCAATCTGCGCGAGGCGGCGAGCAATCTTTTCGATTACATGCGCAAACTTGACGCGACGGGTGCAAAGTCCATCGCCGTCGAACCTGTTCCTTTTGACGGTCTCGGCGAGGCCATCAATGATCGTCTGAAACGCGCGGCGGCCCCGCGCGAATAACATTCTCAAGAGAAGCACATGCTGGACCAAACACTGATTGAACGTTTTAGCGCCATCGTGGGCGAAAAGAACGCGCTGACCGCGCCGGACGATATTGCCCCCTATCTCATCGAGCAGCGCGATCTTTATCAGGGCCGCTCGGCTCTGGTCCTGCGCCCCGGCTCGACGCAGGAAGTTTCGGCGATCATGAAGCTGGCCAGCGAGACGAAAACGCCGGTGGTGCCGCAGGGCGGCAATACCGGCCTTGTCGGCGCGCAGACGCCCGATGAAAGCGGCGCGGCAATCGTGCTGGCCCTTGGCCGTATGAACAAGATCCGCAATCTCGATCCGGTCGGCAATCTGGTGACGGTCGAGGCGGGCGTCATTTTGAAGAATTTGCAGGATGAGGCGGAAAAATCAGAGCGGCTGTTTCCGCTTTCGCTCGGCGCTGAAGGATCCTGCCAGATCGGCGGCAATCTCGGCTCCAATGCTGGCGGTACGGCGGTGCTGGCCTATGGCAATATGCGCGAGCTTTGCCTTGGCCTCGAAGTGGTGCTGCCGACCGGCGAAATCCTCGATGATCTTCGTTATGTGAAGAAGGACAATACCGGCTACGACCTCAAAGACCTGTTCATCGGCTCGGAAGGCACGCTCGGCGTTATTACGGCGGCGGTGCTGAAAATCTTCCCCCAGCCCAAGGGCAAGGGCGTGGCCTATGCGGGGCTGAAAAGCCCTGAAGATGCGCTGCGCCTGTTCCAGCTTGCCACCGAACATGCAGGCCCGTCGCTGACGGGGTTTGAACTCATGCCGCGCATCGGCGTGGAATTTACGGTTGCCCATGTCGATGGCGTGCGCGATCCGCTCGAAAGCCCGCATGAATGGTATGTGCTGATCGATATTTCGTCGTCGCGCTCGGAAGAAGATGCCCGCACCACGCTCGAAACCATTCTGACGGAAGCGTTCGAGAGCGACATCATTCAGGACGCGGCCATTGCCGAAAGCGTGGCGCAGGCGCAATCCTTCTGGAAAATGCGCGAGGAAATGTCCTGGGCGCAAAAGCCGGAAGGCGGCTCGATCAAGCACGATATTTCCGTGCCGGTGGCCTCGATCCCCGCCTTCATCCATGAAGCGGATGAGGCCGTGCTGGAAATGATCCCCGGCGCGCGCATCGTCTGCTTCGGCCATATTGGCGATGGCAACCTGCACTATAATATCACGCAGCCGGTGGGCGCGGATAAGGAAGCCTTCCTTGCGCGCTGGCATGATATGAACCACCGCGTTCACGAGATCGTTGCACGCTTCGGCGGCTCCATCTCGGCAGAGCATGGTATTGGCGCTCTCAAGCGCGATGAACTGGCGCATTTCAAGTCGGGCGTAGCACTTGATCTGATGCGCCGCATCAAATCGGCCTTCGATCCGGCGGGCATCATGAACCCCGGCAAGGTGCTGTAGTTCAAGCCAAATACAATTTTCAAGGGCGGGCGAGTGATCGCCCGCTTTTGGGAAACATGTTTTAGTAAACACAAATTTAGAAGCATTGCCGAATTCTTACACCCGGTTGCAATCTGATAACCAAATGAAAAAGCAGTAAAAAGTTAACCCAACTCGTTAAGGCGACCGGTAAGGATCAGCGCCTATTCTCTGTCTCGACAAGGGCGAAAAAACAGCCCGCAGCCGCAAAGACGGCTTGATAAACAGAGAGACAGAGGCGTTGAAAATGATGAGCAAGGGACTGAGAAAGCCGGAATGGGCGGGCCGTGAATTGCGGCTTGATCCGTTTCACTTCCCGCAGGTCGTAACCTATGCCGCCGATGACGGACAGGCTGATGTAACCTTTACGATCAACGAGCGCGGCGCGGTCATCCGGCAGGTGCTGCCTTCGAGCGGCCTGCCCATGTCGCTTGCCTTGCCGATCAATGCCTTCAAAGGCGTCGCGGCGCGCGCGGTGGAAGACGAATATGGCGAAATCACCGTCACGCTGGAACTGATGCATGAGGATGCCGACCTCTCCGTGCCGCTGCTTGTGGCGCATGACCTGACCGATGTTGCCGCCGACTGGCGCGCATGGGCGCAGGCTTTCAATCTGCCGATGTTGCTGGTGGAAGAAGACGGCATTGCCCGCCCGCTTTATGAAAGCACCGGCCCCGTGCGCACGAAAGAGCCGCAGGCCCGCCGTCAGGGGCAGGAACCGCGCCGTCGCCGCCCGCGCTTTCTCGCCCGCCGCAAGACCGGCACGCTGGGCGTGCGCATGGTGATCGAAGGCCGGGAAATCATCGCCAGAAACTGACGAAAAAGGCCCCGGATGTTTTACCGCATCCGGGTTTATTTCTTGCGCGCAAAGAAATTCATTATTGCCTCGCGCGCTTCGTTCGATGCGAGTTGTGCGCCAAAATGACGGGCTTCGCGCGCAATGCGTTCTGCGACAGGTTCGGCTGGCATGCGCATCAGGGCGCGCGCGATCCGCATGGCCTCTGGCGGCTTCGACGCGATTTCATCTGCGGCCTTCATCACTTCCGCTTCAAGTTCTCCGCTTTCCACGATCCTATAGACCAGCCCCGCTTCCTGTGCCGCCTGCGCATCAAAGCCATGGCTCAGCGCCAGCAGCGCAAAGGCTTTCTGATGGCCCAACAAGGACGGGGCAAGCAGGCTGGAGGCGGCTTCCGGTACAAGGCCGAGATCGACGAAGGGCGTGCGAAACAATGCGTGGCTTGTCGCAAATGTCAGGTCGCAATGCAGATGAATGGTGGTGCCGATGCCGATGGCCAGCCCATCGACGCCGGAAATAATGGGCTTTCCGGCTTCCGAGAGTGCTGCAAGAAAATCGAGGATTTCCGGCCCCATATTGCCATCCGATGCAGCAGCCATGAAATCCTGCATGTCATTTCCCGCCGAAAAAGCGCCCGGCACACCCAAGAACACATGCACCCGAATGGTGTCGTCTGCATCGCCGCTTCTGAGCGCCTCGGCCATGGCGGCATACATGGCGCGGGTGATGGCGTTCTTTTTCTCGGGCCGGTTGAGGCGGATAAGCTGCGCTGCGCCTTTACGCTCAATCAGGATATGTTCGGTCATGGTCACGTCTCCAGCAGGGATTTTGCAGCCGCAAGGCTGGATGCGCCGCTGATGACGGTGTCTTTCAGGGAAGAGGTTTCCGCCAGCATGTTCTCGGCATAGAAACGGCAGAGGGTGGCGCGTCCGCCATCATTGTTGCCAAATGCAGTGCGCGCAAGATAGCCGCCGCCTGCGACAAGCGACAGCAGGCGCAGATAGGGCGTGGCCCCGGCCAGCGCTTCTTCCGTGCGGCCTTCCGCAACGCATTTTTGCAGAAAGCTTGTTGCCTCGCGCGCCTGCGTGATTGCCAAGGCGAGACGGCTTCCCGTCTCGCCCAGTTCCGCGCGCTTGGAAGCCGAAGCCTCGTCGGCCTCCTGCTGCAATTCATCGAGAAAGCCCGCCACATGCGCGCCATCTGCAAGCGGCAATTTGCGCATCACCAGATCGATGGCCTGAATACCGTTGGTGCCTTCATAGATCGGCGTAATACGCGCATCGCGCAAAAGCTGTGCCGCGCCGGTTTCTTCGATGAAGCCCATGCCGCCATGCACCTGCACGCCGAGCGAGGCGACCTCGACGCCCGCATCGGTGGCAAAACTCTTGGCAAGCGGCGTGAGCAGCCCGGCGCGATCCGCCCAGAATTGGGCCTCTGCGCCTTCGCTGGCACGGCTCATATCGATGGCATGGGCGCAGGCATAGGTGATGGAACGCGCCACCTGCGTCAGCGCCTTCATGGTCAAAAGCATACGCTGCACATCGGGGTGCTCGATGATGGGACTCATCGTTTCCTTTGCCCCGGCCGCGCGGCCCTGCTTGCGCTCTTTCGCATAGGCGAGCGCCTGCTGGAAGGCTGCTTCCGCAACGCCCACGCCCTGAATGCCGACAAGCAGGCGCGCATTGTTCATCATGGTGAACATGCAGGCCAACCCGCGATTTTCCTCGCCGATCAGATAGCCGACCGCACCCGCCTCCGCGCCTTTCACAAAACCGTCGCCATAGATCATGGTGCAGGTGGGGGAGGCGTGGATGCCCATCTTGTGCTCAAGGCCGGAGCAGAAAACATCGTTGCGCCGGCCGGGCGAGCCATCCTTATTGACGAGAAATTTCGGGACCAGAAACAGCGAAATGCCCCGGGTTCCGGCAGGAGCATCGGGCAGGCGCGCCAGCACCAGATGCACGATATTCTCGCTCAGATCATGCTCGCCATAGGTAATGAAGATTTTCTGGCCGAAGATGCGATATGTGCCGTCATCATGGCGCTCGGCACGCGTGCGCAAGGCACCAAGATCAGACCCCGCCTGCGGCTCGGTCAGGTTCATCGTGCCCATCCATTCACCGGAAATGAGCTTTTCAAGGTAAATATCCTTGAGCTCTTTTGTGGCGTGTTTTTCGAGTGCCTCGACCGCGCCCATGGTGAGCGTGGGCGCAATCGCAAAGGCCAGCGAGCCGGAATTCCACATCTCGCTGACAGCCACCGACAGCATCACGGGCAGGCCCTGTCCGCCATATTCGGGCGATCCGGTCAGTGCATTCCAGCCGCCTTCGATCCAGTCGCGGTAAAGCTCTTTCCAGCCCGGCGTGGTGGTGACGACGCCGTTTTCGAGCGTTGCGCCCTCACGGTCGCCGACACTGCGCAGCGGTTCGATGCGCTCGGCGGCAAATTTGCCTGCCTCTTCAAGAATGGCCAGCGCCAGATCGGCGGAGAAATCGGGAAAACGCTTTTCGGCGAGTGCTTTTTCAAGACCCGCGACCTGCATCAAGGTGTGGAAAATGTCGGAAACCGGCGCGCGATACATGCTTTCTCCTCCCGTTTTCTGGTCCGTACCCAGTGCCAGGGCATGGAATGAATGACAGGAACTGGCCACTCATTACGTAAACGTCAATATTTTTCATGCTTGTGCAAGCATTATTATTGCGACACCGATGAAATAGTTGAAGCGGGCGCATCATAGTTTAACGAAATTTTTTCAGCGTTGTGATAGATTGCGCCACGGCTCGGAGGGGGACTTGATCATGCCGCTTGTCTCGTTTTTTCTAACGGTTCATTTGACGGTCGCATGTCTTTTCGTGCTGACATTCGCATTTGTGTCTGTTCAGGAACGCGGCCATCGGGCACCGCGCTGGTTCACCCTCGCTTTCTTCAGCTCTGCCACTATGCCGCTTCTGGGCTTCTGGATACCCACGGCACCCCATCCCCATCTGATCAATCTGGCCTCCTTTGCCGCCCTGATGACGGCCTTGACATCGGTCATGATCGGCCTGTGCAGGATTTACAAGCAGACACCGAACTGGCTCTTGCTCGGATTGCTCTTTGCAGCGGCGCTCACCGGCAATGCATTGTTTGCGGAACTTCCGCGGACATCGCTGCCATCCCGTCTTGTCTATCAGCTTCCGCTCTGCCTGATCGAACTGCTGGTCATCGGGGTTATCTACCGCTCCGGCATGCCGCGCTTGCTGGACAAACTGCTGATGGTGCTGGCGATTATCTGTTTTTGCCATTTTGCATCGAAAATATTCGTGGTCGTCTGGCCCGGCGTGGATGTGCGCCCGCAAGACCAGAGCGGCCGGATACCGGTGCTGCTTTCGCTTGTGGTCGGGCTGATTATCCATGTCGCCATGGGGCTGCTTTTGCTGCTGCGGACATTGTCGCGGCTGGTGGGCGATGCCAGCGAGCAGTCCGAGATCGATGCGCTGTCGCAAATCTATAACCGGCGCGGTTTTGACCGCCACGTCTCGCGCGTGCTGGCGCGCAACATTCCCGATGCATCCTATGCGGTGATCATGAGCGATCTCGATCATTTCAAGCGCGTCAATGACACTTATGGCCATGATGGCGGCGATCGCGTCATTGCCGCCTTCGGGGGATTGCTCAAGGCGCATCTGCCAAAATCGGCCGTCGCCGCGCGCATGGGCGGGGAGGAATTCATCGCCTTCCTGCCCGATACCGATATTGTCGGTGCGCATGGGCTGGCCCAGACGCTATGCACCGCAATGGCCGCGCCCGGCTTTACCGATACGAAGGCAGGTTTAAAACCAACGGCGAGTTTCGGCGTTGCCGGGCAGATTCCCGGCGAAAGCCTGTATGAAACCATGCGCCGCGCCGATGGCGCGCTTTATGAAGCCAAGAAGGCGGGGCGCAACCGCGTTCACATGGCAGATGATCAACTAGCGGATTTCTCGCGCTCGACGGCTCTCCAGCCAATGTCGGAGCGATAAAAACCTTCCGGCCAGTCGATTTTGCGGATCGTCTCGTAAGCCTTGGCCTGCGCTTGCGACACGCTTCTGGCAACGGCGGTGACATTGAGCACGCGACCGCCATTGGCGACAAGCTGGCCGTCTTTTTGCGCGGTGCCTGCGTGAAAGACCTTGACCCCGTCAACATCTTCGAGCGCTTCAAGGCCGGAAATGACGCTGCCTTTCTTCACATCGGTGGGATAGCCCGGTGCCGCCATCACGACGGTGAGGGCCGGTTCATCCTTCCAGTCGAGTGAAACCTCATCGAGCCTGCCATCGACGGCGGCATTGATGATTTCCAGCAGGTCGCTTTCAAGACGCATCATCAGCACCTGGCATTCCGGATCGCCAAAGCGCGTATTATATTCGATGAGTTTGGGGCCGTCTTTCGTGATCATCAGTCCGGCAAACAGCACGCCCGAAAAGGGCGCGCCGATCTCGCTCATGCCGCACATCGTGGGTTCGATGAGTTCGCGCATGGTGCGTTCGACCATCTGTGCCGTCATGACCGGGGCCGGTGCATAGGCACCCATGCCGCCCGTATTGACGCCGGTATCGCCATCGCCCACGCGCTTGTGGTCCTGCGCTGAGCCAAGCGGCAGAGCGGTCTTGCCGTCGCAGATGCAAAAGAAGCTTGCTTCCTCGCCATCGAGGAATTCTTCCACCACCACTTCCGCACCGGCAGAGCCGAACGCGCCCTCGAAACAGGCATCCACCGCATTGAGCGCTTCATCGAGTGTCATGGCCACCACCACGCCCTTGCCTGCGGCAAGGCCATCGGCCTTCACCACGATGGGCGCACCCTGCTGGCGAATATAGGCTTTGGCCTTGGGCGCATTGTTGAAGCGGCCATAGGCTCCGGTGGGAATATCGAAGCGGGCGCAAAGATCCTTGGTGAAGCCCTTGGAGCCTTCAAGCTGGGCTGCGGCCTTTGAGGGGCCGAAGATGCGGATATTCTGCGCGCGAAGATCATCGGCAAGACCGGCAACGAGCGGCGCTTCCGGCCCCACGATGACCAGATCGATCACCTTTTCCTTGCAAAAGGCGATCACGGCCTGATGATCGCTGACGTCGAGCGAGACAAGCTCGGCCAGTTCCGCAATGCCCGGATTGCCGGGCGCGCAATAAAGTTTGGAAAGCAAGGGCGAGGCCGTCAGTTTCCATGCCAGCGCGTGCTCGCGGCCGCCCGAACCGATCAACAGGACTTTCATGCCTTGCTCCCTGCGCGTGATGTCAGTAAACATTTATATAACTTGGCTCTCTATTGCCCATCGCCCGTGCGGGCAAGGGTGGGTGCGCGTTTTTTTCATGGAAAGCGGGCAGAGCCGGATCATTTTCAGGAAAGCAGACGTCATGCAGCAATCTCGTCCCGGTATCGAGGGCAATTCGAATATCCAGTCGCGCGATACGCGCGGACGGGTCAAGGATGCCCCTTCCGGCCATTGGGTCTATCGTGTCTTGCCGGAAATGCTCTGGCCCTATGCGCAGCTTGCGCGCTGGGATCGCCCCATCGGCTGGCAGCTTCTGCTCTGGCCCTGCTGGTGGTCGGCAGCGCTGGTTGCCGGTGCGGGCGCAAGGCCCGGCGACGACATAATGTCGGTCATGCCTTCGCTGTGGCATCTTGTGCTGTTTTTCATCGGGGCGGTGGCCATGCGCGGCGCAGGTTGCACCTATAATGATCTGGTCGATCAGGATATTGACGATCAGGTGGACCGCACCCGTTCGCGCCCGCTGCCTTCGGGGCAGGTGACGCGCGCGCAGGCCAAGCTCTTTCTGGTCATCCAGTCGCTGGTCGGCCTTGCGGTCGTGCTGCAATTCAACTGGTTTACGATTGCGCTCGGCATGGTCTCGCTGCTGGTTGTCGCAGCCTATCCTTTCATGAAGCGCATCACCGACTGGCCGCAATTCGTGCTGGGTATGGCTTTTTCCTGGGGTGCGCTGATGGGCTGGGCGGGGGTGGAAGGCTCGCTCGCGCTGCCTCCGGTGCTGCTTTATATCGGCGCGATCCTGTGGACCATCGGCTATGACACGATCTACGCGCATCAGGACAAGGAAGACGACGCGCTGGTGGGCGTGCGCTCGACGGCGCGGCTGTTTGGCAAGCACACAAAAACCGCGCTGCTGGTGCTTTATGGCGGGGCACTGGCCTTCTTTGCCGGGGCTTTTGCGGTCGCTCAGGTGCCGATGCCAGCCTTGGCGGGCCTGCTGGCGGCAGGCGCGCATATGTATCGCCAGATTCTGGTGCTCGACATCGACAATCCCGACCAGTGCCTGCGGCTTTTCAAGTCCAACAGCTTTGTCGGCCTGCTGGTCTTCCTCGGCCTCGTGCTGGGAAGCCTCTGGGCCGTGGTCAAGCCGTTGCTATGATTAAGGCCGCTGGTATGATTAAGGCCGCTCGTATAATTAAGGGAAGAGCCGTTCCTTATTCCAGTCGCCATCCGGCTCGGGCCGGGTGAAAAGCACCCGGTCATGCAGGCGGAAGGGACGGTCGTGCCAGAACTCGATCGATACCGGGCGGATGCGAAAGCCCGACCAGTAGGGCGGGCGCGGAATATCGCCAATGGCATATTTGGCGGTATATTCGGCCACCGCCTTTTCCAGCGCGAAACGGCCTTCGAGCGGACGCGATTGCTTGGATGCCCATGCGCCGATGCGGCTTCCGCGCGGACGCGAGGCATAATAGGCGTCGGCTTCCGCGTCGCTGACCTTCTCGACCGGCCCGCGCACACGCACCTGACGGCGCAGCGACTTCCAGTGAAAGCACATGGCGGCTTTTTCGGCAGAAAGAATTTCCTGCCCCTTGCGGCTTTCATAATTGGTGTAGAAGACAAAGCCCTGCTCGTCGAAACCTTTCAGCAGCACCATGCGCACATTGGGCAGGCCGTCGGGATCGACGGTGGCGAGCGCCAGCGCATTGGGGTCGTTGGGTTCGCTTTTGCCTGCATCGTCGAGCCATTGCGCAAAAAGCTCAAAGGGATGGGCGCTTTGGGTAAAGTCGTCGCTGGAATTTGTCATTGCCGGTATTTTCGATTCGGTGCCAGATTTCATACCAGGCGGAGCTTCTTCCAATTCGCAGCCTTTGTCCATGCCGCCCGGCCCGCTCCCAAAAATGGGGGAAGATTTTTATAGGCATTGTGCCGCGATAACGTTTTGTTTACCGTGCCGCCACACCGCTTGTTAACTCCAGATTGTCATAATCCCCGCATCCAGAGCATATATCCAAGGGAAGAACGTTGGCCGCCCAGACCGCTCGCCACGAAAAGCACGATTCGACGTTGATGCCGGGCAGGGGGCTGCTGCGCGCCGCTCAATTGGCTGCGGTCGTTTTATCGCTCGCCGGCTGCGCCATGGGTGGTTTCAGCATCGACAAAGCCGTCCCCGACACCTCGACCATCACCGGCTCGGTCAAATCCGCGCAGAAGACTGAGGCTGTAACGGAGACGAACCAGCTTTCCGATCAGTCCACGATCAAAAGCATCGTGTCGGCGCTTGATTTCACTCAATGGGGCAAGAAGCCGGTGCCATGGGCCAATCCCGATACGGGCAGTCAGGGCACGATCACCACAATTGCCGAAAGCCGGGCTGGCGATGTGCTGTGCCGCCAGTTCCAGACCTCGCGCGAGGCTTTCGACGGCGTTTCCATCTATCGCGGCGAAACCTGCATGCAGCGCGGCGGCAACTGGACGCTGACCTCTTTTGCACCGATCTGATTGTTTTCATACAACATCTGGAAGTTTTGCGTTTCCGTGCGCATATTAAGATCAAAGAGTCTTACGACTGATAATACAGTCAAATTTCCTGAATGAGGATTATATGCGCGATCCCTATAGCGTGCTGGGCGTCGCCAAAACGGCGAAGCCAGAAGAAATAAAATCGGCTTTTCGCAAGCTGGCCAAGAAGCATCACCCGGATCAGAACAAGGATGATGCCAAGGCGCAGGAGCGTTTTGCCGAGCTTAATCAGGCCTATGAAATCATCGGCGACAAGGACCGCCGCGCACAGTTCGACCGCGGCGAAATCGATGCCGAAGGCAAGCCGCTGTTTCAGGGCTTTCCGGGTGGCGGCGGCGCGCATGGCGACCCGTTCGCGGGCTTTCGTCAGGGCGGCGGCGGCAGCAGCCATTTTGAATTCCGCACCGGCCCCGGCGGCACCCATCAGGGCGGTTTTGGCGGCGCGGAAGACATTCTCAACGATCTTTTCGGCGGCGCTTTCGGCAATGCCCGTGCGGGAGCGCGCACGCGCGGGCCAGCGCAAGGTCCGGCAAAGGGGGCCGATCTGTCCGCTTCCATCACCATCAGTCTTTCGCAGGCGGTGGGTGCGGAAAAGGTCGAGGCTGTTTTCCCCAATGGCAAGCACCTCAACATCAAGCTGCCAAAATATGTCGAGGATGGGCAGACGATTCGCCTCAAGGGGCAGGGCGAGCATCTTGTCGGCGGAACGCCCGGCGATGCGCTGGTCACGATCCGCTTCAAACCCAGCGCCCGTTTCCGCCTTGAGGGGCGCGATGTGCATGTGGACCTGCCGGTCGGGCTTGCCGATGCGGTGCTGGGCGGCAAGCAGGAGGTGGAAACGCTCGATGGCCGCATCGCCGTCAGGGTTCCGGCATGGTCGAGTTCCGACCGCATTCTGCGCCTCAAAGAGAAGGGCCTGCCGCTTAAAGCGGGCGGGCGCGGCGATCTTTATGTGCATATCCGCATCATGCTGCCCGAGGGCGGCGATGCGGAACTGGAGGAATTCCTGCGCAGCCGTCGCGAGGATTGAGCTGCGCAAAGCGACAATACCCCGCTTTTTATCGCCTGCTGCTTGAAGGGAATGCAAGCCTGTGCGATAGGGCAACAAGCTGATTATTTTCAATGAGGACCCTTAATGACCGCAAAGTCTGGTTTGTTGCAGGGCAAGCGCGGATTGATTCTGGGCGTAGCCAATAACCGTTCCATCGCCTGGGGCATTGCCAGGGCAGCTCACGAAGCCGGTGCTGAACTTGCATTCACCTATCAGGGCGATGCGATGAAAAAGCGGGTCGAGCCGCTGGCCGAAGAACTGGGCGCCTTCGTTGCGGGCCATTGCGACGTCACCGACGACGCAAGCATGGATGCCGTTTTCGAGGCGATTGAGCAGAAATGGGGCAAGATCGACTTTCTGGTGCATGCGATCGGCTTCTCCGACAAGGACGAGCTGACCGGGCGCTATATCGACACGACCGCTGCCAATTTCTCGAACACCATGCTGATCTCGGTCTATTCGCTGACGGCGGTTGCGCGTCGTGCGGAAAAGCTGATGAGCGATGGCGGCTCGATCCTCACGCTCACCTATTACGGCGCTGAAAAGGTCATGCCCAATTACAACGTCATGGGCATCGCCAAGGCAGCACTTGAAGCCAGCGTGAAATATCTTGCCGTCGATCTGGGACCGCAGAACATTCGCGTCAATGCCATCTCGGCAGGGCCGATCAAGACGCTTGCCTCTTCGGGCATTGGTGATTTCCGCTATATTCTCAAGTGGAACGAATATAACGCGCCGCTGCGACGCGTCGTCACCATCGAGGAAATCGGCGATGTCGGAACCTATTTCCTCTCCGACCTCTCGCGCTCGGTTACCGGCGAAGTGCACCACGCCGATAGCGGCTATCATGTCATCGGCATGAAGGCGGTCGATGCACCGGATATTTCGGTGGTCAAGGACTGAGGAAAGAGCGTGGCACGGGAAATCATCTACTTCTCGCGTCACGGCGAGACGGACTGGAATGTTTCGCAGCGCATTCAGGGGCAGCTTGATATAGACATCAACGCCCATGGCCGCGCGCAGGCGGACCGGAACGGCGATATGCTCAAATCGCTGATCGGCGAGGGCGCGGGCTTCGACTTTGTTGCAAGCCCGCTTCGCCGAACCCGCGAAACCATGGAGCGCATCCGCCTGCGCATGGGGCTGGACCCCTATGATTTCCGCACCGATCCGCAATTGATGGAACTCAATTTCGGCGACTGGCAGGGCTTCATGCTCGAAGACATCGCCCGTGAAGGCGACGTGCTGGTGAAAGCGCGCGCCCATGACAAGTGGAATTTCGTGCCGCCGGGCGCTTCGGCTGAAAGCTATATGGCGCTCTCGCGCCGCATCGGGCGCTGGGTGGAGGCGGTCGAATGGCCCACCGTCTGCGTCACCCATGGCGGCTGCATGCGCACATTGTTCTATCTTTATGGCGATATGGATGGCCACGACGCGGCCAATCTCTCCATCCCGCAGGATAAAATCCTCAAATTCGAAAATGGCAGGCTTGAGTGGGTCTGAGCCATAAGGCTCAGCCTGCTCATTCCCGGTTTCTATTCTTGTCCATTTATTTGCCATTTGGCATAAAACTGTTATAATCATGCCAGAAAGCGAGGTGCGCAATGGAGCTTCAGCCCATTATTGCCACGCCGGCAGGCGACCGGGCCACGATCAGCGATGATGAGGCGGGCGCCTTGGCGCGCACCACTGTCAATCTTTTCCGGGTGTGGAAGTTAACCGATGCCGAAGCCTGCACATTGCTGGGCGGCATGTCGCCGCGCACATGGGCGCGTTGGAAAGAGGGTTCCACCGGGCGGATCGACCGCGATCTGCGCATGCGCATGGCGCATCTGATGGGTATTCACAAAGGCTTGCGCTATCTGTTTCGCGATGCAGCGCGCGGCTATGCATGGATCAGAAAACCCAACGCGGCTTTCGGTGGCATGTCGGCGCTCGATCTCATGCTGCGCGGTGAAATTGCCGATCTTGCCACCATGCGCGACTGGCTCAATGCGGAGCGGGGTGCGTGGTGAGCGCCCCCCGGCGCACCGTCCGCTGGCCGCAGACCTATCGTATCATTCGCTCCATTCATCCACCAATCGATCTGTTCGAGGATATTGCCGACCCGCGTGACTGGGAAGCGCTGGCAGCGGTTGAAGAAAAGACCAATCCGCGCATTCGTCTTGAAATTGGCGATCTTGGCAAGGTGCCCGTCCACAGGCGGGTTTCGGGGCAGGGCGCAAGCTATGTGATGGCGCCTTTTGTTCATTGCTCGACGCAACGTCCCGGCCGCTTTAGCGATGGCAGTTACGGCATTTATTATGCTGGAAACCGCGAAGACGTGGCTTTGGCGGAAACCATCCATCACCATGAAAAATTCATGCGCGCCACGCAGGAGGAGCCGGGCTGGACCTCCGATTTCCGGGTTCTGGTGGGCAGCATCGACTGCGACCTGCACGCGGTGGGCGCTTTGCCCGGCGTGCTCGATCCTGATGACTATAGCGCGTCGCAGGTTGCAGGCCGTGCGTTGCGCGCTGCTGGCAGCGACGGGCTTTTATGGCCCAGCGTGCGGATGAGGGGCGGGCAGTGTGTCGGCCTGTTCTGGCCGGATGTCATGACGGTTCCCGTTCAGGGGCGGCATTACAGCTATCACTGGAATGGGAGCCGGGTCGATTTCGTCCGCCAATATGATACCGGCAGGGTTCTTTCGGTGAACTGAAGCGTTCTTACGGCGCTTCCTGAATATCGGTGATGAAGCGCGTATTGTCGGCAACATCATAGATGATGAAGACTTTCATGCCTTTGTCGATGGCCGAATAATCGAATTCGCCGGGCAATTTATAGACATTGCCATCGTCGAGCATGAGCGTTTCCTCATCGGGATTGATACCCGTGATCTTGCCTTCGGCATCATCCGCCATGGCGACGGTCGAAAAAAGCGAGGCGATGATGAAGAGCAGTCCCACCAGATAATGCATGGCTGTCTTCCTTCTCCTGATTCGGCGTGTCTGACTGTTGCCGGTCATTTGCGGCAACGCGATTGTGAGGTTATTTTAGTGGGTGGAATGTGTCAAAAAGAATGCGGGATAAGGATGATCCGAAGGAAATTCCTTGTTCGCGCAAGCCTTGATTTGACCATGGCTGAAAAGCCCAATAAAACCAGCCTTGTCTTGCTTGAAAAAGCGCCTCCGTAATCGGGTCTGGTAATGTCTCATAATAGTTTCGGTCATTTGTTCCGCGTAACCACCTGGGGTGAAAGCCATGGTCTCGCGCTTGGTTGTGTGGTGGATGGATGCCCCCCCGGCATCAGTTTTACGGAAGCCGAAATTCAGGCATATCTCGACAAGCGCAAGCCCGGACAGTCCAAATACACCACCCAGCGCCGCGAGCCCGATCAGGTGCGCATACTTTCGGGCGTGCTTCTGGGCGATGACGGCGTGACCATGACCACCACCGGCACGCCGATCTCCATGATGATCGAAAACACCGACCAGCGTTCGAAGGATTATGGCGACATCGCCCGGCAATATCGTCCCGGCCATGCCGATTACACCTATGACGTCAAATATGGCATTCGCGACTATCGCGGCGGCGGGCGTTCCTCTGCGCGCGAAACGGCGGCGCGTGTGGCCGCGGGCGCAATCGCCCGCAAGGTCGTGCCGGGGCTTGAAGTGCGCGGCGCACTGGTTGCAATGGGTATCCATGGCATCAATCGCAACCGCTGGGACTGGAACGAAGTCGACAATAATCCGTTTTTCACGCCCGATGCGGGTTCGGTGGAACTTTTTGCTCAATATCTGGATGACATCCGCAAGGCCGGTTCCTCGGTCGGCGCCGTGATCGAGATCGTCGCCGAAGGCGTGCCTGCGGGCATCGGCGCGCCGATCTATGGCAAGCTCGATCAGGATATTGCAAGCCTGCTCATGTCGATCAATGCCGTCAAGGGTGTCGAAATCGGCAATGGTTTCGAGGCCGCGCGCCTGACCGGCGAGGAAAATGCCGATGAAATGCGCATGGGCAATGATGGCAGGCCGGTTTTCATGTCCAATCAGGCCGGCGGCGTGCTGGGCGGCATTGCCACGGGCGCGCCGGTCGTGGCGCGCTTTGCGGTCAAGCCGACATCATCCATCCTCACGCCGCGCAAATCCATCGACAAGGACGGCGGCGAAGTGGACGTGATGACCAAGGGCCGTCACGACCCTTGCGTGGGCATCCGCGCGGTGCCGATTGGCGAGGCGATGGTTGCCTGCGCGATTGCTGATCATTATCTGCGCCATCGCGGACAGACGGGACGCATCTGAATTATCGAGGTCGATATGAGCTATAATCAGAAACAGGTTGTCGATGCATTGCGCGCTTTCGAGCGCGGCGAAATCGTTGTGGTCATGGATGATGACGGGCGCGAGAACGAGGGCGACCTGATCGTCGCCGCCGTCCATTGCACGCCGGAAAAGATGGCCTTCATCGTGCGCCACACCTCCGGCATCGTCTGCACGCCGATGACGCGCGAGGAAGCAAAGCGGCTTAATCTCGCGCCGATGGTTGCGGAAAACGAATCCGCCCACACCACCGCTTTCACCGTCACCGTCGATTATCGCCATGGCACCACCACCGGCATTTCGGCGGAAGACCGCACGCTGACCGTGCGCAATCTGGCCAATCCCAATGCGGGCGCGTCGGATTTTGTGCGTCCGGGCCATATTTTCCCGCTGGTGGCGCGCGAAGGCGGGGTGCTGATGCGCTCCGGCCATACCGAAGCCGCTGTCGATCTGTGCAAGCTTGCCAACCTGCCGCCCATCGGCGTCATATGCGAACTGGTCAATGATGACGGCAGCGTCATGCGCGGCCCCGATGTGACGGCTTTTGCGGAAACTCATAAGCTCCACCGCGTGACGGTTGCAGACCTCATCGCCTATCGCCAGCGCAAGGAAACGCTGGTCAAGCGCGTCGCGGAGGCCGAAATCACCACCTGCGCCGGGCAGGCGCGCGCCAATACCTATGAACTGCCATGGGAGCCCATGCAGCATGTGGCCGTTGTTTTCGGCGACATCCGCGATGGCGAGGAAGTGCCGGTGCGGCTGCATCGTGAAGACGTGCTTAGCGACGTGTTCGGAAAGGGCGGCAACGATCTTGACGCGATCATGCGGCGCATGGGCGAAGAAGGGCGCGGCGTGCTGGTTTACCTGCGCGAAGGCTCGGTCGGTGTGCGTTCCGATCACCACGATACGCGCACGCGCGATGCATTGGTGGGCGATCATGAAAGCCATGCCGAAGCGGTCGCGCGCGAAGAGGAATGGCGTCAGATCGGGCTTGGCGCGCAGATTTTGAAGGATCTGGGCATCTCTTCCATCGTGCTGCTTGCCTCGCGCGAGCGCCATTATGTCGGTGTTGAAGGCTTCGGCATCCGCATTGCGCGCACCGAAATCATCTGACGGTTCAACCGGAAGCGGAACCGCTCTATACTGACGGTATGACGACACGGCTTTACTGGCACGAAATCTATCTCGAACATCTTGCGCCGCCCGGCCATCCCGAGCGGCCCGACCGCATCCGCGCGCTGATGAGCGAACTGGAAGGCCCCGACTTCTACCGGCTTGATCGGGTGGAAGCGCCGCGCGCCGATGAGGCCGCGATCCTGCTGGCCCACCCGCAAGAGCACCTGCGCGCCGTCCTTGCCGCATTGCCGGAGCCAGTGGAAGAAGAGGACGCGCCGCAGCCCATCGTCCGGCTTGATGGCGATACTTATTTAAGCCCGAAAAGCTGGGATGCGGCGCTGACGGCAATCGGTGCCGCGACTGCCGCCGTCGATGATGTCTTTACCGGCGCGGCCAATAATGGGTTCGTGGCGGCGCGCCCGCCCGGCCATCATGCCGAACGCAGCACGGCCATGGGCTTTTGCCTGTTCAACAATATTGCGATTGCCGCCCGCCATGCGCAGCGTGTACATGGGGCCGAGCGCGTCGCGATCGTCGATTGGGACGTGCATCATGGCAATGGCACACAGGATATTTTCCAGTCCGATCCGGGCGTGCTTTTCTGCTCCACGCATCAATATCCGCTTTTTCCGGGAACGGGGGCGAAGGATGAAACGGGTATCGGTAATATCGTCAATGCGCCGCTTTCGGCCCACACCGGAAGCCGCGAATTTCGCGAGGCGTTCAACAGCCGCATTTTACCGGCGTTGGACAACTTCCGGCCCGATTTGATCCTTATCTCGGCGGGCTTCGATGCGCATTATCGCGATCCGCTGGCACAGATCAATCTCGACGTGGCGGATTTCGACTGGGCAACGGGCAGGCTCATGGAGCGGGCAGAAAAATTCTGTGATCATCGCCTGGTGAGCGTGCTGGAGGGTGGATATGATCTTGAGGGCTTGTCACAGTCCGCGTCTGCGCATATTACGCGGCTGTTGAAAGGATAAATTATGGTAACCGAACCGTCCAACGCCGATATTGCAGTCATGAGCTTCGAGGAAGCACTCAAGCAGCTTGAGAAGATCGTTGACGATCTGGAGCGTGGTGACGTGGCTTTGGAAGAATCCATTCGTATCTATGAGCGCGGCGAAGCGCTGAAAAAACATTGCGATACGCTTCTGAAATCGGCGGAAGACAAGGTGGAGAAAATCCGTGTCGGACGCGACGGCCAGCCGGCAGGCACCGAACCGCTCGACGCGGAATAATCAGAATAAGGATTTAAGCTGCGCGGCATAAGGCGCGAGAATGCCGCTCAGCAGATAGGGGCCGAGGCCCCAGACCAGCGTCCATCCGGCGGCGCCCACTATATTGGCGCCAAGAAAATGCAGCGGGTTCATTTTCACCGTACCCGCGACGATGCCGTTGAGTTGCCGCAGCAGCACGACGAAGCGCGCCGTTGCGACCACGTAAATCCCCTTGCGCTCGAATAAGTCTTCGAGCTGCTTCAATCGCTCCGGCGTCAGTTTCACCGTGCTGCCATAGCGCAGGATCAGCCTGCGACCGCCGAAACGCCCGATCATATAGCCGGTGCAATCGCCAAGCACCGCGCCGATGAAGACCGCAATCAGCACCGCCTCGATATGCAATGTGCCATGCAGCGCCAGCAGCGAACTTGCAATCAGTGCGCTTTCTCCGGGAAGTGGCGCGCCGAAAGATTCAAGATAGATGATCAGGAATAATGCCAGCGCTCCATAGGCCGCGATGTAAGATTCCACGAAGCCCATCAAGAACGCATCCTGAAAAGTGAAAATGTATTTTTGTTCAAGATGCGCTATAATCCATCAGAACAGGGAAACAAAGACCTGTGAAGCGGACCGGATGACAGGTTCGAGAGGCTCTGCTTCAGCCGATTGAGCGTTTGCCGGTAATCTTGTGATAGGCCCACAGGACGATCACCGACCCGATAATGGCAATGATCAGGCTGAACGGATCGAAGGCTCCCGTGACGCCGCGTCCAAACAGGAAGGACGATAATACGCCGCCAACGATTGCACCGACAATGCCCAGCGCAATGTCGAAGAATAGTCCCTGGCCGCTTTTATTGACGATCTTGCTGCCGATGAAGCCGGCAATAAGGCCGAGGATGATCCAGCTTATAATAGACATCTAATATCTCCTGTCGCGCATATACAAATTTTCTATCACCAGTTAGAAAATATTCACAATAGTTTCGATTTTGCAAGGTATAATGCTTGTCAAACTGGCAAACCTATTTAAATTCAACTTATTGCATGTGGGTAAACATCCAGAGAACAACAGGGAGTATTGTGGCATGGTAAATTCCGACGACAGTTCGAATAATTCACCCATCCCCGGCGGCAGTCTGGCAAAGCCCGTCCTCATCGCATTGGGCGCGCTTCTGGTCGGCAGGATGCTCAAGGGCAATAGTGACGAGCCGGAACAACCCGCATCCATTCCGGGCCAGCCGCAGGGGCAGGAGGCAGGCGGCGGCTTGCTGGGCAATATTCTCGGTGGCCTTGGCGGCCTGCTTGGCGGTGCTGCCGCAGGCAATGCATCGCCCGCTTCGGAAGCTGCACCTGCGCCCGGTCCGTTGAGCGGCGGGCTTGGCGGCCTGCTGGAGCAGCTTGCACAGGCCGGTCATGGCGACAAGGTCGATTCATGGCTCGGGCAGGGCGATAATGCGCAGATCGAACCGGGCCAGCTTGGCGATGCTCTGGGCCAGAAGACGCTGAGCGAAATCGCCCAGCATGCCGGTATTGACCAGCAGGAACTGCTCAACCAGCTTTCGCAGGTGCTGCCCGGACTGGTGGACAAGCTCACCGCAGGCGGCAAGGTGCCTGATACGAGCGAACTCTCCAGGCTGTTGCAGAACCGCTGACCGGGCATCATATTAGTCCGGTGATTATGGTCGCGCCGGTGGGTCGCCTCACCGGTGCGCTTTCATTTGCAGGCGCTGTGTCCCAAAGCTGGAGTGTCCGATGAGTTTCTTTCCTTGCCCCGATCCCGTTCTTGGTGACAAGACTTCGGTCGATGCCATCGAAACGCTGGTCATTCCGCGCACCAGCGATATTGGCGGTCTGGAAGTGCGCCGCGCGCTTCCCACGGTCCGCCGCAGGCTGGTGGGGCCGTTCATCTTCTTCGACCGCATGGGCCCGGCAATATTCCGCGATGACGAGGCGCTCGATGTGAAGCCGCATCCGCATATCGGGCTTTCGACCGTAACCTATCTGTTTGACGGCCATATTCGCCATCGCGACAGTCTGGGGACGCAAATGGTGATCCAGCCGGGCGACGTGAACCTGATGACGGCAGGCCGCGGCATCGTGCATTCCGAGCGCTCGCCGGAAGAAGAGCGCAGCGGGCCGAGGCCGGTTTCGGGCATCCAGACATGGCTTGCCCTGCCCAATGCGATGGAGGAAATGGACCCCGCCTTCTTCCACACCATTGCGCCCGATCTGCCGGTGATGGAAGATCGCGACTTCAGGGGCCGTCTCATCATGGGCTCGCTGCATGGGCTGACCTCGCCCGTGGTGCAGCATGCCGAAACGCTTTATGCGGATATTGCGATCAATCCGGGCGGGCGTTTTCATATTCCGCCCACCACCGAAGAACGCGCGATCTACACGCTTGAGGGCAATGTGGGCATTGGCGGCGAAGTCTTTCCGCCCGACCGGCTGCTGGCTTTTCGCGCCGGAGACGACATTATAGTTGAAGCGGGGCCGGAAGGCGCGCATATCATGTTGTTCGGCGGTGCCGCCCTTGGCTCGCGGCGCTATATCTGGTGGAATTTCGTGTCGTCATCGAAAGAGCGCATCGAGCAGGCCAAGGAAGAATGGCGCACTGGCCGTTTTGATATTGTGCCGGGCGATGAGGAAGATTTCATACCTTTGCCGGAATAGGCGTCTATTCCGGCCAAGCTTGATCTTCGACCCCGGATTGTTATAGGGCCTTTCATACTGCCGTTCGGTTCAGGTCCCAATAAACAGATAGGCTAAACGAATGTCCCGACCCATAACCCCCTTGCTGGATAAGGCGCCCACACCGGAGCGCCTGCGCGCCTTGCCGGAATCGGACCTGCCGCAACTGGCGCGGGAATTGCGTGAAGAACTGGTCGACGCCGTTTCCACCACGGGCGGGCATCTGGGCGCGGGGCTTGGCGTGGTCGAACTCACCATTGCGCTCCATCACGTCTTCGATACGCCGCATGATCGCATTATCTGGGATGTGGGCCATCAGGCTTATCCGCACAAGATCTTGACCGGACGCCGCGACCGCATCCGCACATTGCGGCAGGAGGGCGGTCTGTCAGGCTTCACCAAGCGCGCCGAGAGCGAATATGACCCGTTTGGCGCGGCCCATTCCTCGACCTCGATTTCCGCTGGTCTTGGCATGGCCGTGGCAAGCGCGCTTTCCGGCAAGAAGCGCAATGTGATCGCCGTGATCGGCGACGGCTCCATGTCGGCGGGCATGGCCTATGAGGCGATGAACAATGCCGGTGCGCTCGATGCGCGCCTGATCGTCATCCTCAACGACAATGACATGTCGATTGCCCCGCCTACGGGGGCTATGAGCGCCTATCTGGCGCGCCTTGTTTCGGGCCGCACCTACCGCACCATGCGCGAAGCCGCCAAGCAGCTTGCCAAAAAACTGCCGAAATTCCTGCAGGACAAGGCGCGCAAATCGGAAGAATATGCGCGCGCTTTCTTCACCGGCGGCACGTTGTTCGAGGAACTGGGCTTTTATTATGTCGGTCCCATCGACGGGCATAATCTCGACCATCTGCTGCCAATCCTCAAAAATGTCCGCGATACGCAGGAAGGCCCGGTGCTGATCCATGTGGTCACGCAGAAGGGCAAGGGCTATGCGCCCGCTGAAGCTGCCGCCGACAAATATCATGGCGTGAGCAAGTTCGACGTCATCACCGGCAAGCAGGCCAAGCCACCGGCAAATGCGCCGAGCTATACCAAGATTTTCGGCACCAGCCTGATCGAGGAAGCCCGCCACGACGGCAAGATCGTGGCTGTCACCGCCGCCATGCCCACCGGCACGGGGCTGGACCTGTTTGGCGAAGTTTTTCCAAAACGCGTTTTTGATGTCGGCATTGCCGAACAGCATGCCGTGACCTTTGCCGCCGGTCTTGCCAGCGAAGGCTACAAGCCGTTCTGCGCGATCTATTCGACCTTCTTGCAGCGCGGCTACGATCAGGTCGTGCATGATGTTTCGATCCAGAACCTCCCCGTGCGCTTTCCCATCGACCGCGCCGGTCTGGTGGGGGCGGACGGCCCGACCCATGCCGGTTCCTTTGATACGGGCTTTCTTGGCGCGCTCCCCGGTTTTGTGGTGATGGCTGCATCCGACGAGGCGGAACTGCGCCATATGGTGCGCACGGCTGCCGAATATGATGAAGGCCCGATCTCGTTTCGCTATCCGCGCGGTGATGGTGTCGGCGTCGATCTGCCCGAACGCGGTTCGGTGCTGGAAATCGGCAAGGGCCGCATCGTGCGCGAGGGCACCAAGGTCGCGCTTTTGTCCTTCGGCACGCGTTTGCAGGAATGTCTTGCTGCGGCGGAAGAACTGGGCGCTGCCGGGCTTTCGACCACGGTCGCCGATGCGCGCTTTGCCAAGCCGCTCGATCATGATCTGATCCGCCGCCTTGCGCGCGAGCATGAAGTGCTGGTGACGGTGGAAGAGGGCGCGGTTGGCGGCTTTGCCGCCCATGTGCTGCAATTCCTGAGTTCCGACGGGCTGCTTGATCGCGGCCTCAAGGTGCGCGTGCTGACCCTGCCGGACGTCTATCAGGATCACGGCAAGCCGGAAGCCATGTATGCGGCAGCGGGGCTTGACCGGGCAGGCATCGTGCATACGGTCTTTGCCGCCCTTGGTCGCGAGGAAATGGGTCGCGCGGAAATCGCCACACCCTTTCGCGCATGAGTGAGGCTGCCGAGAGCCGTCCGCGCCTCGACCAGTTGCTGGTGGAGCGCGGCCTGTTTGCCACGCGCTCACGCGCACGCGATGCAATTGCGCGCGGCACGGTCAAGGTGGATGGCAAGCCCGTAACCAAGCCGGGGCAGACGGTGGCGCGCAATGCAGCCATTGCCGTGGACGATCCGGCAAGCGCCTATGTGTCGCGCGCAGCGCTCAAGCTGATTGCAGCACTTGATCATTTCAATCTTGATGTGACAGGCCGCACGGCGCTCGATATTGGCGCATCGACCGGTGGTTTCACGCAGGTGCTGCTTGAACGCGGCGCAAGCCATGTGATCGCCATCGATGTCGGCCATGAGCAACTGCATGAAAGCCTGCGCAGTGACCGCCGCGTGACCAATAAGGAAGGTCTCAATGCCCGTTCGCTGGCAATCACCGATCTCGACGGGCGCGCTGTCGATTGCGTGGTGTCGGATGTCAGTTTCATTTCGCTGAAACTTGCTCTGCCCCCGGCATTGGCGTTAGCGCAAAAAGATGCTATCTGCGCGCTTCTCGTAAAGCCGCAATTTGAGGCCGGACGTGAGGCCATAGGCAAAGGCGGCATTTTGCGCGATCCCGCGCAGGGTGAACGCATTGCGCAAGAACTCCGAAACTGGCTGGATCTGCTGCCCGGTTGGCGCGCTTTGGGCATTTGCCCGTCGCCCATCGAAGGCGGCGACGGCAATCGTGAATATTTGCTGGCAGGAAAGAAAGACAAATGACGCCGAATATGGGGCAAGTAACGATCCGCGCAATGGGCGCGGGCGGCGATGGCGTCGCCAATCTTCCAGACGGCCAGATATATGTGCCGTTCACGCTGCCCGGCGAAGTGGTCAATGTGGCGCGCGAAAAGAACCGCGCGACGCTGATGGCGTTGCTTCAGGCCTCGCCCGAACGGCAGGAGCCTGCCTGCCAGCATTTTGAAAGCTGCGGCGGTTGCGCGCTGCAACATTGGCAGGATGAACCCTATCGGGCGTGGAAACGCGATCTTGTGGTGCAGGCGCTCAAGGGGCGCGGCATCGATGTGGAAATCGCCCCGCTTGTCGCATGCAACCCGCGCTCGCGCCGCCGCGCCGTTTTTGCCGCGCGCAAGACCGAGCGTGGCCTGCTGCTCGGCTTCAACCGGCATCTGAGCCATGAAATCATCGATATTGCCGAATGCCCGGTCACAACGGATGAAATCACTGCGCGGCTTGATGATCTGCGCGAAGTGGCAAGCCTGCTCGCCCCCGGCTCCAAGCCTTTCAGGCTTGCGGTCACGCTGACCGAATCTGGCCTCGACCTTGCGGCAAGTGATTGCGGCAGATTGACCGACGATCAGCGCCAGGCGCTGACGGCGCTGGTCATGAAAAAGGGCTTTGCGCGGCTTTCCCACGAAGGCGAGATCATTGTCGAGCCGAAAAAGCCGCTCATCCATTTTGGCAAGGTTCCGGTGCCGGTGCCGCCCGGCTGCTTCCTGCAGGCGACCAGCGAAGCCGAAGAAGCGATGGTTGCGCTCGTGCTCGCCCACACCGGCAAAGCCAGGCGCGTGGCCGATCTTTTCTGTGGCGTCGGCACTTTCGCACTTCGCATGGCTGAAAAAAGCGCGGTCCATGCCATTGAAAACGATGCGCCGGCTCTCGCGGCCCTTGATCGCGGCATTCGCCATGTGCAGGGCTTGAAGCCCGTCTCGGTCGAGCGGCGCGACCTGTTCCGCCGTCCCCTGCTGCCGCGTGAGCTTACGCCGTATAACGCGGTCGTGTTCGATCCGCCGCGCGCAGGCGCTGAAGAACAGGCCATCGAGCTTGCCAGATCGAAGGTGGAAAAGGTGGTCGCGGTTTCATGCAATCCGGTGACGCTGGCGCGCGATCTTTCCATTCTGGTGAAGGGCGGTTATCGCATCACTCGCGTTACGCCCATCGACCAGTTTTTATGGTCGTCGCATGTGGAAACGGTCGCGACGCTGGTGAAGAGGTAGGGGAATAGGGGAATAGGGGAATAGGGGAATAGGGGAATAGGGGAATAGGGGAAGAAAAAGCTGTGGCAATAATGCTGTCAAGCATAATCTACTCCCTTACTCCCTTACTCCCTTACTCCCTTACTCCCTTACTCCCTTACTCCCTTACTCCCTTACTCCCTTACATCTTCTCGATGATCGCCAGATCGCCTTCGCGCGGCCTGCCATTGACCTTGAGGATAGCGGGAACCACGTCTTCGGCGCGGTCGATCACCAGCGGCTGCACCTGATGGGCGGTGTGCAAAAAGCCTTCCGCACGCATATGGTCGAGCAGCGCCAGCATCGGCGCCCAGAAATTGTTGATATTGGCAAAGACCATTGGCTTGCGATGCTTGCCAAGCTGCGCCCATGTCATCATTTCCACGATTTCTTCCACCGTGCCGATACCGCCGGGCAGGGTGACGAAAGCATCCGAGCGCTCGAACATCAGATGCTTGCGCTCGTGCATGTCGCCCACCACGATGAGTTCACTCAGCTCTTGCGCCTTCTCAAGGCTGGCTTCCTTGTCGAGCAGGAAGGTCGGGATGATGCCGGTGACTTCGCCGCCAGCCTCCATCACGCCCTGCGCCACCGCGCCCATGATGCCGCGCGTGCCGCCGCCATAAACAAGGCGGATGCCATGCTGGGCAATCGAGCGGCCAAGGGCCAGCCCGGCCTCGCGATAGATGGGGTTCAGGCCCGTGGAAGAGCCGCAATAAACGCAGATGGATCGAATCTCGGACATGATGTTTTTTGAGCCTTTCCCGCCTCCGCGTCAAGCACCGGCTGGCCGCAAATCGGCATATGCGGGTGGACATTCCGGCTGGAGCCTATATTGGAGAAAGAGGGTTTTGACAGGAGACGAATGGATATGAAAAAGTGGATTTCACTGCTCGCTTTCTCACTGGCCGCCTCGACGGCCATGGCCGGAGAAATCACCATTGCACTGCCTGACGACGTGGAAGTGAGCGTCAATTCTGTCCTTTATAAATGCGGCGAGCAGAACATCTCCGCCACCTATTACAATGCGGGCGAGATTTCGCTGGTCGAACTGGAAATGGAAGAGCACTCGGTCGTCGCAGCCAATGTCATTTCAGGGTCGGGCGCGCGCTATGCGGGCGGAATCTATATCTGGTGGACCAAGGGTGAAACCGCCGATCTCTACAATCTGATGGATGATCCGGAGCAGGAAAAGCCGCTAAGCTGCACGGAAGAGTAAGATTCACGCAGATTTCTTGTCGGTTGAACAAAAAAGAGATAAAGCCGATAATATAATAATCTGATGTGGATTTCGGAACGAAATGCAAAAGTACCGCTATGGGTTGCTCGGCTTTCTGCTCGTCCTCGTGCTTGGGGGCGGCGCACTCTACTGGTCTGCGCTAGAACCGCAGGACGAAGCCGCTAAAGGACAGGTGGCGGCGTCCGTCGCCGTGCCCGCGCAACCCCTGGCCCAAACCGCTGAGCAACCCGTCGACCAGACGCAGAAGACGCAGGAAAAGCCCGAGCCTGCGCAGGCAGCGCCCACGCCCGCCGGGCCGCAAGATCCTGCCGCGCAGCCGCAGGATGCAGCCCCGGATCAGGCTTCGGACAAGGCTTCGGACAGGGCTTCGGACAGGGCATCGGTTCCCGTTTTCGATATTCTGCGTGTCGAGCCGGATGGTTCGGTGGTGATTGCCGGGCGTGCCGCAGCCAATGCCGAAGTCGACGTGGTGGCGGGATCGAAAATTCTGGGTTCCGCAAGGGCAGGCCAGAACGGCGATTTCGCCATTGTTCTCGACCGCGCCTTGAAACCGGGCGATCACCAACTCGTCTTGCGGGCCAGCGGCGCAGGGGCCAATGTCGCCACCTCGTCGCAAACGGCGATCGTATCCGTGCCGGAAACATCCGCCGGTCAGGTGCTGGCTCTGGTGGAAGAACCCGGACAGGCGAGCCGCCTCATCACAAGGCCGGAAAGTCAGGCGCCAGCTGCATCCGCGCCTGCGACCGACGAGGCGGAAGAGGCAAAGCCTGCGCCTGAAGCGCCAGCCGCAGCCGATGCGCCCCTCGCAATCGAGGCGGTGGAAATCGAAGGCCAGTCGGTCTTCGTGGCAGGCAGCGTGAAGGCGGCAAATGACAAGGGCAACAGCGTGGCGGTCAAGGCCAATGAAATAGCGCTCGGCTCCAGCGTGGTTTCGCCCGAAGGCCGTTTTCTGGTGCAAAGCCAGAAGCCGCTTGCGGTGGGCGATTATATCATCCGCGCCGATCTGCTCGACAGCACCGGGCGTGTGATTGCGACCGCGCGCGTACCGTTCCGCCGCGTGGCGGGCGAAAATATCTCGGCGGTAGCGCCGGGCATGGCCGCTGCGACCCCCGGACCGGCTGCACAGGGCGAAGACCCCACATCCCCTTCCGCGCTGCAAAAGGTCGAAGGCTCGGTCATCATCCGCCGCGGTGACAATCTCTGGACCATATCCCGGCGCACCTATGGCCATGGCACGCGTTATACGACGATCTATCTTGCCAATCGCGATCAGATCCGCAATCCGGACCTGATCTGGCCGGGACAGGTCTTCGTCATGCCGCAGGAACCGCTCGCCGATGAGGAAGTGCAGCGTCGGCTGAATGGACCGGCACAGTGACCGGCGCATTGACTGGCGGCAAGTGCGAAAAAAACTCCGCCGGATATTGATGCCCGGTGAATAATCGTATATCGTCGATATACGATGAATAAGCCGGTAGAAAAGCGATCCGACGCTCTCGCCATGGTTCCCGAAGGCGAACCATGCGCGATGAAAGGCGATGAGAAGGCCGCACGCGTCTATGCAGCGCTGGGTCATCCTGTGCGGATTGCCATTCTCAGGCAGCTGATTCTCGAAGAGGCTTGTTGCTGCAAGGATATTGTCGGGCGCGTCGACCTTGCCCAGTCCACCGTTTCGCAACATCTCAAGGTGCTGGTGCAGGCAGGGCTTGTCGATTACAGGCCGCAGCAGCGGACTTCGCGTTACAGCGTCAACCGGCTTCAGCTTCATGCCATTTGCGACCATTTGACTGCGCTCACAACCGATTGCTGTAGCGCTGTTTGACTTGAAAGAATAAATCATGAGTTCCCCCAAGACGGTTTCAGCCGAATCCGGCGAGACGTTCAAAACCCTGCGCAATCTCTGGCCCTATATGTGGCCATCCGAGCGCCCCGATCTGCGTATGCGCGTCGTCTGGGCGACGGTTTTCCTCGTTCTTTCCAAGATCGTCCTGATCCTCGTTCCCTATTTTTTCAAATGGGTGACGAATGCGCTCAACGGCCAGTTGGACGCGCCCGATTACATCCCGCTGTTTCTCATTGGCGCGGTCATGCTTGTGCTGGCCTATAATGGCGCCAAGATCGTGCAGGCGGGGCTTAACCAGTTGCGTGATGCGCTGTTTGCCAGTGTCGGCCAATATGCGGTGCGCCAGCTTGCCTACAAGACCTTTGTGCATATGCACCAGCTTTCGCTGCGCTTTCATCTGGAGCGGCGCACGGGCGGTCTTTCGCGCGTCATCGAGCGCGGCACCAAGGGCATTGAAACCATTGTCCGCTTCACCATTCTCAACACGCTGCCGACCATTCTGGAATTTGCGCTGACGGCGGTGATTTTCGCCTTCGCCTATGGCATTTCCTATCTGCTGGTGGTGGCTGCGACGGTGTGGGCCTATACGTGGTTCACCATCAAGGCGAGCGACTGGCGCATCAATATCCGTCGCGAGATGAATGATTCCGACACCGATGCCAACACCAAGGCCATCGACTCGCTGCTCAATTTCGAGACGGTCAAATATTTCGGCAATGAAGCCATGGAAGCCAAACGCTTCGATGCTTCCATGGCGCGCTATGAAAAGGCGGCAACACAGACCTGGACCTCGCTGGGCTGGCTCAATTTCGGTCAGGCGGTGATTTTTGGCCTCGGCATGGCGGCAGTCATGGTCATGTCGGCGCTGGAAGTGCAGAAAGGCACGCAGACGCTCGGCGATTTCGTGTTCATCAACGCGCTTTTGATGCAGCTTTCCATCCCGCTCAATTTCATCGGCTTCATCTATCGTGAAATCCGTCAGGGCCTGACCGACATCGAGCAGATGTTCGATCTTCTGGATGTGAAGCAGGAGGTCGTAGACAAGCCGGGCGCGCCGGATTTGCGGGTGGACAAGGGCGCAATCCGCTTTGACGACGTGCATTTTGCCTATGATCCCAACCGCCCGATCCTCAAGGGGATCAGTTTCGAGGTTCCCGCTGGCAAGACGGTGGCCATTGTCGGCCCGTCGGGCGCGGGCAAATCCACCATCTCGCGGCTGCTGTTTCGCTTTTACGATATTCAGTCCGGCGCGATTACCATAGACGGGCACGACGTGCGCGATGTGCGGCAGGAAAGCCTGCGCAAGGTCATCGGCATGGTGCCGCAGGACACGGTACTGTTCAACGACACCATCGCCTATAATATACGCTATGGCCGCACCGATGCGAGCGAGGAGGAAGTGGAAAAGGCTGCCGAGTTGGCGCAGATTTCCGGCTTCATCAGCCATCTGCCCGAAGGCTATCAATCCATGGTCGGCGAACGCGGGCTGAAGCTTTCGGGCGGCGAAAAACAGCGTGTGGCCATTGCCCGCACCATCCTCAAGGCCCCGCCCATCCTTATTCTCGATGAGGCGACTTCGGCGCTCGATACGGCGACGGAGCAGGAAATCCAGTCGGCGCTTGATATTGTCAGCCGTGGCCGCACCACGCTGGTCATCGCGCATCGCCTTTCGACCGTCATCGGGGCCGATGAGATCATCGTGCTGGAAGGCGGACGGATCGCCGAGCGCGGCACCCATCGCGAATTGTTGCAGCATGGGGGGCTTTACGCTTCCATGTGGGATCGCCAGCGCGAGGCCAGCGAGGCGGAAGAGCGTCTGCGCAAGGTGCGCGAGGACGACGATATGGGCGTGGTCATCCGCGGCACGCCTGCGGCAGAATAAATACGGAAAAGATCACGCCGTCTGACAGTCGTGAATAAATTGCGAAACCGTTTTTGATTTCGGGCGGGATAGGGTAAAACCGGCGAAACTCAAAGGAAGAGCGATGAGCCTGTCTGACACTATCCGTAATACTTTTGTGCCGATCCACCGCGAAGGCTATCCGTTTATCGCGGGCTTTTTCGTGGTTTCGCTCATTCTGGGCTGGCTGTGGGAGCCGCTGTTCTGGATCGGTCTGGTTCTGACCGTCTGGTGCATCTATTTCTATCGCGATCCCGAACGCGTGACGCCCATAGATGACGACCTCGTCATCAGCCCTGCTGATGGCAAGGTTTCCTTTGCCGGCCTCGCGGTGCCGCCTGCCGAACTCGATCTGGGCGTCGAGCCGCTGATGCGCGTTTCGGTTTTCATGAACGTGTTTTCCGTTCATATCAACCGCGCGCCGGTGCGTGGGCGTATCGAAAAGGTCGTGCATCGCCCCGGCAAGTTTCTCAATGCCGAGCTTGACAAGGCCAGCACCGATAATGAGCGCAACAGCGTCTTGATCGACGCCACGCATGGCAGGATCGGCGTGGTGCAGATCGCAGGTCTGGTGGCGCGCCGCATCGTCTGCTGGTCGCGTGAAAGCGACAGCCTGTCAGTGGGCGAGCGCTTCGGCCTCATCCGCTTTGGTTCCCGCGTCGATGTCTATCTGCCTGCCGGTGCCGCTGTGCGGGTCGCGGTGGGCCAGACGGCGGTTGCGGGCGAAACCGTGCTGGCTGAATTTGGCAGCGAGCGCGCTGAACCCATTGTGCGGATTGCCTGAGCCGATGGAAACGCCTTTTCCGCCCTTCGAGCCCAATGGCCGCGCCGATTCCTCGCGCGGCCCAAGATTGTCGCAGATACCCCTGCGCATCGTCATTCCCAATGTCATTACGGTCCTTGCGATCTGCGCCGGGCTGACCGGCATCCGTCTTGCCTTCGAGCATCGCTTCGAGATGGCCGTCGTCATGGTGCTGGTTGCAGCCTTCCTTGATGGCGTCGATGGCCGCGTGGCGCGCATGATGAAAGGCTCGTCCAAGTTCGGCGAGCAGATGGATTCGCTGGCCGATATTGTCAATTTCGGCGTGGCGCCAGCGCTGGTGCTTTATGCCTTCGTGCTCGATGAAGCGCGGTCCTTCGGCTGGATCGCAGCGCTGCTTTACGCCATTGCCTGCTGCCTGCGTCTGGCGCGCTTCAATGTGATGCTGGAAGACGCCAACCGCCCTGCCTGGCAGAATAATTATTTCATCGGCGTGCCTGCGCCAGCGGGCGCGATGCTGGCACTGTTGCCGGTCTATCTTGGTTTTCTGGGGCTTACGCCGGGCAAGGGCGTGGCCTATGGCGTTGCGATCTATACCGTCGCCATCGGCTTTTTGCTGGTCAGCCGCCTGCCGGTCTATAATGGAAAGACGGCGGGAAGCCTGATCCGCCGCGATTTCGTCGTGCCGCTGATCCTGCTTGTGGTTGCCTATGTGGCTTTCCTGATGAGCTTCACCTGGTACACGCTGACCATTACCGCACTCACCTATGTCGCCTTCCTGCCCTTCAGCCTGCTGGCATGGAACCGCCGCGAGGCGGCAGACCGCAAGGCGGCGCAAGCATCTGCTTCAGATGAAGGCTGACGACCAATATTTCCCTTTTGCCCTAAAGCGTGTCGCGATCTTTCAGATTCGCTCCTTACGCTTTAAGTGGTTTTTTTTTTCATGTCGTTATCCCGAAACCGGTTCCCACTTTCGGGCGACATGCTTCCGAATAGCTTAATCAAAGTGATGGGGGAGCAGAAGCAGCAAGCGCCCAGCCAGCGGGCGCGTCGGGGAGGATGAGCCGCCCCGACCTTAGAGCATTTCCAGCAAAAGTGTGAAACGGTTTTGCGTCCGGATAATGCGTAAAAACAAATAGATAGAGCGGTTCCGACGATTCCGTTTAAACAGGAACCGCTCTAGGCAAAGGCTTTGCTCTTTCTTCGGAGGTGAACGATGTGGCTGATACCCATCCGGTTCACGCTTAGAATAAAGAAAACCCGCACAGGCTGGCAAGCATATGTGCGGGTAAAATTCTTTATCTAAGTACACGGCGGCTGGAGTTCACGCTTCAGTCGCCAATCCGAATATAGCGGTTTGGGACCGGATTTTCAATCCGGCATGTGATAGTCGAGGAAGCGGTCCTGACGCACATCGAACAGCTTGCCGCTGACATCGAGCGCCGGATCGGCGAGCCTGACGATCTTTTCAGCCACCGATTGCGGGGTGGGCAGGGTATCGGGGTCTTCGCCGGGCATGGCCTGCGCACGCATGGCGGTGCGGGTGGCACCCGGATTGACCGAATTGACCTTGAGTTTCATCTGCCTGGTTTCTTCGGCCCAGCTTCGCGCCATCACTTCGACCGCAGCCTTGGAAGCGGCATAGGGCGCCCAGAACGCACGGCAGGAATGAGCAACGCCTGATGAAAGCAGGATTGCGCGCCCCGCATCGGACAAGCGCAGCAGCGGGTCGGTCGAGCGGATCAACCGCCACACGCTGGTGACATTGACATTCATGACCTTCTCGAAAGTCTTGGCTTCGACATGGCCGATGGGCGAAATCGTGCCGAGCACGCCCGCATTGGCGACCATGATGTCGAGCTTGCCCCAACGCTCATGAATGGAGCCGCCAAGCCGGTCGATGGCTTCCATATCGGTGAGGTCGAGCGGCACCAGCGTGGCGCTGCCGCCGATCTTGCGGATTTCGTCATCGAGTTCTTCCAAGCCCCCGACCGTGCGCGCGACCGCGATCACATGCGCGCCGCGCTTTGCCAGTTCAAGCGAAAGGAAATAGCCGATGCCGCGCGATGCGCCCGTTACCAAAGCCAGCCGGCCCGTAAGGTCGATAGTCATTTCTGTCCCCGGATTACCTGTTGAAAAGACGAGGCGGCCTTTGGGGCCGCCTGCGTGAAGGATGGTGATCAGCCATTGGAGGCGAGAAGCGACAATGTATGCACATTGCTTTCGCCTTGCTGATCGAGAAGACGGGTCGGATATTCGCCCGTAAAATAATGATCGGTGAAGGCGGGAGCCTTGGGATCGCGCGGCGCTCCGCCAACAGCCCGGTAAAGCCCGTCAATGGAAAGGAAAGCCAGCGAATCTGCACCGATATAGCGGCACATGGATTCAAGGTTTTCATGCTGATTGGCGAGCAGCTTGTCGGCATGAGGCGTATCGATGCCGTAAAAATCCGGATGATAAATCATCGGGCTTGCCACACGGATATGCACTTCGCGCGCGCCCGCATCGCGGATCATCTGCACGATCTTGACCGAGGTGGTGCCGCGCACGATGGAATCATCCACCAGCACCACGCGCTTGCCCTCGATCATGGCGCGATTGGCCGAATGTTTGAGCTTCACGCCAAGCGCGCGGATCTGCTGCGTCGGCTCGATGAAGGTGCGGCCCACATAATGATTGCGGATGATGCCATATTCAAACGGAATGCCGCTGGCCTGCGCATAGCCGAGTGCAGCCGGTGTGCCGCCGTCAGGCACCGGCACGATGACATCGGCCTCGACGCCTGCTTCCTGCGCCAGATTCATGCCCATATTCTTGCGCGCCAGATAGACGCTGCGGCCGCCCACGACCGAGTCGGGACGCGCGAAATAGACATATTCGAACAGGCAGAGCCGTTCGGGCTGCGGATTTTCCGGCTTGATGGATTCGGTGGTGATGGAGCCGTCCTGCTGGATTTCGCAGACGATGACCTCGCCATTCTCGACGTCGCGCACATAGGTCGCGCCGATAATATCAAGAGCACAGGTTTCCGAACAGAAGATCGGCTTGCCGTCAAGCTCGCCCATGACGAGCGGGCGGATGCCGATGGGATCGCGTGCGGCGATCAGCTTGGTGCGGGTCAGCGCCAGCATGGCATAGCCGCCCTCCACCTGCCGGATCGCCTCGACAAAGCGGTCGGTCGAGGAGGAATGGCGCGAACGCGCGATCATATGCAGCACGACTTCGGTGTCCGAGGTCGCCTGAAAGATCGCGCCCGAAGCGATAAGCTCGCGGCGCAGCGTCAAGCCGTTGGTGAAATTGCCATTATGCGCAATCGCGATGCCGCCCACTTCCAGTTCGGCAAAGAGCGGCTGCACATTGCGCAGGATCGTCTCGCCGGTGGTGGAATAGCGCACATGACCGATGGCGCGATTGCCGGGCAGGCGGTGCAGCGTGGCGGGATCGGTAAAATGATCGCCGACCAGTCCCATATGCCGCTCGGAATGAAAACGACGATGATGATAGGAAACGATGCCTGCGGCTTCCTGTCCGCGATGCTGCAAGGCATGCAGCCCCAGTGCGGTCAACGCTGCTGCATCTTCATGGCCGAGAATGCCGAATACGCCGCATTCTTCATGCAGCGTGTCATCGTCCAGCGAAAAGGACGTCTCATCATGCGATTGTTGGAACATTGTCCGCAAGGCCTTTCGATTGCGGGTTGTTAAAAGCAACCTTTACATGAAAGGGCGCTTTTTTGAAAGCAATCCCTTGCACGCGGCATGGTTTCACCCGCTATATAAGACTTATTGAGGCTAAAAACAGACATAACCGGCAGCTTGCGCTGCCGGTCGGTAAAATTACATTTCAGATCAGTTTGCAGCCGGTGTGTCGTCGGGCACGGGCGTTTCAGCCTGGCCGTCAGGCGCAGCAGGGGTCTCTTGCCCCGGCTTGAATTTCTTGAGCGCCGATTCCGGATCGGCAGGCAGCAGGTCGATCAATTGCTGGCCGAAGGAATCGAGCATCGGCTTGGATTTGGCATTGGAGACCCATGCCGGCTGATTGGCCGGAACGAGCCAGTTGAAAAACAGCATGGCGACGACGACCAGAAGAACACCGCGCGCAGCCCCGAACAAAAAGCCCAGCGTGCGGTCGAGCGCACCGATACGGCTGTCGATGATGAAATCGGCGATCTTCATGGTGATCAGCGAGACCACGATGAGCACCACGAGGAAGACCGCGCCTGCGGCGGCGATCTTGGCGATGGTCTCATTGCTGATATAGGGCTGGATGAAGGGCAGCACCGGCATGTAGAACAGATAGGCTGCAACCGCCGCCGCAGCCCACGAGACCAGCGAAAGCACTTCGCGCGAGAAGCCGCGCACCATCGCCAGAACGGCCGAAACCAGCGTTATTCCAAGTAAAATTCCATCAAGCATGGTGATTGGCATTCTGGCCTGTCCTCAATCTGGGGGCGTCCGGCATGTTTCGCTCTGCCGGGCGGTCAAACTTGGCGGAATCTAACATCGGAAGGTTGACGAAATCTTCCATTGTAAAAACCCATTAAATTCAACACTTAATTCAGGGATCTGCGACTGTTCAGCCACAGATTATGCTCATTTCCTGCCCGGACCCGATGCCGCAATGCGCGCGACGAGATCGGGCAGGGCAGTGGTTTCCATAAGGCCGAAATCGCGGTCTTTCCACAATTCCCGGCTCCCGCCGGGCACCACTGCTTGCCGGAAGCCGAGTTTTTCAGCTTCCTTGAGCCTCTGTACCGCATGTGACACTGCACGAACAGCACCTGAAAGGCTGATTTCGCCGAAATAAACACAATCTGCGGGCAGGGCAATACCCGCCATCGATGAAACCAGCGCCGCAGCCACGGCAATATCGGCTGCCGGTTCGCTGATGCGATAGCCGCCAGCCACGTTGAGATAGACATCATGCTGGCCAAAGCGCACCCCGCAATGCGATTCCAGAACGGCGAGGATCATGGCAAGCCGGCTACCGTCCCATCCTACCACCGCCCGGCGTGGCGTGCCCAGCGATGAGGGCGAAACCAGCGCCTGTATCTCGACCAGCACGGGTCTTGTGCCCTCCATGCCCGCAAAGACGGCAGCGCCCGGCGCCTTGGCGTTGCGCTCGCCCAGAAAAAGCTCGGACGGATTGGAAACTTCGCGCAAGCCCCCATCCGACATTTCAAACACGCCGATTTCGTCGGTCGGGCCGAAACGGTTCTTTACCGTGCGCAGGATGCGATATTGATGCCCGCCTTCGCCCTCGAAATAAAGCACGCCATCAACCATATGCTCGACCACGCGCGGCCCCGCGATCTGCCCGTCCTTGGTGACATGGCCGACCAGCACCACGGCAGCGCCCGTCTGCTTGGCGTAACGGATCATCGCCTGCGCCGAAGAGCGCACCTGCGTCACCGTGCCGGGGGCTGAATCCGCCATATCCGTCCACAATGTCTGGATGGAATCGATGATGACGAGATCGGGCCGCTTGCCATCGGAGACAGTGGCAAGAATGTCTTCGACATTGGTTTCGGCGGCAAGCTCCACAGCACTCGACGCCACACCAAGACGCTGCGCGCGCAGCCTGATCTGCGCCACCGCCTCTTCGCCCGAGACATAGACAATGCGATGGCCCTGATTGGAAAGGGCGGCTGCGGCCTGTGTCAGCAGGGTGGATTTGCCGATGCCCGGATCGCCGCCGATCAGCACTGCCGAGCCGCGCACGAAGCCGCCGCCGGTCACACGGTCAAGCTCGCTGATGCCCGAAATGATGCGCGGCGCGTCCTCTATGTCGCCCGAAAGCGAGGTGAGCGCCACTGCGCGGCCCTTGCGCTTGCTCAGCATCGAGCCGGGGCCGGAGCCGATGCCGCTATTGGTGCCTTCCTCGACAAGCGTATTCCACTCGCCGCACGAATCGCACTTGCCTGCCCAGCGCGAATGCACCGATCCGCAATTCTGGCAGATGAACTGAATGCGCGCCTTGGCCATGCTTCTCCGTTCCTGCTTGATGCATCCGTGGTAGAATAGAACAAAACGGGAATCAAGCCACACTGCACATTCACCCTCATTATTGTTCAGGACAAGCGCGCGCAGGCCCGCTATAGCGGGCGCATGAAAAAGGAATTTCTCTCAGGCATGCGCGTGATGTTCCCGCTGATTGCGGCGGTGATTCCCATTGGCGCAATTTATGGTGCGGTGGCTGCGGGCAAGGGGCTTTCGACGCTCGAAGTGGTGTTGATGAGCGCGCTGGTTTTCGCAGGCGGTTCTCAATTCGTGGCGATGGATATATGGACCCATCCGGCAAGCTGGACGGCAGTGGGTTTTGCGGCCCTGCTCGTCAATCTGCGCCTCGTTCTCATGTCGGCTTCCATCGGCCCGCATGTCGGCCAATTCACCGGCTGGCGCAAATATGCGGCGATCCTGTTTCTGACCGATGAAATATGGGCGATTGCTGAATTGAAGGCGCGCGAAGGCAGGCTGACGCCGATCTGGTATGCGGGTATCGCCCTGCCGTTTTATGCCGCATGGGTGCTGTCGTCGCTGTTTGGCGCGCTCGCTGGCAACACGATGGGCGATCCTGCCCTGATCGGGCTGGATTTCGCCTTTCCGGCGGTCTTCATCGTTCTGATGATGAGTTTCTGGAAGGGACGGCGCACGGGTGCGGTGCTGCTTGCCAGCGCCATTGCGGCAATCACGGCCCATCAATTGCTTGGCGGCGTCTGGTATATCGCCGCCGGTGCGCTGGCGGGTCTTGCTGTTGCCATGGCCCATGGACCTGCCGCAGAGGAGAAAAGCGCATAATGACGCTCGATCTTTCCACCTTGGCTGCCATTCTCGCCATGGCGATTGCAACCGCGCTGATCCGGCTTTCGGGGCTCGTGCTGATCCGCTATGTCAAATTATCGGCGCGCGCCCGCGAGGCGCTGACGGCCATTCCGCCCGCTGTGCTGATGGCAGTCGTCGCGCCCACGGCGCTGATGACGGGCGTTGCCGAAACGATCGGCTGCGCGCTTACGGCATTTGCGGCCTTGCGCCTGCCCTTGCTCGGCGCAACCGCCATCGGGGTGGCCTGCGTCGCCCTGCTGCGGCTTGCGGGGCTATGATTTAGCCTGCATTCTTCCTTGTCGCATTATCCGAACGCATCGAAGCAGGAAGAGAAATCAGTCCAGTGAACTGATTTCCCTGCGAAGGCGTTTCACACTTTTGCTGGAAATGCTCTATTCATATTGCTCCGGCAGATAGGAACCCTCGGCCAGATCGGCAAAGCGCGTGAATTCGGCCTGGAAGGCGAGCTTGACGGTGCCGGTCGGTCCGTGGCGCTGCTTGGCGATGATGACATCCGCCGTGCCGCGCACTTTTTCAAACTGCTGCCGCCATTCCTCATATTTCGGATCGAACTCGTCGCGCGGTTCGAGATTCTTGACGTAATATTCCTCGCGGAACACGAACAGCACCACGTCGGCATCCTGCTCGATGGAGCCGGATTCGCGCAGGTCCGAAAGCTGCGGGCGCTTGTCGTCGCGGCTTTCCACCTGACGCGAAAGCTGTGAGAGCGCAATGATGGGAACATTGAGTTCCTTGGCCAGCGCCTTCAGCCCGGTGGTGATCTCGGTGATTTCCTGCACGCGGTTCTGCGATGACGCCTTGGACGAGCCGGTCATGAGCTGCACATAGTCGATCACCAGCACATCGAGGCCGCGCTGGCGCTTGAGACGGCGCGCGCGCGCTGCAAGCTGCGCAATGGAAATGCCGCCGGTCTGGTCGATATAGAGCGGAATTTTCTGCATGACCTGCGAACAGGCCACCAGTTTCTCGAAATCGGTTTCGGTGATGTCACCGCGCCGGATCTTGGATGAACTGACTTCCGTCTGCTCGGAAATGATACGGGTTGCAAGCTGTTCCGCCGACATTTCCAGCGAGAAGAAACCGACCACGCCGCCATTCCTGGCCTTGATGGAGCCGTCGGCCTGCTGCTCGCCCTCATAGACGCCTGCAATATTGAAGGCGATATTGGTGGCAAGCGAAGTCTTGCCCATGCCCGGACGCCCGGCCAGAATGATGAGATCGGAAGGCTGCAAGCCGCCCATCTTGCCGTCGAGCGCATGGATGCCCGTGGAAATGCCCGACAGATGGCCGTCGCGCATGAAGGCGGCATTGGCCATGTCGACGGCGGTGGTCACGGCATCCTTGAACGGCTGGAAGCCACCATCGTAACGGCCCGTTTCGGCAAGTTCGAACAGGCGGCGTTCGGCATCCTCGATCTGCTCTTGCGGGGCGTTGTCGACCGGCGCGTCATAGGCGACATTGACCATGTCCTCGCCAATGCCGATCAGCGCGCGGCGGGTGGCGAGATCATAGATCGCGCGGCCATAATCCTCGGCATTGATGATGGTGACGGCTTCGGTGGCAAGGCGCGCCACATATTGAAACACCGTTAGGTCGCCGATCTTGCCCTCATTGGGCAGGAAGGTCTTCATCGTGACCGGATTGGCCATCTTGCCGACGCGGATCAGATCGGTCGCGATTTCGTAAATGCGCCGATGCAGCGGCTCGAAGAAATGGGTCGGCTTGAGAAAGTCCGAGACGCGGTAGAAGGCGTCATTATTGATGAGGATCGCGCCCAAAAGCGCCTGTTCCGCCTCAATATTGTGGGGTGCCTCGCGATAAAGCGTATCCTTCTGATCGCGCATATCGTCGAGTTTGCGTAATGCCGCTTCCGCCATGATTCTCTGATCCTGTCCCTGATCCTTTCAGCTAGCGCCTAAGTGACGGCAAAGGCAACGCTGCGTTGCCCCGGTTTCGCAGAAAGCGGCCAAGCATACCATGATTCACAGCCATCCACAGCGAGAAGGAAATTACGCACAACTTGTTCTTGACGCATTCCCGCGCAAATCAGAGTTTCACGCTTTTCCGTGCCGATTCTGTCTCGCTATTGGCGCCCTTGGGGGCGCTGTCGAGGCGCTTGAGGCGCTTTTCCTCCGCTTCGATATAGTTGCGGGTGAGGGGCACTGCTTCCTGCTTGTGGGCGATCTGGATATGGAAGACCATCATGTTCTGCCAGCGGAAAGCACTCTCCGAACCGGCAAGATAAAACTCCCACATACGGCAGAAACGTTCATCATAAAGCGCCTTCGCCCGGTCGCGATTGGCCATGAAGGCCTTGCGCCATTCTTTGAGCGTCTCGGCATAATGCAACCGCAGGATTTCGATGTCGGTGACGTAAAGCCCGGCCTTTTCGATATGCGGCAGCACTTCTGAAAGCGCGGGAATATAGCCGCCGGGGAAGATATATTTGCGAATGAAGGGATTGGTGGCACCGGGACCATCGGCCCGGCCGATGGCATGCAGCATAAAGACGCCGTCGGGCTTCATCAGCCGCGCCGCATGTTCGAAATATTCCGCGAAATGCCCCACGCCGACATGCTCGAACATGCCGACCGAGACCAGCCGGTCGAATTTGTCGTCGATCTTGCGATAATCCGTCAGTTCGAATCTGGCGCGTTCAGCCAGCCCTTCCTCGGCGGCGCGCCGGTTGGCGATGGTATATTGCTCTTCTGAAAGCGTAACCCCCGTCACATTGGCCTTGAGATAGCGGGCGAGATAAAGCCCCATGCCGCCCCAGCCGCAGCCGATGTCGAGCACCCTGTCTCCCTCATTGACCAGAAGCTTTGCCGCGATATGGCGCTTCTTGGCAAGCTGCGCCTGCGCCAGCGTTGCATTGGGCGGATCGAAATAGGCGCAGGAATATTGCTTGTCGGGATCAAGGAACAGATCGTAAAGCTCGCCCGAAAGATCATAATGGCTTTTGATATTGCTGGATGAACGGGCAATGGTGTTCATCTGCTGGAAGCGGCGAAAGAAGATGCGCAGCGAACCCAGCATGCGCATCCACGGCTCTGTCGCAGCCGTGGGACCGGTATTTTCAAAGACGATCTGCAGCAATGTGTAGATGTCGCCTTCCAGAAAATCGAGCTCGCCATCCATGAAACATTCGCCGAGCTTGAGTTCGGGATTGAAGGCGATTGCGCGCTCGGCACGGGCATTATTGAAGCGGATATGGACAGGTATGCCGGTCCTGTCGCCAAAGCGGCACTGCCTGCCGCCTGAATCGGTGACCGTCAGATCACCGGCTTTGATCATATGGTTGAGAACAATACGCAACATCCTGTTCATTGCCCGCCTCCTCCTGGGGATCAAAACAATGCGCATGTCCATGCCGTCGCGTTCAGGCAGTCGATTGTCTGCGGATGAAGCATCTCGAACAAAGCCGCCGGAGCATGAACTTTATCGTCTTCACTGTTTCAATCTGAACATAAAATAGTCCTGATATGGAGAATAGGCACTTTTCCGGTTCTGGAAAGAGGAAAAGCCCGGCGGATGCCGCCGGGCTTGATCATATAAAGTTTACCGCCGTTGGAAGCTTGGGCGCGAAAAAGCCGATCAGGCCTGTTCTTCGCCTTCAGCTTCTTCGTCTTCGTCGAAATATTCTTCAGCAAGCGGCTCTTCTTCGATGCCGTAAATGGCTTCGATCGAGGTGAGGTCTTCGCCCTTCGCCTGACGTTCGGCTTCTTCGGTCGAACGCGCGATATTGATCGAAATGGTCACTTCGACTTCCGGATGCAGCGAAACGACGATCTGGTGCAGGCCGATGGTCTTGATCGGATGGTTCAGCTCGACCTGGTTGCGGTGCAGGCTGAAGCCGTTCTCGGTGACGATCTCGGCAATGTCGCGGGTCGAGACGGAGCCGTAGAGCTGGCCGGTTTCACCAGCCGAACGCACGACGATGAAGCTCTTGCCGTCGAGCTTTTCAGCAACGGCGTCGGCTTCCTTCTTGCGTTCGAGGTTCTGCGCTTCGAGCTGTGCGCGCTGGCCTTCGAACTTCTTCTTGTTGGCTTCGTTGGCGCGCAGCGCCTTGCCCTGCGGCAGCAGGAAGTTGCGGGCATAGCCGTCCTTGACCTTGACGGTTTCGCCCATCTGGCCGAGGCGGCCGATACGTTCCAGAAGAATGACTTCCATTGGAGTTTCCTTTCGAGTTTTAATTCTGTTTACTGATTATCGGCTTCGGGGATTTTTGACACCGGCGCACCGCGCGACGTGTCGAAAAGCCCGAAGACGAGGAAGAAAAAAAGCAGGAATGCGAAAAAGAGAATCGCCGCATAGACGAACCACAATGCCATCGCGCGCCACGGCTTGCCGCGCGTGCGCTGATGGAAGATCGCAAGTCCCGCCATTATGAAGCCCGCGCTCAGCGCCCCGGCGAAAACGGTTGCGACGACCCCGGCAGTGCCGGGCAGGAATGCGAGCGCAAGCGCAACCGCAAAGACCAGCAGCGCCTGACGCGGCATGCGCAAGGTCGCAGGCCAGTCGTCGCGTGGACGCCTCAGACGGCCCGACATCGCACTCAGCCGCAATGCGAGGTAGAAATTGCCGACCAGAATGACAAGGCAGGTTGCCGGCTGGATGGCAGGCAAAGCCACCATCAAAAGCGCGGTCAGGCTCTGGCGCATGCTCTCATCGGGGGCGAATTGCGGATCGGCTTCCGAGATACGGTCGATCAGCGCACTTGCCAGTTCACCGACCATATCCGGCCCAAAGCCGATAATGGCGCCGATAATGACAAAGCTTATCGCAACCATCAGGGCCAGACGGAAGACGATGTCCGAAACCGGATACCATACCATCACGTCTGTCGGTCCGCCCAGTTCCCTGGCGGGGCGGGCAAGCCCGGAGAGATAGGCGCCGGTTGCAGCCGGAATGAAGCTTGTCAAGGCCATGAGCAGCGCCGCCATGGGCACCGCGAAAATCCCCACCGCAATCGTGGCGATGGCCGCGGCCAGGATACCCGCACCCGATCCCCAGCCAAGGGCTGCGGCAAAAATCGGCAATGGCGTGAGGAAATAGAGAACCATCGCCAGACCCGACTGGGTAATGACGCCGGACGACATCAGCGCCGAGGCAAGCCCCGCTACCATGCCGACACCAATGATGGCTCCGTTGAATTTCATGATTTCGCTGTCCTGCTCCGGCTGGCCGGTTTTGCAGTTAGAGGCGGCGATCAGTCGCTTCGCCCCAACTTAGGCTTTGATTACGCTCCACTGCGCCCATCGCAACGGAGGAGACAGGAGGCGGCAAACCGCCCCCTGCATTTTTCTTACTTCACAACGTAAGGCAGCAGGCCGAGGAAACGGGCGCGCTTGATCGCCTTGGCGAGTTCGCGCTGCTTCTTCTGGCTGACAGCCGTGATACGGGAAGGAACGATCTTGCCGCGTTCGGAAATGTAACGCTGCAGAAGCTTGATGTCCTTGTAATCGATCTTCGGTGCATTGGCGCCGGAGAACGGGCACGTCTTGCGACGGCGATGGAACGGACGACGGGTCGGGATCTGATTGATGTCAACCATGATTATGCTCCTTCACCAGCTTCGTTGTCACGCGGGCGGCGTGGGCCGCGATCACCGCGGTCGCCCCGGTCACCGCGATCGAAACCGCCTTCACGCGGGCGGCGCGGGCCACGGTCGTCGTCGCGGTCGCGACGGTCGTCACGGCGCGAAAGCATGGCCGACTGGCCTTCTTCAAGCTCTTCCACGCGAACGGTCATGAAGCGCAGAACGTCTTCATTGATGCGCATCTGGCGTTCCATTTCGGCAACGGCGGCAGCCGGAGCGTCGATGTTGACGAGCGTGTAATAAGCCTTGCGATTCTTCTTGATGCGGTAGGTGAGGGGACGCAGGCCCCAGCTTTCGACCTTGCCGACTTTGCCGCCATTAGCTTCGAGAACACCCTTGAACTGTTCGACGAGAGCGTCGACCTGCTGCTGCGAGATGTCCTGGCGGGCAAGAAGCACATGTTCATAAAGAGCCATTGGCTTTGCCTTTCTTCTGTTTCATTATGCCGGCACCAACGGCTAAGCCTCTGCGACTTCTCTTTTGCCGGAAAACCGGAGAAGAAAGGGCGCTCATTGAGACGATCGAGAGCGGAGACACGGGAGGCTGAAGCGCTTTCGGCTTCTCGGAACAGGTCCGGCCCTCCGTTCAGCCCCCAGCTGGTGCCGAACACGAACGGGCGCTCATTACGTGTTTTTCCCCTTGTTTGCAAGCCGCATATCGCGCAAAAACCGACAAATACTTGACTTTCCAACCCTGACTGGGGCACATCGCGCCAGATAATTGCGAGAAACGAGGCATTCATGGCGGTAGCATTCACCTTTCCCGGACAGGGCAGTCAGGCAGTGGGCATGGGCAAGGCTCTGGCCGAACAGTTCGCGGAGGCGCGCGCCGTTTTCGATGAAGTGGATGCGAGCCTGGGCGAAAAGCTTTCCGCCACCATGTTCGAAGGCCCCGAAGACGTGCTGACGCTGACCGCCAATGCGCAGCCTGCATTGATGGCCGTTTCCATCGCCATCCTGCGCGTGCTGGAAGCGCGCGGCTTTTCGCTCAAAGACAAGGTTTCCTATGTCGCGGGCCATTCGCTTGGCGAATATTCGGCGCTTTGCGCGGCGGGCACCTTCTCGCTGGCCGATACCGCGCGCCTGCTGCGCATTCGCGGCAATGCGATGCAGAAAGCCGTTCCCGTAGGCGAGGGCGCAATGGCCGCGATCATCGGGCTTGAGCATGGCGATGTCGAAGCCATCTGCATGGAAGCAAAAGCTTCCGGTCCGGTCCAGATCGCCAATGACAATGGCGGGGGCCAGCTGGTGATTTCAGGCGCAAAGGCAGCCGTTGAACTGGCCGCTTCGCTTGCATCTCAAAAGGGTGCGAAACGCGCAATCATGCTGCCCGTTTCCGCTCCCTTCCATTCGAGCCTGATGACGCCTGCCGCAGACGCCATGCGCGAGGCGCTGGCAAATGTGGAAAAGCGCGATCCCGTCGTGCCGCTGATCGCCAATGTGCGCGCGGCTCCCGTCACCGACGCCAATGAGATCGCCGATCTTCTGGTCGAGCAGGTAACGGGGCAGGTGCGCTGGCGCGAAACTGTCGAATGGTTCGCGGCCAATGGCGTCACGACGCTTTATGAAGTAGGCTCGGGTAAGGTTCTGACCGGCCTTGCGCGCCGTATTTCGAAAGATGTTTCCGGCGTAACCGTTGGTTCGGCTGAAGAAATCGATGCAGTGCTGGCTGCATTCAATCACTAAAGAGGTCCTTATGTTTGATCTGACCGGCCGCAAGGCTCTCGTTACCGGCGCCACTGGCGGTCTTGGCGAGGCGATCGCCCGCGCATTGCACGCGCAGGGTGCGATTGTCGGCCTGCACGGCACGCGCGAGGAAAAGCTCAACGAACTGGCGGCGAGCCTTGGCGAGCGGACATTTGTCTTTCCCGCCAATCTGTCCGACCGTGAAGCCGTCAAGGCTCTCGGCCAGAAGGCGGAAGAGGAAATGGGCGGCGTCGATATTCTGGTCAACAATGCCGGCATCACCCGCGACGGGCTTTTCGTGCGCATGAGCGACGAGGACTGGGATGCGGTCCTCAACGTCAATCTGACATCGGTCTTCAACCTCACGCGCGAACTGACCCATCCGATGATGCGCCGCCGTCAGGGCCGCATCATCAACATCACGTCGATCGTCGGCGTGACGGGCAATCCGGGGCAGGCAAACTATTGCGCCTCCAAGGCGGGGCTGATCGGTTTTTCGAAATCGCTGGCGCAGGAAATCGCAAGCCGCAATGTGACGGTCAATTGCGTGGCTCCGGGCTTCATCGAATCGGCCATGACCGACAAGCTCAACGACAAGCAGAAAGACGCCATCATGGGCGGCATTCCCATGAAGCGCATGGGCGTGGGCGGCGATATTGCCGCAGCCGTGGTCTATCTGGCGAGCGATGAAGCGGCCTATGTGACGGGCCAGACCCTGCATGTGAATGGCGGCATGGCGATGATCTGACCACCCTCAACCCCCTCATTATGGTAAAAAATGCCTTAATGCCGGGGTTTGAATGGGAAAATGCGCTTTGCCTTGTTCAAGAAGCATGGTAATGCGCCCGACGAGAATTGCGGCATTTGAAGAAATATGCCGCGATCCGGTTCCGAAAGGAATATCCACAGGATGGCTGGCAAGGCGGGGCTACTCGCAACCTGGCAGGCATCTTATAACTTGATTACAATCCTGCATGCCGCTAACCAAGGCAGAGCAACAAACAAACAGGTCGAGGTTCCGACATGAGCGATACCGCAGAGCGCGTCAAGAAAATCGTTGTTGAGCATCTGGGTGTAGATGCCGACAAGGTCACTGAAGGCGCAAGCTTCATTGATGATCTTGGCGCAGACAGCCTCGACACCGTCGAGCTGGTCATGGCTTTCGAAGAAGAATTCGGCGTTGAAATTCCTGACGACGCTGCAGAGACGATCCTCACGGTCGGCGACGCTGTGAAGTTCATCGACAAGGCTTCTGCCTGATCTGAACTTGCGGGGCTGGGATTGTTTCGATCCCGGCCCTGTCTGTCTTGAATTATTGAGCGGTCGCATGACGACCGTATTATGAATCTGCCGGAGCGCGGGCGTTGAAGCCGCGCCGCATCTTTTTGCAAGCTCCGGTCATATCGATTGGAGCATCATCCCTTCAAAAGCCGGACAAGGCTTCGGGTCGATGTTCGCAACCAGTCTTTAAGGGGTGAATATGAGGCGTGTCGTTATCACCGGTCTCGGTCTGGTGTCGCCACTGGCCAGCGGTGCCGAAGAGACCTGGAAACGGCTTATTGCCGGTGAAAGCGCGGCTCGCCGCATCACGGAATTCGAAGTCGATGACCTGGCCTGCCAGATTGCCTGCCGCATTCCCGTCGGCGATGGCAGCAACGGCACCTTCAACGCCGATCTTCATATGGACCCCAAGGAACAGCGCAAGGTCGATCCCTTCATCGTCTATGCGGTCGGTGCTGCCGATCAGGCTCTCGAAGATGCGAACTGGCATCCGCAAAGCGATGAAGACCAGATTCGCACCGGCGTTCTCATCGGATCGGGCATTGGCGGCATCGAAGGCATTGTCGAGGCGGGCTATACGCTGCGCGACAAGGGCCCGCGCCGCATTTCCCCGTTCTTCATTCCCGGACGCCTGATCAATCTCGCCTCCGGCCATGTCTCGATCAAGCACAAGCTGCGCGGCCCCAATCATGCTGTGGTCACGGCCTGCTCCACCGGCGCGCACGCCATTGGCGATGCAGCCCGTCTCATCGCTTTCGGCGATGCGGACGTGATGGTGGCTGGCGGCACGGAATCGCCGGTGAGCCGCATTTCGCTGGCGGGCTTTGCGGCCTGCAAGGCGCTTTCCACCCGGCGCAACGATGATCCCACGGCGGCATCGCGCCCCTATGACGAAGACCGCGACGGTTTCGTGATGGGCGAGGGCGCTGGCGTTGTGGTGCTCGAAGATCTCGATCATGCGCTGGCGCGCGGCGCAAAAATCTATGCCGAAGTGATCGGCTACGGCCTTTCGGGCGACGCCTATCACATCACCGCACCGACCGAAAACGGCGAAGGTGCGCAGCGCTGCATGGAAGCCGCCATCAAGCGCGCGGGAATCACGCCCGACCAGATCGACTACATCAATGCGCATGGCACATCGACCATGGCCGACACTATCGAGCTTGGCGCCGTCGAGCGCGTGGTCGGCGATGCGGCATCGAAGATTTCCATGTCGTCCACCAAGTCGTCCATCGGCCATTTGCTGGGTGCGGCAGGTGCTGCGGAAGCGATTTTCTCGACGCTGGCAATCCGCGACAATATCGCGCCTGCCACGCTCAATCTCGATAATCCGGCGGTCGAAACGAAAATCGACCTGGTGCCGCACAAGGCGCGCGAGCGCAGGATCGATACGGTCCTGTCGAATTCGTTTGGCTTCGGCGGCACCAATGCATCGCTGATTCTGCGTCGCTACGCGTGAACATTGCGGCAATAACGTCTGGTGAGAATAAAAACGCGGGGATTTCTCCGCGTTTTTGCCAAAATAAAACCGGATGCGATGTTTAAATTCGCCGACAAGGTTTAGTGTAGCCGCGATTCAAAAGAGCCAGCAGGTTTCAACCCGGCTCGATAGCATGGCAAGCCCCGTATGAATGACGCCCTGAACATTCGCATTGAACGTTCACGGGATCGCAGGCGGGGCAAGCGACAGGACGAGGTGATGGAGTGAGTTCAGAGGAAAAGCCCGGAACCAATCCTGCTGGAGAACAGCCGCATCCATCTGCGCCTGAACAGGCTGCGGAAAGCAGGCCTTTCGTGCCGAAATCGGCGTCGGAAGCCCTGCGGCCTGAACCGGGAACACCGCCGCCGCGCATGCGCAAGCGCTCGCGCCATGCGCGCAGCCAGATCGTGGTGTTTATGAATTTCATGCTCTCGCTGGTCGTGCTGGTGCTGCTGGGCGCTTCGGCCCTGTTTTATTTCGGCAAGCTTCAATTCGATGCCGCAGGCCCGCTGACGGCGGAAACGACCTTTCTCGTCAAGCGTGGCGCTGGAATCGCGGAAGTTTCCAATAGTCTCGAAAATCGCGAAATCGTCTCGGATGCACGCATTTTCCGCTATGGCATGCGCACGCTCGGCCATGAAAACGATCTCAAGGCCGGTGAATATGCCATTCCGGCAGGGGCGACGATGCGTGACGTCATGAATATCCTCATCAGCGGAAGATCGATCATGTATCCGCTGACCATTCCCGAAGGGCTGACCGTCAAGCAGATATTCGACCGTATCGAGGCCGATCCCATTCTGGTGGGCGAAATGCCCAGGGAAATGCCGGCTGAGGGCGCGCTGTTCACCGATACGCTCAATTTCACGCGCGGCACGTCGCGCACGGAAATCATCGATCGCATGGTCGCCTCGCAGAAAAAGCTGATCGATGACATTTGGGAAAAGCGCCGTCCCGACCTTCCGATCAAGGACAAGAATGAATTCGTCACGCTGGCTTCCATCGTCGAGAAGGAAACCGGCATCGCCTCGGAACGCCCGCATGTCGCATCCGTCTTCGTCAACCGGCTCAACAAGGGCATGCGCATCCAGTCCGACCCGACGATCATCTATGGCCTGTTCGGCGGCGCGGGCAAGCCGCCGGAGCGCCCGATTTTCAAATCGGACATCGAAAAGGCGACGCCCTATAATACATATATCATCAACGGCCTGCCGCCGACGCCGATCGCCAATCCGGGCAGGGCGGCGCTGGAAGCCGTCGCCGACCCGCTCGACACCGACGATCTTTACTTCGTCGCCGATGGAACCGGTGGCCACGTTTTCGCCCCCACCTTGCAGGAGCACAATGCCAATGTGCGCAAGTGGCGTGCGGTCGAGCGCGAAAAAAGCCAGCAGCAACAGCAAAATGCGGTTCAATAGGCCTATCGACCGCTTAACGGCCACCTGAGGAGAGGAAAGCATGGCGCTCCAGAGCATGACGGGATTTGCGCGCCACGCGGTACAGCATGGCGCGGCGGGGCCGGATGGCAGCAAGGGCGAGACGCGCATCGTCTGGGAAGTGCGCTCGGTCAATGGCAAGGGGCTGGATATCCGCCTGCGCCTGCCGCAAGGGCTGGAATCGGTCGAGCATCCGGTTCGTTCGCTGCTTGCCCGTTACTTTTCGCGCGGCAATTTTCAGGCGACGCTAAGCATCGAACATATGCAGGCGCAGGCGGGCTTCACCGTCAACCGGCCAATGCTTGAAGAAGTGCTGAAACTCGGTGCGCAAATTCAGGCCAGCCATGGCGTCGCGCCTGCCAGCGTGGATGGAATTTTTTCGCTGCGCGGCATTCTGGAACAGCGCGAGGTGAGCGAAGACGAGGAAAGCCGTGCGGCGCTGGAAGCGGCGATTATCGCAGGCTTCGAGGGTGCGCTCAAATCAATCGCGCAGGCGCGCGAGCATGAAGGCAAGGCGCTTTTCACCGTTCTTTCCGGCCATGTCGATACGATCGAACGTCTTGTCCTTGCGGCACGCAACGACCCTTCGCGCAGTCTTGAAAGCATCAAGGCGCGGCTTGCGGCGCAGGTTTCGCTGCTGCTGGATGCGGTTCATGATCTTGATGAGGTGCGGCTTTATCAGGAAGCGGCTTTCCTTGCGACCAAGGCGGATATTCAGGAAGAGCTTGACCGGCTGGAAATGCATGTGGCATCGGCGCGCCAGTTGCTCGCCGGTGGCGGACCGATCGGCCGCAAGCTTGATTTTCTTTCACAGGAATTTAATCGCGAGACGAATACCTTATGCGCCAAGTCGAACGCGGCCTCGATCACGGCCATTGGTCTTGAGCTGAAGGCCGTCGTGGATCAGTTTCGCGAACAGGTACAGAATCTGGAGTAACGGGAACATGGCCATCATTTCCGTCGAAAATGGCATTGCGCGCAGGGGTCTCATGGTGGTGATCTCGTCACCATCGGGCGCGGGGAAATCCACCATTGCCCGGCAGTTGCTCAACGATCCCGACATGAATTTGTCGCTGTCGATCAGCGTGACGACGCGCCAGCGCCGGCCCAGCGAAATCAACGGCGTGCATTATCATTTCATCACGGCACGCGAATTCGAGCGGCTGCGTGACAGTGACGAACTGATCGAATGGGCGGAAGTGCACGGCAATTTCTACGGCACATTGCGCGAGACGGCGGAAATCGCCCTTGCCGATGGTCAGGACATGCTGTTCGACATCGACTGGCAGGGCGCGGAGCAGTTGCAGGCCAAGATGCCCGCCGATGTGGTGTCGATCTTCATTCTGCCGCCGACCATGCATGAATTGCAGCAACGCCTCAATCGCCGTGCGGAAGACGCGGCGGATGTGATCGAGACACGCTTGCAGAATGCCCGTTTTGAAATCCAGAAATGGGTTCAATACGACTATATCGTCATCAATGAAGACCTTGAGCGCTCCTATGCGGGGATCAAGGGCATCATCACGGCGGAACGCCTGCGCCGCGACCGTCGCCCCGGCCTGTTTGATTTCGTCACCGGCCTTCTTGAAGAAGAGCCGGGGCATGAGTGAGCTTGGCGATATTTATGAAGACTATATTGAATGCCTGAACGGGCAGGACTGGGAGCGGCTGGGAGAATTCGTGCATGAGGACGTCGTGCACAATGACAGGCCGCTTGGTCTGGCCGGTTATCGCGCGATGCTGGAAGGGGATTTTGACGCCATCCCCGATCTTCGCTTCACCATGGAATTATGCGTCTGCGAACCGCCCTTCGTTTCAAGCCGTCTCTGGTTCGACTGCGCGCCCAAAGGCGAGTTGTTCGGGCTTGCTGTCAATGGCCGGAGAATCCGGTTTGCCGAGAATGTCTTCTACAGGTTTCAGGCGGGACGGATCGTGCAAGTGTGGTCGGTCATCGACAAGTCTGCGATTGAAGCTCAACTTGTTCGTGCTGCCCGACCGCAACAGTAAGATTTATCAAACCGCCGTGCCGCCCACCGTCACCTGATCCATGCGCAGATGCGGCTGGCCGACGCCGACCGGCACCCATTGCCCGCCCTTGCCGCAATTGCCATTGCCGGTATCGAGCTTCATGTCGTTGCCGATCATCGAAATGCGCTGCATCGCGTCGGGGCCGTTGCCGATCAGCATCGCGCCCTTGATCGGCGCGCCGATCCTGCCATCCTCGACCATATAGGCCTCGGTGCAGCCGAAGACGAATTTGCCCGATGTGATGTCCACCTGACCGCCGCCGAATGAAACCGCGTAAATGCCCTTTTTCATCGAGGCGATGATCTCTTCCGGCGTCTTGTCGCCTGAAAGCATGAAAGTGTTCGTCATGCGCGGCATCGGCGTATGGGCGTAGGATTCGCGCCGTCCATTGCCGGTCGCCTTCATGCCCATCAGCCGCGCATTCTGCCGGTCCTGCATGTAATTGACCAGCTTGCCGTCCTCGATCAGAACGGTGCGGTTGGTCGGCGTGCCTTCGTCATCGATCGTCAGCGAGCCGCGCCGCTCGGAAATCGTGCCGTCATCGACCACCGTGACGCCCCTGGCTGCGACCTGCTGGCCCAGAAGCCCCGCGAAAGCCGACGTCTTCTTGCGGTTGAAATCGCCTTCAAGCCCATGGCCGACCGCTTCATGCAGCATCACGCCCGGCCAGCCATTGCCGAGCACGATGTCGAAAGTTCCCGCCGGGGCCGGTATGGCGTCGAGATTGACCAGCGCCTGACGCAATGCTTCATCGGCCGCATGCTGCCAGCTTTCGGTTGTGAGAAAATCGCCGAATGCCCTGCGCCCGCCAATGGTATGTGATCCCGACTCCTGCCTTTCGCCATTGCCTGCGACCACCGATACGCTCAGACGCACCATCGGGCGAATATCGCGCACGAAATGCCCGTCGGCGCGCAGAATCTCGACATGCTGCCAGGATGCGGCAAGGGAGGCGGAAACCTGACGCACTTTCGGGTCTTTCGCGCGCAGATAGGCGTCGATCTGTTGCAGGAGCTGAACCTTGGCGTCAAATGAGGGCGAGCCGATGGGGTTCTCGTCGGTATAAAGGTGGCGGTTGGTAAGCGCGGGCGCTGCGGCATAGCTGCCGCCATGGCCGCTCGATGTGGCGGATACGGCGCTCGATGCGCGCTTGAGCGCTGCAAGCGAAAGCTCGCCCGCATGAGCATAGCCGATTGCTTCACCGGCAACAGCGCGCAGTCCAAATCCCCGATCCTGATTGAAGGAGCCCGTCTTGAGACGCCCATTGTCGAAAACCAGCGCCTCCGCCTCGCGATGCTCGATGAACAATTCACCATCGTCGCTGCCCGAAAGGCTTTCTGCAACGAGGCGTTCAATATCGTTGCGGCTGGCGTCGAAACTATCGATAAGGCTTTTCATAAAAACAATCCTGCGGCAGGGGTCTGTCGCAGGATGTAAGCGTAAACGCTCCCGAGAACAACCTCGGCGCGCTCACAGTTTAGGGCAGGGCGTCGAAACCTTCGCCAAATCCGTTGAGATCGACGGGAATGCCGACGCCTTCTTCCGGCGTCTGGAAGACGATGAAGGTCGCTGACTTGCCGGAGCGGAACGTGTCGAGCAAGGCGTCTTCGAGGATGACCTCGGCATAGCAGCCATCTTCAAAGCAGCGCACGAAATAGGCGCGGCCAATATCCTTGCCGTCGACATTCAGGCCAAGCCCGTTGGGCAGCAGAACGCCGAGCGGGGCGAGAACCCGCAAAATCCGCGCCTTGTTGTCGGCGGTCTTGAGAACCACGACCGAAAGCCCCAGTTCGGGCCGCTTGGCGGCGACCACGTTCTGGATCAGCGCGCATTGTTCCGTCTTGGCGCCCGCAGGCGTGTCGCACAGGATCGACCACGCGCCATGCTGCGATTTCAACGTGCCGCTTTGCTGCGGCGTGGATGAGGATTGCGGCTGGGCGGGTGATTCCTGCGGAGCGGGAAGCTGCGCGGGCGCTTCTTGCGCATTGGCAGGCATCGCGATGGCGACAAGCCCCATCATGGCTGCGCCTGTGGCGAGGCAGGTCAGGTGCTGGAACATCGGGCGTCGAAAAATCGGGCGTCGGGCAGATATGCGCAAAATCATGAAATCTCCAGATCGAATCACCGGGACGTTAACGCGCAAGGCGGACGGTGAAAAGCGCTGCTCGCCTCCATTTCACCCTCACCGGAGTGATACCGTCTGTTGCAGTCATTGTCACGCGGCACGTTAAAGGAAACGTCCGGCGCAATCATGGCTTCATTATGGGTTTCCCCGGTTTTCAGGGTTTTTCCCGAATATTTGTGATCGGGGTGGAAACCGGGTGGGCGAGGAGGGCTGCGGCAGATGTGCGCCTCTGACGCAGCGCCGCGCGCAAAAATGCCGCACAGGAAGATATTCGCCTTCCTTGCGGTGTGCGTTAAGGTGTGATTGAACGCCGCTGGGGGATGCGGTCGTCGCGACGTCCGGCGTCCGGCCTGGAAAGGCGAAAAGGGAGAGAGTTCTGGTGGATAAGATTTTTGCCACGACAAGGAGTGCAGCGGCAGGTGCCCTTGCGCTGCTGTGGATGGGCGGTGGCGCGCTGGCGGACCAGCCGCGTCCCTGGGAAATAAGATTTCAGGATGCTGCGACGGGTATTGCCGAGCAGATCCATTGGTTTGAGCGCTATACGCTCTGGTTCCTCGGGCCGATTACCCTGCTGGTGCTGGCTCTGATTCTATGGTGCGTCCTCAAATTCCGCGCCGGGGTCAATCCGCAGCCGTCGAAGACCAGCCATAATACCGCAATCGAAGTGATCTGGACGGTCGGTCCGGTGATCGTTCTGCTGTTTCTGGCCGTGCCTTCGTTCCAGCTTCTGACCGCGCAATATTCGCCGGAAGACCCGACGCTGACGGTTAAGGCCACCGGCTACCAATGGTATTGGGGCTATGAATACCAGACGGAAACGCCGGTCAGCTTCGATTCGCTCATTCTCGGCAATGATGATCGCGCTGCTGCGGGCAAGGAAGACATGGCCCGCTATCCGCGTCTTCTCGCGGTCGACAACGAGGTCGTGGTTCCGGTCGGCGAAACGGTTCGTCTTCTCGTGACCGCTGGCGACGTGATCCACTCCTGGACCATTCCCGCCTTCGGCGTGAAGATGGATGCGGTGCCGGGGCGCATCAACGAAGCCTGGTTCAAGGCCGACAAGGAAGGCCTCTATTATGGCCAGTGCTCGGAGCTTTGCGGCAAGGATCATGCATTCATGCCGATAGCCGTGCGCGTCGTTTCGCCCGAACTTTATGAAACATGGCTGGCTGCGGCGGCCACTGATGTTTCCGGCGCAAACAAGGCGCTTCAGGCATCCCTTGAAAATGCGGCGGACGGAAAAGTGGCTTCGGCGGATTTTTGATCCCGCCAGCGCGGGGCGCGTGCGCGTGATGCAAGACACGCCTGCCTCGCTCTGATCTGACAACCTGCGTGCCGGGCTTTTGAGGCCCGAATGGTCCGGAAGCCGGCAGCGCAGCAAGACTTTTAAGAATGGGAGCACCTTCCATGGCTGGCACAGCAGCTCACGAACATGGAGTTCACGACGACCATAAGCCTCGCGGCTGGGTTCGTTGGGTCTATTCGACCAATCATAAAGACATCGGTACACTCTACCTGATCTTTGCAATCATTTCCGGCATTATCGGCGGCGCCTTGTCCATTGCCATGCGCGCCGAATTGCAGGAACCCGGCATCCAGATCTTCCATGGCCTGGCAGCCATGGTCTACGGTGTTGAAGGCGATGCGGCGCTCGATGCGGGCAAGCATATGTTCAACGTCTTCACCTCGCTGCACGCGCTGGTCATGATTTTCTTCATGGTCATGCCGGCACTGATCGGTGGTTTCGCCAACTGGATGATCCCGCTCATGATCGGCGCGCCGGACATGGCGTTCCCGCGGATGAACAACATCTCCTTCTGGCTGCTTCCGCCCGCCCTGATCCTGCTGCTGATCTCGTTCTTCATGCCCGGTCCGGCAGGCGGCTGGGGTCCGGGTGGCGGCTGGACGCTCTATCCGCCGTTCTCCACATCGGGCCAGCCCGGACCGGCGGTGGATTTTGCGATCCTCTCGATCCACATTGCGGGCGTGTCGTCCATTCTGGGCGCAATCAACTTCATCACTACGATCTTGAACATGCGCGCTCCGGGCATGACGCTGCACAAGATGCCGCTCTTTGCGTGGGCGGTGCTGGTCACGGCGTTCCTGCTGCTGCTTTCGCTTCCGGTGCTCGCTGGCGGCATCACCATGCTGCTGACCGACCGCAATTTCGGAACCTCCTTCTTTGCGCCTGAGGGCGGCGGCGATCCGATCCTCTACCAGCACCTGTTCTGGTTCTTCGGTCATCCGGAAGTCTACATTCTGATCCTGCCGGGCTTCGGTATCGTCAGCCATATCGTGTCGACCTTCTCACGCAAGCCGATCTTCGGTTATCTGGGCATGGCCTACGCCATGGTCGCCATCGGTGTCGTCGGCTTCGTCGTGTGGGCGCACCACATGTATACGGTCGGCCTGTCGCTCGATACCCAGCGCTACTTCGTCTTCGCCACCATGGTCATCGCGGTGCCGACCGGCATCAAGATCTTCTCGTGGATTGCGACCATGTGGGGTGGCTCGATCACCTTCCGCGCGCCCATGCTCTGGGCAATCGGCTTCATCTTCCTGTTCACCATCGGCGGTATTACCGGCGTGCAGCTTGCCAATGCCGGTCTCGACCGCGCCTTGCACGACACTTATTACGTCGTGGCGCACTTCCATTACGTCCTGTCGCTGGGCGCGGTGTTTGCGATCTTCGCGGGCTGGTATTACTGGTTCCCGAAGATGACCGGCTATATGTATGACGAATTCACCGCGAAGCTGCACTTCTGGATCACTTTCGTCGGCGTCAATCTGGTCTTCTTCCCGCAGCACTTCCTCGGCCTTGCCGGCATGCCGCGTCGCTATATCGATTATCCCGATGCCTATGCGGGCTGGAATATGGTGTCCTCCTACGGCTCCTATCTTTCGGGCTTTGCCGTGCTGGTCTTCCTCTACAATGTCTTCGAGGCATTCGCGAAGAAGCGTGAGGCGGGCGCCAATCCCTGGGGCGATGGAGCAACCACGCTGGAATGGCAGCTTTCTTCGCCGCCTCCGTTCCACCAGTGGGAACAGCTGCCGCGCATCAAGTGATCGTGTCGGGCGGAAGTTTTGGCCGGGTCGCCAAAGAAAATTTCGCCCGCACTGCAAAAATATGCTATTTGCGGGCGGCATGATGTTCCGCCCGCAGCCGGTCGACCCTCAGTCAGCATTCAGACTGGCCTTTGACACGGCGCTTTCCGGGGGACGGGTGCTTCCGGGAGGTAGGATCGTGAAGGGCGAGCGTCGGCATCCTTGAGGAAGGCGGCGTCGGCCCTGTGAGTTCGAGGTTTTGAAGTTATAATGTCTCTGGTGGATAAAAATACGGCTCCCGACGAAGCCTTCGCCCTTTCGGAGGCGACAGCGCGCGATTATCTGACGCTGCTCAAGCCGCGGGTCATGTCGCTGGTGGTGTTCACCGGCCTTGTCGGCCTTGTGCTGGCGCCCGGCCATATGAACCCGGTTCTGGCCGTCATCAGCATTCTTTGCATCGCAATCGGCGCAGGCGCGTCAGGCGCACTCAATATGTGGTATGACGCCGATATTGACGCGGTGATGAAGCGCACGCGCAATCGCCCCATTCCCGCCGGTGTGATCGAACCCGGTCAGGTGCTGGCTTTCGGCCTCACCCTGTCGGTCTTTTCGGTCATCACGCTCGGCCTGATGGTCAACTGGCTCTCCGCCGCGCTGCTGGCCTTTACGATCTTCTTTTATGCCGTGGTCTATTCGATGTGGCTCAAGCGCTCGACGCCGCAGAATATCGTCATCGGCGGCGCGGCAGGCGCGTTTCCGCCCATGATCGGCTGGGCTGCGGCCACCGGCGAGATCACATGGGACAGCACGGTGCTGTTCTTGATCATCTTCCTCTGGACGCCGCCGCATTTCTGGGCCCTGTCGCTGTTCTCGACCAATGATTACGAAGCCGCACGCATCCCGATGATGCCGAATGTGAAAGGCGAGCTTTCAACCCGCCGTCAGGCGATGTTTTATGCGCTGCTGATGGCGCCGGTCGGCGTCCTGCCATGGGCGATGGGCTTTGCCGGGCCGGTCTATGGCGTCGTTTCCGTGCTGCTCGGGCTGGCTTTCGTCTTTTATACGTGGCGTCTTCTGATGGCTGGCAGCCAGCAGCAGATGCTGGTCGCCGCCCGCAAGCTGTTTCGTTTTTCCCTGATTTATCTGTCGGGCATTTTCGCGACATTGCTGCTGGAGGCCATGATCATGAACATGATGTCTGCTGGCGGGCTGTTGTGAGGGCGCGGGAATGGAGGGTGTTTTGAACGACAAACCGACGCGCGAGCCGGCGAAGGAAGAGCTTGAGACGGTCGTTCCGACCCAGTCGCAGAAAAAGGCGCAGCGCAACCGTTCGATCGGGCTGGCTATTGCGCTGGTGCTGTTCGTGCTCCTTGTCTATGCGGGCACTCTGGCCAAACTGGGCTCAAACGTGTTCATACGGCCGATGTAGGTCTTGGTCTTTCGGGAGGAGAAAATGGCTCAACGGCAGGAAATGAACGGCAAGACCAGAAGGCAGCAGCGCTCCAATGCGGCGATTGCCACTGCCTGTCTCGCTTTTTTCGTATGCATGATCGGCGCTGCTTATGCTTCCGTTCCGCTTTATCGCATTTTCTGCCAGATCACCGGCTATGGTGGCACCACGCAGCGCGTGGAGCAATATTCCGATACGATTCTCGACAAGACGATCAAGGTCCGCTTCGACGCCAACACGGCCAATGGCCTGCCATGGGATTTCAAGCCGGTCGAGCGTGAGGTGACGGTGCGCATCGGCGAAACCACCCTGATCAAATATGAGGCGCGCAATCAGTTCGACAGCGCCACTTATGGCCGTGCGAGCTTCAACGTCGCGCCGGGCCGGGCCGGAGCCTATTTCAACAAGGTTGAATGCTTCTGCTTCACGGATACGACCCTGCAACCGGGCGAAGACATGGAAATGCCGGTGATGTTCTTTGTCGATCCGGAATTTGTAAACGATCCCGATCTGAAAGATGTAAAGACGATCACGCTCTCCTACACTTTCTTCCCGATCGAAAAGCCGGAGCCGGTTGCCAAGGCAAACGACGTGGCTGCGCCGCAAAACGGCAGCTGAAACAGGAATGGTCGTGCGGCGCATAATGCCGCAAAGACAAAGCGATGAAGCGGTTTTATGATTGGAAGAACCGCTTGAAAACAGATGCGGACGGTATGGACGGCAAAAAACCGGTTTGCGCATCGAATGATAAACTTGCCTGCTTCCCTGTCGGGGTTTATGCAGGAAGATATGAGAGAGGAGCCCCGTCAGGGGAATACGGGGAGAGACATGGCGGACGTTCAGCAAAAGAATCACGATTATCACATTATCGATCCCAGTCCCTGGCCCGTCCTGGGCTCATTGGGCGCCTTCGTTCTCGCTTTCGGCGGCATCGCATGGATGCGCTATCTCAATTCCGATGAACTGGTCTTTTTCGGCGTCAATATCGCGACGCCATGGCTCTTCTTCATCGGCGTTGCAATCGTACTCTACTGCATGTTCGGCTGGTGGGCGGATACGATCAAGGAAAGCCATGAAGGCCACCATACGCGCGTCGTCTCGCTGCATCTGCGCTATGGCATGATCATGTTCATCGCTTCGGAAGTCATGTTCTTCGTGGCATGGTTCTGGGCGTTTTTCGATGCAAGCCTGTTTCCGAATGAAGTGCATCAGGTGGCGCGCGCCGAATTCACCGGCGGTCAGTGGCCTCCAAAGGGCATCGAGGTTCTCGATCCGATGCACCTGCCGCTCTACAACACGGTCATCCTGCTTCTGTCGGGCACCACGCTGACATGGGCGCACCATGCGCTGCTGCACAATGATCGCAAGGGCCTGATCACGGGCCTTGCACTCACGGTCGTCCTTGGCGTCCTGTTCTCATACGTGCAGTTTTATGAATATGCGCACGCACCCTTCGCGTTCAAGGACTCGATCTACGGCGCGACCTTCTTCATGGCGACCGGTTTCCATGGTTTCCATGTGTTCGTAGGCACGATCTTCCTGGCGGTCTGTTTCTTCCGCGCCCTTGCTGGCGATTTCACTCCGCAAAAGCATTTCGGCATGGAAGCGGCTGCCTGGTACTGGCATTTCGTCGACGTGGTCTGGCTGTTCCTGTTCTTCGCCATCTATGTCTGGGGCGGCTGGGGCGCACCGATGCACGGCTGATTCGGCGGCATGCGTTTTTTCAAGGGCGGCCCTGGCAACATGGCCGCCCTTTGTTTGTAATCATCAATTCAAACAGGCACCGCCCTGAAAGGGAGCCGAGGCAATGTCCGATCACAATTCCCATCCGGCAGTAAATCCGGTCGGCAGCGGCATTACCGGACATTGCCCCCGCTGCGGCGAGGGACGGCTCTTCAAGGGCTATCTGGCTGTCGCGCCGCGTTGCGAGATATGCGGGCTTGATTATTCCTTTGCTGATTCCGGCGATGGCCCTGCGGCCTTCGCCATTCTCATCATCAGTTTTATCGTGCTGGGCGCAGCGCTGTGGCTCGAAGTCAATTTCGGACCGCCGCTCTGGGTTCAGTTCACCCTGTGGGTGCCGATCGCGATCATCCTGAGCCTGATCGCCATGCGCAGCATCAAGGGCGTCTTGATCAATATGCAATATCGCCATAAAGCCGCTCCCGGCCTGATCGATAATCAACGTCCGATGGACGACGAAAAATGATCCAGGCAGACAAGCCGCGCCGGTTTCCATGGGCTGTGCTGGTCATATCGGCCATAGTGCTGGCAATATTGCTCACACTGGGCACATGGCAGGTACGGCGGCTGATGTGGAAGGAAGCGCTGATCGCCTCGACGCAGGCGCGCATCCACGAGCCTGCACTGCCGCTTGGCGAAATGGAGGAAATCTATCGCCGGGAAGGCTCCGTCGAATATCGTCCGGTAACGGTTTCCGGCACCTTCATGCATCCGGGCGAGCGCCATTTTCTCGCCACCCATGCGAGCGCATCGGGCTTTTATGTCTATACGCCGCTGCTGCTCGAAGACGGACGCTTCGTGCTCGTCAATCGCGGCTTTGTGCCTTACGACAGGAAAGACCCTGAAACCCGCCTTGAAGGGCAGCTTGACGGGCCGGTGACGGTGACGGGTCTCGCCCGCGATCCCCTGACGGCAAAACCTTCATCGCTCATTCCCGACAATGATGTTGCGAAGAATGTTTTCTACTGGAAGGACTGGGCCGCCATGGCCGAAAGCGCCAATCTGCCCTCGCTCGATGAAACAGTGCCGTTCTTCATCGACGCCGACAGCAAGGCCAATCCGGGCGGATTGCCGGTCGGCGGTGTGACGATCATCGATTTTCCCAACAATCACCTGCAATATGCGGTGACGTGGTATGGACTTGCTCTGGCGCTCATGGGCGTGGTCGGCACATGGCTGTGGCGCCATCGAAAGGCGTGAACGGGGTTGACAATGGCGGCTTAGCAGCCCAACTCCACAGGTGAAGATTTTTGCGCGCCTGCGCGCCGAACCTGCGAGCATTCTATGAACGATCAACATCCCCCTCTGGAAATCCGCCTTTGCGGTCCGCGCGGCTTTTGCGCAGGCGTGGACCGGGCCATTCAGATCGTCGTGCTTGCGCTCAAGAAATATGGCGCGCCGGTCTATGTGCGCCATGAGATCGTGCATAATCGCTATGTCGTGGAGGGGCTGCAAGCGCGCGGTGCGGTCTTTGTCGAGGAACTGCATGAGATTCCCGCAGAACATCGCGACCAGCCGGTGGTCTTCTCCGCCCATGGCGTGCCGAAATCCGTGCCAGCCGATGCGCAGGCCAAGAACCTCTTCTATCTTGATGCAACCTGTCCGCTGGTGTCCAAGGTGCACAAGCAGGCCATGCGCCATCAGCGCCTTGGCCGTCATGTTATATTGATCGGCCATTCCGGCCACCCCGAAGTCATCGGCACCATGGGGCAATTGCCTGAAGGCGCGGTGACGCTGATCGAAACGGTCGAGGATGCGCGCACCTGCTCATTTGCCGATGAGGATAATCTGGGCTTCGTAACCCAGACCACGCTTTCGGTGGACGATACCGCAGGCATCATCACGCAATTGCAGGAGCGCTTTCCCAATTTGACCGCGCCTGCGGCCGAATCGATCTGTTACGCCACCACCAACCGGCAGGATGCGGTGCGCGCTGCCGCGCCGGGCTGCGATCTGTTTCTGATCGTCGGCGCGCCCAATTCGTCCAACTCCAGACGCCTTGTGGAAGTGGCCGAGAAGGCCGGGGCGCGCATGTCCCTGCTGGTCCAGCGTGCTTCAGAAATCGAATGGGACAAGCTTGGCGATATTTCCGTGGTCGGCCTTTCGGCGGGCGCTTCGGCACCGGAAATCATCGTCGATGAAATCATCGACGCTTTCCGCCAGCGCTTCAATGTCAGGATCGAACTGGCCGAAACGGTTATCGAGACCGAGAATTTTCTTGTGAACCGGGAAATCCGCGATGTGGAACTGACGGTGCAGGATATGGCATTCGTCAATGGCCAGAACCGGGTGGTTGGCATACCCAAGATTGCGCAGGGGAAATAAGCGGCATGGCCGTCTATACAGATATTAACGAAACCGAACTGGGCGCGTTTCTCGAACAATATGATATTGGCACGCTGACCTCCTACAAGGGCATTGCCGAGGGCGTGGAAAACACCAATTACCTGCTGCATACGAGCGCGGGCGTTTTCATTCTCACGCTCTATGAAAAGCGGGTCAATCGCGATGATCTGCCGTTTTTCGTCAATCTCATGCGCCATCTGGCCATGCGCGGCTTTGAATGCCCGCAGCCGGTCGTGCGGCGCGATGGCGCGATGATCGGGGAACTTGCGGGGCGTCCCGCGGCCATCGTCACCTTCCTCGAAGGCGTCTGGGTGCGCCGCCCCACGGTCGCCCATTGCGAGCAGGTGGGCAGGAGCCTTGCCCATATGCATCTGGCAGGTGCGGATTTTTCGATGCGCCGCCGCAACGGCCTGACACTGCCCGACTGGCGTCCGCTGTGGGAATTGTCGCAGCCGCGCGCGGACGGCGTGGAAGAGGGGCTGGTGGCGGAAGCGCAAGCCGATCTCGATTTTCTCGAAAGCAACTGGCCCTCCGATCTGCCGCAAGGCGTTATCCATGCGGATCTTTTCCCCGACAATGTCTTCTTCCTTGACGACAAGCTGTCGGGCTTCATCGATTTTTATTTCGCCTGCACGGACATCCTCGCCTATGACGTCGCCGTCTGCCTGAATGCCTGGTGTTTTGAAAGTGACTTTTCCTTCAATCTGACCAAGGGCACGGCACTTTTACGCGGCTATAATGCGGTGCGCCCGCTCTCTCAGGCGGAGATCGAAGCGCTTCCGGTGCTTGCGCGCGGCGCGGCATTGCGCTTCATGCTCACCCGTCTTTATGACTGGCTCAACGTGCCCGACGACAGCTTTGTTACGAAAAAAGACCCGATCGAATATGTCCGCCGCATGCGCTTTCACCGGCAGGTGCGCACCGCAGGCGAATATGGTCTGCAAATGCATGGAGCGGTTGCGTGAAGCGCATCGAGGCTTTCACGGACGGCGCCTGTTCGGGCAATCCCGGCCCCGGCGGATGGGGCGCCATATTGCGCTGGAACGGCAATGTGAAGGAATTGAAGGGCGGCGAAGCCGACACCACCAATAACCGCATGGAGCTTATGGCGGCGATTTCAGCACTAAAGGCGCTGAAGGAGCCGTGCGAGGTCGATCTTTATACGGATTCGGTCTATGTGCGCGACGGCATTTCCGGCTGGATCGAGGGCTGGAAGCGCAACGGCTGGAGAACATCGGCCAAAAAACCGGTCAAGAATGCCGAGCTGTGGCAGGCTCTGGACGAGGCGCGCAACGGGCATGTTGTCCGCTGGCACTGGATCAAGGGCCATGCCGGCCATCCGGAAAACGAGCGCGCCGACGAACTGGCCCGCGCCGGCATGGAGCCGTTCAAATATGGCGGCTAGAGCATTTCTGGATTAAGTTGAATCATTAGAAATGCTCTATCTCTTTGTTTTTACGCACATCTTTTTCCGAAAACCAGTTCCCGCTTTTCGGGATGTGCTCTGTACATCTCTCAAGGTAAAATGAAAAAGGGCGGCTTTTGCCGCCCTTCTGCTTATCAAAGCTGTTCGAGAAGCGCGCTTGCCGCCGAAGTCACGGCCTGTCCGGGCTGCTCTTCGATATTGAGCGCCTTGACCACACCGTCTTCGATGATGGCCGAATAGCGCTTGGAGCGTACGCCCAGACCGCCAGCCGACAGGTCGATGTCGAGGCCCGCAGCCTTGGCGAAAGCGGCGCTGCCATCGGCGAGGAAGAGGATCTTGCCTTCGCCGCCCGAGCTCTGCGCCCATGCGCCCATCACGAAGGGATCGTTGACGGCGACGACTGCGATCTGGTCCACGCCCTTGGCGAGAATGGCATCGCGGTTTTCGAGATAGCCGGGCAGGTGATTGAGGTTGCAGGTCGGGGTGAATGCGCCCGGAACGGCAAAGAGAACGACCTTCTTGCCCTTGAAGACCTCGTCGGTGGTCGCATCCTTGACGCCATCCGCCGTCTTCACCTTGAAGGTCGCTTCCGGCAGCCTGTCACCAACTTTGATCGTCATATTCTCTCTCCTGGGAAGTACAGGGCGGTCGTGCCATCAGGAACCGCCTGTTTCGGGGTGGGTTTTGCGTCCGCGCGCTGATGCGCGCGCATGCCAGTTAAGCCGATAAACGGCGCTCCGACAATTTCATATTACTGACAATGCGGGACGAACTTCAATTGAGTTTTATCGTTCCCGACACCGCCTTGCCGTTTTGCACCAATGTATAGTCGATGACGGCGCCTTCTTTTGCCTTGCCGTAGATTTTGGCGGCAAATTGCGGCCGTGCCGCCTCTTGTTGCGGCACGGCTTCCGAAAGGCTCAGCGCGTCGCTTGCCACGAAAAGCTGGGCGGGAGTGGCGCTGTCGGGCAGGTCGAGTTCGAATAATATCCGGTCATCCTGACGCCTGGCCTCGCTGACCCGGAAATCGGGCGAGGCGGCTTGCGGGAGCCGGTCGAAGGCACTCTGAACGATCGTGCGCGCAGCAATGGCCTGCGGCGAGGGCGCTGTTTGAGATACAAGGGGCAGGTCGAATTCGGCATGGACCGGCACGCATATGTTTTCGCAGATGCCGAGGAATATATTGCCGCTCAGGCGCTTGTCGCCGGGGCTGACGGTAAAGGTCAGCGGCAGCGATACGGGCCGTGTATAGCCGACTCCCGCCTCGTCGCCTGCGCCAAAGCGCTCGGGCACCGGAAAATCGATGCGCGCCTCGCCATTGCCCGCAAGGCTCAGCTGGGGCGGCACGCCCGAATCGCCGGGATTGCGCCAATAGGTCTTCCAGCCCGGTTGCAGTTCGATCTGCAAGGCACCGCGCAATTGGCCGTTTACGGCGCTGTGATCATCGATGAGAACGCGGACCCGTCCGCCCGGCGTCTGCGTCCAGTCGGAAGTGGAAGCCTGCGCGGGCGCGAGCAGTGCCAGAAAGACAATCGGCAGGAGAGGGAGGGCTTTGATTTTCATGCCGCGAAGGTGGAATAAAAAAATGGCCGCTTCAAGTCTTTCGGCCCCATTTGGCCACAGGATTTCTGCGCATGGGAACGTAATGGCAAGCGCAGATGAAATCAGCACCGCTTTGGACAAAACTCTTGCCGAAACGATATTGTTATTTCGTACAGTCTTGCTACCTTCATATGCATGACCATTTTGCGCAGGCACAATCAGGAGCAGGGATTTTTGAACGGGCAATTCCTGCTTGCCATGCCCGGAATGAACGACGAGCGCTTCGCTCGCGCGGTGGTCTATATCTGCGCGCATTCCGAGGAAGGCGCGATGGGTTTTATCATCAACCAGCTTCAGCCGGTCGGCTTCCACGAACTGCTTCAGCAAATCGGGGTCATCGATGACGACGAGATGATCGTCCTGCCCGAAAGCGCACGGCATATGATTGTGCGCAATGGCGGTCCGGTGGACCGCACCCGCGGCTTCGTGCTGCATACCGATGATTATATGGTGGATTCGACCATGCCGGTGGCGGAAGATGTCTGCCTGACGGCGACGGTCGATATTCTGCGTGCCATCTATGGCGGGCGCGGCCCCGCGCAGGCGCTGATGACGCTCGGCTATTCAGGATGGGCGCCGGGGCAGCTCGATCTCGAATTTAGCGAGAATGGCTGGCTCACCTGTCCCGCCCCGATGGATATGCTCTTCGATAGCGACATCACCGGCAAATACGACCGGCTGATGGCCCAGATGGGCATCGACATGTCGCGGCTCGTTTCCGACGTCGGCCACGCCTGATCCCCTTCATCCTTCATCTGTCGTTGATCAGGCGGCATCCGCGTCGAGCTGTTCCTTGATCATGCGCGTGGCTTCCTCGCGGCTCGTCGGCTGGCCGAACATGAAGCTCTGCACATATTCGCAGCCCATCTGGCGCAATTGCAGCGCGTCTTTTTCACTTTCGACGCCTTCGGTGACGACCGCAAGGCCCAGATCATGCGCCATGCTGACGATGGAGCGCAGCAGCGTCGTCTTCTGCGGCTTGTCGCCTTTGACGAAAGAGCGGTCGATCTTGATGATGTCGAAGGGAAAGCGCGTGAGATAGGCGAGCGACGAATAGCCGGTGCCGAAATCATCGAGCGAAAGGCCGATTCCCATCGTCTTGAGGCGCGAGAGCACATGGGCCGACTGTTCGGGATTTTCCATCAGGACGGATTCGGTCAGTTCCAGCTTGAGGCTGCCGGGGTGCAGATGAATGCGCGAGAGGACCGAACGCACATCATTGATGAGGTCCTGCCGGATCAGCTGGGTGCTCGACAGATTGACCGAAACGAAGAGTTCCTGTTTTGCAAACTGCTCCTGCCATGCAAACAGGTCTTCAGCGGCGCGCTGAATGGCGAAGAGGCCAAGCGGCACGATCAGGCCGGAATTTTCCGCAATGGGGATGAATTCCGAGGGTGAAATAGTGCCCCGCCGCGGGTGTTCCCAGCGCATGAGCGCCTCGAAACCGGCAATATCGCCTTTTTCCAGCCTGACGATGGGTTGATAGACGAGGCTGATCTCGTCGCGTTCCAGCGCCCGGCGCAGATCGGATTCCAGTTGCAGCTTGTCGCTGCTGATCGCGCGGAAGGCGGGGCGAAACGGCTCGATGCGATCGCCGCCAAAGCGCTTGGCCTGATGCATCGCCAGTTCCGCATCCTTGACGAAATCCTCGGCGGTGGCCGCAGTCTTGGTCCAGGTGATGAGGCCGATTGAAGCCGTCAGCACGATCTCGCGCTTGGCATAGGCAATGGGCGCACGAACCGCCTGACGCAGCGCTTCGGCAAAGGAGGCGATACGGCCCGGATCGCTTTCCGAGGTAAGCAGCAGGCCGAACTGGTCGGAAGAAAGGCGCGAAAGCGTATCCTGCGGCTTCATCAGGCGCGACAGGCGGCGCGAGATGGTGAGCAGGATCGTGTCGCCCGCCGACATGCCCAGGCTGTCATTGACCTGCTTGAAGCGGTCTATGTCGATGATGAAGACGGTCGGATGCAACTTGCTCTCGCCGCGCGCCATATTCATGACATTGCTCAAGCGGTCGAGGAAAAGCTCGCGATTGGGCAGGCCGGTCAGATTGTCGTGCACGGCATCATGCAGCAGCCGTTCCTCGGCTTTCTTCTGTTCGGTGACATTGATGAGGGTGCCCACGCAGCGCACCACCTCGCCGTCGGAGCCGATTACCGGGCGCGCGCGCAGCGCATACCAGTGATAATGCCCGTCATTGGCGCGCAGGCGGAAAATCTGGCCGATGCGCCCGCGCCGGTTCTCCAGAATGGCGTCGAGCGTCGAGCGGAAACGGTCGCGGTCGTCGCTGTGCATCACGGGCAGCCAGTTGCGCACCGGCCCTTGCAGGGAACTGGTCGTGCTGCCCAGATAATGGGCGATGTCGGGTGTCGTCACCACACGGTCGCGCGGCACATCCCAGTCCCAGACAATATCGCCCGCCCCGATGACGGCGAGCGCCTGCCGCTCCATATCCGAGAGCAGGCCCTGCTGGAGTGCGCCGCCCGAAAAGGCGTGCTGCATGACGGTGAAGCCGATCAGGAGCACGATCAGCACCAGACCGCCGCCCAGCGCAGGCTGGATGATGTCGTTATCCAGCGTGCCGGTAACGGTCATCCACGCGCCCAGCAGCCAGATGAGCGTGAGAAGCCATGCCGGGATCAGCATGACCGCGCGGTCATAACCCTTGACGGCGAGATAGCCGATGATGGCGACCCCGCCGATCACGGTGAGGGCCAGCGAAATGCGCGCAATGCCCGACGCCACCGGCGGATCGATGACCGCAACACCGGAGAGTGCCAAGAGGCCCAGCACCCATGTGATCGCGCCATAGCTGAAATGATCGTGCCAGCGATTGAGATTGAGATAGGTAAAGAGGAAAATCACCAGCGATGCGGCCAGCGCCACTTCCGTTCCCGCGCGCCATACCTGTTCGTTGCCCGCGGTGATTTCCATCAGCTTGTTCCAGAAGCCGAAATCGACGCAGATATAAGCCAGAACCGCCCATGCGAGCGCTGCCGTGGCCGGGAAAAGCGAGGTGCCCTTGACCACGAAAAGAATGGTCAGGAACAGCGCCAGCAGGCCGGAAATACCAAGCAGAATGCCGCGATAGAGCGTATAGGAATTGACGGCGTCCTTGTAGGCTTCAGGCGCCCACAGATAAAGCTGCGGCAGGTTGTGCGAGGAAAGCTCGGCCACGAAAGTGACCGCCGTGCCCGGATTGAGCGTGATGCGGAAGACGTCGGCATCGGGGCTTGGCTGGCGGTCGAGCGCGAAACCTTCACTGGGCGTGATCGAGGCGATGCGCGGCGAACCCAGATCGGGCCAGATGATGCCCGAACCGGCAAGGCGGAAATGCGGCGCGACGATCAGCCGGTCGATCTGCTGGTCCGTCGGATTGGCAATGGCGAATGCGGCCCAGTCGCCGGATGCGTCGGAATCAGGATCGGCCTGAACCTCGATGCGGCGCACGATGCCATCGGCCCCCGGTGCCGTCGAAACCTGAACGCTTTCGCCCTGATTGCGCAGCAGGTCCACAGCATCCGAAAGGTCCAGTGCGGTGTCTTCCTTGGAAATCTTTATCGGTTCGGCGGCATATGTCTGGGCGGCCGAAAAGGCCAGAATGACGACAAGCGCGAGACAGCCCAAAAGGCGTGGCAGTAACCTGTCTGATTGTCCATTCACGAGCGTTCAACCTTGCCATTGATCATGCTTATGTCGCCTTCCAGCAGGGCAAACAGCAGATGATCCTGCCAGAAGCCGTTTATCTTGAGATAGGAACGCAAGAGTCCTTCCCTCTGAAATCCGGCTTTTTCGAGAAGCCGTATCGAACGAGCATTATGCGGAATACAGGCAGCTTCGATCCGGTGCAACCTCAGTTCTCCGAATGCAAGGGAAATTACCAGCGAGAGCGCTTCGGTCATATAGCCTTTGCCTGCAAAGGGCGCACCGCTCCAATAGCCGATCATGCCGGTTTGCGCGACGCCGCGCCTGATATTGCTCAGCGTAATGCCGCCGACAAGCTGGCGGTCGGAATTGCGAAAGATGAAGAAGGAATGCGCGGAGCCATCCGAAGCCTCTTCCTGCACGCGTCTGACCCTGTGGCGGAAAGCGCTTTTCGTGAGGTCATCCGCAGCCCAGACCGGCTCCCACGGCGTAAGAAAAGCGCGGCTTTTTTCGCGCAGGCCCGCCCATGGCGCAAAATCGCTCATCGCCGGTTCGCGCAGGTGAACGCGCGGGCCGCGAAGGACGGTCGGATTGCTGCGCCGGAATGGCAGGCCGATCATGCGGGATCCTGTTTCAGCAGGGATTGAGTTGAGGGAGTAGGGGAATAAGGGCGTATGGGAGTAAGTTAAAAGAATAACTTGCCCTGACAAGGCTGCTTCATTTTTATTCCCCTATTCCCCTATTCCCCTATTCCCCTATTCCCCTAAATAGCCACTTTCCTCGCATGTGCACTGGTCGATAGCGCCTCGGTGAGACCGTCGAAGCTCATCAGCCGTCCCACGGGGCCGACACCGGCAATGGTGGGCTTGCTGTCGAGGAACATCCGTCCCGCCAGATCGGCCAGCCGTTGCGGCGTGATATGGGCGAGGCGGTCCAGCAATTCGCTATTGGCCACCGGACGGCCATAAAGCAGCAATTGCCTTGCAATCTGGCCCGCCCGGCTTGCAGCGCTTTCCTGCGACATGAGCAGGCTTGCACTATATTGCGCCCGCGCCCGGTCGACCTCTTCGATGTCGATGGCGTCCGCAGCCTTGTGCAGTTCCGCGATGATGACCGGAAGCAATTCCACCAGTTCGTCGCGCCCGGTTGCGGCATGAATGCCAAACAGGCCCGTATCGGAAAAACCCCAGTGGAAGGCATAGACCGAATAACACAGGCCGCGTTTTTCACGCACTTCCTGAAACAGACGCGAAGACATGCCGCCGCCAAGGATCATCGACAGCAGCTGCGAGGCATAAAAATCGCGCACATGATAGGCGCGGCCCTCAAAGCCGATCAGCACCTGCGCATCCATCAATTCGCGATTTTCGCGAAAATCGCCGCCGACATAATGCGCCAGATCGAGTGTCGGAGCCGTGTTGAAGGGACGAAAGCCGCCCAGCCTGTTTTCGACTTCGCGCACGAATTCGTCATGATGAACGCCGCCGGCAGCCGTCACGACCATACGGTCGGCGCTATATTGCTGGTCCATATAGTGGCGCAGATCGGCGGAGGTGAAGGAGGCCACGGTCTCCGGCTCACCGAGAATGGCACGCCCCAGCGGCTGGTGGCGATAGGCGGTCTCGGTGAAGCGGTCGAAGACAATATCGTCGGGCGTATCGTGCGCCGCGCCGATCTCCTGCATGATGACCTGCTTTTCGCGCTCCAGCTCGTCCTCGTCGAAGCGGGAGCTTGTCATGATGTCGGCCAGAATATCGATCGCCAGTGGCATGTCGTTGCGCAATACCCGCGCATAATAGGAGGTCGTCTCGACGCTGGTGGCCGCATTGATTTCGCCGCCGACATTCTCGATGTCGGATGCGATCTGCCATGCCGTGCGCTTGTCGGTTCCCTTGAACGCCATATGCTCGAGCAGATGGGCGATGCCATGCTTGTCCGGCGCTTCGTTTCGGGCGCCGGCCTTGACCCAGATTCCCAACGCGACGCTTTCCACATGTGGCATATTATCGGTGGCAATCGTCAGGCCGTTGGAAAGACGCGTTACTTCAACACCCATCAGAAAAAGGCTCCCATAGTCCTGTGCGGGTTCCCGCTCCCAATTCCCGCTTTCTCATGCGCGGGAATGGCGGTCGACATATTCTTCCACGATTTTCAACCCGTTGTGAAGAACTGTGAAACTTTCTTTTCGTTGCATCAGATCGGCAAGCCATGCCGGAAGTTGCGGATCGACCCCGCATGCATCCTTGACGGCATCGGGGAATTTGGCCGGATGCGCGGTGGCCAGAACCACCATCGGGGCGGTGCCGGAGGCTTTTTCGCGCGCGACCTTCACGCCGATGGCCGAATGCGGATCGAGCAGGTAACCGTCGGATTCCAATACGGATTTGATGGTCGCGGCGGTTTCGGCGACATCCGAGCGGCCAGCGGAAAATGTCTGGCGAATGGCGGAAAGCGGCTGTTCGGCAATGGTGAAGCCGCCCGATTGCTTCAGGCTGTCCATCAATCCGCGCACGGCGGCTGCATCGCGCCCATGCGCCTCAAACAGCAGCCGTTCGAAATTGGATGAAATCTGGATGTCCATCGATGGCGAGGTGGTCTGCGCCACGCCGCGCATCTCATAGGCTCCGCTTTCGAGCGTGCGCGCAAGAATGTCGTTGTCATTGGTGGCGATGATGAGCTGCTCGATGGGCAGCCCCATTTTTCTGGCGACGAAGCCCGCGAAAATATCGCCGAAATTGCCGGTCGGAACCGTGAAGGAAACCGGGCGATCCGGCGCGCCGAGGCTCAGGGCGGCAGTGAAATAATAGACCACCTGCGGCATGATGCGCGCCCAGTTGATCGAATTCACGCCCGAAAGCGACATGCGGTCGCGAAATTCCAGATCGTTGAACATGGCTTTGACGAGGTTCTGGCAATCATCGAAATTGCCTTCGATGGCCAGCGCATGCACATTGGAAAAGCCTGAACTGGTCATCTGGCGCTGCTGCACCGGCGAGACGCGCTCATGCGGAAACAGGATGAAAATATCGACATTCTCGCGACCGCCAAAGGCTTCGATCGCCGCGCCGCCGGTATCGCCCGATGTCGCGCCCACGATTGTCGCGCGCTCGCCGCGGCTTGCCAGCACATAATCCATCATGCGCGCAAGCAGTTGCATGGCGACATCCTTGAAGGCAAGGGTCGGGCCGTGAAACAGCTCAAGCACGAATTCATTGGCGCCGCTCTGCACCAGCGGGCATACGGCGTCATGGCGGAACGTGCCATAGGCCTCGCGCACCATGCGCTCGAAATCGGCCTGTGGAATCTCGCCGCCGGTAAAGGGCGTCAGCACGGCCAGCGCAATATCGGCATAGGATTTTCCGCGCAGGCTGCGAATTTGTTCAGGCGTGAATTGCGGATATTCCTGCGGCAGATAAAGCCCGCCATCACGGGCAAGCCCTGCCAGCAATGCATCGCTGAACCCCAGAACGGGTGCTTCCCCGCGTGTGCTGATATATTTCATTTCGAGGCCTTCATTTCAGATCGGAGCGGCTGCAAACCGCATAATGCAATAGAGCCTCCCCAAAAAAGCCGCAAGAATTAAAGCATCCTTGGCAGGATGGGGTTGCTCTTGGCGGCAAAAAACGGGAAAACACCATCACATTACGCTCAGGCGTCAGGGCGTTATGCATCCTGCGGATGTATGACGTTTTAATATAAGACAGGTCGATCAGTGCAGGGAAGCCCGGTTTATGCAGAAAGCATCACAAAATCACTCATCGTTGTTTCCAGTCCTTGCAACGGTTCTTCTTGCAGCGCTCGCGGGCTGCACGACGAGCGGGACGCAAAAATCCGCTGATTCCTCGACCGCTGATGGCGCAGAGCAGCGCATCTCGGCATCGGAGCTTCGCGCTTATTGCCCGCCGGTGACATTGCGCGAGGGCACATCCTATTTCAGCACCTATGACAAGGGCGGCGACAAGGATCCGGCCCATGTCATTTATCAGGCTTCCATCACCGACACGACACGCGCCTGCCAATATGGCGACGGCACGCTGACGATCGATGTGGCCGCAGCCGGAAAAGTCGTGCCCGGTCCAAAATATAAAAGCGGCACCATCACCATGCCGGTCCGCGTCGCGGTAACGCAGGGCGACAAGGTGATTTATTCCAAATTGCATAAGCAGAGCGTGAATATCGCCAATGCCGACACTGCGACGCAGTTCGTCTTCAACGACAAGGGCATCTCCTTCCCCACGCCGACGAGCCAGAATGTGCAGATTTTCGTCGGTTTCGATGAAGGGCCATATAACACGAAGTAACCGTGCCCGCTTTGGGCATGCCGATGCGGCGGCGCATGCAAACCCATGCGCCGCCCGTTATATATTTATTTCAGTATATATTAGATAGTCATTCTAAAGATCAGTATTTATTGTGTATTGATAGGTATAATATACGTAGTATAATAAAATATATTAATCGGATGTAGTTTGAACCTATGGATACTAATCAAATATTCATTGATTTATCTCAATAGTTCTTCCTGTGATTGTATCCATTGAAGTTTATGGGGCGATGCGGGAGTTTGCTATCTGGCTATCCAGGATATTGACGAGGCGGGACACCTGATGCCGCTTGAACATAACCGTTTCTTTTCGCCCGTTACTTTCGTCCTCTGCATCTTCTTGCTTATGGGAGGATGGGCAGGGAAATGGGCTGGCGACAATTTCCGCCTGCGTGATGAGCGCGCGGATATGAATATCTATATGAATGCGCTTCAGGCTCATGCCGACCGCATTATAATCTCGGCGCACAATGTGCTTGACGAGGCCAATCGCTCGCCCTTCCAAGCATGTTCGGCAGATGACAGGGTCTATCTGCGCAAGCTTATCTTTACCGGCTATCACATCAAGGATATTGGGCGGCTCGCCGATGACCGGCTGATATGTTCGACCCTGCTCAACAATGTGCGCAGCAGTTCACGGCGCCCCATGGAGGACGTGCGGCTTGCCGATGGCACCTATATCTATCGGGACGGGAATCTGATCACGCCCGGCAGTCATGGCGCGATCATTGGCCGCGGCAATGCCAATATCGTCCTGAGTTCGGTTGCCTTCGATGCCATGCAGACGCCCGGCTATGCGTTCGCCATTTACATGGCCAATGAGGGCAGAACGCAATTTGCCCGGCTATACAGCTTTCCGCATGATTATATGAAGGGCGCGGACGCAGCGCTTGCTTTTGCGGGGAGTGGCGCAACCGAGGCCGCATCGACTGTTCCCTTGCACGAACAACACTGTAATCCCGCGACCGGCATCTGCATCAGCCTTGTGTCTGCTCCCTTGCCGAATAATCCTTCCGACCAGCTTTTGCTCATTTTGTTCACCAGCTTCGGAATGCTTCTGGGCAGCGGCGCGGTAATGGTCTGGCTCTATTATCGCAGCCGCAACCGCTCACTCAACGCGATGCTGAAAAGAGCGCTGGCGGCAAGAAAGCTGTCTATTGCCTATCAGCCGGTGGTGCGCATTTCCGACGAAAAGATCTGCGGCTTTGAAGCATTGATTCGCTGGGAGATCGCGAAGGGTGAATTTATCCCTCCCGATATTTTTATCGAACACGCCGAAGCTGTCGGCCTTGCCGACAAGATCACGATTTATGTGCTTGAACGCGTCATCGAGGAAATGGGGGATTTGCTCCGTAAGCGCAAAGGGATGCGCGTCAATATCAATATGACCGCGAGTAATCTGCAAGATCCCGATTTCCTCAATGCGCTCGCCACGCGCCTTGTCGCAGCCGACATCAAGCCGCAGCAGATCGGTCTGGAACTGACTGAACGCACTGCCGTCGATTTTGGCAAGGCGGCTGCGGGCATCCAGCAATTAAGAGAGCAGGGCTTCCGGATTTATATCGACGATTTCGGCACGGGCTATTCAAACCTTGCCTATCTGGGCGAGCTTCATGTCGATGCGATCAAGATCGACAAGGCTTTCACGCGCACCATTGGCAATGACAACGAGGCCGTCTCCATTGTCCCGCAGATCATTTCCATGGCGCGCGAGCATGGGCTGGACATTGTTGTCGAAGGCATTGAAACGCCCGCGCAATTGGCGTATCTGCGCCACCTGTCGGGCAAGCTTGACGGTCAGGGCTGGCTCTTTGGCAAGCCGATGGGCGCGAGTGCCGCGCATGCGCTCATTGGCGGCAAGACACCGCGCAGGAAGCGGGCGAGTGCAACCGCAGCACATGGAAAACAAAATTTACCATAAGAATAATCTCTACAATTCTATTTAAATTCGCATTTTCCCATCAAGCGAAAAGCAAGAACTTGGCATTAATATAAGACACAAGCGAGGTTCTGCGCCCTGAGAAAATGCAGGGAATGGTGCTTCAGGAAACTGTGACAACGAGAGGATGCAGCGGATCACAAGCCGCTCTGGTCTTTGCTATGAAACATAAATACGAACGTATTCTTGAGCCGACCGATACCTGGGCAATCTTCGAAATTGCCTCGGGCGAGCCTGCCTCGATTGATGACAGGCTGCTGATCGGCCTCACCGAAAGTGAAGCCGATGAATTGCTGGCGACCCTTAACGCCGAGCCTAAAACCCGCAACAAGCGCAGCGCGGCCTGAGCCGCTTCACATGCTTGCTTGATTATGCAGGGATCAGGCGTCGGTCCATACGGACAGCGCCTCGATAGTGCCCGGCAGGTCCTTATGGCGGTGAATGACCGTTTCAGCGCCCGCATCCGTCAGCTTGTCGGCGTGGCCCGGATAGGTATGGGCACCGCCGGTAAAGCCGATCACCCGCATGCCGGCTGCGCGCGCGGCATGAATGCCATGGGCCGAATCCTCGATCACGATCACGTTGGCGGGATCGACGTTAAATTGCTGTGCGGCATGAAGGAAGACATCGGGTGCAGGCTTGGTCTTCTTCGTTCCCACTTCCTTCGCCGAGAAGATATGCGGCGCGAAGAGATCGAAAAGGCCCACGCGCCGGAGCATGAGTTCCAGCCGTCGACTGGTTGAGTTCGAGCATATGCACTTGGGCAGCGTGAGGGCTGAAACCACCTCGACAATGTCTTCCACCGCCTGAACTTCGTTTTTCAGCCGCTCGTCGAGCAGCTTTTCCGACTTGTCGAGCAGTGAAGCGGAAACCGGAATGCCTGCTTCGCGTTCGACGGTGAGCAGAATATCCTGCCATGTCAGCCCGGCGAAGCGTTCGGCCACTTCATCTGCTTCAATCGGAAAACCCGCTTCGGTCAGCAGAACGGAATCCACTTCCGCGGCAATAATTTCGGAATCGACCAATACGCCATCGCAGTCGAAGATGATGAGAGACGGAGTTGCCATGAATCTGGCCTTCTTGCAGAAAGGGGAGGAGGTCCGGCATGGCCGGAAATGACGCCATCCAGCTACACCCTTATCGGCAGGGCGTCAAACTTCTCCGGCGACTTCGCGCCGCCGCTGGTCGAGTTCCTCGCTGTAGCGCCGCAATGTGTGGCTTTCGCTCAAAAGGCCCAGAACCTTGCGCTCCTGCGCATTGTTGATCACCGCCAGTGCTTCGCTTTCCGCCCGGTCGAAGCGCGCGACCGCTTCCTTTGCATTCATCTGCGGCAGCAGGAACTGGTCCTGATAATGCAGCAGATCGCCGATCCCGCGCGCATCGTCACCGGCGTCGAAACTTTCCGAATAGACCTGCTGAACGGGAATGATGCCGACATATCTGCCCGCATCGTCAACCGCGATCACACGCTGGGTCGAGCCGAGCGGAAACTCCTTGCGGAAGGTCTCGATATTGGTGTCGACGGCGACCGTGCGCACATCATGGCGCATCATGCGCGCCACGGTGAGATCGCGTATCCAGCCGACATCATGCGCGGAGCGGATGGATTCGCCGCGCAGGTGGAACCGCCATGTCGCGAAGGAATAGCCGAAAGTCCTTCTCACCATCAGCGATGAGGAGACGACGGCCCCCAGCACCAGCATGGAGATGGGAAAGTCGCCCGTCAGTTCAAGCGCAAGGAAGGTCATGGTCAAGGGTCCGCCGACGATTGCAACCGCCATCGAACTCATGCCTATAACCGCATAAACCTGCTGTTCCAGTGCAAGCGGTGAGACCGTGCCGATGGTGGCGGCGAAAAGCTTGCCCGTCAGGGCGCCCAAAAACAGCGAGGCAAAGAACAGCCCACCGCGAAAGCCGGAGCCGATGGTTACCGCCGAGGCGAGCGCTTTGCTCAAAATCAGCAGCAAGAGAACCGGAATGGTCAGATGGGCGTTCAGATCGATATGCAGCGCGCCATGGCCCGATGCCAGCACCTGGGGCGACAGGAATGCAATCAGGCCGATGAATATTCCACCGATCGCCGGTGCGACAGGGGCGGGGACGACACTCTTGCGCGCCGCCTTTTCGATGAAGGTGACGCCGCGCATGATGAGAATGGCAATCGCCGCGGCAAAGAAGCCCAGCGCCAGCGCCGGTACGTAATCGCGCGGCGCGATGCCGTCGATATTACCGACATGGATGATGAAGGGCGCGCCGCCCATGGCCTGCGTCACGAGCGTGCTGACGATCGCCGCAACCACGACCGGCGTTAGGGTTGCGATGGAATAGACCCCGATGATCAGCTCGAACGCATAGAAGGAACCCGTCAGGGGCGCATGAAAGGCGCTGGCGATTGCCGCCGCCGCGCCGCATCCCACCAATGTGCGCAAATCGGCCCGGCGCAGCTTCAATGCGCGACCAATCCGCGAGGCAAAGCCGCTGGCAAGCTGCGTATAGGCGGCTTCAAGGCCCACCGAAGCGCCAAAACCATTGGAAATGAGGTTCTGTACGGTCAGGATCAGGCTGTCGGTCAGCGAGAGATTGCCGCCATGCAATGCATTGGCTTCGATGGGATCGACGATGGGCCTTTTGCGCCAGCGCGCCAGTATCCAGATGACGATGCCCATCAATATCCCGCCTGCCAGCGGCGCGAGATAGGCTGTGGAGGGAAGCTGCAATGCGGAACTGAGCTTCTCGCCCTCATCGAGATCGAAAAGCGCCTCATGCATCGCTTGTGAAATGCCGCTGATGGCAGCAACCACGAATGCCGAAATGATACCGATGAGCGCACCGGCGATGACCATGCCGATTTCATTGCCGCGCACCAGCGCGCGCAGACGGAAGGGCACCAGAAGCGCCCGCAGAAACCGGTTATGCCGCAGCTGATATATGTTCATTCCTGAATAGGCCAGCCAATGGTGCGCATTTTCAAAACTCCAATGAGGTTTTCCGACAAGATGAAGGAGAACTCAAGAGGCCGGAAGGCCCGGAGAGCGGAAATGGCGAGGCCCAAGGACCTCAATCCCCGAAAATCTCGGCCTTTATCGGAGGATTAAGAAAAGATTTACGATTTCAATTACTTGGCGTTAACGCCATATTTACCCTGTCCGGTAACCATAGGGCCAGGTTTTTTGCGTCCACAGGTAATCGAGTATCCCATGTCCCTAGTACGTCTTGCACATGAGTTGCCCATTGAGGCCCCGCGTAACGCCTGGCTCGACTCCATCATCAAGGGTGATTGTGTTTCCGCTCTGGAGCGGCTTCCGGATCATTCCGTGGATGTCATCTTCGCCGATCCGCCCTATAATCTCCAGCTCGACGGGCAGTTGCACCGCCCCGACCAGACGAAGGTCAATGCGGTCGATGACCATTGGGATCAGTTCGAGAGCTTTCAGGCCTATGACGCCTTCACCCGCGCATGGCTGCTGGCCTGCCGCCGCGTGCTCAAGCCGAACGGCACGATCTGGGTGATCGGCTCCTATCATAATATTTTCCGCGTCGGCACGCAGTTGCAGGATCTGGGATTCTGGATGCTCAACGACATTATCTGGCGCAAGACCAACCCGATGCCGAATTTCCGTGGCCGCCGCTTCCAGAATGCGCATGAAACGCTGATCTGGGCCTCGCGTGACCAGAAGGGCAAGGGCTACACTTTCAATTATGAAGCGATGAAAGCCGCCAATGATGATGTGCAGATGCGCTCGGACTGGCTGTTTCCGATCTGCACTGGCTCCGAGCGTCTGAAAGACGAAAATGGCGACAAGGTGCACCCGACGCAGAAGCCCGAAGCGCTGCTCGCGCGCATCATGATGGCGTCGAGCAAGCCCGGTGACATCATTCTCGATCCTTTCTTCGGTTCCGGCACCACAGGTGCGGTGGCCAAGCGCCTCGGCCGCCACTTCGTCGGCATCGAGCGTGAGCAGGATTATATCGACGCGGCGACCGCCCGCATCGAGGCGGTGGAGCCTCTCGGCAAGGCCGAACTCACCGTCATGACCGGCAAGCGGGCCGAACCGCGCGTGGCCTTCACCTCCATCATGGAAGCGGGGCTTCTGCGTCCGGGCACCGTTCTTAGTGATGCACGTCGCCGTTTTGCGGCCATCGTGCGCGCTGACGGCACGCTGACGGCAAACGGCGAAGCTGGCTCGATCCACCGCATGGGTGCGAAGGTTCAGGGGTTCGACGCCTGTAATGGCTGGACGTTCTGGCACTTTGAAGAAAATGGTGCGCTAAAGCCCATCGACACATTGCGCACGATCATCCGTGACCAGATGGCGGCGGCAGGCGCATAACCCATTTCCATCGGACGGCCTCCAGCACAGTCTGATATTGAGGCGCTCGAATCGTCAGGTTCGAGCGCCTTTTTATGATTGGTGCTTTTCCTGCTTGCGCTTGAACGCATCTGGAATAGCAGCCGTGATGGCTTTTTTCATCACCGTGGGCAAGGCTTCCCCACCCAGTTCGCCGGGCGAAGACCACCAGCCATCCTTCGTAATCTCGCGGGTGACATTGCGCGCGCTATAGACCGAAAGCCGCAATTCAAAATGGGTGAAGACATGGGTGATCGTGCCCGCAGCCAGCCAGTCGGCGGCAAAGGGCGCAGCTTTAATGCTGGCGTCGCCATCAATGCGTGCGCTCCAGCCGCTGCCGGGAACTTCGCTCATGCCCGCGAGCAATCCCTTGTCGGGACGTTTGCGCAGCAGGACCGAACCGTCATCGGCGATTGCGATGAAGGCAGCGCCTATGCGCACGGGCTTTTGCGCCTTGGGGGCCTTGCGCGGAAATTGTTCCGGCTCATGCGCGCCAAGCGCCTTACAGCCTTCATTGAGTGGGCAGAGCGCGCAGGCAGGGCGGCGCGGCGTGCAGATCGTCGCTCCCAGATCCATCATGGCCTGTGCAAAATCTCCGGGGCGCTGGGGCGGCGTCATATCGCCCATCAATGCGCGTATCGGCACCTTGGCGGCAGGCAGCGGCGTGTTGATGGCAAAGAGCCGCGAAATGACGCGCTCCACATTGCCATCAACCACCGCAGCCGGTTCGCCGAACGCGATTGCAGCGATTGCAGCCGACGTATAATCGCCGATACCCGGCAATTCTTTCAGTGCGGCGGCGCTTGAGGGAAACTTGCCGTCATATTGCGCGGCAACAAGGTCCGCGCATTTCTTGAGATTGCGCGCGCGCGAATAATAGCCAAGCCCCGCCCATGCGCGCAGGATATCGTCCTCGCTTGCCTGTGCCATGGCCTCTATGTCGGGCCAGCGTTCGACAAAGGCTGTGAAATAGGATTTGACCGCCTCGACGGTGGTTTGCTGAAGCATTATTTCTGATAGCCATACCCGATAGGGATCGGGCTTGATCCCGCGTCTTTGCTCAGTTGGCGTGACGCGCCACGGCAATATGCGATGATGGCGATCATACCATGAAAGCAGCTTGTCTGTTCGATCGAATGAGGGGATGGTTAGCATGGAAGCATATGATTTAATCTGGGAAACTATCTGAATTGTGATTAAAGCGCTTTCTTTAGAATTGATATAGACCATAAACTGCATTGCTGGTCATATCATTATCGACAGTGCGCATATGAAAGAAGAGAGCCAGTGGGTAATTCCGTCCCGGTCTATGCAATCAATCTTGAACGCTCGCGGGATCGCTGGGAGAGCCTGAAGGCCAGCGCCGATCAATATTCGGTCGACCTGCGCCGCGTGGAAGCGGTCGAGGGCAAGCTGCTTGACCGGGAAGCGCTGACTGATTTTGACGAAGCAGGCTTTCGCCGCTGGCATGGAAAGATCGCGCTGCCCGCTGAAATCGGCTGTTATTTCAGCCATATCCGGGCGCTTGAAATCATCGCTACAGCACCAGAGCCTTATGCGGTTATCATCGAGGACGACGTGCGCTTCACGCCCGCTTTCGCACCCTCTATCGCCAAAGCAACGCAATTGCGCGGCTGGGATGTCATCAAGCTCGTCAACCATCGCACCGCCGCATTTCGAGGTTTTCATAAAATCGATGAGCAATTTTCTATCGGTCGCTGCCTGCATGGTCCCTTGGGCAGTTCGGCTGCCTATCTGGTATCGCGGGAGGGAGCGGGTAAGCTGCTGGCAGCTATCAAGCCGATGCGTCTGCCTTATGATGTGGCGCTGGAACGGGGCTGGGCAGGGCATTATGAAATATTCACCACCGATAAGCCCGTGCTGACCTTGTCGGGTGCGTCCATTTCGACCATTGCGCAGGGCAGGGGTGTCTATGCCAAAACCCGATTACCGGCTTATAAGAGGCTTGGCACGCTTTTGTTCCGGGCAACCGATTATATACGGCGAATCGCTTATGCATTGAAAATCATGCGCTTGGGAGAGTACAAGGGTTGAGCGTTTTAAAGAAATCGTTCCTCGTTCGTCGCAGAGTGGACTCTTGGGTACTGGGTGTCGCGTCGGCGGCAATGCCCATTCGTCTCGGTCTGGGTCCACTGCTTCTTTTCCTGTTTTCCTGCGTCGGCATCTATCTTTCCTGCGGTCGTCATGCCACGGCGCGATTATTTGCCAAAAAATTCTATATTTTCATCCTGCTTTATGCGGCCTGGTCGCTGGGCCTGATCCTGTTTCGCGGTGAACCGCTTCATGATAATCGCCAGATCGGTTACGTGCTGCTGATTGCGGTATTTGCCTTTGCGGCCCCCGGCATGGTGCTGGTGCGCGATCCGCTGCGCGCCTATGTGCTGGGCGCGCGCGTCGGCACCGTACTTGCAGTATTGGCGGCCCTATATCTCGCCGTCACCCATGGCGGACGCATCGGGGTGGGCGGCAATCAGGCGGTTTTCGCCTTCGTCGCAGGCGTTGCAGCCATTTCAGCCTCAATCCCGCTGCATAAGGCTCCGTACTATCTTGCCAATGGCCCGCACTGGATGGTGCTGGGGCTTGCAGCGGTGCTGGCCTCCGAAACCCGTGCGGTGATCGTCGTCCTGCCGATATTTGCGGCAGTGGAAATTATCTTTTTTCTCAGGCGATTCAGTATGAGGCAGCAGGGCGCGGCCTATGCGGCTCTGGCGGCGGCACTGGCTGCATTAATCGTTGTCGGGCCGGTCGGCGATATTCTTTCCAAGCGTTTTGCCGGCATGGTCGAATATTACGACAGCGGCGACAGCTCCAAATGGGAAGACAAGGTTTCCGCCGATATTCGCGGGGTCATGTGGAAGAGCGCTGCGACCATCATCGTGCAAAATCCCGTTGCAGGCGTCGGCGCCTATTCGAAAATGGATATGGTCAGGCAGCAGGCCGGTGAACAGGCCTCATTGCTGGAAGGCTTCCGCCACGTCCATAACACCATTCTGGACGAACTGCTCAATGACGGTGTTATCGGGCTGGTTCTGATGCTGACGGCCTTTCTCTCCCTCTTTGCCCATCTGTGGCGCTTTTCGGACAGTTGGGGAATGCGGCGGGCGCTGATCTATTTTTTCGTCATATCGACGAGCTACGGCATGTTGCATAATCCGATGCTGCATGAAGTCACGATTGCATCGGTCATGTTTTTCCTCGCTGCGCTGAATGCTGCCGCCTCGCGCCGGATCATGGCCGCAAGGCGGGCCGGTCTTTCCACCTATTTTCGGGCGAAATGAGCGATATGAAAGCAATCGTGACGGGTGCCGCCGGTTTTATCGGCTTTCATACGGCCTTGCGACTTCTTGATGAGGGCTGGCAGGTCATCGGCATCGATGATCTCAATGCCTATTACCCTGTCGCATTGAAAGAAGCGCGGCTTGCCATCTTGCAGGCACGGCGGGGTTTTCGTTTCGCAAAAGCCAATATCGCGGATGCGAGCGCCTATCAGGCGGCAATCGGCGCGGATCGCGATGCGGATATTATCGTCCATCTCGCGGCACAGGCGGGCGTGCGCTATTCCATCGAAAATCCCGGCACCTATATTTCCTCCAATGTCATGGGGCAGGTGACAATTTTCGAAGCAGCGCTGAAACTCGATAAACGCCCGCCGGTGGTCTATGCCAGTTCGTCCTCCGTCTATGGCGCAAACGAGAAGATACCCTTCTGCGAAAACGATCCCGTTGATCATCCGGTTTCGGTCTATGCCGCGACCAAGCGCTCCGGTGAATTGCTGGCTTTCTCTTATCGGCATGTGCACGGGCTGCATTCGGCGGGCCTGCGTTTTTTCACCGTCTACGGCCCCTTCGGACGGCCCGATATGGCGCCATGGCTTTTTACATCGGCTATTCTCAAGGGCGAGCCGATCCGCGTTTTCAACAATGGCGAAATGCAGCGCGATTTCACCTTCATCGATGATATAGTCAGCGGCGTCACCGGCGCGATGAAGCGGATTCTGCAACAGCCCGAACAAACCGCTCCCATCTATAATCTGGGCAATAATCGCCCCGTCATGCTCGGTGATTTCATCGGTGCGATTGAAAAGGCAGTCGGCAGGGAGGCGATCCGCAAGCTTGAGCCGATGCCGCCTGCCGATGTGCCGCGCACCTATGCCGATATTGATCTTGCCGCGCGTGATCTGGGCTTCAGTCCCAAAACCACGCTTGATGAGGGTATTCCTTTGTTTGTTGAGTGGTTTCGCTCCTATAATGGGATGTGATGAAGGAACCAAAATCCAAACGGGGCTTTCGCCCGCTGGCGGATATGGCGTCGGGTCTGGTCGATCCGATGCTGCAAAAGCGCGCCGGTATCAATCTTTCGCTGCTGCAATCATGGGAAGATATTGTCGGCCCGGCAATCGGCGCTTCCTCGCGTCCCTTGCGCATTGTCTGGCCGCGCCGTCTTCATGAGGATGATCCGTTCAGCCCCGCGACGCTGATCATCGCTTGCGAAGGTTTCGCCGCCTTGCAGATCCAGCACGAGACGGGTGAAATCATCAGCCGGGTCAATGGGTTTCTGGGCTTTTCGGCCATAGGGCGCATTCGCATTGAGCAGAAGCCGCCAATATTGCCCGGCAAGCCGCGCGCAAGACGTCTTGCCCCGCTCCCGCCTTCTGAAGAACGCCGGATCGACAAGGCGACGGACGGCATCGAAGACGATGCCCTGCGCGCAGCATTGGCGCGGCTTGGCAAGAACATCCTTGCTGAAAAGCGCACTACGAAGAAATGATTGTGAGTGCGCCATAAATTTGATGCAAGCATGCCGTTTACTCAATTTCATTTGATGCGGCGGGGCTGGTACACGGACAATTGCCGCTATAAATTGCATGGAAGCCAACTTTAAACAGGACTGGATGATTCGTATGCCTGCACCGCTTAACCGCAGACATGTCATTTCCCTTGCGGGCGCTGCCGCCGCAGGACTTGCTTTTTCCGCACATGCCAATGCGCAGTCGCGCGATTCCGAGGCAACTGTCGATGCCGCCAAGGTCGCAGAACCCGGCAAGCTCAAAGACATGGTCTATGGCAAGGACGACGCGCCGGTCACGATCGTCGAATATGCTTCGCTGACCTGCTCGCATTGCGCCGATTTTGCGGTCAACACCTTCCCGACGATCAAGGAAAAATACATCGATACGGGCAAGGCGCGGCTGATCTTTCGCGAATTCCCTTTTGATCCGCGCGCGACCGCTGCCTTCATGCTGGCGCGCTGCGCCCCGGAAGACCGTTATTTCCCCATGATCGAAGTGTTCTTCAAGCAGCAGCAGCAATGGGCTACGGCGCAGGATGGCGAGGCCGCATTGCTGCAAATCGCAAAACTTGCCGGTTTTACACAGGAGTCGTTCAAGGCTTGCTTGACGAACCAGCAGGTTCTCGATGATGTGAGAGCCACGATGGATCGCGGATCGAAGGATTTCGGCGTGAATGCGACGCCGACTTTCTTCATTAACGGAAAGAAATACGCTGGAGCCCTTTCGGTTGACGAAATGTCGGCAATCATCGACGACTTGCTCTAGGTCGCCTTTCGGCATGAAAAGCGGACGCTTTGCTGCGTCCGCTTTTTGCGTTTCGGGTGGAGGGGCGTGCTGATGCGCTTCTCCAGGCTGCGCCTTGTCGGTTTCAAATCCTTCGTCGAGCCGATGGAATTCGTCATCGAAGGCGGATTGACCGGCGTTGTGGGGCCGAACGGCTGCGGCAAATCCAATCTGGTCGAGGCGCTGCGCTGGGTGATGGGTGAAAACTCATACAAGAACATGCGCGCCTCCGGCATGGATGATGTGATTTTCTCGGGTTCGGCCACGCGGCCTGCGCGCAATAGCGCGGAAGTCACGCTTTTCCTTGATAATTCGGATCGCACGGCGCCTGCCGCCTATAACGATACCGACGAATTGCAGGTATCGCGCCGCATCGAGCGCGAGGCCGGCTCCGTCTATCGCATCAACGGCAAGGAAGCGCGCGCCAAGGATGTGCAGCTTCTGTTTGCCGATCAATCGACCGGCGCGCGTTCTCCGTCCATGGTCGGGCAGGGCCGTATTGGCGAGCTTATTCAGGCGAGGCCTCAGGCGCGCCGCGCATTGCTGGAAGAAGCGGCGGGCATATCCGGCCTGCATAGCCGCCGCCACGAGGCGGAATTGCGCCTGCGCGCCGCCGAAACCAATCTGGAGCGTCTCGAAGATGTGGTGGGCGAACTAAGCAGCCAGATCGAAAGCCTCAAGCGGCAGGCGCGGCAGGCCAATCGCTTCAAGGGATTGTCGGCGGATATTCGCCGCGTGGAAGCATCCCTTCTGCATTTGCGCTGGGCGCAGTCCAAGGCGCAGGAAGGCGAGGCGCAGAGCACGCTGGCGCAGGCGACATCGGCTGTTGGCGACATGGCGCAGGCGCAGATGAATGCCGCGCGCGATCAGGCCGTCGGCGCGCATCAATTGCCGCAATTGCGCGAGGCGGAAGCCAAGGCTGCGGCAGCACTCCAGCGCCTTTCCATTGCCCGCACGCAGCTTGACGAGGAAGATGAGCGCATTCGTGTCCGTCGCGCTGAACTGATGAAGCGGCTCGAACAACTGACCGCCGATATTGCCCGCGAAGAACAGATGGTGCGCGAAAATGCCGATATTCTGGCGCGCCTTGACGATGAAGAGCAGGAACTGATCGCCTCCAGCGAGGCTTCTGGCGAGCGTGACGAGGAAATCCGCACCCTGTTCGAGAAAGCGGAGATCCGTCTGGCGGAAAGCGAAAGCGCGCTGGCGCGCGCAACGGCAGAGCGTGCGGAAGCCGCCGCAGAACGCGCGCAGATCGAGCGCGCGCTCAAGGAAACCCGCGACCGGCGCGACCGCCTGTCCACGCAGATGCACACGATCGAGCGTGATATTGCAGCGGTTACGGAGCAGATCGGCGGCCTGTTCGATCCCGCCGAAAAGCGCCTTGCTGTCGATGCAGCCATGGAAGCGCTGGCGGCTTGCGAAGAAGCGGTGATCGCGGCGGAAGAACTGGTGCGTGCGACGCGCGATCAGGAAACGGCAAGCCGTCAACCGCTGGATGAGGCGCGGGCCGAACTCAACCGCATCGAAACCGAGGCGCAGACCCTGGCGCGCATTCTCAATGCGGGCGAAACGGGGCAGTTTGCGCCGGTAGTCGAGGAATTGAAGGTTGAAAAGGGCTATGAGATTGCCCTTGGCGCAGCTCTTGGCGAAGATCTGGATGCGGCAAGCGACGAGCAGGCTCCGGTACACTGGGCCTATAATCCGGCCTTCGAGAACGACCCCGCTTTGCCGCAAGGCGCGACCCCGCTCGATAGGCTGGTGGATGGGCCGCAGCAATTGCGCCGCAGGCTTGCGCAGGTTGGTGTGGTTTCCCAAAGCGATGGCAAGCGCTTGCAGGCTTCCTTGCAGCCGGGCCAGCGGCTGGTGAGCAAGGACGGCGCCTTGTGGCGTTGGGATGGTTATACGGCCAGCGCCGACGCGCCGACGCCCGCAGCGCAGCGGCTGGCGCAGAAAAACCGCCTTGCAGAACTCGAACAGGAGGCGCTGCGCGCCCGCAAGGATGTGGAACAGGCGCAACAGGCCGTAGAGCGGGGCGAAATGGCAGTCCGCGAAGCGGTCGAGCAAGAGCGCGTCGCACGGGATGCATGGCGCGCCAATCAGCGCAGGCTCGATGAGGCGCGCGAAGCGCTGGCGGTGGCCGAACGCGCCGCCGGAGAGCTTTCAACCCGGCGCTCGGCGCTGGTCGAAAGCAAGGCGCGGCTTGAGGATGATCTGGAGGAAGCGCAGATTCGCGCGGTGGAAGCGGAAGACCGCCTCGGCGAATTGCCGGATATGGAGGAAATCGCCCAGCGTCTTTCTGCGCTCACCAATGAAGTCATGTCGGATCGAACGGCTTTGGCGGAAACCCGCGCTGCCTATGAAGGACTGCGCCGTGAGGCGGATGCACGCCTGCGCCGTCTGGAAATGATCGCGCTGGAGCGCCGCAACTGGGTTTCGCGTGCACAAAATGCCGACCGCCAGATCGCCGCCCTTAATGATCGCCGCGCGGAAGCCGCAGAGGAGATGGAAAATCTTGCTGAAGCGCCCGATGAAATCGAAAATCGCCGCCGCGCGCTCTTGAGCGAGCTTTCGCAATCGGAAGTGCGCCGCAGGGAAGCAGCCGATCTTCTGGCGCAGGCTGAATCCGCTCAGGCCGAACTCGACAAGGCCGCAACGCTCGCCATCCAGCAGCTTGCCGCCAGCCGCGAGCAGCGCGCGCGCGCCGAAGAGCGCCTGAATGCCGCCGAGGAGCGCCGCAAGGATGCCGAAGCACGCATTGCGGAAGTGCTCAATTGCGCCCCGCATGAAGCAATCCGGCATACCGGCCTCAAGCCGGAAGACAATCTGCCCGACCCCGATCAACTCGCCGGCCAGTTTGAACGCCAGCTTGAACGGCTCAAGATCGAGCGCGAGCGGCTGGGTGCTGTGAATCTGCGCGCGGAAGAAGAAAGTCAGGAACTTTCCGGCCGTCTTGAGGCGATCATTTCCGAGCGCGAGGATATTATTGAGGCAATCAAGAAGCTGCGGCAGGCGATCCAGAGTCTCAACCGCGAAGGGCGCGAGCGCCTGCTGGCGGCTTTCGATGTGGTCAATGCGCAGTTCCAGCGTCTGTTCACGCATCTGTTTGGCGGCGGCACGGCGGAATTGCAGCTGATCGAAAGCGACGATCCGCTGGATGCCGGACTTGAAATCCTTGCCCGCCCGCCGGGCAAGAAACCGCAGACCATGACGCTGCTTTCGGGCGGCGAGCAGGCGCTGACCGCCATGGCGCTGATCTTCGCCGTTTTCCTCACCAATCCCGCCCCGATCTGCGTGCTTGATGAGGTGGATGCACCGCTCGACGACCACAATGTCGAGCGCTATTGCAATCTGATGGATGAAATGGCGGCTTCAACGCAAACGCGCTTTGTCATCATCACCCATAATCCGATCACCATGGCGCGCATGGATCGTCTCTTCGGCGTGACCATGGGCGAACAGGGCGTGAGCCAGCTTGTCTCGGTCGATCTGCAAACGGCGGAAAGCCTGCGCGAAGCAAGCTGACCGGCAGCCTGCTCTATTTTTCACTCCACACGGCCAGTTCATTGCCTGCCGGATCGGTGAAATGAAACCGCCGTCCGCCCGGAAAGGCAAAAATCGGTCTGGTGATCTCGCCACCCGCTTCCGTCACCTTGTCCAGTGCATCTTCCAGATTGACGGCATAAAGGACGGGCAGGGGCTTGGGCGCTGCCGATATGTCGGCATCGAAGCCGCCATCCAGCCCTTCGGAAAAGGCGGAGTAGGTCGGGCCGTAATCAGTGAAGGACCAGCCGAAGGCACGCGAATAAAAACTCTTCACTGAGTCGAGCGAGCCATTGCCTGCGGGCATTTCCAGATAATCGAGCTTGCCGGTGGTGCGCATCTTATCCTCGTCTTCGTTCATTGTTTGTTCTTATTGATGCCGCATTTTTGCAACGGAGTCAATCGCCGTGCGTCCCGCTGTGCTTTCTAATCGATTCTATTGTCGCGCCCGCTCTTTTTTGGTTGGCATGCAGCAAGTTGATCGCATAAGCACGGTGGCAGTTTGTGCAAGGGAGGTCAGCATGGCGAAGTGGGTGTACTCATTCGGCGATGGAAAAGCGGAAGGTGCGGCGAGCGATCGCAACCTTCTGGGCGGCAAGGGGGCGAATCTGGCTGAAATGTGCAGCCTTGGCCTGCCAGTGCCGCCGGGCTTTACGATCACCACTGAAGTCTGCACCTCCTATTACGACAATGAGCGCAGCTATCCGGCGGAACTCGAAGCGCAGGTCAATGCCGCGCTCGATGAAGTTGCAAGCCTCACCGGGCGCGTCTTTGGCGGCGTTGAAAAACCGCTGCTGGTCTCGGTGCGTTCGGGCGCGCGCGCTTCCATGCCCGGTATGATGGATACGGTGCTCAATCTCGGCCTCAATGACGAGACGGTGCAGGCCATCGCGCATGAAGCTTCGGACGAGCGCTTCGCCTATGACAGCTATCGCCGCTTCATCCAGATGTATTCCGATGTGGTGCTGGGCGTCGATCATGGTTTCTTCGAGGAAATTCTCGAAGATAAAAAGGCCGATCTGGGCGTCGAGGTCGACACGGCGCTTTCCGCCGGCGACTGGAAGGAAGTGATCGCGCTTTACAAGGCCAGGGTCGAGGAAGAACTGGGCGAGCCGTTCCCGCAAGACCCGCGCGAGCAGCTTTGGGGGGCGATCGGCGCGGTTTTCTCAAGCTGGATGAATGCGCGCGCCATCACCTATCGCCGCCTGCATAATATCCCCGCCGCATGGGGCACGGCGGTCAATGTTCAGGCCATGGTGTTCGGCAATATGGGCGAGACATCGGCCACCGGCGTTGCCTTCACGCGCAATCCTTCGACGGGCGAAAACAAGCTTTACGGCGAGTTCCTCGTCAATGCACAGGGCGAGGATGTGGTGGCCGGTATCCGCACGCCGCAGAACATCACCGAGGAAGCGCGCATTGCGGCAGGCTCCGACAAGCCGTCGCTGGAAAAGGTGATGCCTGAGGCTTTTGCCGAATTCCTGAAAGTGGCGGATAGGCTGGAGCAGCATTATCGCGACATGCAGGATCTCGAATTCACCATCGAGCGCGGCAAATTATGGATGCTGCAAACCCGCTCCGGCAAGCGCACCGCCAAGGCGGCGCTGAAAATGGCCGTGGAAATGGCGGCTGAAGGGCTGATTACGCAGGAAGAGGCGGTGCTGCGCATCGATCCGGCAGCACTCGACCAGCTTTTGCACCCCACCATCGATCCGCGCGCGGAGCGACAGGTGGTCGGCACGGGCCTGCCTGCCTCGCCGGGCGCTGCGACCGGCGAAATCGTGTTTTCGTCGGAAGATGCCGAACAGGCAAAGGCGGAAGGCCGCAAGGTTATTCTGGTGCGGGTGGAAACCAGCCCCGAAGACATTCACGGCATGCACGCCGCCGAAGGCATTCTGACGACGCGCGGCGGCATGACCAGCCACGCGGCAGTGGTGGCGCGCGGCATGGGCAAGCCCTGTGTTTCCGGTGCGGGGAGCCTGCGTGTCGATTATCGCAATGGCGTGATGCTGGCGGCTGGCCAGAGTTTCAAGAAGGGCGATGTCATCACGGTTGATGGCAGCACCGGCCAGGTGCTCAAGGGCGCGGTCGCCATGCTCCAGCCGGAGCTTTCCGGCGATTTCGGCCAGCTCATGCAATGGGCCGACAAGACGCGCCGCATGAAGGTGCGCGCCAATGCCGAAACACCTGCCGATGCGCGCACCGCGCGTTCTTTCGGCGCGGAAGGCATCGGCCTTTGCCGCACGGAGCATATGTTCTTCGAGGGCAGCCGCATCGTCGCCATGCGCGAGATGATCCTTGCGGACAATGAGGACGGCAGGCGCGCGGCGCTGGCCCGGCTCTTGCCGATGCAGCGTTCGGATTTCAAGGAACTCTTCGAGATCATGAAGGGCCTGCCGGTGACGATTCGCCTGCTCGACCCGCCGCTGCACGAATTCCTGCCGCATACGGATGAGGAAGTGGCGGAAGTGGCGGCATCGATGGGTGTCGATGCAGAGCGGTTGCGCGAGCGCGCGGAAAGCCTGCATGAATTCAACCCCATGCTCGGCCATCGCGGTTGCCGTCTGGCCATTTCCTATCCGGAAATAGCGGAAATGCAGGCGCGGGCGATTTTCGAGGCCGCACTCGAAGCCGGACGGGAAACCGGCGCGCCGGTGGTGCCGGAAATCATGGTGCCGCTGGTCGGCCTCAAGGCGGAACTCGATTTCGTCAAGGCGCGGATCGATGCGGTCGCAAAGGAAGTCATGGCGGAGGCAGGCATCCAGATCGACTATATGGTCGGCACGATGATCGAACTGCCGCGCGCAGCCCTTCGCGCAACCGAGATTGCGCAAACGGCGGAGTTCTTCTCGTTTGGCACCAACGATCTTACCCAGACGACCTTCGGCATTTCGCGTGACGATGCGGCGGGCTTCATCGCTTCCTATCAGAGCCGCGGCGTGATCGAACAGGACCCCTTCGTTTCGCTCGATCTGGAAGGGGTGGGCGAGTTGATCCAGATTGCGGCTGAACGCGGACGCAAGACCAGTCCGGCGCTCAAGCTTGGCATTTGCGGCGAGCATGGCGGCGATCCGGCGTCGATTGCTTTCTGCGAACAGACCGGCCTCGACTATGTGTCCTGTTCGCCCTTCCGCGTGCCGATTGCGCGTCTGGCTGCGGCGCAGGCGGCGGTCAGGCAGAAATAATCGCCATAATTTTGCTGTTCTTACGGTGCTCATTCCTTCGGGTTTGAGCACCAGTTTTTTCAGAGGCAGAATGTTACGTCAATTTCTGGCGGCGGGGGCGGCGCTTGTAATGTTCAGCGGCATGGCCAGTGCCTATGATGCGCAGCCGCAAGCCAAAGACAAAATCCGCATAGTCGAGCCGCAATTGCGTATCGCAAAGGGCGGGGCTTCTGTGCCGCAGGTCGCGCTGACGCTCGACGCCTGCATGGGCAAGACCGACCGCCGCATACTCGATATGCTGGTGCAAAATCGCATTCCGGCGACGATTTTCGTAACGGCGCGCTGGCTCCGGCAGAATAAAGAGGCTTTTGCGCTCATGAAGGCGCATCCCGATCTTTTCGACATTGAAAACCATGGCGCCATGCATGTGCCCGCCATCACCAATCTGCCGAACATGTACCACATCAAAACGGCTGGCTCGCTCGATGCGGTGCGCGCTGAAATCGAAGGCGGGGCGGATGCGATTATTGCCTCGGGCGCGCCAAAACCGGTCTGGTATCGCGACGCGACCGCGCGCTATTCGACTGATGCGATCGGGCTTGCGCAGAGCATGGGCTACAAGATCGGCGGCTATTCGCTCAATGGCGATCTGGGCGCTTCACTGCTGGCGAATGCCGCCGAAAGGCGGATCACCGCCGCCCGCGATGGCGATGTCATCATCGCTCATATCAATCAGCCGAGCCGTTCGGCAGGCGCAGGGGTGGTGAGGGGCATTCTGGCGCTCAAGGCCAGGGGCATGAAATTCGTGCGCCTGAACGATGTCGAAACCACGCTGGCGCTTGATCCTGTTCCGGCGCACAATCTGCATGTCGGAACTCCGGAAGCAGTTCCGGCCCAAAATTAATCAGGCTTCTCGCTGGGCGTAAGGCTCTTCATCACGGCAGCATAATTGCGGCCAAGGCTTTCAAGCAGGGCGTTGTCTCCGGTCAGCGGAGCGACGGAAAGCGTGGTGCCGTCTTTGCGCAGCGTGACGAAAATGACCTGATCCTGCGGTTGCCCGGCAATGGCGATTGCCCCGATGCGCTGTGCGTCGGTGGTGTCGAGAGCAGGCATGTTGAAAAGCACTTCACCGCCGATCCGCTCGGCGGCCTTGGCAAGGGCTGCGTCAAAACCTTCGGTCAGAACATCAATGGCACCGAGCGCAAATTCAAGTTCCACGGCTTCGAGCGACATGATCTCCGGTTCGGCATCAGCCGGGTCGGATAACGCTGACATACAGCCATTATGAAGGGTGCGTTCCATGCCGTCCTTTCCGACGAATCTGAAAAAAGCCCCCAACGTGTAATCATGCCTTTCGTTGCGCATTGCTGCAATAGGCTTTCTATTGATTTAACTATATTTTTTGGGCTGGCTGCAAGCTGTCACAATTAAATCACCGCAGCGATACCGCACCTGCATTCTTTTGCCGGACCGGCGTCTCTGCTATGCATGGCGCAGTTGCACCTGTTGTCTGGAACATTGATGAGAAAGCTTCGCTATCAGCGCCGTCAATCGCGCTCCGCCGTATGGGCGCTGCGTCTGGGTATTTTTGCAGCGGTTCTGCTGGCGCTCGGTTTTCTCATGCACCGGTTCTGGGTGCTGGAGACGCCGGATTTCGTGGCAGTGGCGGGCCTGAGCGGAGCGCTTGCGGCTCTCGCCCTGCTTTGTGCGATCAAGGGCTTTCGTAATCTCTGGCTCAATGGCGACAAGGGCGGCGCACGATCTTTCTGGGGCGGTTTTCTTGCCTCTGTCGTTTTGCTGCCGCTCTTTGTTGCGGGCGGCATGTGGTACGGTTCCGCTCCCCTTTATGATCTGGCGACCAATTTCCGCTCGCCGCCGCAATTTCCGCCGCAAATGCCGCAACGTCTGCCGCGCATGAATCCGATCACCGCGCAGGTGCAGGGCGACATGCTGGCGCAATTATCCGCCTTTCCCGATGTACAGGGGCATCGCTACCGGGCAGCGCCCGACCGGGTGGCGCAGGGTATCGCCGCGGTTCTCAAATCATTTGGCTGGACGCTGATCACTCAGGATTCGCCCCCGGCGGAGCCGAATGCGGTTCGCTTTGCGGCAACCGCTCACAGTTTTATTCTCGGCTTGAAAAGCGATGTGGTGATCCGCGCGCTCGACGAAGGCGAGACCACCTATGTCGATATGCGGTCCCTGTCGCATTATGGCAGGCGCGACATGGGCCTGAATGCGGGCTTCATCACGCAATTTCTGGCAGCGCTCGAAGGCGAGGTGAACAAGGCTCCGCCCGATGCCGAATAATCAGGCAGGCTGATAAATCCCGTCGAGCGAGGGATTGCCATTGGTCGTAATCTCTCCGCGTCCCGCAAGATCTTCCAGATGGGCGAAGACCGACAAGGCGGCAGCACCATGCAGGCGGGGATCGGTATCGCGGTAAATGGCCTTGACCATGTCTGCTATGGTCCGGTCGCCTTGCAGGATGCGCTCGAAAATGGCGCGCTCGCGCATTTTGCGATGGGCGCGCAGGCCGCGCACGAAAGCGGCGGGTTTCGTCACCGGCCCGCCATGGCCGGGCAGATAGACCCGGTCGTCGCGCAAAAGCAGCTTTTCCAGAGAGGCCATATAATCGCTCATGGAGCCATCAGGCGGGGCGACGATGGATGTGGCCCATGCCATGACATGATCGGCGGAGAACAGCACGCCCGTTCCCTCAAGGCCGAATGCCATGTGATTGGCGGCATGTCCCGGCGTGTGGATACCGCGCAGGCTCCAGCCGTCGCCACTGATCAGTTCGCCATCGCGCAGCGCTATGTCGGGAACGAAATCCGTATCGGCGCTTGCTTCGAGCACATTGACTTCACCCGCATGATAGGGCCGGGCCGGGCGGTGCGGCCCTTCGGCGACGGTAAGCGCGCCGAAATCCTGCCTGAGCCGCTCTGCCAAAGGTGAATGATCGCGATGGGTATGGCTGACGAAAACATGGCTGACGGGGCGTCCGCCGATGGCCGCGCAAAGAACGCTGTAATGCGCCTCGTCTTCCGGGCCGGGATCGATGATTGCCAGCGTGTCGCGGCCCACGATATAGCTGTTGGTGCCATGAAAGGTAAAGGCGCTCGGATTGTTGACGGTCAGGCGCGATACGTCTTTACCGAGCGCGACCGGCACCCCATATGAAGGCGTGAAATGGCCATCGAAAACAAACGCCATGAATTGATCCAATTCTACCGTGGTCTGATTGCTCAAACGCATTAAGCCTTATATAGTTGGGTTTCAAATGGATAATCTGGACGGACACTGCTGAAAACCCCGACAGATCCGAGTGCCCCGACAGATCCGAGTGAAGGAGTGAATGAGGAATGCATTACAAAACCAGATCTAAAGTCGCGACCGCCTCGCTGGCCGCCGAATATCTACCCACAGGGCAACTGGCGCGGGCTTTCTGGTTTGTCTCCCTCGCGCTGATCGGCAGCGCCGTTCTGACGATTTCGGCCAATATCAAGGTCGATCTTCTCTATGTGAACGTGACGATGCAGACCTTCGCGCTGTTTGCAATTGCAGCGCTTTACGGTTCGCGCCTTGCGGTTGCGACCGTCGCTCTCTATCTGCTTCAGGGTGCGCTCGGCATGCCTGTCTTCACAGGAACGCCGGAAAAGGGCATCGGTCTTGCCTATATGGTCGGCCCGACGGGCGGCTATCTTCTGTCCTATCTCGTTGCTGCATGGATGGTTGGCCGTGCCGCCGACAAGGGTCTGGCGCGCAACCCGCTGGCATTGGGCGGCGTCATGCTGCTGGCCGAAATCGTTATTCTGGCCATGGGCGCTGGCTGGATGGCCTATCTCTTCGGTCTTGAAAAGGGCATTGCGTTCGGCTTCGGCATCTTCATCGTCGGCGATCTGGTCAAGCTCGCTCTTGCCGCCTGCGGCGTTCCGGCCGTAACCGCGCTCTTCAAGCGCTGATTGCGGACCACGTTCGATATTCTGCAAAAGGCCGGATCAGTTCCGGCCTTTTTCATATCTTTATTGAAACTGCTTTGCGATTGACAAAAGCTCTGCGCAAAAGTTTCCTGTTTGCGACAGGCTGGTTTTTGGGGGATGAAGTGAGAGTTGAACTGCTTGGCGTAGAGCCGCTGACCAAGGCTGCTTTCGCGCCTTTTGGCGATGTGATCGAGGTCGAAGGGGCCGAGCGCCGCCTGATCAATAATGGCTCGACAGAGCGCTTTCACGATCTGGCCCGCGTCGAAGCGGAAGGAACCGAGGCGCGCGTTCTCATCAACATCTTTCGCGGGCAGCCCTTTGCAGCCCCCATCGACATCACCATGATGGAGCGGCATCCGTTTGGCAGCCAGGCTTTCATTCCCTTGCAGGGCAGGCCTTTTCTGGTGGTGGTGGCTCAGGATGCGGCAGGAAAACCCGGCCCGTTACGGGCATTTCTGGCGCGCAGCGATCAGGGCGTCAATTATTGGCGCAATGTCTGGCATCATCCGCTCCTGTCATTGGAGCAGGCCAGCGATTTTCTGATTGTCGATCGTGCCGGGATGGAAGATAATCTGGAGGAATATTTCTTTCCGGATTTTATCTGTCGCATCGATACAATCACAGATTTTTAAATCATAATTCGAGGATCATTATGGGCAAGCTCTCCACACATGTTCTAGACACGGCTCACGGCAGCCCGGCTGCGGCGATGCGCATTGAACTTTATCGAATCGCCGCCAATGGCACGGCGGAACTTATCAAGCGCACTGTGACCAATCTCGATGGCCGCACGGATGCGCCGCTGCTTGCTGACGATGATATGCGCATCGGAACTTATGAGCTGCAATTTCATGTGGCGGAATATTTTGAAGGCCGCGGCGCGGAGCTTGCCAATCCGCCATTTCTTGATCTGGTTCCGCTCCGTTTTGCGATTGCCGATGCGGATGGCAACTATCATGTGCCGCTGCTCGTAAGCCCATGGTCCTATTCGACGTATAGAGGCAGTTGAACCAACTTATCCCCGTCTTGGCCATTGCGATTAAGCTCCTCGTATTATCAATGCGAGGAACTTTTCATGGATCAAACGCCCAATCTCAAGCTTCCCTATATCCTGCCCAGCCAGGCGCAAAAGCACGTCACCCATAATGAAGCCTTGCGGCTGCTCGATGCCATGGTGCATTTGAGCGTCCGCTCGCGCAGTCAGGCGGACGCGCCCGCAGCGCCTTCGGAGGGCGAGCGTTATATCATATCAGCCGTCGCCACGGGGCAATGGGCCGGAAAGGACCACCTTGTCGCTTCCTATATCGATGGCGGCTGGCTGTTCGTGCCGCCCGCGAAAGGCTGGCTCGCCTATATCGAGGATGAGGACAATCTGGCCGTCTATGACGGGGTTGAGTGGAAAGGTGTTTCATCCGTGCCGACAAGCCTGACGCTGTCGCTGCTGGGCGTTCAGGCCACCGCCGATGCGGTCAATCGTTTTGCGATCTCGTCGGAAGCGAGCCTGTTCAACAATGCCGGTGCGGGACACCAGATAAAGGTCAACAAGCAGTCGGCGGGCGATACGGCGAGCCTGCTTTTTCAAAGCAACTGGACGGGCCATGCCGAAATGGGGCTGAATGGCGACAATCATTTCAGCATCAAGGTCGGCGACGAAAACCATAATTGGCGCGAGGCCATCAAGGTGGATCACGCCACCGGCAATGTCGCAATCGGCGCGGTCTGGCCGCAGACACGCTTGCAGGTCGATGGCCCGATTCGCCCGGCTTCCTATAGCGTGGCCGGCCTGCCTTCAGCCGCCGCTCACGGAGCGGGCGCCATGATCTTCGTGACCGATGCGGGCACCGGCGCGCAAATGGCCTGCTCGGATGGCAGCGTCTGGAGAGACATGCGCAGCGGCGCGATCATTGCCTGAATGCATGAATTGCTTCCCCGGCGGTCTGGCCGGGAAACGGTTTTCGGAAAAGATGCGCGGTTAAGCGTGCTCTATTTATTTGTTTTTACGCATTATCCGGACGCAAACCGTTTCACACTTTTGCTGGAAATGCTCTAATAAGGGCTCTCGACCTTGCCCATCTCGACATAAACGGTCTTGATCTGGCTGTAATGCGAAAGGGCTGCGATACCGTTCTCGCGACCGATGCCCGATTGCTTGTAGCCGCCGAATGGCACTTCCACCGGCGTCAGATTATAGGCGTTGATCCAGCAGGTGCCTGCCTTGATCTGCCCGATCACCCGGTGGCCGCGCGCAAGATCGGCGGTGAATACGCCTGCGGCGAGGCCAAATTCCGTATCATTGGCGCGTGCGATCACTTCGTCCTCGTCGGAAAATTCCAGCACACTCATGACGGGTCCGAAAATCTCTTCGCGAGCGATCGTCATAGTGTCGGTGACATCGGTGAAGACGGTCGGCTCGATGAAGAAGCCCTTGTTGAAGCCTTGCAGCTTGGGGATGCCGCCGCCGCAGGCAAGCGTCGCGCCTTCATTTTTGCCGTGCTCGATATAGGAGAGAACCTTGTCGCGCTGCGCAGCGCTGATCAGCGGCCCCATCTGTGTTGCTTCATCGAGCGGATCGCCGATGCGGATGGCGCGCGTGCGCTCAATGAGGCGCTCGACGAATCGCTCGCGAATGGCCTTATGCACGAAAACGCGCGTGCCGTTGGAGCAAACCTGTCCGGTTGAATAGAAATTGCCGAGCATCGCGCCGCCAATGGCGCTTTCAAGGTCCGCATCATCGAAGATGATGATGGGGGACTTGCCGCCCAGCTCCATGGTGGCATGTTTGAGGTGTTCGCCTGCCTGCGCCATGATGCGCTTGCCTGTCGGCACCGAGCCGGTCAGCGACACCTTGGCGGTGAGGCGGTGATTGACGAGGGCGGCTCCGACTTCGCCAAAGCCCTGAACCACATTGAACAGCCCGTCCGGCAGGCCCGCTTCCTTATAGGCTTCGGCAAGGGCGAGGGCGGAAAGCGGGGTGTTTTCCGAAGGCTTGAAGATGAAGGCATTGCCCATGGCAAGCGCCGGGGCGGATTTCCATGCGGCGATCTGGATGGGATAGTTCCACGCGCCGATGCCCACGCAAATGCCCAGCGCCTCGCGCCGCGTATAGGCGAAGGAGCCGCCCAGTTCCACGAATTCGCCGTTGAAGCCGGAAATGATGCCGCCGAAAAACTCCAGCGCATCGGCAGCGGAGGCCGCATCCGCCACCAATGTTTCCTGCAAGGCCTTGCCAGTGTTGAGTGTTTCGATCTTCGAGAGTTTCTTGTTTTTCTCGCGCAGGATTTCCGCCGTGCGCCGCAGAATGCGCCCGCGTTCGACGGGCTTGAGCGCGGCCCATTCCTCCTGCGCCTTGAGGGCTGCGATGAAGGCGCTTTCGATTATATCGGGCGTTGCCGTATGCAGCATCGCAATTTCCTCGCCCGTTGCCGGATAGATGACGGGAAGCGGCTTTCCGGCCTTGTCGTCCACATAGGCGCCGCCGATAAAATGCGAGGCTTTGGGCTGTAGTTTCATGTTTTTCTCCTCGATATTATCAGCGATCCGAAACCTGCCAGCGCGGATTGATCCATGGTTCCTGATTGGAGCGCGGCAGCGGTGTACGGCCAAGAATATGGTCTGCGGCCTTTTCGCCCGTCATGATCGAAGGGCCGTTGAGATTGCCGTTGGGGACGCGCGGAAAGATCGATGAATCCGCCACGCGCAATCCTTCCACGCCAATCACGCGACATTCAGGATCGACCACCGCGAGAGGGTCGTCAACCGCGCCCATTCTTGCTGTGCCGCAGGGATGGAAGGCGCTTTCCACATGTTCGCGGATGAAATCATCGATTTCCGCATCGCTCTGGACCGCCGCGCCCGGCGAGATTTCCGTGCCGCGATAGGGGGCGAAGGCATCCTGCCCGAAGATTTCGCGCGTCAGCCGCACGCAATGGCGAAAATCGGCCCAGTCGTCCTCATGCGACATGTAATTGAACAGGATACGCGGCTTGTCGCGCGGATTGGCGGAGCGCAAGGATACGCTGCCGCGCGATTTGGAGCGCATCGGCCCGACATGGGCCTGAAAACCATGCGATTGCGCCGCAGCCTTGCCATCATAGCGAATGGCCGCAGGCAGGAAATGATATTGAATATCGGGATATTCGACACCGGCTTTCGAGCGAACGAAGGCGGCGGATTCAAAATGATTGGTCGCCCCATGGCCGGATTTGAAAAACAGCCATTGCGCCCCGATCATCGCCTTGGAAAACAGGTTGAGCTTGGAATAAAGCGTGATGGGCTGGATGCATTCCTGCTGGATATAGACTTCCATATGGTCTTGCAGGTTTTGCCCGACGCCGGGACGGTCGGCGACCACCTCTATGCCGTGCTCTTTCAGGTGCGCCGCAGGGCCGATGCCCGAAAGCATCAGCAGCTTGGGCGAATTGATCGACGAGGCCGCAATGATGACTTCGCGGCGCGCGCGGATGGTGGAAAATGTGCGCCCGGCTTCGATCTCTACGCCCACGGCGCGCTTGCCTTCCATTACGATCTTGCGGGCAAATCCCTTGACGAGCTGCACATTGGGCCGCTTGAGTGCGGGTTTGAGATAGGCATTTGCCGCCGACCAGCGACGCCCATTATGGATCGTCTGCTCCATCGGGCCGAAGCCTTCCTGCTTTTCGCCATTATAATCGTCCGTTGTCTCGAAGCCTGCTTCGCGTCCGGCCTCGACAAAGGCCTGAAACAGCGGATTGTCGCGGCGTCCGCGCTGGATGTGCAGTGGCCCATGGGTGCCGCGCCAGCCCTCCTGCCCGCCATGGGCGTTTTCCAGCCGCTTGAAATAGGGCAGCACATCGGCAAAGGCCCAGCCCTGCGCCCCGCTTTCGGCCCAATGGTCATAATCGCGTGCATGGCCGCGCACATAGACCATGCCATTGATCGAAGACGAGCCGCCCAGCACCTTGCCGCGCGGCGTCACGAGGCTGCGCCCGCCCAGATGCGGCTCCGGGTCGGTGGCAAAGCCCCAATCATAGGTTTCCATATTCATGGGCATCGAAAGGGCGGCGGGCATCTGGATCAGCGGGCCAATGTCGGGGCCGCCAAACTCAATGACGATGACCGAATGCTGCCCGTCTTCCGACAGGCGGTAGGCCATGGCAGACCCGGCGGAACCGGAACCGATGATGACGAAATCCGCTTCCATATTATTTTCCCCCCGAAAGCTGCCCTGAAAGTTGCCCTGAAAGTTGCATGGCGATATATTCCTCAACCAGAGTGGTTGCGGATGCGGCATCCGGCGCGCCTGCGCCCAGCGCATGGCGAATATAAAGCCCGTCGATCAGTGCTCCTGCGCCCTCGGCAATATGATTTGCCCGCTCGCGCCCGCTTAGTTGCGCAAGCGCGAACACCAGATTGGAATGAAGCCGCCGCGCATAGACGCGCAACAGCCGCCGCGTATCTTCCGATTGCTGCGCATGGACATAGAAGGTGAGCCAGGCGGCGATGGTTTCCTGCGTGAACTGCGAAGCGGAAAAATTGACCGCAATAATCGCTGCAAGCCTTTCATGCGGGGTCTGCGCATACCCGATAGCCTTCTTGAGATCATTGCCCAGTTCACGCAGCAAATGGCGCATGGTGGCGAGGATCAGCTTGTCCTTGCCGCCGAAATAATGATGGGCAAGTGCTGGCGACACGCCTGCCTCATGGGCGATCTGCGCAACGGTCACATCCAGCGAACCGCGCTGGCCGATGGTGCGTATGGCAGCATCGATAAGCTCGCGCCGCCGCAAAGGCTCCATTCCGATTTTGGGCATTTCTCTCACGTCTCACAATGATTTACCTGCTATTTTATTCTTGATTGACTGATCAATCAAGAAAATATCAACATTGAAATCCGGCTCTGGTCATTGGCCCCGCGCCCCGCATATGCTTTATCCAGTTGTGAACTGATGCGGCGATGAGTGGACAAGCAAGGTGTGAGCGATGGAAAACAATCCGGTTCTGGTGGAAGTATTTCGCGGCCCTGTGGTGGAAAGCCGCCATCGTGGCGCGGTCGCGGTTTTTGACGGCGATGGGCGGCGGGTTTTCTCGCTTGGCAATATAGACCGGGCGACTTTCCCGCGCTCGGCGGTCAAAGCCATTCAGGCCCTGCCTTTGGTGGAAAGCGGGGCCGCGGATGCCTTCGGCTTTGAGGATGCCGATCTCGCCATGGCCTGCGCGTCACATTCAGGCGAGGAAGAACACGTCGCGCGCGCCCGTTCGATGCTGAAGAAGGCCGGGCTTGATGAAACAGCGCTCGAATGCGGCAGCCACTGGCCGTTTCAGCAGCCGGTCCTGATCGAACTGGCCAAAAGCGGACAGCAGCCGACGCCTTTGCACAATAATTGTTCGGGCAAACATGCGGGCTTCCTTGCAACCTGCATGCATTGCGGCATGCAAACCAAAGGCTATACCGCGCTTGGTTCAGGCATTCAGGACATGGTGCGCGACGTGATGACGGATGTGACCGGCGCGGCTCATGACATTGACCATTGCGGCACCGATGGCTGTTCGATCCCCACCTACGCCATCCCGCTTTCAAATATCGCCCATGGTTTTGCAAAAATGGCGACGGGCACGGGGCTTGAAGAAAAGCGCGCGCAGGCAGCGCATCGCCTGATCCATGCCTGCATGAAAGAACCATTTTATGTGGCGGGCACCAGACGCGCCTGCACCGAACTGATGCGCATGGCGCCGGGACGCATTTTCGTCAAAACCGGCGCGGAAGGCGTCTTTTGCGGCGCAGTGCCTGAACTGGGTCTGGGCTTCGCGCTCAAATGTGATGATGGCGCGACACGCGCATCCGAAGCGATGGTTGCAAGCCTGCTTTCGCGCATGTTTCACAAGGATGAGGAATTGTCGGCCCGGCTTCTGGCTTTCGCAAGCCCGCAAATGAAGAACTGGAACGGCATTCCCTTTGGCAGCGTGGCTCCCTCCGACATATTCCGCAATGCCGTCATCGGCTGAACGGGCCGGGCTTGCTTTAACTTTGTGCGCAGCCTAGATTCACTTTATGAGCAGAGCCTTCACCAAGGAACAGGACGATACGCCCGTCGATCTGGGAGAGCGTCCCATCAGCCCGTTTCGCAACCTCGTCACGCAAAATGGCTTGCAGATGATCGAGGACGAAATTGCGCGCCTTCAGCATGAACTTGCCGAAGCCAATGTGGCAGGGGATCGCTCTGCCATTGTTCGTATATCGCGTGATCTTCGCTACTGGACGGCGCGGCGTGAAAATGCCGAAGTCTCGGTGCCTGAACCCGATAGCGATGTCGTGCGTTTCGGCATGACGGTCGAGCTTGAGGATGTGGACGGTGAAACCCGCATCTGGACCATCGTGGGCGAAGACGAGGCGGACCCTTCGCAGGGCAGGATTTCCCATGCCGCCCCCGTCGCCATCATGCTTTTCGGCAAGCCGGTCGGCGATGTGGTGAAGATCAACGGCAGGCAATGGGAAATCGTGTCAGTGAAAGCTTGAACTTTTTAGCCTTAATCCTGACTGTCTTGCTTTACGCAATAATCCCGGAAAAAAGCTGCGGCACCTGCTTCATCTATCTCGCCCGAAGCAACCCCCATGGTGAAGCTGTATAGCGTTCCGTCATCGGCTGTGAGCATATAGCCGTTGATGAGAAGGAATGTCAGGCTTGCGACGACCGCAGTGCGTTTGTTGCCATCGACAAACGGGTGATTGCGGCCCAGCCCGAATATATAGGCAGCGGCAATTTCGGCATGATCGGGGGAGGCATAAAGCGACTGGTTGCGAGGGCGGGCCAGTGCAGATTCGAGAGCGTTTTCATCCCGTAATCCTGATGCTCCGCCGTGGCGGAGCAATTGCTCGGAGTGAATTGCCTCGATGACCCGGCGTGACAGAAACTGCCATTTCATTCGGCGAGTTTCTGTAGCGCGATCTTGTATTTGTCCATGACTTTGCGCGCCGCCTCCATTTGCTTCTCGAAAGCATCGTCGACGCGCTCAAGCGCCAGGCCTTTTTGTGTTTCGATAATCTGCAGCTTGTCGCCGGTGCGCAGGTTGAGCCGCTCCAGAACTTCCTTGGGCAAGATCACGCCTTCGGAGTTTCCGATTTTGCGCAGGGTTACGTTCATGGCTTCTCTCCGAAGTTATAACTTATGATATAACATCGACTGCCGGTTGTCGAGAATGCTCATAACCAGCCTTTGCCCCGGAAATAGACGAGCGGCAGGATGGCGGATGCAATCATCAGGCCCAGCGCCATCGGATAGCCCCATGGCGAGTTGAGTTCCGGCATGAAGGAGAAATTCATACCATAGATCGAGGCGACCAGCGTTGGCGGCATGAAACCGACCGCTGCGACCGAGAAGATCTTGATGATGGCGTTCTGCTCAACCGAGATCAGCCCGACGGTGGTGTCGAGCAGGAATGTCACCTTGTTGGACAGAAAATCCACATAGGCGGTCAGCGATTGCGCATCGCGCTCCACGGATTTGATCCATGAACGGGTGTCTTTCTTGGTTGCGACCGGGCTGTTGGTCGCGGAGATGTAGACCAGCATGCGGCTCAGTCCCGCAAGGCTTTCACGCACGCGCGAAAGAAAAGTTCCCTGACTGCCGATCTGCGTGAGGATATGGCGAAAATCCTGTGTCGTCATGGGTCGGGAGCGGGGCTGGCGAGGATAGATCGAATGGGAGGCGGCGTCGATTTTTCCCGCCACCCCTTCGAGAATATCCGCCAGCCGGTTCGTGGTGGCTTCGATGATGCCCAGCATGATGGACAGCCCCGAACATCTGGCCGGTATCAGCCCGCTGCCCGTTTTTGTGGCGCGCGTAATATAGAAGCTGACCGATTTGGGATCGGCATAGCGCACGGTAATCAGCCGCGTGCCATGCAGGATGAAGGTCACGGGGGCCAGTTCCCTGTGGTCGAGATCGACCGCATGAAGGATCGGCACCGTGAGATATTGCGCGCCGCCCTCCATATAGAAGCGGCTTGATTCCTCGATTTCCGTCATGTCTTCATGGGTGGGGATTGAAATGCCGGTCCACGCTTCGACGACATGATCCTCGTTTACCGCCGGCGCATACAAATCGATCCAGATGACATTGTCGGGCAGGGGATGCCCCGGTTCGACATCGACGCGTTCGAGATGATCCCCGGAAAGACTGTAAAGCGTAATCATGCGGCACCTGATAGAGTTCCTGAACTTGGGCCCACATTGCGCGAAAATTGTTAACGGAATGCGGCGAACGGGCGGCAAGATGCGCCTTGGGGCCGGATTGACACTATGCGCGCATGACGGTTAAGTCATGCCAATGAATGAATGACTTGGTGCATTGATGCGGGTGCCGTCGCAAACAGGCTGACGGATGCGGCCGTGCGATCCCGGGGGGAACTGGAAAGGTTGGCCGCTTCATGAGCCATGTTCGCTCGATTTCTCCAGACTCTGTTCTGGAGGATAATTCACCATCGCAGGCCGAGCCGCTCATCGACGCGGAAACCGACAGCATACCGCAGCCGCAGGCCCAGCGCCCCCCAAGCACAGCCCTGCGCGTCCTTTTGGGGGTGAGCCTCGTGCTCATCGCGGCCAATCTGCGGCCCGTTTTTTCAAGCGTATCCGTGCTGCTGCCCGAAATCATCGAAGGCACGGGCATGTCGTCGATGGCGGCAGGCGTGCTGACGACCCTGCCGGTGCTTTGCATGGGGCTTTTTGCACCTTTCGCGCCGCGTCTGGCGCAGCGCTTCGGGGCGGAGCGCGTGCTGCTTTTCGTCGTGGCCGTGCTGACGCTGGGAATGCTGGTGCGCGGCTTCGACCATGTTGCATGGTTGTTTATCGGTGCGGGTCTGGCGGGGGCTGCCATTGCCATGGGCAATGTCCTTCTGCCGGGCGTCGTCAAGCGGGATTTCCCCAAGCAGGCGGCGATCATGACCGGGCTTTATACGATGGCGCTGTGTGCGGGCGCAGCCTCCGCTGCCGGATTTACCATTCCCATCAAGGATATGCTGGGCGGCTCATGGCGGCTGGCGCTGGCGTTCTGGGCTATTCCGTCGGCATTGGTTCTGGCGCTGTGGCTGCCGCAGGCCCTGCGGGCAAAGCATAATACGGCCCATTCGGGCTTTCGCGTCATCGGCCTGTGGAAAGACCGGCTCGCATGGCAGGTGACACTGTTTATGGGGCTGCAATCCTCGCTGGCCTATATCGTGTTCGGCTGGCTTGCGCCCATATTGCGCGAAAGGGGACTGAGCGCTGTGGCCGCTGGCGGTCTGGTCTCTTTTACCATCATGGTTCAGGTGATTACCTGTCTGGCAATTCCCTCAATCGCCGTGCGGCAGAAAAACCAGAGCTGGGTCAATGTCATTCTCTGCGCCTGCGCGACGCTCGCGCTCATCGGCTTTCTCTACCTGCCATACTGGACCTTCTGGCCGCTCGCCATCGTGCAGGGCATCGGGCAGGGCGGGCTGATTGCCGCCGCCATGATGGTGATCGTGCTGCGCGCGCCTGATTCGCACACGGCCGCGCATCTTTCCGGCATGGCCCAATGCGTGGGCTATGTTCTGGCAGCGGTCGGGCCGCTGCTGGTGGGCATGATTCATAGTGTGACGGATAATTTCGCGGCCAGCGGCATATTGTTTGCGGCCTTGGGATTATTCGCTGCCATCAACGGATGGGGCGCAGGACGCGCACGCCATATCGGTGTGCGAACCGAGATGGAAACCTCGCAATAAACCCAGCAGGCCCGGAACCGACAGACCCGGAAAGCGGGCCCGCCGGTTCCAATATACGATCAGACGAACTGGCCAAGGCCGGGAATGGCGCCGATGACGGCATCGACCGGCTCATCGCCCGCCTTTTCTCTGGCAAAGCGGATAGTCTCCTTGGCGACGCCGGAAATCTCGCCCATGCCAAGGCCCGCCGACATCAATTGGGAGCCAAGCCCCATCACGCCGCCCATAAGACCGGAAAGCATCCCGCCGCTCTTGACCTGCGACACGGCTTCTTCGGCACCGGGAATTGCGGCCAGCAATTCCTGTATCTTGTCGGCGGGGCCTTCCTTCTGCAAAAAGGCCAGAATCATGCCGACGGCCTTTTCAGCCATTGCCGCGTCGATGCCGACATTGGAGGTGATGCGGGCGATCAGTTCATCCATGAGGTTCTCCCAAAAAATCTTACCCTTACGTAATACGCATCTCCATCGCCGCTTTGCAAGTTTAAAGACGGCTTTGCCGTTGTGGCGGGAGCGCGCTGCGGTTATACCATAAAGGAGAGAATTTTAGGGAGTGAGCCGCCTGATGACTGCCGATGACGCTATTTTTCTTGGTGCAAGCCGCAAGCCGGACGATTCCTACCAGCAGCCGGAATATCTGGCGCTCAAATATGGCAACCGGCATGGGCTCGTCACCGGCGCGACGGGCACGGGCAAGACGGTGACATTGCAGGTTCTGGCGGAAAGTTTTTCCGCAGCCGGCGTCCCGGTCTTCTGTGCGGACATCAAGGGGGATTTGTCGGGCATTGCCGCCACAGGCGTCCTCAATGACAATCTCACCAAGCGCGCGACCGAGATCAAGCTCGACCCTTACGATATGCGGGCTGCACCGGTCATTTTCTGGGATATTTTCGGCGAGCAGGGCCATCCGGTCCGCGCGACCATTTCGGAAATGGGGCCACTATTGCTTTCGCGCCTCATGAACCTCACCGACGCGCAGGAAGGCGTGCTCAACGTGGCCTTTCGTCTCGCCGACGAGGAAGGCCTGCTGCTGCTCGACCTCAAGGACTTGCAGTCGATCCTCACGGAAATGGCGGAACGCTCCGCCGAGCTTTCGGCCAAATACGGCAATGTCAACAAGGCGTCGGTGGGAGCGATCCAGCGCTCGCTGCTCGTGCTCGACCAGCAGGGCGGCTCGAACTTCTTCGGCGAGCCGGCGCTGCGCATTGCCGATCTCATGCGCACGACGACGGACGGGCGCGGCGTGGTCAGCGTGCTTGCAGCCGACAAGCTGATGATGAGCCCGCGCCTTTATTCCACATTCCTGCTCTGGCTGATGTCGGAACTCTTCGAGGAACTGCCGGAAGTGGGTGATCCCGACAAGCCAAAGCTGGTATTCTTCTTCGATGAAGCGCATCTTTTGTTCGATGAAGCGCCAAAGGCCCTGATCGACCGGGTTGAACAGGTGGTGCGCCTGATTCGCTCGAAGGGCGTGGGCGTCTATTTCGTCACGCAAAACCCGCTCGACGTGCCTGAAACCGTTCTCGCGCAGCTTGGCAACCGCGTGCAGCACGCGCTTCGCGCCTATACGCCGCGCGAAACCAATGCGGTAAAGACCGCCGCCGACACTTTCCGCCCGAACCCCGATTTCAATACGTTTGAGGCGATCACCAATCTGGCGACGGGCGAGGCGTTGGTTTCGACATTGCAGGCCAAGGGTGTGCCGTCCATGGTGCAGCGCACATTGATCCGTCCGCCATCCTCGCGCATCGGCCCGCTGACTCCCGAGGAGCGTGCGAAGATCATCGCGGCCAGTCCGGTATCGGGTCAGTATGACCAGACGGTCGATCGTGAATCTGCTTTTGAAATGCTTGCCAAAAAGGCGCAGGCGGCAGCTCAGGCGCAGCAGGAAGGCGATAAAGGCGACGCTGCTTCCGGCGAGAGCGGCGGCATATGGGGCGAGATCGTGGGAACGGCGCTCGGCACGGGGCGTCGCTCAGGCCGTCAGACGGTTGCGGAAGCGGCCATGAAATCGGTCGTGCGCTCGGTGGGGAACTCGCTTGGCCGCGCGCTGGTGCGCGGTATTCTTGGCGGTTTCAAGCGCTGATCAAGACATCAGAAAAGTAACGGGGAGAGGCGAGGCAACTCTCCTCTCCCGGATTTTTACATCACCAGGATCGGCGATTTGTTGGGGACGCGATTATAAAGATCCATCACATCCTGATTGAGCATGCGCACGCAGCCTGACGAGACGGCCTTGCCGATGGTCCACCATTCAGGATTGCCGTGCAGGCGGTAGATCGTGTCCTTGCCATCCTTGAAGATATAGAGCGCGCGCGCCCCGAGCGGATTTTTGAGGCCCGGACCCATGCCGCCATTGCGGGCGCTATAGGGTTCGAGTTCCGGCTGGCGGGCGATCATGTCGTCCGGCGGCGTCCAGCGCGGCCATTTGCGCTTGTACTGGATGACGGCGCGGCCCGACCAGGCAAAGCCGTCGCGGCCGATGCCGACGCCGTAGCGCATGGCCTGTCCGTTGCCGAGCACCAGATAGAGGAAGCGGTTGGCGGTATCCACGACGATGGTGCCGGGCATTTCGCCGGTCGGGTCCTGAACGACCTGACGCAGATAGCGCTTGTCCATTTTCTGGATCGGAATGGCAGGCAGCTGATAGCCTTCGTCTTCGACCGCCGCATACATGGATACCCAGCTTCCATAGGAGGCGTCGACATTGGCCTGCGGGGTTTTGTTGATGGGGTTGCCCGAAGCATCCACATCGACGATCGGAACATTCTGCCCCAGCTGAGCGCAACCGGCGAGGCCGGCGGCCGCTGTTGCTGTCATTGCCGTAAGAAACGACCGGCGGGTGAGGATTGTTTGCATTTGAAAACCAGATTAGTGACGGGAGAACCTACAGATACAATAAATAGGGTTAACGAAACGCGACCACCCGCCCGATTGGCCGCCCGATTGGATCAAGAGGGCGAGGGAGGATAGCGCCCGAAGGCAGCGCTCCGTTGGATTGGCCGCAAAACGCCCCAGAAATATGGCGTTGAGCCGGTTGCAATAAGGCTTAAACGTGACCGGGGCGCTGCTGTTCGCTTACTGTTGCCAATAGGTCACAATTTTGTGGGGGCGAGGATGCCGCCCAGTTCAACCCGCAAGTTCACCCCACCACATCAATCCAGAAGTGCAAGGCTGGGCAGGATGAGGGCCGGGGGGAACTGCTTGTATTCGTCCGGCTGGCCGGTACGGTTTATCCAGACCGGGCGCATGCCGAAGCGCGCGGCTCCAGCCACATCCCAGCGGTTCGATGACTGAAACGAAATCGCTGAAGGGTAAAGCCGCCATTGCAGCGTGACGAGTTCATAGGCGGCGGGTGCCGTCTTGTAGCGCTTGACGGCATCGACCGAAATCACATCGTCCAGCAGCACATCGAGCGCCGCCGACCTGACGGCAGCTTCCAGCATGGCGGGCGAACCGTTGGAAAGGATCGCCAGCCGCGCGCCGCGGCTTTTAAGGTGCTTGAGGGCGGCTGGCACTTCCGGGTAACAGTCGAGCTTCCAATAGGCATCGAGCAAATCGCCGCGCAACGCCGGATCGACGGAAGGATAGCGGGCAAAGGCAAAATCGAGCGCTTCCTCGGTCAGTTTCCAGAAGTCGCTATAGCTGCCCATCAGGCTGAATATCCATGAATATTCAAGCTGCTTGGCGCGCCAGAGTTCCGAGAAAGCCCGCCCGTCCGGCCCGGCTTTGTCCGCATGCCGCCGCACTGCCGAATGAACATCGAACAAAGTGCCGTAAGCATCGAAGACGTAGGAATTATAGGCCACCGGGCTTCTCCATTCCGTCAGGCGCATGAAAAGGGTATTTGCTGCCTAATATTGAATGATTTCAATAATAATTCATTGTGCTGGCGATGAAATTTGGAACATGCGCCATTGCCGCCCGCAGCGTTGCGGCCTATGTAGATCATGCACGCAAGTTTTCGGGCATGTATTTTCTCTGCCCATCGCAAGCTGAATGAAATAGAGGAGAGTTCCAATGGCTTTTGAACTGCCCGCCCTTCCGTATGACTATGACGCACTTAGCCCGTTCATGTCACGCGAAACGCTTGAATATCACCACGACAAGCACCACCAGGCCTATGTCACCAACGGCAACAAGCTGCTTGAAGGTTCCGGCCTTGAAGGCAAGAGCCTTGAAGAAGTGGTCAAGGAAAGCTTCGGCAAGAATCAGGGCCTCTTCAACAATGCCGCCCAGCATTACAACCACGTCCATTTCTGGAAGTGGATGAAGAAGGATGGCGGCGGCAAGAAGCTGCCGGGCAAGATCGAAAAGGCGATTGAATCCGATCTCGGCGGTTACGACAAGTTCCGCGAAGACTTCCTCGCCGCTGGTGCAGGCCAGTTCGGCTCGGGCTGGGCATGGCTCTCCGTCAAGAACGGCAAGCTCGAAATCTCCAAGACCCCGAACGGCGAGAATCCGCTGGTTCATGGCGCAACGCCGATCCTCGGCGTCGATGTGTGGGAGCATTCCTACTATATCGATTACCGCAATGCGCGCCCGAAATATCTCGAAGCTTTCGTCGACAGCCTGATCAACTGGGATTATGTCCTCGAACTCTACGAACAGGCATGATTGTTGCTTGGTAGCAATATTATGAGCTTTCATGTAAAGCCCCGGTCTCCGGGGCTTTTCATTTATCTATTCGTAATCGGGCCTGCTTTAAACAATAGTATTTTAGTCATATTTTTCACGACATTGTGAATTCAATGTAATAAGTCTTCTCAATACCGCATGCTACTTGTCGGAAGAACAATTTATCCGGTGCGATGCTCTGCTTGATGGGCATGGAAATGATTGCGTTATGCGCGCGCATATCGGATATTTGGCTTTGAGAATTTTTTGATGCGGAGGCTGGTATGCGTTTTTTCTTCCTCACGATGGGTGCGTTCGGCATGTTGGCGGCGGGAGCGGCCCATGCCGATGCGATCGCAGATCGTCAGGCTATCATGAAGGATATGGGGCGCTCTGTCGGAACCATCGCTCCGATGATCAAGGGGGCAAAGCCGTTTGATGCGACCGCTGCTTTGGCTGCGCTCGAAACCCTGAGTGCCGATGCGCAGAAATTTGACGTGGACACGCTGTTTCCGGCGGGGACCGATCAGGGCGATACGGAAGCCTCGCCCAAGATCTGGGAAGATCGGGACGATTTCGTCAAGCATGTCGAAAAATTCAGAACGGATGCCGCAGCGGCGGTCGCTGCCAACCCGCAGGATCTCGATGCGTTAAAGCCCGCTTTCCAGCAGGTCGCGGCCAATTGCGGGTCCTGCCATCAGGCCTATCGCATCAAGAAGAACTGATTGCGGAACGGCATCCATGGCTCGTAAACTCGCATATGCTCTCGCAGCTATAATTGCCGCAGGCGGTGCAGCACTATGGATGCTCACAGAGCCGCAGAAAGTGGACGAGCCGATGCTTGCCTCCTTGCAGCCGGGCGATGCGGCCAAGGGCGAGCAGGTGTTCTGGGCGGGAGGCTGCGCTTCCTGCCATGCTGCCCCCGGAGCTTCGGGTGACGCGCGCAAGGTGCTTGCGGGCGGGCATGCGCTGGTGTCGGATTTCGGCACTTTCGTTGCGCCCAATATCTCGCCGTCCGCGCAGGGCATAGGCAACTGGACCTTGCAGGATTTCGCCAATGCCATGCTCAAGGGTGTCGGTCGGCAGGGCGAGCATCTCTATCCCTCCTTTCCATACACCTCCTATGCAAAGATGAACCCGCAGGATGTGGCCGATCTCTTTGCCTATATGAAGACATTGCCTCAATCGGATAATGTCGCGGACGCGCATGATCTCGGTTTTCCCTTTACGCTGCGGCGCGGTCTTGGCCTTTGGAAAATGCTCTTTCTCTCCGACAAGCCCGTGGTGGACGTTGCCGATGCATCCGATCAGGTGAAGCGCGGTCAATATCTAAGCGAAGCGCTGGGCCATTGCGGCGAGTGCCATACGCCGCGCAATGTCATTGGCGGGCTGGAGACGGACCAATGGATGGCCGGGGCGCTTTCGCCTGAAACCGGCAGCGATGGCAGGAAGGGCATCGTGCCCAATATCACTTCCGGAGAAGGCGGCATCGGCGATTGGAGCGAGGGCGACATCGCCTATGGGCTGGAAAGCGGCTTTACGCCGGATTTCGATTCACTGGGCGGGTCGATGACCGATGTGGTGGCGAATATGGCACAGCTTACCAGCGAGGACCGCGAGGCCATCGCCGCCTATCTTAAAGCGATCCCCGCGCACGCCAATGGTTATCCGGCGAGCCGTTAGAGCTATCGCTTGATACAGCGGACCACCGAAGGCAGGCCAGCATCCGTATATTTGCTCTGCATCGTATAGAGCCAGCCCTGACATTCTTCCATACTGTCGAAGCAGCGGTAGCGGGAAACCGGTGCAAGGCCATCGCCGCCGCTGATAAAGGGTGAATCCTCGACGCCGCTGAACTGGCCCACAATGATGCCGCTGCCGCGCGGCGGCGTATTGCAGCGCTCTCCCGCATATTCGCTGACATCCTTGCGCACCTGTGCCTGTGCGCTGGCAAACGAGGGCAGCGCCAGCGCCAATGCGATCAGGAAAGTCGTCAATGCGCGTTTCATGATGCGATCTCCCTATCAGCTTGCACCCATCGCAATTATAGGCCCGATAAAAACTCCCGGCAAATCAAGTCGCCGGGAGTTGTTCCTTAGTTTGTGTGCCCGGAAAACTTGCCGACGGCTTTCAAGGCGAAAGCATAGGTATAGGCGACTTCTTCAAGCCGCGAGAACCGGCCTGACGCGCCCGCATGGCCTGCATCCATATTGATGCGGAACAATACCGGGTGATCGTCGGTCTTGTGCTCGCGCAGTCTGGCGACCCATTTGGCTGCTTCCCAATAGGTGACGCGCGGATCGGTGAGACCGGCAACGGCCAGAATATGCGGATAGGGCTGCGCCGTCACATTGTCATAGGGCGAATAGCTGGCAATATTGCGATAATCCTCTGCGGAACTGATCGGATTGCCCCATTCGGGCCATTCGGGCGGGGTCAGCGGCAGCGTATCGTCGAGCATGGTGTTGAGCACATCGACAAAGGGAACCTCGGCGATAATGGCGCCAAAGGCTTCGGGAGCCATATTGGCGACCGCGCCCATCAACATGCCGCCTGCCGATCCGCCATGCGCGACGATGTTTTCATGAGCGGTGAAGCCTTCGCGCACAAGATGACGGGCTGCGGCGATGAAGTCGGTGAAAGTGTTGATCTTGTGCTCGCGCTTGCCGTTTTCATACCATGCAAAGCCCTTGTCCTTGCCGCCGCGAATATGGGCGATGGCATAGATGAAACCGCGATCCACAAGAGACAATCGCGAGGTGCTGAAGCTTGCAGGAATGGTGATGCCATAAGAGCCATAGCCGTAAAGCAGGCAGGGCGCGGTGCCGTCGAGCTTCGTGTCCTTGTGATAAAGCAGCGAAACCGGAACCAGTTCGCCATCCGCAGCCGGAGCCAGAATGCGGCGTGTGACATAATCGCGGGCGTCGTGGCCGGAAGGCACTTCCTGCGTCTTGAGCAAAGTGCGCTCGCGTGTGCGCATATTATAATCGTAAAGCTGTTCCGGCGTGGTCATGGAGGAATAGGAGAAGCGGATCACATCCGTATCATATTCCGCACTGCCATGCAGGCCGAGCGAATAGGCTTCCTCATCGAAAGCGATGGCATGGGTCTGGCCGCTTTCGCGTTCGTAAATGACAATGCGCGGCAAGCCGTTATCGCGTTCCATCCAGACAAGATGGTTTTTATAGGCGGCATGAGAAAGGATCAGCCGTCCGGGCACTTCGGCCACGACTTCTTCCCAGTTTTCCGGCTGGGGCGCGGAGGCAGGCGCGCGCATGATCTTGAAGTCTCTGGCACCATCGGCATTGGTCAGGATATAGAAAACATCGCCGCCCGGTGCGATGTCATATTCCACGCCCTTTTGCCGCGCCATGACGAGCTTCGGCTTTGCCGCCGGGTCGTTGGCGGGCAACAGCCAGCATTCCGATGTTTCATGATCGTGAATATCGATGAAGATGTAATCATCGAGCGATGAACCGCCGACACCAAGAAAGAAACCGGGATCCTGCTCTTCATAGATGAGCCTATCTGCCGACTGTTCGGTGCCGATCCTGTGATAGAAAACCCTGGATGGCCGATGGTTTTCATCAAGCTGCGTATAGAAGAAGCCCCGGCTTTGTGCATCCCACGCGCCGCCGCCATTGGTATCGGCCACAATGTCGGAAAGGTCCGCCATGGTGGTGAGATCGCGGACTTTCAGTGCGTAGAATTCCGATCCCTTGTCGTCATAACCCCAGATGAGCTGATTATGATCGGGAGAATGATCTGCGGAGGCGAGGCGGAAATAAGCCTTGCCTTCCGCTTCGAGATCGCCATCGAGCAGAATGGTTTCCGCACCGCCGTCGCGCGGAGTGCGCAAAAAGCGCGGCTGCTCGCCCCCTGTTTTGTAGGAGACGCCATAGGCATAGGGCCCGTCCTTGGACGGAACCGACGAATCGTCTTCCTTGATGCGCCCGCGCATTTCCGCAAAAAGCTGCTTTTGCAGCGCTTCCGTGTCCTGCATCAGCGCTGCCTGATAGGCGTTTTCCGCTTCAAGATGCTGGCGGATTTGCGGCGCAAGCACCGAAGGGTCCTTGAAGACCTCCTGCCAGTTATCGGCGCGCAGCCATGCATAATCATCCGTGCGGGTGATGCCGTGACGTGTATCTTCGAGAGGATGCTTTGGTGCGGATGGCGGTTGAAGGCTTGTTGAATCGTAGGGCATGAAAAATCCGGTAGGTTGAAATGAAGCGGACCATGTCTTGATGAAACATGGCGCCGCTCCCTGATCGCTTAATTTTGGCGGTCGAAATTACGAAGTTGGGCTTTCGTCGAAAATCAGCGCGTGCCCGTTCATGCAATAGCGCAGGCCGGTGGGCGGCGGGCCGTCAGGGAAAACGTGGCCCAGATGCGCGTCGCAATCCGCGCAGCGAATCTCGGTGCGCACCATCCCGTAGGAGCGGTCCTCGAAGGCCGCAACCGCATCCGGCTCTATCGGCTGGAAGAAGCTTGGCCATCCGGTGCCCGATTCATATTTCGTCTCCGCATCATAGAGCGGGCGCTCGCAGCAGACGCAGCGATAGATGCCCTTGAGCGAGCTGTCGAAATTCGGACTTGAAAAAGCGCGCTCCGTGCCATGCTGGCGGGTGATCTGATATTGGATCGGCGTAAGCTGCTCGCGCCATTCGGCATCGGTTTTGACAACTTTCAGCGAGCGGGTCTGGTCGGCAGGACTGGGCATGGTTCGGTCCTCTCTGCAATGAAATGCCGGTGATGAGATCACGGGGCTGTAATTTCGCCCGCATTCGATCTGCGGTTCACTTCTTTATATAATCGGCACGAAGACAAATGCGAGCAGAGCATCGCGAAATATATCCTGCCCTTGCCATTTTCCGGCCCTTATCCCGGTCAATTAGCTGTGTTTGTTTCAAGCTTCGGTGCAAAATCTGACGCGAAGGGTCTCGTTGTTCACATAAATGCGCCAAATGGAAGGAATTGAGCATTTGAAACGCTTATACTCCTTGCTTCTTCAATAAACGAAGAAGCGAACATTTTGATGGAAGCGATTGTTGCGACCCGATAACGGTTAAAAATGTTGTTTCATTTCATTGTATTAAGTCAATCAAGAAGAGTTTATTCTGATTAATGTAAAGTGGTTTGACAATTCTATTGCAAATATCAATATTCATTGATACTTGCGGGATGAATAAAGGATTGGATGGGCAGGAATTTGTGGGAAGGGAGTCAGATTCGAGTCCAGTCTGCTTGAACCATATATGATAAAAAGGAAGAACAATGGAAAGCCCTGAAACCTACGACGAGTATGCAGAGCTGCTTTTGACGCTGACTGCTGATGTAGTCGCAGCCTATGTCGGGAATAATTCCGTTCGTGCAAACGAAGTCCCCTTGCTCATTGCTGAAGTGCATAATGCTTTCAAGCGCCATGTAGAGCGCGAAGAAGCTCCGGCTGTTGTTGAAAAGCCGAAGCCCGCCATCAATCCGAAGAAATCGATCACTGACGATTATATTATCTGCCTCGAAGACGGCAAGAAGTTCAAGTCGCTCAAGCGTCACCTGATGACCCATTATGGTCTGACGCCGGAGCAATATCGCGAGAAATGGGATCTCGATCCCAATTATCCGATGGTCGCGCCCAATTATGCGGCGGCCCGCTCGAATCTTGCCAAGAAGATGGGTCTGGGTCGCAAGCCCAAAGAGGCCTGAGAGAACTAGAGCATTTCCAGCAAAAGTGCGAAACGCCTCCGCAGGGAAATCAGTTCACTGGACTGATTTCTTTTCCTGCTCCGATACGTCCGGATAATGCGTAAAAACAATGATTTAGAGCGGTTCCGATGATTCCGTGTTAACCGGAACCGCTCTGGTTCTTCTTTGGCCTGAACCATTTGAGATTTGAGATATGTCGCACCATTGATGCGACATATCGTCCTGCCTGTTCTCCTTGTTCGCCCCGGCGGATTTGATCGAAACTCCTTCAATCCCCGAGCCGGTCGAGCGCCTGTTTGAGTGCGATATGGCGGTTGAGGTCATAACTCCAGTGACCGTTCACGCCTTTGAGGCGCTCCCGTTTGATCAGACGGCTGATCCTGCCGCGCGCGTGCCGCTTTTCCTCCCTTGATGCGACCTGCAATTTATCCATGTCGATCCCCGCGATGATTTGCAGGGCCACACGCTGCATGGCGTTCATGCGTTCCTCCGCACGCGCGGCGAGAAAGGCTTTTGTGGCGGATCGAAGAGCAATTTCCATAAGTTTGTCCTTACTGCTTGTTGGTTTGCCGGGGGACAGGATCGCTCAGGATTCGAACTGTTGGATAATATTCCTAAAATAATTTAAACTCTGGGCATAAGTGCTTTCAGGAAACTTATCCACGCTTGCGTTTTCCTCATTATAAGAAGATATTCCTATAATGGTGAGGGAAGATGCAATGTCTTTTGAATTAACGAATGTCATCCATACCCGTGCGGAAGCCATAATGGCGCTGCAAGTCATCGCGGCGCGGCATGGGCGCAGCGTCAGCCTGGAATGTTCCGGCCCGGCGGTCAGCCGCAGACGGCAGGCAGGCAGCGTGGAACTATGCGATGCCCTGATCGATCTGCTTGCTGCTTCTTTCGCTGTCAGCGGTGGCGAGCTGCGCGCTCCCATACGCGGCAGGCGTCCGGTCGCCCGTGTAAGACAGGTCGGCATGTATATCGCGCATACCGCGTTCGGCATGGCGATGAGCGAGGTGGCGGCAGGCTTTGGCCGCGATCGCACCACCGTCATGCATGCTTGCCATCTGGTGGAGGATTTGCGCGACGATGAAGAATTCGACGCCATCATCTCCTCTTTTGAAAGGATCGTGCATTCCGCATTTACAGCATGGAGGGCTGCGGCATGAGCAAGGAACTTTCTGCTTCCGAGACACGAATCATCCGCTTTTTAAAGCAGGGCATCTGCGAAGTGCAGGATTCGGTGCGTGAATCGCATGTCCTGCTGGTGGGCGAACAAGGGACGATTGCGGCAGCGCGTGCGCAGATCGATGCCATGCACGACAAGGAACTGATACGGTTTGATGGGGAGCATATCGCGCTTGCACAACCGGGCCGCAAGAACGCGACGCGGAAAGCCGCGCGCCCGCAGTCTGCCGCCAGGATAACACAGAACATTGAGCTGGAACCGGGGCGCAAGGCAGAGGTCAACCTCTCCGAATCGCCGCTTGCCATGCTCTATCGCCGCAAGGGACCGGATGGAACGGCCTTTCTTTCCGAAGACGAATTTCGGGCTGGCGAGCGCCTGCGCGCAGATTTTACGCGCGGATCGCTGATGCCGTCGGTCACATCGCGCTGGGATGTCGGCGTGGGCGGAAACGGGCATTCCGGTGCCGGCGGAATCGCCGAACTGACCGATATAGCTCTGGCCAGCCGCGTTCGGTTCGAACGCGCTCTTGCGGCGGTCGGGCCTGAGCTTAGCGGTGTTCTGATCGATATATGCTGTTTTCTCAAGGGGCTTGAAAGGGTCGAGCGGGAGCGCCAATGGCCGGTTCGGTCTGCAAAAATGCTGCTCAAGGCGGGTCTTGCAATGCTGCACCGGCATTATTATCCGCAGCAGGAAAAAGTGCCGCGTCCGGATGCAATCCTGCATTGGGGCGCTCATGATTACCGCCCGTCCATTCAGCGGGAAAAACGCGGATGAGATATTTCGCGCTGAATCGATTTTCCCTTTTGCTGTAAATGCCTTATCAGGGTCTCGATACAGGCGGGCAGGGTGAGTAACCCGGGCGGGAGAGGGAAATGCAAAAAAGCAGGGATCGGCTGGAAGCCATTTTGTCACGGCTGGAAGAACGCGCAGCGGATGAGCGCGTTTTCAGCACGATTTACTTTGAAGAGGCGCGCGCACAGGCCGACGCTTCCGATGCGCGCATCGCGCAGGGCAAAGCGCTTGGGCCGCTCGACGGATGCATCATATCGATCAAGGATCTTTTTGACGTTGCAGGAGAACCGACGCTGGCAGGCTCGGCCATTCACCGCTGCGCACAACCGGCCAGCCGTGATGCAATCATCATCGAACGCTTGCGCGAGGCGGGGGCGGTCATCATCGGCAAAACCCATATGACCGAATTTGCCTTCACTGCGGTTGGCCTCAATCCCCATTATGGCGTTCCGGGCAATGCGGCCGATCCCGCACGCATTCCCGGCGGCTCGTCCTCGGGTGCGGCGGTATCAGTTGCGGAAGGGACGAGCGAAATCGCCATCGGCTCCGATACGGGCGGTTCGGTGCGTATTCCCGCAGCCCTTAACGGTGTGGCTGGCTTCAAGCCGACCGCGCGGCGCATTCCGCTTGAGGGCGCTTTTCCACTGGCCCCGTCGCTTGATTCGGCAGGGCCTTTGGCAAAAACGGTTAGGGAATGCATTCTGGCCGATGCGGCAATGGCCGGTGAACCGCTGGTTTTGCCTGAACCCATATCACTTGCAGGCCGGAAGATCGGCGTGCCCGAGGGAATGCTGCTGGCCGATATGGAAGCACCGGTCGCAAAGGCTTTTGCGGCGGCGAAAGATAGACTTGCCGCTGCGGGCGCTCAATTCGTGACCATCGAACTCGACGATCTTATCCTGCAATTGCGCGCGGCAACACGGATCGGTTCGATCGCCGGTATCGAAGCCAGCCGCGTTCATGCGGATAGCTGGCTCGGCGATCCGGCGGCCAATGTCGATTTCAGAGTGAAAACCACGCTTTCCAAACGCATCAAAGTGTCGGACGCTGCCTATGGGGAACTCATGCGCACACGCGAAAAGCTTGTGCAGCAAGTGGACGGGCGACTGCGTGATGTCGATTTCTTCATTGCGCCGACGACGCCGCTGCTGGCAGCACCGATTGCGTCGGTGGATGAAGACGAGGCGGAATATGATCGCGTGGAAACGCTGCTGCTGCGCAATACGCAGATCGGCAACCAGTTCGATCTTTGCAGCATCAGCCTGCCCATGCCGGATATGGCCTTGCCCGCAGGCCTGATGCTGACCGCGCGCAGCGGAACCGACCGGCATCTGCTCGCATTGGCGCTTTCGGTGGAAAAGCTTTTGCAGGGCTGATCCGGCCCAGCCGGAGCAGCGTCGTGCATAGCCTTATGCGGAAACCTTTGCCGCTTCCGCCTCGCGATGAATGCGCGCGACCATCGCGCGCAGGCCATTGGATCGCTGCGGCGTGAGATGCTCATCAAGCCCAAGCTTGCGCAGCACCTGTTCAGGATCTGTAGCCAGTATTTGCGAAGCCCTGCGGCCTGAATAAAGTGCGAGCACGATGGCCACCAGACCGCGCACGATATGGGCGTCCGAATCGCCGAGAAACTCGATGACGGGATCGGGACCGTCCTGCGGCAGCGTCTTGAGCCACACCTGGCTGACGCAGCCCTGAACCTTGTGCGCGGCGTCGCGCGCCTCATCGGGATAGGGCGGCAATTCCTTGCCAAGATCGATTACGTAACGGTAACGATCTTCCCAATCGTCGAGAAATTCGAAATCGGTTACGATATTATCAATTGTCGTCGTCATGATATTGGCCTGAAATTCCAAGCTGCTTTTATAGATCGTGCCTCTTATATAGGGATAAAGCATGTCGCCCGAAAGTGGGAACCGGTTTTCGGGATAACGACATGCGTTAAAACATAATCTTAGAGCGCATCCCGAAAAGTGTGAAACGGTTTTCGGAAAAGATGCGCGTAAAAAAATCTTAGAGCCAACGAAGGTCACGGAAAAGGTCGGCACCGCGCGCATTTACCTCGAAGCGGCGGAACTTGAATGCTGCAAGGCGCTTTCGCGTGGCGTGGGAACCGGAATGAATTTCTGCTGCACTTTGGCAGGCGTGGCGGCAGGCGGCGCGGCGGGGCTTTGCCTTGTGCCGAACTGTGCGCTCAGATAATCAAGGATTGCCCCGCTATTGGTGAGCAATTGTTGTGCCGAACTGGCGAGATATGATTGCCCCTGTTCGCAGAGCGATGGATTATCCAGACAGAATTTGCCGATTTCCATGGCGCTTTTACCATGGGCCAGTAATTGCTCTATCTCGTCGGGTTCCGTCTTTGCCGGGACCGGTGCCGCAACCTTCTGATGCGTTTCGTTCTTTGATTCCGCAGGCAGAAAATGCGGCATTATGGTAAATGCCAGCACCAGCCAGAATGCGGATTTGAGAGCAAAACGGATCATATCTGTGCGGTTCGTGTATCCATGTTCATTTAATTGGCGTCGATAGTCTGCGCTCAATTAGAAAAGATTCCGTAACCGGCCTTCAAGGAGCCTTGGGCCGCTTTCCCATCCACCTTCTGTTTACCATAGTGCCAGAAGCAGTGCTCCAAAGCAGCTTATTGCGGCGCTTCGCGCGCTCATGCGCTGCATTTTATCGTTTCTTTAAAGCCTCGCCTGCAATCTGGTGCAAGGGAAGCCGGATAGTTCCGGCAATCCGCAGATCGTTAAGTGAGTCAGGCACATTGAAAGCCATTTTTTTGAAGACAGCCGAAATCCGCAGCGCGCTTGCGCAGGCTTTTGCGCGTTTTCACGCCAGTTCCGTCCTCATGCCCGTCCTGTTACTGGCTGCGGTTCTCGCATCGGGCTTCGGTGCGGGCTTTGCCGAACTGGCGGTGCTTGTCGCAAGCCTTGCCGGAATGGCGATGGTTTTGAGCGCGCTTGGCCTCATGGGCCTGCCTGCGCCTTTTCTGGCCGCGCTCAATCTTGTGCTTTATGGCGCAGGCCTTTGCGCTGTCGGGCTTTTTGCCGGTGACAATGCCGCGCTGTGGCTGATGGCGGCGGCATTGCCGCTGGAAGTCTGGTTTGCAAGCCGCAGACCATCAGCCGTCTGGGCAGGCGTGGCTCTATCGGCGCTGATCCTGACCTCGTTTACAATCTCAGGCGGCAATGCGGTGGCCAGCGGTTCGCTCGCATCCGTCGCGGTTCTGCTGCTTTATACCGCAAGCCTCATTGCCCGCAGTTTTAACAGAAGCAGCGCGCCTTTGCCCGCAGCACGGCCGGTTGCCAGTCTTATGCCCGGGCATGGGGATATTCGAATCGCCATGGACCGTGAAGGCGTCATGCGCGATGTCGATGAAGGGACAGCCAGATTGCTGGGCGTCGAGGCCAGAATGCTTGAAGGCGCGGCCTTTATCGACCGCGTGCATGTGGCGGACCGGGTGCAATATCTCTCGCTGCTGGCCGATCTTCGCTGCGGCAAGGCCGCGCGTCCGGCGGATATTCGGCTGCGCTCCATGGAAAAAGGCAGTCCTGTTTTCCGCAGCTACCGGATGGAGGGGTTCTGTGCCGGTGACGACATCGTGCTGGCCGGACGCTCGCTGGCAGGCGAACAGGAACTCATCGAACAAATCGACGCGCTGAAAGCTCAGCTGGAAGCGGAACGAATTGGAAAAAACCGGCTTCTGGCAACCGTCAGCCATGAATTGCGCACGCCGTTAAATTCGATCATCGGTTTTTCCGATATGCTGTCCCATGAATTTTCCCAGGGCAGGCATTGCGGCCTCGAAAATGAAAAGCAGCGTGAATATGCCGGGCTTATTCACCAGTCGGGGCATTATCTGCTCGAACTGGTCAATTCGGTGCTCGATAATTCGCGGCTCGAACAAGGCAGCTACCGCATCGAACCGGGCAGTTTTGCATTTCGCGAAGCGGCGGATATGTGTGCTTCCATCATCTTGCCGCAGGCGGAGAAGAAGGGCATCGCCTTCTGTCACCGCGTCAATGCGGCTATCGGCGAGGTGGTGGCCGATCGCCGTGCGCTCCAGCAGATCTTGCTTAATCTCGCGGCGAATGCGGTCAAATTTACTGAGCGTGGCGGCTGCGTGACGATTGACGCGGCGCGGGTTGTGGCGGATGGCCGCGCCATGCTCGAAATCACCGTGTCGGATACAGGCATCGGTATTGCGCCTGAAGATATGCAGCGCATCGGAACGCCTTTCATGCGTGCAGACAACAGCTATACGCGCGCGCAGGAAGGCAGCGGCCTTGGCCTGTCGGTGGTCAAGGGGCTGGTGGAACTGCATCAGGGAACAATGAAGCTCAAAAGCAGCGTGGGCGAAGGGACGGTTGTCATCATTCATCTTCCCGTCGCCGGTCCGCAAAATCTGATCCAACCGCAATCTGATCCTCTGGGAGAGAGTGATCGGCAGCTTGGCACGGTGATCGATATGCACCGTCACCAGGGAGAACGGCATGACGAACGGCAGAAAGACGAAAACCGGAAAGAGGGCCATGCGCAAACCCGCAAAACGGCCTAGCCTCGGGCGTCGTCTGGTTCAGCTTTTTTTCAATTCGGCCTCGGCGCTTGCGATAGTCGCTGGAAATGTCATCGTGCGTAACCCGGTCCTGACCGGCGGCGCGACAGCATTCGCAGTCGTGATGGGCTTCGTTTCGGCCAATGCCTTATGGTATCAGCCGCAGGCTCACGACACGGTTTTTTTCCAGACCCGAAGCAATTTTTCATTCAAGGCGCTGCCGCGTCCCACATTGCCGGGGACGATGGCAGCCGGACGGAGCGCGGAAAGCCCGGCGCAATCAGCCGATACGGTTGCGGCCATATTGCAGGACGAGACCCCCGCGCCGCAGGCAGGGCAGGCGGCTGAACTCTCGCCCGACAGGCTGCAACTTGCGGATGTCGTCGACGAGATGCTTCCCGCCCTTGCCCCTAATGCCGATCTGGAGGTCGCACGATTGCAGCAGCGTCTTCTGGCGCTGGGCATCTACAAGGGAGAGGTCGATGGCTTCTCCGGCCCGCAGACCCGTAAAGCAGTGGAACGCTGGCAGGGGCTTCAGGCAAAGCTTGGCGTAAAGCAGAACGGTGCCGCAGCCCCCGCCGCAAATGATGCGGCCCGACCATCCGCTTTGCGGCAGGATGACGTGGCGAAGACCATCGAAGCGGCTGTTCCGGTTCCGCGTCCGCAACCCCAGCCGGTTTCGGTGCGCAGGCAGGTTCCGGCCCCGGCAGCGCCTGCGCCCGCGCAGCAACAGGCGGCGATCCCGTCACAGGATAAAATCTCCTCGCAGGATATTGTCCGCGTACAGGCCGGGTTGAAGGCTTTTGGCAATGACAGGGTCAGCGTGGACGGCGTTCCGGGCAAATCCACGCAGGAAGCCGTGCGTGAATTCCAGAAACTTTTCGGCCTGCCCGCCACGGGCGCAATCGATACCACGCTGATTGGCAAGATGCGTGAAATCGGCCTGATCAGTTGATGCGGAACATATCATGCGCCTGACTTCGGATTTCTGGGTTTCCGCATTGATCCGCAAGGTGCAGGGCGAGGGCGGTTTCGCCTATCTCGCCCGGCGCGGCGCCAAAGAGGCCGGGGCGATCTTCATAAAGACCACTTCGCGCTTGGGCTCATGCGATCTTTATGCGCCCGCGCCGCAAACATCTTATGACAGCCAGAATGACGGCGAACGCCTGTTTGCATGCGTTCTGCACGATTGCGATGATGAGAAAGCCGCCGCGCGCATGGAGCGCGAATTGCGCTTCGATCCGGATTTATGGCTGATCGAAATTGAGGATATTGCCGATGCGTCGAAGCTGTTCCGCGTGATGCCGGATGACGGCCTATCGCGATGAGCGCGTGCCGGAACCGTCTCAATTGGCGGCTTTTTCGACCTTCGCGCCGTCCTGTGCCTGCACCATCTCCCGCAGCTTGCTGCGCAGCAGTTTCGACATATCGTCGGCGCGCCAGCGCCTCACCAGCGCTGCGGCCTTGTCATGGTCGATGGAGCGATAAATATGCACGAATTCGCGCAGATTATCGCGGTCGGCATCGATCGGTCCCAGAACCGACGTCATGATGAGATAGCATTCCGACGCGGATAGACCGAGGGCGCGCAGCGCGATCGGCAGATAGGAATCGGGCCATTGCCCGATGATCGCATCGGCGCGCTCAAACGACAGATCAAGTGCGTCGGCAAGTGCCGTGCGGAAAATCTGGTCATCGATCAGCAAGGCCGTATTGATGAGATGACTGGCTCCCGTGATGGCCCCCGAACTCAAGAATGGCTGCCGCAACGACAATGCCATTTGCCCCGAACCGGTTTCATCGGATGGGGCGGGGTGGGCTGTGGCGGGCGGCTCGAATTGTTCGGTTTCCAGATTTTCCTGAAGCTTGAGCAGGCGATTGATGGCCGCATCGCTGAAACTGCGCAGCACGTCCTTGAGCAGCGGATCGGCGGATTGCCGACGTGCGATGGCGCGTGCATGGTCAAGGCCGTTCCTGCTGATCATATCGATCAGGTCTGCGGGGCGCAGCAGGGGCGAGCGCAGCAGCAGGGGAGCGGAAATCTCCACCGGCTCATTGGCAAGCGCCAGAACAAGGGAACGCGGCGCATGATCCAGCGGTGCGAGCGCGTTGGCCGCGCGCCGCTTGCCGCGTGCGCTCGCATTTTGCAAGAGCGGCAGGGCGAGGTCTTCAAATTGTTGGACATCCTGGCGTCCGGGGCGGGTAATGGCTGCAAAGGCGGCTATCGCCGCCACCAGAAGCTCGTCCGCCTTGCCCCCGCTATCATCCGGGAGCGATGGGCGCCGATTCCCTGAAATCTCTTCCAGAACGCGGAACTGGTCATTTGTCACGCAACTACCCCGGTAGGCTCTCAATCAGTACAGTTACACGGCCTGCCGAACGCCGTCGCCCGCCATGATAGACGCCAAGACTTAGCAACTCATTAACCGTGAGGCAGAGCGCATCTCCAATCAGGCCTGAAGAGCGTTCAACCGGCCTCATACAGGGCGCAATGGGCTTCATCGAAGAAGCGCTGTACCTCGATCTGCCAGCTTGAATCGGGAACGAAGGCGCGCAGGATGATCGCTCCTTCGCCGATACCTTGTTCGACCAGAATGGTGCGGCTGTCATTTTGCCGCCCCTCGGCACGCAGGCCGGCCATCCCGACCGAATCGGCGATAATGAGATCGAGCGCCTGTTCGGTCGATACATTGTCATTGAGGCTGTAAAGATTGTCGCCATTGGGCGCATAGACCGAAAGCGACCAGAAGGGCGGAGCGCCCCTGGTGGCAATCTGCACCGGCCCGTCCGCCAGATCGAAGCGGCACACGGCCTGCCGCATCAGCGGGTCCGGGTTGCTGAGCACGCCGGATTTCTGGTCGAGCGTGTAGAACCGATAGGCATCCCCCAGCGTCTCTATATGCGACCATGCGTTCTTGTCGGAATAGCGCGGCACCAGCAGCAAGATCGCGATATGCACGATCACTGCGCCGATAAGCCCTAACAGGATGAGATGCAGCAGCCTAGTCACGGCATCGGCCTCCCTGTCCGGGAATGGGCAGAAGACGCGGCATGAGGAGATCGACAAGGCCGGAGGAACTGGCCGCAGGCGTGTCGTAAAGGGTCATGACGAGGACGAAAGCCCCACCGCCGCCGACAGCGAGCCAGTTATCGGGGCTGGCTTCCGGCCCGATCGTGATCGAAACGCTCCCGTCCTCATTGTAAAGCATCTCGCGCGAATGCAGCGCTGGCTGCAAGCCCGTTCCGGGCGTAATGGGCCGCAGATCGGGACTGGCGGGATAAAGCGTCCAGAAACGCGCAGGCGGGGTAAAGCCGCTTAACCGATAGGTGCAGCCGCGCTGCAATTCGCGGCCATTATCGTCGCGCCGCGCATGAAAGGCGAGGGCCTCGGCAGCGCCCAGCGCCAGCGACGCCTTGCGCGCGGCCTGCGCCTTGGAATAGGGATCGGCCTCGATGGTGCCGGAAGCGGGAAAGGCGCTCCAGCTTCCGATCTGCAATTCGCCAAAGCCATCGAAATGCTCAAGCGCATAATCGGTGACCCATATGCCGCCGCCCAGTGCAATCGCCAGGACGGCCAGAACCTTGAATATCGTCTCTAGCATCGCGCACTCAAAGGACTGATACTTTCGCGCGCCCGGCAAGGGCGGGCACGGCCGGGGCATTTTGCAGCCGTTCATGCAATTCGCGCAGCGCCTGCGTGGCCGCAGGCGAAAGCACGCGCGGGGGCGCTGCCATCATTTCATCGGGCTGGCCGGTTGCGGCGACCTTGGGTTCCGCGGTCTTGGGCTGCGGCGGGAAGGGCGGCTCGATCCCCGGTATGGGTTTGAGTACGATATTCTGATGGGCATAATTCATCATGCGCTGCCATGCCATCGCGGGAAGAACGCCGCCCGTCAGCTTGTTCATCGGCGTGAAATTGTCATTGCCGAACCAGACGGCGGCGGTGAAGTTGCCGGTAAATCCGACAAACCATGCATCGCGATAATTCTGCGTCGTTCCGGTTTTGCCGCCAACGCGCGTCATGGGAAGTGCCGCGCGTCTTGCCGTGCCGCGTTCGGGCACCTGCACCAGCATGGAATTCATTTCATATGCGGCTTTTTCCGATAAGGCGCGGTGGGGTTTTGGCGCATCGCGGCGATAATCCCAGAGAACCCTGCCGTCCGATGACATGATCTGCGTGAAGGCGTGTCGTGTGCCCGCCATGCCGCCGCTGGGAAAGACATTGAAGCCCGTTGCCTGATCCATGACCGTCATTTCGGAAGTGCCGAGCACCATGGTCTTGTGCGAGGAAATGGGTGATTCGATGCCCATGGCTTTTGTCAGGGCGACAATGGGAGCGGTGGTGAGATAATCGCGCGCAAGGCGCACCGGCACGCTGTTGAGGGAACGCACCAGCGCTGTCGCCAGATCGACGCGGCCGGAAAAGCTGCGGCCATAATTGCGCGGCGACCAGTTGCCCCAGCTGATTGGCGCATCGGAAACAACCGTGGACGGCGTCAGCCCTTTTTCCATCGCCGCTGCAAAAACATAAGGTTTGAACGACGATCCGGACTGCCGCAAGGCGCTGGTCGCGCGGTTGAACTGGCTTTCGCCATAATCGCGCCCGCCGACAAGCGCGCGCACGGAGCCGTCATTGGCCAGCACGACGGTTGCCGCCTGCGAGACGTCATAGTCCGCGCCATATTGGCGAAGGTGAAATTCAAGCGATTCTTCGGCGGCTTTCTGCAGGTTGCGGTCGAGCGTCGTGCGCACGATCAATGTATGCTGCGGAATTGCTCCCGCGATGCGTTTGACTTCCTCAAAGGCCCAGTCGAGGAAATAATCCGGGCTTTCGTTCTTGGCCCGGTCGATGATGCTGGCCGGGTTGCGGCGGGCGACGGCGACCTGCCCGTCGCTCATGAAGCCGCTTTCGACCATGTTGGACAATACGACATTGGCGCGGGCGCGCGCCGCCGGCAGATTGACATGGGGCGCGAATTTCGCCGGTGCCTTGAAAAGCCCTGCCAGCATGGCGGCTTCCGCGAGCGAGACATCCTTGACGCTCTTGCCGAAATAAAATTCCGATGCCGCAGCAATCCCGAACGTGCCGCCGCCCATATAGGCGCGGTCGAGATAAAGCTGCAGGATTTCCTTCTTGCTCAGATTGCTTTCGAGCCAAAGGGCAAGGAAGGCTTCCTTGATCTTGCGCTCGATGGTGCGCTCATTGGACAAAAACAGGTTCTTGGCCAGCTGCTGCGTAATCGTGGAGCCGCCCTGCACGACGCCATTGGCGCGCAGATTCTGGTTGAGCGCGCGGCTCAACCCCCAGAAGTCGATGCCGTAATGCTCGAAAAAGCGGCGGTCTTCGGTGCCCAGAACCGACTTGATGACATGATCGGGCAATTCGTCGATGGGCACGGCCTGCCGGTGCAGGATGCCGCGCTGGCCGATCTCGTTGCCATAGCGATCAAGGAACGTCACCGCATAATCATCCTGCGAGCGCCAGTCTTTCTTGGTTTCCTCGAAAGCGGGAAGGGCTAATGCCAGCATCAGGACCGCGCCGATGACGCCCAGTGTGAAACCCTCGTCGAGAACCTCGACAACGAAACGCCGGAAGCCTTTGACGCGCAGGCGATTGGAAAGGATGGTGATGTTTTCCCATCCTTCACGCAAGCTGAAGCGCAGATTATAGAGCGCCGAATCGATCCATGCATCAAGACCGATCAGACGCGAAACCCGGAAGGGCCTGCGCTTGTTCTCATCTGGATCTTTATCAGCCGCTTTACGCATGAACGATGACTTCGGCACCCTCTGAATGTGGAGACGGACAAAACGTACCCGTCAATCATAACAGATTAGTAAGCCATAACTCATCTTAATTGGTAAACGGATATTGCAAATGAGGCATGGGAAGAAAATCAATTAATAGGAAAATAGTCCTTGACTGCGTAACGGTCCTTTGATAACTATAAGGCACAGTCGAGAAATTGCGGCTGAGGCCGAAGCAGCGTTGACCCCCGGCTGCTATCGGCACTGCAAAACCCCGAAAGGCCCCCCGCCTTTCGGGGTTTTGCATGAGGGGCCTTTGGGAATTACTTTTGAAAACAGCTAAGGGAGACGAGCGCCGCGAGGCGCGGGTCAGGCTGGCTTTTCGCCTGCAAATGAAACACGCCATCGAGGCTGCGCAGATCGCTGAAGTGCTGGGGCTTTCCGAGAAAGGCTATCGCGACCGCATCCGGCGTCTCCAGCTTGAGACGGACAGCCGCAATATGCCTTCCGCGACGGAATATGCACTGCAACGGTTACAGGCGGAACTGCGCAAGCTGATCGAGGGCGAGGAATTGCCCGATAAAAGCAAGGCGGAAGCGCTGATGGCGCTGGCGCGGGCCGTCAAGACGGTTGGTGAACTGGCATCCGAAACCGGCTCTTCTTCTGATGAAGGCGAGCGCGGGGCGGTCGTGAGCCTGAGCGAATTGCGGCAGGTGCTGGCACGTATAGACAGGAGAATTGAAGAACTTGCACAAAGGCGCGCGCGGGAAATCCTGGGCGGCGGGCTTGACGCAAAGACAGATATTAGCGGCGGAAAGCGAATGGCTGATAAGGGCGCGTGATGCGCAATTGCCGCCCACTGGCGACTGGCGGGTCTGGCTCATTTTAGGCGGTCGTGGTTCCGGCAAGACAAGGGCAGGGGCGGAGTGGGTTTCGGGAATGGCGCTGGGGCTGATGCCCTTTGCCGCCCGCCCCAGCGGGCATATTGCATTGGTCGGTGAAACCTTCGCTGATGCGCGCGAGGTGATGGTGGATGGCCCATCGGGCATTCTGTCGGTTTCGCGCATTGCGCGCCCGCGCTATGAGGCAACGCGGCGAAGGCTTTTATGGGACAATGGCGCGGTGGCGTCGCTTTTCTCGTCGGAAGACCCCGACGGCTTGCGCGGCCCGCAATTTGATGCGGCATGGTGCGACGAACTGGCGAAATGGAAAAATCCGCAGGAAACATGGGACATGCTGCAATTTGGTCTGCGGCTTGGGCAGCGTCCCCGTCAGGTCGTGACGACGACGCCGCGCGCGGTGCCGTTGTTAAAGACATTGATGAGCGATGCTTCGGTGTCCATGACCCATATGCGCACTGCCGAAAATGCCGCGCATCTGGCCGATGGTTTCATGCAGACCATCAACCAGCGTTATGCCGGAACCCGGCTGGGGCGGCAGGAGCTTGATGGCGAACTGATCGAGGAACGTGCGGGCGCATTATGGTCGCGTGAGCGCATCGAGCAAAGCTTCGAGCAGATTGCACCGCCGCTCGTGCGTATTCTGGTGGCGGTTGATCCGCCAGCCTCATCGGGCAAGGCGTCGGACGCCTGCGGTATCGTGGTGGCAGGGATTGACGAAGACGGCTTCGGCCATGTGCTGGCGGATGAAAGCATGGAAATGGCCAAGCCGCACCAATGGGCGCGCCGGGCCATCGCGCTTTATCATGCCTATGAAGCCGATGCGGTTCTGGCCGAGGTCAATCAGGGCGGCGAAATGGTCGCCGCCGTGCTTTCGGCGGAAGATGGGGCGGTGCCGGTTTTGATGCGCAGGGCATCGCGCGGCAAATATCTGCGCGCCGAGCCGGTGGCAGCCCTTTACGAGCAGGACCGGGTGCGCCATGCCGGGCGTTTTCCCGCGCTGGAAGACGAAATGTGCGATTTCGCACCCGACGGTCTGTCGAGCGGGCGCTCGCCTGACCGGCTCGATGCGCTGGTCTGGGCCTTGGGCGAACTCATGCTTGGTGCAGATCGAAAACCGCGCATCCGGCGGTTTGGCTGAAACAATCTGAACATATAAATGGAGAGCCAACATATGGCGTGGAATTGGCCGTGGCGCAAAAGTGCCGCGAATACACCCTCGCATCCGGCGGCGGAGCGGCAGACCAAAATGGCGACCGGCTTTGTGGCGCTGCATATGGAGCGCGGCGCATCATGGATCGCACGCGATTACACGACGCTTGCGCGTGAGGGCTTCATGCGCAATCCGGTGGCGCATCGCTGTGTGCGCCTGATCGCGGATGCCGCAAGCAATGTGCCCTGGCTTCTTTATGAAGGGGCGATGGAGCATGAAATCCATCCGCTGCTCGATCTGGTTGCGCGACCGCAGGCGGGTGTCGATGGCAGCAGCTTTTTCGAGCGGCTTTACGGTCATCTGCTGATTTCCGGCAATGCCTATGTCGAGCGGGTCGATCTGCCCAGCGGAAACTTCGAGCTGCACCTGCTGCGGCCCGAGCGCGTGACGCTTGAAACCGCAAGCGATGGCTGGCCGCTCTCGCTCGTCTATCGTTCCGGCGCGTCGAGCCGGGCGGTTTCGCTGGCGGGTATTGCCCCGGCGGGATTGCATCTGAAACTGTTTCACCCGCTCGATGACCATTATGGTTTTCCGCCACTCGAAGCGGCCCTTATGGCGCTTGATATTCACAATGCGGCGGGCGCGTGGAACAAGGCGCTGCTTGATAATTCGGCCCGGCCTTCCGGTGCGCTGGTCTATGCGCCAAAAGATGGCGGCAATCTGACCGAAGAGCAGTTCGAGCGCCTGAAAGCAGAGCTTGAAGACGGCTATACCGGGGCTGCGGGTGCAGGGCGTCCGCTTCTGCTTGAAGGCGGGCTTGACTGGAAGGCCATGGGCTATAGCCCGCAGGACATGGATTTCATTCAGGCCAAGAACAGTGCTGCCCGTGATATTGCGCTGGCCTTTGGCGTGCCGCCCATGCTGCTCGGCATTCCCGGCGACAATACCTACGCCAATTATGCCGAGGCCAACCGCGCCTTTTATCGCCTTACCGTGCTGCCGCTGATCGACCGCACGGCAAAGGCATTTGGCGGCTGGCTGGGGCCATTGTTCGGCAACGGCCTGCGGCTCGAACATGATGTGGACCGGATCGAGGGCCTGTCGCTGGAGCGTGAATCCCTGTGGCGGCGCGTTTCTGAGGCGTCATTCCTGAGCGATGACGAAAAACGCGATGCGGTGGGCTATCAGCCGCGCGTGTGAAGGAGGTTGTCATGAGTAACTGGAACGATGCGTTTCTGGCTTCCGATGCTGCATGGATATGGTTTTCCAAAATTGCCGGTGCGGTGGCCGGTTCTGCCGTTTCGCTCGCCTATATGCTGCCGCGCGGCAAGCGCGAGGCGGCGATCCGTTTTGCCGTGGGCATCATCTGCGGCATGGTTTTTGGCGGCGCGGCAGGCGTGAAAATCGCCGAATCCCTTGCCTTGCAGGAATCGCTTGGACGGGCCGAACTCATGCTGATGGGATCGGCTGCGGCAAGCCTTGCCGCGTGGTCGGCGCTGGGCATTTTCAAGCGCTTTGCCGAGCGGGCGAAACATGCGCCCTTACCGGGGTTCCTGCCATCGGAGAGGAATAGAAATGGCAAAAGCTGATTTCAGGCTCGAAACCAAACGCGCGCCCCTCGCATTGGACGAAGTGGAACTCGACGGCAGTTTCGGCGGTTATGCCAGCGTCTTCGGCTTGCCCGATCTCGGCAATGATGTGATCGAACGCGGAGCATTCGCGCAATCCCTGCAAAAGCGAAAATCATCGGGCGTGCGTATGCTCTGGCAGCATGATGCCGCAGAACCCATCGGCGTGTGGACCGCTCTTCGCGAGGATGCACGCGGGCTTTATGTCGAGGGCAGGCTGGCCAAGGGTGTGGCGCGTGCGCGCGAGGCGCTGGAACTCATGCGCAGCGGCGGGCTTGACGGGCTTTCCATCGGTTTTCGCACGATCAGGGCGCGCAAGGATGCGCGCACCGGCCTGCGCCATATACTCGAAGCGGACCTCTGGGAAATCTCGGTGGTGACGTTTCCGATGCTGCCGCAGGCGCGCGTCAGCACGATCAAGGCACAATTGCCCACGGTCAGACAATTTGAACGCTGGCTCACGCGGGATGCGGGGCTGAGCCGGGCTGCTGCCCGAACCGTCATAGCCAAGGGCTATGCGGCGCTGGCAGGCCATGAGGACCGGAACGGGCGGGACGCCATCCGGCAGGATGAGGCAGCACTTGCGCAGCGTATGCGCGCTGCTTCCAGACTTATGTTCCACAACGCGAAATAACAGGATGAACATGCAGAAAAATCATGCAATCCCGCTCGAAATTAAGAGTGTGGAAACCAAGGCGCTTGGCTCCAATATTGGCAATGACGGCGATGTGTCGGAAGCCTTTGACGAATTCATGACCGCCTTTTCCGCCTTCCGTGAAGCCAATGATGAACGTCTGAAAAAGGTCGAGAAAAGCGCTGATACGGATGTGCTGCTGCGCGAAAAGGTTGACCGCATCAACCGTGCGCTCGATGAGCAGAAACAGGCGCTTGATCACTATGTCATCAAGAATGCGCGCCCCCCGCTGGACACCGGCGCACCTGTCGCCAATATCGAACACAAGCAGGCTTTTGACGGTTACGTGCGCCGTGGCGACGAACAGCCGCTGCGCGGGGTCGAGCAGAAGGCGCATTCCTACGCATCCGGTCCCGATGGCGGCTATCTGGTTCCGGCGGAACTGGAAAGTGAGATCGGTCGCAGGCTTGGCGTCCTGTCGCCCATCCGCAGCATTTCCAGCGTGCGTCAGGTATCGGGCGCGGTGCTCAAAAAGCCGTTCTCGGTGAGCGGCCCTGCCGTGGGCTGGGTCGGTGAAACCGATGCGCGCCCGCAGACTGCTTCGGCAAGACTTGCCGAAATGCAGTTCCCGACCATGGAAATCTACGCCATGCCAGCGGCGACGTCTTCGCTTCTCGACGATGCCGCGATCAATGTCGAGCAGTGGATTGCCGATGAGGTGGAAGCCGCCTTTGCCGAGCAGGAAAGCGAAGCTTTCGTCACGGGTGACGGCGTGAACAAACCGACCGGTTTCCTTCATTACGACACGGTGGAAGACAGCGCCTGGGAATGGGGCAAGCTTGGCCATATCGCCACCGGCGTCGATGGCGCACTGCCTGATGAAGCCCCCTCCGACAAGCTGATCGAACTCATCTATGCGCTCAAAGCCGGTTATCGCCAGAATGCCAGTTTCGTCATGAACCGCAAGACGCAAGGCGTGTTGCGCAAGCTGAAAGACGCCGACGGCAATTATCTCTGGCAGCCCCCGGCGGCAGTGGGCGAGAAGGCTTCGCTCATGGGCTTTGGTCTGGTCGAGGCCGAACACATGCCCGACATTGCCGCCGATGCCACGCCGATTGCTTTTGGCGACTTTGAACGCGGCTATCTCGTGGTCGATCGTATCGGCGTGCGCGTCCTGCGCGATCCCTATTCCGCCAAGCCCTATGTGCTGTTTTACACCACCAAACGCGTTGGCGGCGGCGTGCAGGATTTCGATGCGATCAAGCTTCTGAAATTCTCTGCCTGATAAGGATGACAGCGGTTTGGCTGTTAATAATCTCAGGTCATTTCATTATCCCCTGCCGGATTTGGCAGCTAGACTCAGCTTTTGATCAGGTTGAATCTCTTTGTGGGGTGCCATGCGTAACTCTCTGATTTGAAAGTTATATAGGGGAAAGCCAATGACGATGTTTCTTGTCACGCCGCCGGTAACGGAGCCGGTGACGATTGCCGACGCACGCGCATTTTTGCGCATTTCCACCCAGAGCGAAGATGATATTCTCGAACGCCTTATCAAGACGGCGCGCGAGCTTGTCGAAGCCGAAACCGGCCTTGCGCTGATCGATCAGACCTGGCGTTTGAGGGTTGATCGCTGGCCGCGCTCGGGCCGTCTGGCGCTGTTTCGTTATCCGGTAAAGGCGGTAACAGCCGTTGTCGCCTATCAGCCTGATGGAACGGCCATCAGCTTTTCACCGGAAGACTTCACGCTCAGGCATGAGCGCAGGCCGCAGCGTGTCTATATGGCGCAAGTTCCCGATGCACGGTCTTTCACGGGGCTTGAAGTCGATTTTCTTGCGGGATTTGGCGAGACGGGCGCCGATGTGCCCGACACGCTCAAACAGGCCATATTGAGCCTGACCGCACATTTGTATGAATCGCGCGCAGGCATGAATGCCAAGAGCGCGCCCGCATCTTTTCCTCCGATGATCGGCCAGATGGTCGATGGCTGGCGGCGGATTTCCCTATGAACAATATGCTCTTTATCGATCCGGGTCAGCTCACTTGCGAACTGGCCCTCGAAGCCATGCATCCGGTTGGAGATGGCATGGGCGGCCATGAGGAAACATGGTCGGAAGTCGCCACCGTCTGGGGACGTATCGAACCCCTGTCAACAGCGCAGCGCGATTTCGGCACAAGGCCGCGTCCGGAAGTGACGCACCGCATTCTGCTGCGTTTTCGTCACGATATTTCCTCGGATAAGCGCTTGCGCAAGGCTGGTCGCGTCTTTGCGCTGCGTTCGGTGCACGATCCCGATGAAAGCGGACGCTATCTGATCTGCCTCGCCGTGGAGGAAGGGCGATGAATATTGCCATGAAACTCACCTTTGACGGGTTGGTGCGAGCCCTGCGCTTTCGCCAGCTTGCCTTGCGCGAGGAACTGGCGCTCAAGCAGGATATAGGCAGGGATACAAGCGGGGAAAAATATGACGAGCGGCGCAGCAGCATTACAGAAAGCCCTGTTTGAGGCTCTGAAGAATGACGGCGAACTCATTGAATCGCTTGGCGGGGAACGGGTCTATGACCATGTTCCGCCCAAAACGCCGTTCCCCTATATCACGCTGGGCGAAACGCTCAGCCATGACTGGAGCACGGCAAGCGAGCCGGGGGTCGAGCATTTTCTCAACATCCAGATCTGGGCGCGGGAAGCGGGGCGCAAGCGTGTCCTCGACATTGCCGCCCATATCGCCACCCGGCTTGCGGAGGGGATTCTTGTTCTGGAAGGGCATCGTCTGGTCAATCTGATGCTCACGGAAGTTCTGGCGCGCAACACCGATGGTCTTGGCAGCTATCTGGGCACCATGCGCTATCGCGCGGTGACGGAAGCAGTTTACTGATAGGAGCTTACAATGGCAGCTCAACGCGGCAAGGACATCTTGCTGAAAATCGCGCAGGGCGAAAACCTGTTTGAAACCTGTGCCGGACTGCGCACCAAACGCATCGCCTTCAATGCGGAAACGGTCGATGTGACCGATGCGGATGCAGCCGGTCGCTGGCGGCAATTGCTCGCGGGCAGCGGCGTTCAGCGCGCTTCGATCAGCGGTTCGGGCATCTTCAAGGATGCAGCGTCAGATGCGCTGATCCGCAGCCTCTTCTTCAATGGCGAAATTCGCGACTGGCAGATCGTATTGCCGGATTTTGGCGCCATAACCGGGCCGTTCCAGATCGTGGCGCTTGAATATGGCGGCAATCACGATGCGGAAGTGACCTTTGAAATCGCGCTCGAATCCGCTGGCCTGATCGCTTTCGGAGAAGCGCTATGATGGTCAATCACCATCGCGGCGAGGTGGCGGCGAAGCTCGATGGCCGCGACTGGACCTTGTGCCTGACGCTGGGTGCGCTGGCCGAACTGGAAGCGGCCTTTGCGGCGGACAATCTCTCCGATCTGATCGCGCGCTTTTCGACGGGCAGGCTTTCGGCGCAGGATATGCAGCGCATCATCTGCGCGGGCCTGCGCGGCGGCGGTCATAATGTCAGCTATGAGGACGTTGCCGAAATGCGCGCCGATGGCGGCGCGGCTGGTTTTGCACGCATCGTTTCGGCGCTTCTGACCGCCACTTTCGGCGATGCTGAAAAACCGGAAAGCGATTCTGCGCCAAACCCTTGAGTGCCGCAGCTGAATCAGAATCTTCGCCCCAACCTTTTCCTTGGGATCAGGTCATGCGGGCGGGGCTTGGTCTGCTGCGGCTTCCTTCCCAAAGCTTCTGGGCGATGACCCCGCGCGAGTTTGCCGCCGCCCTTGGGTCAGCGCCGCGTGCCGCCAATGCGCCCTCGCGCGCGGCGCTCGATGCACTGATGCACGCTTTTCCCGACAGGTGATTTGACATGACAGATGAAACAATGCGCGTTTCCGTCGAGGCGGATACGAGCGCATTCGACCGCGCCTTGACCGACCTTGAAAAGCGCTCGTCGAGCTTCGGCTCCAGCCTGACCACGGCGTTCAAAAGCGCGATCGTTTCGGGCCGGGGGCTGGAGGACGTGCTGCGCGGTCTGGCGACCAGCCTTGCGGGTTCGGCGCTTTCGGCAGGGCTTCAGCCGCTGCAAAATCTTGGCTCGTCGCTGATGTCGGGCATGTTTGCCGGACTTCGCGGCATCGTGCCTTTCGCCAAGGGCGGCGTGGTTTCAAGCCCGACATATTTTGGCATGGGCAACGGTTCGCTGGGGCTGACCGGCGAGGCGGGGGCGGAAGCCATCCTGCCGCTGGCACGCGGCGCGGACGGGCGGCTGGGGGTTGCAAGCGGTAGTGCGGGCGGCAAGCCGGTTCAGGTTGTCTTCAACATGACGTCACCCGATGCATCGTCTTTCAGAAAATCGCAAGCACAGCTTTCCACCATGCTGGCCGGTGCCGTGCGGCGCGGCGTAAGGAGGATGTGATGGAAGCCTTTCATGATGTGCGCTTTCCGCTCGGCGTCTCTTTTGGTGCAACCGGCGGGCCGGAATGGCGCAATGAAATCGTCACGCTCACCTCCGGCATGGAAAAACGCAATGCGCGCTGGGCGCATTCGCGCCGGCATTTCGATGCAGGAACCGGCCTGCGTTCGCTTGATGATCTCAAGGCTGTGCTCGCCTTTTTCGAGGCGCGACGCGGCTCGCTGCATGGTTTTCGCTTTCGCGATCCGTTTGATTTTTCGTCGGCCACCGGCACTGCTGCGCCGTCACTTTTCGATCAGCCGATTGGGACAGGCGATGGCGCGAAGCGGCATTTCCAGCTGACCAAGCGTTATGAAGCCTATGATCGCCCGATCAGGCGACCGGTGAGCGGCTCTGTCCTCATTGCGGTCAATGGCGTGCGGCTGGCTGAAGGCGAAGCTTTCAGCGTCGATAGTGCAACGGGAGTGGTTGCTTTTCAGCAAGATTACGTGCCCGCCAATGGTGCCGCCGTGACGGCAGGTTTCCTGTTCGATGTGCCGGTTCGTTTCGATACCGACCGGCTGATGGCCAGCATCGCCTCGTTTCAGGCGGGCGAAATTCCCTCCATTCCGATTGTCGAGGTAAAGGCATGATCCCGGTTCCGGCAGCGCTTGAATCACATCTAGAGGGCGAGGTGACAACCCATTGCTTTGCCTGGCTTATCAGACGGTTGGATCATGTGGTCTTGGGCTTCACCGATCATGACCGCATATTGGTCTTGCAGGGCATTTCCTGCGAACCGCTGACGGGCCTCAACAGCAGCGAGGCGACGACCGCGCTCGGCCTTTCCATAGCGGGCGGCGAGGTGGAAGGGGTTTTGTCTTCCGCCCGTATCAGCGATGCCGACATCGAGCAGGGGCGCTATGATGGTGCGAGCATCGAAACCTATCTGGTCAATTGGCAAAAGCCGCAGCAGCATATGATGCTGCGGCGATGGACGGCAGGCACGATCACCCGTTCGGGCAGTCGCTTCGTTATGGAACTCAAAGGTGCAGCCGCGGCATTCGACGCCATATGCGGACGCCGTATCCAGCGCCAGTGCGATGCGAAACTCGGCGATGGTCGCTGCGGCGTGAATTTGGGCGATCCGCGCTTTTTCGCCCATGGTTCGGTGGTGCAGGCGAAGGGGGCGGCATTGACGGTTGCGGGGCTTGGCACCTTTGCCAGCGGATGGTTTGGGCAAGGCGTTCTCACATGGGAAACAGGTGCGAATGCTGGCCGTTCCGTTGGTATCGTCGGCCATGCGGGCAACAGCCTGCAATTAGGCGAACCTCCGGTCATGCCGGTTGGCGTAGGTGACGCTTTTCGCATCGTCGCCGGATGCGACAAGAGCTTTGCGGCCTGCAAGGCCAAATTCTCCAATGGCAACAATTTTCGCGGCTTTCCGCATCTGCCGGGCAATGATGCAGCCTTTGCCTATGCCAATAGTGCGAACGAATATGACGGGAGCGCGCTGGTTCCATGATGATTGCGCAAGAAATCATTGCCGAAGCCGAAGGCTGGATCGGCACGCCCTATCGCCATGGCGCGTCGAAGCGCGATGTGAGTTGCGATTGTCTGGGGCTGGTGCGCGGCATCTGGCGCGCGCTCTATGGCAACGAGCCGGAAACGCCTGCCGCCTATGCGCCCGATTGGGCGGAAGCTGTCTCCGGTGATCCGCTTTTACAAGCAGCCCGGCGACATATGTGCGAACGCGATGGCCGCGAACCGCAGCCGGGCGATCTGCTGGTGTTTCGCTGGCGGCGCGGTGTTGCCGCCAAGCATCTTGGCATCATGGTGCGGGAAAACCGTTTCATCCATGCCTATGAGGGCCATAGCGTCATGGCGTCAGTGCTGGTGCCGCAATGGCGCGGGCGCATTGCCGGAATTTTCATTTTTCCCGAACGGAAACAGTAAGAATGGCGACAATAGTTCTGCAAGCGGTGGGTGCCGCCATTGGCGGTATTTTCGGCCCCGTGGGAGCCGCCATTGGTGCCGGGCTGGGCGCGATGGGCGGCTATGCGGTCGATACCGCCATCATCAATTCCACCCGCCACATGGAAGGCGCGCGGCTCAATAGTGGCCGGGTGGCGACCGCAGAGGAGGGTGCAAGCCTGCCTTTCGTCTATGGTACGGCGCGGCTTTCAGGCACGCTCATCTGGGCGACGCGCTTCGAGGAAAAGAAGACCACCGAGCGGCAGGGTGGCAAGGGTGGCCCCAAAGTCACCAGCTACAGCTATTTCGGCAATGCCGCCTATGCGCTCTGCGAAGGCGAGATCGCCGGCATTCGCCGCGTCTGGGCCGACGGGCAGGAACTCGACCTCACCGAGATCGATATGCGCATCTATCGCGGCACGCAGACGCAAGAGCCGGACCCTTTGATCGAGGCAAAGCAGGGGGCAGGCAATGCGCCCGCCTATCGCGGCACGGCCTATGTCGTGTTCGAGCGCATTCCGCTTGATGATTTCGGCAACCGCCTGCCGCAATTCCAGTTCGAGGTCATGCGCCCGGTCGGGAAGCTGGCGCGCGACGTTCGGGCAATGGCGCTCATTCCCGGCTCCACCGAATTCGGCCTCTCGCCCGATCCGGTCAGCGATCAGCCCTTTTGGGGCATCCTGCGCCGGGTCAACCGCAACGCCACGCGCGGCGGCAGTGACTGGAGCCTCGCCATGGACGAATTGCAGGCGCTTTGTCCGGGGCTCAAGCATGTGGCAATCGTGCTGCCATGGTTTGGCGATGATCTGCGAGCGGGTGAATGCCGTATCCGTCCCGGCGTGACCGACGCTTCGGCGCGCAGGCCGAGCAAGATCTGGAGGGTGGAAAACTTAACGCGCGCGCAGGCGCATGTGATTTCGAAAAGCGGCGAGGGCGCAGCCTATGGCGGCACGCCTTCCGACCAGAGCGTCATCGACGCCATTCGCGATGCGAAAGCGCGCGGATTGCAGGTGACTTTATATCCTTTCATCATGATGGATATAGAGGCTGGCAACCAGTTGCCGTCTCCCTATGGGGGTATCGGGCAGGCGGTCTATCCATGGCGCGGGCGCATCACCTGTCATCCCGCCGTGGGGCTGGCGGGATCGCCTGACAAGACGGCGGAAGCGGGACGGCAGGTCGAGGCTTTCGTCAATGGAACATGGGGTTATCGGCGTTTTCTGAATCACTGCGCCAATCTTGCCTTGCGGGCGGGCGGCGTCGATGCCTTTCTGCTGGGCTCGGAATTGCGCGGGCTGACCCAGATTCGCGACAGCCGTGAAGGCTTTCCGTTCGTTGCCCATCTTTGCGCACTTGCCGCCGAAATGCGCGCCAAACTTGGTCCCGCCTGCCGCCTGACCTATGGCGCGGACTGGTCGGAATATTTCGGCTATCAGGCGCAGGACGGCAGCGGCGATCTGTTCTTCAATCTTGACCCGCTCTGGTCGCATCCGGCGGTGGATGCCATCGGTATCGACAATTACATGCCGCTTGCCGACTGGCGCGATGGTGATCTTGATGGCGGCAATCCCGACGGATTTGAAAGCCCTTATGATCTCGATGGCCTCGCCGCCGGTATAGAGGCGGGCGAAGGTTTCGACTGGTATTATGCAAGTCCTGAAGATCGCGCGGCACGGATGCGCACGCCGATCACCGACGGCATGGCGGGCAAGCCATGGGTCTATCGCTACAAGGATATGCGCGCATGGTGGAGCAATCCGCACCATAACCGGATTAACGGTGCGGAAGCGGTGCAGCCCACCGGCTGGGTGCCGCAATCCAAGCCGTTCTGGTTTACGGAACTGGGATGCCCTGCCGTCGACAAGGGGCCGAACCAGCCCAACGTCTTTCCCGATGCAAAATCGTCGGAAAACGCCACGCCCTATTTCTCGAACGGATCACGGTCGGATCTCGCCATGGACCGATTTCTGCGTGCTCATTACCATTACTGGCCGCAAAACAATCCGGTATCGCCCCTCTATGGCGGGTCGATGCTCGATATGGACCGCATCTATCTGTGGTCGTGGGACACAAGGCCGTTTCCGGAATTTCCGCTCCGGGGCGATATATGGGGCGACACGCCGAACTGGCGGCTGGGCCATTGGCTCAACGGGCGCATCAGCGGCGTCGCGCTGGATGAGCTGATTGCCGCGATCCTTGCCGATTTCGGATTGCCTGAAGCGGATTGCTTGCGGGCGGATGGGCATTTGACCGGCTTTGTCATATCGGAACCCGCAACCGCGCGCGGCGTGCTGGAGCCGCTTCTTGATGTTTTTGGCGTGCATGGTTTCGAGCAGGCCGGGCGCTTTGTGTTCGAGAGCATTGCGCGTGCTGCGCCCGTGCTCAACCTTCAGGCCGCGCTGGTGCAACCGCAGGATGGCGATGCTCTGACCTCGGTGCTCGACGATCAGAATGATCTGCCCGCTGTGGCGGAATTTTACTGCCATGATCCCTTGCGCGACTTTCAGGTCGTGGGTGCTTCGGCGCAGCGGGATGCGGGGCATGGGACGGAAAGCCTAAGCCTGTCCGGTTCCATGGAGCCGGGGCAGGCTCAGGTGCTGGCCGAAAGTTGGATTGCGCGACGCCATGCGCAGCGCCGCACGGCAAGTTTTGCCCTGCCATGGTCGCAGGCGGCGCTTCATGTCGGAGATCGGGTCCGCCTCCATATTCCGGGCGGCGAGCGCGATTATATGGTGACGGCGCTCGAAGACGCAGAGGTGCGCACGCTAAAAGCGGTGGCGCTCGCGCCGAACATCGTCTTTGCCGACAGGGGCGAGACGCCGCGCCTGCCGCCCGGAGGTCCGGTTCTGGATATGAAGCCGGTCTTTCACCTGCTTGACCTGCCGCTCTGGCCCGGCGCGGAAGACCCCGCCGGGCAATTTCGCATCGCTTGCCACGCAAGGCCATGGCGCGGGGTCGCGGTCTATGCCTCTCCATCCAATGACGGCTTTGCTGAACGCGCCCTGATTGGCGAGCGGGCCGTCATGGGCGAATTGCTTGGCCCCCTCGCAGGCGCTCCGAGCGGTCGCCTGATAGAAGGGCAATATGTGGAAGTGGCGCTTTATGCAGGCGAACTGCAATCGCGTCCGCTGGCGCAAATCCTCAATGGCGCCAATACCGCATTGCTGCAATCGCCCGATGGGGAATGGGAAGTTTTGCAGTTTCTCGATGCCGAGGAAATCGGCCATAACCAGTGGCGGCTTGGCCGCTTGCTGCGTGGGCAATTGGGCACGGAACCCGCAAGCCGGATTGAAAAGCCGGTCGAGACGCCGTTCATTCTGCTCGATAGCGCGGTGATGGCGACCGGACTGCAATCCGCCGAACTGGGGCTGGAGCTTAACTGGCGTATCGGTGCGGCGGGGAAGGCTTTTTCCGAGGAATATTTCGATACGGTCCGTCAAGCCGGAGGGCTGCGGGCATTGCGTCCCTTGAGCCCGGTTCATGTGAAGGCGGCGCGCAGCGCCAATGGCGATCTGGCATTCGAGTGGATCAGGCGCGGTCGTACCGATGCCGATAGCTGGCTTGGCGAGGATATTCCGCTTGGCGAGGAATACGAAGCCTATCGTGTCGAAATTTGGCAGGCGGGACGCCTCGTGCGCAGCGAGCAGGTCTTCCAACCCGCATGGCTTTATGACGGCGCACAACGATCTGGCGATGTGGGAACGAATGGTTTCCAGTTTCGCGTCGCCATGCTGGGAGCCAAAACCGGCGCTGGCGATTTCGCGGCTCTCGATCTTGTCGGCGGTATGTAAACTCAAAAAGGAAAATTCATGATTGATGATAAGCCATGGTATCTCTCGCGCACGGTCTGGGCGGGTCTGGTCGCTCTCGGCCTCTCGCTCGGTGGCGCTTTCGGAGTGGTCAGCGATACATTGGACCAGGGCGCCTTGACCGAAACCCTGCTCCAGCTTGCAACCGCGGTAGCCGGGCTTGCGGCGGTGCTCGGACGCATCGGGGCTACTTCGCGCATTTCCTAATATTACAAATCGTGATAGTGAGGTTTTGAAAACTTCCAAACCGTTCCGGCTCGCGCTTTGAGGCAGAACGGTCCGGAAAGCCTGAAATTCCTTTGTGCCTGAAAGCAGAGTGTATCGTTCATGCATTGTTCAGCTGTGGGGCGCTATATAAGGCAGCATGATGAAACAGAACCCTGCTCTCAAGTTTTTCGCGCTTATCGCGGCCAGCATTGGCTTGTTGCCGGTTGATGCCGGTGCCTTGCCCATTGGTACGCCGCAAAAATCCAGTCTGGTCATTGCCGCCGCCGGTGATTGTGCGGCGGTGGGCGAGCGTGTTGCTGCCTCGCAGGGCGGCCAGCTGGCCAAGGCCACGCCAACCGTACAGAATGGCAAGCCCATGTGCATTATCGTCGTGCTTGTGCCCGGTCGCGATGGCGAACGCCCGCGCCGCGTCGAAGTCGCGGTTCCGGCTCAATAAACGCCGTTGCAGCGGGGAGCCCTGGCTTGCGTATTCTGATTGTTGAGGATGATAAGGACCTGAACCGGCAGCTCTCGGATGCGATGCTTGCGGCAGGTTATGTGGTCGACAGCGCTTTCGATGGCGAGGAAGGACACTATCTGGGCGATACCGAGCCCTATGATGCGGTCATTCTCGATATTGGCCTGCCGCAGATGGATGGTATCAGTGTCGTGGAACGCTGGCGGCGCAGCGGACGCACCATGCCCGTGCTCATGCTGACCGCGCGTGATCGCTGGAGCGACAAGGTCGCCGGGATCGATGCCGGTGCCGACGACTATGTCGCCAAGCCATTTCATATGGAGGAAGTGCTGGCACGGCTGCGTGCGCTCATCCGCCGCGCGGCGGGACATGCTTCATCCGAACTGGTTTGCGGACCGCTGCTCCTTGACACCAAGACATCGAAAGCAAGCGTGGAGGGCGTAGCACTCAAGCTGACCTCGCATGAATACCGCCTGCTTTCCTATCTCATGCATCATATGGATGAGGTCGTCTCGCGGACCGAACTGGTCGAGCATCTCTACGATCAGGATTTCGACCGTGATTCCAACACGATCGAGGTTTTCGTCGGGCGCCTGCGCAAGAAAATGGGCGTCGATCTGATCGAAACGGTGCGCGGCATGGGCTATCGCATCCGCTCGGACGAGCAGGCCGATATGAAGGGAAACGGGAACTGAAGCTTTTACGCATTTTCCCACCTTTGCGTTCGCTTGCAATCCGCGTCGTCACGCTTTCGACACTGTGGGTCATTCTGGCCCTTGTGGTCGTGGCCACCTTCATCAGCACACTTTATGGCGAGGCCGCGCGCAATAATTTCGAGCGGCTTCTGACCGCGCATCTGTTCAGCCTCGTGGGTGCTGTCAGCATTTCGAATGACGGTCTGCTTCAGGGTCGCCCGGAACTTGGCGAGCTGCGCTATTCGCGTCCGCTCTCGGGCTGGTACTGGTCTGTGGACCCGGTCACGGAGAATGTGCGCGGCAAGCTGGAATCGCCCTCGCTGTTTGGCCGCACCGTGCCGGAAGTCTCGCTCGCGCGGGTTCCCTTCGACAGCTCCTTCATGCGCGGCTATCAGGTTCCCGGCCTTGACGGCGAACGGCTCTACGTCGTGGAAACGGAGGTCGTGCTTGGCAATGACAACCGCATCGCCCGCTTTCGCGTCATGGGCAATCTCAGCGAGGTAAATGCGGAAGTCTCGGCTTTTGTAACCCGGCTTGCGCTCTATCTGGCCGTGTTCGGCCTTGGCAGCATCCTGATCAATGCCGCGGTGATTTTGTTTGGCCTGCGCCCGCTCGACAAGGTGCGCAGGGCGCTTGGCGATATACGTGAAGGCCGCTCGCCAAAGCTCGACACCGCCTTGCCAGCCGAAATTGCGCCGCTTGCGCGTGAAATGAATGCGCTGATCGAAAACAATCGCCGCATCGTGGAGCGGTCGCGAACGCAGGTCGGCAACCTCGCCCATTCGCTCAAGACGCCCTTGTCCGTTCTGGTCAATGAGGCCCATGCCATGGGCGGCGAGCATGGCCGCATCATCCGCGAGCAGAGCGAGGCCATGCAGATGCAGATACAGCATTATCTGCAACGCGCCCGCATCGCCGCCCAGCGCGACAGCGTCGTGTTCCGCACATTGGTGCCACCGGTGCTGGAGCGCATGCAAAGGGTGACGGCCAAGCTGAACCCCGGACTTGAAATCAAATTCAACAACCGCGCCCCGAATGCGGTTTTCGCGGGCGAAAAGGAAGATCTGGAAGAAATTATTGGCAATCTTCTGGAGAATGCCGGAAAATGGGGCCGCAGGCGCGTGAATATCACCTCACATTCCCTGCCGCCGCAGGAGGGCAGGCGGCGGTTTGAAATCCTGATTGAAGATGACGGGCCGGGACTGGCTCCCGATCAGATCGAGGAAGCATTGAAACGGGGCAGGCGCGTCGATGAAACGAAGCCGGGAACGGGCCTTGGTCTGGCAATCGTGCAGGATACGGTCCGCGAATATGGCGGCGAACTGTTTCTGGGCAAGAGCGCGCTTGGCGGACTTTCAGTGCGCGTCATCTTGCCACTGACCGAAGATTGAGGATTGCCTTTGCCAAGAGGCAGGCCAGAGGGTTAAACAACAATGACGCGCTATCCTGTATGCGCTGTTCTAAAAGGCCGTTTATAATGAAGACGATGTCGATATTTTCTTCACCAGCCCTCATTGCCTTTATGGCGCTTGCCCTTGCCGGGTGCGGAACGGCTGGCGGCGGCAAGTCGACGGGGCTGGCTTCTCTTGGGGCATTCTCTTCATCGTCGTCGACGCAGCCGAACCTGCTTGAGCCGCTGGGCAATGGGCTGTTGGGAGATGTGGCCAGCCAGTTGAGCGCGGGCGACCGGCGCAAGGCGCTGGAAGCCGAATATCGCACCCTTGAATATTCTCCCGCAGGCAAGGCGGTTTCATGGAGCGGCAGCGCTGCATCCGGTGACGTGATGGCCGCCCAGCCCTATCAGGTGGGCTCGCAGAACTGCCGCCAGTATACGCATACATTCGTAGTGTCCGATGTGCCGCAGACCGCGCGCGGCACAGCCTGCCGCAACACGGATGGAAGCTGGACGCCGTTGAACTGAGCGTCAACGCTTTGCGGCGAATTGCCCCTGGTTGCGAAGTTGCGGCAGGAAGATATTGGTTTTTTGCTCCGCTACGCTTAAGTCACAGCCATGGAATTCTGGTTGACTGCCGTTTTGCTGACTTTTGCAGCCACGCTGATTGTTCTGTTGCCGCTGACGCGCAACAGGCAGCGCCTTTTGCCTACCGAAAAGAACGATCTGGAAGTTTATCGCGACCAGCTTCGCGAGGTCGATGCCGACCTTGCGCGCGGCATGATCGACAAAGCGAGCGCGGAACAGGCGCGGGTTGAAATTTCCCGCCGTATCCTCGGTGTCGAAAAAGCAGGCCGCGACACGCCATCTTTTGGCGAGAAGGCGCGCTCGGGCCGCCTTCTGGCTTTTGTTGCCGTGCTTGCCGTTCCCCTCATCGCGTGGGGCGTTTATCCGCTTTTCGGCGCACCGGACATGCCGTCCATGCCCTTGGCAGCCCGTCTGGCCGATAGCCCGGATCGCAATTCGGTCAATGAGCTTGTGGCCCGTGCGGAAGCGCATCTGGCGCAAAACCCGGACGATATACGCGGATGGGACGTGCTGGCTCCGATCTATCTGCGCCTTGGCCGCGGGGCCGATGCAGCCAATGCCTATCGTTCGGCGATCCGTATCGAAGGCGAGAATTTTTCGCGCACCCTTGGTCTGGGCGAAGCCCTGATCGCCATATCCGGCGGGACGGTGACGGCTGAAGCCGAGGCGATATTCACGAAGGCGGCGGAACTCGGACCTGATGATATTCGCCCGCAATATTATCTTGCGCAGGGCGAGGTGCAGGACGGCAAGGCGGATATGGCCGTGCAAAGATTGCAGGCTTTTCTCGACAAGGCTCCGTCTAATGCGCCCTGGCGCGCGCAGGTCGAGCAGATGATCGCCGGCCTTCGCGGCGCGCCTGCTGCGCCCAAGGGTCCGACGAGCGAGGAAGTGGAAGCGGCAGCGGCGCTCAGCGCGGAAGATCGTCAGGCCATGATCGAAGGCATGGTTGCGCGTCTGGATGAAGGTCTTCGTGAAAACAGCGCCGATATAGATGGCTGGAAGCGTCTGGTGCGCTCCTATATGATCCTCAATCGCCGTGATGCGGCTCTGGATGCCTTGAAAAGAGGGATGGACGCCCTTGAAGGCGAACAGCGTGCAGACCTGCAAGGTTTTGCCGCAGGACTTGGTTTGGAAGCGGAGAGCGCGATAAAATGAGTGCGACTGCAAGCATTTCCCGTGCTGTCAGCCAGCGAAAGCGCAAGCGGCTGATGCTGATCGGCGGTGCGCTGGCGGTGCTGGCCGCAGCGGTTGGCCTGATGCTGATGGCATTCAGTCAGGATATACGCTTTTTCAGGACGCCCGCCGATCTGACCGAACAGGAAATCACCTCAGGCGCGCGCTTCCGTCTTGGCGGACTTGTTGAAGAAGGCTCGGTGACGCGGCAGGGCAGTGAGCTTCATTTCACCGTTACCGATACGATCAAGACCGCAAGGGTCGTGTTCGAGGGTATTCCGCCTGATCTCTTCCGCGAAGGGCAGGGGGTTGTCGCCGAAGGCCGTTTCGGACCCGACCGGATATTCCGCGCCGATAATGTGCTGGCCAAGCACGATGAAAACTATACGCCGAAGGATCTTGCCAGCAGCCTGAAGGAAAAAGGCGTCTGGGAAGGCGAATGAAGAAGCCGGGATACAGTCTATGAATGTCGAGATCGGCCATTTTGCTCTGGTGCTGGCACTGGCTCTGTCGGTGGTGCAATCCATCGTGCCGCTTATCGGCGCGCGGCGCAGGGATATGCAGCTCATGGCCGTTGGCGTGCCGACTGCCGTGGCTGTCTTCGCACTGATCGCCTTTTCGTTCGTGGTGCTGACTTTCGCCTATGTCGTGTCGGATTTTTCCGTCCTCAATGTGGTCGAGAATTCGCATTCGCAAAAGCCGCTTCTCTATAAGATCACCGGCGTCTGGGGTAATCACGAAGGCTCCATGCTGCTCTGGGTGCTGATATTGAGTTTCTTCAGTGCGCTTGTGGCGGGTTTTTCCGCCAATCTTCCTGAAACCCTGCGGGCCAATGTGCTGGCGGTTCAGGGCTGGATCGCGACGGCATTTCTTGCATTCATCATCTTCACGTCAAATCCGTTTACCCGTATCTTTCCCGCTCCACTGGAGGGGGGCGACCTCAATCCTATCCTTCAGGATATAGGTCTCGCGATCCACCCGCCGCTGCTTTATCTCGGCTATGTCGGCTTTTCCGTCTGTTTCTCCTTTGCCATCGCAGCCCTCATCGAAGGCCGCATCGACGCCGCATGGGCGCGCTGGGTGCGCCCATGGACGCTGGTTGCGTGGATGTTCTTGACCGGCGGCATCGCCATGGGTTCTTACTGGGCCTATTACGAACTGGGCTGGGGCGGCTGGTGGTTCTGGGATCCGGTCGAAAACGCCTCCTTCATGCCATGGCTGGTCGGAACGGCATTGCTGCATTCCGCCCTTGTGATGGAAAAACGCTCGGCGCTGAAAATCTGGACGGTGCTGCTGGCGATTCTCACTTTCTCGCTTTCGCTGCTTGGCACGTTCCTCGTGCGCTCGGGCGTCCTGACCTCGGTGCACAGTTTTGCCACCGATCCGGGGCGCGGCCTTTTCATCCTCGCCATTCTTGCTGTCTTCATCGGCGGCTCGTTCTCGCTGTTTGCCTTGCGGGTGCAGAGCCTTGCTTCAGGCGGGCTGTTCCAGCCGATTTCCCGCGAAGGCGCGCTGGTTTTCAACAATCTGTTTCTGACGACCGCTGCCGCAACCGTTCTGGTCGGCACGCTTTATCCATTGCTGCTCGAAGTGCTGACCGGCGACAAGATTTCCGTCGGCGCGCCCTTCTTCAACATGACCTTCGGACCGTTGATGATCCCGCTGCTCTTTGCGGTGCCTTTCGGCCCGCTGCTGGCATGGAAGCGCGGCGATCTTTATGCGGTTTCGCAGCGTTTGATGACGGCATTCGCCCTGGCGCTGCTGGTGACGGGCATCGTCTTGTGGCGCAGCAATGCCCATTCGGTTCTTGCGGCTCTGGGTATCGGCCTTGCCGCATGGGTGATTTTCGGAAGCCTCACCGATCTGGTCCTGAAGGCGGGTATCGGAAAGGTTTCGCCCTCCAAGGCATTTGCGCGTTTCAAGGGCCTGCCGCGTTCGGTCTTCGGTACGGCGCTTGCGCATATAGGGCTTGGAATAACATTGCTTGGCATCGTCAGCGTCACGACTTACGGCACCGAAAATGTGCTGGTCATGCGATTGGGCGAGACCACGCAGGTTGCGGATTATTCGTTGCGCTTTGAGGGGACGCGTCCCGTTACCGGTTCGAATTTCACGGAAGATCGCGGCAGCTTCACGCTGCTTGATTCCTCAGGCCGCAATCTGGGCTTGATCGAACCCTCCAAGCGCTTCTTCCCCGCCCGCCAGATGCCGACAACCGAATCGGGCATAAGGACGCTCTGGTTCAGTCAGGTCTATGTCGCGCTGGGCGATGAAGTCGGCGATGATGCCATCGTGGTGCGTATCTGGTGGAAGCCGCATGTGACGCTGATCTGGTATGGCGCAGTCGTCATGATGCTGGGCGGCCTTTTCTCGCTGGCCGATCGCCGCCTGCGGGTGGGCGCGCCATCGAAAGCGCGCAAACGGGCATCGAAGGAAGCGGGGGCTGCGGCATGAAGCTGCGCGCGGTTCTTGCGTCGCTTGTTCTGGGGCTTGCGCTGGCGTTTTCGGGCACGGCTGCCTTGGCGGTCAACCCGGACGAAGTTCTTTCCGATCCGCAGCTTGAAAGCCGGGCGCGTGAAATCTCTGGCGAACTGCGATGCATGGTCTGCCAGAATGAATCCATCGATGATTCCAACGCCGAACTGGCGCGGGACTTGCGTATTCTCGTGCGCGAGCGCCTGACGGCGGGCGATTCGGACGCGCAGGTCATGGATTATGTCGTAGCCCGCTATGGGGAATTCGTTCTGCTCAGGCCCCGTTTGAATGCGCAGACCGCTTTGCTCTGGGGCTTTCCCGTGCTGATTCTGCTGATTGGCGGCGGCGCGCTGATATTTGCATTGCGTAAGCGCAACACGGTGGCGGAAGTCACAAAACCGCTTTCAGAGAGCGAAAAAGCCGAGCTTACCCGGCTTCTCGACGACAAGTAGTCCCCCGTTCGGGCAGGCATTCTTTCTCAACCTTACAAAAGTTTCATCTTCCGGAAATCAGGCGGTAAGGTAGTCCCGACTATCTTCCGCTCTATAAAGGATTACAGGGTCGGCTTGCCTCATTGGAATCCACGGCCCCGGATTGCTGCTCGTAAGGAGAGACAGATGTTAAAGACCACGTTTTCTAAATATCGCAAAGGCGTTGCAGCCGTAGCGCTGGCGGCAGCGCTCGCGGGGACATTCGTTGCAACGGGTCCGATTGGCGCGCTCAACGATGCCCGCGCCGAAGCGGTGCAGATCACCCCGCCCGTTCAGCAGGCAGGCTTCGCGGATCTGGTTGAAAAGGTTCGTCCGGCGGTCGTCAGCGTCCGCGTGAAGAAGGATGTACAGGAAACCGCAAATAGCGGGCCTCAGTTCTTTGGCACACCCGGATTCGACCAGCTTCCCGACGGTCATCCCCTCAAGCGTTTCTTCCGTGATTTCGGCTTTGATCAGCGCGGCGAGCCACGTCCTGACAGCCGCCGTCCCGGCAATCGTCAGAAGAGCCGCCCCGGTCATGAGCGTCCGGTGGCGCAGGGTTCCGGCTTCCTGATTTCGGAAGATGGCTATGTCGTCACCAATAACCACGTCGTTTCCGATGGCGATGCTTATAGCGTCGTGCTCGATGACGGCACGGAATTCGATGCCAAGCTGATCGGCACCGACGCCCGCACCGACCTTGCGGTTCTCAAGATCGAGGACGCCAAGCGCAAGTTCACCTATGTCACCTTTGGCGATGACAACAAGATTCGCGTCGGCGACTGGGTTGTCGCGGTCGGCAATCCCTTCGGCCTTGGCGGCACCGTGACCTCCGGTATCGTTTCGGCGCGCGGACGCGACATCGGCGCCGGTCCCTATGACGACTTCATCCAGATCGATGCTGCCGTAAACAAGGGCAATTCCGGCGGTCCGGCCTTCAACCTTTCAGGTGAAGTCATCGGCATCAATACTGCGATCTTCTCGCCATCGGGCGGCAGCGTGGGCATCGCCTTCGCGATTCCCTCATCGACCGCCAAGCAGGTCGTCGATCAGCTTATCAAGACGGGTTCGGTCGAACGCGGCTGGATTGGCGTGCAGATACAGCCTGTCACCAAGGATATTGCCGCCTCGCTCGGCCTTGCTGAAGAAAAGGGTGCGATTGTCGCTTCGCCACAGGCCGATGGCCCTGCTGCCAAGGCCGGTATCAACCCCGGCGACGTCATCACCGCCGTCAATGGCGAAACGGTCGACAGCCCGCGTGAGCTGGCGCGCAAGGTCGCCAATATCGCTCCCGGCGAAAAGGCTGACCTGACCGTCTGGCGCAACAACAAGGCTGAAGAGATCAGCGTGACGATTGCCGCCATGCCTCAGGATATGGGCAAGACGGATAATCCATCCGCTGGTGGCGGCGACACGCAGCAGGGTGAAACGCTCGACTCCTACGGCCTGACGGTTGTTCCAGCCGAAGATGGCAATGGCGTCGTCGTGACCAATGTCGATCCCGATAGCGATGCATCCGATCGCGGCATCCGTTCAGGCGATGTGATCGTCAGCGTCAACAATCAGGCGGTCAAAAGCGCTCAGGACATCGACAAGGCCATTGATGAGGCCGCAAAAGCGGGTCGCAAGGCTGTGCTGATGCAGTTGCAGAGCAATGACCAGAGCCGCTTCGTGGCCTTGCCGATCGATCAGGGTTGATCCCGGGCGATGAGTGCAAAGACTATGAATGTCTGAAAACCACATGCCAGGCGGGTCACCGCCTGGCATTGCTTCATTTCATCAGGGCAACCGGTTTATAGTGACGTCATGAAGATTCTCGTTATTGAAGACGACCGCCAGGCGGCCCGCTATCTTGAGAAGGCCTTTGCCGAAGCCGGTCATTCCGCCGACATTGCCGGTGATGGCGAAACCGGCTATGCGCTGGCTGAAAACGGCAATTATGACGTGCTAGTGGTGGACCGCATGCTGCCCAAGCGCGACGGGCTTTCGGTCGTTGCCGGGCTGCGCGCCAAGGGTCTGGATACGCCGGTGCTCATTCTTTCCGCTCTCGGAGAAGTGGATGATCGCGTCACGGGCTTGCGGGCAGGCGGCGATGATTATCTCACCAAGCCCTATGCTTTTTCCGAACTGCTTGCGCGTGTCGAAGTGTTGCAGCGCCGCTCAAGCCCGCGCGAGGCGGATACGATCTATCGTGTCGGCGATCTCGAACTCGACCGGCTCGCGCATACGGCGCGCAGGCAGGGCGTGGACATTGCGCTCCAGCCGCGCGAATTTCGCCTTCTCGAATATCTGATGCGCCATGCGGGGCAGGTCGTCACCCGCACCATGCTTCTGGAAAATGTCTGGGATTATCATTTCGATCCGCAGACCAATGTGATCGACGTGCATATTTCGCGCCTGCGCAGCAAGATCGAAAAAGGCTTTGACGGGCCGTTGCTGCACACGGTCCGCGGGGCGGGCTATATGCTTAAAGATGCTCGCGCCAGACAGTCCGACGCACCCGCAAAGGCGGACGAATGAGCCGTTTTTCCGCCCTGATGCGCACGACGGCCGCGCGGCTTTCAGCGCTTTATCTGCTGCTGTTCGTCGTTGGCGCGGTGGCGCTGGTCTTTTATATGACCAATCTTTCCGCGTCCTTTCTCACCGGGCAGACGCAGGAAGCGCTGGGCGAGGAAATTGCGAGCATCGGCAAGAGCTATGCGCGCGGCGGCATTCCGCAGCTTGTGCGCAGCGTTGATTACCGCTCGCGCCAGCCCGGCGCCTATCTCTATCTGGTTTCCGATCCCGCCGGACGCATCCTTGCCGGAAATGTCGAAAGTGTGCAGCCGGGCGTCCTGGACACGAACGGCGTCGTCGAGCGCGCTTTCACCTATAGCCGCTATGGCGAACAGGGCACGGAAACCGAGCATCGCGCCATTGCCGTGGTGATCGCCTTGCCCAATGGCATGCGCCTTCTTGTTGGCCGCGATCTGGGAGAGCCGGAGCGCTTCCGCGAACTCATCCGCCGTTCGCTCATGCTGGCGCTTGGCATTATGGGGGTCGGTGCCTTCCTCATCTGGTTCTTTGTGGGACGCCGGGCGCTCAAGCGGATCGACGACGTTTCGAATGCTTCGCAGCGCATCATGGAGGGCGACCTGACGCGGCGTCTGCCGGTCAATGGTTCGGGCGATGAATTCGACCGCCTTTCAGCCAATCTCAATGTGATGCTGGGGCGTATCCTTGAATTGAACGAGGGACTGAAACAGGTTTCCGACAATATCGCGCACGATCTCAAGACCCCGCTTACCCGCCTGCGCAACCGTGCCGAAGAAGCGCTGTCGGGCGAAAAGACCGGCGCGGAGCACCGCGAAGTTCTTGAGGACATCATCGCTGAATCCGACCAGCTCATCCGCACATTCAACGCGATCCTGATGATTTCGCGGCTGGAGGCGGGCTATTCTTCGGAAAATCTGGAGGAAATGCCGCTCGCTCCCATTGTGAGCGACGTTGCCGAAATGTATGAACCGGTGGCGGAAGATGCGGGCGTGAGTTTTGTGGTCGGTGCACTCGACGACACGCCTTTGCGCATCAACCGCGAATTGATCGGCCAGACGGTTTCCAATCTGGTTGACAATGCCATCAAATATGCTGGCGCGGAACGGGGCGGCTCTGCGGTAACGCTGGCCATGGAGCGCGATGGCGGCTGGATGCGCATTGTGGTGGCCGATAACGGCCCCGGCATTCCGCAAGACAAGCGCGAGCAGGCAACGGAGCGCTTCGTGCGGCTTGAGGAAAGTCGGACGCAACCGGGTTCGGGATTGGGTTTGAGTCTTGCCAAGGCGGTCATGAAGTTGCACGGTGGCGCGCTTCGTCTTGAGGATAACCGGCCCGGACTGCGTGCGGTTCTGGAGTTTCCACTGCCCCATGACGAGGCGGCCAAATAGGAATTTAAGAGGGGACCATGGCGGCAGAAGAGGCAAAGGCGCTGTTTTTCGACCGGAAACTCTGCCCATTGGTGTCGCTTGATGAAGAACGGGCGCATTCGTTCCTGAATGATCTGAAAGAGAAGGCGCGAGAGGATGACTTGCCCCGCGCTCTGGCTCTTCTTGAGGACAAGGACGCGGCAGGCTTTCTTGCGGCAGTGCTCGACCTTTCATCCTATATTCGCGAAGTGTTGATGCGCCAGCCGCGCATTCTGGACCGTATAGCGGCCCGCCCGCCAGAACAGGCGCTTGCCGATATTCTGGGCGAAATTTCGCAGTGCGGCATGCAGGAAGGCAGCAGCGAAACCACGCTTATGAGTGATTTGCGCCGCCTCAAGCGCGAGGCGCATGTGCTGATCGCATTGGGTGATCTGGCGCGCATATTCGATACCGAAGCCACGACTGGCTGGATTACCGATCTTGCGGAAGCCTGCACCGGCGCGGCTGTCCGCTTTCTGCTGCGCGATGCGGATAGTGCGGGCAAGATCAGCTTGCCTGATCGCGACAACCCCGAAAAAGATTGCGGCTGGATCGTGCTGGGCATGGGCAAATTCGGTGCGCGTGAACTCAACTATTCTTCCGATATTGACCTGATCGTCTTTGTCGATGAAACCCGGCCCGCTATCGGTGATCCCTATGAATGCGTCGAGACATTTTCGCGCCTGACGCGCCGTCTGGTGCGTATTCTTCAGGACCGCACGGCGGATGGCTATGTCTTTCGCGTCGATCTGCGCCTTCGCCCCGATCCCGGTTCGACCCCGCTGGCCATTCCGGTGGGTGCGGCGCTGCATTATTATGAAGGGCGCGGCCAGAACTGGGAACGCGCAGCCATGATCAAGGCGCGGCCTGTGGCCGGTGATCGCAAATCGGGTGATCAGGTGCTGACCGAGCTTGCGCCTTATATCTGGCGCAAATATCTCGATTATGCGGCCATTGCCGATGTGCATTCCATCAAGCGACAGATCCATGCGCATAGAGGCCACGGAGATATTGCCATTCGCGGCCATAATGTGAAGCTTGGGCGTGGTGGCATTCGCGAGATCGAGTTTTTTGTCCAGACGCAGCAATTGATTGCGGGCGGGCGCTTTCCCGAATTGCGCGGCAATCAGACAGTGCCGATGCTGGGCCGATTGGCGGAGCGCGGCTGGATCACTGATGCGGCCCGCGATGCGCTGGCGCGCGAATATAATTTCCTGCGCGACGTCGAACACCGCATCCAGATGATCGCGGACGAGCAGACCCATATTCTGCCCGAAGACGACGAAGGTTTTGCGCGGGTTTCCCATATGATGGGCTATGCCGATACGGCGGAATTTTCCGACCGGTTCCTTGCTGCGCTCCAGACGGTTGAAAAACACTATGCCGCCTTGTTCGAGCAGGCGCCGGAACTGGGGTCTTCCGGCGGCAATCTCGTCTTTACCGGAGACGTGGACGATCCCGGCACGCTGGAAACGCTCAGCGCCATGGGCTATGAGCGCCCGAGCGATATTTGCCGCGTTATCCGCACCTGGCATTTTGGCCGTTATCGCGCCACGCAATCGGCAGAAGCGCGCGAACGGCTGACCGAACTGACACCGGCCTTGCTCAAAGCCTTTGCCGAAACCCGGCGCGCCGACGAATCCTTGTTGCGTTTCGACAGCTTCCTGCAAGGTCTTCCGGCAGGCATCCAGCTTTTCAGCCTGCTGCAATCCAATCCGCGCCTGCTTGATCTGATCGTGATGATCATGAGTGCAGCCCCCAAGCTCGCCGAAATCATCACCCGCAACCCGCATGTCTTTGACGGGCTGCTCGATCCGGTGATTTTTTCGGAAGTGCCGAACCGCGCCTATCTTGAAGAACGGCTGCGGGTGTTTTTAGGTGCTGCGACCGATTACGAGGAAGTCCTCGACCGCCTGCGCATTTTTGCGGCTGAACACCGCTTCCTGATCGGTATCCGCCTTCTCACCGGAACCATTGATGGCGTACGCGCAGGCCGTGCTTTTTCCGATCTGGCCGAACTGATGGTGGGCAAGGCTTTCGAGGCGGTGGAAGCTGAATTGCAGCGCCGTCATGGCCGGGTGAAAGGCGCAAAAGCAGCACTTCTTGCCATGGGCAAGCTGGGCAGCAGAGAACTGACGGCGGGTTCCGATGTCGATCTGATCCTGCTTTATGACCATGATAAGGATGCCGAAGAATCCGATGGCGACAAGCCGCTTGCTCCGTCGCAATATTATATTCGCCTGACGCAGCGGCTGATTGCAGCGCTTTCCGCGCCGACCGCCGAAGGGGTGCTTTATGAAGTTGATATGCGGCTCAGGCCCTCCGGCAATAAAGGTCCGGTGGCGACCCATATCGAATCCTTTGGCAAATATCAGCGCAATGAAGCCTGGACCTGGGAACATATGGCGCTGACGCGCGCGCGCCCGATCCATGGCGATGCGGCATTTATCCACTTCATCAAGGGCGAGATTGAAGACGTGCTGGCCGCCCCGCGCGATGCGGCAAAAATCGCCCATGACGTGCGCGAAATGCGTGCGCTGATTGCAAGCGAAAAGCCGCCGCTCGATGATTGGGATTTCAAGCTCAAGGCGGGCGGGATTATCGACCTTGAATTCATTGCGCAGTTCGCGGTGCTTGCGGGCAAGGAAGCAAAGACCCCGCGCCCGGTTGCAACGCTGGAGGTTCTGGCCGGACTTGCACCGTCCTTTGCCGATCCGGCGCAAATCGATAGCCTTGTCGCAGCGCATCGTTTTTATACCAATCTCAGCCAGACGATCCGGCTTTGCCTTGGGCGTGATGCGAAACGCGAGGAATTCATCCCCGGCATGATTGATCTTCTGTGCCGTGCCGCTGAATTGCCCGATATTCAGCGCGTCGAGCATTATCTGGCGGAACTGGCGCTCGAGGTCCGTGCGAGCTTTGAAAGGCTGATACAATAATCAGGCGGCGTGGGTTTCGGCCTCATGAGCGGAGCCGCTTTTATCGCGGCGGTCGGGAATGCAGACCGAAACCACCGTGCCCACGCCTTCCGTGGAGCGGATGCGCAGCCAGCCGCCATGCAGTTCAGCCAATGAGCGCGAAATCGCAAGTCCGAGGCCCGAACCCGTATGGGTCTTGGTGAACTGATTTTCCACCTGCTCGAAGGGCTGGCCGATCTTCTTGATCGCTGATTTGGGAATGCCGCAGCCCGTATCCTGAATGGTCATGAAAAGTGCCGTATCGGTCTTGCGCGCGCGCACTGTGATCTGCCCGCCATAAGATGTGAACTTGACCGCATTGGACAAAAGATTGATCAGCACCTGTTTGATCGCGCGGCGGTCGGCGTAAAGCTGCATTGCTTCTTCGATGCGCGTATCCACCGTGATTTCCTTTTCATCCGCCTGAAGCGAAATCATGCGCACGGTTTCGTTGATGAGCGGGCACAGATCGATTTTTTCGCGGTCGAGCGAGAAATGCCCCGTCTCGATCTTCGACATGTCGAGAATATCGTTGATGACGTTGAGCAGGAAATTGCCGCTGGTGTGAATATCGTTGATATATTCCTCATAGCGGTCCGAACCCAGCGGCCCGAATGTGCCTGCCTGTATCATTTCCGAGAAGCCGATGATCGCATTGAGCGGCGTGCGCAATTCGTGCGACATATTGGCGAGGAATTCCGATTTGGCGCGGTTTGCCGCTTCCGCGCGCTCCTTTTCCTCACCATATTTGCGCGCGAGGTCCGAAAGCTCGCGCACGCGGTCGCGTTCGCCCTTGCGCGCAATGGACAGGTCATGGATCGTCGCCATCAGGCGGCGCTCGCTCTCGACCAGCCGCTCCTGATGCTGCTTGATCTGCGTGATGTCGGTGCCGATGGAAACCATCCCGCCATCCTGCGTGCGCCGCTCATTGACCTGTAGCCAGCGCCCGTCGCTCAATTGCCGCTCGAACGTCTGGCCACCTGCGCGATTATGCTCGTTCGCCATGCGGCGCTCGAAGCTGAAGGGACGCGTATGGGCATCGACCTCGTTGCGCGGCACGCCCGGCTTTAACGACCAGACCGGCAGGCCCGCATATTCGCTGAACTTGGAATTGGCCATCACCAGACGGTTCTTGGCATCCCAAAGCACGAAGGCTTCCGAAATATTTTCGATGGCTTCGCGAATGCGCATATCGGCTTCCGCCGTCTGCTGCGCGAAACGGTGCTGCTCGCTGACGTCGAAGGCGATGCCGACCAGATGCAGGTCGCTTTCAGCGGTGATTTCCGCACGCACTCGCATCCACACCCACGAACCATCGGCGTGGCGCATGCGCCATACGCGGTCCACATGGGAAATATTGCCCGCCGCTGCCTGTTCCGCGACGGAATAAAGATCGCCGTCTTCGGGGTTGATGATCGCTGAAACGTCGCCGAAGGGCAGCACCGCATCCTGCGCTTCATAGCCGAGCATTTCATACATCGAGCGCGACCAGTAGATGCGTCCGCGCGCCATGTCCCAGTCCCACAATCCGCCGCGTCCGCGCGCCAGCGCCATATCGATGCGCCGCTGGATCTGGCTGGAAAGATCATCCGCCTCGCGCGCCCGCGCCGCCTGGCTGAAATAGGCATATAGAATGGCAAACATCACCCCGGTCGTTCCCGCAAACAGGGTGATATTGAGCGACACCGCACGCTTCCATTCCGCAAAGATCGTCTGTTCCGGCTCCACTGCTACGACCGAAAGGGGCGACGAAATGGTTTTCGACAGCGCACCAAAAGCTGCTTCGCCCTGCATGGTGATTGTGAGCACACCGGCGCGTTCTGCAAAAAGGAACAAAGGCTGCGCCTCACCGAACACCGTGTCCGCCTGTTTGCCGATCATATCGGCCTGCGGCCCGGAAGCGGCAATGATGGTCGAGGCATCGTCAATCAGCGCAATGGTCATGTCGGGGGAGGAAAGCCCGCGTGAGCGAAATTCCGCCATGATGTCGTCAAGGGAGGCAGGCGTCATCTGCGCTGCGCCGTCCACGCCATTGGAGGCGCGCTCGATCGTCTGCGCGAGATTGGCGGTTGCAGCCGACAGGGCCGCTCTATGCTGCAACTCGATGTCTTCACGCCACGAGAGCATGGAAAAGACGCGCGCAACGCCCAGTATGACGAGGAAAATAATAATCAGCGCCGGAACCAGACGCCGCAGGACAGGTTCTACCGAAATGAATTTGCCATAAGCGGGACCGGCAAGAAGACTGACATGCCCCGGGAGCCTGCCTTTCCTTCTTTTCCGCCGGGAAATGCATTGCTTTCCCGCCGTCGCGTCATACGCGTCGGTGCTCGCCATCGAAGGCCCCTCTTGATTTTCTTAAATCAACTCCAGCAATGCGCCGGAGTTTAGCTGCCCCGAACGGCCCAAAACAGGTTTGCAAAAACCGGATTTGGAACTCAAGGCGTCCGAACCGTCCGTTTCGAACAAGCCCACTGAATCAAAAGTGATTCGCTCTGTCCAGAGAATTTGTTAACGGGTGGTGAAATTATTCATTTGCATGGGCTGATTCCTCCATGAATCTCAACATGTTATCTGGAATCACTTTGTAAGGCGGCGCATCTAAGGCGCTGATAAGACTCAAGAAAGCCGCAACCGCTCTCCCCGGCAGGTCATGCGCGGTGCAAGGAGGGCTGTTCGCCCTCTTTTCGCTCTGGCTGCCAGCGATAGGGCGCTGTGCATGGCGATGCACAGCGAATGACCGAATCAGGCAAGCGTGCGTTCCACGATGTCGCGCAAATCACTCGACAATGAGGAGGTGGATGCAATGCGCGCAAGGGCGCTGCGAACATGCTCGCGCCGGACGTCTTCCAGCGAGCGCCATGAGCGCAGCGATGTGAGAAGGCGGGCCGAAAGCTGCGGATTTTCCGGATCGATGCTCAGCAGCATATCGGCAAAAAATTCGTAAGCGGCGCCATCCTTGCGGTTGAAGCCGGTCGGGTTGGACGCACAGAAAGCGCCGATCAAACCACGCACACGGTTGGGATTGTCCAGCGAGAACAGCGGATGCTCCATCAATGCGCGTACATTGTCGAGGGCATTTTCACCGGGGCGGGTTGCCTGCACGACGAACCATTTATCCATGATAAGCGCATCATGGCCAAAGCGCTGCTCGAAGGAGGCAAGCGCCTCATGCGCTGGTTGCGTATCGCCAAAGCGATGCACCAGAACGGCCAGTGCCGCGGCGCGGTCGGTCATATTGTCGGCCTGCCCGAATTGCCTTGCCGCCCGCGCCGGATCATTTTCATACAGGCTGAGATAATCGAGCAGAACATTGCGCAAGGCGCGCTTGCCGGCGGGGGCGGCAGCGGGTGAGAATGCTTCTTCCTGCCGCAAATCATCATAAACTGCGGCAAACCTATCCGCATGACTGGAAGCAATGACGCCGATCAGATGCTGGCGGCTTGCCAATATAGCATCGGGATCGACATTCCGGCCCATTTCCCGCGCGATGTCGCTTTCGCTTGGCAATGTCAGGCAGAGCGCCCGAAAGGCTGGCTCGATTGCGTCGTCAAAGGCGACACGGCCCACCAGTTCGGTGACGATATTGTCGACTTGCGGGCTATAGCCGTCGCGTGTCCGTTTGGCGCCATCGAGCAGCGCCTGCATGAAAATATCGTTCATGGCCTGCCAGCGTGCCACCGGGTCGCTGTCATTGAGGGCGAGAAAGCGCCGCTCGTGTTCTGAAAGTGCCGCAACCAGATTGATGGGCGCGGAAAAACCGCGCAGAAGCGACGGAACAGGGCGCTCATGAATGCCATGGAAGGTAATGGTTTCTTCTGCATGACGCAGATGAATGACGCCATCGCGCACCATGCCGCCCTCGATGGATGAGGGCTGCAAATCCTGCCCGTCCGGCCCGATAAGCCCAAACGCAACAGGAATATGCATCGGCTTTTTCGTGGCCTGTCCGGGCGTCGGCGGGATGGCCTGCGAAAGCGCGACGGTAAAGCTTGCCTCTTCGGCATCATAACTGAAACTGGCGCGAACCGTGGGTGTGCCCGCCTGATCATACCAGAGCGCGAATTGTGAAAAATCCTGCCCCGACACATCGGCAAAGACCTTGATGAAGTCTTCGATGGTCGCAGCCTCGCCGTCATGGCGCTCGAAATAAAGGTCCATGCCCTTGCGGAAAAGCTCAGGCCCGATGATGGTGCGGATCATGCGCACCACTTCCGAGCCCTTTTCATAAACCGTCGCCGTATAGAAATTATTGATTTCGCTATATTGGCGCGGGCGCACCGGATGGGCAAGCGGGCCGCCATCTTCCGGAAATTGCTGCGATTTGAGAAGCTTCACTTCCGCAATGCGCTTGACCGGGCGCGAGCGCTGGTCAGCCGAAAACTCGTGATCGCGATAGACCGTCAGCCCTTCTTTCAGGCAAAGCTGAAACCAGTCGCGACAGGTGATGCGATTGCCGGTCCAGTTATGGAAATATTCATGCGCGATAACCGCTTCGATACCGGCATAATCGGCATCGGTCGCCGTCTGCGGATCGGCCAGCACATATTTGTCGTTGAAGACATTGAGGCCCTTGTTTTCCATGGCCCCCATGTTGAAGTCCGAGACTGCGACGATATTGAAAATATCGAGATCATATTCGCGTCCGAATTTTTCTTCGTCCCAGCGCATGGAGCGCTTGAGGGCATCCATTGCATAGAGCGCGCGCTCTTCCTTGCCATGCTCGACATAAATGGCCAGATCGACTGCGCGTCCCGACTGCGTGGTGAAGTGATCCTTCACGACGCCGAGCGAGCCGGCAACGAGCGCGAAGAGATAGGACGGCTTGGGATGCGGGTCATGCCAGATTGCGAAATGTCGTCCGGCCACAGCCTCGACCGCACCGCTCTCAACCGGATTGCCGTTCGAAAGCAGGATCGGCGCGGCGTCGCGGTCGGCCTCGATGCGCACCGTATAGACCGAAAGCACATCCGGCCGGTCATAATAATAGGTGATGCGGCGAAAGCCTTCGGCTTCGCACTGGGTGCAATAGACGCCGCTCGACCGGTAAAGGCCGGATAATTGGCGGTTGGTCGTCGGATTGATCTGCGTCACGATCTCCAGCGTGAAGCACCCGCTTTCCGGCAGGTCATTGATTTCAAGCCGCTCCGGCGTCGCGATAAAACTGTTGCCGCCAAGCTCCCTGCCATCGAGGCTGACACTGACAAGCTGCAATGCATCGCCATCGAGTATGAGCGGCGTGCCGGGCGGCGTTTGCGGGCGGCGTTCGATGGAAAGCGTGGCGCGCACCACCGTCTTTGTCGGCTCAAGCAGGAAATCGAGTTTTGTGACAGGAATAGCATAGGGTGTGGGGCGATAATCTTCGAGACGGAACACCGGGCCGGTTTCAGTGCGCATGTGGAAATTCTTTTCTATCATTCATTCAGTCGACGAAGCCTATCCGGCTTTTCCCCGTTCGACAAGAAAGGCCCTGTTGCGGGCCGGTCGCATATTTTGTTTTTTAATCCGTGCAGTGCTGGCGCTTTGACCGGAACCCGATTATGCATAGTTGGGTCGTCATCACGACTTGGGGTCAGCCCTGTTCAAGGAATTGCGTTGTGAAGTCTCTGCCGGACGCGTCACCACCGAATGCCTCACCGAGCAAGCCGGTAGAGGTCAATCTTCTTGACAATAAGCCGCTGTTGGGAATCGGACTCAAGATTGCATCGGTTACGATTTTCGTTGGCATGTCGACGCTGATCAAGGCGGCGGAAGGCATTCCGCTTGGGCAATTGATCTTCTTTCGCTCTTTCTTCGCAATGCTTGCGATATTGCTCTATGCCGGTTGCCGGGGGCAATTGCCCGGCGTTCTCTATACCCGGCATGGTTTCGGCCATTTCTGGCGCGGCACCATCGGCGTCGCGGCCATGTCGCTGAGCTTTCTTGCGCTGACCATATTGCCCTTGCCGGAAGCTATCGCCATCAATTATGCGTCGCCGCTTATTGCCGTCATCCTGAGCTGGCTCATCCTGCATGAAGTCGTGCGGCTTTATCGCTGGAGTGCGGTCTTCATCGGCCTCATCGGTGTGCTCATCATCATCTGGCCGCGCATGACATTATTCACTGCGGGCCATGTAGGGCAGAATGAAGCCATCGGCGCCATGGCGGCGCTGGCGGGAGCTGCCATGGCGGCGGTGGCGATGCTGCTGGTGCGCCGGCTGGTGCAGACCGAACGCACGACGACGATCGTCATCTATTTTTCACTGGCTTCCAGCGTCATTGCGCTCGTCAGCCTGCCATTTGGCTGGGCTACGCCGACATGGCCGCAATTGGCCATGCTGATTGGCGCGGGCGTGTTCGGCGGAGTGGCGCAGATATTGCTGACGCAAAGCTATCGTCACGCTCCGATGTCCACCATTGCGCCGTTTGAATATACGTCAATGCTCCTGGGGTTGGCGATCGGCTATGTGATTTTCGGCGATATTCCGACCTATGAAATGCTTCTGGGCAGCCTCATTGTCATGGGGGCGGGCGGCTATATCATCTATCGCGAGCACCAGCTGGCCATCGAACCGCACAAGGTGAATGCACCCCAGCAGCAATAAAGCATTTTCAGCAAAAGTGTGAAGCGGTTTTGCGCCCGGAAAATGCGTCCACCAAAAGCATTTTCAGGATTGACCGGGAGTGCCTTCCGAACGCGGATCGAGCTGCATGGTTTCAGGCGTGGACAGCCCATCGGGCGTGTGGAACTTGTATTCCGTCTTCTGGTCGCTATGGGCCGGGCGGTGATGATGGCGGATGCGCCAGAAAGCGTGCAGCCCGTAAAGACCATAGGAGAGCGCCATGACGACGAAGAAGCCGCGCGCGCCGATCATGTCCATCAGCGGACCGGACAAGGCAGGGCCGATTACGCTTCCCGCGCCGTATATGATCAGCAGGCCGCTTGAAATTTTCACGAACTCGCTGTTATCGGCATAGTCGTTGGCATGAGCCACATTGAGACTGTAGATCGAGTAGAGCACCGATCCAAAAAGGAACATCATCCCATAAAGCGCATAGGGCGAAGAGGGATGAAACACGATCATCACCATGGATAGCGCGAACCCGATGATGCCCGCGACGATCATCACATAGCGCCGGTCCATGAAATCCGAGGCGCGGCCCAGCGGATACTGAAAAATCGCTCCGCCAACCATGGCGCTGGCCAGCATGGTTGCGATGCCGAATGCGGGCAGGCCGTTGCCCTCACCATAGATCGCCGCAAGCGAGTTCCATGTGCCTGCGATAATACCGGCAAGCAGCGAGCCAATGGCTGCGACCGGCGAGCGCCGGTACAGGCCCTTGAGGTCAAGCGAAACCTGTGTGAGCGGATTGGGCGACTGGGCGCTGGAAAGGGCGGTGGGCAGCAGCGCGCTTCCATAGATGATGGCGCAGATGATGAAGAGCGTCTGCGTGCCCGCATCGCCGAAGGGCAGGATATATTGCCCGCACAAAAGCCCCATCATGGTGACGATCATATAGATGGAAAATATCTTGCCGCGCGATTCATTGGTGACGCGCTCGTTCAGCCAGCTTTCGATGATCATGTAGGAACCGGCAAGGGAGAAACCGGCAATGCCGCGGAAAATCATCCATGTGGACGGGTCGACGATCAGCGAATGCAGCAGCAAGGCGATGGACAGGAGCGTCAGCAATGCCGAGAACACGCGCACATGGCCGACACGCCGCACCAGATGCGGGATCACGATGCAGCCGATGGTGAAGGCGAGCGCATAGCTCATGCCCATGCCGCCGATCGTCGTGGTGGACCAGCCTTCCAGACCGGCACGCAGGGGCAGAAGAATACCGGCGAGGCCACCGGCAAGCAGCATCAGGAATGTACTTGCAAGCAGAGCCGCGATGGGCAGAAGCTGTCCAGCCATGAAAAACTCCACGAAAGTACAAATAGTCTGGTGTGGCGAATCCGAAACTCTTTGCGCCCTGACGCATCCGGTAAATGGCGAATTAAATCATGTTTGCGGCATGTTAGTGACGTTCAGTCCGCTGATGCCCTCATGTTGAAGGGGCGTCAATCGGATAATGCGGCAAGTTTCATTTTCACGGCGAGAAAATCACGCCATGCAAAGCGTTTCTGGGCAGGAGAGCGCAGCAGATAGGCCGGATGCAATGTCGGCATGACCGGAATTTCCATGCCCGACGGCGTGCGATGGATTTTCCAGTTGCCCCGCAGCCGCAAGATTCCTTCGGAAGCGCCCGTCAGCGCTTTACCGGCGGGACCGCCAAGCGCCACCAGCACTTTGGGAGCGGCAAGCTCGATCTGCCGTTCGATGAACGGGCGGCATAGCTCCGTTTCCAGCGGGGTCGGCGTGCGGTTGCCGGGCGGACGCCAGGGAATCGTATTGGCGATATAGACGTCTTCGCGTTTCAGCCCGATCGACTCGATCATCCGGTTGAGCAATTGTCCGGATTTGCCGACAAAGGGCAGGCCCTCCATGTCCTCATCGCGGCCCGGTGCTTCGCCAACGAACATAATATCCGACGCAGGGTCGCCATCGGCAAAACAGAGATTCTTGGCGGTGAATTTCAGGCTGCAACCATCAAAGGCTGCGAGTTTTTCGCGAAGCTCTTCAAGCGTGCCAGCCTGTGAGGCCGCTTCGCGCGCCAAAGCGATCTGGCCGGTATCGGGCAGATCGGCTGCCGCCTGCACCGGCTGGCTTGTTGCGGAAGGGGCCGAAACAGGAGCAGGGCGAGCCGCGCGCGATGGGCGCATTGCCTGGGGCTGGCCCGTTTCCTCGGCGCTTTTGGAGGCGGGGGCGGAACGTTGCGGCGCGGCCAGATGGTCGCTCGGCGTCTCGGAAAGCGGCGTGTCGACACCTGCTTCCGCGTAAAAGCGCAGCAGCTCTTCCATATCCAGCAATTGGCGCGTGTCCTGCATCCGGCTACCTCTCCAGATGAGGTGGCGAATTTTGCCAGCAAATGCAAGGGGCGGCATGCGGTTTCATGCTGGTGGCGGCTCCGGGCGCAACGGGTTTGCGCAAATTTTGGACAATTGGACGCATAGGCGATAGTGATCAACTCTGCCAGAGGATAAACGAATATGGGGAAAATGTCCCTTTCGGATGCGCCTTTGCCGCCATTCGAGATAGGATCATGAGTAAAAACAATTGGATGCATCATTCACTCTGGTATAGCCAGGAATGATGTCATACCTGGACGGAGGCTTGGATGTCTGAAGCGAATGCGCTTCCCGAACGCGAAAGCATGGAATTCGATGTTGTCATCGTAGGCGCAGGCCCTGCCGGGCTTGCTGCGGCGATCAGGTTCAAACAGATCGATCCGGAGCTTTCCGTCGTCGTGCTTGAAAAGGGCGGCGAAGT